>NZ_JAMGBG010000025.1 GCF_023516595.1 Streptomyces neyagawaensis | reverse complement strand
GACAGCGTCGTCCACCAGGACTTCCCGGTCGCCGACCCGGCGTACGTCGTGGACGAGGCCGTCACCTGCGTCGTCCAGATCAAGGGCAAGGTCAAGGCCCGCCTGGAGGTCCCGCCGGCCATCTCCGAGGAGGAGCTGGAGAAGGTGGCCCTGGCCGACGAGAAGGTGGTCGCGGCGCTGGCCGGGGCACCGATCCGCAAGGTGATCGTGCGCGCGCCGAAGCTGGTGAACATCGTCGTCTAGGGCTGGCGGCTGGTAGGGCGCCGGGCCTGTGCAGGGCCCCGGCGCCCCGATGCCCCGGTGTCGTGCGGCCGAGGATGGTCGGCCGAGGGTGGTCGTGCGGGCGCTCGGGGTGATCCCCTACGGGCAGGTTCGGGGTTCTGCTGGAACTGTGGACCTGCCCGTTGCGTTTACCGTGGAAGAGCGCCGCAGTATGTGGCGTGCCGGTCGAAGGAGGAGCGCGCCGTGGAAGCCGTGATCGCAATCGTCGCCCTGCTCTTCGTGCTGTGCGTGGTGCTGGGCGCGTACGCCACGGTGAAGGCGGTCGGCGCGGCCAAGCGCGGCGTGGACCGCACGATCACCCAGGCCAAGCGGACGGTCGAGGACACCACCCTGCGCGCCAGGAGCCTCGCCCAGCCCGGCCCCGTCGGCCAACTCGCGGACCTGCGGCTGAGGTTGCGCACCTCGATGCGGGCCACCCAGGAGGCGCTCCAGGCGGGCGCAGGCGAGGACGAGTCCCTGAAGGAGTCCCTCGCCCTGTTCCAGCAGCTCAGCAGGCACGGCCGTGAGCTGGACGACGAGCTGAGGCGGTTGGAGCCCGAGCCGGACCGCGCGAAGCTGGTCCAGCGGCTTCCCGATCTGCGCACCCGCACGGAGAAGGTCATCAAGTCGGCCGACGCCCTGCGCTGGGCTGCGCACGACCGGGCCCGCAAGTTCGCCGAGGACGACCTGGAGACGCTCAGCGCCCAGATCGACGTCGAGGCGGGCGCGCTGCGGCACTGGACGACCGAGCCGACCGAGCCCGCGCACGTCTGGCCCGAGGCGCCGAAGCCCGAGCCGACCGCCTCCGGCGGACAGAAGTGGCAGGAGCCCGAGGCCCGCACCACCGAGGAGCCGCCCCGGCCGGCGATCACCCCTCCGGGGCCGCGCCCCACATATCCGTGGCAGAAGAAGCCGCGCCCGGAGAGCACGACTTGATGAGGTGCGGCGCGGCCCGACGCGGTGGCGAGGCGGTCGGTGGGGCCGGGCTGCCGTCGGCGGGACTTGGCGGGTAACCTCCAGCTCATGTCCCGCCATGTCGCGATCGTCACCGATTCCACGGCCTATCTGCCGCCGCAGACGATGGAGCGTCACGACATCATCGCGGTGCCGTTGACCGTGGTCCTCGGCGACCAGGCGCTCGAGGAGGGCACCGAGATCTCGGCCCGCTCCCTGGCCCAGGCACTGCAGAAGCGACGTCCCGTCACCACCTCCCGCCCCAGCCCCGAGCTGTTCGCGGAGACCTACCGCAAGGTGGCCGAGACGGGCGCCACGGGCATCGTCTCGCTCCATCTGTCCGCCGAGTTCTCGGGCACGTACGACGCCGCCGTGCTCGCGGCGCGCGAGGCACCCGTGCCGGTGCGCGTCGTGGACACCGGGATGGTCGCGATGGCCCTCGGGTTCTGCGCGCTGGCCGCCGCCGAGGTCGCGGAGGCGGGCGGCACGGTCGATGAGGCCGTGACGGCCGCCGAGAAGCGGGCGGCGGGTACGTCGGCGTTCTTCTACGTCGACACCCTCGACTATCTGCGCCGGGGCGGCCGGATCGGCGCGGCACAGGCCCTGTTCGGCTCGGCGCTCGCGGTGAAGCCGCTGCTGCAGCTGAACGGCGGTCGCATCGAGCCGCTGGAGAAGGTGCGCACGGCCTCCAGGGCGATCGCCCGCCTGGAGGAGATCGTCGCCGAGCGGGCCGGTGGCGCGCCGGTCGACATCGCTGTCCACCATCTCGCCGCGCCCGAGCGGGCGTCGGCGCTCGCGGAGCGGCTCCGGGAGCGGGTCCCGGGGCTCGTCGATCTGCATGTGAGCGAGGTCGGAGCGGTCATCGGGGCGCACACGGGGCCGGGGTTGCTGGCGGCGGTTGTTTCTCCTCGGTGATGGGTGGCGGCTGATGGGCGGCGGCTGATGGGTGGCGGGTGGTGGGTTGCCGTTGTCGGTGTGGCTTGTCGCTCGTGTGGGTGACGGAGTTATCCACAACTGGGTAGTAATCCACGGGAATTGAGCAAGATCATCGTGGATGTGCGGGCTTGGCTCATCCTCGTCGCATGGCACTTCGATCACGTTCACGTACAGCGACAGTCACCAGTGGGCCGGGGCGGGGTCCGTCCTCCGACGGCCGCGCCCGTAACCGCGCCCGGCGGGCGAGGGGCCGTGCCGGCCGCCACCGGGCCACGGCGGAGACGCTGAGGCTGCGCGCGGAGGCGCTGTTCCCGGAGAGCGCCGCTGAGCCACGGGAGTTGGGGCATGGGCCGCCGGGTGGGCGGAGGGGTGGGACGGCGGCTGTGGGGGCCGGGGACGCCGGGAATGATGGTGACCTTGGCCGTGATGGGGACCTTCGCGGCGGTGACGGCTTCGACAGCGGTGGTGGCGTCGGCCGGGACGGTGGCGTGGGCCCTGGCGGCGATGGTGGCGGGGAACCGGGCGGCGATGGTGGTGGTGATGACCTCGGCGGAGGTGTGAGGGACGGCTGGCGGGATCGGGTCCGGCCGGCTGTTCGGGAGCGGTTGCCGTTGTGGTTGCAGGCGCGGTGCGGCATCGAGCGCAAGAGCGTGGTCGCGCTGAGCGTCGTGCTGGTCGTCGCCGCGCTGTTCGCGGGGCAGCACTTCTGGGCCGGCCGGACCCAGCCGGTCAGCGCACCCGAGGTGGTGCGGGCGGGAGCCCCGTCGGCTGCGTCGGCCCCGGCGGCGTCGTTCGGCGAGGCCGCCGGTGGCCCGGCAGCCGGAGCGGGGGTTCCTACCGGGGCCGGTGCGCCCACGGCCGGGCCCTCGATCGTCGTGGACGTCAGCGGGAAGGTACGCCGCCCCGGCATCCAACGGCTGCCCGCCGGCTCCCGTGTGGCCGACGCGCTACGGGCCGCGGGCGGAGTGCGGCCGGGCGCGAACACCGACGGGCTCAACCGCGCCCGCCTACTCGTCGACGGAGAGCAGGTCCTGGTCGGAGGTCCGGCAGCGGCGACGGGAGCGGGTGCCGGCTCGGGGGCGGGCGGTGCAGGCGTGGCCGCCTCAGGGGCTGGATCCGGGGCCGGGGGAACGGCGGCGGGAACGGGTCCCGCGACGCCCGTCTCGCTCAACACCGCCACCGCTGAGCAGCTCGACACGCTGCCCGGCGTGGGTCCCGTCCTCGCGCAGCACATCATCGCCTACCGCACCGAACACGGCGGCTTCCGCTCCGTCGACGAACTGCGCGAGGTGAACGGCATCGGCGACCGCCGCTTCGCCGACCTACGGAACCTCGTACGGCCATGAGCGCGCCGGAGACAGGGGTGCCGGTGTCCGCCGAGGTACGGGTCGGGGCGCCTGGCGAGGCGAGTAGCGGGGTGGGTCGGGCGGGTCCGCGCCGTCCGACCGTGCACGCGGCCTCCGAGCACCGGCTCGGCGTCGCCCATCCCAGACAGGAGGGCCCGACGGACCTGCGTCTCGTGCCACCGGCGCTGGCGGCGTGGGGGACAGCGGCGCTGATGGTGCACGCCTCGACCGGCTGGGTCGTCGGCGTGGTCGCGGTCAGCCTGGTCGCGGGGGTCGGGCTGCTCGTGGCCCACCGAGGGCGGGGCCAGGCGTCGCGGGCCGGGCGGCAGCCTCGCACAAGGCCGGACCCCCGAGTGACGCCGGAGCCCCAGGTGCGCCCGGAGCCGGGGGGTGGTCCGGAGTCGCTGGTGGGCCGCCGACCGGGGGGTGGTCCGGAGCCGCTGGTGGGCCGCCGGCCGAGGGGCGGCCCCGAGCCGCTGGAGGGCCCCGAGCCGCAGCTGAACCGGGTCTCGGCCCGTCTGTCGTCCTGCTCCGCAGGAGCGAAGGTGTCCGTGGCCGCCGTGCTGCTGTGTGTCGCCGCCTCGGCTGTCTCCGCCGGGCTGCACGGGGCGGATCTGCGGCGTGGCCCGGTTCCACGGCTGGCCGAGCGGTACGCGTCGGTCACCGCCGAGGTCGAGCTGACGTCCGACCCCCGGCTCACCCGCCCGCGGATCAACGGCAACCACGCCACCCCGACGGCCGTGCTCCTCCAGGCCGAGGTTCGGAGGGTGAAGGGGCCGGACGGGGCGGTCGTGGACACCCGGACGCCGGTGCTGGTGATCGTCGACATGGAACGGCGGTCGTCGGCGGGTGAAAGGGGCCGCTCGCCGTGGCTCACGCTGCTGCCGTCGACGCGGGTGCGGGTGGCGGCGCAGGCCGTAGCGGCGTTGGCCGGGGGAGATCGGGTCGCGGCGGTGCTGCGGGTGCGAGGGGGTAGGCCCCCGGAGGTGGTGGAGGAGGCGAGTGCGGCGCAGCGGTTCGCGGGGCGGTTGCGGGAGGGGCTGCGTGAGGCGACGGACGGGCTGGACGGGGATGCGCGGGCGTTGTTGCCGGGGTTCGTCGTGGGGGACACCTCGCGGGTCCCGGCCGAGTTGGACGAGGCGTTCAAGGCGACCGACCTCACTCATCTCTTGGCGGTCAGCGGCGCGAACTTCACGATCCTGCTGGCCCTGTTCATCGGCCCGCCGGGGCTCGCCCAGCGGGCGGAGCGGCGAGGGCTCGCGCCCCGGCTGGGTATCCCGCTGCGGGCGACCGCGCTGGTCGGTGGTGGGCTGACGCTCGGCTTCGTGATCGTGTGCCGGCCGGAGCCGAGCGTGGTGCGGGCGGCGGCCTGCGGGTCGATCGCGCTGCTGGCCATCGTGACGGGACGGCGCAGATCGCTCGTGCCCGCGCTGGCGACGGCCGTGCTGCTGCTGGTGCTGTACGACCCGTGGCTCGCCCGGAGCTACGGCTTCCTGCTGTCCGTCCTGGCGACCGGGGCGCTGCTCCTGCTCGCCCCGCGATGGAGCGCGGCGCTCCAGCGGCGCCGGGTGCCGCCCCGCCCGGCCGAGGCGCTGGCGGCGGCGGGGGCCGCGCAGGCGGTGTGCGCGCCGGTCGTGGTGGTGCTGTCGGCGAAGGTGAGCCTGGTGGCGGTGCCGTGCAATCTGCTGGCGGAGTTCGCCGTGGCGCCGGCGACGGTGCTGGGGTTCGCCACGCTGGCGGCGGCGCCGATCGCGATGCCCGTGGCCGAGTGCATCGCCTGGTGCGCGAGTTGGCCCGCCGGGTGGATCGCGGACATCGCGCGTACGGGGGCGTCCCTGCCGGGGGCGGGGGTGGACTGGCCGGGCAACTGGACCGGCGCGGCACTGCTGGCCCTCGTCACGGTGGTGGCGGTGTTCGTCGGGCGGCGGTTGGTGGGCCGCCCGTGGCTGGTGGGAGCCTGCCTGGTGGTGTTCCTGCTGGCCGTGGTGCAGCCGCCGCCCCTGACCAGGGTGATCACAGGATGGCCGCCGCCCGGTTGGCGGTTCGTGATGTGCGACGTCGGGCAGGGCGACGCGACCGTGCTGGCGGCGGGCGACGGCAGAGGGGTGGTCGTGGACGCCGGCCCCGACCCGGTGCTGGTGGACCGCTGCCTGACGGCCCTCGGCATCACCGAGATCCCTCTCGTGGTGCTCACCCACTTCCACGCCGACCATGTGGCCGGGTTGCCGGGGGTGCTGCGGGGGCGGGCGGTCGGGGCGATCGAGACGACGGGGTTCCAGGAGCCCGCGGACCAGGCCCAGTTCGTGCACAGGGAGGCAGCGGCCCGGCGGATTCCGGTGACCCGCGCCGTCGCCGGACAGGAACGGCGTACCGGGGGCCTCGCGTGGCGGGTGCTGTGGCCGCCGGGCGACGCGGCCGCCCCGGACGGGCCGAACGACGCCAGTGTGACCATGCTCGTCCGCTCGGCCGGGCTGACCCTGCTGCTGCTCGGGGATCTCGAACCGCCCGCGCAGCGGGAGCTGTCGGGATCCCCGGCGGTCGCGGAGCTGGCAGCGGTGGACGTGGTGAAGGTCGCCCACCACGGTTCGGCCTACCAGGATCCGACCCTGATACGCGCGATGGCGCCGCGGCTGGCGCTCATCTCGGTGGGCGCCGACAACCCCTACGGTCACCCGGCGCCGAGCACGGTCGCGGCGCTGCGGGGTGGGGGCGCCACGGTGCTGCGTACGGACGAGGACGGCGCGATCGCCGTCGCGGGTACGGCCGAGGAGCTGCTGGTGGCGCGAGACTGAGGTCATGGATACCGCAGAGCTGGACACCTACCTTCGCCGCATCGGAGCCGAGCACCCGGCCTGGCCCACCGTGGACGTACTGCGTGAACTGCACCTGCGCCATCTGCGGTCGGTGCCGTTCGAGAACCTGTCGATCCACCTCGGGGAGGAGATCGTGCTGGAGGAGAAGCGGCTGCTCGACAAGATCGTCGGGGAGCGCAGGGGCGGCTTCTGTTACGAACTGAACGGGCTGTTCGGGGCGATGCTCGCGGCGCTGGGCTTCGACGTGACGCTGCTCGCGGCACGGGTCTACGACGACGAGAAGCGCCTGGGCATCCCCTACGACCATCTCGCGCTGCGGGTGCGGACGGTGGACGGGGGTGACTGGCTGGCCGATGTGGGGTTCGGGTCGAACAGCCACTATCCGCTGGAGTTCGGGGGGAGAGGGGAGCAGGAGGACCCGGCGGGCACGTTCCGGGTGGTGGAGGCGGACCGGCAGAGCGGGGCGCGGGAGTTCGGGGACCTGGATGTGCTGCGGGACGGCAAGCCGCAGTACCGGCTGGAGGTGCGGCCGCGGGTGCTCGGGGACTTCGTGGCCGGGGCCTGGTGGCACAGCACCTCGCCGGCCTCGCACTTCACCCGGTCGCTGGTCTGCTCGCGGCTCGGTGACGACGGTGGACGGATGACGCTCAGCGGCCGCACCCTCACGGTCACGTCCCGGGAGGGCGAGAAGGAGGTGACCGAGCTGGGAACGGACGAGGAGGTACTGGCGGTGTACCGGGAGCGGTTCGGGATGGAGTTGGGGCGGGTGCCGGAGGTGCGCGGGACGAAGTAGGGCGGGCCCGACCACCAGCCGGGCCGGGTGGTGGGCTGCCGGGCGTGGGGTGCCCGGCGTGGGGCGGCGGGCGGTCGCGGAAAATGGGGGCGTGAGCGATGTGAGACATGTGCTGGTGCTGCCTGATCGTGACGCGGCGGAAGAGGCGGCGGAGGCCCTCGGGGAGCGGTTCGGGTTGAGCGAGGAGCCCCAGCTGGTGCGGGACGCGCTGGCCGGGGAGGACGACGCGGAGGACGCCCAGTGGCTGCTGGTGCTGCGCGACGAGGACGGGCGGCTCGATCCGGTGGCGCTGGACGAGTTCGCGGGGGAGTGGGAGGGGTGGCGTGAGGAGCCGTAGGGCTCGTTGTCGGTGCCCCGTGGGATGCTGTGCGTGATGGCCAAGAAGACCGCTCACGATGATCCCCTCGCTTCTGTCACCCTCGCCGTGGGACAGGAGGAGCTGCTGCTCGACCGGGCCGTGCAGGAGGTGGTGGCCGCCGCCAGGGCCGCCGACGCCGACACGGATGTGCGGGACCTCACCTCGGACCAGTTGCAGCCGGGCACGCTCGCCGAGCTGACGAGTCCCTCGCTGTTCGCCGAGCGGAAGGTCGTGGTCGTGCGGAACGCGCAGGACCTGTCGGCCGACACCGTCAAGGACGTGAAGGCGTACCTGGGCGCCCCTGCCGAGGAGATCACCCTCGTGCTGCTGCATGCGGGCGGCGCCAAGGGCAAGGGGCTGCTGGACGCGGCGCGCAAGGCGGGGGCGCGGGAGGTGACCTGCCCGAAGATGACGAAGCCGGCGGAGCGGCTGGCGTTCGTGCGGGGGGAGTTCCGCGCGCTCGGGCGGTCCGCGACACCGGAGGCGTGCCAGGCGCTGGTCGACGCGATCGGAAGCGATCTGCGGGAGCTGGCGTCGGCGGCGTCGCAGCTGGTCGCCGATGTCGAGGGGACCATCGACGAGGCCGTGGTCGGGCGGTACTACACCGGTCGGGCCGAGGCGTCGAGCTTCGAGGTCGCCGACCGGGCCGTCGAGGGACGGGCGGCGGAGGCGCTGGAGGCGCTCAGGTGGTCGCTGTCCACCGGGGTGGCGCCGGTGCTGATCACCAGCGCGCTGGCGCAGGGCGTCCGAGCCATCGGCAAGCTGTCGTCCGCGCGGGGCGGGAGGCCGGCGGACCTGGCGCGGGAGCTGGGCATGCCGCCGTGGAAGATCGACCGGGTGCGGCAGCAGATGCGGGGGTGGACACCGGAAGGGGTCGCCGTCGCGATGCGGGCCGTCGCGGAGGCCGATGCCGGGGTCAAGGGCGGCGGGGACGACCCCGAGTACGCGCTGGAGAAGGCGGTCGTGACCATCGCCCGAGCGGCACGGTCCCGCCGGGGGTGAGTGTGCCGCCCTCGCCAGGGCGCGAGGGCTGCTGCCGTGCGCTGCCCGCTGCCGTGCGGTGGCCGCTGCCGTGCGGTGGCCGATGCCGCGCCGTTGTGGCCTGTCGCGCAGTTCGCCGCGCCCAGCGCCCAGCGCCTCCGTGCTCTGAGGGCTTGCGTGGCCTTCACCGTGCCCGTGTTTCCGGGGCCTGCGGCCCGGCACGATCGCGCATCCGCACGGCGCGCACCGTCCCCCAACGCGAAGACCCCGTCGTCCTCCCTGGGGAAGGGAGGGCGACGGGGTCCTCGTTTCACGATGGTGGACTTGCACCCGCGTGGCGAACGCAGGCCGCGTGCAGGTCCAGGGGTGCCGGGCGGGAGCGGATGAGAGAGGGCCCGCTACGGGTCCGTCCGGCGGTCAGATCAAAGGTGAAGCTCAGCCCTTGAGGGAAGCGACCTTGGAAGCAAGCGCCGACTTCTTGTTGGCGGCCTGGTTCTTGTGGATGACGCCCTTCGAGACGGCCTTGTCGAGCTGACGCGCGGCAGCGCGCTGGTACTCGGTGGCCTTCTCGGCGTCACCCGCGGCAGCGGCCTCACGGGCCTTGCGGATCGCGGTCTTGAGCGACGACTTGACGGCCTTGTTGCGCAGGCGCGCCTTCTCGTTGGTCTTGTTCCGCTTGATCTGGGACTTGATGTTCGCCACGAATGAGCCTTTTCAGCTACTGGCGACCGAGGACATGCAGGGCATGCGGACCCCGGGCACCTTTGGTTTTCTTTGGGATGTGCCTCCTGCAGAGAGGGCATGAGACACAGCCACCCAGGCTACCAGTGGCTCCGCGAGTGGCCCAAACCCGCCCCAGCCCCGCGCGCGTGGGAGCATGGAGCCTACGCATAGACCCGGTAGACCCCGTTCGTACCGACCCGCTAGATCCGACCCGAGACCGCAGACGGCTGCGGACGCCTCAAGAATCAGGACCCTGCGTGCCCGCGATCCCTAGCCATGTGCCCGAGCCGAGCCGTACCGACCCGGCTCTGATCCGCAATTTCTGCATCATCGCGCACATCGACCACGGCAAGTCCACGCTCGCCGACCGGATGCTCCAGTTGACCGGTGTGGTCGAGCAGCGGCAGATGCGTGCTCAGTACCTCGACCGCATGGACATCGAGCGTGAGCGCGGCATCACGATCAAGTCCCAGGCGGTGCGTCTGCCCTGGGCGCCGACCGGCGACCCGGGGAACACGCACATCCTCAACATGATCGACACCCCCGGGCACGTCGACTTCACCTACGAGGTGTCACGGTCGCTGGCCGCCTGCGAGGGGACCGTCCTCCTCGTGGACGCCGCGCAGGGCATCGAGGCGCAGACCCTCGCCAACCTGTACCTGGCGATGGAGAACGACCTCACGATCATCCCGGTCCTCAACAAGATCGACCTGCCGGCCGCCCAGCCGGAGAAGTTCGCCGAGGAGCTCGCCAACCTCGTCGGGTGCGACCCCGACGACGTGCTGCGGGTCTCCGCCAAGACCGGTGTCGGGGTCGACGCGCTGCTGGACAGGGTCGTCGCCGACGTCCCCGCCCCGGTCGGCGTCAAGGACGCCCCGGCCCGCGCGATGATCTTCGACTCGGTGTACGACTCGTACCGCGGCGTGGTCACGTACGTCCGTGTCATCGACGGGCAGCTCAACAAGCGTGAGCGCATCAAGATGATGTCGACGGGCGCGACCCACGAGCTGCTGGAGATCGGCACGAACTCGCCCGAGATGCTGGGAGCCGACGGCCTCGGCGTCGGTGAGGTGGGCTACCTCATTACCGGTGTGAAGGACGTCCGCCAGTCCAAGGTCGGTGACACCGTCACCAGCCAGCAGAAGGGGGCCACCGAGGCCCTCGGCGGGTACAAGGACCCCAAGCCCATGGTCTTCTCCGGGCTCTATCCGCTGGACGGGTCCGACTACCCCGAGCTGCGCGAGGCCCTCGACAAGCTCCAGCTCAACGACGCCGCGCTCGTCTACGAGCCGGAGACGTCCGCCGCGCTCGGCTTCGGCTTCCGCGTCGGCTTCCTCGGGCTGCTGCACCTCGACGTGATCCGCGAGCGGCTGGAGCGCGAGTTCGGCCTCGACCTGATCGCGACCGCGCCGAACGTGGTCTACCGCGTCGTGATGGAGGACGGCACCGAGCACACCGTCACCAACCCGAGCGAGTTCCCCGAGGGCAAGATCAACGAGGTGTACGAGCCGGTCGTGCGCGCCACGATCCTCGCGCCCACCGAGTTCATCGGCTCGATCATGGAGCTGTGCCAGACCCGGCGCGGCACCCTGCTCGGCATGGACTACCTCTCCGAGGACCGCGTCGAGATCCGCTACACGCTGCCCCTGGCGGAGATCGTCTTCGACTTCTTCGACCAGCTGAAGTCGAAGACGCGCGGCTACGCCTCGCTCGACTACGAGCCCACCGGCGAGCAGACGTCCTCCCTGGTCAAGGTTGACATCCTGCTGCACGGCGACAAGGTGGACGCCTTCTCGGCGATCACCCACAAGGACGCCGCGTACGCGTACGGGGTGCGGCTCGTCGCCAAGCTGCGCGAGCTGATCCCGCGGCAGGCGTTCGAGGTGCCGATCCAGGCCGCCATCGGCTCCCGGGTCATCGCCCGCGAGACCATCCGCGCCATCCGCAAGGACGTCCTCGCCAAGTGCTACGGCGGTGACATCTCCCGGAAGCGGAAGCTGCTGGAGAAGCAGAAGGAGGGCAAGAAGCGGATGAAGATGGTGGGCTCTGTGGAGGTTCCGCAGGAGGCCTTCATCGCCGTGCTGTCCAGTGACGACAGCGCCGGCGGAGCCAAGGGCAAGAAGTAGCCACCTTCGCGGATCTCCGCAGGTCCCGGCGGTAGCCGTTGTTACCCCCGGAAACTTGGGCAGAATGTGGGCCCGTCGCGTTTCGGCGCGGCGGGCCCGCATGTCTTCGGGACGCGGCGGCCGCGTGCTCGTACGGTCGTTCTCGGTGAAAAGTGACGGGCCGCCGCCCCTTACGAACCAGCCAACCTCGCTCTACCCTGATCACCACTCGATGGTTACTCGCGAGTTAAACAACAGCCGCTTTGAGCCAGCCGCACCAGTCCATGCTGACCCTGCCGCACTGTCGCGGGCCCCGGAGGATGTCGTGAGCGACACACAGACCCTGATCGAGAACCGCCCGCCGTCCATGGCGTCCCTCTTCCTGGAGCGCGTGGCGGCCACGCCCGACGCGGAGGCATTCCGCTACCCGGTGCCGCCGGCCTCAGGTCAGGGACCTTCGGACTGGAAGCCGCTGACCTGGGCGGAGGCCGCCGCGCGCGTCGACGCCATCGCGGCCGGCCTGGTCGAGCTGGGCGTACAGCCCGAGGAGCGCATCGCGCTGTCGTCCGCCACCAGGATCGAGTGGATCCTGTGCGACCTCGGCATCATGTGCGCCGGCGGCGCCAATACGACGATCTACCCGTCGACCAACGCCGAGGAGTCGGCGTACATCCTGTCCGACTCCGCCAGCAAGATCCTCATCGCGGAGAACGCCGAGCAGCTTCAGAAGGCGCGGGAGAAGAAGGCCGAGCTGCCCGAGCTGACCCATGTGGTCGTCATCGACCCCGACGGCGCCGACCTCTCGGAGGACTGGGTCCTCTCGCTGGCCGAGCTGGAGAAGCGCGGGACGGCGTACCTGGAGAAGAAGCCCGACCTGATCAAGGAGAAGGTCGGCGCGATCACCAAGGACCAGCTCGCCACCCTCATCTACACCTCGGGCACCACCGGCCGCCCCAAGGGTGTGCGCCTGCCGCACGACAACTGGGCGTACATGGGCAAGGCCATCGCCGCGACCGGTCTGCTCAGCGCGGAGGACGTGCAGTACCTGTGGCTGCCGCTGGCGCACGTCATGGGCAAGGTGCTGCTGTCCGGGCACATCGAGGTCGGGCACATCACCGCCGTCGACGGCCGGGTCGACAAGATCATCGAGAATCTGCCGGTCGTGCGGCCGACGTACATGGCCGCGGTGCCGCGCATCTTCGAGAAGGTCTACAACGGTGTCGCCGCGAAGGCCCGCGAGGGCGGCGCCGCCAAGTACAAGATCTTCCAGTGGGCGTCCGAGGTCGCCCGCGAGTACGCCAAGGTCAGCCAGGACAACTTCCGCCGCACCGGCACCGCGTCCGTGCCGTTCGCGCTGGGGGCCAAGCACAAGGTCGCCGACGCGCTGGTCTACAAGAAGCTGCGCGAGGCGTTCGGCGGGCGGCTGCGCGCCTGTATCTCCGGCTCGGTGGCACTCGCACCCGAGATCGGCTTCTTCTTCGCCGGCGCGGGCATCCCCATCCTGGAGGGCTACGGCCTGACCGAGTCCTCCGCGGCGTCGTTCCTGAACCCCGGCGAGGCGTTCCGCACGGGGACGGTCGGCAAGCCGCTGCCCGGCTGCGAGGTGCGCATCGCGGACGACGGCGAGATCCTGCTGCGCGGCCCCGGCATCATGGAGGGCTACCACGGGCTGCCGGACAAGACCGCCGAGGTGCTGGAGGCGGACGGCTGGTTCCACACCGGTGACATCGGCGAGCTGTCGCCCGACGGGTACCTGCGGATCACCGACCGCAAGAAGGACCTGTTCAAGACCTCCGGCGGCAAGTACATCGCGCCGACCGAGATCGAGGGCCAGTTCAAGGCGCTGTGCCCGTTCACGTCCAACGTCATGGTCATCGGCGCCGACCGCAACTTCTGCACGGCCCTCATCGCCCTCGACGAGCCGGCCCTCCTCGGCTGGGCCAAGGAGAACGGCCTGGAGGGGAAGTCGTACGAGCAGATCATCGCGGCCCCGGCCACGGTGGAGCTCATCGAGGGGTACGTCACCCAGCTCAACCAGGGCCTGCAGCGGTGGCAGACCGTCAAGAAGTTCCGCCTGCTGCCGCGGGACCTGGACGTCGAGCACGGTGAGCTGACGCCGAGCCTGAAGCTGAAGCGGCCGGTGGTGGAGAAGGAGTACCAGCACCTCATCGACGAGATGTACGCGGGGACCAGGGAGAAGTAGCGCCCCGCGCCTCTCTCGGGTCAGCCGGTGTGGTCCCTGGTCACCAGGGAACGGAGTTCCTGGACCTGTATGCGGGCCTCCGCCAGGTCCGGGGACTCCTCGGACAGCTGTTTCTCCAGTGCGCTCAGGCGGGACAGGACCTGTTCCGCCTGTTCCTCCTGCCGTGCCCGCAGGGCCGCCAGCTTGCGGGTCTTGCGGTGCAGCTCCAGGAAGACACTGACCTTCGCGCGCAGGACCCAGGGGTCGAAGGGCTTGGTCAGATAGTCGGCGGCGCCGGTGGCGTAGCCGCGGAAGGCGTAGCCCATCTCGGCGTCCGTGCCGGTGAGGAAGATGATCGGGACGTCCTTCGTCTGGTCGAGGCGCTTGAGGTTGGCCGCGGTCTCGAAACCATCCATACCCGGCATGCGGATGTCGAGGAGGACGACGGCGAAGCGCTGCCGCAGCAGGGCCTTCATGGCCTCCTCGCCGGAACGGGCCCGTACCAGCGGCTCGTTGAGCGATGCCAGGACGGCCTCCAGCGCGATCAGGTTGTCCTCCATGTCGTCGACGAGGAGGATGCCCGCGCGTCCGTCGGTCCGGTCCTGAGTGGTCATGGTGAGGGTGCCTCGTTCTCTTCGGTGCGTTTCTCGGGCGACGGCTCGACGCCCTCCGGGTCCAGGACGCCGCACACCACGGTGAGCAGCTGGTCGACGTCCACCGGCTTGGGTACGTAGTCGTTGGCGCCCCGGGCGATGGACTTCTCGCGGTCGCCGGGCATCGCCTTCGCGGTCAGCGCGACGATGGGCAGACCGGCCCAGCGGGGCGTGCGACGGATGGCGGAGATCGTCTCGTAGCCGTCCATCTCCGGCATCATGATGTCCATCAGGACCAGCTCGACGTCCGGGTTGCGCTCCAGGGTCTCGATGCCCTCCCGCCCGTTCTCCGCGTACAGGACCGGCATGCCGACACGGCCGAGGACATGGGTGAGCGCGAAGACGTTGCGGATGTCGTCGTCCACGATCAGCACCCGGCGGCCCGGCAGGATCTGGCCCGCGCGCCCCGCCTTCCACGCCTCCAGCTTGGTGGGCGCTGGCCAGGTGTCGTCCTCGGGGGCGGCCGGATACGGCTCGGCCGCCAGCTGGTCGGGGATCAGCGCCGCGGGGTCCTCGGCGCCGCCGGTCACCGTGTGCCCGGGGCTGAAGACGGGCACGTACAGCGTGAACGTCGAGCCCTTGCCGGGGATGCTCTCGGCGATGATGCGGCCGCCCAGCAGACCCGCGATCTCCCGGCTGATGGACAGCCCGAGGCCGGTGCCGCCGTACTTGCGGTTCGTGGTGCCGTCGGCCTGCTGGAACGCCTCGAAGATCACCGGCAGTTTCTCCGGCGCGATACCGATGCCGGTGTCGGAGACCGCGAACGCGATCACCTCGTCGGTGTCCTCACGGGCATAGCGGTGCTCGGGATCCTTGACGCGGCTGACGGTCAGTTCGACCCTGCCGGACGCGGTGAACTTGATCGCGTTGGAGAGCAGGTTGCGCAGGATCTGCTGGAGGCGCTGCTCGTCCGAGTACATCTCGCGCGGTACGCCCTCGCCGACCGTGACCTCGAAGGACAGGCCCCGGTCGAGGGTGAGCGGGCGGAACGTGGCGTGGACGTAGTCCAGCAGCTTGATGAGCGGCAGCCGCTTCGGCCGTACGTCCATCCGGCCCGCCTCGATCTTCGACAGGTCCAGGATGTCGTTGATCAGCTGCAGGAGGTCGGAGCCCGAGCGGTGGATCGTCGACGCGAACTGCACCTCCTGGTCGGAGAGATGGCCGTCCGGGTTGTCGGAGAGCAGGCGCGCCAGGATGAGCAGCGAGTTGAGGGGTGTGCGCAGCTCGTGCGACATGTTCGCCAGGAACTCCGACTTGTACTGGGAGGAGGTCGCGAGCAGGGCCGCCTTCTCCTCCAGTTCGGCGTTCGAGCGCTGGAGTTCCGCCTGCTGCTTCTGGAGTTCGTCGGAGCGTTCCTGGAGCTGCATGGCCAGGCGCTGCGACTCACCGAGGAGGGACTCCGTGCGGGAGTTGGCGATGATGGTGTTGATCGCGACGCCGATGGTGTTCACGAACTGGTCGAAGAACGCCAGATGGACGTCCGAGAAACGGGAGAACGAGGCGAGTTCGATCACGCCGAGGAGCTTGTCCTCGAAGAGGATCGGGATGATGACCACGCTGGACGGGGCCGCCTCCCCCAGACCGCTGTTGATCTTGATGTAGTCGGGCGGGGTCTGCTCGACCAGGATCCGCTTCTTCTCGCGGGCCGCCTGGGCGACGAGACCGTGCACGGGAAGGCCGCCGGTCTCGACCGTCGCGTCCTGCGCGGACCCGTAGCCCGCGATGAAGGCGAGGCCCTTGCCGGGGGCCACCGTGCGCAGCGCCGCCCCGTCCTGGTCGGGGTCGGCCAGGTAGAAGGCGCCGTACTGGGCCTTCACCAGCGGCGTCAGCTCCCGCAGGATCAGATCGGCGACCTCCATCAGATCGCGGTGGCCCTGCATCAGGGCGGCGAGGCGGGCGAGGTTGGACTCCAGCCAGTCCTTCGCGCGGGTCGTCTCGCGGAGGTTGGCCACCATCAGGTTGATGTTGTCCTTCAGCTCGGCGACCTCGCCGCGCGCTTCCACCGTGATCGAGCGGGACATGTCGCCCTGGGCCACGGCCGACGCGACCTCGGCGATGGCGCGGACCTGGGTGGTCAGGTTCAGCGCGAGTTCGTTCACGTTCGTCGTGAGGCGCTTCCAGGTGCCGTACACGCCCTCGACCCGTGCCTGCCCGCCGAGCTGGCCCTCCGAGCCGACCTCGCGGGCGACGCGGGTGACCTCGGAGGAGAACGACGAGAGGGTGTCGACCATGGTGTTGATGGCGGTCTTCAGTTCGAGGATCTCGCCACGCGCGTCCACGTCGATCTTCTTGGAGAGGTCGCCGTTCGCGACGGCCGTCGTCACCTGGGCGATGTTGCGGACCTGCGAGGTGAGGTTGTCGGCCATGGAGTTGACGTTGTCGGTCAGATCCCGCCACACACCGGACACGCCCAGCACCTGGGCGCGCCCCCCGAGCCGGCCGTCGGTGCCGACCTCGCGGGCGACCCTCGTCACCTCGTCGGCGAACGCCCGCAGTTGCTCCACCATCGTGTTGACGGTGTCCTTCAGCTCCAGGATCTCGCCGCGCGCGTCGACGGTGATCTTCTTGGAGAGGTCGCCGTTGGCGACGGCGGTCGTCACCTGGGCGATGTTGCGGACCTGGGAGGTGAGGTTCAGGGCCATGAAGTTGACGTTGTCGGTGAGGTCCTTCCAGACGCCGGAGACGCCTCTGACCTGCGCCTGACCGCCGAGGTTGCCTTCGGTGCCGACTTCGCGGGCGACGCGGGTGACCTCGTCGGCGAAGGCGGAGAGCTGGTCGACCATGGTGTTGATCGTCGACTTCAGCTCCAGGATCTCGCCCTTCGCCTCGACCGTGATCTTCTTGCCGAGATCGCCCTGGGCGACCGCCGTGGAGACGAGGGCGATGTTGCGGACCTGCGAGGTCAGGTTGTCCGCCATGAAGTTGACGTTGTCGGTGAGGTCCTTCCAGACGCCGGAGACGCCTCTGACCTGCGCCCGGCCGCCGAGGTTGCCTTCGGTGCCGACTTCGCGGGCGACACGGGTGACCTCGTCGGCGAAGGCGGAGAGCTGGTCGACCATGGTGTTGATCGTCGACTTCAGCTCCAGGATCTCGCCCTGCGCGTCGACGGTGATCTTCTGGCTCAGATCGCCGTTGGCGACGGCGGTGGTGACCTGGGCGATGTTGCGGACCTGCGAGGTCAGGTTCGACGCCATGAAGTTGACGTTGTCGGTGAGGTCCTTCCACACCCCCGAGACGCCTCTGACCTGCGCCCGGCCACCCAGCTGGCCCTCGGTGCCGACTTCGCGGGCCACCCGCGTGACCTCGTCGGCGAACGCGGACAGCTGGTCCACCATCGTGTTCACGGTGAGCTTCAGTTCGAGCAACTCGCCGGTCGCCTCGACCGTCACCGTACGGGTGAGATCGCCGCGCGCGACGGCGGTGGTCACCAGGGCGATGTCCCGCACCTGCGCGGTCAGCCGGGAGGCCATCGTGTTGACCGCCTCGGTCACGTCCCGCCAACTCCCGGACAGGCCACGCACCTTGGCCCGGCCGCCGAGCCGGCCCTCGGTGCCGACCTCGCGGGCCACCCGGGTCACCTCGCCGGTGAACAGCGACAGCTGGTCCACCATCTTGTTGACCGCGCGGCCCAACCGGCGTAAGTCGCCCCGTAGTTGCCGGTTGCCGTCGTGCAGGTCGACGCGCTGGGTCAGGTCGCCGCCGGCCACCGCGTCCAGCACCCGCGTGGCGTTCGCCGCGGGGGCGACCAGCGCGTCCAGCGTCTGGTTCACATCGTCGACGCGGGTCGCCCAGGCGCCCTGCCCCGGGCTGGCCGAGAGCCGCTCGTCCAGCCTGCCGTGCCGCACCAACTCCCGCTTGACGCGCTGCACTTCACCGCCGAAGTGCGTGCTCCGGTCGATGATCTGGTTGAAGAGGGCGCACAACTCCGCGACCGGCGCGGGACCCGTCTCCGGGGCCTTGATGAAGGTGCCGTCGCGCGCCGCCGTCATGGCCGCGGTGAGCGCACGGAGGTCGGACGCCCGGATCAGTACGTCCGTTCCCCTGTCTTTCTGACCGTCTTCGAGCGCCCGCGTAGCACTGTTCTCACTCATGGTTGCCCACTTCGGTAACTCGGCGCTTATGAGCGTGGCCAGTCTGTCACTCTGTCCGTGCCGCCTGGGGCCTAATCGTCCGAACTTCTCAGGGAGCCGCTCAGTGGGGGCCATTCCGACGCAACGGGAGACCGTGCCGCGTTCTCCTGATGCGCCCGCGCATCAGGAGAACGGGAGCGCGCCGGAGGGCTACGCCGGCGCGGCCTACGTCGGCTCCGTACGCGCCGGAGCCGACCGGCGCGCGGTGGCGCGGCTGTCGCTCCCGGGAGGGCCGCTCGCGCCCGGAGCCGCCCGGCGCTTCGTCGGCAGCGCGCTCCAGGAGTGGACGGACCTCGAACTCCCCGGCGCGGACGCGTTCAGTGGCCGGCTCGTCGAGGACGTGCTCGTCGTGGTCAGCGAACTGGTCACCAACGCGGTCGTCCACGCCGGTACCGACGTCGAACTGCTGTGCCGCTACGACCGCGACGACCGCACCGCCTCCGGCTGGCTCGTCGTCGAGGTGTCCGACCACCATCCCTCCCGCGCGGTACGCGACGAGGGCGCCGCACGCCCGTACCTCGTCGAACGTCCTTACGGTGCCGCCGAGTACGGCCGCGGCCTGCGCCTCGTCGCGGCGGTCTCCGAGGCCTGGGGCATCACGTACCGGACCAGCACGAAGACGGTGTGGGCCCGGCTGTCGGTGGACGGGGCCCTCGCGGTGGACGAGGGGCGTGGGGAGCATGGGGGCGAGCCGGGCGTCGGCGGAGTCGCCGGGGTCGGGGAGATCGGGGGAGTCGGGGGAATCTCCGCGCTCGGGGGAGTCCGCGGCTACGGAGAGACGGACGGTGGGTTGAGGGCGGGGGCGTACGCCGCCGGGACCGAGGGCGGGGACGCGGGGGCGCACGCCGGTGTCGCCTGGCGGGAGGACACGGGCGCCGGGGCGTACGCCGCTGCCGTGGGCGATGATGTGCGGGTGCGCGCCGGTGGGCCGGGTGCGGGCGACTGCCTGGAGCCGGTCGGGTCTGGTGGGCCGGCGGGCTTGGTGGACGCCGTCCGCTCGCTTGACCCTGAGTCGGTCGGTTCGGTTGGTTCGGTCGGTTCGGGGGGCGTGGCTGGTCCGGTTGGTCCGGTCGGTTCGGTTGGTGTGGTCGGGCCGGTCGGGTCGGTCAACCCCGTGGCCCCGGTCGGCTCCCTCGGCTTCCGCGACCCCGATGACGACGCCGGCCTCACCGGCGCAGTCGATCGAGGGCCGGCCGAGCTCATCGCGCCGGTTCCGCGGCGTGGGGTGGAGGGGGACCGGGAGTGGCTGAACCGGGGCGCCCTCTCGTTCCTCGCCGAGGCGTCCGATCTGCTCGCCGGGCAGCTCGACGAGGACCTGGTCGCCGCGCTCGCCGGACAGCTCCTGGTGCCCCGCCTCGCCGACTGGTGCGCGGTGTGGCTGGAGGACGAGACCCTCGGCTGGCGCGGCTCCGACGGCTCGCTCGGCCCCGCGCCCCGACTCGCCCGGGTCTGGCACGGCAGCGAGAACCGCATCGAGGACCTCCGCAAGGCCCTGGAGAAGGACCCGCCGAGGCTCCCCGAGTCGGTGCGGTCGCGAGCGGTGCCGGTGCCGTGGCCGCGTATGGGCGTGGGCGACACGGAGGCCGTGGCGGACACGGGTGCGGCGGCGGGTTCGGCCGCCTCGGCGGCTTCGGCAACCCCGGCGTCTCCGGCCGCCGAGGCGGCAGCGGTGGCTGCGGCGGCTACGACGGGCGCGGCCGTACGCCCTGGGGCAGCGGCCGGGGCCGAACCGGCTCCCGCATCGCGGCGGGCAGGCGGGTCGGGGTCGTCGTGCGAGGGCCGGGGCAAGGGGGGACCCGGAGACGGCGTCGAGGGCGGGTCGGCGCTCGCGTACCGGCTGATCGCCGGTGGGCGGCCGCTCGGGACGCTCGTGATCGGCCGCGCCGGGCTGCTCCGCTTCCCGGACGAGCTGACCGGGCTCGTCGAGGACCTCAGCCGCCGGATCGCGCTGGCGATCGGGGCGGCCCGGCAGTACGCACGCCAGGCCACCATCAGCCGCGTCCTGCAGCGCGGGCTGCTCCCGGGCGCGGTCGCCGAGATCCCCGGCGTCACCAGCGCCCTCGTGTACGAGCCGCGCGACAAGGGCGGACCCAGCGGCGACTTCTACGACCTGTTCCCGGCGGGCCGGGGCCGCTGGTGCTTCGCGCTCGGCGACGTCCAGGGCAAGGGCCCCGAGGCCGCCGTCGTCATCGGCCTCGCCCGCCCCTGGCTCCGGCTGCTCGCCCGCGAGGGTTACGGCGTCGCCGACGTACTCGACCGCCTCAACCAACTCCTCCTCGACGACGCGACCGAGACGGCCGACGCCGCCGCGCGGGCCCTGGTCACGGCGGGCGACCCCGGCCTCGTCGACCCGGAGGCATCACAGACCCGCTTCCTCTCCCTCCTGTACGGCGAACTCGTTCCCTTCGACGGCGGTGTCCGCTGCACCCTCGCCTCCGCCGGGCATCCGCTGCCGCTGCTCCTCGGGCCCGACGGCGACGTACGGACCGTGGCCGAGCCGCAGACCCTGCTCGGGGTGATCGAGGACGCGGAGTACGTCTCCGAGACGTTCGAGCTGCGCCCCGGCGACACGCTGCTCAGCGTGACCGACGGGGTGACCGAGCGACGCAGCGGTCCCGTCATGTTCGACGACGGCGACGGCCTCGCGAGCGCGCTGGCCGGCTGCGCCGGGCTCAACGCCCAGCTGATCGCCGAACGGATCCGTCGACTCGTGCACGAGTTCGGCCAGGGCGCCCCGGAGGACGACCTGGCGCTGCTGGTGCTCCAGGCGGAGTAGACGCCGCGCCGGTGCTGGACAATGGAACGCATGCCTTCCGCACTTCCCGACGGTGAGCCCGTTCCCGACGACGGGGCGCTGCCCGCGCACGCCCTGGCCGGGGCGGCCGAGCGGCCCCTCGGGTTCTATCTGCACGTCCCGTACTGCGCGACCCGCTGCGGGTACTGCGACTTCAACACCTACACCGCGACCGAGCTGCGCGGCACCGGCGGTGTGCTCGCCTCCCGCGACAACTACGCGGACACCGTCGTCGACGAGATCCGCCTCGCCCGCAAGGTCCTCGGCGACGACCCGCGGCCCGTCCGTACGGTCTTCGTCGGTGGCGGCACCCCCACCCTGCTGGCCGCCGACGATCTCGTACGGATGCTCGGGGCGATCCGGGACGAGTTCGGGCTCGCGGACGACGCCGAGGTGACGACGGAGGCGAACCCGGAGTCCGTGGACCCCGCGTACCTGGCGACCCTGCGGGCCGGCGGCTTCAACCGGGTCTCCTTCGGTATGCAGAGCGCCCGGCAGCACGTGCTGAGGATCCTCGACCGGACGCACACGCCGGGGCGCCCCGAGGCGTGTGTCGCGGAGGCGCGCGCGGCCGGGTTCGAGCATGTCAACCTCGACCTGATCTACGGCACGCCCGGCGAGTCCGACGACGACTGGCGAGCCTCCCTGGACGCGGCGCTCGGCGCCGGGCCGGACCACGTGTCGGCGTACGCGCTGATCGTCGAGGAGGGCACCCAGCTCGCGCGGCGGATCCGGCGGGGCGAGGTGCCGATGACGGACGACGACGTGCACGCCGACCGCTATCTGATCGCGGAGGAGATGCTGTCGGCCGCGGGCTTCGACTGGTACGAGGTCTCCAACTGGGCGACCTCCGAGGCCGGCCGGTGCCTGCACAACGAGCTGTACTGGCGCGGCGCGGACTGGTGGGGCGCGGGCCCCGGCGCGCACAGCCATGTCGGCGGTGTGCGCTGGTGGAACGTCAAGCACCCCGGCGCGTACGCGGGCGCGCTGGCGGCGGGGAGGTCGCCGGGCGCGGGCCGGGAACTGCTGTCGGACGAGGACCGCCGGGTGGAGCGGATCCTGCTGGAGCTGAGGCTGCGGGAGGGCGTGCCGCTGGACCTGCTGCGGGAGGCCGGGCGCGCGGCCGCGCACCGGACGCTCACGGACGGGCTCCTGGCGAAGGAGCCGTACGACGAGGGGCGCGCGGTACTGACCCTCCGGGGCCGCCTCCTCGCCGACGCGGTCGTCCGAGACCTAGTGGACTGACCGACCACCAGCCGCCGCCCGGCCCTGAGCGGGCCGCCCCGGCCTCCGTCGCGCTGCGGGCCCTCGCCGGCCGTCGCCGACCGGGACCTCGGAGGCTGCCCCGCTGTCCGTTGCGGTTCCGGCTCTCGCCAGCCGCCCCGGCCATCCGTCGCGGCACGGGCCCTCGCCGGCCGACCGGCTGGCCGTCGCCGACCGGGACCTCGGGGGCCGACCCGCCATCCGTCGTGTTGCGGGCCCTCGCCGGCCGACCGGCTGGCCGTCGCCGACCGGGACCTCGGGGGCTGCCCCGCTGTCCGTTGTGGTTCCGGCTCTCGCCAGCCGCCCCGGCCTCCGTCGCGCTGCGGGCCCTCGCCTGCCGACCGGCTGGCCGTCGCCGACCGGGACCTCGCGGGCTGCCCCGCCATCCGTTGCGGTTCGGGCTGTCGCCGGCCGACCCGGCATCCTTGGCGGTGCGGCCCCGAGCGGGCCGCGTCGGCCACCCTACGCGTCTGCCGGGTTCCTCCGGGCAGGTGGCGGGCGCCTACGCGTCTGCCGGGTGACTGTGATCTTGCGGCTGCGGGTCGGTTTGTGGCCGGTCGCGCAGTTCCCCGCGCCCCTTTACGGCATGGGTGGCGCCCGGCGTGCTCGAGAGGCGTGTGCCGCGCTGCGGGCCCTCGCCTGCCGACCGGCTGGCCGTCGCCGACCGGGTCCTCGGGGGCCGACCCGCCATCCGTCGCGCTGCGGGCCCCCGCTGGCCGACCGGCCGGCCGTCGCCGATCGGGCCGCCCTCGTCGGCCGATCCGCCATCCGTCGCGGTGCCAGCACTCGTCGGCCGCCCCCCATCCGTCGGCCTCCGAGACCTCGTCGGCCGACCGGCTACCCGTCGCCGGCCGTGACGAAGTCGATCAGTTCCTCCACTCGGCCCAGCAGGGCCGGCTCCAGGTCCTTGTAGGACCGGACGCTTCCCAGAATGCGCTGCCACGCCGCACCGGTGTTTTCCGGCCAACCCAGTGCCTGGCACACCCCGGTCTTCCAGTCCTGGCCGCGCGGCACCCGCGGCCACGCCGCGATGCCCAGGGACGACGGCTTCACCGCCTCCCAGATGTCGATGTACGGGTGGCCCACGACGAGCGCGTGTTCGCCGGTCACGGACGCGGCGATGCGGGACTCCTTGCTGCCGGGGACCAGGTGGTCGACCAGGACGCCCAGTCGTGCGTCGGGGCCGGGGGCGAAGTCCGCGACGATCGCCGGGAGGTCGTCCACACCCTCCAGGTACTCCACCACCACCCCCTCGATCCGCAGGTCGTCGCCCCACACCTTTTCGACCAGCTCGGCGTCGTGGCGGCCCTCCACGTAGATGCGGCCGGCGCGGGCCACCCGCGCGCGGGCGCCGGGAACGGCGACCGAGCCGGACGCCGTACGGGTCGGACGGGGCGGGGCGGCGGACGAGGGGCGCACCAGCGTCACCACCCGCCCCTCCAGCAGGAACCCCCGCGGCTCCAGCGGGAACACCCGGTGCTTGCCGAAGCGGTCCTCCAGGGTGACCGTGCCCGCCTCGCAGCGGATCACCGCACCGCAGAAACCGGTGTCGGCCTCCTCCACCACCAGGCCCGGATCGGCCGGGACCTCGGGAACCGGCTTGGGCTTCTTCCACGGCGGGGTCAGATCCGGAGAGTACTGGCGCATTCGGATGACGATAGGAGAACCCGCGCCCGGAGTCGCCCCCGCTCAGCCCGACACGCCGAAGCGGCGTGCGAGCGCGTCGCGCTGGGCCCGGACGAACGCCGCGTCGACCACTGCCCCGTGCCCCGGCACGTACAGCGCGTCCTCGCCGCCCAGCTCCAGGAGCCGGTCCAGGGCGGCCGGCCAGTGGGAGGGCACGGCGTCCGGCCCGGCCTGGGGTTCACCGGACTCCTCCACCAGGTCCCCGCAGAAGACGATCTCGGGGGCGGCGGACGAGCCGGGCACCAGGACCGCCAGATCGTGCGGGGTGTGACCGGGACCCACGTTCGCCAGCAGCACCTGGAGGCCGCCGCCCAGATCCAGGGTCCACTCGCCCGAGACCTGGTGCCGGGGGCGTACGAGCAGGTCAGCGGCCTCGGCGGCGTCCTCGACGGGGAGACCGTGACGGACGGCGTCGGCGCGCAGCCCGTCCCGCCCGGCGGTCAGGACGCCGTCCAGGCCCACCGCGCCGAAGACCTCCACCCCGGCGAAGGCGGACGCCCCGAAGACATGGTCGAAGTGGGAGTGGGTGAGCGCGAGATGTGTCACACGGGAGCCGTCGAGCAGCTCACGCGCCTGGCCCCGCAACCGCGCGCCCTCCCGCAGACTCGACCCCGCGTCGATCATCAGGGCCGCGCCGTCCCCGGCCACCAGCCCGACCGTGCAGTCCCAGCCCGGCAGGCGGCACCGTCCGACCCGCGGCGCCAGCCCCTCCCACCCGCACTCTTCCCAAGTCACCGTCATGGCCCGACGCTAGCGCCCGGGGAGGGCCCGGCGCGGTGCCGTGGCGCCCGGTACTCCGGCCACTCGTCGCCACCCCCGTGTCCCACATCACCCCCCGCCCGCCCGTACCCGCCGGTAGGAAGCGGTGCGACATCGTCGGACAGGTCGGTACACCTCGGCACGACATGGCTGGACCGGCCTTGCCGGGGGCGTACCCCACCGCCGTACACTGGGCGGGGAGTGTTGGCACTCGCCCGCGGTGAGTGCCAAGGGGGAAGTCGCGCGGGAGACGAGCTGGAGGTGTGCGCGGATGCTCAGTGAACGCAGGCTCCAGGTGCTGCGCGCCATCGTCCAGGACTATGTGGGCACCGAGGAGCCGGTGGGGTCGAAGGCCCTCACCGAGCGGCACAACCTCGGCGTGTCCCCGGCGACGGTCCGCAACGACATGGCGGCGCTGGAGGACGAGGGCTACATCGCGCAGCCCCACACCAGCGCGGGCCGCATCCCCACCGACAAGGGGTACCGGCTCTTCGTCGACAAGCTGGCCGGCGTCAAGCCGATGACCGCGCCCGAGCGGCGCGCCATCCAGAACTTCCTGGACGGCGCCGTCGACCTGGACGACGTGGTCGCACGGACCGTACGGCTGTTGGCCCAGCTGACCAGGCAGGTCGCCGTCGTGCAGTACCCGTCGCTCACCCGCTCGACGGTGCGCCACGTGGAGCTGCTGTCGCTGGCCCCCGCCAGGCTGATGCTCGTGCTGATCACGGACACCGGCCGGGTGGAACAGCGGATGGTCGACTGCCCGGCGCCGTTCGGAGAAACGTCTCTCGCGGATCTGCGCGCCCGGCTGAACAGCAGGGTCGCGGGCCGCCGGTTCACCGATGTGCCCCGGCTGGTCGAGGACCTGCCGGAGGCGTTCGACGTCGAGGACCGGGGTACGGTCTCGACGGTGCTCTCCACGCTGCTGGAGACCCTGGTCGAGGAGAACGAGGAGCGGCTGATGATCGGCGGCACCGCCAATCTGACCCGCTTCGGACATGACTTCCCCCTCACCATCCGGCCGGTCCTCGAGGCCCTCGAGGAACAGGTCGTCCTCCTCAAGTTGCTTGGGGAGGCGGGGGATTCGGGCATGACCGTCCGCATCGGTCACGAGAACGCGTATGAGGGACTCAACTCCACGTCCGTCGTCTCGGTGGGCTACGGTTCGGGCGGCGAGGCAGTCGCGAAACTGGGCGTGGTCGGACCTACGCGCATGGACTATCCGGGAACGATGGGAGCGGTACGAGCGGTGGCACGGTACGTCGGACAGATCCTGGCGGAGTCTTAAGTGGCCACGGACTACTACGCCGTACTCGGCGTGCGCCGCGACGCGTCCCAGGACGAGATCAAGAAGGCGTTCCGCAGGCTCGCTCGCGAGCTGCACCCGGACGTCAATCCCGATCCGAAGACGCAGGAGCGGTTCAAGGAGATCAACGCGGCGTACGAGGTTCTCTCGGACCCGCAGAAGAAGCAGGTCTACGACCTCGGCGGTGACCCGCTGTCCCAGTCGGGCGGCGGAGGCGCGGGCGGCTTCGGCGCCGGTGGCTTCGGGAACTTCTCGGACATCATGGACGCCTTCTTCGGCACGGCGTCCCAGCGCGGCCCCCGGTCGCGCACGCGCCGCGGCCAGGACGCGATGATCCGGCTGGAGGTCGACCTCGACGAGGCCGCCTTCGGCACGACGAAGGACATCCAGGTCGACACGGCCGTGGTCTGCGGCACCTGCAGCGGCGAGGGCGCGGCCCCCGGCACGAGCGCGCAGACCTGTGACATGTGCCGCGGCCGCGGTGAGGTCTCGCAGGTCACGCGGTCCTTCCTCGGCCAGGTCATGACCTCGCGGCCCTGCCCGCAGTGCCAGGGCTTCGGCACGATCGTCCCGAACCCGTGCCCCGAGTGCGCGGGCGACGGACGGGTGCGGTCGAGGCGGACGCTGACGGTGAAGATCCCGGCCGGCGTCGACAACGGCACGCGCATCCAGCTCGCCGGTGAGGGCGAGGTCGGGCCCGGCGGCGGTCCCGCCGGTGACCTCTACGTCGAGATCCACGAGCTGCCGCACCCCACGTTCCAGCGGCGCGGCGACGACCTCCACTGCACGGTGACGATCCCCATGACCGCGGCGGCGCTCGGCACGAAGGTGCCGCTGGAGACGCTGGACGGTCTGGAGGAGGTCGACATCCGGCCCGGCACCCAGTCCGGCCAGTCGATCCCGCTGCACGGGCGCGGTGTCACGCATCTGCGCGGCGGAGGCCGTGGCGACCTCATCGTCCACGTCGAGGTGCAGACCCCGACGAAGCTCGACCCCGAGCAGGAGCAGCTGCTGCGGCAGCTGGCGGCGCTGCGGGGGGAGGAGCGGCCGACGGGGCAGTTCCAGCCGGGGCAGCAGGGGTTGTTCTCGCGGCTGAAGGACGCGTTCAACGGGCGCTGACCGTTGGTTGTTCGGCTGTGGGCTCGTCGTGGTGGTTCGCGCCCACGCGGCGGAGCCGCATGTGTCACCGCCCCGTGCCCCTGAAAAGCACGGTGCGACCCCGCGACCAGCCCCCACCCGCCCGCGGCCGAACCATCCGCGCACCCGATTCGGCGGCGGTCCGGGGACGTGAAAACATGCGGCCATGTCCTCCTCCGCACTGACCGATCTCTTTCCTCTCCCGATCGTGCAGGCCCCGATGGCGGGCGGTGTCTCCGTCCCGCCGCTGGCCGCCGCCGTGTCCGAGGCCGGGGGCCTGGGGTTCCTGGCCGCCGGGTACAAGACGGCCGACGGGATGTACCAGGAGATCAACGCGCTCCGGGCGCTCACCTCACGCCCGTTCGGCGTGAACCTGTTCATGCCGCAGCCCGAGTACTCGGAGCCCGCCGCCGTCGAGGTGTACGCGGAACAGCTGGCCGGTGAGGCCTCCTGGTACGACACGGAACTGGGCGACCCCGACAGCGGACGGGACGACGGCTACGAGGCCAAGCTCGCCGTCCTCCTCGACAACCCCGTCCCGGTGGTCTCCTTCCACTTCGGCTGCCCGACCCCCGAGGTCGTCGAGTCCCTCGCCCGCAAGGGCACCCTGACCCTTGTCACCGCGACCTCCGCGGAGGAGGCGCAGGCCGTGGAGCGGTCGGGTGCCCACGCGGTGATCGTGCAGGGCGTCGAGGCCGGCGGCCACCAGGGCACCCACCGGGACGACCCCGAGCGGGACTGCGCCGGCATCGGACTGCTCGCCCTCGTCGCCCAGGTCCGGGAGGCCGTGGCCCTGCCGATCGTCGCGGCCGGCGGGGTCATGCGCGGTGGCCAGATCGCCGCCCTGCTCACGGCGGGCGCGAGCGCCGCCCAGCTCGGTACGGCGTTCCTCGCCACACCCGAGTCCGGGGCCGCCGCCGTGCACAAGCGGGCCCTGACCGACCCGCTGTTCGTGCGGACGGAGCTGACCCGCGCGTTCTCCGGGCGCCCGGCCCGGGGGCTGGTCAACCGTTTCATGCGCGAGCACGGGCCCTACGCGCCCGTCGCCTACCCCGAGGTCCACCATCTGACGTCGCCGCTGCGCAAGGCCGCCGCCAAGGCCGGGGACGCGCAGGGCATGGCCCTGTGGGCCGGGCAGGGGCACCGGATGGCGCGGGAGCTGCCCGCCGGGGAACTGGTCGCGGTCCTGGCCGCCGAGATCGCCGAGGCACGGGCCGCGGTCGTCTCCGCCGGGATCGGCACGGCCGGGCCGGGCTCGGCCTCCGCGTCTTCCTCCGTGCCGACCTCCGCGTCGTCCTCCGTGCCGGCTTCCGCTTCCGGTTCCGGCGAGGCCGGCTCCGGGGCCGCGGCGGGCGGTGAGGGCCGATGACCGCTCCCGTCTTCGTCGTCGAGTCGCTGGAGCTGCCGCCCGGCAGTGGCGGCGAGTTCGTCCTCGACGGGCCCGAGGGGCGGCACGCCGTCTCCGTGAAGCGGCTGCGACCCGGTGAGGATGTCGTCCTCACCGACGGCCGGGGGCGCTGGGCCGAAGGGATCGTCAAGGCGGCCGAGGGCAAGGACCGGCTTGTGGTGATGGACCTGGAGTCCGTCCACGAGGAGCCGGTCGCGGGGCCCCGTATCACCGTCGTGCAGGCGCTGCCGAAGGGGGACCGGGGCGAGCTGGCCGTCGAGACCATGACCGAGGTCGGCATCGACGCGATCGTGCCGTGGGCGGCGTCGCGGTGCATCACCCAGTGGAAGGGTGAGCGCGGGCTCAAGGCCCTCGCGAAGTGGCGGGCGACCGCGCGCGAGGCGGGCAAGCAGTCACGGCGCGTACGGTTCCCCGAGGTCGGGGAACTGGCGACGGGCAAGCAGGTCGCCGAGTTGCTCGCGGGGGCGGACTTCGCGGGGGTCCTGCACGAGAGCGGTGACGCTGCGCTGGCCTCGGCCGAACTTCCCTCCGCCGGGGAGATCGTGCTGGTCGTGGGGCCCGAAGGGGGTGTCTCCCCGGAGGAGTTGGCGCTGTTCGCGGAGGCCGGGGCCGGGGCGTACCGGTTGGGGCCGAGTGTTCTGCGGACGTCCACGGCGGGGACGGCGGCGGGGGCGTTGTTGCTGACGCGTACGGGGCGGTGGGGCTGACGGCGCCTAGTAGCTCGGGGCGCGCCGTTCGTTGGGGGGTGCGGGTGGGTGGGGGTTTCTCGCGCAGTTCCCCGCGCCCCTGGAGGGACGGGCCTGCGGCCCGCCCTCCCCCTTGAAAAGCACGGGGCGCAGCCCCGGTCGCTTTTCAGGGGCGCGGGGCACTGCGCGAGAAACCACACACCACCCGCACCCGCGAACGCACCCTCTGGCCCGAGTCCTTGGGCGCATATCCACGACCGCGCGGGGAACACCCCGGCTGGGGGAGCGTGGCTGCATGTGGTCTTTCGTCGTGGGGCCCAGTGGTGGGAGGCTGCCGTCTATGGGGGTTTTGGGACGAGTAAGGGTGAATCCGGGCGCCAGGCGCCGGACGTTGGTGCGCGTCGGACTCGGCGTCGTGGCTGTCGTCACGCTCGTGGCCTGCGAGGGAGGTGGGATCAACACCGGCGCGGTCGCCTTCACCACGGACCAGATGGGGACCAAGGAACTGGAGCGGCACGGCGTCGACGTCCAGTGGCTCACCTGCACGGCCTCGTACGGCGACAGCGGCAGCGGCGATGACGGCGGCGACAAGAAGAAGTCCGCTTCGGCCTCCGCTTCCGTCGACACCGTGGCGAACGTCAACTGCGAGGGCGAGGACAAGAAGGGCCGGGACATCACGATCACCGGGAAGGTGACCAAGGAGGTCAACGGCAAGTGCGTCCGTGGTGACCTGACCGCCAAGGTCGACGGGAAGCAACGGTTCCACGTCGACGTGCTCGGCAACTGCAACGCCCCCGACCCCACCCCCGGAACACCGGACCAGCCGGGGCGGCCCGGCCCCACCGCGACGGTGACCGTCACCCAGACCATCTGGTGCCAGAAGGACCCGCAGTGCTGGCCCGAGGGGAAGTAACCGACGGGCAAAGGGTGTGAAAGGGGCAAGTGTGGTTCGTGGGGGGCGACATGATCCAAACGTTTCCCCAGACGCCCGTGCGCTGCTTACAGTGACCGGGTGACTCAGACCGCACCGTCCACACCGTCCGTTCAGGCCGCACAGTCTGTCCGGTCCGTTCAGGCCGTCCAGTCCGTTCAGTCCGCGTATCTCCGATTCCCGCACCTGCACGGCGACTTGCTCGCCTTCACCGCCGAGGACGACGTCTGGGTCGCCCCTCTCGACGGCGGTCGCGCGTGGCGCGTCAGCGCGGACAACATGCCCGTCAACCACCCGCGCATCTCCCCGGACGGCACGCTCGTCGCGTGGACCTCCACCCGGGACGGCGCCCCCGAGGTCCATGTCGCACCCGTCGACGGAGGCCCCGCCAAGCGACTCACCCACTGGGGCAGTTGGCGCACCCAGGTGCGCGGCTGGACCCCCGACGGGCAGGTCCTCGCCCTCAGCACCCAGGGACAGGCCAGCCTGCGGCAGAGCTGGGCGCGGGCCGTCCCGCTGGACGGCGGACCCGCCACGACGCTGCCGTACGGGCCGGTCGGCCATGTCGCGTACGGCCCGGCCACCGTGCTGCTGTCCGCGCCGATGGGCCGCGAGGCCGCCTGGTGGAAGCGGTACCGGGGCGGCACGGCGGGCAAGCTGTGGATCGACCGCGACGGCGACGGCGAGTTCGTCCGCCTCCACGCCGACCTCGACGGGAACCTGGAGTACCCGCTGTGGGTGGGCGACCGGATCGCGTTCCTCTCCGACCACGAGGGCGTCGGCGCGCTGTACTCGTCGCTCGCGGACGGCTCCGACCTGCGGCGCCATACGCCCACCGACGGCTTCTACGCCCGGCACGCGGCCACCGACGGAACCCGCGTCGTGTACTCCTCCGCCGGTGAACTGTGGCTGCTCGACGACCTCGACGGGGCCGAGCCGCGCAGGATCGACGTCCGGCTGGGCGGGCAGCGCGTCGACCTCCAGCCGTTCCCGGTGAACGCCTCCCGCTGGTTCGGCTCCGCCTCACCCGACCACACCGCCCGGGGCAGCGCGGTCGCCGTCCGCGGCTCCGTCCACTGGGTCACCCACCGCTCCGGCCCCGCCCGCGCGCTCGCCGCCGAGCAGGGGGTGCGGGCCCGGCTGCCCCGCGCCTTCCGGGTGGAGGGCGAGGAATGGGTGGTCTGGGTGACCGACGCGGAGGGCGACGACGCGCTGGAGTTCGCCCCCGCGACGGGAGCCGGACCCGGCACCACACCGCGCCGGCTCGCCGCCGGCCGGCTGGGCCGCGTCCTCGGGCTCGCCGTCGCCCCCGACGGCAGCCGGATCGCCGTCGCCGCGCACGACGGACGGGTCCTGCTCGTCGAGCGGGAGACGGGCGAGGTCCGGGAGGTCGACCGCAGCGAGGACGGGGAGGTGACCGGACTCGTCTTCTCACCCGACTCCGGCTGGCTCGCCTGGTCGCACCCCGGCGCGCGCCCCCTGCGCCAGCTCAAGCTCGCCAACACCGCCGACCTGTCCGTCACCGAGGCCACCCCGCTGCGCTTCCAGGACTTCTCCCCGGCGTTCACCCTCGACGGCAAGCACCTGGCCTTCCTCTCCGCGCGCGCCTTCGACCCCGTCTACGACGAACACGTCTTCGACCTGCACTTCGTCAGCGGGGCCCGCCCGCACCTCATCACGCTCGCCGCGACCACCCCGTCACCGTTCGGGCCGCAGCGCCACGGCCGGCCGTTCGAGGCGCCCGACAAGGAGGAGACCCCGGACAGCGAGGGCGCCCCCGCCACCCGTATCGACCTCGAAGGGCTCGCCGACCGGATCGTGCCCTTCCCCGTCGAGGCCGCCCGCTACTCCACGCTCCGCGCCGCCAAGGACGGTGTGCTGTGGCTGCGCCACCCCGTCACCGGCGTCCTCGGCCACTCCCGGGCCACCCCCGACGACCCCGTCCCGAAGACGTCCCTGGAGCGGTACGACCTCGCCCAGCGGCGCCTGGAGTACCTCGCCTCCGACGCCGAGCACTACGCCGTCAGCGGCGACGGCAAACGGGTGCTGCTGTGGACCGACGGCAAACTCAAGGTCGTCCCCAGCGACCGGCGGGCCTCGGGCGACGACGACAGCGACAGCAACATCACCGTCGACCTCAGCCGCGTACGCCAGACCGTCGACCCGGCCGCCGAATGGCGGCAGATGTTCGACGAGACCGGCCGCCTCATGCGGGACAACTTCTGGCGCCCCGACCTCGGCGGCGTCGACTGGCAGGCCGTCCTCGACCGCTACCGGCCCGTCCTCGACCGGGTCGCCACCCACGACGACCTCGTCGACCTGCTGTGGGAGGTGCAGGGCGAACTGGGCACCTCACACGCCTACGTCACCCCGCGCGGCGGCGGAGGCTTCGGCGACCGGCGGCAGGGGCTCCTCGGCGCGGACATCTCCCGGCACGAGGACGGGACCTGGCGCATCGACCGCGTCCTGCCCTCCGAGACGTCCGACCCCGACGCGCACGCGCCGCTCGCCGCGCCCGGCGTGGCCGTCCGGGCCGGGGACGCGATCGTCGCCGTCGGCGGACAGCCGGTCGACCCCGTGGCCGGGCCCGGACCGCTGCTCGTCGGCACCGCGGGCAAGGCGGTCGAACTGACCGTCCTGCCCTCCGGGGGCGGCGACCCGCGCCACGCCGTCGTCGTGCCCATCGCGGACGAGGAACCCCTGCGGTACCACGCGTGGGTGGCGGACCGGCGGGCGTACGTCCACGAGAAGTCCGGCGGCCGTCTCGGCTATCTGCATGTGCCCGACATGGTCGGCTCCGGCTGGGCACAACTCCACCGGGACCTGCGGGTCGAGGTCGCGCGGGAGGGCCTCGTCGTGGACGTCCGGGAGAACCGGGGCGGACACACCTCGCAGCTCGTCGTGGAGAAACTGGCGCGGCGGATCGTCGGCTGGGACCTGCCGCGCGGGATGCGGCCGACCAGCTACCCCGACGACGCGCCCCGGGGGCCCGTCGTCGCCGTCGCCAACGAGTTCTCCGGGTCCGACGGGGACATCGTGAACGCGGCGATCAAGGCGCTCGGGATCGGGCCGGTCGTCGGGACGCGGACGTGGGGCGGGGTCGTCGGGATCGACAGCCGGTACCGGCTCGTCGACGGGACGCTGGTGACCCAGCCGAAGTACGCGTTCTGGCTGGAGGGGTACGGGTGGGGCGTCGAGAACCACGGCGTCGATCCGGACGTCGAGGTCGTGCAGGCGCCGCAGGACCATGCGGCCGGGCGTGATCCGCAGCTGGACGAGGCGATCCGGATCGCGTTGGCGGGGCTGGAGGAGACGCCGGCGAAGACGGCACCGGGGCTGCCGGGTGAGGGCGCCTAGTAGCTCGGGGCGCGCTGTTTGTTGGGCGGGTGCGGGTCGGTGGGGGCCGTTCGCGCAGTTCCCCGCGCCCCTGAACAGCGACCGGGGCTACGCCCCGTGCTTTTCAGGGAAGGGTGGGCCGCAGGGCCATCCCTCCAGGGGCGCGGGGCGGTGACACATGCGGCTCCGCCGCGTGGGCGCGACCAGCCCCCATCCACCCGCATCGACCCACGAACCCCCCGGCCCCCCAATTCGCGCAGCGACGGCGCACCCCGGTCGATACGATGGCGCGCGTAGTGATCACAGTGGCGGAGCGGAGGCGACGTATGGCAGGGGAGCCGCAGGACGACTGTCTGTTCTGCAAGATCGCGGCGGGGCACGTACCGGCGACGATCGTGAGGGAGTCGGAGACGACCGTCGCGTTCCGGGACATCAACCCGCAGGCGCCGACCCACGTCCTGGTGATCCCGAAGGCGCACTATCCGGACGCCGCCTCGCTCGCCACCGCGGCCCCCGCGCTCGCCGCGGACGTCCTGCGCGAGACCCAGGCCGTCGCGGACGAGGACAAGCTGGAGAGCTACCGCATCGTCTTCAACACCGGCAGCGGCGCCGGTCAGACCGTCTGGCACGCCCACGCGCACGTCATCGGCGGCCGCGGCCTCCAGTGGCCCCCCGGGTGACGAGCCGTGTCCTCACGTGAACTGGTGGTCCTCGGCACCGCCAGCCAGGTCCCGACCCGGCACCGCAACCACAACGGCTACCTCCTGCGGTGGGACGGTCAGGGCCTGCTGTTCGACCCCGGCGAGGGCACCCAGCGCCAGATGCTGCGCGCCGGTGTCGCCGCACACGACCTGAACCGCCTGTGCGTCACCCACTTCCACGGTGACCACTCGCTCGGGCTCGCCGGGGTCATCCAGCGCATCAATCTCGACCGCGTCCCGCACGAGATCACCGCGCACTACCCGCGCTCCGGCAAACGGTTCTTCGACCGGCTGCGGTACGCGACGGCATACCGGGAGACCGTGCCGATCACGGAGGTCCCCGTCGACGGGGAGGGCGCCGTGCTGGCCACCACCCCCGCGTACACCCTCGACGCGCGCAAGCTCTCCCACCCCGTGGAGTCCTACGGCTACCGGCTCGTCGAACCCGACGGGCGCCGCATGCTGCCCGAGCGGCTCGCCGAGCACGGCATCAAGGGGCCGGACATCGGGCGGATCCAGCGGGAGGGCAGCCTTGGCGGCGTGTCGCTGGACGACGTGAGCGAGCTGCGGCGCGGACAGCGGTTCGCGTTCATCATGGACACCCGGCTGTGCGACGGGGTGTACGCCCTCGCGGACAGCGCCGACATGCTCGTCATCGAGTCCACGTTCCTCAACGAGGACATCGAACTCGCCGTGGACCACGGCCATCTGACCGCCGGTCAGGCCGCCTCCGTGGCCCGCGACTGCGGCGTACGGCACCTCGTGCTGACCCACTTCAGCCAGCGCTACACGGAGCCGGACGAGTTCGAACGGCAGGCGCGGGCCGCCGGGTTCGAGGGGGAGCTGAGCGTGGCGCACGACCTGATGAGGGTGGCGCTGCCGAAACGGCGGTGACGGCCGTGCGGATGCGAAATCGCGGCATGCCGGACGTATCATGCTTTGATGTCCCTCCCCAAAGCTGAACTGCACCTGCACATCGAAGGAACCCTGGAGCCGGAGCTGGCGTTCGAGCTGGCCGCGCGGAACGGGGTGACCCTGCCGTACGCCGACACGGACGCGCTCCGCGAGGCGTACCGGTTCGAGGACCTCCAGTCGTTCCTGAACCTGTACTACGAGCTGATGGCCGTGCTCCGCACCGAGCGGGACTTCGCGGACCTCGCCGACGCCTATCTCACCCGGGCCGCGGCGCAGGGCGTACGGCACGTGGAGATGTTCTTCGATCCGCAGGCGCACACCGCCCGCGGGGTGGCCATGGGCACCGTCGTCGAGGGGCTGTGGCGGGCGCTGGAGAAGAGCGAGGAGACCCACGGGATCTCCACCCGGCTCATCATGTGCTTCCTGCGCGACGAGTCCGCCGCCTCCGCCATGGAGACCCTTCAGGCCGCCCACCCGTACCTCGACCGGATCACCGGCATCGGACTCGACTCCGCCGAGGTCGGACACCCGCCGGTCAAGTTCCGCGAGGTGTACGAGGCCGCTGCCCGGCTCGGGCTGCGGCGGGTCGCGCACGCGGGTGAGGAGGGGCCGCCGGAGTACATCGCCGAGGCCCTGGACGTGCTCGGTGTCGAGCGGGTCGACCACGGGCTGCGCTGCATGGAGGACCCGGCGCTCGTCGAGCGGCTCGTGCGCGAGCGGATCCCGCTGACGCTGTGTCCGCTGTCCAACGTCCGGCTGCGGACCGTCGACACCCTCGCCGACCACCCCCTGCCCGCCATGCTCGACGCGGGACTGCTCTGCACGGTCAACTCCGACGACCCCGCCTACTTCGGCGGCTACGTCGGCGACAACTTCGACGCCGTCCACCGCACCCTCGGCCTGAGCGAGGAGCGGCTGCGCGAGCTGGCCCGCAACTCCTTCACCGCCTCCTTCCTGGAGGACGACGAGGAGCGGCGGGCCCGGTATCTCGCCGAGGTCGACGCGTACGAGTTCTGACGCCTGCCAGTTCTGACGGGGCGACGGGTGACGGGCGACGGGCGCCGAACCCGACCGCGGTCAGGCCGCCGGGCGGTACTCCGGCTGCTCGGTGGCCGACCGGTCCCGGTAGCGGGCGTGCTCGGTCGTGGCGGTCGTGGTGCGCAGGGCCACGGCCGTCATGGGGGCGGCGATCAGGAGCAGGCCCACGGCCAGGATCGCGCCCATCGCCGGGAAACCGGCGTGCGCGGAGAGCAGACTGCCGGTGAGGGGGCCGGCGGCCGTGCCGAGCGAGGACGCGGAGCCGACGAGGACGGCCCAGCGGCCGCGCGGGTCGAGCGAGGCGGCGAGACCGATCAGATACGACAGCACGACCGGGTAGAGCACGTTCCAGGCGATCTCGCCCGTGGCGAAGCTGGTCAGGTCGGTCGCCGAGGCGCTCAGCGCGATACAGCCCGCGATGAGCGCGGTGCCGCCGCCGATGGGCAGCGCCCGGCCCAGCCGCGCGCCCAGCGCACCCGCGCCGATCACCCCGAGCAGGCCCGCGCCGAGGGCCGCCGCGAAGACCGCGCCGACGGTGACCTCGGTGAGCCCGGCCTGGGTGGTGCCGATGCGGCCGCTCACGCCCCACAGGGAGTTCTGCGCGAGGGACCACATCAGGAGGGTCGCGGCGAGGACCAGCCCCGAGCGGCGGTGGGGGAGCGGGCCGCGTTCCCCGCCGGTGGGGGCGGCGGCCACGGCGGTGGTGAGACGGCCGGTCACCGGCAGGGTGAGCAGGGCCGTGACGGCGAGGGCGGCGAGCGGCACGCCATGGCCGGGGCCCAGCTGGGGGATCGTCAGATAGAGGGCGCCGGCCAGCGCCGAGACACCCAGCAGACCCGTCGTGGACACCCGGTGGGGGTCCCGCTGCGCGGCGATGCCGGCGGCGGCCACGGCGGTCGCCGTGCCCGAGCCGAAGCCGCCGAGGACCGCTCCCGCGACGACCGCGGGGAGGCTGGTGGTGAGGGCGGCGGTGCCGTAGCCGGCGGCCGCGAGCAGCAGGCCGACGCGGGCGAGGCGGCGGGGGCCGAACCGCTCCACCTGCGCGGCGAGCGTGAAGCCGGCCGTGGCCGAACCCAGGAGCAGGGCGCTGCCGACGGCGCCGGCCTCGGTGGCGGTGAGGGGGAGGCCCGCGTCGAGCCGGCCGACGGTGGTCGGCAGGAGGTACGCGGCGAGGTACCCGGCCGTGAAAAGGGCGACGAGGGGCCAGGGCAGGGTGGGGGTGCGGGGGGACACGGGCGTTCCTGGACGTGCGAGGGTGCGGCTCCGGACCCCGACGACCGCGGCCCGGCAAGGGAATTGGGCGGCTGTCGACGGACAGGGACGCGCGGAGAATTTGTATCAAGGTCGCGGAGCACGGAAGAAACGCAAAGCGTGTGATGTGAATCACGTTGTGTTTGGGGCGTGTGCGGCGGGGTAGTCACAGACGCCCCGGCTGCGCGGAGGGGTTCTCAACCGCCCTTCCGCGCAGGGGAGTTCACTTCAGGCCGCAGGGAAGTTCACTTCAGGCCGAGCGGCGGAAGCCGATGGTGGGGACCGCGCGGCGCAGCGGCCAGGGGGCCACGGGCCCCTCGGGGAGGAAGTCCTCCAGGAAGGCGTAGCGGCGCAGGGCGGCGGGGTCCTGGACGTCGAGGGACCGCACCCGGCGCCACCACGCGGCGATCTCGGACCAGCCGGGCGCCGACAGTGACCCGCCGAACTCCTGGACCGACAGGGCGGCGGTCAGCCCGGCGAAGGCCAGCCGGTCCGCCAGGGGCCAGTCCGCGAGGGTGCCGGTGACGAAACCGGCCACGAACACATCGCCGGCGCCCGTGGGGTCGAGGGCCTCCACCGCGATCGCCGGCACCTCCGCGGTCTCGCCGGTACGGCCGTCCACCGCGTACGCGCCCTCCGCGCCGAGCGTCACCACCGCCACCGGGACGTGCTCCGTGAGGGCGCGGGCGGCGGCGCGGGGGCAGTCGGCGCGGGTGTACCGCATGGCCTCCTCCGCGTTCGGCAGGAACGCCTCGCAGTGGGCGAGGTCGGGCAGCCCCGCCAGATCCCAGGCGCCGGTCTCGTCCCAACCGACGTCCGCGAAGATCCGGGTGCCCTTGCGCGAGGCCTGCGCGATCCAGGGGGCACGCACGCCGGGCGCGAGGGAGGCGACGGCGGCGCGCGCGAACGGCGGGCACTCCGGCGCGGACTCCTCCGCGGGGGCGGCGTGGCCGTGCGAGACCATCGTGCGTTCGCCCTCGTACGCCATGGAGACGGTGACCGGGGAGTGCCAGCCTGGGACGGTGCGGGAGGCGGACAGGTCGATGCCCTCGCCCTGCTCCAGGGCGTCCCAGCAGTACTCGCCGTAGTGGTCGTCGCCGAAGGCCGCGGCGAGGGAGGTCCGCAGGCCGAGCCGGGCCAGCGCCGTGGCCATGTTCGCCACGCCGCCGGGGCTGGAGCCCATGCCGCGGGCCCAGGACTCGGTGCCGCGGACCGGGGCGGAGTCGAGGCCGGTGAAGATGATGTCGAGGAAGACGGTGCCGGTCAGATACACGTCCCAGGGCGGGTCGTCCGGGGTCCTCATGGCCGACAGCGGGTCGGTCTGGGGCCGGTGGTGTGGACGCTCCCCTTTGAACGCGGTCACGGTGTGCTCCCTGGCGGTGGTGCGTGGATCTGGCCAGTCTGCACCAAAACGCTCCGCTGGGTGGGGTGGGGCGCGTGAGGGGGCGGGGGGTGTGCTTCGTTGGCGGGTGCGGGTGGTGGGGGTTGGTCGCGCAGTTCCTCGCGCCCCTTGCGGGGCGGGGGTTTCGTGTCGGTCTTTCACTGCCCAGGCGCTGTGAGGGGGTGGGGGCGCGCTTTCTGGGCGGGTGCGGGTGGTGTGTGGCTTGTCGCGCAGTTCCCCGCGCCCCTTTACCGAGCGGGGGTGCGCCCTTCGTCGGCGGGTGCGGGTGGTGTGTGGCTTGTCGCGCAGTTCCCCGCGCCCCTTGGCGGGCGGGGGTTTCACCGTCGGCCTTTGATCGCCCAGGCCCGGGCGGTCAGGGTGATCGAGCCGTCCGGGTGGGCGGGGACGGCTCTGGTGAGCGTGTCGTGCAGGCGGTCGCGGGCGGGTGGGGTGAGGGCTGTGACGTAGCCGGGGGCGGGGCCCTGGCCGGCCAGGAACGGCTGCCAGAAGTCCGCGAAGCCGGTGAAGACCGTGGGGACCTCGATCGGGGTGACCGCCACCTCGGTCAGCCCCGCCTCCGTCCACAGCGCGCGCAGGGGTTCCGGGCGGCAGACCGGGAAGCGGCGGCCCTCGTCCAGCGGGGCTGCCGACGGGTCCAGCGTGACCGCGGTGTCCCAGAACCGTCGTAGGAACTCCATGCCCTCCGCGTAGTCCCACACGTACGCCGCGATCAGGCCTCCGGGCCGCACCAGCCGGGCCCACGCGGCGACCGCCGCGCCCGGCGCGGGGAGGAAGTTGAGCGCCAGCCCGCTGACCACCGCGTCGAACACCCCGTCGCGCACCGGCGGCGCCACCGCGTCGGCCACCACGAAGTGCGCGGGCGCGGGTACCGCGGCACGGGCCGAGGCCACGAACCCGGCGGACCGGTCCAGCCCCACCACGGTGCGCGGTCGGCAGCGGGCCGCCACCGTCGCGGTCAGCGCTCCGGTGCCGCACCCCACGTCCAGCCACCGCGCGCCGTCCGGGAGGCCGAGCCACGTCGTGAACCGCTCCGCGACCGGACGGCTCCACCGGCCCATGTACCGCTCGTAGGCGTCACCGGCCGCCCACACGTCGCCACGCTTGTCGTCCATGCCTCCACGATGGCCCCGCCGGGCCGACGCGGACCGGGGACACGCGGTCCTCCGGCGCCCGTCGGCGGGCGGTGGGGCCGTTCACCAGCGCGGCACCGACGGTGTGCTCCAGGCCGGGTCCGCCACCCGCATCGCCGCCTCGTCGTCACGGTCGTGGAGGGAGCCGTCGTCGGCCAGCCACCGCTCGTGGAGGAGGGCCAGCCGGGCGCGGTCCAGTTCGACGCCCAGGCCCGGCGCGTCGGACACCCGTACGGTGCCGTTCTGGAAGGTGAGGCGCTCGGTGAGGACGTCCTCGGACTGCCAGGGGTAGTGGGAGTCGCAGGCGTGGTGGAGGTTCGGCACCGTGGACGCCACATGGGTCATCGCGGCGAGACTGATGCCGAGGTGGGTGTTGGAGTGCATGGAGACGCCGACGCCGAAGGCACGGCAGATCGCGGCCAGCTCACGGGTGTTGCGCAGACCGCCCCAGTAGTGGTGGTCCGACAGGACGACCTGGACGGCGTCCTTCGTGAACGCCTCCTTGATCTCGGCGAACGTCGTCACGCACATGTTGGTGGCGAGCGGCACCGGCGTGTGCGCCGCGACCTCGGCCATGGCGGGCGTGCCCAGCGCCGGGTCCTCCAGGTATTCGAGGACGTCGGCCAGGGCGTCCGCGACCCGCACGGAGGTCTCCACGGACCAGGCCCCGTTGGGGTCGAGCCGCAGCGGTCGGCCGGGGAACGCCTCCGCGAGGGCGCGGACCGCGGCGATCTCCTCGTCCGGCGGGAAGACACCGCCCTTGAGCTTGAAGGACGTGAAGCCGTAGCGCTCGGTGAACCTCCGGGCCTGCTCCACCACCCCGGCCGGGTCGAGGGCCGCGCCCCAGTCGTCCTTCTCGCAGGGGACGCCCTCGGGATGGTCGGCCCACTTGTAGAACAGGTACGCGCTGTACTCCACCGTGTCCCGGACCTTGCCGCCGAGCAGGGCGTGCACCGGCAGGCCCAGCGCCTTGCCGAGGGCGTCCAGGCAGGCCACCTCGAACGCGGAGACGACCGAGAGCCGCAGCTTGTCGGCGGTCTGCACCCCGCGCAGGCCACCCACGTCCACCTGACCGGAGGTCCGTGAGGCGTCGACCGCGACCTCGTCGGCGACGCCGAACAGGCCGTTCAGATCGTCGACCGAGCGGCCCACAAGCCGCGTCGCGAACGGCCGCGCCAGCTCCAGGTACTTCGTGTCGCCGTACGTCTCGCCGACGCCCGTGGTCCCGTCGGCGGTCACGACCTCCACGATCAGCCGGGGCGTGTACGGCTGGTGCACGCCCTGGGTGTTCAGCAGCGGGGGGTCGGCGACCAGGATCGGGGTCAGCCGGACCTCGGCGACGGTCAGATCGCGGACGGCGGTCACAGAGCGGCTCCTACGGTGGGGGCGGCGGGCGCGGTGCCGCCGGGCACCGCGTCGGTGGGGGCGGCGGGTGTCGTGGTGGCGAGGTCCGCGGCGAGGGCGAGGCCGGTGGCCAGCAGCCGTTCCAGGTCGGCGAGATCGGCGGCCGAGGGGTCGGTGAGCGGGGCGCGGACCGGGCCGACGGGACGGCCGCGCAGCCGGGCGGCCGCCTTCACCAGCGACACCGCGTACCCGGGACACCGGTCCCGCAGCTCGACGAGGGGGACGTAGAACGCACGCAGCAGCCTCTCCACCGCCGGGTCGTCGCCGCGCCGCAACGCGCCGAAGAACGCCCCGGCGATCTCGGGCGCGAAGGCGTGGACGGCGGAGGAGTACGCCGGGACACCGACCGTGGCGTACGCGCGGGCCTGCACCTCGGCGGTCGCGGCGCCGTTGAAGAAGAGGAAGCCCTCGGGGGCGGCGAGAGTGAGGCGCTGGAGCCGGTCGAGGTCGCTGTGCCCGTCCTTCAGGCCGACGACGTTCGGGACGCGGGCGATCCGGCGGAGCGACTCCGCGGTGAAGGAGACCTGGTCGCGCTGGTAGACGACGAGCGGCAGCCGGGTCCGCGCGGCGATCTCCTCCACCTGCCCGACCAGCCCGTCCTGCGGGGCGGCCACCAGGTAATGCGGCAGCACCAGCAGCGCGTCGGCGCCGGCCTCCTCGGCGATCCGCGCGAACCGCACGGCCTGCGCCCACCCGTAGCCGATCCCGGCCACCACCGGCACCCGCCCGGCCGTCACCTCCACGGCGGCGGTCACGGCCTGCCGGTACTCGTCCTCGTCCAGGGAGAAGAACTCGCCCGTGCCGCAGGCGGGGAAGACCGCGCCGGGGCCGGTCGCGACCTGCCCGTCGAGGTACGTGGCGAAGCCGTCGAGGTCGAGGGAGCCGTCGGCGCGGAAGCTGGTGAGCGGGAACGACAGGACGCCGTTCGCCATGCCGTCGCGCAGCCGCCGGACCGTGGCCGCGCGGAGGTCCGAGTCGAGGCCCACTGAACGTCATCTCCCTATGTAGACGCTCTCCATGTATGGGGATGGAGGTTAGATATATGAATGACGGGCGTCAATGGGCAGGGCGTGCCGCATACGATCGGCGCATGGCGGAGACAGAGGGCGCGGGGGGCGTCCGTGAGGTGAAATCGGCCGCGCGCACCCTCGACCTGCTGGAACTGCTGGCCGCGCGCGGCGACCGACCGGCCCGGCTCCAGGAACTGGCGGACGCGCTGGGGGTCCCGCGCAGCTCGATGTACGCGCTGCTCCAGACGCTGATCGGCCGGGGCTGGGTCCGCACCGACACCACCGGCTCCCTCTACGGCATCGGCATCCGCGCCCTGCTCACCGGCACCGGCTATCTCGACTCCGACCCGCGTGTGCGCGCCGTACGGCCGTACCTCGACGAGGCGTCCGAGGCGCTCGGCGAGACCATCCACCTGGCCCGCCTCGACGGCATGGACGTGGCCTACCTGGCCACCCGCGAGTCCCACGAGTACCTGCGCACGATCAGCCGCGTCGGCCGCCGCCTCCCCGCCCACGCCGGTGCCCTCGGCAAGGCCCTCCTCGCCGAGCGCCCCGACGAGGAGCTGCCCGAGGGCCCGTACGAGGCGCTCACCCCCCGCACCCGCACCACCCGCGCCTCCCTTGTCGCCGACCTTGCCGCCACCCGCGCCCGCGGCCACTCCGTCGACCGCGAGGAGGGCGTCCCCGGCATCGTCGGGTTCGGCTTCACCCTGCGCTACGACACCCCGGCCCGCGACGCCATCAGCTGCTCGGTGCCGACCACCCGCCTGACCCCGGCCCACGAGGACCGCATCGTGCGGGTGATGACGGAGACCAGAGCCAAGATCGAGGCCGCGACCGGGGGCACGGCGGGCGCCCCGCTCTGGCGCTGAGCCATCGAGCCCCCGAAGCTCATCCGCGCCGTCGAAAACTCCTACGGTGTTGTCGGTGCCCCGGCGTACCCTTGAATCGCAAGCGCAGCCCCCGTACAGGGCCTGCGAGCCGTTACAAGGAGGACGTGCGGCCCCAGAGCCGGCCCATGACGCAGACACCCACAGCTCACACCCCCGCGCAGGACAAGGCGAGAGCGCAGTTCACCGTCCCCGCGGCGCACCCCATGGTGACCGTGCTGGGTTCCGGCGACTCCCTCCTGCGCGTGATCGAGAAGGCCTTCCCGGCGGTCGACATCCACGTCCGGGGCAATGAGATCAGCGCGGTCGGCGACGCCCCGGAAGTCGCTCTCGTCCAGCGCCTGTTCGACGAGATGATGCTGGTGCTCCGCACCGGACAGCCGATGACGGAGGACGCAGTGGAACGCTCGATCGCCATGCTGAGGGCGAGTGAGAACGGCAAGGGCGACGGCCAGGAGACCCCGGCCGAGGTGCTCACGCAGAACATCCTGTCCTCGCGCGGCCGCACCATCCGCCCCAAGACGCTCAACCAGAAGCGGTACGTCGACGCGATCGACAAGCACACCATCGTCTTCGGCATCGGCCCCGCCGGCACCGGCAAGACCTACCTGGCGATGGCCAAGGCCGTACAGGCCCTGCAGTCCAAGCAGGTCAACCGCATCATCCTGACCCGCCCCGCCGTCGAGGCCGGCGAGCGGCTCGGCTTCCTGCCGGGCACCCTCTACGAGAAGATCGACCCCTACCTGCGCCCGCTGTACGACGCGCTGCACGACATGCTCGACCCCGACTCGATCCCGAGGCTCATGGCCGCCGGGACCATCGAGGTCGCGCCCCTGGCGTACATGCGCGGCCGTACGCTCAACGACGCCTTCATCATCCTCGACGAGGCCCAGAACACCTCGCCCGAGCAGATGAAGATGTTCCTCACCCGCCTCGGCTTCGACTCGAAGATCGTGATCACGGGTGACGTGACGCAGGTCGACCTGCCGGACGGCACGAAGTCCGGTCTGCGCCAGGTCCAGGACATCCTGGACGGCGTCGAGGACGTGCACTTCTCCCGGCTGTCGTCGCAGGATGTCGTCCGGCACAAGCTCGTCGGCCGTATCGTCGACGCGTACGAGCAGTACGACAGCCAGCACGGCACCCAGAACGGCTCCCACAAGAGCCGCGGCAGGGCCGGGCACAAGGGGAAGTAGACAAGCACAGCGCCATGTCGATCGACGTCAACAACGAGTCCGGAACCGAGGTCGACGAGCAGGCGATCCTCGACATCGCCCGCTACGCACTCGCGCGGATGCGCATCCACCCGCTCTCCGAACTGTCGGTGATCGTCGTGGACGCCGACGCCATGGAGCAGCTGCACATCCAGTGGATGGACCTGCCCGGCCCCACGGATGTCATGTCCTTTCCCATGGACGAGCTGCGTCCGCCGTCGAAGGACGACGACGAGCCGCCGCAGGGCCTCCTCGGGGACATCGTGCTGTGCCCCGAGGTCGCCGAGAAACAGGGCAAGGAAGCGGCCACACAGCACTCCATGGACGAGGAGCTCCAGCTCCTGACCGTCCACGGAGTGCTGCACCTCCTCGGCTACGACCACGAGGAGCCCGACGAGAAGGCCGAGATGTTCGGTCTCCAGGCGGCCATCGTGGACGGCTGGCGCGCGGAGAAGGGCCTCACCGGCCCGTCCCCGGCCCCGACCGTGTCATGAGCGCATCCCTCGTCAGCGGTGCCGTCGCCCTGGTCGTCGTCGCCTGGCTCGCCGCCTGCGCGGAGGCGGGCCTCGCCCGGGTCTCCAGCTTCCGGGCCGAGGAGGCCGTACGGTCCGGGCGGCGCGGCAGCGCCAAGCTCGCCCAGGTCACGGCCGACCCGACCCGCTATCTGAACGTCGCGCTCCTGGTGCGCGTGGCGTGCGAGATGGCCGCCGCGGCCCTCGTCACGTACGCGTGCTTGAAGGAGTTCGACGAGACCTGGCAGGCGCTGGCCGTCGCCATCGGCGTCATGGTCCTCGTCTCCTATGTCGCCGTCGGCGTCTCCCCGCGCACCATCGGCCGCCAGCACCCCCTGAACACGGCCACGGCCGCGGCGTACGTGCTGCTGCCGCTGGCCCGGATCATGGGCCCCGTCCCGGCCCTGCTGATCCTCATCGGCAACGCGCTCACCCCCGGCAAGGGCTTCCGCCGCGGCCCCTTCGCCTCCGAGGCGGAGCTGCGCGCAATGGTCGACCTCGCCGAGCAGGAGTCACTGATCGAGGCCGAGGAGCGCCGCATGGTGCACTCGGTGTTCGAACTCGGCGACACCCTCGTCCGCGAGGTGATGGTCCCGCGCACCGACCTCGTCGTCATCGAGCGGTACAAGACGATCCGCCAGGCGCTCACCCTCGCCCTGCGGTCCGGTTTCTCCCGCATCCCCGTCACCGGGGAGAGCGAGGACGACATCGTCGGCGTGGTCTACCTCAAGGACATGGCCCGTAGGACGCACATCAACCGCGACGCCGAGAACGAACTGGTCTCCACCGCCATGCGCCCCGCGGTCTTCGTCCCCGACACCAAGAACGCCGGCGACCTGCTCCGCGAGATGCAGCAGGAACGCAATCACGTCGCCGTCGTCATCGACGAGTACGGCGGCACCGCCGGCATCGTCACCATCGAGGACATCCTGGAGGAGATCGTCGGCGAGATCACCGACGAGTACGACCGGGAGCTGCCCCCGGTGGAGGAGCTCGGCGACGACCGCCACCGGGTCACCGCCCGCCTCGACATCACCGACCTCGGTGAGCTGTACGGCCTCGACGCCTACGACGACGAGGACGTGGAGACCGTCGGTGGTCTCCTCGCCAAGGCGCTGGGGCGGGTGCCCATCGCCGGCGCCTCCTCGGTCGTGGAACTGCCCGACGGGCGGGAACTGCGGCTCACCGCGGAGGCCGCGGCCGGCCGCCGGAACAAGATCGTCACGGTGCTGGTGGAGCCGATCGGCCCGGTCGAGCCGGCGGAGGAGGAGGCCAAGGCGGAATGACCCCCGACGAGCTGCGCGCCTTCTGCCTGTCCTTCGACGAGGCCGTCGAGGACTTCCCGTTCCGTCCGGAGATCTCCGTCTTCAAGGTCCTCGGCAAGATGTTCGCGCTGAGCTGGACGGAGCAGCGGCCCCTGAAGGTCAACCTCAAGTGCGACCCCGAGGACGCGGTCCGGCTGCGCGGCGAGCACCCCGGTCTGATCGCCCCCGGCTACCACATGAACAAGCGCCACTGGAACACGGTGACGGTCGACGGCGATCTCCCGGACGCCGTTGTCCGGGAGCTCATCGAGGACTCGTACGACCTGGTCGTGGCCGGGCTACCGCGAGCCGAGCGGCTGCGCCTCGACCGCCCCTGACGCGCCGCGCCCCACGCGCAGACCCACCGCGACCAGGACCGCCGCCGCCAGGACGATCGCCGTGTCCAGGGCGAGCACCAGGTGGACCCCGGCGAGCAGATCGCCCGAGGTGGTGGCGAGGACACCGAGGAGCGGGATGCCGACGGTGATACCGACCTGCTGGGTGGAGGTCACCAGGCCGGTGGCGAGGCCCTGTTCGTGGTCGGGGACACCGGAGGTCACGGTCAGGCCGTAGGAGATGATCGCGCCCAGGTGGCACATGCTCGCCAGGGAGACCGCGGCCACCGCGAGCCACACCGACCAGCCGGCCTCGCCGATCCCCAGCAGGGCGGCGGTCAGCACGCCCTGGCCGGCCAGGGAGGCGACCAGGGTGCGGCGGGCGCCGAAGCGGCCGATGACGCGGGGGGCGTAGGTGCCGGCCACCGCCGACAGCAGCCCCTGGGTGCCGAAGACCAGGCCCGTCTCGAACGCCGACAGCCGCAGGGTCTCCTGGAGGTAGAGCGTCAGGACGAAGACCACCGTCGACATCATCGAGAAGGTGACGAGACCGCCCAGGTTGCCCCACGCCACCGTCCGGCGCCGCAGCATCGGCAGGGACACCAGCGGCTCCTTCGCACGGGACTCGACGCGGACGAAGGCCACCAGCAGGGCGAGACCCACGACGAGTGTGCCGATCACGTCGGCGCCGCCGAAGCCGCGCTCCGCCGCGGTGGACAGGGCGTAGATGACGGCGAGCAGACCACCGGTGACCGTGATCGCGCCGGGCACGTCCAGCCGCGGGCGCTCCGGGGTGCGGGACTCGGGCAGCAGACCGGGGGCCAGCGGCAGCACCAGCAGTGCGAAGACGGCGAGCAGACCCATCGTGGAGCGCCAGCCGAGCGCGTCGGTCATCACCCCGCCGGCCACCATCCCGAAGGTGAAGCCCAGCGACAGCACGGTGCCCGAGACACCGAGGGCGCGGTCACGGGCCGGCCCCTCCGGGAACGTGGTCGTCAGCAGCGACATGCCCGTCGGCACGATCGCCGCGGCGCCGAGGCCCTGGAGCGCGCGGCCCGCCAGGAACGACGCCGGGTCCCAGGCGAACGTCGCCAGCACCGAGGCCGCGCCGAACAGGGCCAGCCCGGCGAGGAACAGCCGGCGTCGGCCGTACAGGTCGCCGACCCGGCCGAAGAGGAGCAGGAAACCGCCGGAGGGCAGCGCGAACGCCGTCACCGCCCACTGGAGCGCCGACGGGCTCATGCCGAGGTCGGGGCCGAGGACGGGCAGCGCCACGTTCAGGACGGAGAAGTCGAGCGCGACCATGAACTGGGCGGCGCACAGGACGAACAGGACGAGACGGTCGCGTGGGGACAGGGCGGTGCGTCCGCCGGGGGCGGCGGCCGGGGACTTGGTGTCGATTGCCATGGGAAGACAGTGCGGCGGCCGGAATAGCCATGGGGAGCGGGCAGTTGTCCTGGTGGTGGCACCACCACCCGTCGGCCGGCGGCGGGGTGGCCGCCGGCATGCCGTCGAACCGGGGGAGTCGGACACGTGGCAGCGGTCGCGGGGACCGCGGCGGGCAGGACGCACCGCCGCACCGAACTGCGTGAGTTCCTGATGAGCAGGCGGGCCCGGGTCTCCCCGGCCGACGCCGGGCTGCCCGACGGCGGGGCCCGGCGTCGTACGCCCGGTCTGCGCCGTGAGGAGGTCGCCGTCCTCGCGGGCGTGGGCGCCTCCTGGTACCAGTGGCTGGAGCAGGGACGGGACATCTCCGTCTCCCCGCAGGTCCTCGACGCCGTCGCCCGGGTGCTGCGGCTCAGCGGCGCCGAACGGCGGCACCTGTACCTCCTCGCCGGGCTCAACCCGCCCGTCCCCGAACCGGAGCCCGAGCGCCGCGACATGTGCGACGGGCTGCGGCGCATGCTGGACGCGTGGATGCCGTACCCGGCGCACATCATGGACCGGTACTACAACAGCGTCCTCCACAACGACGCGGCCGCCCTCGTCCTCGGGGTGCGCCCCGGTGTCACCCAGAACTGCCTGATGGACTTCTTCACCGACCCGATGTACCGCTCCCGCTCCCGGAGTTGGGAGGCGAACGCCTGCTCGGTCGTCGCCCAGTTCCGGGCGGCGTGCTCGGCGACGCCCGACGACGAGGGGCTGCGGGAGCTGCTGGCCCGGGTCATGGCGGTGAGCCCCGAGTTCGCGGCCCTGTGGGAGCGGCGGGACATCGAGGACGCCGGGCAGATCCGCAAGGAGCTGGACCATCCGGTGCTCGGGCTGCTCTGCCTGGAGTCCAGTGTGATGAAGATGCCGGCCCGGCCCGATCTGACCATCGTGCTCCACACCCCGCTGGACGAGGCGGACACCGCGGCCAAGCTGGAGCGGCTGGTCTCGCCGGAGGGCAGGCGCGGGGCCCTGTACCCGGTGGCGGGGTGAGCGTGGGTGCCGGCCGCGCGGCTACGTATGCTCGGATCATGACCGACAGCAGCGCGCTCGACCCCGAGGACCGCAAGATCGTCACCCTGGCCCGTTCCGCGCGGGCCCGCAACGGCGTGCCCGAGGGCGCGGCCGTACGCGACGAGACGGGCCGGACGTACGTCGCCGGAACCGTCGCCCTGGACTCCCTGCGGCTCAGCGCGCTGCGCACCGCCGTCGCCATGGCGGTGGCCTCCGGCGCGAAGTCCCTGGAGGCGGCGGCCGTGGTGAGCGACTCCGACGCCGTCTCCGACGAGGACCGTGCCGCCGTGCGCGACCTCGGCGGCGCGGGAACCCCGGTGCTGCTGGCTGGTCCGGACGGCACGGTACGGGCGACGGTGACGGCGGGCTGAGCCCCGCCGGGGCCGCTCCCACTCAAGCGTTACGGCCGGTAACAGTCGTCCGGGTCGGCGTGAGTTCCACGCGTGGGCGAGTGGACATCCGGTTCCGGCCGTCGACATCCCACGCGGGACGGGACCAAACGCCCGCGTGTGCGTCCCTCCCGCAGTGGTTGAGCATGCAACCGACGTAGGGCTTCGGCCACTTTCGTCGACCCCGGGCGCGACCGGCAGAGCTTCTCTTGCAATCTCGGGCGCCGCGCGTCTCAATGGAGCCGTTCCTCTGGCGGACCGTCAGATTCCGCCGCGCGGCCGCGCGTTGTTCCGCCCCCACATGGCAATGCCCGTACCGGGCCGTACGGGGCTGTCCCCAAGCCCCGTGCAACTCCCGTGCAAGGGAAGGGAAATCGCTCGATGAGACGCATACGACTCGGAGTCGGCGCGGCGTTCGCCGCGGGGACGCTCGCCGTCACCGGCCTCGCTCTCGCCCCCAGCGCCGCGGCCGTCACCCCGCAGTCCGCGACGATCAATGCCAGCTGCGCGATCGGCGGCTCCGGCGCGGCCACCCTCACGGCCACCCAGAACGGCACGTCCGCCACCGTGACCCTCTCCTCCTCGGGGATCACCGCACCGATCGCCTTCGCCGAGGACTCCATCCAGTCCACGCTCACCTTCGTGAAGGCGGGCGGCGGCACCACCTCCTTCACCGGCACCGAGAACCCGGCGATGGCCGCCGGCGACGGCATGGTCGTCGGCCCGCTCACCGGCACCGTCGCCCCCGGCGACAGCCTGGAGGCGTACGGCGGCTCCCTGCGGATGGTCGTCTTCGGCTTCCCCGTGAGCTGCACGGCGAGCGGACCGCAGTCGCCCGGCCCGTTCGTGTTCGACTGATCCGCGGAACGTGAACGGCCGAGGGGTGGTGCCGCCCGTCCGGCGGCACCACCCCTCGGCCTCGCTCTCGGCCCCGCGCGTCAGAGCGCGTCCGGGCCCCGCTCGCCCGTGCGGACCCGCACCACCGTCTCGACGGGCAGCGCCCACACCTTGCCGTCGCCGATCTTGCCGGTCTGCGCGGCCTTCACGATCGCCTCGATCACGGCCTCGGAGTCCGCGTCGTCGACGACGACCTCGATCCGCACCTTGGGGACCAGGTCGACCTGGTACTCGGCGCCGCGGTAGACCTCGGTGTGGCCGCGCTGGCGCCCGTAGCCGCTGGCCTCGCTGACGGTCAGACCGTTCACGCCCATCTCCTGGAGGGCGGTCTTGACCTCGTCGAGGCGGTACGGCTTGACGATCGCGGTGATGAGCTTCATGCCTTAAGCCTTGGCCTTCTGCGTGGAGGAAATGGACGGGACGGACGCGGTGACCGGGGCGCCGTGGCCCAGGACGCCGTGATCGTATGCCGTCTCGGCGTGGACCGTAAGGTCGAGGCCGGTGTGCTCGTGCTCCTCGTCCGCGCGGAAGCCCAGCAGCCTGTCGATCAGCCTGCCGACGCCGTACGTCACGAGGAACGCGTACGCCCCGACGGCGACCACGGCCACCAGCTGCCTGCCCAGCTGGCCGAGCCCGCCGCCGTGCAGCAGGCCCTCGGGGCCGCCGGTCATCGACTCGACGGCGAAGACACCGATGAGCACCGTGCCGATGATCCCGCCGACCAGGTGGACGCCGACGACGTCGAGGGAGTCGTCGTAGTTCAGCCTGAACTTCCAGCTCACCGCGTAACTGCACACGACACCGGCGGCGAGGCCGATGACCAGCGCGCCGAGCAGCGACACCGAGCCGCAGGACGGGGTGATCGCGACGAGACCCGCGACGGCGCCGGAGGCCGCGCCCAGCGTCGTCGGGTGGCCGTCGCGTCGCTGCTCCACGAACAGCCAGCCCAGCAGGCCGGTGCAGCCGGCGGCGAGGGTGTTGAGGAACACGGCGGCGGCCATACCGTTCGCGCCGAGGGCGGAGCCGGCGTTGAAGCCGAACCAGCCGAACCACAGCAGACCCGCGCCCAGCACGACCATCGGCAGGTTGTGCGGGCGCATGGCGTCCTTCTTGAAGCCCAGGCGGGGACCGAGGACCAGGCACAGGGCGAGGCCCGAGGCGCCGGAGGTGATCTCCACCGGCAGACCGCCCGCATAGTCCAGGGCGCCGAGGTCGCTCACGATCCAGCCGCCGGGACCCCACACCCAGTGGGTGACCGGAACGTATACGAGCAGCGCCCACACCGGTACGAAGACCAGCCACGCCCCGAACTTCGCCCGGTCCGCGACGGCGCCGCTGATCAGGGCGGCCGTGATGATCGCGAAGGTCAGCTGGAAGGTGGCGAACAGCACGGTGGGCACGGTGCCCTGGACGCTGTCCGGCCCGATGCCCGCCATGCCGAGGTGGTCGAGGTTCCCGATGAGGCCGCCGAAGGCGTCGTCGCCGAACGCGAGCGTGTACCCGGCCGCCAGCCACACCACGGTGACCAGGGCGATCGACACGAAGCTCATCATCAGCATGTTGAGGACGCTCTTCGTCCTGACCATGCCGCCGTAGAAGAGGGCCAGGCCCGGGGTCATCAGCAGTACGAGCGCGGTGGCGGCGAGCAGCCAGGCGGTGTCGCCGGTGTCGATGCCTTTCGCGGCCAGGGGCGCGGCGAGGGGCGCGGCCAGGGTCACGGTCGTCACGGCCTTTCTCCAGCGGATACGGGTGCGGGGCTCGTCAGAGATTCACCGCCCCTCGTTTCCGGTCGCGTACGGGTGTGTTTCCGTGACGTTTCGTTGCGTGAGGGTTTCGGAAAGCTCACCGGACACGTCCGGTACGGGGCGGCTCCGGGGATCAGGGAGAATGGGCGCCATGAGCGTTCGTACCCAGTCATCCGAGCAGCCGGCCGAGGCCGCCCACCGTGCCGGTTTCGCCTGCTTCGTGGGCCGCCCCAACGCGGGCAAGTCCACCCTCACGAACGCTCTGGTCGGCCAGAAGGTGGCGATCACGGCGAACCAGCCGCAGACGACGCGGCACACCGTCCGCGGCATCGTGCACCGGCCGGACGCCCAGCTGATCCTCGTCGACACCCCGGGCCTCCACAAGCCGCGCACGCTGCTGGGGGAGCGCCTCAACGACGTCGTCCGCACCACGTGGGCCGAGGTCGACGTGATCGGCTTCTGCCTCCCGGCGAACGAGAAGCTCGGCCCCGGTGACCGGTTCATCGCGAAGGAGCTGGCGTCCATCAAGAAGACGCCGAAGATCGCGATCGTCACCAAGACCGACCTCGTGGACAGCAAGACGCTCGCCGAGCAGCTCATCGCGATCGACCAGCTCGGCAAGGAGCTGGGCTTCGAGTGGGCCGAGATCGTCCCGGTGTCGGCCGTCGGCGACAAGCAGGTGGACCTGCTGGCCGACCTGATCGTCCCCCTCCTGCCGGAGGGCCCGGCCCTCTACCCCGAGGGCGACCTCACCGACGAGCCCGAGCAGGTCATGATCGCCGAGCTCATCCGGGAGGCCGCGCTGGAGGGCGTCCGCGACGAGCTGCCGCACTCCATCGCCGTCGTCGTCGAGGAGATGCTGCCCCGCGAGGGCCGCCCCGCCGACAAGCCCCTCCTCGACATCCACGCCTTCGTCTACATCGAGCGCCCCAGCCAGAAGGGCATCATCATCGGCCCCAAGGGCAAGCGCCTGAAGGACGTCGGCATCAAGTCGCGCAAGCAGATCGAGGCGCTGCTCGGCACCCCGGTCTTCCTGGACCTCCATGTGAAGGTCGCCAAGGACTGGCAGCGGGACCCCAAGCAGCTGCGCCGCCTCGGCTTCTGACCCACCCGCCCGTCAGTCCAGGGCGAACGGGTTCCTCGACGTCGGCAGACGCTGGTCGTCGAACAGCGTGGCCGGGGGCGTCTCCACGAGGAGCGGCTCCGGGGCGCTGTGGCCGTCCGCGCACTGGGCGAAGGGGCCGGTCACGGGGTCGAGCAGGGCCCGTACCGTCGGGTCGAAGTGGTGGACCCACCAGTTGGACAGACCAAGTCCGGCGTCCCAGCGCAGCGCCTCCCAGGCCCGCCACAGCGCGTCCAGCCGGGACAGCGCCTCGGGGTGCCGGTACCACTCGGGACACCACACCCGACCGGAGCCCGGAGCCGGCCGGGAGACGAAGTACACGAAGCGGTCCGTGACGAACTCGCCGACATTGCCGTAGAACAGCTCCGCCGGCCGGGCGGCGCTCTCCTCGTCCCGCCGGATGTCCTCGACGGACTCCTCCGGGAACTCCTCCTGGAACTCCTCCCGCCCGGTGTCGGCCGACGGTGATGTCATCGCGTCACACTCCTCTTCGCAGCCGTACGTCGACGGCCTCCGCATGGTGGCCGACCCGCTCCAGGGCCCTGACCAGCCCCTCGACGATCCACCTGAGCCCGTTCTGCTTGCTCGGGTCCCCCGCCACCACGCCCCGGTAGAGGCGCAGGGCCCGCCGGGCCGGCCGCAGCGCCCGGGCGGCCCGCCGTACGTCGTGACGCCCGCACAGGCTCAGCGTCTCGCCCAGCCCGTGCAGCAGCCACGCGGCGTCCTCCGGCGGCTGATCGGAGCGCGCGAGCAGCGCCGCGCACGCCTCCTCCGCCTCCCGCGCGGTCCGCCAGGCCGCCGCGTCCTCGCCCGCCCTCGCCCGGCTGTTGGCCAGCCGCAGCAGGGCGAAGCAGTGGGGCCACTCCTGGCCGTCCGGGTCCGCGGCGAGGAACCCGCGCCGCAGCCGCACCTCGTGCTCCGCGACCCGCACGGCCTCGGGGAAGACGCACGCCTTCAGCAGGGCCCGGCACAACGCCGCGCACGTCATGGCCAGTTGCTCCTCCTGGGCCGGATCGGCGGCCGCCAGCTCCACCCGCAGCCGGTACGCCTCGCGCAGCGCGGTCACCGCCCGGTCGGCCAGCGCCCAGGACGTCCCGTAGCTGGAGCCGAGGTCGTGCAGACACTCCGCCAGCCCCCGGCGCGCGCCCTCGTCGACCCGGGCCAGCCGCCGGTAGTGCGGCAGCGCCTGGCGCAGCACGATCCGTACGGCGATCTGCCGGTCGTGGCGCCAGTACAGGTCGGACAGGTCGTGGAGCGCGTTGGCGTAGCCCTCGGTATAGAGGCCCGGAGCGTACTCGCTCAGCCGCCGCCGGACGGCGAGCCCCTCGTTCAGCGCGTCGAGCGCGTCGGCGGGGCGGCCCAGGACGTCGTAGGAACGGGCCAGCCCCAGAGCCGTGCCGGACCGCGAGTTCAGGTCGCCGGCGCTGAGCGGTTCGGCGCGCGCGTAGACCTCCAGGGCCTCCCGCGCGCACTCCGCCGCCGCCCCGTGGTCGCCGGCGCGGGAGAGAAACGTGGCGAGGGTGCCGAGCGACTGGGCGAGGGCCGGCATCGCCGTCCCGTACGGCTCCCGCACCAGCGCCCGGCGGTGCTCGATCGCCTCGTCGACACAGGCCCGCGCGGCGGTGTCGTCACCCACCAGGTGGTGTTCCCAGGCCAGGTTGTGCAGCATCTGCGCCAGGGTGGCCCGGTGGACGGCGGGAAGCTCCTCGGCCAGAGGACGCATCAGACCGATGGCCTCGCGCAGCAGCGCCATGCACTCGGTGTGCGGGCGTCCGGCGGAGTCCAGGTCGACGGCGAGGCTCATCAGGGCGCGCGCGAGGTCGGCGGTGTACGCGTCGGGGTTCTCGTCCGCCAGCCGGCGGGACGCCTCGACCGCCTCCTCGCTGAGCGACACCGCCTCCGGATGCCGCTGGAAGCGCCACAGGCTCGCGCCCCGCTCCGTCAGCGCCCGGGTGAGCAGCAGCGGGTCGAGATCGGGCCGCCGCGCCACCAGGTCCCGGGCCCGGCGGACGGCCTCGGCGCTGTGGTCGTCGGACCGGGCGACCTGGTCGAAGCCGAGCGCGCTCGGGTCGAGCCGCCAGACCACCTGGGACTGGTGGATGAGGGCCCGCACGAGTCCGCTCCCGCGTCGCTCGACCTCCTCACCGCCCTCCTGGCCGCCCGCTTCATCGGCTTTGTCCGCCTCCTCCGCCTCCTGCGCGAGCGTGCGGAACAGGTCCAGTGCCCGGCCGCCGACGTCGTGCGCCCGCGCGGGGCTCCCCGTCATCCGCAGGGCCTGGGAGAGCATCAGCAGCGAGTCGGCCCACTCCGTGCGGTGGGTCGCCGTCCCGTCGGCCGCGAGCCGCTCCCGCAGCTCCGCCGCCGCGGCGGCCGCCTCCCGGGCCTCGCCCCAGCCGCCGACGGCCGACTGTCGTTCCGCCAGGTTGTGCAGCGCCCACGCCCGGTCGCGCAGGGCCCGCGGATCGTCCCCGGCGGCCCCGCACAGCCCGCTCAGCGCGCGAGCGACGTCGAGGGCGTACTCCCGCAGCACATGGGACTGTTCGGGCAGGGTGTCCGAGTGCGCGCGCAGCACGGCCGCGGTCAGCGGCGCGTCGGCGGGCACCGAGCGCAACGTCTCCCGCAGCCGGCCGATGACGGTGTACGCCTCCTCGGCGCGGCCCGCGTTGGCGTGGGCCACGGCCGCACGGGCCAGCACGGTGAGGGTCTGCGCCCGCTGGTGGTCCGGCGCCCGGTCGAACAGCAGCCCGAGCAGCCGGGGGTCGAGGAGGATCTGCTCGCACGCGTGCGTCTCCGCCAGCCGGTCGGGCTCCAGCTGGCCCCAGTAGCGGTCGTCGGCCGACGGGTACAGATCGCGCAGCCAGGCGGCGACCTCGGCGATCAGCAGCGGCGACTCTGCGGGCAGCAGCCGCGCCACGGTCGCGTGCGCCTCCGCCTCCCCGAGCGCGGGGCACAGGACGGCCGCCGCCACCGCCCGGGCGAGCAGCCCGTCGCCGAGCCGGCCGAGCCCCCGGCGGTCGGCACTCTCGTGCCAGTACTTCGTCTCGTGCTCCAGCAGCTCCGCCTCCAGGCCCTCCCCGTCCTGCGAGGGGAGCCGGACCCGGCGCAGCAGCGCCGCGAGGGCCGCCATCTGCACGGTCAGCGCCGTCTCGGCGCCCGGGGCCGCCGTGGCGCGGCGGGCCGGGAGGGTCTCGGCGAGCCCGGCCCAGTCGACGTCCGGGTCGCCGGTGGCCTCGGCCAGCCGGCGGGACAGGTCACGGGCCGCCGTACGGAAGGCGTGTTCGCGGTCGGGGGCGGCGGGGCTGAGCGCGTGCAGCCGGATCTCGCGCAGACCGCGGGCGGCCCGGGTCTGCCAGGTGCCCAGGGAACGGGCGAGCAGCAGCAGCCGCACCGGGTGCCGGGCCTGCTCGGTGCGCTGCCGCAGCTGCCTGACCAGCTCGGGCCGGGTCTCGGCGTAGTCGACGACCAGCAGCAGCGGATGCCGGACACCGCGCAGCACATCGAGGTCGGGCGGGTCGTGGACCACCTGCCCCGCCACCCAGCCCAGGTCCCGCATACGGGCCGTCAGCCGCCGGGCCAGCCGGGTCTTGCCCTGACCGCCGGGGGCGGTGATCACACGGACGGCGGGGAAACCGCCCGAGTCCGTAAGACACCACCGCTCCAGCTGTTCGAGGGTGTCCTCCCTGCCGTGGAACGACACGACCTCGGCGTCGGCCCGCAGCAGCATGCTGGGCGAGCCGATCTCCCGCTTGGGCGGCGCCTGCTCCAACAGCCGGGCCAGCTCGGCGGGTTCGGCCTGCGGGTCGACGGAGGTCGCCTGCCGCACCACCGCCCGGAACCCGTCGAAGGCCAGCAAATCCTCGCTGCGCGTGTACGTCAGCCGGGTGCCCTGGCCGGGCCGGCGGTCGTGCTGCACCACCCCGAGCAGCAGGGCCCCGCCGTCGGCGAAGACGGCCGCGCCCGACATCCCGGACCACGAGGTGGTGCGCGCGGCGGTCGTACCGTCGAGGCCCGACAGGTCCGCCCGGAGGGTGCCCGCGTCGTCGATGATCTCGTGGGGCGGGCCGGCGTGCGGGCGTACCCGGCCGATCAGCACCTCCCGGTCCCGGCGGCCGGCCGCGGTCCGCTGCTGGCGGGGGAAGCCCAGGGCGGCGACCGGGATCTCCGTGCCGACGGTGACGCACCGGCCCCAGCGCTGCGGGCGGCGGCCGAAGGCCCCGCGCAGCGTGCTCGGCGGCGACCACCGCCCGTCGTCGGCGGGGATCTCCAGCAGCGCGGCGTCCACGGTCTCCCCGTCGTCCCGCCGCCACCGCACCACCACCGGGCGCTCCGTCCCACCGGGCAGGGACACCGTGATGGCGCCGTCCGCCTCCGGGGGCACCAGGTGCGCGGCGGTCAGCACCAGCCGGGGCGCGACGAGATAGCCGCTGCCGAAGCCCGCGCCGGAGCGGACCTGGACGACCTGCGTCTCCTCCACCGTTCAGCCCCCGCGCGCCCCGGCCTACTCGACGTCGCCCACGGCGACGTCGCCGCCGTGCTGCTCGGGCTTCAACGTCAGGGTCACCCGCTGCACCGACCGGGACGAGCGCTCCCTGCGGGCGTCGGCCTCCACGACACCGAACCGCAGCGCCCCGCCGCCGTTACGGGTCCGCACCAGCTCCACCTCGAACTCCGCGGTGATCTCTCCCACCACGAACCGCAGCGGGGACCCCTGCCCGCGCCGCTGCGCCTCCGCCAGCTGCGTCCGCAGCACCTCGACGGCATCGGCCAGGTCCAGCCAGTCCTCGTCCCGACCACCGCTCGCCATGACCCGCCCTCCGTCACCCCGTCACCGTGCGCGCCCATCCTAGTGACCCCGCATCAGGAGCCCCCGTCGGCAACCCACTTCACCGGCCGGGGCCGGAACACGAACGTGCCGTCACCCCCCGGCGGCCGGGGGGTGACGGCACGTTCAGACCGGATGCGCGGGGTCCGCTAGCGCGTCCACCAGGCGGCCGACGCGTCGCGCAGGGTGTTCGTACCGCAGTGGATCTCGCCCATGCCCTGGTGGTACGTCTCCCAGTCGTCGATGTACGACACCTTCATGCCGGCGGCGGTGTACGCGGCCGTCACCGCCTCCGTGAAGATGTCCTTGCCGCCGATGACGGGGCCCCACTGGCGCGGCGCCAGATAGTGGGTGCGGCTGAGGACGATGCCGTTGACGGCACCGGGGACGTACGCACTGGTCATGACCGAGGGCGCGGGGGCGGCGGGGCTGCCCACGGCGCCGTTCGCGGACGGGGCGGCGCTGCCCGGCACGGCCCGGTCGAGCATCCGCTGCTGGCCGTGGTCGCGGGCCACGTCGGGGAGTTCGGCGCCCGCGCCGAGGCGGCTCAGCCGGGGCAGGCGGAGCTTCTCGTCACCCGACTCGCCCTGCTGCTCCCGACCCTGGGTGAACAGCGCCGGGACACGCACGACCTCGGCGTCCGTCACGCCCGTCTCGCGCTTCAGGATCGCGAGGTTGGCCTCGATGCGGCGCGTGGCGAGGTTGTTGTCGGAGACCAGCGTCTTGGAGGCGAGGGCCTGGTTGATCGTCTCGGTCGGGCCGACCGGCAGCGAGAACATCCGCTTCGAGCCGTGCCCGGCGGCCTTGGCGTCGCGCAGCAGCTTCAGGCCCGCCTCGGGGTCCGCGACGGCGAGCTTCCAGCCGCGCGGGGTGTCGGCGGGCAGGAACTGCACGAACTCGTCGACGTGGCCCACGTGCAGCCAGGAGGTGTCCAGGAACAGCGGGTCCTGAAGGCCCTGCGACTTCAGGAACGTCCGCATCACCTTGGCCGGCTTGGAGCCGCTGTCGGGGCGGTGCCCCATGATGATCCGGCCCGCCGGGAAGGAACGGTCGCCGTGGGCGTAGGGCGGGATGGTCTCCACGTTGCCCATGGAGTTGAGCGTCCACTCCTCGGAGGGGCGGGCGCCGGTCACCTGGACGGCGCCGACGTTCGGGCCGCGCAGCTTCTCGAACAGCTCCCGGCCCGCCTCGCGGTCCATCTGCGCCGAGCGCAGCATCACGCGCATGACCTGCCGCCGCCCGTCCGTGCCGGTCATGCTGACGTAGCCGGGCTCCACGAAGTCCTGCGCCCAGATGTCCTCGTACTTGGTGAAGTTGATCGTCGGCTTGGTGATGCCGGCGGCCCGCGCCTCCTTGTCCAGACCCTCGCGGAAGATGCGGTTGCGCTTCGCGTAGCCCTCGGTGCCGGCGATCTTGGTGACCATCAGCTGCTGGGTGTTCTGCAGGTGGTGGTGGGTGAGGACCGGCGCCACCCGCAGGGTCACCGTGTCGGAGGACGTGCCCGCGGAGGACTTCACGGTCAGCCGGATCCGGGCGGTGCCGTCCCACTTGGCGGTGTCCCGGATGACGTCCCGCGCCTCGACGCCGAACTCCACGCCCGCCCGCAGCTCGGCACGCGTCAGCCGGGTCTTCGCGGTGACCGGCACCCACTTGTCGGCGCGCTTCAGGAAGACGCGCGCCTTGTCGGCGCCGGCGGTCACCTTCACCGTGCCCTGCGCGCCGGCCGGCAGGCTCGTCATCGGCACGGAGCGGATCCGCGCCAGGTCGGCGGCGTCGGCGGTGCCGTTCACCTTGGTGTCGGAGGCGTCGTTGCAGGCGGCCAGCTTCGCGTCGGACAGCGGCTTGCCGTTGGACGTCTTGGTGGGGCAGCGCTTGGTGTCGTCGTCGATGTTGGGCAGCATCAGCGCGCCGCGGCCGACCGTCCAGCCGTTCTCACCGGCGTTGTCCGTCGTGCCGGTGACGTCGACCTGGCCGTCCCGGTTCGCGTCCACCCGCAGATCGGTCGGCGGCGCCCCGTCCGCGAAGGCGACGGGCGCCGCGAGCGAGGGCATGGCGAGCAGGGTGCCGGAGACGGCGAGGACGGCTATCGCACGGCGTGCGGGGCGGGTGAGGGCGGATCTCGGTGAACGCGTGGGCACAGGGCGTCCCTTCAACAACGTGGGTGGTCGTCACGGAAGAGGGCCGAACCGCCGAATCAGTTCCCTGTGCGCCGTCTGTGCGCAGAGTGATCTAGTCCACTCCCCGGATCCGCCCCACGAACACCGCCCCCGCCAGCCCGATCACCGCTGCCACGAGGTACAGCGTCCGGTAGCCGCCGAGGTACGTCACGATCGGTGCGGCGATCACCGGCGCGACCACCTGGGGAAGGGAGTTGGCGATGTTGATGACGCCGAGGTCCTTGCCCCGGTCGCGTGCCTCGGGCAGTACGTCGGTCATGAGGGCGAAGTCGACGGAGGCGAACACACCGAAGCCGAGGCCGAGGAGCGCCGAGGCGACGAGCGCGCCGGGCCAGGTCGGCCAGAGCGCGATCAGCGCCGTCGCGACCGCCATCAGCAGCCCCGACCAGTACACGAACGGCTTGCGGCGCCCCACCCGGTCCGACCACACCCCGGCGACCACCACCGTCGCCAGCAGCATCACCGCGTTCACCGCCGTGAGGATCAGCACCCCCTGCTCGGGGTCGTGGTACCGGACGCGGTCCCGCAGGTAGAAGAGCAGGTAGAGCAGGCCGATGCCGTTGCTCAGGTTCACCAGGAAACGCGTCAGCCATGCCCACGCGAAGTCCGGGTACCGGCGCGGGCTCAGCCAGAACCCGGCGAGGAAGCCCCGCCACGACCACACCGGTCGGTGCGCCACCGGCAGCCGCGGATCGGGGTGGCGCAGGACGTACGGCAGCACGCCCGCCAGCGTGAACACCGCGCACGCCGCGTACCCGGCGCCCACACCCCCGCCGAGTGTCGCGAGCCCAGTGCCGCCGACCACGCCCAGGATCTGCGCGGCGCCCAACCAGCCGCCCACAGCGCCCCGTTGGAGCCTCGGCACCCGGTCCGGCACCGCCGCGGTGACCGCCGCCCAGGACGCGTTGAGGGTCAGCTGGACCAGACACCATCCGGCCGCCATCGTCCACAGCCCGCCCGCGCCCGCGAGAAGCAGCAGCGCCATCGCGCCGCCCGCCGCGCCCGCCACGATCCACGGCGTACGGCGCCCCCACCGGGACGTCGTACGGTCCGACAGCGCGCCGCACAGCGGTGTGGCGACCAGGGAGACGACCGCGCCGGCGCCCGTCACCCAGGCCAGCGTCGTCTCCTTCGACATCCCGGCACCCGGCGCGAAGCGCTCCGCCTGGGAGGCCAGCAGGATCTGCAGCGGGCCGTACCAGCCCACCCAGATGGCCGCGTTGGCCAGTGCCAGTGTGGCGGTCCAGCCCCCGCCGACCCGGGCGACGGGTTCGGCGAGGGCGTCGACCGGCTGCGTCGTCGTCATGCCCGGCGCTGCGCTCTGAGCAGGTCCCGGTACCACCCGTACGACGCCTTGGGTGTCCGCTCCAGCGTCGCGTAGTCGACGTGGACGAGCCCGAAGCGGCGGGCGTAGCCCTCCGCCCACTCGAAGTTGTCGAGCAGCGACCACACGAAGTACCCGCGGACGTCGACGCCCGCCTCCACGGCCCGGTGGAGGGCCCGGACATGGCCGTCCAGGTAGGCGATGCGCTCCTGGTCGTCGATGCCCTCGTACGAGCAGCCGTTCTCGGTGATGACCACGGGCGGCAGCCGGTCGCCGTAGCGGTCCCGGAAGGCGGTGAGCAGGTCCGTCAGGCCCGACGGCACCACCGGCCAGCCGAAGTCCGTCGTCGGGACGCCCTCGATCTCCTTGACGGTGAAGGGCAGTTCGGCGGGGATCGTCACACCGCCGAACTCGATGTCGGTGCCCTCGGGGGCGCCCACCCGGGTCGGCGCGTAGTAGTTGACGCCGTACCAGTCGATCGGCTCGGAGATCACCTTCAGGTCCGCCGAGACGTCGTCGCCCGGCATCAGCTCGCCGATCCCGTCCGGGTACTCGCCGAGCAGGACCGGCTCCGCGAACAGCCGGTTCAGCAGCAGGTCGTAGAAGGCCGCGGCCTCCACGTCCGGCTGCTCCGCGGACGCGGCCCACGTCGGCCCGTGCGAGTTGGCGATGCCGATGTCCGAGGCCCCGGCCTCGCGCAGCGCCCGTACGGCCAGACCGTGGCCCAGCAGCTGGTGGTGGGCGGCGGGGAGGGCGTCGAACATCAGCTGCTTGCCCGGCGCGTGGGTGCCCAGCGCGTGGCCCAGCAGGGTGTGCTCGGCGGGCTCGTTGAGGGTGATCCACTTGGTGACCCGGTCACCGAGGCGGGCGGCCACGACGGCCACGTACTCGGCGAACCGCTCGGCGGTGTCCCGGTTCAGCCAGCCGCCCGCCTCCTGGAGCGACAGCGGCAGGTCCCAGTGGAAGAGGGTCGGCACGGGGCGTACGCCCGCGCCCGCCAGCTCGTCCACCAGCCGGTCGTAGAAGTCGAGTCCGCCGGGGGCGTTCACCCGGGGCCAGGAGACCGAGAAGCGGTACGCGTCCACGCCCAGCTCGCGCAGGAGCGCCACGTCCTGCGGGTAGCGGTGGAAGTGGTCGCAGGCCACCGCCGCGTTCGAGCCGTCCTTGACGCGGCCCTCCTCGGCCGTGAAGGCGTCCCACACGGAGGGCTCGCGCTGGTCCGCGGCACCCTCGATCTGGTGTGCGGAGGTCGAGACGCCCCACAGGAAGCCGGCCGGGAACTGAGGTATCGGGTTCGTCGCCATGCGCGGATCATCCGTACCACGAGTAACGGAAGTCAACGGCCGCGAACGATTGCCCTGTTACCGTCAGGTATCAGCAGAGGGCCGCCCCTCACGCCCCTTCCTTGAGCACCCTTCTGATCAGCTCCCGCTGCTCCTCCGTGAGCCCGGGATCCGCGCAGTACACCGTCCTGCCGTCGACCGTGATCTCGTACGAGAACCCGTCCGGCACCCCCAGCGGCGGCGTGCCCCGACCGGCGGCCAGCACCCGCTCGGCCAGAGCACGCCACTCCGGGGCATCGGGGCGCCCACTGGTGTTCACCACCGCGTGCCGCTCGATGCCCGCGAATCCACCTGTGCGCCGCACTTCAATACGCATGCGTCATGTCTAGTACGGAACTACAGCGTGCGCACGCCCACCTGTTCCCAGGCCTTGAGCACGGCCGTCAGCTCGTCGCCCTGCCCGTACCGGTCCTTCGTCGCCTTCACCGTGAGCGTCGCGAAGTCCACGAACAGCGCCTGCTGCTTGAGTTCGCCGCCGGTCAGCACGTCGTACCAGATCTGCCCGGCCCGCTCCCAGGCGTAGCCGCCGAGCGCGGTCGCCACCAGGTAGAACGCGTGGTTGGGGATACCGGAGTTGATGTGCACGCCGCCGTTGTCGCGGCCCGTGCGGACATAGCCGTCCATCGTCGCCGGCTGCGGGTCCTTGCCGAGCACGTCGTCGTCGTACGCGGTGCCCGGGGCCTTCATCGAGCGCAGGGCGACCCCCGTGACGCGCGGCGCGAGCAGCCCCGCCCCGATCAGCCAGTCCGCCTCGGCGGCGGTCTGACCCAGCGTGTACTGCTTGATGAGGGCGCCGAAGACGTCCGACATGGACTCGTTGAGCGCGCCCGGCTGGCCGAAGTACGTGAGGTTCGCGGAGTACTGGGTGAGGCCGTGGCTGAGTTCGTGGCCGATCACGTCGATCGGGATGGTGAAGTCGAGGAAGATCTCGCCGTCACCGTCGCCGAACACCATCTGCTCGCCGTTCCAGAAGGCGTTGTTGTAGTCGCGGTCGTAGTGCACGGTCGCGTCCAGCGGCAGCCCGTTGCCGTCGATCGAGTCGTGCCCGTACGCCTTGAGCAGCAGCTCGAACGTCGCGCCCAGGCCCGCGTAGGCGCGGTTGACCGTGGCGTCCTTGCCGGGGTCCTCGCCCTCGCCGCGCACCTGGTGGCCGGGCAGGGTGGTGCCGTGCCGGGCGTCGTAGATGGTGCGGTGGGGTGTGCCGGGCTCGGCGCCGACGGGCGCGGTGATCGCCGGTGCGCCGATGACGGTGGTCAGCCGGCGGCGGGTGCGTTCGAGTGCGTCGCGCTCCAGGGTGCGGCGGGCGGCGCCGGAGAGCGCGGAGTCCTCGGCCTGGGCGAGCTTGTCGAGGACGTGGGGCGGTACGACTGTGCAGAAGACGGGCTCTTGGCCCCCGTTTGTCGTCATGAGTCGCACGATCGCACTCCGTTAGGGGCGTGTCACTAGGGGCGACCTTGATTGGTGAAATGTCGCCGTATGGGTTGCGAATCGTCACTACCGTGTTACTGAGGGTGGTTTTCGGGGTGTGGGAGGGTGGGGGGTGATCGCACAGTTCCCCGCGCCCCTTGAGCGGTGCTCCGCGTGCCCGGTGTGGCATTGCGCACCTTTTTGTACCTATTGGTTCCTGGGTCCCGCATACTGATACGACCCCGCGCGACAGAAGAGACTCGGCTAGGCTGCTCCGCATCATGCGTTTCGGGCTGCTTCTCCTTAGCTGCCGCGGCGAGGGCCTGTAGTCGAGGCCGACCCCCTCCCCGCGGTGCTCTGGCGTTGCGTTGTCGGCCGTCCTTTCGGACCATCGAGGAGCCCACGCATCATGGCGAACCGCCAGCAGCCCACGTCCATGCCGATCCACAAGTACGGGCAGTACGAGCAGGTCGACATCGCCGACCGCACCTGGCCGAACAAGCGGATCACCGCCGCCCCCCGCTGGCTCTCCACGGACCTGCGCGACGGCAACCAGTCCCTGATCGACCCGATGTCGCCCGAGCGCAAGCGCCGGATGTTCGACCAGCTGGTCAAGATGGGCTACAAGGAGATCGAGGTCGGTTTCCCGGCGTCGGGGCAGACCGACTTCGACTTCGTACGGTCGATCATCGAGGAGCCGGGCGCCATCCCGGACGACGTCACGATCTCCGTACTGACCCAGGCCCGTGAGGACCTGATCGAGCGGACCGTGGAGTCGCTGAAGGGCGCCAAGCGGGCCACCGTGCACCTGTACAACGCCACCGCCCCCGTCTTCCGCCGCGTGGTGTTCCGCGGCTCCAAGGACGACATCAAGCAGATCGCCGTCGACGGCACGCGGCTGGTCATGGAATACGCCGAGAAGCTGCTGGGCCCCGAGACCGAGTTCGGCTACCAGTACAGCCCCGAGATCTTCACCGACACCGAGCTGGACTTCGCGCTGGAGGTCTGCGAGGCGGTCATGGACGTCTGGCAGCCCGGCCCCGGCCGCGAGATCATCCTCAACCTGCCCGCCACCGTGGAGCGTTCGACGCCGTCCACGCACGCCGACCGCTTCGAGTGGATGGGCCGCAACCTGTCCCGCCGCGAGCACGTCTGCCTGTCGATCCACCCGCACAACGACCGCGGCACGGCCGTCGCCGCCGCCGAGCTGGCGCTGATGGCCGGCGCCGACCGCGTCGAGGGCTGCCTGTTCGGGCAGGGCGAGCGCACCGGCAACGTCGACCTGGTCACCCTGGGCATGAACCTGTTCTCCCAGGGCGTCGACCCGCAGATCGACTTCTCCGACATCGACGAGATCCGCCGCGTGTGGGAGTACTGCAACCAGATGGAGGTCCACCCGCGCCACCCGTACGTGGGCGACCTGGTCTACACGTCCTTCTCCGGCTCCCACCAGGACGCCATCAAGAAGGGCTTCGACGCCATGGAGGCCGACGCGGCCGCGAAGGGCGTCACCGTCGACGACATCGAGTGGGCGGTGCCGTACCTGCCGATCGACCCCAAGGACGTCGGCCGCTCCTACGAGGCCGTCATCCGCGTCAACTCCCAGTCCGGCAAGGGCGGTATCGCGTACGTCCTGAAGAACGACCACAAGCTGGACCTGCCGCGCCGTATGCAGATCGAGTTCTCGAAGATCATCCAGGCGAAGACGGACGCCGAGGGCGGCGAGGTCACCGGCTCCGACATCTGGGCCGTCTTCCAGGACGAGTACCTGCCGAACCCGGACAACCCGTGGGGCCGGATCCAGGTCCGCAACAACCAGTCGACCACCGACAAGGACGGCGTGGACACGCTGACCGTGGAGGCCGAGGTCGACGGCGCGCAGACCACCCTGGTCGGCACCGGCAACGGCCCGATCTCCGCGTTCTTCGACGCGCTGCAGGGCATCGGCGTCGACGCGCGGCTGCTGGACTACCAGGAGCACACGATGAGCGAGGGCGCCTCCGCGCAGGCCGCCTCCTACATCGAGGTCGCCATCGACGGCAAGGTCATGTGGGGCATCGGAATCGACGCGAACACGACCCGCGCGTCCCTGAAGGCCGTCGTCTCCGCCGTCAACCGCGCGGCGCGCTGACCAGCCTCACCGGCGGTTTGAAAGCCCCGTTCGCCGAATTCCGGCGGGCGGGGCCCGTCGTTTACCGGCCAAACCCTGTGGAGGTCACGGGAAGGCATCGTCCGGGGTACTGACTGGGCCTCACCGATGTGGCTAACATCACGCAAGCGCGGCGATGTTGCCGTGGGGTTACGGAGGTGCGACGTGCTGCCAGGACGGGGACCAATCGGCCGTGCCGCCGGGCTCGCGCGCGGCGGGGAGGCCGGGAGCGCCGGACCGACCGGAGGCGCCGCGCGGCTCACGCGTCTCATGGGCACCCGGATCGCGTGGACCGGCGTCGGCGACGGCGAGTTCTTCTGCCCCGGCTGCGGAGGCGACCGCAACTACCAGCGCCTCACCGGACGCCGCCGCTTCACCCTCCTCGGCGTCCCCGTGCTGCCGCGCGGCGAGACCGGCCCCGTCGTGGAGTGCGCGGCCTGCCGCCACCACTACGGCACGGAGGTCCTGGACCACCCCACCACCGTCCGCCTCTCGGCGATGCTCCGCGACGCCGTCCACACCGTCGCCCTGGCCGTCCTCGCGGCCGGCGGCACCCGCACCCGGACGTCCCTGAGCGTCGCCGCGGGCGCCGTGCGCTCCGCCGGCTTCGACGACTGCACCGAGGACCAGCTCGACGCCCTCGTCGAGGCCCTCGCCGCCGACACGGGCCGCCTCTTCGGGGAACCCTGCGGGGCCGCCGGGCTGTCGATAGAGCTGCACGAGGCCCTCGACCCGCTCGCCCCGCACCTCGCCCCCGCGGGCCGCGAGGCGATCCTCCTCCAAGGCGCCCGGATCGCCCTGGCCGACGGGCCCTACACCCCCGCCGAACGCGACGTCCTGTCCACGGTCGGCGCGGCGCTCACCATCTGCGCGGACGAGGTGACCCGGCTGCTCGCGGCGGCCCGCACCCCGTCCTGACACCCACCCGCCGCGCTCTACAGCAGGCCCGCCGCCGCCAGGAACTTGCGGACCCGCTCTACCTCGTCGTCCGACAGCGGCACCTGCGGCTCCGCCGTCACCGGGCACGCGATGACGCCCCGCAGATGCAGGGCCGCCTTGAAGGCGCCGAGGGCGGCGGAACCGGTGCCCATGCGGTGCGGGTCGCCGGTGCGGACCATGCCGAACAGGGCGCACAGCCGCTCCTGCTCGGCGCGGGCCCGGTCCCGGTCGCCCGCCCGGCACAGGCGGTGCAGCCGCACGTAGCCGACGGGGTCCACGTTGGCGAGGCCCGGGACCGCGCCGTCCGCGCCCATGGCGAGCGCCGCGTCGACGAGCAGCTCGGAACCGGTGAGGACGGCGAAGCCGGTGACACGGGCGTCGTCGCGGGCGCCCGTGACGACCGTACGGAACCCGGCCAGGTCCCCGCTGGAGTCCTTCAACCCGGCGATCACCCCGTCCGCGGCCAGCTCCAGCACCACCTCGGCGGGCAGCTTGGTGTGCACGGCCGACGGGATGTCGTACGCGAGGACGGGGACCGGGGAGCGGGAGCCGAGCAGACGGTAGTGGCGGGAGATCTCCGCCGGATGGGTGGCGGTGTAGAAGGGCGCGGTCGCCACGACCGCCTCCGCCCCGGCCGCCGTCACGGCCCGGACGTGGTCGAGGACACGGGGCGTCGTCATGTCGATCGCCCCGGCGAGCACCGGCAGCTGACCGCCGACATGCCCCACCACCGTCTCCACCACCGTCCGCCGCTGCGCGTCCGTCAGGAACGCGGCCTCCGACGACGACCCCAGCACGAACAGCGCGTCCACCCCGCCCGCCACCAGATGGTCGACCAGCCGGACCAGGGAGGGGACATCCACCTCGCCCTCCGGTGTCAGGGGGGTGCAGACAGGCGGGATGACACCGGTCAGCGGGGCGGGGACGGTCATGGCTGCTCCCTCAGGGCCTGTCGTATGGATCACGCCTGGGCCGCGGGGCGTGGCACGCGCGTCTGCCGCGTTGTCGTCGGTTGCCAACTCCCCCACGCTCGAACAACCTCGCGCGGAGGACCCCCATCGCGTTGACGCCCTCCTCCGCCTTGCAGCCGCACGCACCACGCCCCGCTCACCGGCGGAGTCAAGGCACCGTAGCCCGAAGTCGGCATGATCCAAACGAAAGACCCTAGGTGTCTCGTACGGCGCGTTCCTGCACGGCCATGGCGGTGGCCGGGGACACGGACGCCGACCGGGACGCGGCCTCGGCGACCAGGTCCCCCGTCCACTCCGTCTCCTGCACAGGATGGTGGCAGCGGAAACGGTGTCCGGGGGCCGACGCGGCCGCGAAGTCCGGCATCACCTCCGCGCACACCTCGTCCGCCCGCCAGCAGCGGGTACGGAACGGGCAGCCGCTCGGCGGCCGCGTGGCCGACGGCACCGGGCCCGTCAGCGGGATCGGTTCGATCGGGTCCAGCAGCCCCGGCGTCGCCGAGAACAGCGCCCGCGTGTACGGGTGCCGCGACCGTCCGGTGACGGCGTCGGCCGGCGCCTCCTCCACGATCCGCCCCAGATACATGGTGATCACCCGGTCGCTCATCCGCCGCACCGTCTGGATGTCGTGCGACACGAACACCAGCGCCAGCCCGAGCCGCTCCTTCAGGTCGAGCAGCAGGTTCAGGATCTGCGCGCGCACCGAAACGTCCAGCGCGCTCGTCGGCTCGTCCGCCACGACCAGGCCGGGGTCCAGGGCGAGCGCCCGGGCGATCGCGACCCGCTGCCGCTGCCCGCCCGACAGCCGGCCCGGCAGCCCGTCGGCCAGCACAGCGGGCAGACCGACCAGCGCCATCAACTCCCGCACCCGTTCCTCGCGTTCGGCGGGCGTGCCGCGCCGGTGCACATCGAGCGGGTCGCGCAGGATCCGGCGGACGGTCAGCCGGCGGTTCAGGGCCGTCGACGGGTCCTGGAAGATCATGCCGGTGCCGCCGCCCACGGTCGCCCGCCGCTCGGCGGGCGTCATCGACCACAGGTCCCGCCCCCGGAAGGAGACCGTCCCGGCCGTCGGCCGCTCCACGCCCACCAGCAGCTTCGCCAGCGTCGACTTCCCGCACCCCGACTCGCCCACCACGCCCACCGTCTCGCCGGGCGCGATCGTCAGGTCGGCGCCGGTCAGGGCGTACACCCGGTCCCGGGTGAACAGGCCGCCGCCGCGCGCCCGGTGGACCACATGGGCGCCGGAGACCCGCACGAGTGCGTCGCTCACCGGGTCACCTCGTTCTCCGTCGCGGCCAGGTCCACCGCCGGGTGGTGGCAGGCCGCCGTGTGGGTGGGGGAGCCCAGCAGCGCCGGGACGGTCCTGCGGCACACCTCGCTCGCGCGGGGGCAGCGGTCGGCGAAGCGGCAGCCCGCCGGGAAGTCGGCGGGGGAGGGGACGACCCCCGGGATCTGTGTCATCCGCTCGGCCGCCGACTCCAGTGACAGGACACTGCCCAGCAGACCGCGCGTGTAGGGATGGGCCGGTGACTCCACGAGGTCCGCTGTCACACCCGTCTCGACGATCCGCCCGCCGTACATCACCGCCACCCGGTCGGTGACGTCCGCGACCAGCGCCAGGTCGTGCGACACGAGGACGAGCGCGAAGCCCAGTTCCGCGCGCAGCCGCAGCAGCAGCTCGATGACCTGCGCCTGGACCGTCACGTCCAGGGCCGTGGTCGGCTCGTCGGCGACGATCAGCCGCGGGTCGCGGGACAGGGCCATCGCGATCAGCACGCGCTGGCGCTGACCGCCGGAGAGTTCGTGCGGATAGCTGCGGAGGGTGCGGCCGGGGTCGAGGCCGACCATCTCCAGCAGCGCGGCCGGGGTGCGCCCGCCACCCCGCCGGACGACCTGCCGCAGCTGGGCGCGGATCGTCATCGCCGGGTTCAGCGACGACAGGGCGTCCTGGTAGACCATCGCCATGTCATGGCCGAGCAGCCGGCGCCGCACCCGCATCGGCACACCCACCAGCTGCCGCTCCCCGAACACGACCCGGCCGCGCACCCGCGCCCCCTTCGGCTCCAGCCCCATCACGGTCAGCGCGGTCAGCGACTTGCCGCACCCCGACTCGCCGACCAGGCCCAGGACCTCACCGGCCCGGACCTCGAAGCTGATCCCGTCGACGATGTCCACGCCCCGATGCCGCTTCTCGAAGCCGATCGCCAGATCCTCAACGGCCAGCACCGGGCGCCCGGTGGGCAGGGGCCGCGCCCGTGCCCGCAGCCGCCGCGCCGCCTCGGCCAGCCCTGGCAGCGCGGCCTCGTCGCCGACGGCCTCCGGGTGGTCCGCTGCCGGTTCCTGGCGGTCGGCCCCGACTGCCGCCGGACGCCCCTGTGCCGCGGGACGCTTCTCCGCCGCCGGGGTCCCGTCGCCGGTCGGCGTCCCGTCCCCCGCCCGGCGCTCCGCGTCCCGGCCCGCCGGTGCCGCCCAGGCGTCGGAGACGCCCTCGGAGAGGACGTTCAGGGACAGCACGGTGACCAGCATCAGCAGACCGGGGAACACGGTCGCCCACCAGCCGCCCGTCAGCACCATGTTCTTGCCGTCCGCGATGACGCTGCCCCACGACGGGTCCGGCGGCCGTACGCCCGCGCCGATGAACGACAGGGACGCCTCGAACACGATGGCCTCGGCGACCTGCACCGTGCAGAACACCAGGACGGGGGCGGCGCAGTTGACGGCCACATGGCGGACCACGATGTGCCGGGTGCGGGCCCCGATGACCCGCTCGGCGGTCACGTAGTCCTCGCCGTACTGGTCGAGGACGTTGGCCCGCACGACCCGGGCGACCGGCGGTGTGAACAGGAACGCGATCGCGCAGATCAGCACCTCGATGCCGCCGCCGAAGACCGCGACGAGCACGGCGGCCAGCGCGATGCCGGGGAACGCCATGACGACGTCCAGACAGCGCATCAGGGTCTCGTCGACCGCCTTGCGCGAGGTCGCGGCCACGGCCCCCACGAACGCGCCCACGAGCAGGGCCAGCGCGGTGGCCCCGAGCCCGATCGCGAGCGACCAGCGCGCCCCGTGCATCAACCGGCTGAGGATGTCCCGGCCGAGGCTGTCCTGGCCCATCCAGTGCTCGGCGGAGGGCGCCCCGGTGCCGCCGACGAGGCTCTGCTGGTCGAGCGGGTCGTGCGGGGCGAGCACCGGGGCGAACAGGGCGGTGAGGACCACGACCGCGAGGAAGCACACGGCGATCCGCGACAGCACCGGCAGCCCCCGCCAGGCACGCAACCGCAGGCCCGGCCGGGCCAGGGCGTCCGTCAGGCGTTTGCGCGTGGTCACCATCAGGCCGAACATCAGCGCATCAGCTCGCATCCCTCAGTCGCGGGTTGACCAGCAGATAGAGGACGTCGATGACGAGGTTCACCACGACGAACCCCGCGGCCGTGGTGAGGACGACGCCCTGGACGACCGCCGGGTCGCCGTTCTTCACCGCGTCGATCATCAACTTGCCCATGCCGGGCAGCGAGAAGATCGTCTCGATGACGACGGCGCCGCCCAGCAGATAGCCGACGCGCAGCCCGAGCACCGTGAGCGGGTTGATCAGCGCGTTGCGCAGGACGTTGCGGCCCACGACGACCCGCGGCGGCAGCCCGCTCCCGATCGCCGTCCGCACGTAGTCCTTGTCCAGCTCCTCCACCACGGCCGTCCGCACGATCCGGGTGAGCTGCGCAGCCACCGGCAGCGACAGGGCGAACGCGGGCAGGGTCATCGTCCGCAGCCACCCGGTGAAGGAGTCGGCCGGATTGACGTAACCGCCGGTCGGGAACCACCCGAGGTCCACCGCCAGGTACTGGATCATCAGCAGCGCCAGCCAGAAGCCGGGCGCCGCGACCCCGGTCAGCGACACCACCCGGATGATCTGGTCCGGCAGCCGGTCCCGGTGGATCGCCGCGGTGATCCCGCCGAGCAGGGCCAGCACCACCGCGATCCCCAGCCCCAGGAAGGTCAGCTGGAGGGTGAGCGGAAGGGCGGTGGTGACCTGCTCGACCACCGGGGCCCGGGTGAGCGCGCTGGTGCCCATGTCGCCGTGGAGCAGATCCCCGACGAAGCCGACGTAGCGCACGGGCAGCGGGTCGAGGAGTCCGTTCTCCTCCCGGAACTCGTGCAGCTGCTCCGGGGTCGGATTGGCGCCCTGGAAGAACGCGGACGCCGGGTCGACGTCCGAGAACCGCATGACGACGAAGACGAACAGCACGATCCCCAGCAGCAGGGGGACCAGCAGGGCGATCCGCCGCAGCAGGACACGCAGGACAGCGATCACGCTAGACCCACTTGGCCTGGAGGAGGTTGATCCCCGGATAGGGCTGCGCCCTTATCCCCGACAGCCGCTTGGGGTCCCACGCCGTCATCAGCTCGTTGTGCACCACCGGGTAGAGCACGGCCTGTTCGGCGACGACGTCGATGTAGTCCTGGACCATCGCCTTCTTCCGGTCGGCGTCCGGCTCCTTCGTGGCCCGGTCCATGTCCTCGAAGAGTTTCCTGGCCACCGGGGCGTCGGCCCAGCGCGCGTACCGCATCCACAGGTTCTGCGGGCCGTAGTTGTAACGCATGATCAGGTCCGCGTCGAGGCCGAACTGATTGGGGTTGGAGGCGGCGGCCACGACCTGGTAGTCCTGCTTCTGGTCCATCTTGGTGAACACGGCGGTCGTCTCCTGCGGCGAGAGCGTCGTCTCGACGCCGATCGCGTCCCAGGACGCCTTGAGGGTCGGCAGACAGTCGACGATCCAGCTCACGTTCACCGCGAGGATGTCGACCTTGAGCCCGCGCACGCCCGCCTCGGCCAGCAGCGCCTTCGCCTTCTCCGGGTCGTACCCGTACACCGTCCTCGCCGGCCGGTAGCTGGGGTTCCCCTCGTTGAGGAAGGAACTCGCCGGTTTCCCGTGCCCCTTGAGGGCGACCTCGATCATCTTGTCGCGGTCGACGGCGTAGTGCAGGGCCTGCCGGACGCGGACGTCGTCGAAGGGCTTGTGCCGGGTGTTGAACATCAGGAAGAGGTTGTTCATGCCGGAGCCGCCCTGGACGGTCATCCCGCCCTTCTCCAGCTGCCCGATGTTGGCGTACGGGATGTTGTCGGCGATCTGCGCCCCCGCGCTCGCCCCGGAGATCTTCGCGACCCGGGGCGCCGCGTCCACGATGGTCAGCCAGTTCATCTTCCGGAACGCGGCCGGACGTGGCCCGTTGTAGTCGGCGTACGCCTCGAACGTCGTGTTGGACTTCGGATGGTGGGCCGTCTGCCGGTACGGCCCCGACCCGATCGCCTTGCCCTTGACGGCCTCCTCCCATGCGCCCGGCCGGGAGAAGACGTGCTTGGGCATGATCTTCGCCAGGGTCAGCCGCGAGACGCCGTCGGGGAAGGGGAACTTGAGGACCAGCTCGACGGTGCGCGCGTCGACCTTCCGGACCTCCTTCAGCCAGCTCGCGAAGAATCCCTTGGCGAGGGTCTGGGTGCCGGGGTCGAGGATCCGCTCGTAGACGAAGACCACGTCGTCGGCGGTGACCGGTTTCCCGTCGTGGAACGTGGCGCCGGGCCGCAGCTCGAACCTCCACGAGGTGCCGCCGAGGTCGCCGGGCACGGCCGTCGCGAGCGCCGCGTACGGCTCACGGGAGAGCGGGTCGGTGTCGAGGAGGCCCTCGTAGATGTGGTGGTTGGCGGCCATGCAGAACGCGGACGCGGTCTGGGTCGGGTCCCAGCTGCCGTCGTTGCCGTAGCCGATGACGGCGGTCAGGGTGCCGTTCCGTCCGCCGCCACCGCCGGTGTCGTTCGTGGACTCCGGCCCGGCCGAACAGGCGGCCAGCGCGGGGGACAGGGCCGCGGCCGCGCCCAGCGCGCCGGAGTGCTTCAGGAACGACCGTCGGGCCGGTGCCGGGGCGTCATGGGTCACATCGCGCACGGTTCCTCCAAAGAGGCAGCGGGGGGCGAAGCGGTGGGGGGCTCGATGACGAGGTACGACGTCCTACGTCCTACAGGGGGCAGCGTGACCTTAGGAGCGCCCGTGGGGGCGGTCAAGGGCTCGCACACGAATGGCGTAGCCGCCAGAGGTTCGACCAATGACGGGGCAACACCGGTAGGAAATAAGGAGGGTTGAGGCCCCGTTGGGAGAGAACTCGCCGGGGCGGCCACCCGGTGTTCACCCGGTGTTCCCCCGGTCCCTTTCCGTGGTTCCCGTCCGGAGGTGGGTCGTCGGATGCCCGGCGAGCGTACGATGCGGCGCATGTCAGAGCAGAGCGGCGGCCGGCGCCGGCCCGAGCGGCGGGTGAGCGGCCAGGTCCAGCGGGCGGTGACGCAGCTGATCCTCGACCGCAAACTGCGGGCGGGGGCGCCGCTGCCCACCGAGACGGAGCTGATGGAGGACCTCGGGGTCAGCCGCAACTCCGTGCGCGAGGCACTCAAGGCGCTCCAGGCCCTCGACATAGTCGACATCCGGCACGGCTACGGCACTTATGTCGGCGAGGCGTCCCTGACGCCCCTCGTCGACGGCCTGACCTTCCGTGCGCTCGCCGGGCCCGACGGCGACACCGCCGCGCTCGCGGAGGTCCTCCAGATCCGCGAGGTGCTGGAGGAGGGGCTCGTCCGCCGGGTCGCGGGCACGCTCACCGAGGCGGAGCTGGACGCCCTCGCGGCCGTCGTCGACCGGATGGAGGCGGCCGGCCGGGCGGGCGAGCCCGTCGCCGAACTCGACCGCGACTTCCACGAACTGCTCTACGCCTCCCTCGGCAACGCCCTCGTCCCCCAGCTGCTCGGCGCCTTCTGGACGGTCTTCCTACGGGTGGCCGGGGCCCGCGGCTGGACCGACGACCCCACCCCGGAGCTGACCGTCCGCCGCCACCGCGACATCGTCGCCGCCCTGCGCGCCCGCGACGTCGAGGGCGCCCAGCGGGCGATGTCCGAGCACTTCCGCGGCATCGAGGCCCGTGCGGCGACGGCTTCCGCGGAGCGCGCCGCGCGCCACGACGCGCGGTCCTAGGGCACCGCTCGAACCGCGTGAACGGGCCTGGCCACCACGTCTGTTGGTGCCAAAGAGATCACAACGTCGTACGCACATCTGGGATGCTGGGCAGATGAGCAAGCTGTGGCAAGGACACGTCATCGAGGGCACGCGTTTCGTGGTCCCGGCGTCCGGTGTGATGCCGAGGCACGTGCTGTGCGCGGTCGGCGTGGGCCTGGATCCCGACGTCCTCGGCCGCGTGGTCGAGGAGGCCGGCGGCGGGGACTTCGAACTCGACGAGTTCCAGCGGGAGCCGGACCCCCGGATGCGGGAGTGTTTCGACGCCGCGCTCGACTCCCGCCAGGCCACCGGCGACGACGAGTTCCGCGAGAGCGACTGGGCCGCGGTGGACGCACACGACTCGGTCGTCTACGTCCTGTCGCCACCGATCTCCCAGGCCACCGGCCTCGACGTGTCCCGCCGGGCGCTGGCCGTCACCGCGGCCCTGCTGGCCAACGGGGCCACCGCGGTGAAGAACGAGTCCAGCGGGGTGGCCTGCGGTCGCGAGCGGTGGCTGGCCCTGGCGAGCCAGGCGGCGGCCGCCGAGACCGTGGACGACCTGGCCCTCGCCCTCGTCCCGGCCTGGGTCGCGCCGATGATCTACGACGGGGAGGTCTACTACAGCTGCGGCATGCACCTCCTGGGCGAGGCCGACGTGGAGCTGGACCCCGGAACCACCGAGGTGCCCGAGCCGAAGCTGCTGCTCGACTGGATGGCCACCATGCAGATCGCGTCGTACTACCTGCTGACGGACCAGCCGGGGCACGGCATCCAGAACGGCGAGGGCTTCCGCATCACCCAGGACGCCCCGCGCTGGATCATGAACCGTGTGGAGTGCGAACGGTTCGAGGACGACGACTTCTTCCACAACCCGTACGGATACTGGCGCCTGACCCCGGCTGCCCGCGACTGATTCGAGACGCTGACCGGATGACCGACTCCATCGAACCCTGGAGCCCGGACGCCCCCGGCGTGCTGCGGCTGCCGTCCGGGCGGCTCGTGCGCGGGCGGGGGCTGCGGCATCCGCTGCCCGACGGTCCCGCGCCGACGTACGCGGTGTATCTGCTCGGCAAGGAGCCGCCCGAAGTCCCCTGGGAGGCCCGCTGGTTGCGGTGGCCCGACTTCCGGCTGCCCGCGGACCGGGCGGAGGCCGCGAAGGTGTTCCGGGACGTCCGGGAGCGTGCGGCCGGGGAGCGGGTCGAGGTCGCCTGCGGCGGCGGCCGGGGCCGGACCGGCACCGCGCTGGCCTGCCTTGCGGTCCTGGACGGCGTACCGCCCGAGGAGGCCGTCGCGTATGTGCGCCGGCACTACGACCGGCACGCCGTGGAGACCCCGTGGCAGCGGCGCTACGTACGCCGCTTCGCACCCTGACGCACACGAGGCACGGCGGGTCGGCGACGTTCATCGTGTACCTGATCACGACGAAGCCCCCGCCGTCCCTGCCCGTCCCATCCACAGGGTGCTGCCCATGAGCCCCCGCTACGGGGTTTGCCGCCGAGGCGACAACAGGGGTTCGGGGTGCAGCCCTCGGGGATGGGACGGGTAGGGACGGCGGGGGCGGGGAAGGGTCCCGGGCCCCCAGGTCCCCGGACCCTCCCGGCTACGGGCCGCCGAACTCGGCCGGCCCGTAGAGCGCGCCGGGCGCCCCGGTCATCAGCGCCCAGTAGCGGTCGCCGTACGACCAGTGCCACCACTCGGTGGGGTAGTTGACCAGTCCGGCCGTGGTGAGCGCCGCCGAGAGGATACGGCGGTTGCCGCGGGCCGCCTCGGAGATGTGCGGCGCGTCGGTGTAACAGGCGTCGTCACTCTCCTCGGGGCTGGCGTCGACCGCCGTCCCCATGTCGAGCTCCTCGCCGGTGGCGGTGCACAGGGTCAGATCGACGGCCGCCCCGGCGACATGCGGCCCGATCTCCGGCGGGGAGAGGGAACGGCTGGTCTGCTCACGCAGGTACTCCTCCGGCCAGTCCGGGTTGGCGAGCCGCAACTCGGCCGCGTACGCCTCGAAGTACTCGATCTGCAGGGACAGCGGCCGGTACCCCTCGGTCACCAGCAGCCGCAGCCCGTCCGGCAGCAGCCGGGCGGCCCTGGCCAGCCGCCAGGCCACGCCCTCGCGCAGGTGCGCGAACGCGCCCGCCGGGTCGGCCTGGCGCGGGTCGACCACCACGAAGGGCAGTTCCCTCAGATCGACGAGGGGTTCACCGCAGTCCCGGACCGGGACGCGGGCGACCTCGGGGTCGCTCATCAGGATGATCGAAGGCATGCGTCGTCTTCCACAGGATCCACGAGTCCCGAGTGCTTCCTGGGCCTCGTACCGGAGGTGTGTCGCGGGGGATGAGGCTGCGCCCCGGGGAGGGACCTGATCCCCTGATGTCCCTCCCCGGGGGCTTCCCCCCTTGAGTGGTGGTCTGTGGCCCGGCGACGGTGGTACAATCCGTCCGTTCTGCCGTTCTGATCCCACTGTGTTCATGATCCCGCCGGTCCGTCCCCTGTGCGTTCCGGTGGGCCGACCGGCCGGGCGGTGGTCGCCCGGCCGATCCGTTGTTCCCCCGAGAACCTCGAGAATGCCGGGCTCCGCTGGAAGTTCTCTGCAAGTCGGCCGCAAGCGAATTCGAGCCGCACAGAAGCAGCCGCCCGCCCCCACGGCCACCGCCGTGACCGGCCCTGACGGGGCCGCGCCGACGCCTCCTCGGGCCGACGCCTCTTCAGGGCGGCGCCTCCTCAGGCCGGCGCCCCCGGCCACGGTTCGTACCGCTCCCGGGCCTCGCACGCCTCGAAGACCGCCATGGCCTCCGCGCGCAGCGCGGCGGCGCCCTCCGGGTCACCGAGGGCGGCCCGCACCGCGGACAGGTTCCGCAGCGCGCGGGCACGGGGCAGGGGCAGGGCGAGGACCCCCCAGAGGGCCGCCGAGGCGGCCAGTAGACCGTCCGCGTCCGCCGCCCGGCCCTCGGCGAACGCGCACTCGCCGAGGGTGCGCAGAGTCAGCGCCTCACCGAACCGGTCCTCGTGGACCCGGCAGACCTCCAGGATCTCCCGCAGCTGCGCCTCCGCCTCCCGGGTGTGCCCCAGCCGCAGCCGGGCCTTGGCACGGGCCCGCAGGGCGTACGCCGCCATGTGCGGGTCGCCGAGGGCGCGCAGGATCTCCAGCGCCTGCTCGGCCACCCGCGCCGCCTCCTCGTACGCGCCGAGCGAGCGGTGCACCAGGCTGAGGGTGCGCAGCGCCAGCGCCTCCCCGCGCCGGCTGCCGAGCCGCCGGTAGGCCCGCAGCGACTCGTCGAGCAGCGGGAACGCCCCTTCCTGGTCGCCGAGTTCGAGCCGTACGGAGCCGCCGTACCGGCAGGCGACCCCGACCCCGGTGTCGTCGCCGACCCGCCGGAAGCCGTCGGCGGCGTCGGTCAACGCGCGTTCCGCCTCGCGGAGTTCGCCGACCTCACGGCAGGCGCTGCCCAGTCCGGCGAGCGCGGCGGACCGGCCCCGGACATCGCCGAGTTCGGTGCAGATCCGCTCGGCGGTGCGGAAGTACTCCTGGGCCTCCGCGATCCGGTCCTGCTCGTACCGCAGCTGCCCCAGTCCGATGATCAGCAGGGCCTCGCCCGAGCGGTCCTCGGCGCGGCGGGCCGCGGCGAGCGCGGCGTCATGGCTGCGCCACCACGCGTCGAAGCGGTTCTTGATGGCGAACGAGGAGGAGCACAGGGCCGCCGCCGCCTCACAGGCGAGGGTGTGCAGGCCCATCGCCGCCGCCCGCTCGACCGCCGAGGTCAGGGCGTCCGCCTCCGCGTCGAACCAGGAGAAGGGGTCCTCCAGGGCGAGGCGGGTGGTGCGGGCGCCCACGGGGGGTGGCGCCTCGGCCTGCTCGCCGCCCCCGGGGTGCGCGCGCTCCCGTGACGGGGTCGCGCGCGGGGCGGTCCCGCGCCCCTTGAGGGCGATGCTCTGCCGGAGGATCACCGCACCCGAGGGCGCCGCCTTCGTCACCCGGTCCATCAGCCACAGCCCCGCGGACAGCGCCCGGCCCACCGCCGCCGTGCGGTCACCGGGCGGATCCTCCGCCTCGGCGCGTTCGGCGGCGTAGACACGGACCAGGTCGTGGAGGCGGTAGCGGGGCTGCCCGACGTGGTCGGTGCCGGGGCAGTCGATCAACTGGGCGTCGAGGAGCCGCTCCAGGATCTCCTCCGCCTCGTCCTCCGGGGTGTCGGCGAGCGCGGCCACCGCCCACACGGCGACATCGGCCGAGCCCAGCGTGGCGATGCGCCGCAACACCCGGCGCGCGCACTCGTCCAGCGCCTCGTAGCTGAGGCCGAGGCTGGCCCGTACCGCCAGGTCGCCGACCGAGAGCTCGTCGAGCCTGCGGTGCTCGTCGGCGAGCCGCTCGGCGAGCACGCTGGGCGTCCAGTGCCGCCGCGTCGCCAGCCGGGCGCCCGCGATCCGCAGCGCCAGCGGCAGCCCGCCGCACAGCTCGACGATGCGCCGGGCGGCGGCCTCCTCGCGGGGCTCGCCCGGGGTGCGCTCCGGGCCGGTGACCCGGGTCAGCAGCTCCAAGCCGCGTACGTCGTCCAGGACGCCGAGGTCGGTGCGCCGCGCCCCGATGAGGCCGCCGAGCCGGGCCCGCGAGGTGACCAGCACCCCGCAGGTCGCGCTGCCCGGCAGCAGGGGCCGGACCTGGGCCTCGCCGCCCGCGTCGTCCAGCACCAGCAGGATCCGCCGCCCCGCGACCAGGGAGCGGAACAGATCGCAGCGCTCCGCGGTGTCCTCCGGCGGATCGGCGCCGAGGGCCCGCAGCAGCCGGCCCAGCACCTCGGCGGGCGGCACGGGCTCGCTGAAACCGTGGAGCTCGGCGTAGAGCTGCCCGTCGGGGTACGCGCCCGCCACCCGGTGCGCGGCCTGCACGGCGAGCGCCGACTTCCCGACCCCGGCGGCCCCCGACACCACCACGACGGGCATCGCCTCCCGCTCCCCGGACAACCCCGCGACGACCGCCGCCAGTTCCTCCTCCCGCCCGGTGAAGTCCCCGATGGCGGGCGGCAGCAGGGACACCGTCCGGGGCACGGCGGCGCCCCGCGAGGCGGCGGCGGTGGTGCCGGGGGACAGCAGTTCCGGATCGGCCCGCAGGATCGCCTCGTACAGCCCGGTCAGTTCCGGGCCGGGGTCCAGGCCTAGCTCCTCGGCGAGCACGGCCCGCCCCTCCGCGTGGACGGCGAGCGCGTCCGCCTGCCGGCCCAGCCGGTACAGGCCCAGCATCAGCTGCCCGCGCAGCCGTTCCCACGTCGGATGCGCCCCGACCAGCGCGGTCAGCTCGGTGACCAGCTCCGCCTCGTGGCCCCCGGCCTCCAGCTCCGCGGCGATACGTTCCTCCAGCGCCGCCTGCCGGGCCTCCTCCAGCCGCCCGGCCTCACCCCGCAACGCGTCCCCGACCCCGCCGAGCGCCGGACCCCGCCACAGTGCCTCCGCCGCCCGCAGCAGCAGCGCCGCACCCTCGTGATCACCCGCGGCGGCGGCCTGCCGGCCCTCCGCCGTCAGCGCCTCGAACTCCGCCAGGTCGACCCGCCCGATCCCGAGCCGCATCAGATACCCGGGCGGCCGCGTCTCGATCGCGTCCGCCGCGTCCCGCGGCAGCGCCCGCCGCAGCGCCGACACATACGTCTGCACCAACGCCCGCGCGGTGTCCGGGGGATCCTCGCCCCACACCGCGTCCACCAGCACGTCCGCGGGCACCACCTGCCCGGCCCGCAGCAGCAGCACGGCCAGCAGCGCGCGCGGCTTGGGGCCGCCCAGCCGCAGAGGTCTCCCCGCATGCCATGCCTCGACCGGGCCGAGCAGTCGGAATTCCAGCTCCACGGGTCCCCATCTTCCGTGCCGTCGGACCGCCGGGACAGCGGCTGCTCACGCAACGTTCGACGCTCATGTACGCCGAGTGGTTTCCCAGGACGCATGATGCGCCAGAGAGTTGTCGTAAAACGGGGTAACCACAGGGAATCTTAGGTGGACGACACGGAGATTCGACATGCCCTCGTGGGCGAGCTGTGCGAGTGATGTGGCGGAGGCGGGGATTACGGGCGTACGGGATACGCCGCCTGGAAGGCCAGCCTCCGCTCCGCGTCGGCGCCCAGGGCCGAGAGCAGGTCGTCGAGGGCCAGGAACTCCTCCCACACGGCACGGCCGCTCGCCCCGGACAGCCGGCCGACCACCAGGTCCTCCAGCCCGGACACCCGTTTGTTCTTCCACACCTTGTCGGCCAGGGCGACCAGCAGGTCCTCGAAGCCCACGTCCGGGTCCGCCGCCCACGCGGCGTGGGTCCCCGCGAACCGGGCCAGTTCCGGTTCGACCCCGCGCTCCAGCAGCAGCCGGCGTCCGGCCTCCTCGTGCGCGGAGCCGGGGCCGGACAACTCCTCGACGTGCGCCGTCTTCCCGATGTCGTGCGTGGCGGCCCCGAACAGCACGGCCGCCCGGTCGAACGGCAGCCCCGGGTACCGCCGCTCCACCCAGTCGGCCAGCTCGACCGCCACGTCGTGCACGAGCCGGAGGTGCGCGGCGAGCCGGGGCGAGGCCCCGAGGTCGCGCAGCAGGGCGGCGGCCCGCTCGGGCAGGGGGCGCAGAGGAGGCTCGGCGGCGGTCAGCGGATCGGCGGCGGTCAGCGGATCGGCGGCGGTCACGCGGGCCAGTGTGCGTCATCGCGTGGACGAGGGCGACGGATACAGCCATCTCCGCATCAGTCTGCTGAGGAACGGCATGACCGCGAACGTCAGCGTCGGCAGCAGCACCAGGGGGAAGACCGCCGCGCGCAGCGGCAGCGGCCAGTCGGCGGTGTGCGGGGCCACCAGCCACTGGATGAGCAGCGTGAACGGATAGGCGCCCAGGAACGTCGTCAGCGCCATCTTCCAGCGTGGCGGGGCCGGCCCGTTCGTGCCCGGCAGATCGAACCAGGTCTCCATGCCGGTGGTGGACTGCCGTTCACTGCTCACCTCCGTGGCCACGCCGTCGATGCGCGCGTGCCAGCGTGCCCGCTCGTCGGATGTCAGCCAGGCGGCCAGCCGTTCCGGGTCGCAGAAGCGCAGCACCGCGTGGAACCGGTGCCCGTTCTCGGGCCGCAGCCAGGCGACGCCCTCGTTGCCGGGGAACCGGGAGGCGCTGCGCGTGACGCCCTTGGTCCACTCCTCGAAGACGTCCTCCTTGCCCGGCCGCACCTGCCAGGTGAACACGGTGGTGACGGGCTCGTCGCACCGGACTCGCGAGGTCTGCATGAGGACGAGGTGCCACGCCCGGCGCCGATCATGCCCCGCCGACGGCTCCCGCGGGCATGGAGCACAGACTCCTGCCGAGTTTAGACACAGTAGGTCACCGCGTTGACGCGAAGAGTGAAACTCGATGCGGCGGGGGTAGCACCGTGAAGGCAATGGGCGAAGGGCTCGGGGGACGAGACCCGGCGCGGTGCGTCGAGTGAGGCGGAGGACACGGTGGAGGAATTGCGGCGGGGACCCGCGAGAACCGCGGGAGCACGGCCCGCGTCCCGGCACCCGGCGGCGGCGCCCCGGCACCCGGCGGCGGCCCCGCGGTGAACGGCAACGGCAAGAAGCCGCCGATCGGCACCTACGCGGTGGACACCCGCACCGGGCAGGTCGGCCATGTCATGGGCCACGAGGGGCCCTACGTCCAGCTGCGTCCCGTGGGCGGCGGACGGGAGTGGGACTGCCCGCCCCGGGCCGTACGGGCCGCGACGACGGTGGAGCGGCTGCGTGCCGCGACCGCCCACGAGAACGCCCGCAGCCGGGGGGAGGTCCCTTGAAGTACGGCCCCTGAGCGGTCCGCCGTGGCGCCGTCGTAGGCGAGAATGGGCCCATGAGTCTGTTCCGCGACGACGGCATCGTGCTGCGCACCCAGAAGCTGGGCGAGGCGGACCGGATCATCACGCTGCTCACCCGCGGTCACGGACGCGTACGGGCCGTGGCCCGGGGAGTACGGCGCACCAAGTCGAAGTTCGGGGCGCGGCTGGAGCCGTTCTCCCATGTGGACGTGCAGTTCTTCGCACGGGGCAGCGAGCTGATCGGCCGCGGGCTGCCCCTGTGCACGCAGAGCGAGACCATCGCCCCCTACGGCGGCGGCATCGTCACCGACTACGCGCGCTACACCGCCGGGACGGCCATGCTGGAGACGGCCGAGCGGTTCACCGACCACGAGGGCGAGCCCGCCGTGCAGCAGTATCTGCTGCTCGTCGGCGGTCTGCGCACCCTCGCCCGCGGCGAACACGCCCCGCATCTCGTCCTCGACGCCTTCCTGCTGCGCTCCCTCGCCGTCAACGGCTACGCCCCCACCTTCAGCGACTGCGCCAAGTGCGGTCTGCCCGGACCCAATCGGTTCTTCTCGGTGGGGGCCGGGGGCTCCGTCTGCGTGGACTGCCGGGTGCCCGGCAGCGTCGTACCCTCTGCGCAGGCCCTGGAACTCCTCGGCGCGCTGCTGACGGGGGACTGGGCGACCGCGGACGCCTGTGAGCCGCGGTACGTCAGGGAGGGGAGCGGACTGGTGTCCGCCTATCTGCACTGGCATCTGGAGCGCGGCCTGCGCTCCCTTCGGTACGTGGAAAAGTCCTGAGCGGCCACAGCGCCGCAAGCACCTCTGAGGAGACGAGAAAGACATGGTGGTACGCGGGTTCCTGGGGCGTCAGCGCCGCGAGTACAAGACGCCCGAGCCGCACCCGTCCGGTGCCCGCGCGCCCAAGCTCCCCGGCGAACTCGTCCCCCGGCACGTGGCGATCGTCATGGACGGCAACGGCCGCTGGGCCAAGGAGCGGGGGTTGCCGCGCACCGAGGGCCACAAGGTCGGCGCCGAGCGCGTCCTGGACGTCCTCCAGGGCTCGATCGAGATCGGCGTGCGCAACATCTCCCTCTACGCCTTCTCCACCGAGAACTGGAAGCGCTCGCCCGACGAGGTCCGCTTCCTGATGAACTTCAACCGCGACTTCATCCGCAAGACCCGCGACCAGCTCGACGAACTGGGCATCCGGGTCCGCTGGGTGGGCCGGATGCCCAAGCTGTGGAAGTCCGTCGCCAAGGAACTCCAGGTAGCCCAGGAGCAGACCAAGGACAACGACCTGCTGACCCTGTACTTCTGCATGAACTACGGCGGCCGCGCCGAGATCGCCGACGCCGCGCAGGCCCTCGCCGAGGACATCCGCGCGGGGCGCCTCGACCCCTCCAAGGTCACCGAGAAGACCTTCGCGAAGTACCTGTACTACCCCGACATGCCGGACGTCGACCTGTTCCTGCGGCCCAGCGGCGAGCAGCGCACCTCCAACTACCTGCTCTGGCAGAGCGCGTACGCGGAGATGGTCTTCCAGGACGTCCTCTGGCCGGACTTCGACCGCCGTGACCTGTGGCGCGCCTGCGTGGAGTTCGCCTCCCGCGACCGCCGCTTCGGCGGCGCCATCCCGAACGAGGAACTGCTGGCGATGGAAGGCCGACAGGAGGACTGACCCGTGGCCGAGGCCGGTGGGGAGCACGTCGAGCTGGTGTACCGCGCGACGGTCGGGGACTTCCGTGAGGCGCTGCGCGTCGCCACGCGCGCCTCGGCCGCCGGCCGCTGGGGGCGGGGCCTGCTGTTCTTCGCCGCGGGCGCGGGCGCCCTCGTCACGACGGTCTCCCTGGCGCTCGGCGGCACCCCGGGCGCCCAGGCCCTCGTGGGCCTCGCCGCCGCCCTCGTCGGCCTGGTCGTGCTGCCCCGGGCCCAGGCCCGTCGTCTGCACCGCCGGGCGGCGGCCAGGGGCGTGCACCGCACGGTGCTGGACCGCTGGGGCGTGACGACCACCACGGACCGGGGCGTGCCCCGTATGTCCCGCTGGAGCGAGATCACCCGCTACGCGGAGACCCGCGGCACGTTCGTCCTCCTGGACGGGCACGAGTACGCCCCGGCGCCCATCCTGCTCCCGAAGAGGGTCACGAGCGACGTGGAGGCTCTCCGAGCACTTCTGGACCAGAGGCTCGGCTCGCCCACGTAGGGGCCGCGCCGAGCACTTCGCGACAAGAGGCTCGGCTCGCCCACCCAGGGGCGCGGGGCTGTGACACATGCGGCTCCGCCGCGTGGGCGCGCCCAGCCCCCACGAACCCGCGGCCGCGAACGGCGCTCACCGGGCACCCACGGACGCGAACGGCGCTCATTCGGCACCGGCAGTCGCGAACAGCGCCTACTCGGCCCCCGCGGACGCGCGAGCGCACTCCGCGCACGTGCCGAAGATCTCCACCGTGTGGGCCACGTTCACGAACCCGTGCTCCGCGGCGATCGCGTCCGCCCACTTCTCCACCGCGGGCCCCTCGACCTCGACGGCCTTGCCGCACATGCGGCACACCAGGTGGTGATGGTGCTCCCCGGTGGAGCACCGCCGGTACACGGACTCCCCGTCGGACGTCCGCAGGACGTCGACCTCGCCCGCGTCCGCGAGGGACTGCAGCGTGCGGTACACGGTGGTGAGCCCCACCGAGTCGCCACGGTGCTTCAGCATGTCGTGGAGTTCCTGCGCGCTGCGGAACTCGTCGACCTCGTCGAGTGCCGCGGCCACGGCGGCCCGCTGCCGGGTGGAACGACCTCGTACAGGTCCAGCGGTCGTCACCGTTGCCTCCTCACGTCGCGGTCTTGCCGGGCCATTGTGCCAGCCCGGCGGCACCCCGGTCAGACGCCGGTCACCCGGCGGACCCCTCGGCGGAGCCCCGGCTGGCCGGAACCGTGTCCCTGGCGACCCCCGCCCCGGCGGCCTCGGCGGCCCCCGGGATCACACACTCCGCGGGGTCGGCCGCGGCCGTCACCGCCGCCTTCGCGCGTCGCCGGGCCAGCGGCGTCGCCAGCGCCGTGAGCAGCATGAACGCGGCGATGGCGAGCAGCACGATCGTCGCGCCGGGCGGCACGTCCTGGTAGTACGAGGTGATGGTGCCGCCGATCGTCACGGTCACCCCGAGGGCCACGGCGAGCGCGAACGTCGCCGCGAAGCTGCGGGTGAGCTGCTGCGCGGCCGCGACCGGCACCACCATCAGCGCGGAGACCAGCAGCAGGCCGACGACGCGCATGGCGACCGTCACGGTCACCGCCGCCGTGACCGCCGTGAGCAGGTTCAGGGCCCGCACCGGCAGACCGGTGACCCGCGCGAACTCCTCGTCCTGGCTCACCGCGAACAGCTGCCGGCGCAGCGCCAGCGTCATCACGATCACGAAGGCGGCCAGGACGCAGATCGCGGTGATGTCCTCCTGCGACACGGTCGACAGCGAGCCGAACAGGAACGACATCAGGTTGGCGTTGGTGCCGCCGGGCGCGAGGTTGATGAGCATCACACCGCCCGCCATGCCGCCGTAGAAGAGCATGGCGAGGGCGATGTCGCCGCGTGTCCTGCCGTACCAGCGGATCAGCTCCATCAGCACCGCGCCCAGCACGGACACCAGGGTCGCCATCCACACCGGCGACCAGGACAGCAGGAAGCCGAGGCCGACGCCGGTCATCGCGACATGGCCGATGCCGTCGCCCATGAGGGCCTGGCGGCGCTGGACGAGGTAGACGCCGATCGCGGGGGCGGTGATGCCGACGAGGACGGCGGCGAGCAGGGCCCGCTGCATGAAGGCGTAGTTCAGGAGATCCATGGTGGGTGCCTTCTCAGCTCAGCAGACCCGTGCGGACTGGTTCGGTGCCGGGCGCCGCGTGCGGGTGGACATGGTCGTGGCCGGGCAGCGCGTGCTGGCCGACCGCCTTCGGGGGCGGGCCGTCGTGCAGGACGCAGCCGTCGCGCAGGACGACCGCGCGGTCGATCAGCGGCTCCAGCGGGCCGAGCTCGTGCAGGACGAGCAGCACGGTGGTGCCGCGGGCGACCTCGCCCCGCAGGGTGCGTGCCAGCACCTCCTGGCTGGCCAGGTCGACGCCCGCCATCGGCTCGTCCATGATCAGCAGCTCGGGTTCGGAGGCGAGGGCGCGGGCGATGAGGACCCGCTGGTGCTGGCCGCCGGAGAGGGCGTTCACCGAGTCCTTGGCCCGGTCGGCGAGGCCGACGAGGTCGATGGCCCGGCGGATCGCCTCGTGGTCCGCCCTGCGCAGGATGCCGAGGCGGGCGCGGGAGAGCCGGCCGGAGGCGACGACCTCCGTCACCGTCGCGGGTACGCCGCCCGCGGCGGTGGTGCGCTGCGGTACGTAGCCGAGCCGCCGCCACTCGCGGAAGCGGCGCCGGGGGGTGCCGAACAGTTCGATCTCGCCGTCGGTGACCGGCACCTGGCCGATCACGGTGCGGACGGCGGTGGACTTGCCGGAACCGTTGGCGCCGAGCAGGGCGACGACCTCACCGCGGTTCACGGTGAGGTCGATGCCGCGCAGGACCGTGCGCGAGCCCAGTTCGGCGCGTACCCCGCGCAGCGAGATGACGGGCTCGGTCATGCCTGCATCCTCCGGATGGTCACGTGGTTCCCAGGGCCGTCTGGAGCGCCTTGAGATTGGCTTCCTGGACCGAGAAGTAGTCCTTGCCGCGGGACTTCTCGGTGATGCCCTCGATCGGGTCGAGGACGTCCGTCTTCAGCCCGGCGTCGGCGGCGATGGTCTTCGCGGTCTTGTCGCTGACCAGTGTCTCGTAGAAGACGGTGGTGACGCCGTCGGCCTTCGCCATCTTCTCCAGTTCGCGGACGCGGGCGCCGCTCGGCTCGGACTCGGGGTCGAGGCCGGAGATGGCCTCCTCGACGAGGCCGTAGCGCTCGGCGAGGTAGCCGAAGGCGGCGTGGGTGGTGATGAAGACCTTGGTCTTCGTGTTCTTCAGGCCGTTCTCGTACTGGTCGTTCAGCGCGTCGAGCTTCTCGACGAGGGCCTCGGTGTTGGTCTTGTACGTGGAGGCGTGGTCCGGGTCGGCCTTCTCGAAGGCGGCGCCGACGCCCTTGGCGATCTCGGCGTACTTCACCGGGTCGAGCCAGACGTGGGGGTCCTTGCCGGACAGTTCCTCGTGCTCGTGGTCGTCGTGCTCGGCGGCGTGCCCGCCGACCTCGTTGCCGTGCTCCTCCAGGGAGGTCAGCGAGCCGGCGTCGATCTTCGTGTTGATCTCCGACTGGTCGACGGCGTCGTCGACGGCGGGCTGGAGGCCCTTCAGGTACAGAACCGCGTCGGACTCCTGGAGCTGCGCGGTCTGCCGCGCGCTGATCTCCAGGTCGTGGGGCTCCTGGCCGGGCTCGGTGAGGTTGGTGACGTTCACGTACTCCCCGCCGATCCGCTCGGCGAGGAAGGCCATCGGGTAGAACGACGCGACGACGTCGAACTTGTCCGTGTTGCCCGCGGCGGCGCTGTCGGTGGAGCAGGCCGAAAGGGTCGTGAGGCTCAGGGCGGCGGCCGCGGTCGCCGCCGCGGGTATCAGGAGTCGTCGTCGTACTACGTTCATGACAGTCATTTTCAGCTTTTCTGGAAACGATTGTCAACAAGCCTGTTGGTAAGCCCTGGGTAAGGCCTATGTCCGTTCTGGCCGTGAACCGATTTGATTGGAGGGCAGCCTCCGCCGGTAACCTGAGGCATTCGCTCTGAAGCGCATCGCTTCGTCGCCCGTCGTCGTAATGAAGAGAGCACCGTGGCCGCCGACAAGATCGACACCATCGTCAGCCTGAGCAAGCGCCGTGGCTTCGTATTCCCGTGCAGCGAGATCTACGGCGGCCAGCGTGCCGCCTGGGACTACGGACCGCTGGGTGTCGAGCTCAAGGAGAACCTCAAGCGTCAGTGGTGGCGCTACATGGTGACGTCGCGCGAGGACGTGGTCGGTCTCGACTCGTCCGTCATCCTGGCCCCCGAGGTCTGGGTCGCCTCCGGTCACGTCGCCACCTTCTCCGACCCGCTCACCGAGTGCACCTCCTGCCACAAGCGGTTCCGCGCGGACCATCTGGAGGAGGCGTTCGAGGCGAAGAAGGGCCGCCTGCCGGAGAACGGTCTCGCGGACATCAACTGCCCGAACTGCGGCACCAAGGGCCAGTTCACCGAGCCCAAGCAGTTCTCGGGTCTGCTCTCCACTCACCTCGGCCCCACCCAGGACACCGGCTCGATCGCGTACCTGCGCCCCGAGACCGCCCAGGGCATCTTCACCAACTTCGCCCAGGTGCAGACCACCTCGCGCAAGAAGCCCCCGTTCGGCATCGCGCAGATGGGCAAGTCCTTCCGCAACGAGATCACGCCCGGCAACTTCATCTTCCGCACCCGCGAGTTCGAGCAGATGGAGATGGAGTTCTTCGTCAAGCCGGGCGAGGACGAGAAGTGGCAGGAGTACTGGATGCAGGAGCGGTGGAACTGGTACACCGGCCTGGGTCTGCGCGAGGAGAACATGCGGTGGTACGAGCACCCGAAGGAGAAGCTCTCCCACTACTCCAAGCGCACCGCCGACATCGAGTACCGCTTCCAGTTCGGCGGCAACGAGTGGGGTGAGCTGGAGGGCGTCGCCAACCGCACGGACTACGACCTCACCGCGCACTCCAAGGCCTCCGGCCAGGACCTCTTCTTCTTCGACCAGGAGGCCGGCGAGCGCTACACCCCGTACGTCATCGAGCCCGCCGCCGGTGTCGGCCGCACGATGCTCGCGTTCCTGCTCGACGCGTACACCGAGGACGAGGCGCCCAACGCCAAGGGCAAGCTGGAGAAGCGGACGGTGCTCCGCCTCGACCACCGCATCGCCCCGGTGAAGGTCGCGGTCCTGCCGCTGTCCCGCAACCCCGAGCTGTCCCCGAAGGCCAAGGGGCTCGCGCAGGCGCTGCGGCAGCACTGGAACATCGAGTTCGACGACGCGGGCGCCATCGGCCGCCGCTACCGCCGTCAGGACGAGATCGGTACGCCGTACTGCGTGACCGTGGACTTCGACACGCTCGACGACAACGCGGTGACGGTGCGTGAGCGTGACTCGATGAAGCAGGAGCGGGTGTCGCTGGACCAGATCGAGGGGTACCTCGCCGCGCGTCTCATCGGCTGCTAGGTCGTTCTTCGCGGGTCGGCGTCTGCCCGGCCCGTGACTTCGGCCGGCCGCGGGTTCGCTCGTGGTCGGCCGTGCGGTTCCCCGCGCCCCTTACCGGGGCCGGGGAACTCTTCGTTTACGAGGGCCCCAGCAGTCCGGCTCCTACAGGTCCAGATCCGCGAACAGGGCCGCGTGGTCCGAGGCCTGGTCGAGCTTCGAGGTGACCGTGGTGAAGGACGGGAAGGTCCTCGGGGCCCAGATGCCCCGGCGCTCCACGCCCACATGGGTCACCGCGTCCCACAGCTCGGGCGAGAACAGCAGGTAGTCGAGCTTCTGCTCGTCGCGCTTGCCGGTGCCGTGCGTGCCGGGCAGGACCCCTTCGTAGCTGTCGTGGGTCATGGCCTCGCGCAGGCCCGCGTCGAGGAGGAGCTTGACGGGGGCGCTGTCGAGGGAGTCGTTGAGGTCGCCGGCGACGACGACACGGGGCGAACGGCGGAGCGCCGCCTCGTAGATCTCCTGTACGCGCAGGGCCTGGGCCTTGCGGCGCCTGTCGTTCTCGGAGGCGCGGCCGAAGCCCTTGCTCTTGAAGTGGTTGCCGAGGACCCACAGGGGCTCACCCGGTATCTCGATCTCGAACTCGGGGCAGTCCCGGCTGAACACCGGCTGCCCGGACTCGCCCGGGTCGAAGATGTGCGACCGCACGGACGTGATCGGGAACCGGCTGAGGATGCCCACGTCGATGCCCCGGTTGTCGTTGCCGTCGACCAGCAGGTTGAACGGGTAGGGACGGTTGCCCAACGCCCCGCCCAGGACCTGGGAGTTGAAACGGTCCAGGGTGATGCGGTCCTCCACCTCGACGGTGAGGAGGATGTCTGCGTCGACCTCCGCCATCACACGGGCGGTGTTCTCCACGGCCTGCCAGCTGAGGTCGCCGCGCACCATCTCCGCCCAACCCGCCCACTTCGAGCGGCCCTTGGCGACGATCCGGATGCCCGAGCCGCCGGCCTGGCCGACCGTGAACAACTTGGCGCCGCCCCGTGGCTGGTTGACGAGGAACGGGTGGTCGCCGCCCCCGGCCGGGTCGTGGGCGCCGTGCTTCACGATCAGCTCGGCGATCCGCTCCTTGTCCGCCTCCGCGTAGATGTCCTTGTCCAGGAGGGCGACCAGTTCGTTGAAGTCGTCCAGGATCTCCTTGCGCCGCTCGGGGTCCTGGAGGCCGAACACCTTCGGCCGGCGGAAGAGGTTCTCGGCGTTGAACGTGGCGATACGGATCGTCATGCGCCCTCCAGGGAGCCGCGCGGCCGATGCCGGGGCGCGGTGACCGCGCGCCGACCCTTCGCATGGTCCGATTGTCGGAGGGCGGACGAACCGTGTCCAACGGAATGTCAGGGCGACTTCCGGAGTTCCCGGAAATTTCTCGTAAGCGGCACCCATCCGCATCCGTCCCCGCTCCGAAGGAGAGGTCATGAGGCCCGCAGCAGGCGGGCCGCGCATCTTCCACGGGGGCGTACATGCGCAAGCAGGCAGTCATCGGCGTACTCACCATGGCCGTCGCGGTCGGCACGGTCGGCGCGGTCGGATCGGGGGCGCTCGGCGGAGCCTCGTGGTCGGGGTCCGGGGCGACGTCCAGGGCGTCGATGTCCGGGGCGGCGGGTGACGCGGCCGGTTCCGGTGACGGTACCGGTATCGAGGCCAAGGGCGGTGTGCCGGTCGGCGGGGCTCGGGTGCCGAGCGGGCTGAAGGCCGTCGGGCTCACCGCCGACCAGCGGCTCGTCGTCTTCCGGATCGACAGGCCCGGGGCCGCCGTACCGCTCGGCAGGGTCCGCGGGCTCAAGGGCGACACCCGGCTCGTCGGCATCGACTACCGCGTCCAGAACAACAAGCTGTACGGCGTCGGGGACCAGGGTGGCGTCTACACGCTGCGGGAGGCGGGCGCCAAGGCCACCAAGGTCTCCCAGCTCTCCGTTCCGCTCCAGGGCCGGTCGTACGGCGTCGACTTCAACCCCGCAGCCAACCGGCTCCGGGTGATCAGCGACACCGGGCAGAACCTCCGCCACAACCTCGACGACCCACAGGGCGCCCCGGCCGCCGGGACGACCGCCGTCGACGGCACCCTCACCAACCCGCCGGTCCCGCCCGCCACCGGCGGCGCGACCGCGTCAGGGGTGACCGGGGCGGCGTACACCAACAACGACCTCGACGTCGGCACGGCCACCACGCTGTTCGACCTCGACACCGCCCTGGACCGGATCTCCGTGCAGTCCCCGGCCAACGCGGGGAACCTCGCGCCCACCGGCGGGCTCGGCGTCGACCTGCCGCCGACCGCCGGGTTCGACATCTACGGCACCGGCCGGAACGGGGTGAACGCCGGATACGCGGTGACGGGGTCGCGGGTGTACGGCGTCGACCTGCTGACCGGGCGGGCGCGCGAACTGGGGAGCTTCCCGAGGGCGAGGCAGGTGATCGATCTGGCGATACCGCTGCGGCAGGGCTGACCCGGGTGGGCAAGGTCCGCCGGTGAGCAGGGGGCGCTGGTGACCAAGGAGGGCTGACAGATGACAGCTGACAGATATTGAAATCTGTCAGCTGTCATGTCAGGGTGGTGGCATGACCACACGAACCCGCACCCTCGGAACCACCGGCCCCCAGGTCTCCGCCCTCGGCCTCGGCTGCATGGGCATGTCCGCGCTGTACGGCGCGGCCGACCGGGCCGAGTCCATCGCCACGCTCCACGCCGCCCTCGAAGCAGGGGTGACCCTGCTCGACACCGGCGACTTCTACGGGATGGGCCACAACGAGCTGCTGATCGGCGAAGCCCTGCGCGCCGCACCGGCCGCGCACCGGGAACAGGCCCTGATCAGCGTCAAGTTCGGGGCGCTGCGCGACCCCGACGGCGGCTGGTCCGGCTACGACGGCCGGCCGACGGCCGTGAAGAACTTCGCCGCCTACTCGCTCCAGCGACTCGGCACGGACCACATCGACATCTACCGCATCGCCCGCGTCGACCCCGACGTCCCGATCGAGGAGACGGTCGGCGCGATCGCCGAACTCGTCGAGAAGGGGTACGTCCGCCACATCGGACTCAGCGAGGTCGGCGCGGAGACGATCCGCCGAGCGGCCGCCACCGCCCCCATCACCGACCTCCAGATCGAGTACTCCCTCATCTCGCGCGGCATCGAGGACGAGATCCTCCCCACCGCCCGCGCACTGGGCATCGCCGTGACGGCGTACGGGGTGCTCTCCCGCGGTCTGATCTCCGGCCACTTCACCCCCGACCGGCAGCTCGCGGCCGGTGACTTCCGCTCCCTCTCGCCCCGCTTCCAGGGCGACAATCTCAGGCACAACCTGGACCTGGTCGAGGCGCTGCGGAAGATCGCCGAGCAGAAGGGCGTGACCGTCGCGCAGATCGCGATCGCCTGGGTCCTCTCACGCGGCGAGGACATCGTGCCGCTCGTGGGCGCCCGCCGCCGCGACCGGCTGGCCGAGGCGCTGGGCGCGCTGGAGGTACGGCTCGACCAGGCCGATCTGACGGCGATCGAGGAGGCCGTCCCGGCCGGCGCGGCAGCGGGCGACCGCTACCCGGCGGCCCAGATGGCACACCTCGACAGCGAGCGCTGACTCCCGCTCCGGGTACGGTTCCGGACATGACGCCGACCACCGAGACCCTGACCGCCGAGCGCATCCTCGAAGCGACCGAGGAGGTCCTGCGCCGCCACGGCCCGGCCAAGGCCACCGTGGTCGACGTGGCCCGCGCGCTCGGCGTCAGCCACGGCAGCGTCTACCGCCACTTCCGTACGAAGGCGGCGCTGCGGGAGGCGGTGACCAAGAGGTGGCTGGACCGTACGTCCGCGTCCCTGACCGGCATCGTCGCCGAGGCCCGCGACCCGGAGGCCCGGCTGCGCGACTGGCTCGCCGCCCTCTTCACGGCCAAGCGGCGCAAGGCGGGCGACGACCCCGAGCTGTTCGCCACGTACCAGGTCCTGACCGGCGAGAACGTCGAGGCCGTCGGCGCCCACATCACCGACCTGACCGGGCAGCTGACCCGGATCATCCGCGACGGGGCGGACACCGGCGCCTTCACCGTCACCGACCCGCCGACCACCGCCCGCGCCGTCTTCCACGCCACCGCCCGCTTCCACGACCCCGGCTACGCCCAGGACTGGGACCAGCCGGACATCGACGCCCAGTTCGAGGCCGTCGTGGAACTGGTGGTCCGGGGGCTGCGGGCCTGAGGGGGAGGGGGACCGGCGGTGGGCGTCCGACGGAGGGCGCTCGGCGTCCGCCGCCCGGCGTTCAGCTGGGGGCGCCCGGCGCCCGGCGGTCCACCTCCGCCGCCTCCGCCAGGCGTCCGGCGTGGGGCGTCCGGCGTCCGGCTTGGGAAGCGCGCCGCCCGCCGCCCGGCGTCCAGCTGCTCGCCGTCCGCCCCCCGGCGCCCGGCTTGAGGCACTCGGCGTCCGGCGCCCCCCGCCCGGCGCCCGGCGTCAGGGTGTTGTGCGTGGGGCGCGTCCCTAGGCCACGCAGAACTCGTTGCCCTCCGGGTCGTGCATCACCCACCAGTGGCCCGCCGGGCCCTTGTCCACCTCGTGCAGTCGGGTGGCGCCCAGGGTCTCCAGGCGGGCCACCAGGTCGTCCAGGCCGCCCGGTTCGGCGTGGACGTCGATGTGGAGGCGGTTCTTCACTGTCTTCGGCTCCGGGACGTCCTGGAAGAGGAGGCGGCGGCCCCGGCCGATGCCGGTGAAGGCGTCGTACGGGTCCTCGGGGTGGCGGACGGCGGCGTACCCGCGGAACACGGCGTGGCCGGCGTGCTCGCCGACGGCCTCCTCGGGAAGGTCGCCCGTGGAGCGGAGGTGCGCGATCAGCGCGCTCGGATCCTCCACCTCGTAGCCCAGCGCGGCGGCCCAGAAATCGGCCAGGGGCTGCGCGTCGCGGGTGTCGATGACCAGTTTCCAGCTCAGTGCGGCACTCATGTAACCGGTTATAGTGGTTACATGCCCTCGTCGTCCACAGCAGCCACGCCGGAAGGGGCGCCTTCCAGGTCCACGGAAGGGCCGGGAATCCCCCTGCGCTCGTACACCGGCCATGTCTTCCGGTTCGATCCGGGCGCCCTCTGTCTGGAACTCCTCGTCACCGGAGGTCCCGGCGCCCTCGCCCGCTACGAGGTGCTGCACACCACCGAGGACCTGGCCGCCTGGGTCGGCAGGTCCCGGCTCACCCCCACCCCGGACACCCTGGACCTCACCGACGCCGACGTGGAGCACGTACGGCGACTGCGCGACGCGCTGCTGCGCACGGTGGTCTCCCGCCTCCACCCGGACGGACTGGCCCCACTGGACCTCCCGGCGGCCGGCCCCGCCGACCTGCGCGTCATCAACGACGCGGCGGCACGACCCCCGCTCGCCCCCGCCCTCGGAGAGGACGGCACCCGGCGCTGGTCGCCCGCCCCGGCGAGCGGCGCCCAGCTCGCCTCCACCGTCGCCCGCGACGCCGTCGACCTGCTCACCGGGCCGTACGCGGACCGCGTCCGCATGTGCTCCGGCGAGCGCTGCTATCTGATCTACGTCGACACCTCGCGGCCCGGCCGCCGCCGCTGGTGCTCCATGGAGCACTGCGGCAACCGCAGCAAGGTCCGCGCCCACCGCGCCCAACGCGCGCGCCGCACCGACGAGTCCGCCCCGCACGAGGAGTGATCGCCATGGCCGCCACCGGACTGACCCAGGACGCGGGATGGGAGATCGGTGTCTCCCGCACGCTCGCCCAACCACCCGCCGCTGTCTGGGAGTTCATCAGCGGACCGCGGGGGCTGGCGCTGTGGCTCGGGGTCGGGGCGCGGCTCACCCCCGAGCGCGGCGCCCCGTACACCACCGACGCGGGGATCGGCGGCGAGGTGCGCGGATACCGGCCCGGCGAACGGATCCGGGTGACGTACGGCGACACGACCGCCCAGGTCACCGTCTCGGCCGCCACCGGGGGCAGGGCGGTCCTCCGGTTCCACCAGGAGCGGATGGCGAGCGCCGGGGAACGCGAGCGGCGCAGGGAGCACTGGCGGCGCGTGCTGGACCGGGTCGCACAGGCCCTCGACGCACGGGCCTGACCACCCGGCCGGTTCAGGAGGCCGCGGGGTCCACCGTCGCCTGGTGGGCCTCGGCGAGATGCTCCTGCGCCTTCAGCCACGGCAGGAACTGCGCGCCCTTGCGCCAGCCGCACGTGTCGCATCTGATCGTGCGCTGCACACCGGAGCGCTGGACCCGTACGACGTGCTGTCGCCCGTGCTGGTCCCAACGGCTCACCTTGCTCGAGTTGTTCGAGTTGATCGAGTTGCTCGACTTGTTCTCCGACATCAGGTCTCCAGCCGACACGTCGAGGGTCGTCGGCCTTTCACCGACCGCTGCCCGTGAGGAGTGTGCAGCAAGACCAACATCAACAGGGTCGATCCGGCCATGAGTTGTCCCACCCGGGCGCCGGTCGGGCCGGGGCGGCGGACCCGTGCCCTCCGTATGCGCTGCCGCCGTGCTCCCCGCGTGTCGGCCGTGCGTGTACCGCGTGCGAGGATGACGGCTGTTCGAGGACGACGGCTGTTTTGAGACGGCCGGGGCGGCGGAGATTGGGACGCGATGATCGGGACGGTGTTCCGTAGCGAGGACGTGCCGGCGGACGACAGGTTCGACCACTGGCGGGAGATGGTCGGCCGGATGCGTTCGCCCAGCGACATCATCAGCGCCCACACCACCGACTTCTGGGCGGAGTTCCGGCTGATGGAGCTGGGCCCGGTGACCGTGTGGCCCACCTCGTTCCTGCCGACGCGCTATCGGCGCAGCCAGAGGATGGTGCGCCAGTCCGACCCCGAGCTGTACCACCTGTCGCTGCTGCTCGACGGCGAGTTGACCCTCGACCACGCGGGACGCAATGGCGCGTTCGGCGCGTTCGACCTGCACCTCGCGGACAGTTCGCAGCCGTACGACCTCCGGCCGGCGGACGATCTGCGGCCCGCGCCCCTGCGGGGTGTGGGCGTCGACTTCCCCAAGTCGCTGCTGCCGCTCCCGCCGCACCGCGTGGGGGAGTTGCTGGGCCGTGGCCTTCCGGGCCGGGAGGGCATCGCCGCGCTGCTGACGGACTTCCTGCTCGGTCTGGAACGGCAGGCCGACACCCTCAGCCCGGCCGACGCGCCGCGCCTCGGGACGGTCGTCCTCGACCTGGTGTCCGCCGTGCTGGGCCAGGCGCTGGACGCCGAGGCCGCGCTGCCCCCGGAGACCCGCCAGGAGGCCCTCGCCCGGCGCATCACCGCGTTCATCCGGCAGAACCTGCACGACCCGGAGCTGACACCGCCGGTGATCGCGGCCGCGCACCACATCTCCGTCAGCTATCTGCACCGGGTCTTCCAGCAGCACACCCGGGGCGAGACGGTCGCCGCGTGGATCCGGGCCCGCCGCCTGGAAGGCGCCCACCGCGACCTCGCCGACCGCTCCCTGCGCGCCACCCCGGTCCACGTCATCGCCACCCGCTGGGGCTACCCCCGTGCCTCCGACTTCACCCGAGCCTTCCGCACGGCGTACGGCGTCCCGCCCACGGAGTACCGCCAGGAGGCGCTGGCGGACAGGGATTAGCGCCGTAGCAGGGAACCTTTGATGTGTGACGGATGGCCGGCATCTGTTGCGGCGGGCGTGTGCCTTGACAGCTGTGTACGGGGGAGCGGTGCACACTGTCGGCATGGCCGAGAACGAAGCGCAGGTCAGCCCTCCTGAGTCGCTCCTCCTGTTGATCGACAATCTCGCACGGTTCCATCGCGAGCATGAGGAGTACTACTCTCAGGCGCCCTTGCGGCAGGCCGGTGAGCTGCAGGCGCGCTCTCGGGTGCTGAAGGCGTTGGCCGACCGGTGGAGCGAGGTCACCGTGGGGGAGCGGGCGTCGTCGGTCGGGTTCACCGGTGCGGAGGACCTGAATGCCCCGGGACTTGTCGCCGAGTCGGGAGTCCTGTTCATGGAGGGTGAGGGCGAGCCGGCCGAATTGCAGCGGCTGAAGCGTGAGGTGCGACAGGTCGCGGATGACGCCGAACAGACGGGTGCCTGGCTGGCTCAGGCGATGGAGCAGGCGTGGGAGATCGCGGGGAGCCTGGCCATCTACCCCGCGCTGGCTGACCTGCTCGGGGAACGGCACCGGATCATCTCCAATGACTGGCAGTCGGCTGCACTGCAGTCCCTGATCGCTCGGCTGCTGCGGCGCGCCCTGGACGTGCTGACCGAGGTCGACTTCGCACCGGCGGCACTGCGGGCCGACCTGACAGGCGAACGGCGGTCGCCCGCCTACCTGCACTCGGCTTCCGAACTGCTGGACCGGGCGGCGGACCTCATGGCGGAGTCGGCGATGCTCGTGCATGACAACGAGCGGCGCTGGCGTGTCTTCCGTGCCCGAGTCCGCGAGTTGCAGTCCACATGGACAGGCCCTCAGGGTGGAGATCACCGCGCGAGATGATCTCCGTTCGGCAGGAGTGATCACTGCCGCCCGGAAGGCGACGGCGTCCACCACACCACGCTCGGCATCACCCGACCGCACAACCTCACCATCGCTGAACAACGCACACGACCGACGGGTCATCCCGCACCCCAGCGATCATTTTCGGGACAGCCCTCAGGGCGCCCCGACCCCCGCCGCGTCCCGTGTCTCCGGGGACTCCAGGCGGGCCGCCGTGCGTTCGGCGGTGGCGCGGGCCCAGGGGCCGGTGGTCAGTGCGCCCAGGGTCAGGACGGCGAAGCCGCAGGCCGCGATGATCCACCACGCGGGGCGGGCCGCCGACACGAACGACTCGGCGTACGAGGACGCCCCCACGCCCGCCGCCAGCACCGCCCCGATCACGGCGACCCCCAGGGTCTGGCCGATCTGCCGGCTGGTGGAGGCGACCGCGGCGGCGACACCGGCCTGCGCGCGGGGCATGCCGGAGACCGCCGTGTTGGTGATGGGCGCGTTGACGAAGCCGAAGCCGATACCGAACAGCACGTACCCGATGACCAGGGTGACGTTCGCCGTCTCCGCCTCGAACGCGGCGAACAGCACCCCGCTCGCGGTCATCGTCACCCCCGCGACGAGCAGCGGCAGCCGTGGGCCCCGGCTGCCGACCAGCCGCCCGGCGACCGGCGCGCACACGAAGCACAGGAAGGCCATCGGGAGCATCCACAGCCCGGCGTGCAGGGCGTCCAGCCCGCGCACGTTCTGCAAGTACAGCGTCGACAGGAACAGGAAACCGCCGAGCGCCGCGAACGCGCTGACCGCGATCACGGTCGCCCCGCTGAACGGCGCCGAACGGAAGAAACGCAGGTCGATGAGGGGCTCGTCCCGGCGCGGCTCGTACCGGAGCAGGCCGATCAGCGCGGCGAGGGCGACACCGCCGAACACCAGCGTCCGCCCCACGGGCGCTGTCGGCGCCTCGATGATCGCGTACGTCAGTGAACCCAGCAGCGCGATGACCAGGAGCTGCCCCACGGGGTCGGGGCGGCGGGCCTTCGGCGCCCGGGACTCCGGGACGAACCGCCAGGTCAGGGCGAGGGCGGCCAGACCGACCGGGAGGTTGATCCAGAAGATCGAGCGCCAGCCCACCGACTCCACCAGGACACCGCCGATGATCGGCCCCGCCGCCATCGAGATGCCCACCACCGCGCCCCACACCCCGATCGCCCGGGCCCGCTCGCGTGGCTCCGTGAACGTGTTGGTGATGATCGACATCGCGACCGGGTTGAGCATCGAACCGCCGACCGCCTGCACCATCCGGAACACGACGAGCGCGTCGAGGTTCGGGGCGAGCGAGCACAGCGCCGAGCCGATGGTGAAGACGACGAGGCCCGCCATGAAGACCCGTTTGCGACCGATGCGGTCCGCCGTGGAGCCCGCCAGCATCAGCAGCGAGGCCAGGACCAGGGTGTAGGCGTCGATCGTCCACTGGAGACCGGCGACGCTCGCGCCCAGGTCGCGTTGCAGGGTGGGCAGGGCGACGTTGAGGACGGTGTTGTCCAGGCTCACGATCAGGAGGCTGGTGCAGCAGATCGCGAGCACCAGCAGACGATGGCGACGGCTGAGCTCGGGCATGCCCTCCATCGTACGCCCGAGTCAATAGTGCGCCTAACTAATGAATTGGGGTGTCGACGGGGGCAGGGGGTATCGGCGGGGCGAGGGTGCGCCCCCGCTACCGCTACTGCCACCAACACCGCTACTGCCACCGTCACCATCCCCACCACCCCCACCACCCCCACCACCCCCACCACCCCCACCACCCCCACCACCCCCACCACCCCCGCCACCGGCCCCGGGCCGGGGCTCGGCCGGCGTGCGGGACAATGGGGGAATGTCCACGCCCTCGACCGCGGCCGTCGCGCCCCTCCGGATCGGTCCGCACACCGTCACCCCGCCCGTCGTCCTGGCCCCCATGGCCGGGATCACGAACGCGCCCTTCCGCACCCTGTGCAGGGAGTTCAGCGGCGGCAAGGGTCTCTTCGTCAGCGAGATGATCACGACGAGGGCGCTGGTCGAGCGCAACGAGAAGACCATGCAGCTGATCCACTTCGACGCGACCGAGAAGCCGCGCTCGATCCAGCTGTACGGCGTGGACCCCGTGACCGTCGGCAAGGCCGTCCGCATGATCGCGGAGGAGGGCCTCGCCGACCACATCGACCTGAACTTCGGCTGCCCGGTCCCGAAGGTGACGAGGAAGGGTGGCGGCTCCGCCCTCCCGTACAAGCGGAACCTGCTCCGCGCGATCCTCCGCGAGGCCGTCTCCGGCGCCGGGGACCTCCCCGTCACCATGAAGATGCGCAAGGGCATCGACGACGACCACATCACCTTCCTCGACGCCGGCCGGATCGCCGTCGAGGAGGGCGTCACCTCCATCGCCCTGCACGGCCGCACCGCCGCCCAGCACTACGGCGGCACCGCCGACTGGGACGCCATCGCCCGGCTGAAGGAGCACGTCCCCGAGATCCCGGTGCTCGGCAACGGCGACATCTGGTCCGCCGAGGACGCCCTGCGGATGGTGCGCGAGACCGGCTGCGACGGAGTCGTCGTCGGACGCGGCTGCCTGGGCCGGCCGTGGCTGTTCTCCGATCTCGTCGCCGCCTTCGAGGGGCGTACCGAGGACATCGCTCGCCCGTCGCTGCGCGAGGTGGCCGACGTCATGGTCCGGCACGCCACCCTCCTCGGGGAGTGGATCGAAAATGGCGGGGCGGCCCAAAGGGCCCCGGTTGAGGGTGGTGGCGGGAGACGGGCGGGCGAGTCCAAGGGTGTCGTCGACTTCCGCAAGCACGTCGCCTGGTACCTCAAGGGCTTCGCCGTCGGCTCCGAGATGCGCAAGCGGCTCGCCATCACCTCCTCCCTCGCCGAACTCCGTGCGGGCCTCGACGAGTTGGATCTGGACCAGCCGTGGCCGGCCGGCGCCGACGGTCCCCGCGGCCGCACCTCCGGCAACAACCGCGTCGTCCTCCCCGACGGCTGGCTCAAGGACCCCTACGACTGCGCGGGCGTCGGCGAGGACGCCGAACTCGACACCTCCGGCGGCTGACCCGGCCACCGCCACCCGGCTGCCGCCCCCCGGCCCAAGCGCCCACAACTGGCCACGATCGAGGGCCTGTTGTCCCGTTCCGTCGTCGTTCCGGGTCGTTCCGGTCGTTGTACGGCCGGTTTCCGTCATCTCGGAATGAGTGGGGAAATGTCCGGGTAGCGCGCTTCGGTGTGCGGAGCGAACGAGACCCCGAAGACGGCGAAGACGACAACGAAGACGACGAGGCAGACGACGAAGAAGACGGCGGAGCGGCCCACTCGCCGTACCGCGCGGAAACCGGCCGCACGGCCGAACCGGCAGTTCCCGCCCCCCGCGCCGCCCCCACCCCCGCCGTCCTACGTCCCGCACTGCTCCCACCACGTCTCCTACCTCCTGACCGTCCTGGACCGGCTCGTGCCCGTCGGCACCCGGTGCGCGGTCATCGGAGCCCCGCTCAACTCCAACGTCGGCGACAGCGCGATCTGGCTCGGCCAGCGCGCCCTGCTCGCCGCGCTCGGCGCCGAGGTGCGCTACGCCTGCGACCTGATGTCGTACGACGCCGCCCACCTCGCGGCGTGCGTGCCGGAGGGGCCGATCATGCTGACCGGCGGCGGCACCCTCGGCGACCTCTGGGAGGACAGCCAGCTGCTGCGGGAGCGGGTGCTGCGTGACTTCCCCGACCGCCGGATCGTCCAGCTGCCCCAGTCCGTGCACTTCACGGACCACACCAACCTCACCCGCGCCCGCCGGGTCTTCGACGCCCACCCCGACCTCACCCTGCTGCTGCGCGACCGGCACAGCCTGCACCGCTGCCGCACCGTCTTCGAGGCGCCCGCGCTGCTCGTGCCCGACCTCGCGTTCGCCGTGCCCCCGGACGCGCTGACCGGCGGGGCGGCCAGCCATGACGTCGTCTGGCTGGCCCGGGAGGACAAGGAGTCCGCGAAGGGCCCGCCCGCCGTGCGGGGCGCGCTCGGCGGCCGGTGCGGCGGCCCGTACGTCTTCGACTGGGCCCGCGAGGCCACGGACGCCGAGTGGCGGCAGGCGAAGGAGACCCTGTGGCGGGGCCGGGCCCGCGCCCTGTGCCGGGCCTCCTCGGGCGACCCCGTCGGGGCCGCCCCCGGTCTCCTCGCCGTCTACGACGGCCTCGCCCGCCTCCAACTCGCGCGCGGCTGCCGCCTGCTGACGTCCGGCCGGGTCGCCGTCACCGACCGCCTCCACGGCCATGTCCTCGGTCTGCTCCTCGCCCTGCCGCACGTCCTCGTCCCCGACCGCTACGGCAAGATCCGCAGCTACTGGGACACCTGGACCGCCCACCGGCCCCCGACCGCGCCGGGCGCGACCGTGGCCTGGGCGGGCACCGAGGCGGAGGCGAGGGAGACAGCGGGCAGGCTCCTCGTCGACCTGCCCTGAGGCGCGCCCGGGCGCGCGGCTACGCGCCCCCGACCGCGGTCAGCAGCGCCAGCGGCGCCGCCGCCGACCGGGACTCCCGCACACACGCGTGCGGGTACGGCACCGGCTCCGGATGCGTGTCCCTGCCGCACCCGGCGAGCACCTCCGGCAGCCGGTGCCCCATGGCCGTGGCCGCGTCCACCAGCCCGCCCGCGACCGTGCGGGCCTCGTCGTGCAGCCCGTACCGGGCCAGCCCCAGGGTGATCAGGGCGTTGTCGTGCGGCCAGACCGATCCCCGGTGGTACGACAGCGGATGGAACGCCGGCTGCCCCGAGGCGAGCGTCCGCACGCCCCACCCGGAGAAGAAGTCCGGTTCGAGCAGCCGCCGGCCGACGGTCTTGCCGTACTCCTTGTCCAGCAGCCCCGACCACAGCAGATGCCCCGCGTCGGAGGCGAGCGCGTCCGTGCGGCGGCCCTCGCTGTCCAGGGCCAGCGCCGGGAAGTCGTGCTCCGGCATCCAGAAGTCCCGCTGGAAACGGTCACGGAGATCACCGGCGGCCTGCTCCAGGAGCGCCGCGTAGACCTCGTCCTCCCAGACCGTCCGGGCCAGCGCGGCGGTGCGGCGCAGCGCGTCGTACGCGTAGCCCTGGGCGCCCGCCGCCATCACCGGCCCGGCGGGCGGGCGGCTGCCGTCGGCGGAGCAGATGGCGCCGGGGGAGTCCTTCCAGTTCTGGTTGGAGAGACCGCCCTGGTCGGCGCGGTACACGAGGTAGCCGCGGGAGGTGAGGCCGCCGTGGTCCAGCATCCAGCCGATCGCGGCCCGCGCCTGCGGCTCCAGTCGGCGGGCCAGGGTGACGTCACCGGTCTGCTCCACGTACGCGCCGAGCAGCACCAGGAACAGCGGGGTCGCGTCGACCGAGCCGTAGTAGCGGCCGTACGGCACCTGCCCGAAGTGGGCCAGCTCGCCGTGGCGCACCTCGTGGACGATCTTGCCGGGTTGGGCGACTGCGTCCACGCCGACCTCGGTGGCCTGGGTGGCGGCGAGCGCGAGGAGCGTGGCGGCGGCCGGTTCCGGGCGGTAGGGCAGGGTGAACAGCGACGTCAGCAGCGCGTCGCGGCCGAGGAGGGTCAGGAACCACGGCACCCCGGCCGCCGGCACCCGGAGGTTCTCGCCGTCCGGTCCGGTCGCGGGGACCTGGAGCGCGGCGAGATCGGCGAGGCCCCGCGAACAGGCCGCGGCCAGCTCCGGCCAGCCGGTCGGGAGGGCGATGCCCTCCATGAACTCGCCCTCGGAGGCGAGGACCTGGTGCGTCACGGAGGCCGGGGAGGCCGGTACGCGCAGGGGCCGCCGGTCGCCGTGCGGGCGGGCCATCACCCGCAGGGTCAGCTCCATCGAGCCGTGCGGCTCGAGGTCCAGCGCCCAGACGAGGCGGCGCGCGCCCGTCCCGGTCTCCTCCACGGCGTCCGGCGCGGGCTCGGCCGTGACCGTCGTGCAGGACCGCCACTCGCCGCGCCGGTAGCTGAACTCCACCCCGTCGTCGAGGACCTCACGCTTTCTGACGGCGCCGGTCTTGGCGTACGTACGGAAGTCGGAGCGCAGCTCGAACTGGTCGGTGAAGTCGGCGTCCACCGTGAGCGCGATCCGGACCGTCGTCGGCACCGGACGGTTGCTGGTGACGCGCAGCGCCTCGACGAACGCGCTGTCGGAGACGGCCTGCTCCCGGAAGAGCGTGTACGCGGGCGGCTCCTGGCGCCCGCCCCGGGGGACGAGCACACACCGCGCGGTGTCGCCGTCGCCGACCGGGGTGAGCGTCTCGGGGACGGCACCGTCGACGGTGAGCTGCCACCGGCTCAGATGCCGTGCGTCCCGTACGAACAAGCCGTCCGGGGAACTGCCGCCCCGCCGCCCGCTGATGTCGCCGCCGTCGCCCACGGCGGCGAACGTGCCGCCGCGCACGAGCAGATGATGCCGGTCCGTCATCGCCGGTCCCCTCCCTGGTCACTCATGTCGCACGTATCGAATCCGGCCCGGTTGTCGTGGTGACGGTCGTCGTCGCGGTCCGGTCCGTCGCCGCTTCGGCGGCCGTGGTCGTCCTGATGCAGCAGATCGAGGGCGAGCGCGGCGGTCCAGCTGAAACCGAGGGCACCGCAGGGCTCGCCCGTGTACGGGTCGACGTACTCGGCGAAACCGGAGGCGCCCGCGGTCTCCAGCAGCGCCGACCGCAGCGCGTCCGCCCGCCCCAGCTCCCCGTGGAGCCTCAGGCCCCGCTCCAGCATCCAGTTGGTGTTGAACCAGGCCGGGCCCCGCCAGTACCGGTGCGGATCGAACGCCTCGCCCAGCAGGTCGTACGAGGGCACGAGCCGGGTGGTGTCCCCGAGCCCGAAGTGCGGTCCGTGCGCCGTCCGCACGAGGGCGGCGACGATCTCGCGGGGCAGGCCGGGCACGAGCAGGGGCAGCAGTCCGGAGACACCGCGCTCGGGGACGAGGCCGCCACCGATGACGTCCCGGCACAGGAACATCTCCTCCGCCGGGTCCCACAGCCGCTCCACCAGGGCCGCCGTCAGCCGCTCCGCGCGGGCGTCGCGGGCCGTGCCGGTCGCCCCCAGCTCCGCGGCGATACGGGCCAGGGCGTGCTCGGAGGCGATGAGGAGGGCGTTGAAGGCGGGGTCCTCGACGGCGAACTCGCTCCGCCCGTCGGCGTATCCCCCGTCCCGGTAGTCCGTCGCCAGTCGCACGTACCGCCCGTAGTCCAGATCCGTCGGCCGGTCCTCGGCCGCGCCGTGCTCGAGGTCGGCGCGGCGGAAGGAGCGGGCCGGGGCCGGGGCCACCCGGGACAGGGGCGCGTCCCAGGCGGGGCTGTTGTCCATGCCCTGCTCCCAGGGGTGGACGACCGAGGCCAGCCCGCCGCCGCCCAGGTCCCGGCGGTGCAGCAGATAGCGGTGCCAGGCGGCGAGCCGCGGATACACCCGGGGCAGGAAGCCGCGTGCCCGGGAGAGCCCCGGGTCGGAGCGGTGCACCAGCCACGCGGCCAGCGCGTGCACCGGCGGCTGCACGATGCCGGAGGTCTGGGTGGTGCGCGGGGCGCCCGCAGCGCGCCCCGCGGTCGAGGAGCGCCAGAAGTCGGGGCTCGGGAAGTACGCCTCCAGCGGCACCGAGGGGTTGAAGACGATGTGCGGGATCCGTCCGTCCCCCCACTGCGCGTCGAGCAGGGTCTCCAGCTCGGTCTGCGCCCGCAGCTGCGACAGATGGCGCAGCCCGATCGCGATGAACGCCGAGTCCCACGACCACTGGTGGGGGTACAGCCGGTGGGAGGGCACCGTGGACGCCCCCGTCCAGTTGCCTTCCAGCACCTCGGCGGCCCCGCGGTGCAGCGATCCTCCCCGGAGGCCCGGATCGTATACAGCGCCTTCAGGACGGACGCCCGTGCCTGGTCGGCGGGCTGTGAGCTGGGTTGTGCGATCCACTCAGGGCTCCCCGAGAACAAGGTGCCGACCGGTTCGGCAGTAGGTACCGTAGGGTTACGTCTATTTAACACGCAAAACTCAATATGTAATGCAGAGTTGGGGAACGCAAGAGGGTGAGCGCAAGCGGTCGCGCGGAACGGTCCGCGGACGATCGCGGGAGCGGTGCGTCGCCGGGCCGCCGGGGCGGGGATGATCGGGTGAGGGACCGGGCGAACGGGAGGTCGTGAAGGTGGGCAGTCACGCCGGTGCAGGAGATCTGCTGGAGTTGGTCCGCAGTGGCCGGGCCACCACCCGTGGCGCGCTCCAGCAGGCGACGGGCCTGTCCCGGGCCACGGTGGGTCAGCGCCTCGACCGGCTGTTCCGTGCGGGCTGGCTCCGTGAGGGCGCAGGCGGCCCGGTCGGCTCCCCGCTGGGCGGACGCCCTTCCATCACACTGGAGTTCGACGACGAGCACGCGGTCGTCCTCGCCGCCGACCTCGACACCCGCCACGCCCGCGCCGCCGTCGTCTCCCTCACCGGCGAGATACAGGCCGAGCACAGCGGCACCCTCGTCCTCGAGGACGGCCCCGAGGCAGTCCTGGACGGCCTCGGGCGCTGGTTCGCCGAACTGCTGGAGAAGGCCGGGCAGCCGGCCGACGCGGTCTGCGGCATCGGGCTCGCCGTGCCCGGACCGGTGGAGATGGACACCGGCCGGGTGGTGCAGCCGCCGATCATGCCCGGCTGGGACGGCTACGACATACGCGGCCGGCTGGCCCGCGCCTTCGCCGACCACGCGTCCGGCCCGCCCGGAGTCCCCGTCCTCGTCGACAACGACGCCAACCTCATGGCGTACGGCGAACAGCGCACGGGATACCCGGACTGCTCGGCGTTCGCGCTGGTCAAGGTGTCCACGGGTATCGGCGCCGGCGTGGTGGTCGGCGGCTCGATCTACCGGGGCGTCGACGGCGGCGCCGGCGACATCGGCCACATCAGGGTGCCCGCCGGCGCGGACGCCCAGTGCAAGTGCGGGTCCTACGGCTGTCTGGCGGCGGTCGCGAGCGGCGGCGCCGTCGCGCGGCGGCTGAGCGAGGCCGGGGTTCCGGCGGCCTCCGGCTCCGATGTGCGCGATCTGCTGGTCGCCGGGCACCCGGGCGCGACGGCGCTCGCACGGGAGGCGGGTCGCTCCGTGGGCGACGTCCTGGCGACGGTGGTGACCCTGCTGAACCCCGGCGTCCTGATGATCGCCGGAGACTTGGCCGGAACCCCCTTCCTCACGGGTGTGCGCGAACTGCTCTACCAGCGGGCGCTGCCGCGCTCCACGGCCCATCTGGACGTCGTCACGTCCCGGCTGGGGGAGCGGGCGGGTTTGGTCGGGGCGGGCGCCCTGGTCGTCGAGTACCTGTACGCGCCCGAACGAGCGGAGGAGCGGCTCGCGGCCCTGGGGGTGTGACGGGTGCGTCCGCCGGGCGTGTGACAGGCGGGTTTCCGTCCCGTGCGGCGGTCCGCATGGTGAAATCCCGGCCTCCGTGAACGCGTGATTCTCGCCACCCCTGATAAGGGCTGCGCTCAGATGAGCGGATCTTGGGTGGTTCCGGGTCTTCAAAGGGTGGCACTGAGTGCCACCCTTTGATCGTTCATCGCGCGAACTCAGACGTGTTGATTGCCGCTCATCTGAGCGGATATTGCGGGTCTCGAACCGTGTCGCCTTCAAGAGGTGAACACATCAGCGTTCAACACCTTGCCAAGCCTTGACTTTCGATCTGCTGGCGGACGGGTGGTTACAGGCGCATGACGCACAAGTGGACGTACCCAGGAGCCTTCGATCTGGGTATGTTCCTCGCCGTCAGGGCAGCCACCGCGTCCTCAAGGAGTTGGGACCTGTGTCGGAAAACAAAGATCCCCACGTAGGCCACGTGACTCAGAGCGTTGAGGGCGTGAAGTTCGTCTATGACTTCACCGAGGGCAACAAGGACCTCAAGGACCTCCTCGGTGGCAAGGGCGCGAACCTCGCCGAGATGACCAACCTCGGTCTTCCGGTGCCTCCCGGCTTCACCATCACCACCGAGGCATGCAAGGTCTACCTGGACAGCGGCGACGAGCCCGCGGCACTGCGTGACGAGGTGAGCGCCCATCTGGAGGCGCTCGAGAAGCGCATGGGCAAGAAGCTCGGCCAGGCCGACGACCCGCTCCTCGTCTCGGTCCGTTCCGGCGCCAAGTTCTCCATGCCCGGCATGATGGACACCGTCCTCAACATCGGCCTCTCCGACAAGTCCGTGAAGGGCCTCGCCGACCAGGCCGGCGACGAGCGCTTCGCGTGGGACTCCTACCGCCGGCTCATCCAGATGTTCGGCAGGACCGTCCTCGGCGTCGACGGCGAACTCTTCGAGGACGCCCTCGACAAGGCCAAGGAGACCAAGAACGTCACGGTCGACACCGAGCTGGAGGCCGCCGACCTCAAGAAGCTGGTCACCACCTTCAAGAAGATCGTCAAGAAGGAGGCCGGCCGGGACTTCCCGCAGGACGCCCGCGAGCAGATGGACCTGGCCATCAAGGCCGTCTTCGACTCCTGGAACGGCGACCGCGCGAAGCTCTACCGCCGTCAGGAGCGCATCCCGCACGACCTCGGCACCGCCGTCAACGTCTGCTCCATGGTCTTCGGCAACCTCGGCCCCGACTCCGGCACCGGCGTTGCCTTCACCCGCGACCCCGCCTCCGGCCACCAGGGCGTCTACGGCGACTACCTGCAGAACGCCCAGGGCGAGGACGTCGTCGCGGGCATCCGCAACACCGTCCCCCTGGCCGAGCTGGAGTCGATCGACAAGAAGTCGTACGACCAGCTGATGCAGATCATGGAGACGCTGGAGAACCACTACAAGGACCTCTGCGACATCGAGTTCACCATCGAGCGCGGACAGTTGTGGATGCTCCAGACCCGCGTCGGCAAGCGCACGGCGGGCGCCGCCTTCCGGATCGCCACCCAGCTCGTCGACCAGGGCCTCATCGACGAGGCCGAGGCGCTCCAGCGCGTCAACGGGGCGCAGCTCGCGCAGCTGATGTTCCCGCGCTTCGACGAGGACGCGAAGGTCCAGCAGGTCGGCCGGGGCATCGCCGCCTCGCCGGGCGCGGCCGTCGGCAAGGCCGTCTTCGACTCGTACACGGCCGTGAAGTGGTCCCGGTCCGGCGAGAAGGTCATCCTGGTCCGCCGGGAGACCAACCCCGACGACCTCGACGGCATGATCGCCGCCGAGGGCATCCTGACCTCGCGCGGCGGCAAGACCTCCCACGCGGCCGTCGTCGCCCGCGGCATGGGCAAGACCTGTGTCTGCGGTGCCGAGGAGCTGGAGGTCGACACCAAGCGCCGGCGGATGACCGTGCCCGGCGGACATGTGGTGGAGGAGGGCGACCTCATCTCCATCGACGGCTCGTCCGGCAAGGTCTACCTGGGTGAGGTCCCGGTCGTCCCGTCCCCGGTCGTGGAGTACTTCGAGGGCCGGATGCACGCCGGCGCCAACGACGCCGACGAACTGGTCGAGGCCGTCCACCGGATCATGGCCTTCGCCGACCGCAAGCGCCGGCTGCGGGTCCGGGCCAACGCCGACAACGCCGAGGACGCGCTGCGCGCCCGCCGCTTCGGCGCCCAGGGCATCGGCCTGTGCCGCACCGAGCACATGTTCCTCGGCGACCGGCGTGAGCTAGTCGAGCGGCTGATCCTGGCCGACACGGAGACGGAGCGCGAGGAATCCCTGAAGGCGCTGCTCCCGCTGCAGAAGCAGGACTTCGTCGAGCTGTTCTCGGCGATGGACGGACTGCCGGTGACGATCCGTCTCCTCGACCCGCCGCTGCACGAGTTCCTGCCCGACATCACCGAGCTGTCGGTCCGGGTCGCCCTCGCGGAGTCCCGCCAGGAGCCCCACGAGAACGAACTCCGCCTTCTCCAGGCCGTCCACCGGCTGCACGAGCAGAACCCGATGCTGGGTCTGCGCGGCGTCCGCCTCGGCCTGGTCATCCCCGGCCTGTTCACCATGCAGGTGCGGGCCATCGCGGAGGCGGCGGCCGAGCGGAAGAACGCCAAGGGCGACCCGCGCGCCGAGATCATGATCCCGCTCGTCGGCACCGTCCAGGAGCTGGAGATCGTCCGCGAGGAGGCCGACCAGGTCATCGCGGAGGTCGAGGCGGCGACCGGTACGCAGCTGAAGCTGGCGATCGGCACCATGATCGAGCTGCCGCGGGCCGCGCTGACCGCCGGTCAGATCGCGGAGGCGGCGGAGTTCTTCTCCTTCGGCACGAACGACCTCACGCAGACGGTGTGGGGCTTCAGCCGGGACGACGTGGAGGCGAGCTTCTTCACGGCCTACCTGGAGAAGGGCATCTTCGGCGTCAGCCCGTTCGAGACGATCGACAAGGACGGTGTGGGCTCCCTGGTGAAGCTGGCCGCCGAGGCCGGCCGCGCCACCCGCCCCGACCTCAAGCTCGGCGTCTGCGGCGAGCACGGTGGCGACCCCGAGTCGGTCCACTTCTTCCACGAGGTCGGCCTCGACTACGTCTCCTGCTCCCCGTTCCGCATCCCCGTGGCCCGCCTGGAGGCCGGCCGCGCGGCGACGCAGTCGGAGGGCAGCGACCACCGCTAGCGACCCCCGCCGACGTGCACCGCGAGGCACCCGCCACGCATCCCGGACCCCGGAACCGCCGCTTGTCCCCGACCGACCCTCACCGATGGGCGGCGGTTCCGGATCACGAAAAGAGGGCGGCACCCCGTGCGGGGGGTGCCGCCCTCCGCGTGAGGGAAACTCAGTGGCCCGTGAGGCCGGGCTGTCGGTAGCGTCGGGGCACCGCCGACCGCGCCGGGCAGCCGGCCCGTTCCCCGAGGGTGAGTTCCGTGAGTACGCCGCGCAGGACGTCGTCCGCCACGACCACGCTGTGGCGTCCCACCGGCCCCGAGGAGCTCGCGCTGGTACGGGAGTCGGGGTGGAGGGCCTGGCCGCCGCGCCTGCCCGAGCAGCCGATCTTCTACCCGGTGCTCAACGAGGACTACGCCGTGAAGATCGCGCGGGACTGGAACGTGAAGCACAGCGGGGCCGGCTTCGTGACCCGGTTCGAGGTCGAGACCGGGTTCCTGCGCCGCTACCCGGTGCGCCAGGCCGGCGGCGAGACGATCCTGGAGCTGTGGGTGCCCGCCGAGGAGCTCGACGAGTTCAACGCGCACATCGTGGGCCCCATCGAGGTCACTCACGAGTTCCGCTGAGCGCCCCCGATCTCCCGCAGCACCGCCACGAGTTCGTCCAGCTGCGCGTCGTTGATCTGTTGTGCCTCGGGTGTGTCGACGTGCAGCGTGTTGACGTGCAGGCCCGCCGCGGTCCGGTGGAACCAGTGGCTGATGCCGTTGCCGCAGGCCGCCCACACGTGCAGCTTGGGCTTCCACAGGGGGTGCTGCTCGCCGCCCGGAGCCCTGCGGAAGTCGATGTACGAGAAGAAGTTCACGGCGTACGGCCAGTGGTGCAGACGGTAGGCCTCCGGTGCGAGCAGCTCCCAGGCCCGTACGAACGGGACGTCCACGTGCCGCTGCATCTCGGTATAGGCGGCGCTCGCCCCGGCGATGGTGGCGGCAAGGCCCCCGACGCCCGCCTCGCCCACCTCGAACTCGATGGGCATCGTGTTCACGAACCAGCCGAGGGAATGCTCCCAGACCTCCGCGTTCCTCTCACTGACCGGCAGCAGCCCCCGGTACACCGAGGGGCCTCCCAACCGGCGCAGTGCCGTCGCGACCGCCGCCAGGACGCCGGTGAAGACGCTGCCCCCAGCCGCACGGGCACCCGCGGCCAGCGCCTTCGTCTCGTCGGCGTCCAGCAACCGGCGGCTGCGGTTCGCCATCGGGTACAGGCGGTCGTCCGCCACCCCGATGTCGAAGGGGAACCGGGGGAAGAACCCACCGTTCCGGGCGGTGAATCCCTTCCAGTAGTCCAGCCGGTCGTCGTCGGGCCGCAGGGACGACCAGCGGCGGCGTTGCGCGTCCCCGAAGGTCAGATAGCTGGCCGTCGGCGGCAGTTCGGGGAGACGGCCGGCCGTGTGCGCCGCGTATGCCGTCTGGATCTCGTTCACCACCACGGGCATCGACATGCCGTCGCACACGAGGTGGTCGAAACAGAGATAGACCGTGGAACGCGACTCCCGGACCACCGCGCCCATCAGGATCAGCGGCCAGGACAGCGTGTCGATGCTCTTGAACTCCTTGTCCAGATGGGTGTGCAGTCCCTCCGGGGTGTGGAAATGGCCGACCTGTTCCGCCTCCAGCGAGACCGATTCGGGTGAGAGGGCCGTGCAGGTCAGATCACCGGCCAGCCGCCGGAATTCACAGCGGAGCACCTCGTGGCGGCGTACGAGGAGAAGGAGGGCGGATTCCAGCGCCGCGATGTCGAGCCGGCCCTCGATCTCGAAGGTGATCGTGATGGAACTGGCGATGCAGTCACTCGTGCTCCGTGTCGCCTGGGACGACGAATGGTGTTTGTCCTGGTTGAAGGACGCGGACTTGGACACGGCGGCCGGATCGTCTCCCCTGGAACGGGGGGTGTGTTTGGCGCGCAGGGACCAGGAAACGACGGTGCCGGGCGCGATTCGGGTGTCGGTGAAAGGAATCTGTAGCACTCCGAGGCTCTCTGTTCGTATGCGTGGGGGAGTGGGGGAGTGGGGGAGTGGGGGACGCGGGCAGGGGTGCGGATTTCCGGCGAGGACCGGGAACCGGGCACCGGGAATCGGGGAAACAGGTCAAGCGAGTCGGGCCAGCAGAGAACTCACCGCCGCGTCGACGCCGTTCTCGGCGCGGATCAAGGGGGCCATCTCCGTCGCCCGGTACCACAGGTGCCGGTCCTCGACCGCCCGGCCGATCGCCTCCGCGAGCCTCTCCGCCGTGAGGCGCTGGGCGGGGACGGGAGCGGGGGCCACGCCCAGCGCCCGCATCCGTTCGGACCAGTAGGACTGGTCGCCCATGTGCGGGCAGAGGACCTGGGGGCGACCGGCGGCGAGGGCGGCCGCGACGGTGCTGGGGCCACCGTGGTGGACGACCGCCGCCGTACGCGGGAAGAGCCAGTCGTGGGGCGCCGCGTCGATCGTCAGGACGTTCCGTGACGGGGGAGACGGCTCGATGCCGCCGCGCCCCGTCGCCACGACGGCCCTCACCCCGGACAGCCGGACCGCCTCGAGGACCAGGGCGTTGTACGAGGGCGCCCAGGTGTCGGACATGCTCCCGAAGTCGATGCAGACCGGTGCAGGTCCCTCGTCCAGGAAGCGGGTCAGCTCCGCGGGCGGCGTCCAGTCGTGGCGCGCCGGCATGAACCAGAAGCCCGTGGTGCGCACGGCGTCGCCCCAGACGGGGTCGACGGGCATCACATGCCGGCTGAACGACTGGAGAACCAGCCGCCGTTTGCCCTCGGGATCGCGCAGCCACCCCCGGGCGCCGTACCTGCGCGCCGTGAGCCCCAGCTCCGTCGTCCGCCAGCGCTCCACCTCACGGGACCGCTGGGTCGCCGTCACGACGGCGTAGGTGCTCCGGTTCAGGAAACGGGGTACCCGCGGCAACGGCAGTAGAGAGCAGGGGAATTCATCGGTGGGAATCCAGCCGGGCTGCAGGGCGACGACGACGGCGGGCACCTCCAGCATGTCGGCCACATGCTGGGCGGGGAACGCCGCCGAATGCACCACGGCCGCCACGTCCCCGTGATCGTGGGCGATCGCTGCCACGTCCTGCAGCGAGGGAATCAGTAGTTTCTTCAGTCGGGCGACCGTTCTCGCGGCCGCGATGTTCCCACGTACTCCCAGCAGCCCGTTGTCGATGATCCGGCGGGTTTCCGGCTCGTCGAGAATCCGGGTGGGGCCGTCGTCGATCGACGCGAAATCCACCCCGTACGCGGCTGCTTCGGACGCGTACGGCGGCGGAGCGGCCAATAACGGTGTGTGGCCGTGGCGACGGAGCGCCACGGCCAGTGCGAGGAAGGGCCGCACGTCCTCGCTGGTACCGCATGCCGCGAGGAGAACCTTGCGCGGGCGGATGCCGATTCCGGGGCTCGCCGGCCCTGATTCTTTGGGCATGACCACGCGCAGAACCTAGCAGAAGGCAAATAGAATGAGTTTTAGGTGTAAAAGAGTTCGAAATTCTCCCGGGGGAACGCTCAGGTACGGAACGGACCCGTCACCTCGTACGTGATGCCGCCCGACGAACTGCCGCTGGTGCCGCGCTGGCTGGAGAAGTACAGCCGGCGGCCGTCGGGGGAGAAGGCCGGGCCGGTGATCTCCGAGGCGGACTGGCCGTCGACGCGGAGGAAGGGGGCGACGACGTCGTCCGGGGTGATCAGACAGATCTCCATGGTGCCGCCGTCCTCCGCGACGAACAGATCGCCGGAGGCCGTGCCGGTGACGTTGTCGACGCCGGTGAGCGGGGCACTGCCGCCGGTCACCAGGGAGTCGTCGTAGGCGAGTTCGATGGTCTGCGCGGCGGCGTCGTACTGCCAGACGCGGTTGTCGCCCTTCGTCGTGAACCAGCAGGTGTCGTCGGCGTAGTAGCAGCCCTCGCCGCCGTTGAAGCGCTTGGCGCCCGACACCTGGTTGCGGGTGGCGGTCGCGCCGGACGGGTCGGGGACCCTGGTCCAGGTCACCGGGCCGCTGGTGCCGGTGCCGGCCACCATGACCTCCAGCGTGCCCGACGACAGATCGCCCCAAGTCGTCGGCCGGAAGCGGTAGAAGCAGCCGTCGGTGACGTCCTCCGTCAGGTAGACGACCCCGCGCACGGGATCGGCGGCTGCCGCCTCGTGCTTGAACCGGCCCATCGCGTCCCGGCGCACCGCCGCCTTCACACCCCACGGGTCGGTCTCGTAGACGTATCCCCGGTCGACCTCCTCGCAGGACAGCCAGGTGTCCCAGGGCGTCTTTCCGCCCGCGCAGTTGGTCCGGGTGCCCGAGAGGATGCGGTACGCCGAGGTGACCGTGCCCGTCGAGGAGAACCGCACCGCGCTCGCACCGCCGGACGGGCTGATCTCCGAGTTGGAGACATAGATCCAGCCGCTGCCGTCCGCGTAACAGGCCCCGCCGTCGGGCGCGTTGTGCCAGGTGTACGACGTGCCGGGGACCCGCTGGCCGGAGCGGGCGACGACCCGGCTGGTGAAACCGCTCGGGAGCCTGATGCCGTTGGCGTCCGGCGCACCGAGCGCACCGTACGGGCCCGCGCCGGGCTGGGCGGGCGCGGCGTACGCGGCGCCGCGCCACAGGGTTCCGCCGAACGCGATCGAGGTGCCGCCGAGGACGGCCGCGCGTAGCAGGGTACGACGTTCCACTGTCGCTCCAAAGGTGCGTTGACCGGCCCGCCTGCCGGTCGGCGGCGGGGTCGCGCGGTGACGGAACTTAGCCGAGCGTGATTGACGGAGCATGGACAATCAATGGCCGTGCGGGGGCGTTCTCGGGCGGCCCGCCCCGACGGGGCGGGGGCCGCGGTCGCTGAACGCCGCGCGCCCCCCGAGCCGGGGGCGCCGGCTCACGCGGGCAGCGGCGGCGCCTCGCGCTTGCGCGGACCGGGGCGCGTACCGAAACCGTGGCCGCCGGGCGGGACCGGCGGTTCCGCCGAGGGCAGGCGGACGACGGCGTCCAGGCCGCCCGTGGCCGCCTCGTGGAGCGTGACCTCGCCGCCGCTGGCGTGCGCGAGCCGCTGGACGAGGGAGAGGCCGAGTCCGGTGCCGCCCTTGGGGGCGCCGGGGGCGCGCCAGAAGCGGTCGAAGGCACGGGCCCGCTGCTCGGCCGTCATCCCGGGCCCCTCGTCGGTGACATGGAGGTCGACCCAGGCGGGCCGGGCGTCGCGCAGGCTCCGTCGGGCCGGGACGAGGAGCCGTAGCTCCATGGTGACCGTGCTGCCGGACGGGGAGGCCCGCAGCGCGTTGGAGAGCAGGTTGTCGAGCAGCTGCTCCACGGCCCCCGGCAGTGCGGTCACCGGTCCCACGCTGCCCGCGAAGAGGACCAGCGAGACCCCCTCGCGTTCGAACAACGGGCCCCAGGTGCGGTGCCGCTCCGCGCAGATCGCGCCCACGTCGACCGGCACCGGGATGGCCGCCGCCTCCTCCAGGCGGGCCATCGCGAGCAGTCCCTCGATCATCCGGGCCAGCCGGTCGGTCTCGGTGACGGCGGCGTCGAGGCTCGGCCGGGCGGGCCGGGCGATGTCCGGCTCCAGGTTCTCCAGACGCAGCCGCAGCGCCGCCAGCGGTGTCTTCAGCTGGTGCGACGCCTCCCCGGCGAAGGCCCGCTGCGAGGCCAGCAGGTGTTCCAGCCGGGCGGCGGTCGTGTTGAAGGCCGCCGCCAGGCGGAGCACCTCCGGCGGGCCGGAGGTGACCTTCACGGAGGTGGCCGCGCCGCCCTCGGCGAGACGGTGCGTGGCCTCCTCCAACTGCCGGATGGGCCGCCCCGCCCACCGCGCGAACGCGAACGCCGCCACCGTCACACCGGCGAGCACCGCCAGCCCGGCCAGCACGAGCAGCAGCCACACCGCGAACACGCGCGCGTGCACCATGGTCGTGGGCAGGGTGACGCGCACGGCACCCTGGGTCGCGCCGACGGAGGCCGGGCCGACGGCGGCCGGGGCCTCGTCGGCGGAGCGGGGGGTCGTACGCGCACGCGTGTGCGTGACCGTCGAGGCGGCTGGGCCTGAGCCAGGGCTTGCAGCTGTGGCTGGGGCGGTGTCGGCGGTTGTGGCCGTGGCCGTGTGGCCCACGGGGGCCGCCACGGACAGGTAGTGGACCCCGCCGGTCGTCGTCGTGCGTACGTCGGTGGTGGCGCGGCCCTGGAGCGCGGCGGAGATCTCGGGGAGGGAGGCCAGGTCCCGCCTCTCCTCCGCGGACAGGTCGTGCGAGGTGGCCAGCAGATTCCCCCGCGCGTCGACGATGACCACCTTGCCGCCGATGCGCTCGGCGCAGTGCGCGGCCCGTTCGGCGAGTTCGTCCGGACGCCGGGCGGCGAGGGACAGCGCGGCGAACGCGGCCACCGACTCGGCCTCGTCATTGGCGGAGTTGACGATCCGCTCGCGTTCGGCCCGTGAGTAGACGAAGCCCAACGGGATCTCCAGGCCCAGCAGGACGAGGGCGGCGAGGCTGAGGTAGCTCAGCAGCAGCCGGCGGGTCATGAGGCCGCCGCCTCGGGCGTGTGGTGCCGGCCCGGACCGGGCCCCGGCCCGCGGCCCTGCCCCGGCCCGGGCCCACGGACGGCGAGCCGGAAGCCGACACCCCGCAGGGTCTGGATCCACGCCGGGTCGCCCAACTTGCGGCGCAGGGTCGCGACATGCACGTCCAGGGTCTTGGTGGGGCCCTGGTAGTGGTCGTCCCAGACGCGGTTGAGGATCTGCTGCCGGGAGTAGACCGCCCCCGGGTCCTCGGTGAGCAGCGCCAGCAGCTCGAACTCCTTCGGCGTCAGCGCGACCGGCACGTCCCCCACCCACACCTGCCGGGTCCGCCGGTCCACGACCAGCGGCCCGGGCGACGGCACGGAACGGTCACCCGCGCTGCCCGCACCGCCCGCGCTGGCCACGCCGGAGGCGTCACGGGGCTCGACCGGGGCCTGTTCGTAGGAGGGGGGTGCGTAGGCAGGGGGCTCGTAGGCGGTCGGCTCGTAGACCGGGGGTTCGTGAACGGTGTGGTCGCCGGCAGGGGGTTCGTTCACACGGGTGCCGTGCGCGGGCGTCTCGTACGCCGTCGCCCAGTCGTACTCGGGCGAGGCACCGATGCCGCGCCGCGCGCCGGACGCCCCCGGTACGGACGCGGTCCCGGACAGCACCTCTCCTCGTACCGTGAACTCCCCTGTCCGGAAGTCGGGTTGGGCGAACGGGTCGCCCGACGAACCCGGTACCGGTGCCGGTCCCGCTCCCTGTCCCGGTTCCGGCCCGGGCCGTTGGCGCCGTCGGGACACCGCTCGGATCCGGGCCACCAGCTCGCGGATGCTGAATGGTTTCGCCAGGTAGTCGTCGGCGCCCAGCTCCAGGCCCAGGACGCGGTCGGCCTCCTCGCCCCGCGCGCTGAGGATGATGATGGGGACGTCGGAGGACCGGCGGATGCCACGGCAGACGTCGATGCCGTCCATGTCGGGCAGACCGAGATCCAGCAGGACGACATCGCCGTGCGGACCTCTCAACCCGTCCGCGCCGGTGGCCACGTGGTGGACCGTCAGGCCGAAGTGGCGCAGCCCGTCTGCGAGCGGTTCGGCGATCGTCTCGTCGTCCTCGATGAGCAGCACTCGTACGCCCATGGCGTCCTGTCTCTCCAAAGGGTCCGTACAACACGGTTCCCGTGCTGTGGGATCGACCACGCTACAAGAGACCGAACAGTGATGCGCAGCGAATCCGGAGCATTGTGAAATGACCCTCAGAAACCGCTTGTATTCAGCCGGTCGACCTGCGGAGAAGGGTGCCCTGGCTGAAATCTATGGAAACCCTGGCGGCGTTTTAGTGTTCGCTTAACCTTCCTCTGGTGATCGCCCCCCTACGGTCGTCCTACCTGGTCGGAAGCAGCAAGGAGGGCAGGATGAAGGCGTTGCTGGATCGCGCCCGGTCGTTCAGGCGCCGGGTCGACTTCGAGAGCGACGAATACCGGAAACTCGCCGTCGGGCAATTCCCCGAGGCGTTGTTCATTACCTGCTCGGACTCACGGGTGATTCCCGCGCTGATCACCGGAGCGCGCCCCGGAGAGATATTCGAGCTACGGAATGCGGGCAACATCGTGCCGCCGCACGACGCGTACGGAGCGGCCTCCGGCGAGGCCGCCACCATCGAGTACGCACTGGAGGTCCTCGGCGTTCAGGACATCGTCGTCTGCGGTCACTCGCACTGCGGGGCGATGGGCGCGCTGAAGTACCGCGCCGACCTGTCCGGGCTGCCCCGGGTGGACGCGTGGCTCGACTACGCCCGCCCCGCGCTCGCCCCCGTCCTGCGCGACGGAGACGGGGCGGACGGTGAGGGCGGGCCCGCGACGGGGGTCGCCGCCGTGTCCGACGACCCCGCCCTGCGCGAGGTCGTCCAGCTGAACATCCGCAACCAGCTCGCCGTGCTCCGCGAGTACCCCGTCGCCCGGCAGCAACTGGAGGCCGGACGGCTGCGGTTGCACGGCTGGTACTACGAGATCGACACCGGCACGATCCATGAACTCGACGAGGACGGCGGGTTCGAGGTGCACGGCTCATGAGCGGCGCACACGGCCGACACGCGGCGGGCGCCCACCGGAGGCCCCCCGCGACCGACTGGGGCGGTGGCCCTGGAGGGGCGGAGTGGGGCGGCAGCCCCGGAGGAGCGGAGTGGGGGCCGCCCGAGGCGCTGTTCCCGGAGTCGCCCGCCGGGGCCTCCGCCTCGACGAAACGTGCCGGGCGGGCGCGGGATGGTGGGCGGGGCGACCTCGGTACCGAGATCACCGCCTCCCTCGTGGTGTTCCTCGTCGCGCTGCCGCTCTGCATCGGCGTGGCCGTCGCCTCCGGGGTCCCCGCCGAGCTGGGCATCATCTCCGGGGTGATCGGCGGTCTGGTGGTCGGCGCCGCGCGCGGCAGCACCCTCCAGGTCAGCGGGCCGGCGGCCGGGCTCGCCGCGCTGGTCGCCGAGACGGTGATGGAGTTCGGCGTCGCCATGCTCGGCGTGATCGTCCTCTTCTCCGGCATCCTCCAGATCGTGCTGGGCCTGGTGAGACTGGGTCGGATGTTCCAGGCGATCTCCCTCGCCGTCGTCCAGGGCATGCTCGCCGGCATCGGACTGCCGCTGATGTTCAGCCAGCTGTACCCGTTGACCGACGCGAAGGCGCCGGGCACCCCCTTCGAGAACATGGCCGGAGTCCCCGGGCTGATCGCCGACACCCTGACCGATCCGCAGGCGCTCGTCGCCGCCGGGCTCGGCATCGTCACCGTCGTGCTGAGCTTCCTGTGGAAGCGGCTGCCCGGTCCGGCGGCCGTCAAGAAGATCCCGGCCGCGCTCGTGGCGGTCGGCATCGGTATCGCCGTCGCCTCCCTGCCGGGCGTCGACGTGCGGACGCTCCAGGTGGGCAACCTGCTGGCCTCCGTGGACGTACCCGGACCGGGACAGCTCGCCGGGCTCGCCGACGCGGGGATCATCACGGCGATCCTCACGTTCACGGTGATCGCCTCGGCGGAGAGCCTGTTCACCGCCGCCGCGGTGGACCGGATGCATGACGGGCCGCGCACCCGCTACAACACCGAGCTGATCGCGCAGGGGGCGGGCAACACGGTCGCCGGTCTCCTCGGCGCGCTGCCCATCACCGCCGTCGTCGCCCGGAGTTCGGCGAATGTGCAGGCCGGGGCCAAGACACGGCTCTCCCGTACGCTCCACGGGCTCTGGCTGCTCGCCTTCGCGCTGCTGCTGCCGCAGGTGCTCGCCCTCATCCCGATCTCCGTGCTCGCGGGCGTGCTGGTTCACAGCGGGTGGAAACTGTTCGCGCCGGAGGAGTTCCCCAAGATGTGGCGGCAGGACCGCGGTGAGTTCGCCGTCATGACGCTGACGACGCTCGTCATCACGGCGACGGCGCTGCTCGAAGGGGTGCTGTTCGGACTCGCGGCGGGTGTCGTGCTGGCCGCGCTGCGGATGTCGCAGACCGTGGTACGGCAGCACATCGAGGACGACACGGCGAAGGTCGTCATGGCGGGCAACGCGACGTTTCTGCGGTTGCCGCGGCTGATCGACGCGCTGGAGAACGCGGCGGCCTCCGGGAAGCCGCGGATCCGGCTCGATCTGCTGGGGGTCACGCATCTCGACCATGCGTGCCGCAGCCAGGTGGAGGAGTTCGTGGCGCAGCAGCGGGGAGCAGGGGTGCGGGTCGAACTGCTGATGCCGGAGCTGACGGCGACGGGGTCGGTCCCCGAGGGGCGGGGGGCCGTGCCGCCGCGGCCGGAGGCTCCGCCGGTGTCGAGGCCCATGTCGGTGCCGGTGCCCGTGCCGGGGGTTGTGCAGGTGCCGACCGGGTCGCCTGGGCCTGGGCCTGATGCCGAGTGGTTCTATCTCGATACGCGGCCGATGCCGGAGGGGGTGGAGGAGGAGGCTTGGGCCGGCTGGTAGGGCGCCTTCCAGCTCGGGGGCGGGGGTGCGTCGGCGAGTGCGGCGTCCGTCGTGGTCGCTCGCGCAGTTCCCCGCGCCCCTGAGAAGCCGGGGCTGCGCCCCGCTTCCCCCGCGGCCCGCAGGCATCGGCCGTCCCCGCGCCCCTGGGAGGCCGGGCTGCGCCCCGCTTCCCCCGCGGCCCGCGGTGTGTCACACCCGCAGACAAGCGTCCCGGCTGCTCCTACGCTGGCGGGGTCAAAGGGGCTTTCGGAAGGGTGGCGGTATGGCGGGGTGGAACGTGGGCGACATTCCGGACCAGCGTGGCCGTGTCGCCGTCGTGACCGGTGCCAACAGTGGCATCGGGTACGTCGCCGCCCGTGAGCTCGCCCGGCGCGGTGCCCGGGTCGTGCTCGCCTGCCGCAGTGAGGAGCGGGGTCTCGCCGCCCTGGAGCGGATGAGGGCCGAGGTGCCCGGCGGCCATGTCGAGCTGCTGCGGCTGGACCTCGGGGACCTCGCCTCCGTGCGGGAGTTCGCCGCCGCGTACGAGGAGACGTACGAGCGGCTCGATCTGCTGATCAACAACGCGGGCGTGATGGCCGTGGCCGAGGGCCGTACCGCCGACGGGTTCGAGACGCAGTTCGGCACCAACCACCTCGGCCACTTCGCGCTCACCGGACTGCTGGCGCCCCTGCTGCTCGCCACCGCAGACGCGCGGGTCGTGACCCTCTCCAGCGGGATGCACCTGCGCGCCAACATCGACCTCGACGACCTGGACACCGCGCGCAGATACGGGCGCTGGCTGGCGTACGGCCGTTCCAAGACGGCCAATCTGCTGTTCACGCACGAGCTGGCCCGGCGACTCGCGGCGGCCGGTTCCGACGTCGTCGCCGCGGCCGCCCACCCCGGGTACGCGGCGACCAACCTCCAGACCGCCGGGGCCAAGGCGGAGGGCCGCAAGGCGACCGAGCGGTTCATGCGGGTCGGCAACCGGTTCTTCGCCCAGTCCGCCGACGCGGGCGCCCTGCCCACGCTGTACGCGGCCACCGCGCCCGGCGTCGCACCCGACTCCTTCATCGGCCCCCGGTTCCTGATGTGGCGCGGCGCGCCCGCCAGGTCGCCGCGCGCCCCCTGGACCCTCGACGACCGGGCCGGCGAACTCCTCTGGGAGCGCTCGGAGCGGCTGACCGGGGTGACGTTCGACCAGCTGAAGTCCTGACCCGGGGCAGCGGCGCCCCGTACCGGCCGGCGGTGAACGCGGCGGCGCCGGAACGGTACGTGCCCGTTCCGGCGCCCACGCACGACGGGGGAGGGTTTACGACGCCCGTACCTCGTACGTCCTGACGCGCACCGTCTCGTCGTCGAGGCACTGCCCGGTCTCCAGGTCGAAGCGCTGCTTCAGCAGGGGGGAGGCGACGAACGGCCGGCCCTGGTGCGAGCCGGTGAGGCCGCGGGAGAGGACCGCCGCGCCGCCGAACGGGTCGCGGTTGTCGATGGCGTAGAGGGTGCCCGCGCGGTCGCGGAACAGGGCCACCTGCTCGCCGTCGGGCAGCAGGGCCGCCACACCGCGGCCCGGCAGCAGGGCGCTCAGGTCGCAGACCGTGAGCCAGCCGTCGGTGAGCCGCAGTTGGACCTTCAGGTCGGTCGTCTCGGGTGCCAGGGTCATCGCTGGGCGGTTCCTTCCAGGACGTCTTCGGCGGGGCGCAGGCCGATGGACAGGAGCGGCAGGTCGGGCTTGATCTGGTCGCGCTCGGGCACGAAGCCCACGACCGGGTCGGGGGTGTCCGGCGCGTTCACGAAGGACACGAAACGGGCGAGCTTCTCCGGGTCGTTGATGGTGTCGGCCCACTCGTCGCGGTAGTGGGAGACGTGCGCCGCCATCAGCGACTCCAGCTCCTCACAGATGCCGAGGGAGTCCTCCACCACCACGTCCCGTACGTGGTCCAGTCCGCCGGGGAGCCGCTCCAGCCAGGTCGACGTGCGCTCCAGGCGGTCCGCCGTGCGGATGTAGAACATCAGGAAGCGGTCGATCAGCCGGATCAGCTCGGCGTCGGAGAGGTCCTGCGCCAGCAGGTCCGCGTGGCGCGGGGTGGCGCCGCCGTTGCCGCCGACGTACAGGTTCCAGCCGTTGGTGGTGGCGATGACGCCGAAGTCCTTCGACTGGGCCTCGGCGCACTCGCGGGCGCACCCGGAGACCGCCGACTTGAGCTTGTGCGGAGAACGCAGGCCCCGGTAGCGCAGCTCCAGGTCGATCGCCATGCGGACGGAGTCCTGGACACCGTAGCGGCACCAGGTCTGCCCGACGCAGGACTTCACCGTACGCAGGGACTTGCCGTACGCGTGGCCCGACTCGAAGCCGGCGTCCACCAACCGGGTCCAGATGAGCGGGAGTTGTTCGACGCGGGCGCCGAACATGTCGATCCGCTGACCGCCGGTGATCTTGGTGTAGAGGCCGAAGTCGCGGGCGATCTCCCCGATGACGATCAGGCCCTCGGGGGTGATCTCACCACCGGGGATGCGGGGGACGACCGAGTACGAGCCGTTCTTCTGGAGGTTGGCGAGGAAGTGGTCGTTGGTGTCCTGGAGGGCCGCCTGCTCGCCGTCCAGGACGTAGACGTCGGCGCCGATCGTCGGGGCGAGGGAGGCGATGATCGAGCCGACGGCCGGCTTGCAGATCTCGCAGCCGTCGCCGCCCCGGGCCTCCTCGCGGCCGTACCGGTCCAGCAGGTCCTGGTACGTGTTGACGCGCAGCGCCAGGACGATCTCGTACAGCTCCTCGCGGGTCTGCGAGAAGCAGCCGCACAGGCCCTTGTCGACGACGACACCGCCGGCCTCCAGCTCGGCGTTGACCAGCTGGCCGAGGACCTTGACGCAGGAGCCGCAGGTCGTACCGGCCTTGGTGCACTTCTTCACCTCGGGCACGGTGGTGCACTTGTGCTCGGTGACGGCCTCGCGGATCGTGCCCTTGCGGACGTTGTTGCAGGAGCAGATGATCGCGTCGTCCGGCAGCGCGGTCGGGCCGAGCTGGGCGGACTCCCCGGCACCCGCGGGCAGCACCAGCGACTCGGGGGAGACCGGCGGCACCGACCCGGTGAACGCCTTCAGCGTGCCGTACGCCTCCGCGTCGCCGACCAGGATGCCGCCGAGGAGCGTGCCGTCCCGGCCGATGACCAGCTTCTTGTACAGGCCCGAGCGGGAGTCGGAGTAGACGACGTCCAGGCAGTCCTCGGTGGTGCCGTGCGCGTCGCCGAAGGACGCCACGTCCACGCCGAGGAGCTTCAGCTTGGTGGACAGGTCCGCGCCGGTGAACTCCGCCTCGTCCTCGGCGATCGTCGCGGCGGCCGTCTCGGCCTGCTCGTAACCGGGGGCCACCAGGCCGTACACCCGGCCGTCGGAGGCCAGCGCGCACTCGCCGATCGCGAACACGTGCGGGTCGGAGACCGTACGGCACTGCTCGTCGACCGTGATGCCGCCGCGCTCGCCGACCGTCAGGCCGCAGTCGCGGGCCAGCTGGTCGCGGGGGCGGACACCGGCGGAGAACACCACCATGTCGGTGGCGAGTTCGGAGCCGTCGGACAGCTTCATCCCGGTGACAGCGCCGTCCTCGCCGACGACGATCTCCTGGGTGCCCACCCCGGTGTGCACGGACAGGCCCATCTCCTCGATGGTCCGCAGCAGCGCCGCGCCACCGCCCTCGTCGACCTGCACCGGCATCAGCCGCGGCGCGAACTCCACGATGTGCGACTCGATCCCGAGGCCCTTGAGCGCGCCCGCGGCCTCCAGGCCGAGCAGTCCGCCGCCGACCACGGCACCCACCCGCGCCCGGCTCTTCGCGTACTCCTCGATCGCGAGGAGGTCCTCGATGGTGCGGTAGACGAAGCAGCCCTCGGCGTCCTTGTTCGGCACCGGCGGCACGAACGGGTAGGAGCCGGTGGCGAGGACGAGGACGTCGTAGTCGAAGACCTGCCCGGACCGTGCCGTGACCTTGCGGGCCTCGCGGTCCACGGTCTCGGCGGGGTCGCCGATGTACAGCTCGATGCCGTGGCTCTCGATGAACGCCATGTCCGTCATTGACAGGTCCTCGGGCGTCCTGCCCGAGAAGTACGAGGTCAATGCCACACGGTCATAGGCGGGGCGCGGCTCCTCGCAGAGCACGACCACGCGGTGCGTGGCGGTCAGGCCGCGCTCGGCGAGCGCTTCGAGGAAGCGCTGGCCGACCATGCCATGGCCGACGAGCACGATCGTGGGGTTCGCCCCAGTGGCGGTCATCAGGAGCCTCCATCGTTGGTGAGCAGGTGGAGCAGAGGGCCGTTGTCGGGGAGCGGCTCTGCTCCCTCCCAGGCGCGGGCGAGCGCGCCGACAGTGCCGAGTTCGCCGACGAGCACCCCGCCGACCAGGCGGTCGTCACGGACGACGACCTTGCGGTAGGTGCCGCGGGTGGCGTCCGCGAGCTGGATGACGTCGTCTCCGGGCCGGGCGTCGGGCTCGCCGAACGCGGCGAGGTCGAGGAAGTCCTGCCCGGCGAGCGTCAGCCGGGTCAGGGCGCGGGTGCCGGTGTAGCGGGAGCCCGTGTCCCCCGCCAGCAACTCGGCGAGTACGTCGGCCTGTTCGAGCGCCGGGGTGGCGAGGCCGTAGACCGTGCCCTCGAACTGGGCGCAGTCGCCGATCGCGTGGATGTGCGGGTCGGAGGTGCGCAGCTCCTCGTCGACGATGACGCCCTTGTGCACGGCGAGTCCGGCGTCCTGCGCGAGACCCACGCGGGGGTGGACTCCGCAGGCGATGACGACGAGGTCCGCGTCGAGCGCGTACCCGTCGGCCAGGGACACCGACCGCACGCTCCCGCCGACGCTGCGCACCGCGCGGACCCGGGTCTCGGTGTGCACCTCGACACCCAGCTCGGTGAGGTGTCGGCGGACCAGCTTCGACGCCGACGGGTCGAGCTGGCGTTCCATCAGCCGCTCGCCCTGCTGGGCGAGGACGACCTGGGCGCCGCGCTGGGCGAGGGCCCGCGACGCGGAGACGCCGAGCAGCCCGCCGCCGATGACGACGGCCCGCACACCGGGCCGCACCGCCTTCGACAGCCCCAGGCAGTCGTCCATGGTCCGGAAGGCGTGCACACCCTCGGGGAACTCGTGCCGCTCGGGGTCCCACAGACCGCGCAGCGGCGGCAGCACGGGGTTCGAACCGGTCGCGAGGACAAGGGTGTCGTAGGCGATCTCCGTACCGTCCGCGAGATGTACGGCTCGCATCTCGCGGTCGATACGGACGACCCGGCCCCGGCTCAGCCGAGGGGGCGCGGGCAGCGCGATGACCTCGGGCGCGTACCGCCCGGCCAGGACATCGGCGAGCAGCACCCGGTTGTACGGTGTGTGCTCCTCCTCGCCCACCAGGGTGGCGGGCACACCGAGCTCTCCCAGCCGCCGGGCGAGACGTACGCCCGCGAGGCCGGAGCCGATCACCACCACACGCTCATTCGAGGTCATGTCCTTGAGCGTGCGGTGCCGGTGTTACCCGATCGCATCACCCCTGTTTCCCACGAGGAACGCTGCCCTCCCCACGACCCGCACAGGAGTGTGAGGGGTTTCCGGAGGGTCGGGGCGGGGTGTGAGAACAACGCCCGGACCACCCCTGACCAGGAGAGACGGCCCGCGACGCGGGCGTATACGGGAGGACGGTCGCCCGATTACTGGAGGACGGCGCCCGATCGCCCCCGCCGCGAGCGGGCCGACGGGGAACCTCAGAAAACCCTCAGGTCGATGGACGGCACACCTATGTCGACCCGTAGGGTCCGATCATGCCCGACATATCGCTGACCATGGTCGTCGTCCTGTGCCTCGCGGCTCTCGCGGCCGGCTGGATCGACGCCGTGGTGGGCGGCGGCGGGCTGCTGCTCCTGCCCGCCCTGCTCCTCGGTCTGCCGAACGGCGCCTCCGCCGCCCAGTACGCCCTCGGCACCAACAAGGCGGTCGCGATCGTCGGCACCACCGGCGCGGCCGTGACCTACGCCCGCCGCACCCCGGTCGACGTACGGATCGCCGTCCGCATCGGCCTCGCGGCGCTCGCCGGCTCGACGGCCGGTGCGTTCGTCGCCGCCGGCATGAGCACGGAGATCCTGAAACCGGTCGTCATGGTCGTCCTCCTGGGCGTCGGCGCGTTCGTCATCCTGCGCCCCTCCTTCGGCACGGCACCCGCCACCGGCCCGGTCTCACCCCGCCGCGTCCTCGCCGCGATCGGCCTCGCGGGCGTCGGCATCGGCTTCTACGACGGTCTCATCGGCCCCGGCACCGGCACGTTCCTCGTCCTCACCCTCACCGCGGTCCTCCACCTCGACCTGGTCACCGCCTCCGCGACCGCGAAGATCGTCAACTGCTGCACCAACGCCGGCGCCCTCGCCACGTTCGCCTGGAAGGGCACGGTGTACTGGCAGCTGGCCGCGCTGATGGCCGTCTTCAACCTCGTCGGGGGCACGGTCGGCGCGCACACGGCACTGAAGAAGGGCAGCGGCTTCGTCCGCGTCGTGCTGCTGACGGTGGTGTTCACGCTGGTGGCGAAGATGGCGTACGAACAGTGGCTGGCATGAGGACGAGGGCGGGAACGAGGGCGAGGGGCTCCCCTCAGCGGAGGCGGCTGCCGGTGAGGTGGGCGAAGACGACGACGTTGCCCTCGTAGCCGGTCGAGCGGGAGTACGGGCCGCCGCAGGTGATGACCCGCAACTCCGGTCGCGCGGCAGCCCCGTACACCTTCTCGTCGGGGAAGTCCCGCGCGGCGTACGCCTCGACCGCGTCCACCGTGAAGACGGCGGTGCCGCCGTCCCGCCGGTCCACCTCGATCGTGGCGCCCCGCCGCACCGCGCCGAGGTCGTAGAAGACGGCCGGCCCGTCCGCGTTGTCGACGTGCCCGGCGACGATCGCGGTGCCCCGCTCGCCCGGGCTGGTGCCGGCCGCGTACCAGCCGGCGAGGTTCTCCTTCTCGGCGGGCGGCACGTCGAGGCTGCCGGCGGGGGTGAGGCCGAGCCCGGTCAGCGGGGCGTCCACACGGATCGAGGGAATCCGGATCCGCTCCGGCGGCGAGGGAGCCAGGGCGGCCACGACCGCCCCCTCGGGCCCCGGGCGACTCTGCCCCCGACCGAGCCCCTGCGCCGCTGACGGCTGCGGGGGCGCGTGGGAGGCGGTACCGCTGCGCACCAGCCAGGCACCGCAGCAGAGGGCGACGACGGTGACACCGGTCAGGACGACGTCGACGCACCGCCGCACGGGGTCTCCTCCAGTCATCGCACGGGGCCTCCTCCAGGCTTGGCGGCCGGTCGTCATCTTGTTCGTCTTGTTCCTCCCCTCCGGGCCGAAGGGGAGGAAGGCCCGGAGGGGAGGGCGGCGGTACCGGCGGACGGGTTGCGGAGGGCGTCCGTCAGATCCTGTCGCCTCTCGCCCGGCGATGCAGGAGCCAGGTACCGCCCGCGGCGGCGACGGCGAGAGCCGCCATGCCGGCCGCGGTCTGCACGGGATCGGTGCCGAATGCGCCGCCGACCCCCGTCTTCACACTCCCTCTCGGATGCGCCGGCGGCGCGCTGTGACCGCCGGTCAACGAGACCACGAGGTCCCCGGCCACCCGCCGTCCGCCCTTCGCGCAGGTCGCGACGATCTCGTACGTCCCCGGCTGGGCGCTCGGCGGCACCTCGAACCGCCCGCTGGGCCAGGGCCGGCCGGCGCCGGGCGCGAGCGGGAAGGAGCCGGCCCCGACCGCGCTGGCGTCGCCCGCACCCTTACCGTCCGCACCGCAGGCCGCCGTACGGGCGGTCACCTCGTCACCGGGGATGACATCGGCGGGGGTCAACTCCAGCCGCCCACGGTCCTCCCCGCCGTACGCCGGGGCGGAGGGGAGGAGGAGAGCCGCGATGAGGGCCGGAGTGAGGACGGCGAGCGCGGTGCCGGTCAGCGGGCGGGCGATACGTCGCATCGAGCCGGCTCCTCCCGTGAGTCCACCTTGCCCTTTCGAGGTAAGGGGCACATGGAGCGCGGCGCTCGCTGAGGGCTCGTCAGAAAGGGGGGTGGCGGGGGCTGGGGGAGGGCGGACACGGGTGGGGGTGGACGGTGTTTGGGCAGGTCATTGGTGCGGTGGGGGGAGCGGGTGGGGTGGAGGGGGCGGGGGACGTACGAATGGGTGACGCGGGGGAGGGCTGGGAGTGAGCGGGGAGGAGGCTGAGGAGGACGGACAGGGGTGCGGCTGCGACTTGACCTCAAGTTCAGTTGAGGTAGGAGGGTGGTCGCCATGACGACCTCGACAGGTGAGCAAGCCGCTCCCCACACCGCCGTGACCCCTTCCTCCGCCTCCGCCTCCTCGTCCTCCGCCCCGGTACGGGTGACGGTGGTCGTCGGGAGCAACCGCACGGGCCGGTTCGGGCCGGTGGTGGCCCAGTGGCTCGTGGACCGCGTGAACGAACACGACGACTTCGAGGTGGACGTCGTGGATGTCGCCGAGATCGACCTTCCGACGACGTTCGCGCCGACTCCCGAGGTGACGGCGCAGCTGGCGGAGGTCACGCCGAAGCTGGCGTCCGCGGAGGCGTTCGTGGTGCTGACGCCCGAGTACAACCACTCCTACCCGGCGGCCTTGAAGAACCTCATCGACTGGCACTTCCACGAGTGGCGGGCCAAGCCGGTCGCCCTCGTCTCGTACGGCGGGGTCTCGGGCGGCCTCCGCGCGACGGAGCACCTCCGCCAGGTCTTCGCCGAGCTGCACGCCACGACGGTCCGCGACACCGTCTCCTTCCACAACGCGCACGGCTCCTTCGACGACACCGGCCGCCTGAAGGACCCGACCGGCCCCGACGCCGCGGCGAAGGTGATGCTGGACCAGCTGGCGTGGTGGGGGAGGGCCCTGAGGGAGGCGAAGGAGAGGCGACCGTACGGGTGAGGGGCGGCTTGGGGTGCCTGGCCGGGTGCGGCTGAGTGGGGGCTGCTCGTGCAGTTCCCCGCGCCCCTGAACGGCCCTGCGCCCCTGATCGGCTCCGCGCCCCTGAACGGCCCTGCGGGTCGATGTGTGTGTGGGGGGCGGCCGTGTGTCATGTCGCCGCGGGTGTCACTCCGCGTCGCGTCGGGCCTGGCCGCGGCGGCGGAGCAGCAGGAGGCCGCCGGCGACCGCGGTGACGCCGGTCGCGGCCGTCCACAGAGGGAGGTCCGAGGTACCGGTGGCGGCCAGGTCCTTGTCGCTCTTTGCGCCCTGGGTGCTGACGCCCCCGGAGGACTGCCCGGCCGAGGACTTGGACGAACCGGATTTCCCGGAGGTGCCGGACTTGGCGGTCGCCGACTTCGGCGGGGACAGTGAGGCCGCCGCCTCGGCCGCGGTGGCCTTGTCCCTGGTGTACGCCAGTGTGCCGAAGCCGAGTTCGTCGAATCCGCCGCTGTTCGGCCCGTAGTGGCCGCCGCCTCCCTCGGGCCCGCTGCGGGCCAGCATCTCGCGGGTGTTCGGCATGGCCATGCGGCGCCTGTTGGCGTAGTGGTTGTAGACCCGCGCCCAGACCGGGCGCCCACCGCCGCGGCCGCCTTCGGAGATGGTGTTCTGCACCGTATCCACGCAGTGCACGCCATTTGTCCAGGTGTAGGGGGTGTAGGGCACGTCGTAGCCGAGGTTGTACCGGGCGACGTACTCGCACGCCTTGCGGAACCTGGAGTCGTCCGCGCCGTAGAGGTCGACGCCCTGGTTCCAGGCCATCTCGCAGATGGTGCCCATCAGGCCGATGCCCATCATGCTGTGGGCCTGGTCGCGCCCGCTCTCCTGCCACTGGGCCAGGCCCACGTCGTTGTAGACGTAGGGGATCGCCTTGGCCAGCGCGCCGTTGCCTTCGCCGTTGTAGAAGTAGTCCACCGTCTCGTCGAACTTGGCCCGGTCGTCGCAGAGGATCCCGATGGCCATGATCGACGCCATGGAGCACAGGTCCCAGTTCGCCCAGTAGTGGCCGATGCAATTGGTCTCGCGGTACATCATGTGGCGGTTCATCGGATAGAAGTGCTTGACCAGCATGTCCTGGAAACGGGCCAGGTCGAAGCCGGGGTAGCCGCGCAAGAGCTCGCCGACGTTGGCGAACTGGTACCCGTAGATGCCCGCCAGGAGCACGACTTCGGAGCCTCCGCCGATACCCTTCAGCGTCCCCGACCAGGCGTTGCAGATGTCCCGCGCGGTGTCGGCGTATGCGGTGTCGCCGGTGATCTTCCAGCGCAGCGCCCTCTGGTAGGCGGCGTGGATGTCGCGGTAGAGGGCCCCGTAGTTCTGGACGCCGCTCCCTCCCCGGATCGGGGTCACCTGCGGGTTGGGCCGCCATGCGGCCTGCGAGTGGCGGCCGGTGGTGAGGGTGAGCTTTTCGAAACCCGCCGTGTAGGGGGCGGCGCCCGCCTTCACCTTGGCGGCCATGCGCTCGAGATCGGCCCGGGTGTGGAGCATCCCCGGGTGCACGAAGGGCGTGCCCGCCGCCGCCGCGGGGGATGCGGCCACGCCCGTGCCGATACCGATACCGACCGCGCCGGTCGCCGCTCCAGCGGCCTTGAGCATGCTGCGTCGACTGATCCGAAGTGTCACTGCGTCGTTCCTCGGGCTTTCGTGGGGACGGTGCCTGCGTAGAGGAGACGTGACACGGAGCGGGCGATAACAGAAAAGGTGAGCCCCGGACTCGGATCGCGTTGGTCGGAGGCCGCGCTTCAGGAGCGCGGGGAACTGCGCGAGAAACCACAACGCACCCGCACCCGCCGCAGCCACCCGCACCCCCGAGCCCCAAGGCGCCCCAGCGGGGCCGAAGGGGCGCAGCCCCTGGGGAATGGGAACGGGTAGGGGTGGTGGGGGCGAAACCCTGATGCGCCCCCACAACGACCGCTCACCCCCCGCAACCACCGCCAGGAGTACCCGGAGTACCTGGACCGTCCGGAGTCCCCGGTCCACCAGGTGTTCCCGGCGTTCCCGGACCGTCCGGCGTTCCCGGACCGTCCGGAGTACCTGGACCGTCCGGAGTACCTGGACCGTCCGGAGTACCTGGACCGTCCGGCGTTCCCGGGTACCCCGGTGCATCCGGATGGTCCGGCACACCCGGACCCTCTGGGGTACCGGGCGCACCCGGACCCTCCGGTACATCCGGTGTGCCTGGCCCTTCCGGAGCACCTGGCCCACCCGGAACCTCCGGGGTACCCGGCACATCAGGACCACCTGGCGCGTCGGGCGTATCCGGTGTATCCGGCGTATCCGGTGAGCCCGGTGTGCCCGGGACTTCAGGAGTCGTCGGCCCCTCCGGCTGCGCAGGCACTTCGGGCTCGGCGGGCACCTCGGGTTCCGCAGGCGTCTGTGGCTCGGCGGGCACCTCGGGTTCCTGCGCAGGCGCCTCAGGCTCAGCGGGCACTTCGGGTTCCACAGGCACGTCAGGCTCGACAGGCACGTCAGGCTCGACAGGCACGTCAGGCTCGACAGGCACGTCAGGGTGGGCTGGCACGTCAGGGTGGGCTGGCACCTCGGGCTGCGCAGGAACCTCCCGCTCCCCCTCTCCCCCGGGAGGCTCAGCCGTACTACGACCCCCGTCCCCACTCCCGCCAGGCGCACCCCCACCGCCCGCCGACTCATCCGCACCCGCCCCCAAGTCCTCACCGGACGAGTCCACCGCGGTCGTGTCGGTGTCGGTGTCAGCAGCCGGCCCGGTTTCCTCGGCCCGAGGTGCCTCCGGCCCCCGAGGCGCAGGCGCCTCAGCCACCGGCACCCTCTCCGGCGGGGTCGTCGAGGGCCCGAGGCCACCGAGGACGATCCCCGCGGCGACGGCAGCGGCAGCGACGGCCGTACCCATGACCGCAACGCCCGGCCCCTTGGCCTTCACCCCACCCACCACACCTTGCCGCACCCCATGCGAGGCGGCGCCGCCAATTCCCGCGCTCCCCGCGCCCCCTGCACCTCCCGCGCTCCCCGCACTCCCCGCGACGAACGACAGCAGGACCTTGCCCCCGGCCCCGCTCCCGCCCACGGCGCACACCACCAGCGCCGGACCGACCAGCGCGGGAAGCCGGTCGTTCGTGCGCATGAGGACGGCGAGCCGCGCCCGGCAGTCGTCGCACGCGTCCACATGGCTGAGCAACTGCTCCGACTGCCGCGCGGTAGCCGTCCCGCGCACATACGCCGGCATCCGCCCCCATCGCACCTGGCACGCCGGATCGACCGGCGCCCCCGGCTGCTCCCGAAGGAACGCCTGCCGCATCCCCTCCCGCGCCCGGTGCAACAGCACCGCCGTCGCCCCCTGTTTGGCACCGATCCGCTGCCCGACCGCCTCCAACGGCTGGCCCTCCGCCTCGGCGAGCCAGAGCGCCCGCACCCACCGTTCGGGCAACTGGCCCAGCACCCGCACCAGCAGATCCACCGACGACACCTGCTCGGCCGGGTCGGCCGCGCCGTCCGCGTGGACCTCGGCGTCGGCCCGCTCGGGCGCCGTTGGGTCCTGCGGCGTCTCGCGGACCGCGCTCCCGGCGGCTGCCGCGAGATGCCGCACCGTCGTCATCAGATACGCCGGTACGTTGTCGATCTCGTGCCCCGCGGACAGGCGCCGCCAGACCCGGAAGTGCGCCTCGGCGACCAGGTCCTCCGCCGTCCAGCTGTTCCGGGTGAGGGAGCGCGCGTAGGCGACGAGACGCGAGTGCTGCTCCTCGTAGATCCGGGTGTACGCCTTGGTGGCGGACGCGGAGTGGGACCCGGGCCCGGACCCCTGGGCGGGCACGGTGGGCGCGGACCCCTGGGCGGGCACGGTGGGCGTAATGGGCGCGGCCGGTGGGGTGGCGGGACCGTCGGTCATGGCAGGAACGCTCTCTTGTCGCCTGCTGATGGGACGAGGTCGATTTTGTATGTAGAGATGACGAAAAACTCAAGCAATCACTCAACGTGATGCGCGACACAGCGAGTTACACCCGCGGCCTCTGCTGTCCACCCAGCACCCCCGTCACCCGACCCGCCCGCTATGTTCGAGCCGTTCATCCGACATTCGGAGCTGGCATTGCAGAAGACAGACGAACCGGCCGAGGAGACGGCGGCGGTGAGACCGGCCCAAGCGAAGGCGCGCGACTCGAAGGCGACCGACCCGAAGGCGACCGACTCGAACGCGGCCGACTCGAAGGCGATCGACTCGGACACGCCCGAGGACGCGGCCGAGCACTCCTGGCCCCGCCACTGGCTCCTCCTGCTCCTCGGCGCGGCCGTCGTCCCCGGTGCCGTGCTGTTCCTCGTCGGGCGGGGGCTGGAGGAACCGGCCGTCCAGGCGTGGCGGACGGTGTGTCTGTCCATCGCCGTGCAGGCGTTGCCGTTCCTGCTCCTCGGTACGGCCCTGTCGGGGGCCATCAACGCGTTCGTACCGACGCAGGTGTTCAGCCGGCTGCTGCCCCGCAACCCCGCCCTGGCGGTCCCGGTGGCGGGCGCCGCCGGAGTCGTCCTGCCCGGCTGCGAGTGCGCGTCCGTGCCGGTCGCGAACAGCCTGATACGCCGGGGGGTCGACCCGGCGGCCGCGTTCGCCTTCCTGCTGTCGGCCCCCGCCGTCAACCCGATCGTCCTCGTCGCCACCGCCGTCGCCTTCCCCGGCAGCCCCGAGATGGTGCTGGCCCGGCTGCTCGCCTCGCTCCTCACCGCCGCCGCGATGGGCTGGCTGTGGCTGTGGCTGGGCCGCGCCGAGTGGCTGAAGCCGGTCCCACGCCACACGGGACACCACGTGGGGCGCAGCCGCTGGACGGAGTTCCGGCTCGGCTTCCAGCACGACTTCCTGCACGCGGGCGGCTTCCTGGTCGTCGGCGCGATGGCGGCGGCCACCTTCAACGTCGTGGTCCCGCGTTCCGTGCTCGACACCTTCGCCGACTCGCCCTGGCTCTCGGTGCTGTTCCTCGCCGGGCTCGCCATCCTCCTGTCCGTCTGCTCCGAGGCCGACGCCTTCGTCGCCGCCTCCCTCTCCGGCTTCTCGCCCCTCGCGCGGCTGACGTTCATGGTGGTGGGACCGATGGTCGACCTGAAGCTGATCGCCCTGCAGACGGGCACGTTCGGCCGGGCCTTCGCGCTCCGCTTCTCCGCCGCGACTGTCATCGTGGCGATCCTCGCCAGCGCCCTGATCGGAGGCGTCCTGCTGTGAAACGACCTCTTCAGGCCCTCCTGCTCCTCGTCAGCGGTCTCGGCCTGCTCCACGCGACGGTGTTCACGGACCTCTACCTCAGGTACGTGAAGGAGGGCATGCGCCCTCTGCTCATCGTCTCGGGGGCCGTGCTGCTCCTACTGGGCACGGCGGAAGCGTGGTCGCTCCGCAAACCGACCACCCCCACCCCGAACAACGCGCAAGCCACCCCCGACGAGGACCACGGCCATGACCACGGCCATGACCACGGCCATGACCACGGTCATGACCACGGCCATGACCACTCCACCCCGCCCCGCATAGCGTGGCTCCTCCTGCTCCCCGCCCTGAGCCTGCTCTTCTACGCGCCGCCGGCCATCGGCGCGTACAGCGCGTCCCGTGAGGCGCCGAAGGCTGTGGCGGTGAAGGACCAGGACGAGTTCGATCCGCTCCCCGCGACGTCACCGCTGCCGATGACCCTCACGGACTTCACCAGCCGGGTGCAGCAGGACCGGGCGAAGGCCATCGAGGGGCGAGTGGTCCGGATGACCGGTTTCGCGACGCCCGACGGGAGCGGCGACGGCTGGTACCTGACCCGTTCGATCTTCAGCTGCTGCGCGGCGGACACACAGTTCGTGAAGGTCCGCGCCCACGGCACCCCGGCCCCGTCCGCGGACACCTGGGTCACGGTCACCGGCACCTGGCACGTCGGCGGCACCCTCGGCACGAACTCCGCCGACGTCGCCCTCGACGTCCGCACCATCGAGAAGATCACCCGCCCGACGAACGGCTACACGGACGCCCTCCCGCCCCTGGCCGAGTGACACCCCGCCCGCATCCGACCCTGGAGAGGAGAACGGTGCTCCCCTTCTTCGTCTACGGCACGCTGCGCCCCGGCGAGCACAACCACGACCTCTTCCTCCGGGGCCGCACGAGGTCCGAGGAACCGGCGACGATGCGGGGCCTGACGCTCTACGCCGGCCCCGGCTACCCGTACGCCGTCGAGGCTCCCGGCGAAGCGGCGGCGGTGAAGGGCGACCTGATCACGGCCCGCCCCGAGGCGTACGAGGCGCTCCTGCGGTCCCTGGACCACCTGGAGGAGTACAGCCCCGGCGCCCCCACCAACCTGTACGAACGAGTCAGCCGCGCCGCCGTCCTCGCCGACGGCACGTCGGTGCAGGCGTGGGTGTACGTCGCCGCGCCGACGGTCGCTGCGCGGCTGCGGGCGCGGGGGACACGGATCGAGAGCGGGGACTGGTCGGGGGAGGGGCGTGTGGGCGCCTCATAGCTCGGGGCCGCGGGTTCGTGGGCAGCTGCGGGTGGGTGGGGTCTGTTCGCGCAGTTCCCAGCGCCCCTGAAGGGAACGGGGCGCAGCCCCGGTCGCTTTTCAGGGGCGCTGGGAACTGCGCGAGAAACCACGACGGCCCCGCACCCGCCCGACAACAGTGGCCCCCGAGCTCCTAGGCGCCCGGCCCCACCCCCAACCGCGGTCGTCGTACCGCATGGCGGTATGCCGTCAGCTCGGCCAGCGCCCCGTCGAAGCCCGTACCGAGCGCCAGCGCGACCCACCCACTCGCGAACTCCGCGCCCGGCTTCAGCCCCTCACCCCCCTGGTGCTCACCGGTGGCGGGCCCGCCGAGCGCCAGATACGTCCGCCCCGCAGCCTCGCCCACCTCCCCCACCCCACTCGACGCGGACTCGATCTGCCACAGCCACGTCCGCCCGTCCGTACGGCACCGCAGGGCCCCCATCGTGAAAGGCCCGTCCCCCGAGCAAGGACACTGCGTGAGCCACTCGTCGCGCCCCTGGAACACCGTCAACTCCTCGGGGGAGGGCAGCCCGCCCAGCAGCAGACTCCCCAGCGACCGCATGGTGACCGGCGCGTCCCCCTCGTTGCGCAGCCGCACCCGGGACCGCAGCACGCAGACCCCGTCAGGAGAGGCGAACTCCACGAAGGCGGCCACCCCGCTCTCCGGGTCCCGCAACTCGACGACGAGTCGATGCCAGCGGACACCGGGTCCGCCCTCCGCTTCGAGCGCCGAACGATGCGCCCGGTAGCGCAGCCGCTCACCGAGCACGGAACCCGTGAACGGGGGCCGAGACCTCCCGCTCCCCTCCCCGTGCAGCACGACATCGACCAGCGGCAGCAGGACGTCGGCCTCGACCTCCTCCGGATCACCCGGACGCCGTACGCGCACCAACCGCGCCGTGTCACCGCTCAGGTCGAAGTCGACGGCGAGCGCGGAATGCCCCCACCGATAGGAGAGGCTCCACGGGAAGGCGTTGGCCCACTCACTCTCCGACTGCGGCATGCGATCCCCCCCCGGCTCGACGGTGCTCCCGGTGTGCACGGCAGCCCCGGCCACCCGCCGTGAGCACCACTTGAGGTCTACGAGAAACAACGCCCGAATGCTCAAGCGGCCACCCCGACGGCGGGTCGGCCGCCCCCGCACGGAAGGGGCCGTGCCGGTGCGTCGAGCCCGTCGCGTAGAGCGGCCCAGAGAACGCGTCGCTCCTCACCCCCGGGCAGTAGGGCACCAAGCGACGGGCTGACGCACCGGCACGGCCCCGCCCCACGAACCGAGGCGCCCCACGCACAGATAGCCGCCCACGAACCGAGGCGCCCCTCGAACCGAGGCGCCCCTCGAACCGAGGCGCCCCACGAACCGAGGCGCCCCACGCACCGGGCGGCCCCCCCCCGCACGCCACCGCCCCCCCCGCACCCGGGACCGACCGCCCCGCCCCCTACTTCCCCACGGCCTCCACCCGCACCGCGCACGCCTTGAACTCCGGCATCCGGGACGTGGGGTCGAGCGCCGGATTCGTCAACGTGTTGGCACGCCCTTCCCCCGGCCAGTGGAACGGCATGAACACGGTGTCGGGCCGGATCGCCGTGGTGATCCGCGCCGGCGCCACCGCCCGCCCCCGCCGCGAGACGACGGCCACGGGGTCCCCCTCCGCCGCGCCCAGCCGTTCGGCCAGCCGCGGATGCAGCTCCACGAACGGCCCCGGCGCCGCCGCGTTCAACTCGTCCACGCGCCGCGTCTGCGCCCCGGACTGGTACTGGGCCACGACCCGCCCGGTGGTGAGCAGCACCGGATACTCGTCGTCCGGCTCCTCCGCCGCCGCCCGATGCGAGACGGGCACGAACCGCGCCCGCCCGTCCTCCGTGGCGAACCGTTCAAGAAAGAGCCGCGGCGTCCCAGGATGCGCACCCTCACCCGCCACGCCCTCCCCACCGAAGCCCGAAACCGCTACCCCACCGGAGCCCGAATCCGCACCCCCACCGGAGCCCGAATTCGCGCCCCCACCGGAGCCCGGATTCGCGCCCCCACCGGAGCCCGAATCCGCACCCCCACGGGCCCCCAACTCGTCACCCGCCGCTCCCTCCGCCGCGCCCCCCGGCGCCGGGCACGGCCAGAACACCCCGTTCTCCTCGGCGAGCCTGCGGTACGTGATCCCCGAGTAGTCGGCCACCCCGCCCGCGCTGGCCCGCCGCAGCTCCTCGAAGACCTCCTCCGCGTCGGTCGGGAACCCCTTCTCGACGCCCAGCCGGTCCGCCAGCTCGTGCATGACCTCCAGGTCGCTGCGGACACCGTCGGGCGGTGTGATCGCCCGCCGCCGCAGCAGGACCCGGCCCTCCAGGTTGGTCGTCGTGCCGGTCTCCTCGGCCCACTGCGTCACCGGCAGTACGACGTCCGCGAGCGCCGCCGTCTCCGACAGCACGACATCGCACACCGCCAGGAACTCCAGCGACTTGATCCGTTCCTCGATGTGCGCGGCGCGCGGCGCGGACACCACCGGGTTGGACCCCATCAGCAGCAGCGCCCGGATGTCGGTGCCGAGCGCGTCCAGCAGCTCGTACGCGCTCCGCCCGGGGCCGGGCAGGCTGTCGGGGTCGACGCCCCACACCTCGGCGACGTGCCGGCGCGCCTCGGGGTCGACCAGCTTGCGGTAGCCGGGCAACTGGTCGGCCTTCTGCCCGTGTTCCCGCCCGCCCTGCCCGTTGCCCTGCCCGGTGAGGCACCCGTACCCGGACAGCGGTCGCCCGGCGCGTCCCGTCGCCAGTGTCAGATTGATCCACGCGCCGACGGTGTCCGTGCCCTTGGACTGCTGCTCGGGCCCGCGCGCGGTGAGCACCATCGCGTGCTCCGGCTCGCAGAACAGCCGTACCGTGTCCCGGAGTTGGGGAACGGGCACCCCGGTGATCCGCTCCACGTACTCCGGCCAGTGCGCCATGGCCGCGGCCCGCGCCTCCTCCCAGCCGCTCGTCCGTTCGAGGATGTACTGCTCGTCGGTGCGTCCCTCGGCGACGATCAGATGCAGCAGTCCGAGGGCGAGCGCGAGATCGGTACCGGGCCGTGGCGCGAGATGCAGGTCGGCCTGTTCGGCGGTGCGGGTGCGGCGCGGGTCGATGACGACGAGCTTGCCGCCGTTCTCCCGCAGTTCCGTGAAGTACCGCAGCGCCGGCGGCATTGTCTCGGCGAGGTTCGACCCTACGAGGACGACACACCCCGTCCTCGGGATGTCCTCCAGCGGGAACGGCAGCCCCCGGTCCAGCCCGAACGCCTTGATGCCGGCGGCCGCGGCGGAGGACATGCAGAAGCGCCCGTTGTAGTCGATCTGCGAGGTGCCGAGCACGATCCGGGCGAACTTGCCGAGCGCGTACGCCTTCTCGTTGGTGAGTCCGCCGCCGCCGAACACACCGCACGCGTCCGGGCCATGCTCCGTACGCGTGCGGGTGAGCTCCTCGGCGATCCGGTCGAGTGCCTCGTCCCAGGAGGCGGGCTCCAGGACGCCCGCCCTTCTGACCAGAGGAGTGGTCAGCCGCACCCGGGACGAGAGCACCGCCGGCGCCGTACGGCCCTTGCCGCACAGCGCGCCCCGGTTCACCGGGAAGTCCGCGCGCTCCGAGACCACAACGACACCGTCGGTCCCGTCCGCAGCGGGCGTCAGGTTCATCCCGCACTGCAGGGCGCAGTACGGGCAGTGGGTGGGCGTCGCGGAGTTCGGCATACCACTCAGCGTGCGTCGGGCGTGTTACGCGCCGGGGCGCCCTGGCGTTACGCGACCGGCACGGGGACCTCCCGGCGGGTGCCGGGCGGGAGTGAGGTGCGGACGGGCGGTGGGTGCGTGAACGGTTCGGGCGATGTCGCAGTTCTGTCACCGTGTGCGGCCGTCCGGGCGCTGACCGTCCAGGCGTTCGGTGCCGCGTGCTAGAACTACGGGCGCACCGGCACGGGGGTCGTGGCATGAGTCCCGTGCGGCGCACGTCCTGTCACGTGGCCCGGGAGGGCCGTAGGGGGAAGAAGGATCATCACCGTGAACCGCATGCGCACGACCGTCGCCGTCCTGGGTGCCGCGGGCGCCCTGACCGCCGCCCAGCTGGGCCTCGCCGGCACCGCCGCCGCGGCGGGCGCCGACGCCCAGGCCGGCGGCTGCCCGATCAAGATCTCCACCCCGAAGCGCTTCTACGTCGACCACAACGGCTGGGTGACCAACGGCGGTCTGTACTTCGGCCTGAAGAACACCAGCAAGAGCAAGAGCTTCACCAGCGTCAGCCTCACGATCAACAAGCCCAAGAACCTGACGTTCGGTTACGCGACGCCGACCAAGGGCAGCAAGATCACCAAGCGGACGACGAAGACCGTCACCGTCTCCACCAAGAAGCTGGCGGCCCTGGGCAAGTCCGGTTTCCGCGTCAAGACCCGTATGGGCGACGTCGAGCGCGACTACGAGGTCAAGCTCACCGTCCGCGGCAAGGGCTGGGACTGCGCCGTGGACCAGGGCTGGTGGGGCACGATCGACCACAACTAGGGCCTGTCCCGTGTTGCATCGGCCGGGGTCCCGACACAGGGGCCCCGGCCGACGCATGTCGGCGGCCCGCACCACGTCGGCAGCGAAGCCGGCAGGCCCGGCGAGTCCGGCGGCACATTCGGCCCCGAGGCCCTGGCCCTGGCGCCGTGAGGCCGTGAGGCCGTGAGGCCGTGAGGCCGTGACGCCCGAGGCCCCGGTGACCCGTCCTCCGCACGCCACCATTGGGGCGCACCGCTCGGGCCGCCCCCGCGTGGCGCCACGCCCGCCGAGCGCGCACGGCCCAGCATGGGCGGATCCAGCTCCCCCCTTCCCGACCGAGGCGATGCGATGCCCGACCGCTCCGGCCACATCCGCACCGAGGGCGCCGCGCCGGGGTGGACCTCACGGCACCGGCCGCCCGAGCAGTCCCTGTTCAACGGCATCTACGGGCTGGTCCTGGCCAGCGCCCTGGCTGCCGCGCTCGACCCGGCGGGCGAGGAGGCGGACCCCGGCTCGGACGCGCTGTGGGTCGTGTTCACCGCGCTGGCGTCGGCCGCCGCACATGGGTACGCGCACGTCATCGCACACCGCGCGTCCGCCGACGGGGCGGCCGTCCCGAGCAGGCTGCGGCTGGTGCTCGGCGAGTGGCCGCTGGTGGCGGCCGTTCTGCCCACGGTGGCGCTCCTGCTCGGCGCGGCGGCCGGCTGGTGGGCCGAGTCGGTCGCGGTGAACGTGGCCCTGCTGTTCAACACCGTCGCCCTGTTCGGGTGGGGCGTGGTGACCGCCCGCACCGCCGGTTACGGATGGCCGTCCGCGTGCCGCGCGGGCACCATGGACATGCTGATCGGCCTGGCGATCATCCTCGCGAACGCGCTGATCCACTAGCGTTGGCGCGCCGACGCGAGCGCCCGCGCCACCCCCGGCTCCTCCGGTCCGAGGAACCGTGGGTCCGGCTCGAACAGGGCGTCGAGGGACGCCTTGCCCGCGGCGAACAGTTCGCGGGTGGCGCCGTAGTACCAGGTCTCGTCGTGCCGGTCCTGCACGCCGACGCCGTACGACGTGACGCCCGCCTCCTGGCACAGGGCGACCGCCCGGCGGATGTGGAAGCCCTGGCTGATGAGCACCGCGCGGTCGACGCCGAAGATCTTCTTGGCGCGGACACAGGAGTCCCACGTGTCGAACCCGGCGTAGTCGCTGACGATGTGCCGGTCGGGCACCCCGTGGTCGGTGAGGTAGGCCCGCATCGCGTCGGGCTCGTCGTACTCCTCCCGGCTGTTGTCGCCGGTGACGAGCACGACCTCTATGCGGCCCGAGCGGTACAGCTCGGCCGCCGCGTCCAGTCGTCGCGCCAGGTACGGCGACGGCTCGCCCTGCCACAGCCCCGCCCCGAAGACCATCGCGACCTGCGTGCGCGGGACGTCGGCCGTGGTCCGCAGCCGGCCGTCGGCGGCGGTGAACATCCAGGTCGAGGGCAGCAGCGCCAGTACGCACAGCGCCATCGCCACCTGCACCGCACGCCGCCGCCCCGTACGGGTTCGCGGCAGCCGGAGCACCCGTCTCACACGTCCCACCGCAAGCCCCCGTCCGTGGCACGCACACTTGTGTCGTGCTTGTTTCGACGGACCCGACCCGGCCCGTCCTTCCGACCAACGAAGACGTCATCGACGGTGATCCGGTTCACCGCGGAGCGTGGCAAGTTTCACTCGATCGTGTTGAAATCGCAGGTCAAGGGGGGCTCACACTCCCGCAGGGCACGCCGTGAACCGCTGGAAAACACCCGTCACCACGGTGCAACGGGGAGGCAACCTCATCCCGACACCATCGACGCATGACGGCGACGACGAGCAACACGACGGGCCAGCCGAACGCGGACCTCGCCAGTACGGCGCACCTCATGAACCGGATCGGTGACCAGTTGGCCAGTCAGCTCAGCCTCGTCTCGCTCAACGGGACCCGGCGCCCCGCCCCGCCCGCCCCCGCGCTCGTCCTGGTGGCGCACGGCAGCCGCGACCCCCGCGCCCTCGCCACCGTGCGCACCCTCATGGACCGCGTGCGCGAGCAGCGCCCCGGTCTGTCGGTGCATCTGGGCCACATCGAGCTGAACGAGCCCCTGCTCCCCGACACCCTCGCCGCTCTCGGTGACCGTGAGGCCGTCCTCGCCCCCCTCCTCCTCAGCCGCGGCTACCACGTCAAGCGGGACATCCCCGAGATGGCCGCCGACAGCGCGGTACGCGCGCGTGTCGCCGCTCCGCTCGGCCCGCACCCGCTCCTCGTGGAGACCCTGCACGCCCGTCTCGTCGAGGCCGGCTGGCGCACCCGCATGGACGCCGAGACCCGCCGTACCAGCGCCGTCGTCCTCGCCGCGGCCGGCTCACGTGACCCCGAGTCGAGGGTCGACACCGGCCGTACCGCCCATCTCCTCGCCGAACGCCTCGGCGTGCCCGTCGTCCCCGCCTACGCCACCACCGCCGCGCCCACCGTCCCCGACGCCGTCGCCGCCCTCGCGGCCCGGGGCCGCACCCGGGTGGCGGTCGCCTCCTGCTTCACGGCCCCCGGCCGTTTCGCCACGGAGTGCGCGCAGGCGGCCCCCTGGATCGCCTCGGCCCCCCTGGGCACCCACCCGGCGATGGCGAGCCTGGTCCTGCACCGCTACGACCAGGCCATGGCTACCCCGGACGCGACTTGGGAGCGACGGCTGGCGACGGCGTAGGGCCGCCCCCCCCCCCCCACGAGGGCGCGCGTTCAGGGGGCGCGGGGCTGTATCGAATGTGCGGCTCCGCCGCGTGGGCGCGACATGCCACGACGCACCCGCACCCGCACCTGCCCTCGCCCGACGACCCAACCCGACTGACGACCCGCCCCGACGAACCGACCCCGGCGGACGACCAGGCACCCCCATTTGTCACAGCCTCCCCGTACTGTCGAATCATGGAAGGCACCGCACCCCCCGACCACGACACCCCCGCGAGCCACGACGCCCCGGCCGGCTACGACCCGCCCTCCGCGGAGCGCTACGCCCCCGAGCACGACAAACGCCCCGGCCGCACCGCCTTCCAGCGCGACCGTGCCCGCGTCCTGCACTCCGCGGCGCTGCGCAGACTCGCCGGCAAGACCCAGGTGGTCACGCCCGGCACCCGCACCCCCGCCTGGGACGCCAGCCCCCGCACCCGCCTCACCCACTCCCTGGAGTGCGCCCAGGTCGGCCGGGAGCTGGGCGCGGCCCTCGGCTGCGACCCGGACCTCGTCGAGGCCGCCTGCCTCTCCCACGACCTCGGCCACCCCCCGTTCGGCCACAACGGCGAACAGGCCCTGAACGAATTCGCCGAGGACTGCGGCGGTTTCGAGGGCAACGCCCAGTCCCTGCGCCTGCTGGCCCGGCTCGAACCCAAGCGGTTCGTACGGTCCGCCGAGTCAGGCGACCCCGTCAGCGTCGGCCTCAACCTGACCCGCGCCACCCTGGACGCCGCCACCAAGTACCCCTGGCCCCGGGGCGCCCACCCCACCGACCCGGCGTCCCCCAAGTTCGGTGTCTACGAGGACGACCGCGCCGTCTTCGACTGGGTCAGAAAGGGCGCCCCCGACGGCCGTACGACGTTCGAGGCGCAGGTCATGGACTGGTCCGACGACGTGGCGTACTCGGTGCACGACGTCGAGGACGGCCTGCACGCCGGGCACATCGACCCCAACTGCCTGCACGCGGAGCCCGAGCGGCAGGCGGTGTTCGACGTGGCGCGCGGCCGGTACGTGCCCGCCGACACCGACCCCGCCGAACTGGCCGAGGCCCTCGACCGGCTCCTCGACCAGGAGTGGTGGCCGCACGGCTACGACGGGACGGCCGTCGCGCAGGCCCGGCTGAAGGATGCCACCAGCCAGCTCATCGGCCGCTTCTGCCTCGCCGCCGAGGGAGCGACCCGGCAGACGTACGGCGGGGGGCACCTCACCCGGTACGCCGCCGAACTGGTCGTCCCGCGCGGCGCGCGCCTGGAGTGCGCGGTCCTCAAGGCCGTCGCCGACCGGTATGTGATGCAGCGCGCCGAGCAGGAGCGGCTCCGCGCCGACCAGCGTGTCGTTGTCGCGGAGTTGGCCGAGGCCCTCACCGCCCGCGCCCCGGACGGGCTCGACCCGCAGTTCCGCGCGCTGTTCGACTCGGCGCCGGACGACCGTGCCCGCAAGCGGGTGATCATCGATCAGATCGCCTGCCTCACCGACGCGTCTGCCCGCTCGCTGCACGCGAGACTGACGAACGCGACCGGCGGGGGGTGACCGACAGCTCGGGGAACAGCTCGTGACCGAGAGCGCACGACCGGTGGCGCGTGACCGACGGCGTGTGACCCACGGGGCGTATGGGGCATCCATGTGACCCTCCGTGGCCTGATCGGGTCACTACCTCTTCCCGCATCACGCTCTGTGCGGGACGCTCGCATGTGGACGCACCCTCAAGAGGAGGCATCAAGTGGTCGACGCGGATCAGACATTCGTCATCGTCGGAGGCGGTCTCGCCGGCGCGAAGGCGGCCGAGACGCTCCGAGCGGAGGGTTTCACCGGCCGCGTGATACTGATCTGCGACGAACGCGACCACCCGTACGAGCGCCCGCCGCTGTCCAAGGGCTATCTGCTGGGCAAGGAGGAACGCGACAGCGTCTTCGTCCACGAGCCGTCCTGGTACGCGCGCAACGACATCGAGCTGCACCTCGGCCAGACCGTCGACAAGATCGACCGCGCGGCGAAGACCGTGCACTTCGGGGACGACGGCACCTTCGTCCACTACGACAAGCTGCTGCTGGCGACCGGCGCCGAGCCCCGCCGCCTGGACATCCCGGGCACGGACCTCGCGGGCGTCCACCATCTGCGCCGCCTCGCCCACGCCGAACGCCTCAAGGGGGTCCTCGCCGCCCTCGGCCGGGACAACGGCCACCTGGTCGTCGCGGGCGCCGGCTGGATCGGCCTGGAGGTCGCGGCGGCGGCCCGCGAGTACGGCGCCGAGGTCACCGTCGTCGAGCCGGAGCCCACACCCCTGCACGGCGTCCTCGGCCCCGAGCTGGGCAACCTCTTCGCCGAGCTGCACCGCGAGCACGGGGTGCGCTTCGCCTTCGGCGCGAAGCTCACCGAGATCGTCGGCCAGGACGGCATGGTCCTCGCCGCACGGACGGACACGGGCGAGGAGCACCCGGCGCACGACGTCCTCGCCGCGATCGGCGCGGCGCCCCGCATCGGCCTGGCCGAGGCCGCCGGACTGGAGATCGCCGACCGGGCGCACGGCGCAGGCGTGGTGGTCGACGAGCGGCTGCGCACCTCCGACCCGTCGATCTACGCCGCCGGTGACGTCGTCTCCTTCCCGCACCCCCTGTTCGACACCCGGCTGCGGGTCGAGCACTGGGCCAACGCACTGAACGGCGGCCCGGCCGCCGCCCGGTCCATGCTCGGCAAGGACGTCACCTACGACCGGGTGCCCTACTTCTTCTCCGACCAGTACGACATGGGCATGGAGTACTCGGGGTGGGCGCCACCCGGCTCGTACGACCAGGTGGTGATCCGCGGGGACGCAGGGAAACGCGAGTTCATCGCCTTCTGGGTCAAGGAGGGACGGGTCCTCGCCGGGATGAACGTGAATGTGTGGGACGTCACGGAGCAGATCCAGAAGCTCATCAGGTCACGGGCCCGGGTCGACGTGGACGCGCTCTCCAGCCCCCAGGTGCCCCTGGACGGGCTGATCGCGGCCTCCTAGGGCCTGTCGTTCGGATCACGCCTGGGCCGTGGGGCCCGACGTCGGCATGATCCGAACGACAGACCCTGGCTGTCGGTGCGCCCCCGTAGAATCACCGCGTGGCAGGACGGATCAACGACGAGGACGTGAAGGCGGTACGGGACGCGGTCCCGATCGACGCCGTGGTGTCCGAGTACCTCCAGCTGCGCAACGCCGGCGGGGGGAACCTGAAGGGGCTGTGCCCCTTCCACGACGAGAAGTCGCCGTCCTTCCAGGTCAGCCCGAGCAAGGGACTCTTCCACTGCTTCGGCTGCCAGGAGGGCGGCGACACCATCACGTTCGTGATGAAGGTCGACCACCTCTCCTTCTCGGAGGCCGTCGAGCGGCTCGCCGCCCAGGCGGGCATCACCCTGCGCTACGAGGAGGGCGGGTACAACCCCTCGCACCAGCGCGGGGAGCGCATCCGCCTCGTCGAGGCCCACAAGATCGCCGCCGAGTGGTACGCGGAGCAGCTCGCGACCAGCCCCGAGGCCGACACCGGGCGGATCTTCCTCGCCGAGCGGGGCTTCGACCAGGCCGCCGCCGTCCACTTCGGTGTCGGCTACAGCCCCCAGGGCTGGGACCACCTCACCCGCTACCTCCGCGGCAAGGGCTTCACCGACAAGGAGCTGCTCCTGTCCGGGCTCGCCCAGGAGGGCCGCCGGGGCCCCATCGACCGGTTCCGGGGCCGGCTGATGTGGCCGATCCGCGACATCGGCGGCGACGTCGTGGGCTTCGGCGCCCGCAAGCTGTACGAGGCGGACAACGGTCCGAAGTACCTCAACACCCCCGACACCCCGATCTACCGCAAGTCCCAGGTGCTCTACGGCATCGACCTCGCCAAGAAGGACATCGCCAAGGCCAGCCGGGCCGTGGTCGTCGAGGGCTACACCGACGTCATGGCCTGCCACCTCGCCGGCGTCACCACCGCCATCGCCACCTGCGGCACGGCCTTCGGCGGCGAACACATCAAGATCCTCCGCCGACTGCTCATGGACAACGGCTCCGCCCGGGTGATCTTCACCTTCGACGGCGACGCGGCCGGCCAGAAGGCCGCTCTGCGGGCCTTCGAGGACGACCAGAAGTTCGCCGCCGAGACCTACATCGCCATCGCCCCCGACGGCATGGACCCCTGCGAGCTGCGCCTGGCCAAGGGCGACGACGCGGTCGCCGAGCTGGTCGAACCCCGCACCCCGCTCTTCGAGTTCGCCCTCCGGCACATCGTGGCTCGCTACGACCTGGAGACCGCCGCGGGGCGCGCCTCCGCCCTCGACGAGGCGGCCCCCGTCGTGGCCCGCATCAAGAACAGCGGCGCCCAGCACGAGGTCGCCGTGCAGCTCGCCGGCATGCTCGGCATCCTCGACACCCAGTTCGTCGTCAAGCGCGTCGCCCAGCTGGCCCGCTGGGCCCGCGACCGCGGCGGCAAGGGCCCCGCACCCGCCCCCCAGCAGCCCGCGCAGCCGTACGAGACCGCCGCCCGCCGCCCCTCGGGCCCCGCCCTGGTCCTGCGCAACCCCGTCTACGCCACCGAGCGCGAGCTCCTCAAACTCGCCCTCCAGCGGCCCGAGTTGGTGGCCCCCGCATTCGACGCGTACGGGATCGACGAATTCACCGCCGCCCCCTACGCGGCCGTGCGCGAGGCGATCATCGAGGCGGGCGGCGTCGAGTTCGGCGTCGAGGACCCGCAGGAGTACCTGGTCCGCGTCCGGGAGGCCGCGCCGGACGACGCCGTGCGCGCCATGGTGACGGAGCTCGCCGTCGAGGCGATCATGCGCAAGACGGTCGACGAGATCTACGCCGGCGCCCAGCTGGTCACCGTCCGCCGCCGCGCCGTCGAGCGCCGCGTACGGGACGTCCAGAGCAGCCTGGCCCGCCTCGGCGCCCACGGCGACCCGGCCCAGCTTGCCGCCGTGCAGAACGAGTTGTGGGTGCTCCAGCAGTACGACCAGGCCCTGCGGGAGAGGGGCGCGGAAGCGCTCTAGAAGAGGGGAACATCCCCGGCGCACTTGCCAATCGGGCGCCGGTCCCCGCAGGTCGCCCCGGTTCCGTACGCGCTTCAAGCTGTTTCACGGCCTGTCAGCGGCCCACTCGTCCGTGAGAGTAACCGTGGGGTCACGGACCGGACGCAAAAAGTCACCGCACGCCCCTCGTGGCGGCTGTGTGTCGTACTCCACACTGGGTTCCGGTGCCTGAGTCCTCGGAGCGCGGCCGACCCGTCCCCCCTGGGTCCGAGATCCCCGCGGTTCCGCTCGATGAGTACGGGATGGAGGGCGGACGGGCCGCCCGCGCCATCCCCGACATACCGCTGCCGTACGCGTCAGCAGCGACATCCCTGGAGGTCGCCCCCGTGCAGACCCAGACCCTCATACAGAACGACACCAGTACGGCCCTGAGTACCGACGGCGCGGAGCCGGGCGCGGAGACCGGCGTGATCCACGCGGTCCCGGCCCAGAGCCGCGCCGCGCACCACCCCGAGACGGCGCCGGAGCCCCCGCCGGACGCCGACGAGCCGCCCGCGGCGGCCGTGGAGGCCATCGAGACGGCCGAACCCGAGCCCGTCGAACTGCCGCGCCGCACCGACACCAGCGCCCCCTCCTCCGACCTGTTCCGCCAGTACCTGCGGGAGATCGGCCGCATCCCGCTGCTCACGGCTGCCGAGGAGGTGGAACTGGCCCGCCGGGTGGAGGCCGGCCTGTTCGCCGAGGAGAAGCTCGGCACCACCCCCGACCTCGACAGTCGGCTCGCCCTCGACCTCGACCGGCTGGTCGTCCTGGGCCGCATGGCCAAGCGCCGCCTCATCGAGGCGAACCTGCGGCTCGTCGTGTCCGTGGCCAAGCGATACGTGGGCCGCGGCCTGACCATGCTGGACCTCGTCCAGGAGGGCAACCTGGGCCTCATCCGGGCCGTCGAGAAGTTCGACTACGCCCGCGGCTACAAGTTCTCCACGTACGCGACCTGGTGGATCCGCCAGGCCATGTCCCGCGCGCTCGCGGACCAGGCCCGCACGATCCGCGTCCCCGTCCACGTCGTGGAACTCATCAACCGGGTCGTCCGCGTCCAGCGCCGCATGCTCCAGGAGCGGGGCTACGAGCCGACGCCGGAAGAGGTCGCCGCCCACCTCGACCTGCTGCCCGAGCGGGTCAGCGAGGTGCTCCGCCTCGCCCAGGAGCCGGTGTCCCTGCACGCCCCCGTGGGCGAGGAGGACGACGTGGCGCTCGGCGACCTCATCGAGGACGGCGACGCGGCGAGCCCCGTGGAGTCGGCGGCGTTCCTGCTGCTGCGGGAACACCTGGAGGCGGTGCTGTCGACGCTGGGGGAGCGGGAACGCAAGGTGGTGCAGCTGCGGTACGGGCTCGCGGACGGGCGGCCGCGGACGCTGGAGGAGATCGGCCGGATCTTCGGGGTGACCCGGGAGCGGATACGGCAGATCGAGTCGAAGACGCTGAACAAGCTGAGGGACCACGCGTTCGCGGATCAGCTGCGGGGTTATCTGGACTGAGGGGCGCCTAGTGGCTCGGGGGCGCGCTGTTTGTTCGGCGGGTGCGGGTGGTGTGTGGTTTCTCGCGCAGTTCCCCGCGCCCCTGAAAAGCCGGGGGCTGCGCCCCAGGCTTTTCAGGATGAAGGGCGGGCCGCAGGCCCGTTCCCTTCAGGGGCGCGGGGCGGTGACATAGGCGGCTCCGCCGCGTGGGCGCGACCAGCCCCCACGCACCCGCACCCGACAACGCGCCCCTCAGTTCCCCTCGCCTCAGTCCACCTCGGCCACCGCTTCCGCGAACTGCGCCTTGTACAACCGCGCGTACGCCCCGCCCGACGCGAGAAGCTCCTCGTGCGCGCCCTGTTCGACGATCGAGCCGTTCTCCATGACCAGGATCGTGTCGGCGTCCCGGATCGTGGACAGGCGGTGCGCGATGACGAACGACGTCCGCCCGTGCGCCAGTTTGGCCATCGCCTTCTGGATCAGCACCTCGGTCCGGGTGTCAACCGAGCTCGTCGCCTCGTCCAGCACCAGGATCACCGGGTCCGACAGGAACGCGCGGGCGATGGTGATGAGCTGCTTCTCACCCGCGCTCACCCCGGTGCCCTCGTCGTCGATCACCGTGTCGTAGCCGTCCGGCAGCGTCCGGATGAACCGGTCCGCGTGCGCGGCGCGGGCCGCCTCCTCGATCTCCCCGCGTGTCACCTTGCGCGCGGTGGACGCCCCGTACGCGATGTTGTCCGCGATGGTCCCGCCGAACAGCCAGGTGTCCTGGAGGACCATCCCTATCCCGTCGCGCAGTTCGTCACGGGACATGGACGCGATGTCCACGCCGTCCAGCGTGATCCGCCCACCGGTGACCTCGTAGAACCGCATCAGCAGGTTCACCAGGGTGGTCTTGCCGGCGCCCGTGGGGCCCACGATCGCGACCGTGTGGCCGGGCTCGACCACCAGCGACAGGTCCTCGATCAGCGGCTTGTCCGGCTCGTAGCGGAAGGAGACGTGCTCCAGCGCCACCCGCCCGCGCAGTTCCTCCGGCCGCACCCCGGGCACGGCGTCCGCGGCCTGCTCCTCCGCGTCGAGCAGCTCGAAGATCCGCTCGGCGGAGGCGACGCCCGACTGCACCAGGTTCGCCATGGACGCGACCTGCGTCAGCGGCATCGAGAACTGCCGCGAGTACTGGATGAAGGCCTGCACGTCGCCGATGGACAGGGCGCCGGTGGCCACCCGCAGTCCACCGACCACGGCGACCAGCACATAGTTGATGTTCGACACGAAGAACATCAGCGGCTGCATGATCCCGCTGTTGAACTGGGCCTTGAACCCGGCCTCGTACAGTCGCTCGTTCTCCTCGGCGAACTGCTTCGCCGACTCCTCCTGCCGGCCGAACACCTTCACGAGGGTGTGCCCGGTGTACATCTCCTCGATGTGCGCGTTGAGCTTCCCGGTGGTCCGCCACTGCGCCACGAAGTGCGGCTGCGACCGCTTGCCGACGCGGGTGGCCACCACGAACGACAGCGGCACGGTCACCAGCGCGACCAGCGCCAGCAGCGGCGACACCCAGACCATCATCACCAGCACACCGACGATCGTCAGCAGCGAGTTGACGAGCTGCCCCATCGACTGCTGGAGCGTCTGGCCGATGTTGTCGATGTCGTTGGTGGCCCGGCTGAGCACCTCACCGCGCTGCCGCTTGTCGAAGTACGACAGGGGCAGCCGCGACAGCTTCGCCTGGAGCTCCGCCCGCAGGTGGAACATCGTCCGGTTGATGGCCCGGTTGGAGAGCCGGGTGGCACCCGCCATCAGCAGGCCCGCGACCAGGAAGATGCCGAGGGCAACCAGCAGCACCGCGCCGACGGCCTCGAAATCGATGCCCTTGCCCGGCGTGAAGTCCGTGCCGGACAGCATCTCGGCGACACCGCCGTCACCGCGCTCGCGCAGCCCTTCGAGCACCTCGGCCTTGGTCCGGCCGGCCGGCATCTCCCGTCCGACCACGCCCGCGAAGACCAGGTCGGTCGCCCGGCCGAGGATCCACGGGCCCAGCACCGACAGACCGACGCTGATCACCGCGCACACGATCATCGCGTACATGGTGAACCGCTCGGGCTTGAACTGCGCGAGCAGTCGTTTCCCGGACCCCTTGAAGTCCATGGACTGCTGATCGGGGCCGCCCCCGGCTCCCGCCATGCGTCCCAACGGCCCGGCCATCAGGCTGCCTCCGCTTCCGTCAGCTGGGAGAGCACGATCTCCCGGTACGTCTCGTTCTCGGCCATCAACTCGTGGTGCCGTCCTGTCCCGACGACGCGGCCCTCGTCCAGGACCACGATCCGGTCGGCGTCCCGGATGGTCGCCACCCGCTGGGCCACGATGACGACGGTCGCCTCGGCGGTCTCCTGCGACAGGGCCGCCCGCAGCGCCGCGTCCGTCGCGTAGTCGAGCGCGGAGAACGAGTCGTCGAAGAGATAGATCTCCGGGCGCTGCACCAGCGTCCGCGCGATCGCCAGTCGCTGCCGCTGACCGCCCGACACATTGGTGCCGCCCTGCGCGATGGGGGCGTTCAGCCCGCCCTCCAGCCGCTCGACGAAATCCTTGGCCTGCGCCACCTCCAGCGCGTGCCACAGCTCCTCGTCGGTGGCGTCCGGATTGCCGTACCGCAGGTTCGTCGCCACGGTCCCCGAGAAGAGGTACGGCTTCTGCGGCACCAGGCTCACCGTCCTGGCCAGCAGCCGCGGATCGAGGGTACGTACGTCGACGCCGTCGACGAGCACCTCGCCCTCGGTCGCGTCGAACAGCCGGGGGACCAGCCCCAGCAGCGTCGACTTCCCGCTGCCGGTCGACCCGATGACGGCGGTCGTCTCACCCGGCCGCGCCACGACCTCGATGGACCTGAGTACCGGCTCCTCGGCCCCCGGGTAACGGAACCCGGCTCCACGGATCTCCAGGAACCCGCTCCGCCGCAGCTCCCGCACAGGCGCGAGGGGAGGCACGACACTCGTCTCGGTGTCGAGGACCTCCTGGATGCGCTCGGCGCACACCTCGGCGCGCGGCATCATCATGAACATGAAGGTGGCCATCATCACCGCCATGACGATCTGCATCAGATAGGCGAGGAAGGCGGTGAGCGCGCCGATCTCCATCCCGCCGCTGTCGATCCGGTGGGCGCCGAACCACACCACGGCGATCGACGAGAAGTTGATGACGGTCATCACGATCGGGAACATCAGCGCCAGCATCCGGCCGGTGCCCAGGGACACGTCCGTCAGCTCGGTGTTCGACGTGCGGAAGCGGTCCTTCTCGTACTCGTCCCGGACGAAGGCCCGGATGACCCGGTTGCCGGTGATCTGCTCGCGCAGCACCCGGTTCACCACGTCGAGCCGCTCCTGCATGGTGCGGAACAGGGGGCGCAACCGGCGCACGATGAGACTGACGGAGATACCGAGCACCGGCACGACGGCCAACAGCACGCCCGACAGCGGTACGTCCAGACCGAGCGCCAGCACGATGCCGCCCACACACATGATCGGCGCGGACACCACCAGGGTGAACGTCATCAGCGCCAGCATCTGGACCTGCTGGACGTCGTTCGTCGTCCGTGTGATCAGCGACGGCGCCCCGAAGTGACCGACCTCACGCGCCGAGAACGACTGCACCCGGTCGAACACGGCCGCCCGGATGTCCCGCCCGACCGCCGCCGCCGTTCGGGCGCCGTAGTACACGGCCCCGATGTTGCAGACGACCTGGACCAGCGAGATCCCGATCATCAGCGCGCCGAAGGCCAGGATGTAGCCCGAGTCGCCCTGCACGACACCGTTGTCGATGATGTCCGCGTTCAGTGTGGGCAGGTAGAGCGTGGCGCACGTCTGCACGAACTGCAGCAGCACCAGCAGGGCGATGGGTTTCTTGTACGGACGTAGATGGCTTCTGAGCAGTTGTATGAGCACGCGAGGTCTCTCGGAGTCGGCGACGGGATGGGATGCACCACCCCCCATCGTCGAACACTCCACCCGCGTTACCTCAACCGAATTAACCCAACGGTGAAGGATCGATGGCGAATCTTGGCGGTCGACGGGCGACTCGCGTCCGCGCGTCCGGCCTGGGCCGTCACGCCCGGAACGCCCCCGGATGCGTCTGTTCGCGGACCGCCACGTACTGCTGGCGCACCGCCTGCCCCACGGCCAGTTCCTCGCCCGGCTCCAGGATCTGAGCGGCCGCCCCGGGCCACATCGGCGGCGTCCGCGGGTCGAGCGTGCCCTGGGACACCCCGAGCGCCCAGGCCGCCTGCCGCGCGGCGCCGACCGCCGCGTAGTCCGCCGGCTGTGGTACGACGACCTGCACCCCGAACAGCGCCGGCGCCGCCGCCTGCACCGCGGGCAGCTCGGCCGCCGCACCCAGCATGAAGATCCGCCGGACGGCGACGCCGCGGCCTCGCAGCACGTCCAGCGCGTCCGCGAGCCCGCACAGCATGCCCTCGAACGCGGCCCGCGCGAAGTGCTCCGGCTTCATCGACTCCCGCCGCAGCCCGGCCAGCGTCCCCGCCGTGTGCGGGAGGTTCGGCGTCCGCTCGCCCTCCAGATACGGCAGCATCACCAGCCCGTGCGAGCCCGGCGTCGACTTCAGCGCCAGATCGGAGAGCCCCTCCAGGTCGGGCACGCCGAGCATCTCGGCGGCGCCCCGCAGCGTCCGTACGGCGTTCAGCGTGGTGACGACCGGAAGGTGCATCCCCGTGGCGTCGGCCAGCGAGGTGATCATCCCCGAGGAGTCGACGAGCGCCTCGGTGTGCACGGCCATCACGGACCCGCTGGCGCCCAGCGACACCACCGCGTCCCCGAGCCCGATGCCGAGCCCGAACGCGGCGGCCATGGTCTCGCCGGTGCCGGCGGAGATGAGGAGCCCCTCCGGCGTCGTACCGGCGGCGTCCGACGGGCCCAGCACCTCGGGGAGCATCACCTGGTGCCCGAGCGCCATCTCGACGAGGTCGGTCCGGTACTGGCCGGTCGCCGCGTTCCAGTACCCGGTGCCCGAGGCGCCGCCCCGGTCGGTGGTCCGCCGCACGGGCCGCCCCAGCAGCTGCCAGACCAGCCAGTCGTGCGCCTGGAGCAGCACGGCCGTCCGCATGGCCGCGTCGGGCTCCGTACGGCTCATCCAGCGCAGCTTCGTCACCGGTTGCGCGGCCCCCGGCACGCACCCGACGGCCTCCGCCCACGCTCCGCGGCCCCCGAGCGCGTCGATGAGGTCGGCCGCGGCGACCTGGGCGCGCTTGTCACCGCCGACCATCGCCGGACGCACGGCGTTGCCCTGCGCGTCCAGCGCGATCAGCCCGTTCTGCTGTGACGAGACCCCGATCGCCTGCACGCCCTCCAGCAGCCCGCCGCCGGCCGCCTCCCCCAGGGACAGCAGCCACGCCTGCGGATCGACGTCCGCGGGACGCCCTCCGTTCGGCGCGGGCTCCACCGGGTGTGGGGCATACCCCTGCCTGAGCACGGCCCCTGTGTCCGAGTCACAGACGACAATGCGCGTAAATTCGGGCGAACTGTCCAGCCCGGCGACTATCCCCATGGCAGAAATTCTGCCGCACGGGGAGGGGTGTGGCGTGCCGTGGAGCGAGGGCCGGGGTTCGCCGGGGTACACGCACGTCGGCGACCGGCCACGATGGGCCGATCGCCGACGACGAGCGAAATCTCTTGCGTCCCCACGGGGAGACCGGGCGCCGCCAACGCCCCACCCGTCCTGTCGGGGTCGGGTGTTACTGGCGCCCCACGCGTCCGCGTCCGGTCGGGGCCGGGGTGTCACTGGCACCCCGGCCCTTCGGTCGAGGCCGGTGGTGCTGCTGGTACCCAGGTCGCATCCGGTCGAGGCCGGTGGTGCCGGGCCCCTGTGGTCCCTTGGGCGCTACGTGTTGCTGGTGCCCCAGTCGTCGGGGCCCGAGCCGTTCGCGTTGCGATCCCGCAGCGAGCGGACCCGGCCGGCGACGGACTCCGGCACGCGGTCGCCGACCTTCTCGCTGACCACGTGGTACGCCTTGCCGGCGAAGACGCGCCCCTGCTGGGCGGCCGACTCCGCGGTGTTGCGCACGGCCGGGTTCTGTGCCACCTGCCGGGCGGACTTCTTCAGCTGTTCGTAACGCTCGCGTCCGGCGCGTGTGCCCAGGACGTACCCCAGGGCCAGTCCGGCAAAGAACGTGAGCCGATAGCGCATGGCGGCCACCCTTCCCTTACGTCTGCGTCGGTCCCTTGCGTTGCCCTGCGCGGGCGGCGGGCGCGGGGGATACCGATTGGCGGAGCACCCCCCAGCTTGCGCTAATGTATGTGTCGCAGCGAGCGCACGCCCCCTGGCGAATACCCAGGTAGGTGCGTTCGATGCAACGAGGCATTCCTCCGTAGCTCAATTGGCAGAGCAGCCGGCTGTTAACCGGCAGGTTACTGGTTCGAGTCCAGTCGGGGGAGCTCGGTCCTCCGTAGCTCAATTGGCAGAGCAGCCGGCTGTTAACCGGCAGGTTACTGGTTCGAGTCCAGTCGGGGGAGCTCGGTCCTCCGTAGCTCAATTGGCAGAGCAGCCGGCTGTTAACCGGCAGGTTACTGGTTCGAGTCCAGTCGGGGGAGCAGCCTGAACGAGGACCCCACGGGGTCCTTTTTCATGTCCGGGGGAACCGCGCGGGCCGCGTCGTGGTCTCCATGGTCAAGAAGCGCATGCGTGAAGCCGACCATCCGAAGCAGGAGATCGTATGAGCGGCTATGCTGCGGCAGACGGCGCGCACAAATGTGCGCGACACGCCGTACGGGGCGGTAGCTCAGCCGGTTAGAGCAGCGGACTCATAATCCGTCGGCCGTGGGTTCGAGTCCCACCCGCCCCACTTCCGCAGGTCTCTGACCTGCGGAAACGTTCATTTTGTCCTGTCGGGTCGTCAACTTCGCCTGAACGGACCGAATCCGCTGCTCGCGACTTCGATCTTGTTGCCATCGGCGTTGGTTCGAACTTCTCTGACCTGCACAGACGTGGTGGCCCGCCATCGAGGCAAGCCGCCGTAAGTGGCCTGTGCGAGCGGTTGGACGCTGCATTCGGGACGCTGGCAGGACGCAGGTATTCGGCAGTGGCTGCCCGGCATCATCACCTACGCCGTCCGGCTGTGGGTGGCCGGGCGCGTGCGGTGTGGCGGTGGGCCGCCGGGGTGCTGCGCAACGTCTGGCCCGGTGCGCTCGCGGACGTCGGCGAGGGTCACTCCAGGGGCGAGGTCGACCAGGGACAGGCCGTCCGGGGTGATATCGAGGACGGCGAGGTCGGTGATGATCCGGTGGACGCACGCCTGTCCGGTCAGCGGCAGCGTGCACTCGTCGACGATTTTCGGTGAGCCGTCCTTGGCAGTGTGTTCCATGACGACGACGACCCTGCCGGCGCCGTGCACCAGGTCCATGGCACCACCCATGCCTTTGATCATCTTGCCGGGTACGGTCCAGTTGGCGAGATCCCCGGCTGCGGAGACCTGCATGCCGCCCAGCACGGCCACATCGATGCGGCCGCCGCGGATCATCCCGAAGGACAGCGCCGAGTCGAAGAAGGAGGCGCCGGGCCGGACGGTGACGGTCTCCTTGCCGGCGTTGATCAGGTCGGGGTCGACCTCGTCCTCCGCCGGGTAGGGGCCGGTGCCCAGGATGCCGTTCTCCGAGTGCAGCACCACGTGGACGCCGGGCGGGAGGTGGTCGGGGATGAGGGTGGGCAGACCGATGCCCAGGTTGACGTAGGAGCCGTCGGGCAGTTCGAGGGCGGCGCGTGCCGCCATCTCGTCGCGGGTCCAGGCCATCAGTGCCGCTCCTTCCGTGTGCGGACGGTCCGCTTCTCGATGCCCTTGTCGTCGGTGGGGACGGGGCCCACGACCCGGTCGACGTAGATGCCGGGTAGGTGGACGGTGTCGGGGTCGATGGCGCCGGGTTCGACGAGTTCCTCGACCTCGGCGATCGTGATACGGCCCGCCATGGCCGCCAGGGGATTGAAGTTGGCGGCGCTGCGGTGAAAGAAGAGGTTGCCGTGTCGGTCGCCGCGGGCGGCCCGCACGAGGGCGAAGTCGGTGGTGATGGCCTCCTCCAGGACGTACGTCCGGCCGCGGAACTCCCGCGTCTCCTTGGGCGGGGAGGCCACGGTGACGCTGCCGTCGGGGCCGTAGCGCCAGGGCAGTCCGCCCTCGGCGACCTGGGTGCCGACCCCGGCCGGGGTGTAGAAGGCGGGGATGCCGGTGCCGCCGGCGCGTAGCCGTTCGGCGAGGGTGCCCTGCGGGGTGAGCTCCACCTCCAGCTCACCGGCGAGGTACTGGCGGGCGAACTCCTTGTTCTCCCCGACGTAGGAGCCGGTGACCCGGGCGATCCGGCTGGCCGTCAGCAGGACGCCGAGCCCTTGGCCGTCAATGCCGCAGTTGTTGGAGACCACGCGCAGTCCGCCGGTGCCCTGGGTGTGCAGGGCGCCGATGAGGACGGTGGGGATGCCGCACAGCCCGAAGCCGCCCACCGCCAGAGATGCCCCTTCCGGTATGTCGGCGACCGCGTCGGCGGCCGAGGCCATGACCTTGTCCACGTTGTTTCGTGCCTTTCTCCCGGTGCCGGACGGAGCGGTCCGGCACCGGGGTGTCGTCAAAGTGTCGTCAAAGCCGGTTGGTGACCCCGCCCCTGTTTCCCGGACGTGCGGCGGTCATCGCCTGCGGCGAGCAGGAGGCAGAGGAACCGGAGCGACGCCCTCGACGACGGTGTTGCTGAGGGTTCCGATGCCCTCGACCGTCATGGTGACGTGGTCGCCGGGGATGAGCGGTGGGGGTTCCAGGGCGCCGTTGCGGCCCCAGAGTTCGGCCAGGCAGCCACCGTTGCCGCAGGTACCGGAGCCGAGGACGTCGCCGGGGCGGATCCAGGTGCCGCGGGAGGCGTACGCCGCCATCTCCTCGAACGTCCAGGCCATGTTGGCCAGCCTGTCCCGCCCGATCGTCTCGCCGTTGACCTGGACGGTGAGGGCCAGGTCGAGGAAGCCCTCCGCGTCGCGGTGGGGTTCGAGTTCGTCGGTGGTGACCAGCCAGGGACCGAGGGTGGTGGCGGTGTCCTTGCCCTTGGCGGGGCCGAGTTTGACCCTCATCTCGCGGCCCTGGAGGTCGCGGGCGGACCAGTCGTTGAGGATCGTGTAGCCGATGATGTGCTCGCGAGCCCACTCGGGGGTCAGGTCCCGGCCGGCCTTGCCGATGACGGCGGCCACCTCGAGTTCGAAGTCGAAGCGGAGGCAGCCGGGTGGCACGGGTACGTCATCGTGGGCGCCGATCACCGCGTACGGGTTGGTGAAATAGAACGCCGGCGCCGCGTACCACTCCTCGGGGACGGTGTCACCGTATCCCCGGGCGACCCCCGCGACATGGCTCTCGAAGGTCATGTAGTCACGGACGGTCGGCGGCTGGAGCGGCGGCAGTAGCACGACATCGGCCACGGGCACCGGCAGCGAGCCGGCCAGGGCGTGCTCTCCCGCAGCGCGCAGGGACTCGGCGCCCTCCACGATCAGGTCCAGCAGTTCGGCGGGGTACTGGAAGGGGTGGACATGGTCATCGGCGACAACTCCCGCCTGCCGCTTCCCGTCGTGCACGAAGGTCGCGAACTTCACGCCGCGCTCTCCTCTGTCTCGGTCGGGGCGGGGTGGAGCCAGGCGGGGCGGATCGCCAGGCATCCGGCGATGACGGCGCCGGTGTGCCGGGCGGGCGGACCGCCGGAAGGGACGGCGGGTGCGCCGCGGACGGTGCTGGTGACCATGTTTCTCCTTGGCGGGTCCGGGAGACCGAGGCGATACGGCCAGGCAGCGGACCCCGGAGGCTGATGCGGCTCAGAGGCCGGGGCAGGGGCAGGCGAGGCCGGCCATGCGGCCGAACAACTGGGGGCCGTCGAGCGGGGCCAGTGAGGGGTCGAGCTCGCGGTAGACGGTGTGCACGTTGACGGCAAGGCGTTCGCTCTCGTCGAGGTCGGCGAAGCGTCCGAGGCTGATGTCACGTGCGGCCGCCTCGGCGGGCATGCCCGCGCCGAAGCGGGCGGTGGTCTGTTCGTGGACGTACGACAGGTAGTCGCGGACGGTGCGGACCGCCTCCTTCGTGGTGACCGGGCCGTGTCCGGGCACGATGATGTCCACGTCGAGGCTGAGGAGCAGGTCGCAGGCGGCGAGCCAGTTGGCGAACGGGCCGTGCCATACGACGGGTGTGGAACCGGCGAAGACGATGTCGCCGGTGTAGACGGTCCGGGCCCGCGGGACATGGACGATCGTGTCCCCGGCGCTGTGCGCGGGGCCCACGTCGATCAGACGGACCTCCGTCCCGCCGATGTCCAGGACCGTCTCGCCGTCGAAGACCCGGTGCGGAAGCACGGGGTGGATTCCCGAGTAGTCGAAGCGGCCGAAGATCCGGCGGGCGAACCGTCCCGCGACGGTTTCCGCGCTGGTCAACGCCCGCATCTCGGACGGTCCCACCTGCCGCATGTCGGTCAGCGTGCCGCGGGCCGCGATGATCTCGGCGTGGGCCACGAGCTGGTTGCCGAACCAGTGGTCGCCGTTGCCGTGGGTGTTGACCACGGTCGAGGTCGGCGCGGCGTCGGTCACCGGCGCCAGCCCGTCGAGCATGGCCCGGGTGAGGCGCAGGTCGTAGAGGGTGTCGACGAGCAGGGACTCGCCCCGGCCGGTGACCAGCCCGGCGTTGCTCATTCCCCATCCGGCCGTACCCGCTACCCACGCATGACAGCCATGGCCGAGGTCGATCCGGCCGGCTGGGGAAAGTACGGAAGCCACGCTGCCTCCTCCACGTCCCGAAGCGGAAAAGTCGAGACTAGGATCCATTGATGGACTGGAGTCCATTCGTGGGGCGTAATCTAAAGAGGTGACTCGGGGAGGGTCAATACCTGCGTGTGCCTGTGCTGTACTGGGCCCATGACGATCTCTGAGGCGGGGGGCGCACCCGCACAGGACGCCCCACCCCTCGGGCGGCGCGAGCGGAAGCGGCAGCAGGCGCGCGACCAGCTCTACAGCGCCGCGGTGGAACTGTTCGTCGCCCAGGGCTATGAGGCGACGACCATGGAGCAGATCGCCGAGTCCGCCGACGTCGCCCGAGCCACCGTCTTCAACCACTTCTCGCAGAAGGTCGGCTTCCTGGAGGAGTGGGGCGTCCGTCGCCGAGCCCGGGTCGCGGCCATCCTCGGCCAGGAGCACGCCGAGGACCTGCCGGTCGGCGACCGGCTGCGCCGCTACCTGGGGGAGATGGCCGACCTCAACGTCGCCTCCCGTGCGGAGACCACTGTCCTGATGGACGCCTCCGCACGCTTCGGCCACCTGCTGCAGGACCCCTCCTTGGAGACCGAACTCGCGAAGATCGTCGAGGAGGGGCGGCGACGCGGAGAGATCCGGCCGCAGGTCGACGCCGACCAGGCCGGCGCTCTGCTGGCGTCCTGCTACTTCTCCTCGGTTCTGCGCTGGATCCGGGAGGAGCCGCCGCCGTTCGACCTGCCCGGTCGCCTCGGTGGGGCACTCGACATCGTCCTGCTGGGCATCCTCGCGCATTCCTGACCGGCAGGGGGAAGCGGGACGGCGCCGCTGGAGCGGCATGGCTTCCGCCCCTGTCGAGGGGTGTGATCGTTTGTGTCCCGCCGATGACGGCCTCGCCCGGCTCGCCGACGGCCTCGCGCCGCCACCTCGTTCCGGCTATCGGCGGACCCGAGGGTAGTTTTGGACTTGAGTCCAAGAATCTTTGCTTGAAGTGTTGACGGCCATGTGGCCCCGGCTTATGTTCAACCCGTCGATCGGGTAGCAAGCCGCGAAAGCCCGCAAAACGACTCTTCCTGCTTCAACTTTGTGCACGTTCGGCGTCCTCCGGATGCGTGTGCCCCTTCCTTCATGCCGTTCCCGCTCCGTAACCGGGAGGTTCCCGTGCGCCCTCGTACCCCCCTTGCTGCTCTCGCCGCCGGTCTGGCGCTCGCCGTCACAGCGTGCGGAGGGGGTTCGTCCGAGTCTTCCTCCGCTGATGACGGCCCGATCGAGATCGGCATGATCACCTCGCTCACCGGTCAGCTCCAGACCCTCGGTACCGAGGGCCGCAAGGCCGCGGAACTGGCGGTCGAGCAGATCAACAAGGACGGCGGGGTCCTCGGACGGAAGTTGGAACTGACGGTCAAGGACGACAAGAGCCTGCCCGACCAGTCCGTACTGGCCTTCAACGCGTTCAAGGACCAGGGCGTGACCGCGGTCCTCGGCTCACCGTCCGCAGGGTCGGCGCTGGCCACGCTGCCCGCGGTGGACCGGGCGGAGATCCCGTACGTCTCCCTGTCTCCGGCCGACGAGCAGGTGGCGCCCGTCCACCCCTACGTCTTCGTGGTACCGGCCCTGGCCTCCGACTACGCCGAGCGGCTGTTGCAGCACTACAAGTCGGAGGGCGTCACCAAGCTGGCCGTGGCCTACGACACCAAGACCGCGTATCCGACAGCCGGTTACAAGGCGATGAAGGCGAAGGCCGGGGAGTACGGCATCAAGGTCGTCGCCACCGAGGAGATCCAGAGCACCGCGTCCGACTTCAGTGCCGTCTTCACTCACGTCAAGGGCACCGACGCCCAGGCGCTCGCGGTGTGGGTGACCGGCCCCGCCTCCGTCGTCCTGACCAAGCAGTACGCCGCCTCGGGACTGGACATCCCGATCGCTTTCACCGGCTCCCAGGCCAGCAAGCTGTGGCTCGACCCGGCAGGCAAGGCCGCCGAGGGCGCCGTCGTCGCCAGTTCCATCGGCCTGGTCGGCGACACGCTGCCGGACGGGGCGCAGAAGAAAGCCATCGAGGCCGTCAACAAGCCGTTCACGGAGAAGTACAACTACCCGCCACCGCAGTTCGCGCAGGACGGATACACCGGGGTCCAGCTGCTGGCCGCCGCCATCGAGAAGGCGAAGAGTACCGACCACGAGAAGATCCGGCAGGCGATGGAGGAGCTGACGCTCACCACCCCGAACGGCACCTACCGCTACAGCGAGAAGGACCACTCGGGTCTGTCTCCCGACTACATCTCGGTCAACGCCGTCACCGACGGCATGTTCGTTCCGACGGTCTGGTCGAAGAGCGAGTTGGAGAAGGTGGCCAAGTGACCGACCCCCTGCTCCGGGTGAGCGGCCTGGCACGGTCGTTCGGCGGGGTGTACGCCGTGGACGGCGTCGACCTGACGGTGGACCGTGGCAGCATCCTCGGCGTCATCGGCCCCAACGGGGCTGGCAAGTCGACCCTGTTCAACCTGGTGAGCGGTCAACTGCCCGCCGAGCGGGGCGAGATCCGACTCGACGGACGACGCATCGACCGGCTGCCACCCCACCACAGGGCCCGCCTCGGGATCGCCATCGTCTTTCAGGGCGCCCGCACCTTCCACGGGATGAGCGTGCTGGAGAACGCGATGGTCGGCGCCCACGCCACCACCGGCGCAGGGTTCGCGGCAGCCGCACTCAGGCTGCCGCGCCACCGCCGGGAGGAACGCCTGATCGCCGAGCGGGCACACGAGGCGGTACGGAGGGTCGGGCTCGAAGACTGGGCGGACCGCCCCGCGGAGCTGCTGCCGCTCGGGCAGCAGCGCGCGCTCCAGGTCGCCCGCGCCCTGTGCGGAGAACCCACCCTGCTGCTCCTCGACGAACCCGCTTCCGGTCTGCGGGCCGCGGAGCGGGACCGGCTCGCCGACCTCATCGAGCAACTGCGCGCGGACGGACTCACCATCATGCTCGTCGAACACGACGTCGCTCTCGTCGGCCGCCTCGCCGACCGTGTCACCGTCCTGGACCTGGGCAAGGTCATCGCCGAGGGCACACCGGACGAGATACGTACCGACCCGCGGGTCGTCACCGCGTATCTGGGCACGAAGGCGGCGGCATGAACGTCTCGCCACCGTCCCCGAGCGATGTCGTCGAGGTACGCGACCTGGTGGTCCGCTACGGCGCGGCCACGGCCCTCGACAGCGTCTCGCTGCGGGTTGCGCCCGGTGAGATGGTCGCCCTCGTCGGGCCCAACGGAGCCGGCAAGTCCACCCTGGTCAACACCCTGACCGGGATCCTGACACCGGCCTCCGGCAGCGTGGAGGTACGGGCCAGGATCGCCCAGGTACCCGAGGGGCGGCAGATGTTCGGCGACCTCACCGTCGACGACAACCTGCGCCTGGGCGCCTGGCAGATGTCCGGCCGCGGCCGAAGCCGCCGCAAGCAGCGCGACACCTCATGGGTGTACGAGCTCCTTCCCGACCTGGTGCGGGTACGCGACCGGAAGGCGGGCGGGCTGTCGGGAGGCCAGCAGCAGATGGTCGCCGTCGGACGCGCCCTGATGAGCCGGCCGGAGGTCCTCGTGATCGACGAGCTCTCCCTCGGCCTCGCGCCCCTCATCGTCGCCGACCTCGCCGAGCACCTGACCGAGCTCAACCGGGAGCAGGGCACGGCCGTTGTGCTCATCGAGCAGAACGCGCGGCTCGCCCTGGACCTGTGCAGCCGCGCCTACGTCCTGGAAGCGGGACGGATCGCCGCCGAGGGCGACAGCGCAAACCTGGCCGCCAGCCCCGACATCGCCCGGGCCTACCTCGGCGAGGCCCAGGGACTCCCGGGCCCACCGGACGCTCAGGACGACCCGGGTCCGGACGACACGGGTCCGCACGACCGGGCCACGGCCGACCCCGCACCCACGCCCGGCACTGCCAAGACCGCCCGGGGCAACCAGGGCACCACCGTCCAGTCCGCGCGGGCCGCGGCACAGGAGGCGACATGAGCGACTTCCTCGTCTACCTCATGACCGGACTGGGTACCGGCTGCGGCATCGCGCTGGTCGGCAGCGGCCTGGTACTCATCCACCGGGTGACGCGGGTGGTCAACTTCGCCCAGGGCACCTTCGCCGTCGTCGGGGCGCTGACCGCCATCTCGCTCCTCGACGCCGGCCTCCCGCACGGGCTCGCCGAACTGCTCGGGGTCGCCGTCGCCGCCGTCGTGGGACTGCTCTTCGGCATGGTCGCCATCGGCCGGCGGGGCACCTCGCCGCAGGCCGCGCTCATGGTCACCCTGGGACTGGGCATTCTGGCGTACGCCGTAGAGGTCATGCTCTGGGGGGACCAGGGCCGGTCCTCCGAGGGGCTCTCTGGTGCCGTGACCGTGTTCGGCGCTCGTATCCAGACCCACTATCTGCTCATCATCGGCGTCACCGCAGCCGTCTTCGCCGCAATGGCCGTGCTGTTCGGCCGTACCTACGCGGGCAAGGCCCTTTCCGCGTGTTCCTCCAACCCGTACGCGGCCCGCGTCGTCGGGATCTCCGTCACCCGCATGGGGCTGATCGCCTTCGCCATCGGCGGCGCTCTCGGCGGTCTGGCCGGCGTTCTACTGGCGCCCATGAACTCGATGGCCTTCGACTCCGACGTGGCGCTGATCATCAACGGTTTCGCGGCGGCGGTCGTCGGGTCCATGCATCACATCGGCCGCACCCTGGCCGGTGCGCTGTTCCTCGGAGTGGCCGAAGCGATGGTCGCGGGCTATGGAAGCGCCACGTACCAGACCGTGGTGGCGCTGGGTCTGGTCCTGGCGCTGATGATCGGGCAGGCGGCCCGTACCCACAGCGTCGTGGCGGAGGCCGGATGACGCCTCATCAGTCCTCTGTGGGATGCCCGCTGCCCTCCGCGTACACCGGGCGTATGCACGCATGGGGCACCCCGTCCGTGCTCGATCCGTATCCGCCGCACCAGAAAGGCAGCACGACATGACCGCCGTCACCTCCGGCCGTGACCGGGCCACCTCCCAGTCCTCCGGCGGTGCGGGGGACACCGAGTCGTCGGACGCCCGAGTGCCACTCGGCGCCCGTTTCGCCGGCCGGGGAAGGCGGGCCGGCCTCGTCGCGGCCGGCGCGGCGGTGGCCGTTACCCTCGCCCTGCCTCCGATGCTGACCGCCGGCCAGCTCTCGGTGTACATCCTGCTCGCCCTGTCCGCCATGGTCACCGTGGGGCTGAGCCTGCTCATGGGCTACGCGGGCCAGGTCTCCATCGGCCAGGCGTCGTTCTACGCCATCGGCGCCTACGCGGCCGGCCTGCTGGGCGTCCACGGCACGCCGCCGCTGCTGGCGCTGGCCGCGGCACCACTGATCGCCGCACTGTTCGCCGCCGCCATCGGCGGACCGCTGCTGCGACTGCGGGGGCACCACCTGGCCTTCGCCACCATCGCCCTGCAGCTCATCCTCATCTCCCTGCTCGGCGAGGCGGACTGGGCCGGTGGTTCGGTCGGGCTGCAGGGCATCCCGCGACTCTCCGCCGGAGGTACGGAACTCGGCGAGGACATCCACTACGCCTACCTGGCCTGGGCTGCTGTGGCCGCCACCGTCCTGGTCGCCCGTAACGTCGTCACCTCACGGGCCGGCCGCGGACTGCGCGCGCTGGCCACCAGCGAGACGGCGGCGAGCGCCAGCGGAGTGCCGGTGGCCCGCTACAAACTCGCCGTGTTCACCCTGGCCGCCGCGTTCGCCGGACTCGCCGGAGGGATCTACGCCTTCTTCATCGGCTACATCAATCCGGGGTCCTTCCCGGTCCTGCTGTCCATCCAGTTCCTGGTGATGGCCGTCGTCGGCGGGCTCGGCACCATCTGGGGCGCGCTCCTGGGCGCCACCGCGATCACCCTGATCGTGCAGTTCCTCAACGACCTGGGCTCCAGGCCGGGCATGCCCGCCAGCGCCCCCAGCATCCTCAACTACGCCGTGTACGCCGCCCTTCTCATCCTCGTCGTGCTGTTCTTGCCGCGCGGCATCGTCCCCGCACTGCGCGACGCGTGGCAGCGCCGCGTCGCGGGGCGAGCGTCCTCGTGATACCTCACCGCTGAGTTTCGCGTACGGCCGCCCGTTCTCGCCCGGCGACCGCGGATTCGGTGCCTGTTCCCGCAGCCAGGGCTGCGGGAACAGGCATGTGTGTTCAGGCGTGCGGCATGAGCCGTTCGGGGCCGACCTCCGGGGCGGCTTCGTCCGCCGGGGTGGGTTTGCGCGGGGGAGGGAAACGGTCAGGGCGGCGATGCTCTGTGAGTGCAGGGAAGGAGCCTCTCCGCGTCGGAAGGGGAATCCGCTGCGGGTGGGTGCGAGGCCGTTCCCCGAACTGACGCGATCGGCTTCGGACCGGCTGAGCTGGTCCCTCTTGCAGGCGTTCTGGACGCAGGTTGGACACAAGGATCGGAAAAGACTGGCAAGGGCCGAGAAGGTCTGAGGCGCCAGACCCCGCCTGACCTGGGAAAACGACCAGGACGAGCATGGATCGACAAGGGTCGCCAAGATCCTCAAAGGACTCATAATCCGTCGGCCGTGGGTTCGAGTCCCACCCGCCCCACCTTTGCAGGTCTCTGACCTGCGGAAACGTTCAGTTTGTCCTGTTGGAGCGTCAACTTCGCCTGAATGGACTGAATCCGCTGCTCGTGAGTTCGGCCTCGTTCCCGGTGTCGATAGTGCAAATACCCCCTGACCTGCACGGATGTTCCAGTTCGTAGCGGTTGAACCTTGCGGTATATGGCTCCTGTGGCCGGTTGGGCGCTGGATTCTGGACGCTGGCTGGACGCGAGTAAACCGGAAGGGGTTGCTCCGGCGCCGATCCATCCAATCTGCTCAGGGGTGTAGCAGGGTAGGCGCGGTGTGGTGGCGACTGGGCTCGCCTGGATCGTGCCGTTGCCGACGTGGCCGGTCGGCGTGGGGGAGAAACGGCCCGTACTGAAAACGGCCCCGGATCGCACCAGGGAGTCGCCCCCAATGCCTCACGGTTTCGGCGGGCATCGGCTGCTCGGACTACGGACTGCCTGGAGCTGGGTGGCCGAGTGACGGACGATGATCAGGATGCTGGGCGCCCCTTGGAACACGTGGTCAGCCCCCTTGTAGCTTGTAGCTTGTAGCTTGTAGCTTGTAGTGGTGTAGTCGGGTCGAGTTGGTTTTGGGCCTGGGGGTAGATCTTGTCCATGCTGCCTTCGGGGAGGTAGCGGCGGGGGAAGGCGATCCATTCGTCGTGCATCTCGACCAGGACGGCGGTGGTGAGCCGTTCGAGGGCTTCGGGATTGGGGAAGATCTGGACGACGTCGGTGCGGCGCTTGATCTCGCGGTTGAGTCGTTCCAGCGGGTTGATCGACTGGATCTTCTCCCAGTGCCGTTCCGGGAAGTCCGCGAAGGCGGTCAAGTCCTCCTCGGCTTTTAGGAGCATGTCCCTGACCTTGGGGAACTGCCGGGCGAGCATGTCAGCGACGGTATCCAGCTGAGCGCGGACGAGTTCGGCGGTGGGCTGGGCGAAGATGGTGCGGATCGTGGCGGCGACCAGTTCGCCGGAGTCCTTGGGAATCACGGCGAGCGTGTTGCGCAGGAAGTGAACGCGGCATCGCTGGTAGCCGACGCCGAGCATGACCTTGAGGACGGCTTTGACCAGGCCCGAGTGGTGATCGGCGGTGACCAGGCGTACTCCGGTCAGGCCCCGCTCACGCAGCGAGCGCAGGAACTGGGTCCAGAACACCTCGGTCTCGCTGTCGCCGACCATCAGGCCGAGGACTTCGCGGCCGCCGTCCTCGGTGATGCCGGTGGCGATGACCATGGCCTGGGACACGATCTGGTGCTGGACGCGGGCCTTGCAGGTAGGTCGCGTCGAGGTAGACGTAGGGGAAGCGGGTGTGGTCCAGGGGCCGGGTGCGGAAGACCGTCAGCTCGGTGTCGAGGTCCTTGCAGATGCGGGAGACCTCGGACTTGGAGATCCCGGTGTCGCCACCCAGGGCTTTGACCAGGTCATCCACGCTGCGGGTGGACACGCCGTGGACGTATGCCTCCATGATCACGGCGTAGAGAGCCTGGTCGATGCGGCGCCGGCGTTCCAGCAGGCTCGGGAAGAAGCTGCCGGTGCGGACCTTGGGGACCGCCAGGTCCAGGTCCCCGGCCTGCGTGGTCAGCAGCTTCTCCCGGTGCCCGTTGCGCCAGGTCGTGCGGGTCTCGGTGTGCTCGCCGGGCTCCGCACCGATGCGGGCGGTGGCCTCGGCCTCGATGAGTTCCTGCAAGATCCGCTGGGCCAGGACCCGGACCAATGGGCCAGGACCCGGACCAACTCGATTCCGTCTGCCGTACGCAGGGACTCCATCAGGCGGAGTAAGTCATGCTGGGACAAGGCCATCGCGTCAACTCTCAACGAGCGTCACTACTCGCAGAGTTGCGCGATGGCCGCCTCATGACCAGGGGCTATACCGAGATCACCGCTACACCACTCAACGGGACACCATCCCTGCCGTCGCCGCCGCTACCCGTCCGGCACCTCGGTTGCCGAATGGGCCCTTCTCGAACCCCTGCTTCCCGTCCCGGCCTGCCAGACGAAGACCGGCGGTCATCCGGAGAAGTGGCCGCGGCGGGGGATCGTCGACGGTATCCGCTACATCGTCGGCAACGGCGCGAAGTGGAGGGCTCTGCCTGCGGATTTCCCTCCGTGGGAGACGGATTACGGGTTCTTCTGGCGGTGGAACCGGGCCGGAGTCGTCACCTGCATCCGTGACCAGCTCCGCCGCAGGATTCGTACCGGCAAGGGCCGCTGCCCGCACCCGGTGACACTGATCGTGGACTCCCAGTCGGTCAAATGTGCCTCCACCGTCGGCCGCAGCAGCCGAGGCTACGACGCCGCGAAGAAAATCAATGGACGCAAGCGACATGTCACGGTCGACACGCTCGGCCTGCCGGTGATGATCACGGTGACGCCCGCCGGCATCCAGGACCGCGACGCCGCCCGAGACCTGTTCTGGCGCCTGCGCCTCACTCAGCCGCAGATCACCCAGGTCTGGGCCGACCGTGGCTACGCCGGCGACCTCGTGGACTGGGCCCGCGAACGCTTCTGACTCACCCTGTGCACCCTGGCGGGCGATGCCTGCGGACTTCTTCCCCGCGTGGGACCGCGTCTACGCCTTCTTCCGGCGCCGGCGAGACAAGGGCTTGACCGCCGAGTTCCACGACCGGCTGCGCGACCGGGCCCGCCGGGCCGCGGGCCGGGACCCGGAGCCGACGGTCGGATCATCGACGGGTAGTCGGCCTCGCGGCCGCTGACGTCTACCGCTTCACCGACCTGCACGTCGGAGCTTTCGTTCTCCCCGGAGTCGTACAGGCCGCCATCCTCACCCTCGCCGCCAACGAGGCCGCCTACATGGTGGAGATCTTCCGCGCGGCACTCGACGCGATCGACCCCGGGCAGGCCGAGGCGGCCCAGGCCCTGGGCATGACACCGTCGGTGGCCGTGCGGGTCGTCCTGTTGCCCCAGGCATTGCGGATCATCATTCCTCCGCTGGGCTGTCCGGCCCCAAGGAGACATGGTGCACATATTCGGGATCTCGCGAATCGGTGCGATATGTTTCTCGCGGAGCTCACTCCCAGGAGGATGCAATGATCAAGCTGGTGGCCGCTGTGCGGCGCCGTCCCGGAATGACCCACGCGGAGTACGCCGACTACGTCCGGGAGGTGCACGGCGGGATAGCCCTCGCCAACAAGCTGACCGTGGTCAAGTACGTCCAGAACCACGTCTTCGACAGCGCCTATGGCGCGATCGGCGACACCGGCTACCAGGTGACGCTGCCGCGCGACTCCGTGACCGAGTTGTACTTCGAGAACTTCGAGACGATGGCGCAGACCTTCGCCGACCCGTACACCCGCGATGTCGTGGGGCCGGACGGCGTCAACTTCAGCGATCTGCCGGCGGCGCTGAGCCTGCTTGTCGAGGAGAAGCCGATGGAGGTCCCGCAGCCCGGGCCCGGTGCGGTGAAGGTGCTGTACTTCCTCAAGGCTGCGGAGGGGCTGGAGCCGGAGGTCTTCCGGCAGTCGTGGCTGCGGGCTCACGAGGACGTGCTCGCCGATCCTTCCGGCCCTGCCCGCTACTTGCGCGGCTGCGAATGGAACCCGGCTCTTTCCGGGGGCGGCATGGTCGAGTACTTCGGTGGCTCCGGCCAACCGGCATACGAGGCGTACGCCGCCCTGTCGTTCGACGACGGAGAGGCTGTCGCGGGCATCCGTGCCTACGAGGAGGCATTGCGCGGGCATGCGGAGAAGCACGGCGCGTTCCATCAGCCGTCACTGTCCTTCTTCCTCCTCACCCGGGAAATCGTCGTCTTCGACGACACTCGGACCGAGGGTGGCGCACCTGCGTGAAGCCCTTCCCGGGGCACGGCCGACGGCGATGCCCTGTCTCTCCGTCGGGCCGTACGGTTCTCGTAGGATCGCGGCGTGAGCAGGCGAGATGACGCAGAGGCTGCCGGACGGCAGGTCGTGCCCCAGGAGGTGGTGCTCGGGTTTTTCGGCCTGTGCGTGTTCGGCCAGCGGGCCACCGCGCGAGAAGCCGACCTGAAGGTGCCCACTCAGGTGATGTTGTCCGTAGCCGGTCGGCTGGGCATCTCCGAGCCGGCGACGCGGACCACGCTGAACCGCATGGTCCACAGGGGTCTGCTCACCCGTCACAAGCAGGGACGCACCAGTGCGTTCGAGCTGACCCCCGAGGCGCACACACTGCTCGCCCAGGGGGGGAACAGGCTGTTCTCCGCGAGACCCTTCGACCATGACCCAGGTATCTGGACGGTCCTGAGCTGTCCGCTCCCCGAGACCCTGCGCAACGCGCGCTATCAACTCCAGGTCCGGCTCACCTGGGCCGGCTTCGGCGCCATCCAGCCCCATATGTGGATCGCCCCCGGGCGAGTGGACGTCGAGCTCATGCTCGGGGATCTCCTCACGGGCGACGTGGGCCATCTGGTCCAGGCGTTCCACGGCACACCCACAGCACCCAGCGATCCTCGTGAACTGGTCGCCAGAGCCTGGGACTTGAGCGCGCTGCGGGCGGTGCACGAAGCATTCCTCGATCGCTGGGAGAATGCCGAGCCGCCCCCAGGCGAAGCCTTGTCGCAGCTTCTGCTGCTCATCGACGACTGGGGACGGCTGTTGCGGAGCGATCCGGGTCTGCCTGCCGCCTACCTGGACGACGACTGGCCCGCGCCCCGATCGGCTCGGACGTTTTCCCGCCTCCGCAGGTGGCTGGGTCCTGGTGCCGAGGAAGAGATCGACCAAATGCTGCGCACCGGCTCCGGGTGACCGCCGGATCTTGGCGCCTGGGGACCGGTCAGGGTGCGAGGGCACCGTGCCGTTCGTCCGCGTGAAGAGGCCACAGGAAAACCGCCGCGGTCTGCGACCACCGGTGCTGGTCTTGCTCCACAACGACGTGCAGTGAGCCGGGATTCACTGCACGTGGCGCGGTCCGGATCTGCTCAAGGAATGCTACGGGCCGTGGAAAACGGTCTGCACCCGCTTCCGCCGGTACGCCCTCGCCGGCGTCCTCACCCGGGCTCTGCAGCAGATCCAGGACCAGGCTGACGCGGCCGGCGGCATCGGCTGGCTGGTCCAGATCGACTCCACCATCGTCCGCGCCCACCAGCACGCCGCCGCCACCGGCCGAAAAGGGGGCAGCACCCCCAGGACGAACCGGACGATCACGCCCTCGGTCGACCCCGAGGTGGACTGACCACCGAAATCCCCGGTCTCAGCCGCGACCCGCGCTGGACTCCATCACCGCCACCAGCCGTCGCAGCGCCTCGGTCACCCACGCGCGGTCCTCGCCCAGGCCGTCCAGCAGCCCGATCTCGACGGAGAGCTGGCGGGGGAAGAGGTCGTCGACCGCCTTCGCCCCTGCCTCGGTGATCGTGACAAGGGCCGCGCGCCGGTCGGCGGGGTTGGGGGTACGCGCGATGAAACCGCGCTGCTCCAGTCGGCCGAGGGTCTTGCTGACCCCCGCCCGGGACAGGCCCAGCCGCTCGGCGAGGCTCCGGGCGATGAACGGCTCGGTCGCGTGCCGCAGGGGGATCAGCATGTCGAGCTCGGGCGCGGTGAGCTGAGCGCCGGCGTAGAGGGGCTCCACGGCGCGGTTGAGCAGACCCGTGGCGTGCTTGAGCAGCCCGACCAGCTCCATGGGGGAGGTGTCCAGGCCGGGGTGGTGGGCGGCCCACTGGGCGCCGACGTCCGCGGCGAACGGGTTGGAGGGGCCGGCGGAGTCGGGAGAGTCCGGGGAAGGGGAGGGCATGCGGCTCGTCTTCTCACTCTTCATATTTGTTAGCTGGTGAACTATCAGTTACCTTTATCTGCATGTCAACCACGTCATCCTCGCGCAACCGCGCCGACGCCGTCCCCGACACCACCGGACCTGCGCCTTCGGGGCGCACGGCCACCGCTCTCATCGCCGTGCTGGGCGCCCTCACTGCGGTCTCCCCGCTCGCGACAGATATGTACGTCCCCGGTTTCCCCGCACTGGGGAGGGCACTTGGGGCGAGCGGCTCGGCCGTGCAGCTGACCATGACCGCGTTCCTGGCCGGACTCGTCGTCGGCCAGCTCGTCATCGGCCCGCTAAGCGACGGACTCGGCCGACGCCGGCTGCTCATAACGGGGTCGGCCGGATTCGTCCTCTGCTCCGTCGCCTGCGCCGCGGCCCCGGACATCACCGTCCTGACCGGGGCCCGCTTCCTGCAGGGTGTCGCGGGCGCGGCCGGCCTGGTGCTCGCCAGGGCCGTGCTCACCGACCACTTCCACGGCGCCGAACTGCCGCGCTACTTCGCGGTGTTGTCGCAGGTGATCGGCGTGGCACCGGTGGTCGCGCCGGTGCTCGGCGGGGCTGTCCTCGCCGTCTCTACCTGGCGGACGGTCTTCGCCGTGCTGGCCGTGCTCGGCGTGCTGCTCCTGCTCGCCGTGGTGCGGGCGGTACCCGAGTCGCTGCCGCCGGAGCGGCGCCACAGCGGCGGACTCGCCAGCGCCTTCCGAGCCATGGGCACACTGCTCGCAGGCCGCACGTTCATGGGATACGTCCTCGTGGTGGCGCTCGTCTCGGCCGCGCTGTTCGCCTACATCAGCGGCTCCAGCTTCGTGTTCGAGAACCTGTACGGCGTCTCCTCGACCACGTACTCCCTCATCTTCGCCACCAACGCCGTCGCCATGCTGGCCGCCGGAGCCTCCTTCGCCCGCATGGCCGGGCGCGGCACCCGCCTGAACACCCTGCTCTCGGCCGGGGTCGGCATCGCCCTGCTGGGCGCGCTGGCACAGGTCCTGCTGGTGGTGACCGTGGGCGAGACCCTCGCGGGCACCTGGATCACCCTGTTCGTGACCACCGGCGGCATCGGCCTGGTCTTCCCCAGCGCCATGAGCATCGGCCAGGCGGTTGGCCGCACGGCCTCGGGGGCGGCCTCCGCGCTCCTGGGCGGCATCCAGTTCCTCTTCGGTGCCCTGGCGTCACCCCTGGTGGGCGTGTTCGGGGAGGAGAGCTCCCGGCCGATGGCGCTCATCATGCTGGGCGCGCTGGTGGCGGCGGGACTGGCGCTGGTGGCGCTGGCCCGGCCTTGGGCGGGACACGGTGAGCCGGTGCCTGCGGCGTAGCCGGTGAAGCTCCTCCGGAGGTGACCTTGCCGCGCGGGCCGTCGGCGGCGCCCGGCAGTCAGGACGCGTTGAGGTGTCCCGTGGCACGGTCGGGCCCCATGACACACGAGACATCACAGACCCCGTGCCCGCGGTGGCCGGCGTCGAGCCGTCCGCGGGCGGCCTCCGGTCGCGCGCGGACTGGGGCTACTTGGCGTTGGCACCAGTGGAGCCGTTCTCGGGGCGGAGCCTGTGCGCGCTGGTAGGGAAGTCCGCTGCGTGCGAGTTCGAGGCAGACTGCCGAGCTGGGGCGATCGTCTCGGAAGCCGGGCGGCGTTGTCCGTCCAGAACGCGTTCTGGACGGAGGTTGGACGCAAGGATCGGAAAAGACTGACAAGGGCCGAGAAGGGCTGCGGCAACAAACTGCGTCTGACCAGGGAAAACGGCCAAGACGAGCACGGATCGACAAGGGTTGCCAAGATCCTCAAAGGACTCATAATCCGTCGGCCGTGGGTTCGAGTCCCACCCGCCCCACCGTGCAGGTCCCTGACCTGCGGAAACGTCTCAGCGGGCTGGCGGATTCAGGACGTCAGGACTTTGGGCGAACGGACTGAATCCGCTGCTCGCGAGTTCAACGGCGATGTGGTGTCCGCACTTGGGTGCTTCGTTGACCTGCGGGTATGCCCCGTGCGCTTGCTCTCGAGGACTGGAGCCTACGGTCTGATCGGTGAGCGAGGGCGGATGTCGGGACGCTGATGGGCGCAGGGAATCGGAAGTAGCTGCCTTGTACCTCTCCTGCAAACGCTGACCAGTGTCGACCGAGGCCAGGCCTCCTCTGTGCTGAGAGGTGGTCGCTGTCTGCTTGCGTGGTTCACCGATCCTGGCCATCAGCGCGATGTGGAAGTTGGGTGGCAGGGGAAGCCCGCCGCGGTGTACGCCGTCCTGTCAGTCGGCCACCACCACGGTTTCCCGCGACACCATGTCCGTCACCACGACCTGGGTACCGATGGTTGTGGTGACACATGTGATGGCGTCCGCACGGATCAGCCTGGCTGTCCTCTCGCCCTTGCGTACCTTCTCGCCCTGCCTCAGGATCCAGACGTCAGCCACGCTTCCCTCCGGTGGCCTCGCGATCATTGCGTCTTCGGACGGCAGGCCCTTTGGGCAGCTGGTTTTCTGGTGCCGGAGCGGCAAGAAGAATGCGCCGAGTGGCCTTCCGCGACCAGGGTCGGCCCGGACCGAGGCCGTCAGGAGCCTGCGGGCCGGACCGGCGCGGTTGCCGACGGTTCTAGTCCTTCCACACCGCGATCGCGGACGGTCGCGGCAGGTTCCCCGGCCCACCCGGTCAGACCGAGCCCGGGTTCTCCGCGGTGGCCCCGCTGGTCTCGCCCGGATGCTGCGCGCGACCAGAGCAGCCCGCCGTCGGTCTCCGGCCTGCTGCCTTGCTCGGGTGTTCCCGCCGTGCCACCGGGGCGTTCGGAAGCCCTGGTGGACCGTTGGTCCGTGCTGGAGGCAGTGCCGTCGGCTGCGTTGGTGGTCTCGCCCTGGACGACCTGGGATGCCGCGTCTGCCTGGGTCTCGTCGTTTCTGCGTACGACCCGGACCGGTACGGCCCGAGCCGGCTGGGGGCTGCCGGCTGGGGGCTGCCGGGTGGCGGGGATGCCCTGGTCTACAGGCGGGTGGAGATGGACGGCAGCAGGTCCTGGAAGGTGCGGCCGGTGGCGGGTTCGCCGATGGCCTTCATCTGCCGGCCGCCGCCGGTGCGGTGGTCTTCGACGGCGCGGCCAACAAGCTTCTGCGCAAGGTGGGCATCGAGCCCGTCGAGGAGTTGCACCACGGCGCCACCCTGGAGGAACTCGGGCACCTGATCGGCGAGTCGCACGAGCAGGGGCAGCTACCCAAGGACACGGCCGACCTGCTCGACCACGTCCTGGAGTCCTCCGATCGGATGCTGGACGAGGTGATGGTCCCGCGTGCGGACGCCGTCTTCGTCCGTAGGGACGCCTCCGCCGCCGAGTCGGTCGAGCTGATCGCCAAGCACGGCCACTCCAACGACCCGGTCCTCGGTGACCACCCCGACGACGTCGCGGGCGTCCTGGGCGTGCGCGAGCTGACCCATCTGCCCGCCGACGGCTTCGCCGCCGCCACGGCGGGTGCGCTCGCCCGGCGCCCACTGCTGCTGCCGGACACTCTGCCCCTGCCCGACGCGGTCGACCGGATGCGCGAGCGGGACGACGAGTTCGGGGTCGTCCTCGACGAGCACAGCGGCGTCGCGGGAATCGTGACCTACGAGGACATCGCCGAGGAACTGGTGGGCGACATCGCCGATGAAACCGACACCGTGACCGAGATCGCCGTCGCCGACGGTGGCGGCTGGCTGGTGGACGCCGGGCGCCGGGCGCCGCCTGGACGAGGTGGCCGAAGCCACCGGCATCGTGCTGCCGGGGACGACGACTACGACACGGTGGCCGGCCTGATCGTGGACCGTCTCGGCCGCTTCCCGGCCATGGGCGACCGGCTGACCCTGGATATGCCCGACGGCGGCCGCGCGGTCATCGACGCACGCACCCTCGACCGGCATGTACCGGACCGGGTCCGCCTGGAGGGGCTGCCCGTGCGTGAGCGCGAGGAGGAACGGAGTCGGAGGCAGGCGAGGACGAACCTCGGCCTGCTCAGCGGCACTGCCATCGTTCTACGCCGCGGTCAGCGTCGCAAAGACCACGACATTTCCCTGGTAGCCGGTTTCTTCGGCGTATGGACCCCCACAGGTGATGACGCGCAGTTCGGGCCGGTGGGAACTGCCGTAGACCTTCTCATCCGGAAACGCCTTCTTGTCGTAGAGCTCCACAGCGTCGACCGTGAAGACGGCTGTCCGCCGGTCCGACCTGATGATCTCGATGGTGTCGCCCTTGGCCAGTTCTCCGAGGCGGTGGAAGACTCCGGGGCCTTGCGGCGTGTCCACGTGTCCCGCAGTGACGGCTGTGCCGACTGAGCCAGGAGGTGTACCGGCGCCATACCACCCGGCAAAGCCGGGCATATTGGACGATGGTGGGCGCAGTGCTCCTGTGTCGTTGAGGCTCAGTTCCGTCATGGGGGCATTCACGCCGATGGCGGGAATTCGCAGCCGGACTGGAGCCGACGGGGGCAGGGGCGGCACAGAGGGATACCGGGTCGAGGCGGTGCTGCTGTTCCCGGGTGGCGCGGAGGAGGAGAAGGACTGCGCGGCCGAAGGCTGCGGAGGCCGTTCGCCTCGGAGCGCCGTGATCACCAGCACCATGCCCGCCAGTAGGGCGTAGGCGAGAAATTTGGCGGACGGGGTGGACGAGGGGGAAGGGCCGCAGGGCTCGTACCTCGATTCCATCGCTGTGGAGCCTCCGCTTCGCGATGATCCCCCCAGCCCCCGTACACGGGCATGGGAGCTGGGCCGGCAGGGCAGAGCGTCAAACGCGGGCACCGGTCGGGGAGCGGCGCATCTTGATCACGCCGCCGGCGGCGGCTCCGGCGAGCAGCACCGCGCCGAGGGCAAGTTGCGTGCCCTTGTCGTTCGCCGCCCCGAAACCAGCGTCGACCGCGCCGCTGGGGTTGCCGGCGCCGACCCAGTATGTGCCCGTGATCTTGACGCGCGGCGGGCACTTCAGGGTGACGGTGTAACCGCCGGCCTCGGTGCCGCCCGGGACCTTGAATTCGCCGGTCAGTACACCCTCCTGGTCGCCCGGCAGGAGGTGAAACTTGCCTCCTGCCTCGGACTCGCCCTTCCCATAGGTCTCCGAGCCACAGGCTCTGGTGCTGACTGTGACGGTGGAGCCTGGGGCGGCGTGGCGCGGGCTGATGTGCATGTTCGGATCATCGGTCGGGCCGTTCGCGGCTGCCGCGGCCGGGCTCGAGAGGCCGACAACACCGAGAACGAAACCGATGCCGATGCCGGCGCCTGCCCACTTGATACGCATGAAGTTCCTCCGAGAAGCAGTGGCCGGCCGGAGTGCGCGGCGTCTTGTTGTGCTCCGCTCATGAGGAAACCGACGGACCGTCAGGGCTGCAACCCGCATACGGACAGATGGGCCATCCGGCCAGACCCAGCGGCCGCACTCCTTTGATCATTTATGCAGGTGAGCGCTCCTGAGGGCGATTTCGGAAGAACGCACCGCACGGGCGACGAAGGCTGGTGTCCCTTCGGGGTGATCTTGAAGAAGCGCAGGACGTCCTGTGGCTGCCACTGCCGTCATACATCCTCCTGCGCGGCGCGTGACCGTGAAGCCCCCTGGGAGCTGATACGACCTCATCCCTCGAGGCCAAGGTCTCGCCCGTTTCCTCGGCCGACGCGAAGCTTGCGCGGCGGGAGGAGCAGAACGCGTCGTCGCCGAGCATGTCGTCGGCTGGGTCCCGGGGCGACCGATGTGAGTGGACCGCCGCCCGTGTCTGGGCGAAGCTGCCCCGCCTCATCCTCGACGAGCTGGGTTCGCGCGGAGATCTGGACTGGTCGCGCTGCGCGATCGCCTCCGTGAACACCCTGAAAGGGAGGACCTGGCAGGTCCGAATCCTGTCGACCGGGGCAAGAAGGGCTCGAAGATCCACGTCAACTTTGCCTGAACGGACCAAATCCGCTGCTCGTGAGTTTGGCTCAGCTGCGGTCGGTGTTGGTTCACATCGCTCTGACCTGCACAGATGTCGTGGTCCAGCGATGGGGCAGGTTTCCGCGGGTCGCGTGTACGAGGCATGGGCGCCGGATTCTGGACGCTGGCTGGACACGAGGATTCAGAAGTGCTGCCCGGGGACCTTGTAGGCGGCTCTGCCGGGCCGGCGGCTGGGTACGGAGGCCGCACGAATGGGGTGCGGTCCGGGCTGGGACGCGAAAACGACCCCAGCAGAAAACGCCCCCGAACGTACAGCGGCCCCTGAAGGGCACTCGACCTCTCGTGTGCTGCCTTGAACCGCTCCGGGTCTGATGGAGGCTCGGGCCCGTCTCCGGCAACTCCCTCCGGCTCCTGGAGATGGACCAGGGCCTGTCCGGTCGGTGGGGAGGAACACCGGACAGGCCCTGGTGGATCAGGGGGCGGGAGGGCTGGGGGCCGGTGTCGCCGGGGTGACCTGGTCGCGGGTCCGTCAGTCGCGGTAGAGCAGGGCGGCGGTGTCCGGGGGCAGTAGTCCGTCCTTGTCCAGGGGGCCCGAGATGAGGAGGGGGCTGTGGCCGGCGGGGAGGGGGACGGGCTGGTCGGAGAGGTTGACCGTGCACAGCAGGCCCTCGCCCCGTTCGAAGAGCAGTGTGCCCTCCGGGCTGTCGAGCCAGCGGAACTCCTCGCCGGTCAGACCGGGGTGGGTGCGGCGCAGGCGTAGGGCGGTGCGGTAGAGCTGGAGCATGGAGGTGGGGTCGGCCTGGTTGGCTTCGGCGGTGTACTCCTTCCAGTCCTCGGGCTGGGGGAGCCACGGGGGTGCTCCGGAGGTGCTGAAGCCGAAGGGCGTGGTGTCGCCGGTCCAGGGGAGGGGGACGCGGCAGCCGTCGCGGCCTCGGACGGTGTGGCCGGTGCGTTCCCAGATGGGGTCCTGCAGGAGCTCCTCCGGGATGTCCTCGACCTCGTAGAGGCCGAGTTCCTCGCCCTGGTAGACGTACGCGCTGCCGGGCAGGACGAACATCAGGAGGGCGGCGGCGCGGGCGCGGCGGGTGCCGAGGGCGCGGTCGGTGGGGATGGTTTTGTCGCGGAACAGGGCCTGGACGCCGGTGTCGGCGCGGCCGTAGCGGGTGACGTGGCGGGTCTCGTCGTGGTTGGACAGCACCCAGGTGGCGGGGGCGCCGACGGCGGCGAGGCTGGTGATACTGCGGTCGATGACCTCGCGCAGCTTGCCTGCGTCCAGGGGGCACTTGAGGAAGTCGAAGTTGAAGGCCGTGTGGAGCTGGTCCGGGCGGAGGTACTCCGGCATGCGGCTGGGGAGGACGTGGGCCTCGGCGACGAAGACGCGGGGGTCGGGGTAGCTGTCGGCGATGGCGCGCCAGCTGCGGAAGATGTCGTGGAGGCCGTCGCGGTCCCAGTGCGGGTGGTCCTGCTGGTCCTCCCCGGTCAGGACGGAGAACTCGGTCAGGCCGAGGTCGGGGAGAGTGGGGTCCTTGATCATGCCGTGGGCGACGTCGATGCGGAAGCCGTCGACGCCGAGGTCGAACCAGAACCGCAGGATCGACTCGAACTCGGCCCGGACCTCCGGGTTCTCCCAGTTGAGGTCGGGCTGTTCGGGCGCGAAGAGGTGGAGGTACCACTCGCCGTCGGGGGTGCGGGTCCAGGTGGGGCCACCGAAGGCGGCGTGCCAGTCGTTGGGGGGCAGAGAGCCGTCCTCACCCTTGCCGTCGCGGAAGATGAACCGGTCACGCTCCGGTGAGCCGGGTCCGGCCGCCAACGCCTCCTGGAACCAGGCATGCTGGTCGGAGGTGTGGTTGGGGACGATGTCCAGGATGACCCGCAGGCCCACCTCGTGCGCCTCGGTGATCAGCTGCTTCGCCTCGTCGAGGGTGCCGTAGACCGGGTGGATGTCCCGGTAGTCGGAGACGTCGTAACCGCCGTCGGCCAGCGGGGACGGGTACCAGGGGTTGATCCAGATCGCGTCGACACCGAGGTAGGCCAGGTACTGCAGGCGGGAGCGGAGGCCGGCGATGTCGCCGGTTCCGTCGCCGTCGCCGTCGGCGAAGCTGCGTATGTAGACCTGGTAGATCGCGGCCGTACGCCACCAGTCGGCGTCGGGGTGCGGCGAGGTGGGGGTGGGGTTGGTCATGGTGCTCGGTCCTGACTGTCTGAAGAAAAAGGGGTTGGGGGGTGGGGGTCAGCCCTTGACCGAGCCCTGGAGCAGCGCCTTGACGAAGTGGCGTTGCAGGAAGAGGAACACGAGGATCGTGGGGGCCATGATCAGCAGGGCGCCGGCGTTCAGCAGCACCTGGTCGGTGGCGTACTTGGTGGTGAACGCCTGTAGCGCGCCGGCCATCGTCCGCTTGTCGGGGTCGTCGATCAGCACCAGGGCCAGCAGGAACTGGTTCCAGGTGGAGAGGAACATCAGCAGCGAGAGGGAGGCGATCGCGGGGCGGGCGAGGGGGAGGTGGATGTGGAGCAGGGCTCGCCACGGTCCGGCGCCGTCCATGCTCGCCGCCTCGGACAGCTCCTTCGGTACGCCCGCGAAGTGCGCCCGCATCCAGAACACCGCGAACGGCATGTTCATCCCGATGAGCGGAAGGATCAGTGCCCACTGGGTGCCCAACAGGCCCATGGCCCTGGTCTGTTCGTAGAGCGGGACGATGACGATCTCGTACGGCAGTGTCAGCGTCATCACCAGGATGATGTAGAAGACGCGGCCGAGGGGAATCTCCAGGACCGCGATCGCGTACGCGGCCATCGTGGAGATCAGGACCGCCACGGGTACGACGCCGAGCACGATGAGGGTGCTGGACTTCAGCAGGGTCGTGATGTTGGCGACATTCCAGGCGTCGACGAAGTTGTGCCAGTGCGGATCGGAGGGCCAGCTCAGGCCCGAGGGGAAGGTTCCCTGGGGTGCGAGGGCCGCACTGACCATGCTCAGCAGGGGGACGACCGAGTAGAGCGCGGCGGCCGTGATGAGGATGAGTCCGGGGGCACGTCGGCGCAGAGCCCGTGCGGTCTGCGTGCGTTCGGGCATGGTCACTTCTCCCGGAACAGGCGCTGGAGCGGTACGACGACGGCGATCACGACCAGGGCGAGGACGACTGCGAGGGCGGAGGCCGCGCCGAGGCGGGCGTCGTTGAAGGCCAGGTTGTAGACGGCGACGCCGGGAACCATGGTCTGGGTGCCGGGGCCGCCCTGGGTGGAGAGGTAGACGACGTCGAAGCTGGCGAGGGCGGCGATGATCGTGATGGTGACGCAAACGCCGATCTCGTTGCGCAGACCGGGGAGGGTGACGGCCCGGAACTGGCGGATCGGTCCGGCGCCGTCGATGCGGGCGGCCTCGTACAGGCTGCCGTCGATCTTGCCGATGCCGGAGAGCAGCAGCATCGTGCACAGACCGGTGGACAGCCAGGTGCCGATGAAGCCCACGGCGGTCAGGGCCCAGGTGAAGTCCGCCAGCCAGGGGCGGGCGACGTCGTCGAGGCCGACGGCACGCAGGAGCTGGTTGATCACGCCGTTGTCGGAGTACATCCAGGTCCAGGCGACGCCCGCCGCTGCTCCCGGGATGATCTGCGGGAGGAAGAGGAGCGTGCGGGCCAGGGCTCCGGTGAAGCGGCCCTCCAGCTGCCTCAGGACGGAGGCGGTGATCAGGGCGATGGTCACCGGCAGGACGGTGAAGAAGAGGATCAGGTAGAAGGCGTGGAGCAGGGTGGTGAACTGCTCGGAGTCGGTGAAGACCGCCGTGTAGTTCTCCAGGCCCACCCAGGTGGAGGCACCGACACCGTCCCAGTCGTAGAACGAGTACTGGATCGACAACAGGACGGGGTAGAAGTTGAAGACGCCGTAGAAGGCGAGGGCGGGGAGGGCGAAGAGCCAGCCGGCCCACCGCCTCGCCCGGAGCCGGCGGCGGCCCCGGACGGCGACGGCGCCCACCTTGGTCGGTCGGGTCGAGGACATGATGCTCAGCTGCTCTTGAGGGCGTCGGCGTAGGCGGTCTGGAGCGTCTTGACCATCGCGGCGGGCTCGACCTTGCCGGAGACCAGGAGCTGGAGCTGCTGGGTCAGCTTGGTGCCGACGGCCGGGGCGGAGTTCTGCAGCCAGCTGTCGAAGCCGTTGTCGGCGGCGATGGCCGCGTAACCGGTCTGGATCTGCTCGGTCAGCGTGCCGGAGAGGGAGGGCTCGGCCGCGTCCGACGCGCCGGAGGTCAGGGCGGCGTATCCGTTGTCGACGGCGACTTCCGCGGCCTTGGGGGTGGTGAGGAAGTCGAGGAACAGCGCGGCGGCGTCCTTGTTCTTCGAGCGGGCGGCGATGGAGAAGGCGAGCGTGTTGCTGGTCATGCCCGCGTACTTGCCGCCCTTCTCGGCGGGCGGCATCGGGAAGGCGCCGTACTCGCCCTTGAAGTTCTGGTCGAGGGTCTGGGTGATCCAGCTGCCCTGGAAGAAGAACAGGCCCTTGCCACCGGTGAACTTGCCGTACGACGCTTCCTGGTTGAGGGCGTTGACGTCGGACGTGAAGTACCCCGCCTTGATCCACTTCTGGAGCGTCTTGGTGGCCTTGACAGCCTCCGGGGTGTCCAGGCTCGCGCCCGGCTTGTGGTGGACGAGGTCGCTGAGCGACTGGGCGCCCATGTAGTCGCCGAGCAGCAGGTTGTAGAGGTGGCCGATCAGACCGTCCTGGTTGGAGGCGACGATCGGGGTGACGCCGGACTTCTTCGCCTTGGCCATCACGTCTTCGAGCTCGGAGATCGAGGAGGGCACGGTCTTCATGCCGACCTTGTTCGCCAGCTCCTTGTTGTAGAAGACGCCGACGAGAGGGCCGGCGGAGCCGCCCGCCTGGTACAGCGGCCCGGAGCCGATCACGCCGTCGGACACCCGGCCCGGGGCGAGGGCAGACGCCGGGACCTTCTCACTCCAGCCGTACGCCTCGTCGTAGGCGTTGAGGTTGGTGAGCAGGTTGTCCTTCACGCCTCCGAGGAGGTCGTAAGGCTGGACGATGTCCGGCGTGGAATCGGAAGCGAGAAGCCGCGGCAGCACGGTGTTGTAGTTGTTGTCCGCCTCGACCCGCAGCTTGACCTTGATCTTCGGATACTGGGCCATGAAGGCGTCCGCCAGGCCCTGCTCGTACTTCTCCAGACCGGCCGCGGAGAACAGCGTCAGGGTCGCGGACTTGTCGGCGACGGCCGTGTTCACGGCGGTCGGGGTCGCGTCCGCCGAGCCGGAGTCCGAGTCCGAGCCGGGGGCGCCGCACGCGGCCAGGGTGGCCAGCGCGGACGCGGCGGCCACGGCTGCCAGCGGGGTGCGCGGACGGCGGCGGGCGGTTCTGACGGGGGAGGTGGGGTGCTGCTGCTTGGGCATGATGCCTCCTCGCATCCATGCGGCTGCCGCTCCACATCGATGGTCGGCAGACAGAGGGTCGGCGCGCTTCCCCTGACTGGACCGCTGGATGCGTTGAGCAGGTTTCGGAAGCGTTTCCGTTGCCGAAAGATTGAGCGGATCAACCCGACCTGTCAAGTAACGAAAGTGCAACATACGTGTGACATGCGGTAATGATCAGATGTCCGTGCGAGATGGCCTTCGATGCCACCCGCGACATCGGAAGCCCTTTCAAAAATCTCGGAAGCGTTTCCGAAAGCTTCGGAAGTGGGTTAGCCTTCCCGCATGACGCAGAGCTCCCAGAAGATCAACATGGCGGACGTGGCCCGTGCCGCCGGCGTCTCGATGGCCACCGCCTCACGCGCGCTCAACAACGACTACGGCGTATCCGAGGCCACCCGCCGCCGCGTCCTCGCGGTCGCCGAGGAGCTCTCCTACGTCGTCTCTCCCGAGGCGTCCCGCCTGGCCGGCGGCGACACCGGCCGCGTCGCGGTGGTCGTACCGCACATCTCCCGCTGGTTCTTCGCGGCACTGCTGGAGGGCCTGGAGTCAGTCCTGCGGGCCGCCGACCTGGACGTTCTCCTGTACCACGTCGACGGCATCGAAGACCGGCATGACTTCTTCCACCGGCTGCCGGCGAGGCGAAAGGTCGACGCGGTAGTCGTGTTGGCCTTTCCGGTCGGTGAGGAGGAGCAGCGGCGCCTTGAGCTGATGGGCGTGACGGTCATCGCTGCGGGCGGTCAGCACGCGCCCTACCCGAACGTCTCCATCGACGACGAGACCGCAGGCCGCCAGGCCATGGACCACCTGCTCTTCCTGGGCCACCGCCGTATCGCCATGATCGCCGCGGTCGACCCCGACCAGCCGGACGAGGTGCAGCCGTCGGGCCGCTCGAACGCGTACTACGCCGCTCTGCGCGACGCGGGCGTACCGATCGACGAACGCCTTGTCGTCACCGTCGACTGGGGCGGCGCCCAGGGTGCCGACGCCATGGCCAAGCTGCTCAGCCAGCCCGAGCCGCCCACCGCCGTGTACGCCCACTCCGACGAAGTCGCCCTCGGCGCGATCCGCACCCTGCGTCGCGCTGGCCTGCGCATCCCCGAGGACATGTCCGTCATCGGCATTGACGACCATCCCGTCGCGGAACTTTCCGATCTCACGACCGTCCGCCAGCCCGTCAGGGAGCAAGGCGAACTCGCCGGACGCATGCTCCTGAGCATTCTCGGCGGCGAAGACACTGACCACGACGTTCTCGTTCCCACCCAACTCGTTATCCGGGGAAGCACAGCGCCACCGAGGGCGTGACCGCGACGCGGTGGAAGGGGAATCCGCTGCCCTTGGTTCTGGAGCCTGTCTCTCAGCTGGGGCGACGGCTGTTGCGGCAGTCGAGCGGTTCCAATAATCCGTCGGCCGTGGGTTCGAGTCCCACCCGCCCCACCACTCGCTACGCGAGCAGACACCAGTGACCAGCGGAAACGTCAAGGCCCTCGCTCCTGCGGGGCTTTCTTGCGTCCTTCGAGATTGCTTGCTCGCCCGATGCTCACCCGAAGTGGGAACCCGCCACGTTCACGGTTCAGCCGCCCGGTTCGGGCGCGGCCTGGTGGGCGCAGAAGGCGAGAGGGCCTCCGGCTGTGTGCCAGGGGCCGTCCCGCGCATGGGCAGTTACTGTCGCGGTTACGGTGATCGGCCGGCGCTGAGCCGCCGAAGAACGTCCGACGTGTCGACGTCGACGACCTGACCGCCCTCGTTGCGGCACTCGGCGTAAGCCCGAACACCCTGCTGCTCCCCCACCAGGGTCCGGAGCTACGACCGGTCGCCAGCCAGCTGGGCGTGTGCGCTTCGAGGACTCCGGAGGCGGCGGGGCGCCTGTCGGGTCGCCGTGACGAACCATTTCGGCGGCGGGCTGTCAGGAGCCCCGTGCCGGGGGCCTGCGCCCACCGTGCTGGCGCAGAGGTTGATCGGGTCGGGGTGGGTGCGGATCTCTCTGTCGTCGCTGAGGGGAAGCGTGGTGTACGGCGGCTCGCTGGGCGCGGGCGGCGCCGGTGCGGGCAGCGTCGTCGCGCCCGGAGATGCGGGCGCCGCCGCGGACGGTTCGCCTGGGGTGCTGGTCCCGGGGCGGTCCTGGCATCCGTGTCCGCTGTCGCCCTTGTGGTCATCTTCGGTGACGTCGGCCGGGCGGGGAGGCGCGAGATGAGCGCCGGAGGGGCGCCGTCATTCCCTCGGGCCCGCTGTCCCGGGTTCGACTCCGACGTGGAGGCGCTGGAGCTCGCGGCGGGCGTGGGGTCAGGTCGCGTCGGCCTGGGTCTCGATGATGCGGATGAGCAGGACGGCGAGCCAGCACAGGACGACGTGGGCCCGGGTGCGTACTTCGAGCCGGTGGTAGACCGGCCCCAGTTCGATGATCTGCTTCATGTCGTGCCGGCCGCGCTCGACTTCGAGGAGTTGCTTGTAGCCGAGTGCGATGTCCTCGGCGCTCAGGTGGGGGTCTGGGCAGCGCAGGAGGTACTTGCCGCCGAGGTTCGACTCTCCCTTGACCTTGGCGGTGTCGATGCGGAGCTTTCCGGCTGGGGTGGTGCGCAGGTAGCGGTTCAGGCCGGGCTTGCCGGCGATCTTCCCGCGCAGTATGCCCCGCTTGAAGTCGCTGAGCTTGTCCGAATCGTCGATCAGTTCCTCGAGTTGGCAGACGAGTTGCTCGCGCATGTGCTGGTCGCGCCCGGCGGCCTCGGGGTTGTGGCAGATCACCAACCGCTCCGTCTCGCTGATCCGCACCTCCTTGACGCGCATGTTCTCGGTGATCGAGCCATGCCCAGGCCAGCGCATGTGAATTCGGAACATCGAGTCTCTAGGCACTTTCGCGCTACGGAGCGACCTCCGCTCCGTTGACCTGCACTTTCACTCCCGCAGGGCCTCCAGAACCAGCGAATTACGTCGGACCCGGTGCTGTGTCGGTCGTGACGTCCGTGCGGTGCTCGGCGGGTGTGCTCGGCTCTGGGTCCTGGGCGTTGTTGTCCGTGCCGGGGAGCGTGAATCATGTGCCAGACTCAGCGAGGAGCCGTGGCGCTGCCTGGCCGGTGTTGGCGTAGTGGGCAGCAGCGCTGCCCGCGACAAAGAAGTGCTGCCACCGCCCCGCCTATGTAGTGCGCGAGGTGCCGTCTACGCCGTACGGCTCTGGATCCTTCGTATTCGTAGGAGGTGAGCGACGGTGTGCTCACCGCGATCCGACTACGCCGAGCGTGCGCCCGCACTGGTCGATCAGCACCGCATGAGATGGTCCTCCCGGCCCCCGGCCCCCGGCCCCCGGCCCCGGTGCCAGCGCCGTGCCCGTGCCCGTGCCGTGCCCGTGCGGTGCCGAGTTCGTGCGCGCGGAGCGGCGCGGAGTGTCACAGGGCGGCGGGCGCTCGGTGTTCCACGTACCAGGCGTACGCTTCGGCGATCCCCTCCCGCAGGCCGATACGCGGGGCCCATCCCAGAGTGGTGATCCGGGAGACGTCAAGGACTTTGCGTGGGGTGCCGTCCGGCTGGGCCGCGTCCCACTCGATGGCCCCCTGGTAGCCGACGACCTCTGCCACCAGTTCGGCGGCCTCCCGGATCGTCAGGTCCGTGCCGGTGCCGACATTCACCGATCCGTCCGCGTCGTAGTGCTCCAGCAGGTACAGGCATGCCCGAGCCAGATCATCCACGTGCAGGAACTCCCGGCGAGGTGTTCCGGTACCCCAGTTCACCACTCGCCGTGCCCCTGCCGTTCGGGCCTCGTGGAAGCGCCGGATCAGTGATGCCAGGACATGGGAGTGCTCGGGATGAAAGTTGTCGCCGGGGCCGTAAAGGTTGGTCGGCATGGCGGAAATCCAGGGGAGACCGTGCTGCCGCCGCACCGCCTGCACGTGCAGGAGCCCGGCGATCTTGGCGATGGCGTAGGCGTCGTTGGTCGGCTCCAGTGCACCGGTCAGCAGCGCCTCCTCTCGAATGGGCTGGTCGGCGAATTTCGGATAGACGCAGCTGGAGCCCAGGAACAGCAGCCGCTCCACCCCCTGTTCCAGGGCCGCGTCCAGCACGTTGACCTGGATACGCAGGTTGTCGGAGAGGAACTCCGTGGGACGGGTGGCATTCGCTTTGATCCCGCCCACCCGTGCGGCGGCCAGCACCACCACGTCCGGCCGGGTGGCAGCGAACCAGTCGAGGACGGCACGGCGCTCGCGCAGGTCCAGTTGGGCGGAGCCGGGTCCGACCACGTCGGTGAAGCCCTCCCGCTCCAGATGCCGGCGCACCGCGGAACCGACGAGTCCACGGCTTCCGGCCACGAATACGCGCGCGGAGCGGTCGAGGGGGCGGTGAGCGTACCCGCACGGTGCTGAGGCGGGGGAGCTCACCGCTGAGCGCTCCGGTCCGCGGTCATGGAGTGAGGCTCGCCGTCGAGTGCCTCCTGCGTCCCCGTGGCCTGGGCATCCTGCTCTCCGCCCGGAGTCGGCACGGCCGGAGCACCACCGACGGGCGCCATCTGCCTGCCGCCGCGTCGTTTGGAGAACCGGCCGGCCGTCCGGTGCTGCGGCCGATATTCGTACGCATAGCCATACGTGGTGCCGTCCTCCTTCGATGACGTCATGTTCAGGACCGTGCCGAGCAGGGAAGCACCGACCTGCTGCAGTGTGCGAAGGGCTGCGCCGACCTGGTCGCGGCTGGTGCGTGAAGCCCGCACCACCAGCAGGTAGCCGTCCACGACGGTGGCGATCACGGACGCGTCCGCCACCGGCAGCACCGGCGCGGTGTCCACCACGACATGGTCGAACTTCTCGGCGAGGCCGCGCAGCACGGCCCTCAACTGGTCGCTGCCCAGCAGCTCGGTGGGATTGGGCGGCACCGAGCCACTGGTCAGCACCGAGAAGGAGCCCACGGACTGCAGCACCTGGTGCACCTCGGCCTGGCCGATCAGCACGGTGGTCAACCCGGCGTCCCGCACCAGCCCCAGGACACGGGCTGTGGAAGGCCGGCGCAGGTCGGCGTCGACCAGGCACACCGAGGCACCGGTCTCGGCCAGCGCCGCGGCCAGGTTGATCGCGACACTGGTCTTTCCCTCACGAGGCAGCGGGCTGGTTACCGCGATCACCTTCGGCGGCTGGTCCACGTCCACGAACCGCAGACTGGTGCGCAGCCGCCGGAAGCCCTCGGCGCGCAGTCCGTGCAAGTCGTCGAGCAATGCCACGGGATGGCGGGCGGCCCGCGGGTCGTGCGCGACGCTCCCGAGCACGGGAGGGCCGCCGAACCCGGCCAGGAGCTCGGTGAGACTCTGAAGACTGCGTACCGAGCGATCCATCGACTCCCTGGCCACGGCGAAACCGGCCCCGAGGGCCAGCCCGGCCATGAGCCCGATGGCGAGGTTCACCGCCGGGCGCGGGGAAAAGGGAGCGGAGGGCACGGAGGCCGGTTGGGTGATGCTCAGCCGCACCGGGGACGTCCTCGCGTCCTCCGGGCGCTCAAGGCCGCGGACCACCTCGGCGAAGCGCTTGGCCACAGCGTTGCTGATGCGGGCAGCCCGCTCCGGCCGGGTGTCCGTGACGGTGAGCCGGAGCAGCACCGTGTCGGGCTGCGTGGTCGCGCTGATGCGACGGCTCAGTTGATGCGGCGTCATGTCGAGATCCAGGGCCTCCACGACGTGCCGGGACACCAGAGGACTCGCCGCCACCTCCGCGTACGACCGGACCCGAGCCTGGGTGAAGACATTTCCTTGTGCGAGCTGGAGGGTGTCGGACCCCTCCCGCACGGACACGAAGAGCTTCGCGGTGGCCCGGTACTCGGGGTTCGCCGTGTAGGTGATGAGCGCGCCGACCGCCGTTCCGAGCAAGGCCAGCACGGTGATGGCACGCCAGCGGCGAGAGAGGACTCGTAGGTAGTCGCGCAGGTCCAAGACGTCCGTCCCTGATCGGATCAAGTGAGTGCCGCCTCACCGTACGACACCAATCGATAAATGAGCGGTATATGCCCTGATACAGGCAAAGATAGTAATGATCACCATCCGGGCGAATTGGTGGGTTCGGCTGGTGCGCGAAGCGTGATCCGCTCATCTGCGTCACCCCTCGGCAAGGAGTGCAAGTGACTGTCAAGAAAGCGCTCATCACCGGCATCACCGGCCAGGATGGCTCCTACCTCGCGGAGCTGCTGCTGCAGAAGGGCTATGAGGTGCACGGAATCGTCCGTCGCGCCTCGACCTTCAACACGCAACGCATCGACCACCTCTACCGGGACCCACACGATCCCGAGGCGCGCCTCTTCCTGCACTACGGCGATTTGACGGACGGAACCAGGATGGCGGGGCTGCTGGAACGGCTACAGCCGGACGAGGTCTACCATCTGGCCGCCCAGTCGCATGTACGGGTGTCCTTCGACGAACCCGAGTACACGGGTGACTGCACTGCGCTCGGAACGACGCGGTTGCTGGAGGCCATCAGGACGACGGGCCTTCCCTGCCGCTTCTACCAGGCCTCCAGCTCGGAGATGTTCGGCGCATCCCCGCCGCCTCAGCACGAGGACACGCCCTTCCACCCTCGCTCTCCCTACGGTGTCTCCAAGGTCTACGCCTACTGGGCGACCCGCAACTACCGTGAGGCGTACGGGATGTACGCGGTCAACGGCATCCTGTTCAACCACGAGTCCCCTCGCCGCGGCCCCACCTTCGTCACACGCAAGGTGGCCATGGCGGCCGCACGCATCAAGGCGGGCCTGCAGGACGTCGTCTACCTCGGCAATCTCGACGCCCGACGGGACTGGGGGTACGCGGCCGAGTACGTCGAGGCGATGTGGCTGATGCTGCAACAGGCGCAACCGGATGACTATGTGGTCGCCACCGGCGCCAGCCACAGCGTGCGCGACTTCGTCGAACACTGCTTCGCCCATGTCGGTCTCGACTGGCAGGACCACGTGCGGTTCGACGAGCGCTATCTGAGGCCCACCGAGGTCGACGACCTGGTCGGTGATGCCACGAAAGCCGAGCGGGTCCTCGGATGGCGCCCGACAGTCCGCGCCCCTGAGCTGGCCCGTCTCATGGTCGATGCCGAAATCGCGGCGCATGAACCTGCGCCTTCAGCGCTGGACACCCTGCCCGCGCCCGCCCCGATGCTGCGGATGGAAAGGCTCTGCCACGACGCGCCCGCCCCCGGTACTGCCGGAGAGAGGAACCTCGTGTGACCGGCATCGCTACATCGAGACGCGGGCAGCGAGGAAGCAGCATGCTCAGGACGAGGATCGCCGCCCCCTCAAGACCCGGATCCTTCGCCCACTCGGCTCGTGCCAAACGCTGGCACGAACTGCTGCGTTGCTTTCCCGACCTGGCCGAGATGCGCGTTCGCGTCTCCCGCAACCGGGATGGCGCCGGGCTCTGCCTGACGGGCGGTGTGCGGGTCGAGATTCACCGTCACCACACCCGCCGGCCGGACGGGTGCGCTGCGCCCACTTGTCGGCTGAGCGATTCGACCTCGGTTACTCGAACTCCGTCCTTGAACACGTCGGCGGCCACTACCGGCGGCAGTAGTACGCCGACACCGTGCACGCCCACGGAACCCACCACTGGGTACAGACGCCCCACCAGCACCAGTACTTCCCTGTTGAACCCCACTGGCTGTTCCCCGGGCTCCACTGGCTCCCGTTCCGGGTTCGCGTCGCAGTCTCTCAGCACTGGCCGCATGGGCGCATCCCTCGCTCCGGACGCGCCCAGGCCATCCGCGACGTTCAGGAAGTCGAACTTCTGTCGGTGACCGAGATGCGGTCCTACTTCTCCGCCTCCCACATCTGGATCGAACGCTTCGCAGGGCTCCCCAAACCGCTGGTCGCGAGGAAGTGACGGCCCTCCCCGTCGTTCGTCACCCCGGCGTATCCCGCGTCCGGGACGTTGCCAGAAAGGAAATGGTCCCGCTGTGAGCCCCTCCCGATGAGCAGCACTTTGCTCGCTGTGTGCCTGTTGCGCCGAGAACTGGAGACCGTACCTCCGATGTCAGACCGTTGGGGCAGCCAGAAAGCCCATCTCCAATACGTCAGGGCGGTGTATCGACTCCTTGCGGCCGTCGTCTTCGCCTGTCGGATCACGCTCTGCAGTGCACATCGCAGACACGTGACGAAATGGATGTGCTCCATGCTTCCGGGGTACCTGCTCCGGAAGCACTCCCCGTGGATCGCTTTCGATGCCATCGAGTATCTGGAGACGCAGCCACTCGAAGGCCGGAAGGTCTTCGAGTACGGCAGCGGTGGGTCCACGCTCTACTGGACGAGCCGGGGCGCCGAGTGTGTGAGCGTCGAACACGACAGTGCGTGGCACGGTACCCTCACGGCGCGCCTGCCCGCCACGGCTGAGGTCGACTACCGGCTGGTCCCCCCCGGGCCTCTGGAGAACCCGGCCGCCCCTGGGGATCCATCCGACCCGGAGGCGTACCTCTCGTCGGACAGGAACCACCGCGGGAGCAGCTTCCGTACGTATGCCTCGGCAATCGACGGCTTCCCACCGGACCACTTCGATCTCGTGATGGTTGACGGCCGGGCACGGCCCTCCTGCATCCGGCACGCCATGGCACGACTCAAGCCCGGTGGCATGCTGATCGTCGACAACTCCGATCGCCCCCATTACGCCAGAGCACTCGGCGAGTTGAAGGACTGCTCAAGGATGCCTTTCCGGGGAGTGGTTCCCCAATTCGTTGGACTCGGGCAGACGGACATCTTCATTAAAGGTGAAGGGTGAACCCGGCCAGCAGACAGTCGGTCAGAGGATTCTCCTGGGAAATCGGCGGAATGGCTGCAGGTTTGCTCCTGCAGCTGGGTTACGCCGCCTACACTGGGCGGCACGTCAGTCCGGCGGACTTCGGCTCCTATGCCGTGGCGCTCAGCCTCTCGTTCCCCGTGAGTGCTGTCACCCATGGCCTTGCCCAATTGACGCTCACCTCGCAGCGTTCCGTCAGGATCCACCCTCTCTCCACCGTCCGACTGCCGCTGGTGAGCGGCCTGCTTCTGTTCGCCGTCTCCCAGGCTCTGGCGCCCTTCTGGGCGCGGTTGTTCGATGCTCCGCACCTGCTCGAACTGCTGCGATGCCTGGCTTTCCACGGCCTGCTGTCCCCGTTCGCCGTGGTGTGCACGACACTCCTGCGCACCAGGCGGGAGAACCGGGCTGCGGCGTTGCTCGAACTCGGGGGACAGGCCCTCGGCCTGGTCGCCGGAGCGGCACTCCTGACCGCCGGGTGGAATCCCATGGGCCTGGCGGCGATGTGGCCGGTCGCCAATGTGGTTCCGGCAGTCGGCGGCGCTCTGCTGCTGCGGTCAACAGCGGCGCCGGAGGACGCGGAACTCCCGGCGAACACCCGTGACAGCCCTCCGAACAGGGAACTCCGCGATTGCCTGCAGTACGCGATTGTCCATGTGCTCACTGTCTGTCTCGCCATCTGGGCAGCATCCTGGGCACTCGGCGCGGTCGGCACAGGGCATTACTCACGGGCGTACTACTTCGCTGCCATGCTGGCGGGCGTACTGAATTCCGCGATCGTCCGCATCGCCGTGCCGGACCTCACTCGCGCCGAGGAAGACGGCAGCAGCTTCGACAGGGTGCTCCTTGACATGTTGTGCCTGGCCTCTGCGCTCGGTGCGCTCTTCCTGGGAATGTGCGGTGCCTTAGGACCTGTCGTCCTGCCCCTGTTGCTCGGTTCTAGCTGGGAGATCTCGGGATCCATGGTTCCCTGGTTCATGCCCGGGTTCGCCACGCTACTCCTGTGCATGGTCGGCTACGGCGCCGACCGGGTGCGGAACATGATGCCTTGGGTGTTCTGCGTCCAGCGGGTGGTGGCCGCAGCGGTGGCTCTCGTGGTGGCGGTCTCGGTCGCCCTGCGCAGCCCGCAGTTGCTGGCACTGTCCACGGCGTTCGCCACCGCCGCAGGGCATGTCATCCAGCTGCGGCGGTGGCACCGGGACCGAGTGGTGAATGTTCCGCGACTGCTCCACGCGTACGCAGTGCACCTGGGCATAGGGCTGATCGTCTTCCTGGCCGGATCGATGGGAGGCCTTCTGGTCGATGGCCCAGCCGCCATGGCGGCGGTTCTGTGTGCGATCCTGCCCGTGCTGCTCGCCGCCTGGGTGTGCCGCTCGTTCATCCCCGCGCTGCAGACCTCAACGGCCCGTGGGCCGCTGGGCCGCGCCCCCTCGAAGGCCGGGTTCGCGGCGTCCGTTGTATCGGGGACCGCTCCGCGACCGGAGGCTACCGGTCGCGGCAAGCAGAGCGAACGGCACCTCTGATGTCGGTCACGGCCGGGATGACTGCGCTAGCCCGATGCCACCTCCGGGATACCAGTGACCGACCGGCCTCTCCTGGAAATAGGAGAAGCGCCTCCCGGTGGCCTCCGCCCATGACGGCAGAGCGTCGGTGGCGTGCGCGTTGTCACTGAGGACGATCGCCTTCTCACTCAGTAGCGGCGCCGCGGCCTCGTACTCGGCCAACTCGTGTTCGCGGGTGTGCAGGCTGTCATGCAGGAAGAAGTCGACCGGATCGGACAGATCCGCGATGGCCCGCAGAGAGTCACCGACGATCCGCGTCGTGACGGCGGCGTAGTCGTGCTGGATGAGGTAACCGGCCTGCCGGTTCACGTCCATCGTCGTGAGCCGGCCAAAGCCGTTGCGCAGCAGCGCGGCGGCGAGTACGACCGACCCGAGCCCCTTGTCCGTGCCGGTCTCCACGACATGAGCGGGCCGCAGCGCACGGACGAGGGCGTACCAGCCGAGCCGTTTGTGGAGTCGTACCTCGCCGTCTGCCAGGTGCCGTCGACTGCTCGCCAGGGTCGCCACCCGAACATGCTCCCGCAGTCGCGCGTCGTTGGCGGCCTCGGCGATGTACTCGCGGATGCCGTCCACAGGGACTGAGGCCGCATCGGCGACCCACCAGGCGAGATGCTCAAGGTTCAGTGATGTCAGATCGAAGGTGTAATTCGTGTGCTCCCGTGACCGGACCAGCCAGCGCACCGACTGGGTCAGGACCCGGGCGTCGTAACGCACAACGTCGGCGGCTCGCATTGGAAATGCCGCGACGCGAGCAATCGGGGAGTTCGGGATGCTCTCTGAGAAAAGAGTCATGAAGGCACCTTAACCAACGCCTGTCCGATGGGATTTCTCTGAACTGTCGGCCTTTCGGAGGCATTAGACGCATAGGCACGGCCGAGGCTGGTTCCCACGATGACGGCAACGGGCACCGCGACGAAAATGTACACGAGCGAGTTGGAAGTGAACGCGTTCAGGCTCAACCCGATCAGACAGAGCAGTGCTGCCTGATGGATGGCGCGGTCGGCGGCTGTCGCCGCGGTCCGCCAGCGACGCACGGCTCCCCGCATGAGAAGAAGAACGGCCGACACCCAGAGCCCCATGCCGATGACGCCTACGTCATTCCACAGCCGCAGGTAGTCGTTGTGCGGGTGGGTCAGAAGAGGAATGTGATCGGTGATCAGCTGCTGAGCGTCGCCGACGCCGTGCCCCAGCCAAGGAGATTCCTTGATGGAACTCCAAGTGATCTCCCACATCTTGGACCGGCCGGTGGTGCCGATCACGAAACCTCCGACTGCTTCGTTGTCGTTCTCCATAAACCGATTCCGCAGTGGCTGGAACTCGGTGATGAGCCAAACAGCGGCGTATGACATCACTCCCGCGAGCGCAACCACCCTGATCAACTCCCGGCGGCCGCGGCCGACGGCGGCCAGCGCGAGGAACATCAGGGCGCACACCGCCGTCGCGGTCCGGGACAGGCTGAGCAGGCAGGCCGTAAGCAGCAGCGCGGGTACCACGAAGCCTGCGCGTGACCGCTTGGCGATCGGGACGGCAGCGGCCATGCCGATCCAGACGACCTCGCCGTAGACGCGGGCAGGATAGAACCCGTGGGCACCCGGCCCGCGGAAGGCCACGGTCGTCAGATAGCCGAGAGCGCCGACGACCGCAGCCGCCCGGACCCACCGCAAGAGCAGCAGGGGGGAGCCGGCCGAGGTCCATGTGGCGGCCAGGGCTGTCAGGGCGACGAACGACAGGTACACCAAGGCGTTCTGCACGCCGGCACTGGTCTGCTCCTGTACGGCGGACGCTGCGGCGAGAGCCGCGAATCCCCACAGAGGCAGGGGCAGCCGCGCCCGGAGGGGATTCACCGGCTCGAGTCGGCCGGCCCTGGACGGCGCACGGTAAAGGGCGCACGGAAGAGCGAACATCGCGGCAAAGTAGATTGCGAGCGTGACCGGCGCGTTCAGATCCGCCACAGCGAGATTGCCGCCCACGAGCACCCAGAACGATGCCATGCCGATCAATAGCAGCCGTGGGCGCCGCTGTTGCATTCGCGGAGAAGAGCTCGCGTCCAACATGAGCGAGACCCTATAGAAGGGATCAGTCCGGATGATTCAGGCTGCAGCAGCAGGCGTGTTGCCCGGCACACTCAAACGGCCTGTCCTAACGTCCATTTCATGCCCCTCGTGAAAAATTCCGTCAAATCGATTGTCGCGCCGGTCAACCGCCTTATGGCGCATACCAGATTCATCCGTACTGTTGCTTCCGCCACTCGATCGGATCTTCTGAAGATCGAAATCGGAAGCCATACGACGCGTCGTCCCGGGTGGATCTGTACCGACGTGAGCTGGCGGACCCGGCACTATCTCGACGCCACCCGGAGATGGCCGGTCCCGACCGCCTCGACGAGTCACGTTTACGCAGACAATATGATCGAACACATCAGGCTGGGCCCCTGCCGTCGAATGTTTCGCGAGGCCCATCGTGTACTCGTTCCCGGCGGGCTTATCAGGCTGGCCACCCCGGACGTCGAGCATGTGGCCCGCATCTACTTGGCGCGCGACGAGGGCACCGCACGGGAGATGGAGAAGTGGCGCCAGAAGGGCTACGAGATCCATCATGGCGTTGATCTACTGCGAACCACATTTCAGGATTGCGGACACCACGCTGGGTATCTGTGGGACTTCGGTGTACTGAGGGCGGAACTCGAGGCTGCCGGATTCAAGAGCGTTCGCCGCTGCGCCCCCGGGGCGAGTGACGATCCGGTGTTGAGAGACCTGGAAGCACGCCGGGACTTCGCCCTGATCATCGAAGCGGAAGCGTCGGGTTGAGATGAGGCCGGGACGCCGGGGGTGTGCTTCGCTAAACCCGGCGCCCGTGCGGCGCACCCGCCGCAGCTCCTCATCCCGGCGGTCTGCCCATCCGGCCTGGCGCAGGGATGCTGAGCAGGCCTTCGCAGAAGCGCGCGGCCATCGCGTCGATGGAGTAGGTCTCGGCGGACTCCCCACAGCCGGCCTGTAGCGCGTGGAGTTGGACCGGATTCTCCAGCAGCGCTCGGACGGCGTTCGCGTACGACGCAGGGTCGTCCGCAGTGACGACGGCGTTCTCGCCGTTTTGCAGGTACTCGAACTCGGGGGCGTGCCACGGCCAGGCCGTCGTCACGATCGGTGTCCGCAGCGCGAACGAGTCCACGGCGCAGAGGCCGACTCTTCCGGGCATGAGCATGATGTCCGAGACCGCGCCAAGGAGTGCGGCCTGCCGTCCCGTCGTGTGTCCCAGGAGCACAACCGCGCTGCCGGGTGAGGAGGCCACAGTGTCCACCAGGGGCCTGTCCGCGCCGTCGCCCGCGACCAGCAGACGGAAGTCCGGGAGAGTCTCCGTCACGCGTCGCACACAGTCCAGGAGGAAAGGAATCCGTTTAGGGGTGTCAAGTCCGCCCAGGAACAGAGCTGTGCGGCCGTGCCTCAGGCGGTGACGCTCGCGCAGTGCTGCCGCTTCCGCGTGTTCGGGGGTGCCAGGAGTTTCCGCGAGTTCCCGGGTGCGGGTCAGGGACAGGGTGTCCACGCTGTTGTGCAGCACGGTGATTCTCTCGCGGGGGTATCCGCGGTCGGCGAGGTGGGCGGCTCCGCCTTCCGTGTAGGCGAAGAACCATGAGGCCTCTCGCGTGACCACATCCTTGGCTGCTGTCTCCAGGCGGCTCACCGGTTTGGTGTAGGTGCGGCCGTGCCCCCACAGCGCCACTCGGGGAGAAGTGCCGGTCAGCCGTGCCCAACGCTGCTTCAGGAGCAGTGGATAGGTCCCCAGGTTGCGCAGGGCCTGTTCCACCACGACGACGTCCGCAGCGGCGACCCGGCTTGAGGTCCGCTGCCACACCAGTGACCGCCCTCCTGGAAGGTCGAACTGATGAGCGGGAAGCTGAACCGCCCCGGAGAACCGAGATGCATCCTGCCGTGCTACGTGACTGGGTGGCGGAGGGCCGTGCAACACGTCCAGAGCGCACCCCGCCGCCAGGAGGCGCTCACCGAGGCGCTCGAAGAGCCCCGCACGATAGCCGGGAATGTACGGCTGGACGACCGCGACCCTCCGGAGCCGACCGGATTTCACCATGCCCCCGATTTCTTGGCGGTGGCCCGCCAGTCGGCGTGAGCCGTGTGGGACGTGCCGTGCCGTGTTGTGTGTTTCTTCATGGGCGGTCCGTAAAATGTTGAGTGGTCGTGCCTGCCGGAGTTGCTGGACCAGTGGCCCCGCGCTCGGCGAGAACCGCGGCGTACACCTTCCCCATCCGTTCCGCCCAGACGTGTTGCGTGTAGTGACGCCGGAACGTGCTCCGGCAGTGGTCGCGTAGAGAGGGAAAGTGACGGGCCGCCCGGCTGAGCGCGGCGTCGAGCGGCTCGTCCCAGTCCAGCACCGTCCCGGTGCCCTGTTCCCGCACCGAGTCCGCGACGGCCGAACCGCCGAAGGCGAGAACGGGAAGCCCGGCGGCGAGTGCCTCGGGGTAGATGAGAGGGGCGCCCTCCAGCCAGCGGCTGGGGAAGACCAGACCTCGCCAGGAGGGCAGACGCTGCCGGAGCTCGGCATGGTTCAGTGCCCCCAGGAACCGGACTGACCCTGGTGCAGCCCGGCGGCAGTCGTCCAGCAGCGGGCCGTCACCGACCACATCCAGCCGCTCGGCCGCCGGCCAGCGAGCCAGCAACTCCTTGATACCCTTCTCCGGGCTGAGACGGCCGGCGAAGACCCAGGCCGGGCTCGCCGTGGTGCTGTGCGGGCTGGTCCGGCCCGGGTCGGTGGTGAAGTTCGGTACCAGGGCCAGTCGCCGAGCCTCGATGCCGGCGCGGAGGTACATCCGACGGCTCGTCTCGGACAGCACCACCACACGGTCCGCACGACGAAGCAGTGGGTTCGCGGCGGCGCCATGACGTCCAGCCCAGGCCAGTGGCGCGGTGGCCACGAGGGAACCGCGGTAACAGCCGTTCCGAAGCCCCGCCCAGCGGTCGCCGTCGGGGCAGCAGGTGCACATCGTTCCGTGCCGGTACAGGGTGGCGGCGGCACACAGCGGTCGGTAGTTGTGCACCGTCGCCACGATCGGGCCGTGCCACCGCCGAAGCCAGGAGTTCCCGAAATTGGGGAAGAGATTGTGCACATGGACCACATCGGGACGCAGTCTTCGTAGATCGTCCCAGGGGGACCTGCCACGCCCGGTGCTCACGGTGACAGCAGCCCGCAGTGCGTAGAACCGGGACCGGCTGAGGTCGTCGGTGCGCGCTGCTACGAGATGCGTTTCGTGACCTGCCCGGGTGAGTGCTGCCAGCTGGTCGATCACTGCCTGGTTCTCACCGCTCGGCGTGGTCGAGGTGTAGAAGCTGTGCACCAGGGCGACCCGCAACGGCGAGGCGGCGTCGGCGCAAGCGCCCGTGACGGACGGACCGGCGGCCATCAGGCGGAGGTCAGAGTGTAGTTGCGCGCCTCCGCGCGACGGACCACGTATCCGGCATGTTCCAGCCGGCGCAGCCGTCGGCGCAGGGCCCAGGGGCTTTGTGGCGTGTCGAATTCGATGCACAGAACGCGCGGCAGTGTGCCCTCGGCCAGCATCCGGTCGAGCACTGGGTCCTCGGCTCCTTCGATGTCCATCTTCAGCAGGTCGACCCGCTGGTGCCCCAGCTTTCTCATAAGAGTGCTCAGTGTGTGGCACTGGGCCTCGAAGCCCCGTCCGCGGCCGCGGACTTCGGTTGCGGAGTGAGACACGTGGGCGGGATTGGCAGGAGGGTGAAAGTGCAGCATTGCGTCCTCTTCCCACAACCCGAAGGGCAGGAAGTTCCAGTGCGGCTCGCTGATCCCACTGGCGAACGCGATTGAACGGGGAATGGGATCCATGGCCCGGAGCTCACATCCGAAGCGATGGACGAGAGCCAGATCGAACGTGGCGTCCTCGCCGACGCCCGCCGCGTAGACGACGGAGTCCTCGGTGATCAGATCGGTGGGGACCCACCATCCGCCATAGGTACTGCCGAACCGTTCCAGATCGTCTCCCGGGTGCATCCGGGTCACCCACGGAACGACGGTTTCCATGGCCTTCAGCTTGATCCGCCGGGTCAGGTGCACCATTGTCATGCGCTTCGGCGCTCCCTGGCTACGAGGCTGAAGGTCGATGGCGGGCAGACCCGTTCTCCCACGGCCTGCATGAATCCTGACTGGGTGGACCAGTAGCGCTGGACCTCCAGCTTCGCGAAGGCCGGTGCGAGGAGGCCCTGCAGGGCCTCCTCGTCGACGCCGTTTCGAACGACGTGATATTCGACCATGTCGGCCTCGTTCATGTCGTCGTAGACGCCACGAATCCGGCGCAGACGAGTGGCGATGCCACGGCGCAGATGGCCCTGGCCGAGTCGCCAGAGGAAGTACGCACCGCGATCCAGACCCAGGGACAGCGGGGACCGGCGGGGGTACCACAGGGGATCCTGAGCGCTGAAGAACGCACCGCCGGGAACGGTGTTCTCGACCAGTTGTTTCACGGTGGTTAGATAGTCCGGGATGTGGTGCAGCACGGAGATGCACACCACGGCGTCGAATGGCCCGGCCGTGCAGGCGGCGGTGCCGTCCTTGTCGTGGATCACGGTGACGTTCGGGTTGTGCTGGAAGCGGTGCCGAAGGAGGTGCGCGCTCGGCTCGCTCATCTCCGTCACCGTGATCTGGGCACCCGCGGCCAAGAGATGATCGGTGAAGGTGCCGTGTCCCGCGCCGAGTTCGACAACGCGGCACTGCCCGTTCCGGTCGATGACCTCGTGGACCAGGGCGTGCAGATCTCCGATCAGCCGGTCCCGGACCGTGTGATGGCGAATGTGTGGGGAGCCCTTAGCGTAGTCGTGTCCGACGCCGTGCTCGCGCTCCTGCAATTCCCCCATCGAGGGTTTCCCCGCAGCGATCGTCATGGCCGTACCTTATGAATCCTGCCGGGGGTTTCCTGGATTTCGCCGACGAGTTGGCCCGAATTCAGGCCATCGGCCGCGGGGCGCACCGCACCGTCGGCGGTGCGCAGGGGGCGGCTCGCTTGGCGTACCACGCCGCGTAAGAAACGCGCGTTGCCGAACAGGTACCGCCGCCACAGCCGGCGTGGCTCGCATCCCAGGCGGAAGAGCCATTCCATTCCGTTGCGCTGCATCCAGGGCGGTGCCTGCCGCTTGGCACCGGCGATGAAGTCGAAGGCGGCGCCCACGGCCACGGCCACCACGGGAAGTGCGGCACACAGGTCGGCGGCCCAGCGGTCCTGCTTGGGGGTGCCGAGTCCCACCCAGACGATGTCCGCTGCGACGGAACGAATGTCCTCCACCTGCTGGCGCAGTTCCTGGGGGGACAACGGCCTGAAGGGTGGGGAACTGGTGCCGACGATCCGTGTCCCCGGACAACGCTGTCGCAGTTCCCGGTGCAGCGCGTCCAGCACCTGGGGCGTGGAGCCCAGCAGGTAGTGGTTCAGTTCGGTGTGCTGGGTCAGGGCGAAGACGTCCAGCAGGAGGTCGGGGCCGTAGACGCGGGTGCTCGGCAGGGTGGCACCACGGTGGAGCAGTTGGTTGGCCCATACGACCGGCTGTCCGTCGGGGAGGTTGAGAGAGGCCGAGCGCAGGATGCCGTGCAGCTCGGGGTCCCGGTCCGCGAGGGCGAGCGTGTACGCGTTGGACAGATGGACATCGCTGCCAAGAGGGACACCGAGGGCGTCCGGTCCGCCGGTGTCCCCATGGCGTGCCGCGTGAATCCGACGGGCGAGGCGCACGACGTGACGGGCCGCGCTCTCGCGGGTGTGCGCGGTGATGGGCACCCCCAGGCACTCGACCACGGGAGCGGGCGACGTCGGTCCTGTCGTTCGTGAGCTTGGTGGGGCGGTCATGAGGAAGCGGCTTCGGTGCTCAGCGGGAGTGCGGCGGGTCGGTTGTCGCGCTCGGCGAACTCGGAGAAGGGCAGACGGCGTCGGAAGTCGGTGATGGTGTCGCACAGGCCGCGCTCCACCGGGGTCGTGGGCTCCCATCCCAGGAGGTCGCGGGCCAAGGTGATGTCCGGGCGCCGCTTTTCCGGATCGTCCTCGGGACGGGGGACCAGTGTGACCTCGGAGCTGGACCGGGTGAGTTTGCTGATCCACTGGGCCAGTTCGAGCATGGAGAGCTCGTGTGGATTGCCCAGGTTGACCGGCCCTCCGTGGCTGCTGGCGAGCATCCGCATCAACCCGTCGACCACATCATCGACATAACACAGGGATCGGGTCTGACTCCCGTCGCCGGTGACGGTGATCGGCTCTCCGCGCAGCGCCTGGCGAATGAAGGTGGGGATGGCCCGGCCGTCGTCCAGGCGCATCCGCGGGCCGAAGGTGTTGAAGATGCGCACGATCTTGGCGTCGACGCCGCGGCTCCTGCGGTACGCCATGGTCAGTGCCTCGCCGAAGCGTTTCGCTTCGTCGTACACCGACCGCGGACCGACCGGGTTGACATGGCCCCAGTAGTCCTCTGGCTGAGGGTGGATCAGGGGGTCGCCGTACGACTCGGAGGTGGAGGTCAGCAGGAACCGAGCATGCTTCGCGGCGGCAAGGTCCAGGGCGTGCCAGGTTCCGGCCGAGCCCACCCGGAGTGTCTCCAGGGGCAGTCTCAGGTAGTCCGCGGGCGAGGCGGGCGAGGCCAGGTGGAGGACAGCGTCCACCGGCCCCGGCACCTCCAGCCCCTGAGTGACGTCCCAGCGGCAGAACCGGAAGTGTCGCTCGCCCATGAGATGTTCGATGTTGTCGGCGCTGGATGTCATGAAGTTGTCCACGCAGACCACGTCGTGGCCCGCGTGGAGCAGTCGCTCACACAGGTGGGAGCCGACGAACCCGGCGCCACCCGTCACTACCGCTCGCATGGAGTTCCTCTCGGTAGGCCCTGCCCGAGCTGGTGGACGGGGCAACCCGCAGTGTCATTGCCGAAAATTGGGCATATGCCGTGTTTCTATTTATTGGCCAGGCGCGAGCTAAATGTGACGACAAGTGCGTGGAAACACCTCGCGGTGGAGCACCTTTCACTCGTCTGTCGCACCAGGAGAAGGGGCGCGGAATGTCGGCACCCGCTGCGGAGACGGCTCGCCGCCGGTCAAACGTGTACCGCCTGCGGCGACGGGCGGGGCGGGCGGCCAAACGGACCATCGACATGGTGGGGGCCGTAGCGCTGCTCGTGTTGGCGGCGCCGGTGCTCCTCGCGGCCGTCGTCGCCGTGAGGGCAGACACTCCGGGGCCCGCACTGTTCCGTCAGCGGCGCACGGGTTGGTGCGGCAAGGAGTTCAAGCTCCTCAAGCTGCGCACCATGCAGGTCGGCTCCGAGGGATTGCGGGTGGCGCTGGCCGACCGAAACGAAGCCGACGGGCGGCTGTTCAAGATTCGCGAGGACCCCCGTGTCACCCCTGTGGGGCGTTGGCTGCGTCGCTACTCCCTGGACGAGCTGCCGCAACTGCTCAACGTGCTGATGGGGCACATGTCGTTGGTCGGCCCTCGGCCGTTGCCGGTCGAGGACTCGGACTTCACCGGGGAGGCGCGGCGTCGCCTGCTGGTCCGGCCGGGGCTCACCGGCTTGTGGCAGATCAGCGGCCGGTCCGACCTCGCATGGGAGGACGCCCTGCGCCTGGACCTGGAATACGTCGACACCTGGTCGATCCGGAAGGACCTGGTCATCCTTGCGAGGACGCTGCCCGTCGTACTGCGCGGCGAGGGTGCGTACTGACGCCGTCGGCGCCGAGCCGCCCCCGCGGCCGGTGTGGCCGCGTGGATCTTGGGAGTGCGCCATTGGGGGGAACTTGAGGCGTCGCGCGCTAATTCAGGTGTGTATGTAGGGATAGAGAAGGATGTTTGTATTTGTTGGCGGCGCCGCCATCCGGACATCAGATCAGCTGGGAGATTGGTGCATGATGATCAAGTCCTCGCCGTGGCGGGCTGCTCTGGCTGCCACAGCCGCCACTTTCGTTGCCGTCGTACCGCTGGCGACCGCGCAGGCCGCGTATGCCGACGCGCCCACGAGTGTCTACCAGCCCTACCCGCCCGAGTTGAGCACTGCCACGGTGCCCGCGGGTGGGGTGATCTACTTCGTCGCAGAGGGGTTCGAGCCCCGCGAGGTGGTCACCGCAGCGCTCGTCCCGCAGTTCTCGACCGCCCTCAGCGGATCGTCCCGCAGCGGGGACGGTGAAGGCGGCGGGGACAAGTGCAAGGGGCGGGACGCGACCTACCGGGCCAACGCGATGGGCACGGTGTCCGGGTGCTTCCAGGTGCCCAAGAAGACTCCTCCCGGGCCCTACCTGTTCACGCTCACCGGCGAGGAGTCGGGAAGCGTCTCCGCGCCCCTGACGGTGACCGCGAAGAACGGAGCCGGGAACGAGTACGGGAACGGGCACGGCCCTTGGGAGGGTAGCGCGGACGGGGCGAGCCCCGCCTTGGAGGGCGACGCCGAAGGTTGGCCCGGCACCGTCAAGGTCGCCGGCCACGGAAAGACCCTCGCCCTGAGAACCGGTGCCGCCGGGGAGCAGCCCGGCTCCGTCGGGACGACGAGTCAGCAGGCTCTGGTCGGCTACGACGCGACCAGTCACGTGAGTGGCGGCACGGTGCCGGCGGGTACCGGGTCGGGTACGAACTGGGCGCTGGTGGGTGGGGCTGCCGGGCTGGCAGCCATCGCCGTCAAGGCGGTCACGGTCGTACGGCGCCGTCACACTCGCACCGAACAGGGCTGAGCCGGCCTGCAGCATGCGAATGCCGCACCTCCGGAAGTCCACCGAACCGTACAACGCCGACAGCCTGGTCCGATGGGTCCGTCACCGTCGTGCCAGGCTGCTCGTGGCCGTCCTCACGGGCCTGCCTCTGGCCGGCGCCGGGTGGATCGCTGTCACCGGCCTGCTCGCTCATGACGAGCTGCTGGCCTCTCAACGGGCCTTGAACTCGCTGCGGCAACAGATCGCAGCAGGTCCCCTTGCGGACGGGTCCACGGCAAGTGCCGTACCGGTGAAGCAGAAGACCGACGCCGCCGTACGCGCGGCAGCCGCACACGCTGCGCGAGCACACGGTCTCACCACCGGTCCGGCCTGGTACTCGGCCGCGCACGTGCCTGTACTCGGTGGTCCCGTTCGCACCGTGCGCGGGGCCGCGGAGGCTGCTGAGCGGTTGACCCGCGAGGTGATCTCCCCGCTGGCGGACATCGCCACCCGACTCACCGCCGACACGGCAAAAGACGGTGGTCACCTGAGCCTCCCCGCGCTCCGCCGCGCTGCTCCGGCTCTCGACCAGGCCTCGCGCAGCGCCTCCGATGTGCGTCGCGAGGTCGACGAGTTGCCCAGCGATACCTGGCTGCCCGCCGTCGACCGCGCCCGAGCCCAGCTTGCCCGGAAACTCGACCGGATCGTCCCTGCCACGGGCGACGCCGCCGCGGCGACGCGTGTGCTGCCGTCCATGCTGGGAGAGCGGAGCCCACGGCGGTATGTGGTGGTGTTCGAGAACACGGCCGAGGCGCGTGGCACCGGCGGGCTGCCCGGAGCGTTCGCGGTCCTCCGCGCGGACCGGGGCCGCCTGGCGTTCGAATACTTCGGCAACGACACCGAGATGGCGGACGCCGTCGCGGCAGTCGACCTGGGCGACGAGTACGCCGCGTCGCACGGGCACAACGCCCCCACTAGTACCTGGGTCAACTCCAACCTCAGCCCGCACTTCCCGTACGCCGCCCGCATCTGGACGGCCGCATGGGAGGATCACACAGGTCAGAAGGCGGACGGAGCCTTCGCCCTCGATCCCAGTGCTCTGGCAGGGCTGCTCACCGCATCCGGCCCCGCCCGTCTGCCCGACGGCACCGCGGTCACCGCTGCCAATGTCGTGGATCTCACCGAGCGCAGCAGCTACGCGGCCTACCCGGACACTCGGGAGCGCAAGGCTTTCTTCCTCAACGTGGCTCGCGCCGTCGCGGCGAGGCTGCTGGGGGTCGCGAACGATCCGCCGCGACAGCCCGCGTTGTTCGCCGCCCTCAACGGGCAGCTGAGGTCGGGACGGGTCAAGATGTGGAGCGCCCACCCCTCTGAGCAGCGTGAAATCCGGCGACGCCCGTTCGGCGGTACCCTGCCCGACACCGCCGACCCGTTCGCCGGACTGGTCGTCAACAACGCGGCCGGCACCAAGCTGGACTACTACCTGGACCGGCGTCTGGAGTGGGCTCCTGGCCGGTGTGTCGCGGCCGGTCGTGAGGTCACCGTGACCGTGGACCTCACCAACAGAGCACCGGCCTCGGGACTCCCCCTGTATGTCACCCAGCGAGTGGATGCCCCTTCCTACCGGACACGGCCCGGCGACAACCGTCTGCTGGTTTCGTACTACGCGAGTAAGGGGGCGAGGCTGGCCAAGGCGGCTCTGGACGGCCGACCGGTCATGGTGAACCAAGCTGCCGAGCACAGTCACCCTGTCTACACCCTTGACCTGGAGCTGCCCGCAGGTTCCACCCGCTCCCTGGAGTTGCGCCTGCTGGAGAGGCCCTCAAGCCGTCCCCCGTCGCTACTGCGTCAGCCGATGGTGCGGCCCTTGCGGGCCACGGTGCGGCCCTACCCGGAGTGTGGTGACTGACCGCTCGGCTTGTTCCTCGCTCTTGGCACCCAGTCGCCTTGCCACCCCGGGGATCCCTCAGGCTCGGGATTCGAGCGTGAGGTGCTCACCGTCATGGGGAAGGCCCAGTACAGCTGCGGCGATCCGCTCCACCGGCTCGGCGATGCGTGCCGCGGTCTCCCGGGCCACCCGCATGGGGGCACCGTAGGGATCAGCCACGTCATCGTCGTCCGCACCGTTGCCGTCAGTTCCACGCCGGGCCGCGGCGCCCCTGACCAGCGCCGAGGCTCGCTCGACAGGGTCCGTCGCACCCGCGGCGTCCTCCGGCCTCAGCAACCGGCCGAACTCACGCAAGGTGAAAGCCCGCTGCAAGGCCCACAGCGGCGACAGTCGCACGGCCGCCTCGCGGTGCTCCGTGGCAGCTCCCAGCACCAGGTCGGCGTCCTCCACCAGTGCTGCGGTCAGCCGGCGGGCGAGCGCGCCGCGGGGATCCCCGCCCAACTCGACGAGGAGGGTTGCCGCCGCCGGGTCCATGGGCGTTCCAGCCACGGCCGCGGTGCCGGCGCTGCTCACCCGGAAACTCTCCGATGTTCCTGGAGACGCGGCGAGCCGGGCCGTCAGCAGGCGCTCGGCCAGTGGGGAGCGGTGCAGGTTGCCCGTGCAGACGACGAGCACGCGAAAGTGCACGCCCCCGCGTCCCGGCATCGGCGAGGCAGGGGAAAGGCTCATGGGGGAAGTATCCCGCCACGCATGGTCGTCCGGGGCGCGCCTCACCGGGTGACCCGACGCAGGAACACGGATGCTGCCGCGGGCGTCCCAGTCGCCCGCGCGCCCGCAAGCAACGTAGGGAGAGCCGCACTTCGCCGAGTCGGCCGCCCTGGCCGCGCACAGTGGGAAGATCCGGCGGCGTAGGGCAGACCGACGACGACGCGGTCCTGCCCATCGCCCATACCGGCCCGCCTCCCGATGACGTGGCGACATGCAGCGCGCTGACCATGGAGAACGTCATTCCGACCAGATCTGCACGCTGGGGGCGGTCGCGAGGCCGGCGAGGGTGTGCGACTTGCGCATGCCCAGGACGTCGGTGAACGTCGTCGTGACCAGGTAGTAGTTGCCGTCGTAGGACTCCAGCCAGGGATCGGCGCCCTCCATCGACTTGAGCGGGTTCGTGCAGGGGCGGCCGTCAGCCGCCGACGCCGGGCCCTGTACGCAGACCGGCGCAGTGAGCGGGGCCGCGGCTCCGGCCAGCCACGACCTGAGATGGCGAAGGGTCACTGTGCTTCCCTTCCGGGCGGAGGAAGGGGACGCCGGTGCTCTCGTGGCGGCGCCGGCGTCCCCTGTCGGTGTCGGGTCAGTTCGTCACGCGGAAGGTGGCGTCAGCGCGGCCCGTCGCCGTGGTGATCGGGTCGAGCTTCAGGTAGTAGGCGTAGTGGCGGATGTACCGGTCCGGGTGGTTGTAGGACTGGAAGGAGGACCAGGTGGGGTCGGCGAGGCCGGCGACCTGGTTGAAGGTGGCGTCCGCGGCGAACTGGGCGGTGCCGTCGTTGCGGACCAGCTGGAAGTCGTTGTTGGCGTGCCGCAGGAAGTAGCCGCGGTAGTTCACCGACTCGAAGGAGACGGTTCCGGTGCCGGTCAGGCCGGGCCGGATCCGGAACTGGGCGTCCGGACCGGTGATGTTCTGGTCGATGCGCACGTCGAAGTTGGCGTGCCGCACGTACCGGTCCTGGAAGTTGAACGACTGGAGCCGCTTGGCCGGGGTGTCGGTCCAGCGTGCGAGGACGCGGGTCTCCTCGGCGGCCGTGAGGTTCAGGATCGAGCCGTGGCGCTTCTTGTTGACGCCCATGTTGTAGCTGCCCGACGCCGGGAGCTGGTAGGTGCCGGGGGCGGACGGGTTGGTCGTCGTGACCGGCATGTATCCGCGTCCGGAGGAGTACTGGTCGAGGTACAGCGCCCACTCGTTGCGGTCGCGGAACTTCATCCACATCGGGCCCTCGACCTGGGCGCCGGTCAGGCCGATGCCGGAGAGGTTGCCGAGGTTCGTCCACGTGCCGAGGATCGAGTTGCTGCCTTCGAGGGTGATCTGGCCGTCACCGGAGGCCCTCACATAGCGGTGGGGGCCGACGCCGGCCGGCAGCTCGACGATCTGGGTGTCGATGAGTTCCTGGGTGCCGGGGCGGTCGATGTAGATCTGCGGGGGCGTGATGGAGCGGAAGTCGCTGGTGCGGGCGTAGAAGATGCGGTGCTTCGTCTTGCCGTTGAGGGGCACGTTCGTCGACCAGTACAGGACGTAATCGTTGGTCTCGGAGTTCCAGATGGCCTCCGGAGCCCAGGCGTTGCGTCCGTCGGGGATCGCGCCGGCGACGTTGAGCAGCCACGGCTCCGACCAGTTGATCAGGTCCGTCGACTCCCACACCACGAGGTTGCGGCTGCCGTTGTTGATGGAGTCCGCCCACGACTGCCCGCAGCTGATGCACAGGTCGGTCGCGATGATCCAGTACTTGCTGCCGTCGGGGGATCTCACCAGTGCGGGGTCACGCACCCCCTTCGTGCCGACCGTGGAGCGCAGGGCTATTCCGCCGCCGTTGAGGTCGTTCCAGTTCAGGCCGTCCGTGCTGTACGAGAAGTAGATCTGCTGGCCGTTCGAGCCCTCCCCGATGAAGTGCGTCATCAGATAGCCCGGTTCGGCGGCGGCCGCCCGCTCGGGTGCGGCCAGGGATTGAGAGGTGAAGAGCAGGCAGGCGGCGACCAATATCGCCGCGAGCCGCGAGAGAAGCGTGCGCATGTGCGTTTCCCGTCTTTCTGCGGGTGCCGGGACAGGCGAAGGGCATCCGGCGAGTACGCGTATGGTTCGAAATGCCGGACATTGTTCGTGAATTCGGCGAAAAGTTAGAGGTGGGTAAGGGGAGTGTCAAGAGACAAACCAAGAACGGTGGTGCGCGGGAGTCGTACACACAGGAGACGCACCGGCGCTTCGCGCATAACGGAAAGGGCGGGGCGGGCCGCACAGAGGGCGAACGAGACGGAGGCGGCGCCGGCGGGCGTGGCGGGCAGCGGCAGTGCCGTGAGGCCTCCCGGCTGGTACTCCGACGGGTTGTGGAGGGGATGCCAAGGCTGTTGACCTACCGCGGGTACCGCCGTAGAACAGCCCGCTGTCGGTGGGACATCGTTCGTTGCTGTGCAGTTGTGTGTACGGCGGGTACGGCCGTGGGGGCCTCCTGGCACACTGGCGCCTCGGCACATCGGCAGGGAGACGGGGCAGGTGGGGTGCGGTGCGCTCGCAGGACAGGCAGGAGCGGCCGGACGCCGCCGTCGTCACGGCGGCGCGGGCGGGTCACCGGCAGGCCACGGAACAGCTGATACGGGACTGTCTGCCGTTGGTCTACAACATCGTCGGGCGGGCGCTGGACGGGCACAGCGACGTCGACGACGTGGTCCAGGAGACGATGATGCGGGTCCTGGACGGGTTGCCCGGACTGAAGCAACCGGACCGGTTCCGGTCCTGGCTCGTCGCCATCACCGTGCGACAGATCCGTGACCGGTGGCGCAGGGGGCGCACCCCGCTCACCGTGGAACCCCTGGAGGAGAAGGCCCACGAGTCGGACCCGGGGGCCGACTTCTCCGACCTGGCGATTCTTCGGCTCGCGCTGTCGGGCCAGCGGCGAGAAGCGGTGGAGGCGACCCGCTGGCTGGAGGAGGAGGAACGCGAGGTACTCGCGCTGTGGTGGATGGAGAGCGTCGGTGAACTGACCCGCCGCGAGCTGTCGGAGGCCTGCGGTCTCACACCGCAGCATGCCGCGGTCCGCGTCCAGCGGGTCAAGGAACGGCTGGAGACGGCGCGCACCGTCGTCCGAGCCGTGACGGCCTCGCCGCGCTGTCCGGACCTGGCCGCCGTGCTCGCCTCGTGGGACGGGCGGCCGTCCGGGCTGTGGCGCAAGCGGCTGGCACGCCATGTCCGCGACTGTCCGCAGTGCCTGTCGAACTCGTCCGACCTGATACCGGCGGAGGGGCTGCTGGCAGGCCTTGCCCTGGTGCCGGTGCCGGCCGGCCTGGCGGGCCTGGTGCTCGCCAGGGCGCTGGGGGCGGGCTCGGCCGAGGCGACCGTCGGCGCGGGCCCGCACACGGTGAGCGGTGCGAGCCGTACGGCGCGGACGCTCGGCAGGCTCGCCGCCAAGCCCGTGGCGACGGCAGCCGCGGGTGCCGTCACGCTCGCGGCCGCCGGAGTGGCCTGGTACACGGCCACGGGACCGCACGAGCCGGCCCCGCAGCCCGCCGTCGCGGCCCCGCTCTCGCCCGCCGCCTCGTCCGCGCCGCCGTCCCCGAGAACGTCCGCCTCACGGACCCCGACACCGACACCAACACCGCCGTCGCCGGCGACATCGGCCCCGGCGGCGACGGCTGAGACACGGTTCGCGGGACGGCATGCGCTGCGGTCGGTCGACAAGCCCGGTGGCTACGTGAGCCAGTCCGGCCGACTCGGCATCCTGGGGCCGGTCGGCGCCACCAGCTCCGCGGCCACCCGGCAGGCGGCCACCTTCACCTTCGTGCCCGGCCTGGCCGACCCCCGCTGCTCCTCACTCAGGGACGCCACGGGCAGGTATCTGCGGCACTACGCCTTCCGTATCAAGCTGGACACCGACGACGGGTCCGCCATCTTCCGGAAGGACGCCACCTTCTGCCCCCGTCCGGGTTCCACGGCCGGTTCGGTCTCCCTGGAGTCCTACAACTACCCCGGCCGCTACCTCCGCCACCGGGACAACCTCCAGCTGTGGCTCGACCCTTCCGAGGGCACGGCCGCGTACCGGGCCAGCCGCTCCTTCGTCCTCGTGGCGCCCTGGAGCTGACACCGAACGGCCGTGCTAGTCCAGCCCTGCCGCGGTGCGCGACGTCGAAGTGCGCGAAGTCGACGTGGCGAGAGCGCCGTCCAGCCAGGCCAGGAGGTCGCTGACGATCTTCCGGCTGTTGGTCTCGTGGAACAGCTCGTGGCGGGCCGCGGGATAGATGAGGTAGGTCACCTCGGTGAGGCCGGCCTCGCCGTAGCGTTCGACCAGCAGGTTGCTGAGGGAGAGGCCGGCGTTCAGCGGGTCGTGATCTCCGACCAGGACGCAGACGGGAAGGTCCGCCGGGATGCCCCGGGGCCGGGCGAGGGAGGCCGAGGCGAGGGAGATGTCGGCCATGCCCTGGGCGTCGAGGCTGAAGCCGCACATCGGGTCGGCGAGGTAGGCGTCGACGGCCGCTTCGTCCCGGCTGAGCCAGTCGAACGGCGTGCGGCTGGGCTGGAACGCCTGGTTGAGCGCGAGCAGTGGGTCTCCTCCCGCCGCGGCCGTGTGCGCCTGGGCCGCCAGCATGGCGTCGACCGCGGTCGTACCGGCCAGGGCGAGCGCGTCGATCAGGTGGGCGTGGTCGAGGACGTACTGCTGCGAGGCGAAGGAACCCAGGCTGTGTCCGAGCAGCACCAGCGGCAGGCCGGGGTGCCGCTCGCGGACGGCCCCTGACAGGGTGACCATGTCGCCCACGAGCCGGTTCCAGCCGTCGTCCCCGAGGTGACCGGGCTCGGCGTGCCTGCTCAGCCCGTGTCCGCGGTGATCGTTGGCGTAGACGGCGTAGCCCTGGGCGGTCAGCGCTGTCGCGAGTGAGGCGTAGCGGCCGGCGTGCTCGCCCATGCCGTGGGCGATCTGCACGACGGCTCGCGGGGGCGTGTCCGGCTTCCATTCGTGCACGTGGATCTGGACGCCGTCTTCGCTTGCGAAGGTGAACATCGGACTCCTTCTCTGGGGTACGGCCGGGTCAGGCCGGCTGCTCGCCGAGGTAGCCGGTGATGATCCGCGACTGGTCGGCCCGGAGTTCCCGGGCCGTGGCGTGCGCGGTGATCTCGCCGTGGGAGAGGACGTAGCCGCGGTCGGCGATGTCGAGGGCGAGGCCGACGTGCTGTTCGACGAGCAGCACCCCGCAGCCGGTGTCGTCGGCATAGCGCCTGACGATGGGCAGCAACTCCTCGACGATGATGGGCGCCAGACCGAGGCTCAGCTCGTCGAGCAGGAGCAGCTTGGGGCCCCGGGCCAGGGCTCGCCCCATGGCGAGCATCTGCTGCTCGCCGCCGGAGAGCAGCCCTGCCTTGCGGTCCTGGAGGCGGGCCAGGGCGGGGAAGTACCGGTGGGCGGCCGCCCGGTCGAGGCGCTCGCCCCGGTGACCCAGGTGCAGGTGTTCCGCCACCGTGAGGCCCGAGAAGATGCCTCGTCCTTCCGGGACGTGGGCGATGCCGAGGCGGGCCCGGGTCGCTGCCGGGATCCTGCCGAGGTCCGTCCCGTTGAAGGTGATCGTGCCGGCCAGGGGGCGCAGCAGCGCGGAGACGGTCTTGAGCGTGGTGGTCTTGCCCGCGCCGTTCGCCCCGAGGAGGGCGACGACCTCTCCCGCGCCCACCTCGAGGTCGACCTCGCGGATGACGGCGGCGCCGTCGTATCCGGCGGTGAGTCCGGCCAGCTTCAGGACGGGGGTGCTCATGGTGTCTCCGGTGTGCTGGTCAGGGCCTTGGCGGAGCCACCGGTCGACGTGCCGGGCGCGGTGGCGGGCTGGGCGGCGGATGCCCCGAGGTAGGCGGTGACGACGGCGGGGTCGGTGCGGACCTCCGCGGGTGTCCCGGAGGCGATCACCTTGCCGAACTCCAGGACGACGACGTGGTCGCAGATGCCCATCACGAGGCTCATGTCGTGGTCGATGAGGAGCAGCGCGGTGCCGGCTTCGGTGACGCCGCGCAGTCTGCGTCCCAGTTCGGCGCTCTCCGTCGTGTCCAGGCCGGCCGCGGGTTCGTCGAGACAGATGATGCGGGGCCGGGCCGCCAAGGCTCGTGCCACACCCACGAGTTTGCGTCTGCCCTGGGACAGCTCGTGTGCCGAGGCGTCGGCCAGGTCCTCCAGTCCCAGGGCCTTGAGGGCCTCAGGGACGGCGGGGTTCGAGGCCGGGCGGCGTCCGAAGGTCTCGCCGAGCGCCGTCCACCATGTCGAAGGGTCCGCCGTGACCTGGAGGTTCTCCGCGACCGTGAGGTCCTCGAAGAGTTCGCTGCTCTGGAAGGTGCGGGCGAGTCCTCGGCGGGCCCGTACATGGGGCGGTCGTCCCGTCAGGTCCTTGCCGTCCAGTACCACCCGCCCCCGGGCGGCGACGAGGCCGGTGACCGCGTCCACGAAGGTGGTCTTGCCGGCCCCGTTGGGGCCGATGAGCCCGACGAGTTGGCCCTCGCCGACCTCCAGGGAGACATCGCTGAGCGCGTGGACGCCGCCGTAGCTGACGCCCAACCGCTGGACGGAGAGAACGTTCACGATGCGACCTCCTTGGCGTCGGCAGGGGTACGGCCGAGGTGGATGTCCGGGGCGGATGCGTTGTCGGCCGGTGGTCCCGTCGTGGCCGCGGCGCGTGCCGCCCTCTTCGCCCTCTTCCGGCGGTGGGCGGCGCCCGCGATGCCGTCGGGGTTGGCGATCAGCGTCACGATCAGGGAGACGCCGCCGAAGAGCAGGGCCCAAGTGCCCTTGATCCCGAACCACTTGTCCAGCGCGTGCGGCAGCAGCGCCTCGGTGGACATCAGCCCCGCGATCACGGCTCCGGACACCATGGTGATGCCGCCGATGTAGGCGAAACCGATCAGGCCGAGGGCGGCCAGCGCGGTGAACCGGGCGGCGCTGACCGAGCCGAAGTTGTAGCCGTAGAGGGTGCCGGCGGCGCTGGCGATGAAGGAACTGATGGTGAACGCGGCGATCTTCACGGCCCGCACGTCGACACCGGCCGCCGCGGCGGCGCGCTCGTTGGAGCGGACGGCGAGCATCCGCCGGCCGAGTCCGGTGCGCCGGAGATGGGCGACGTACAGTCCGAGGGCGACGGTGACGGCCAGGACGAGGAAGCCGAACATGGGGCTGGGTTCGTTGCCGTCCAGGCCGCGGAAGTCCGCTTTCGGCCCGAGGTCGATCCCGAACAGGCGCGGCGGGGGTACGGACACCCCGGCCGTTCCGCCGAACGAGGTGTTGTTGAACAGCGCCTGTTCCATGGCCAGGGCCGCGGCCAGGGTGACGACGGCCAGGCTCACTCCCCGCACCCGCAGGGCGGAGACGCCCGCGGCCACGCCCAGCAGGGTGGCCAGCACCATCGCGCCGAGGGCGGAGAACGGGAACGGGATCCCCCACCCGACCGAGAGGTGGGAGAGGACGAAGCCCGCGGTTCCGGAGAGCGCGAGCTGCATCACGGAGATCTGCCCGACGTAGCCGGTGATGACGACGTACGACAGAACGATGACCATGCCGATCATCGAGTTCGTGAGCGCCTGGCGGAAGTCGAACGGGAGCACGATCAGTGCGGCGGCGGCGACCGTGGCTGATATCAGCGCGGGACGCAGCAGCCGCTCCGGCAGGGGCACCGCGGGCAGTCGCTGTTCGACGAGTTCACCGCGGCGCGGCAGACCGGCGCCCCGCACGTACAGGGCGACGACCATCAGGGCGAAGACGAGGAGTTGCTGGAGGCCGGGCATGGCGTTGCCGTTGTCGGTCGGGAACCAGCTCTGCGTGGACAGGTAGTACACGACCGACTGGAGCACTCCGATGAGGATGCCCGCGGTGCAGGCGATCCACAGCGAGGTGAACCCGGCGAAGAGTGCGGCGGCCAGGGCCGGGACCACCTGAAGGGGCAGCGTCATGGAGTCGACCTGGACGATGGGCGCGGCCAGGACACCGAGGAGCCCGGCGACCAGGGCGGCCAGGAGCGTGTTGGCCATCGAGACGCTGTTGGGCGACAGGCCCGCCAGAAGGGCTGCCTGTTCGTTCTCCGAAGCCGCGCGGGTGGCCAGGCCGAAGCGGCTCCACCGGTACAGGGCCCCGAGGACGAGCGCGATCACGACGACCAGGCCGGCCAGGACGAAGCGGTCGGAGGGAGAGGTGACGCCCAGCATGGTGACGGTGCCGGCCGGAAGGATGCTCGGTGCCTGCTGCGGCTGGACCCCGAAGACCAGGAGGACGGTGGCCTGAAGGGTGAGCAGGATGCCGAGGGAGGCCGCGAGCTTGGCCAGGGGCGAGACGGTGCGCAGCGGCTTGAACACCGCCACCTCTGTCAGCACTCCGACGGCGAGCGCGACGGCCAGGGCACCGGCGAGAGCGGCCCCCACGGGCAGTGTGACCCCGAAGAAACCGGTGGTCAGGGCCCAGAAGGCATAGGCCGAGGCCATGGCGACCGCGCCGGTGGACAGGTTGATGATGCCCGAGCCCCGGTAGGTGACCACCACGCCGAGCGCGATGCCGGCGATCAGTGCCCCTTGGCCGAGGCCGAGCACGGCGAAGAGCAGGATCTGTTCCAATGCATGACTCCTGTCATGAGCCCGCACATCCGCGGGTCCGCGCTGCTGAGGCCGCGTCCTGTCAGGGCGGCGACCTCAGCGGCGGCGGGTCGGGTGAGGGCTCACTGGGGCGGGCGGATCCAGTCGGTCAGGGGCTTGAAGCGGCCCTTGCCCTCGTACTGGTAGAACCTGGCCTGGTCGTTGCAGACGGCGGGGGCGTCCGGGTACTTGCCGCACGCGACCTCGGCGGCGCCCATGATGACCGGGCCGGGGAACTTCTTGAGCCGCTCGGTCACCGACGCGGGGGTGATCTTGTCCGGGCCGATGGCGTCGAGCACCTTCGCGTACGTCAGGATCGTGCTCCAGCCCAGCGGCGCGAAGACCTTGGACTGGTCGTCCTTGCCCAGTCCCACCTGCGCCGATGCCTTCAGGAACGCCTTGGAGTCGGCGGCCGAGGAGTCCATCGGCAGCGTCTGGGCGACGCCGTACGTCCAGTTGGGCAGGTCTCCTCCGAGCCCCTGGGCGACGTCGGGGGACATGCACAGCGGTGTGGAGACGACCGGCTTGGTGACGTTGAGCTGCTTCAGTGCCTTGGCGATCCCGACGCATCCGCCCCCGACGGAGATGGGCACCACGACGTCCGCGGTGTTCGCCCCGGCCGCGGTGACCGGGCCGATCAGATCGGTGGACTGCGCGTCGAATCCGACGGACTTCACCTTCAGACCGGCGGCTTTCAGGCCCTTCACCGCCGCCCCCGAGGCGATCTTGTCGCCGGGTGTGTTCGTGTGGATCACCGCCGCGGTCTTCGCCTTCAGCACGTCACGGGCGTATGAGCCCCAGGTGCCGAAGATGTGCGGCAGGTCGCCGAACGTGCTGAAGGTGTTCTTCGCGGTGGGCATGGTCGGGCCCGTCGCCACGCCGACCAACACGGGCTTCTTCCCCGCGATCACGGAGTTGAAGGAGGCGTCGCCGAGGTAGAGGTTGCCCACACCGATGGCGGAGACCTCTTTGGCGCCGAGCAGTTGCTGGCCGCACTTCTGTCCTTCCTCCTCGGCGGACACCACCGTGCAGACGTTCAGCTTCAGCGGGTGCCCGCCGATGCCGCCCAGCTTGTCGTTGACGTACTTCACGGCTGCACGGGCACCCAGGGTGGCTTCGGGGTTGCCGCCGGGGCCGCCTTCGACGTTCACCCAGCCCAGGGTGACCGGGGCGAGACCGGCGTCGGCCTTGCCCGCCTTTCCGCCGACGTAGCCGAGGTAGTCGGTCACGACGTCACTCGCCGAGCGGGAGTCCGCGGTCGCGGAGGAGCCGCCGCCGGAGGCGCCGGACGACGAGGACGTGCTGGTGCCCGATCCGCTGCATGCGGCGATCCCCAGCAGGGGCGCCATGGCGGCGGAGACGAGACCGAGTCTCAGGGGGCGTGAGTTCGAGGGCATGCGGGATCCTCCAGGATCGGAAAACGGCAGGGCGGTGCCCGGCGCGGCATGCGGGAGAGCACAGAAAGCGAGGAGAGCGGTGAAAGCGGGGAGTGCGGTGAAAGCGGGGAGAGCGGGGACAGCACAGAGCGGGGGACAGCACAGAGCGGGGAGAGCGCGGAGGCGGAGGAAGGCAGGAGGGGGCACAGGGGTGACCGGTGCCTCGGACCAGCCAGAGGACCTTCGAAAGGCCAGGTGACCGGCGCTTCCGAGTTCCGTAACTTTCTTACGGATCGGGAATCTAGGTGTACGCTGGCGCCCTGTCAACGCCCCGGTTCACACCGAATTAACGATCATGCAATGGGAGGCGAAGGACATGACGGAGCCCGCCGTGAGACGCAGACTCCCTCGGCGCTCACCCGAAGAGACCCGGGCCCTCATGCTGGAAGCGGCCACCAAGCTCGTGTGCGCCGGGGCCTCCGACACGAGCGAGGAGGCTGTCTCCGCAGCCCTTGCTCACATTCGCGTCAAGCGGGTCACCGAGGAAGCCACCCGCATCATGCGGGAGCGGCTGGGCGACGACACGGCACCGGCGATCACGACCGGATCCATCTACCAGATCTGGCCCGCCCAGGCCGACTTCCAGGCGGATCTCCTCTTCCACCTCACCAGCCGACAGGCCGAACTGGTCCCGGGGCTGCCGGAGAGCATCCGCCGTTTCAAGGAGGCGGTCGACAGCGGCACGACCTGGCGGGAGGCTCTCAACGACGTCCTGACGGACAACCACGAGAACCACCGCGTGGACCCGATCTACCGCGTGCTGCTCGGCTTCTACGCCAGTGCCGCCAACCCGCGCGTCCGCGAAGCCCTCGGGCACTACGGGGAGTCGTTCACCGAGGTCGCCCGCGAGGCGTACCAGGCGCTGCTGGACGCCTACGGGCTGCGCATGCGCGCGCCCTACACGGTGGAACACCTCGCCACCACCATCGCGGCCCTGCTCGACGGCTTCCATATGCGCTGGATCGCCGGACACCCCAACCTGGAGGACCCGGAGGGAGACGACCGCTGGTCCCTCGCCACCCGCGCCGCCGTGACGGTGTTCGACCAGTTCACCGAACCGGCGTAGGCGGCGGGCCGGGGTTGCCGGCGCGCCGCCCCGCTCGGTGGGTCGGGTCAGCCTGTCAGCGGCCCTTGAAGACGGGCGTCCTCTTCTCCTTGAACGCGCTCATCCCCTCCTTCTGGTCCTCCGTCGCGAACAGCGCGTGGAACACGCGGCGTTCGAAGAGGAGTCCGTCGCGCAGGCCGGTCTCCAGGGCCCGGTCGACCGACTCGCGGGCCGCCGTGACCGCCGGGCGGCCGTAGGAGGCGATGGTCGCGGCGGCTTCCGTTGCCTCGGCGAGGACGTGGTCGTCCGGGACCACGCGTGACACCAGGCCCGCCGCCTCCGCCTCGCGGGCGTTCATCGTGCGGCCCGTGAGGATCAGGTCCATGGCCTTGGCGCGGCCCACCAGGCGGGTGAGCCGCTGGGTGCCGCCGATGCCGGGGATCACGCCGAGCTTGATCTCCGGCTGGCCGAAGACCGCCGACTCGCCCGCGATGATCAGGTCGCACATCATCGCGAGTTCGCAGCCGCCGCCCAGCGCATAGCCGTTGACCGCCGCGATCTTCGGCGTCCGTAATCCGGCGAACTCCTCCCAGTCCGCGAAGTAGTCCTCCGCGGCCATGTCCACGGCCGACTTCCCGGCCATCTCCTTGATGTCCGCGCCGGCCGCGAAGACCCTCTCCGAACCGGTGACCACGAAGCAGCCGACATCCGGGTCGCGGTCCAACGGGCGCAGTGCGTCGAGGAGTTCGGCCAGCAGTTCACTGCTGAGGGCGTTCAGGGCGTGCGGCCGGTGGAGCCGTACCGTGACGACGCGGTCATGACGCTCGATCTTGAGGGTGTTCATCGGCTTCCCCTCTCCGTTTCCCTCGATCCTGACGGTTCGCCATTTCGTCCCTTCGTCCCTTCGTCCCTTCGTCATGAGTCCCAGATCGCGCCGTACGCGGGAATGCCGCGCCGCTCCAGACCGTGGACGACCTGCCAGGTCAGTTTCTTGTTGGAGATGCAGATGACGGCTTCGGCGCCGAAGTCGCGGTACGCGGTGTACGCGAGCCGCACCATGTCCGGTTTGCCGTGCTGAGAGGTGTCCCAGACCAGCGCGTTCGGCTGGACGGCGAGGATCTCGTCGACCAGATCGTCCCCGTAGGTCCTGCGGGGATCGCGTGTGGCCCACACGAGCCGTGAGGGCACCTCGGCGGCCAGCAGATGCGGCAGACAGGGGCCGATCCCGCTCCCGGTGGCCACATAGATCACCTTGCTGAACAGCGTCTCGATGTTGGCGACCCCGGCCGTGGTGATGCCCTTGACCCAGACCTTCGATGGCGCGTCGTCGATGAACGAGCCCGTCCAGTCGCCCGCACGGGAGATGGTCAGCCGGAAGCCGGGTTGGCCGGGTGAGGGCACGTTGGCGAAGGAGTGCCACTCGGTGAGCGGGCTGCGGCTGATGGCGGTGGAGGACCCCGCGAAGGGGGTCACGCCATGGTCGAACCGGGCCAGCGCGACGTGCGCGGAGGGCCTTTCGATCCGTACGTCCACCTTGCGCAGCCGCAGCCAGGGCAGGGCGACGCTGAAGGTGACCACGGCCAGCACCCCGAGGGCGACCGGCCCCTGCCCGCCCAGCAGCGTATGCGTCCAGAACAGGGCGAGGGCGCTCCAGCCGCCGAAGCGGTGGATCTTCTCGAAGCGGTCGTGGAAGCGGGAACGGAACGGCGGCAAGGCGGTGGCGACGATGACGGCGAGCAGAGCGAACAGGGACCAACTCACCGCGACGAGAGGCCCGTTGGCGCCGTCGGCGGTCGTCGCGACCGTCCCGGCGAGGAACCACACCGCCCCGGCCAGTGCCCCGCCCACGTGCAGTCCACCGAAGTGGTACACCTTGCCGAGCGTCCACCGCGCCTTCAACGGCCAGCTCGTAGGAGCCCGGGTCGCCAGCCGGAAGAAGAGGTTGATGACGTACTGCTGCCGTACGACCACGGCGAGCGCGAGGTTCCCGAGGGCCGCGTATCCCATGGTCTCGGCGTCCGGTGTCCAACTCGCCGCCGCCACACCGATGTTGGCCAGTATCACCAGGGCCGCCAGGCGGTTGTAGTGCATCAGGCGGGGGTGCTTGAGGAGGCGACGGGGCGCGGATGTGAGCGGGGGGAGTTCGGCGAGAGCGGCGGGAGGCGCCGGGGGCGCGGGAGGCGATGCCTGCCGGGTGCCTCCCGTCCCGGCGGACACCGTCCCGGCCGACGTGGTCTCGATGGACGACGTCATCGGGCCGCCCCCTCGTGTACCGCCGCCACCGGCAGCAGGGGTGCTCCCACGCCGGGAGCCGTCACCGCCCGCGCGGCCTCCTCCCGTTCCGCCGCCAGCCGCAGCAGCGCGCCCCGGTCGACCTTGCCCCGGTCTGTCTCCGGCAGCGCGGCCACCGGGAGGACGGTGGCCGGCACGCAGTAGTACGGCAGTACGTCGGCCACCGCGCGTCGGGCCGTGTCCGGGTCGACGTCGGCCGGGCAGACGAAGGAGATCAGGCTGCGGGCGTCCCGCTTGAGGGTGACGGCGCGGGCGCAGCCCGCCACCGACTCCAGCACCGAGGAGACGGAGTCGAGTTCCACGCGGAAGCCGCGGACCTTGACCTGGTCGTCGGTACGGCCCAGATGCTCCAGTTCGCCGTCCGGTGTCCAGCGGCCGAGGTCGCGGGTGCGGAACATACGGCGTCCGCCGCCGAGGAAGGGGTCGGGGGCGTACCGCTCGGCGTTCAGCGCCTCGTTGTTCAGATAGCCAGCCGAGACGCAGTCGCCCCCGGCCCACATCTCGCCGACCTCCCCGATGGGCAGCACACGCCGGTGCTCGTCGAGGACGTACACCGTGTTGTTGGGGGTGGGGCGGCCGATCGTGAGCAGGGCGTCGTCCACGCGGTGGCGGCGCATCGTGTTGACGATCGTCGTCTCCGTGGGCCCGCAGGAGTTGTGGAAGGCGGACCGCCGGGCCCAGGCGTCCGCGAGCGGCCGAGGGCACGGCTCGCCCGCGACGGCCACCGTCCGCACGTGGGGGCAGTCCGCCGGGTCGATCCCCGACAGCACCGTCGGCGTCGCGATCAGTACGTCCGCCGTACGGGCCGCGGCCGCGACGTCCTTGCCGCGGACGACGAGTGTGCCGCCGTGGGCGAGACAGCCGAGGATCTCCCAGGCGGCCATGTCGAAGGCGATGTTGAGGAGTTGAGCGACTCGGTCACCCGGGCGGATGCCCAGGTCACCGGGGGCGGTGAGGAGGATGTTCGCGACATTGCGGTGGGTGACCTTGACGCCGTTGGGCTTGCCGGTCGTGCCGGAGGTGAACAGGACGTAGCACCCGTCGTCGGGGCGCACGGGCCGTTCGAGGCGGACCGGGCCTTGCGTGGAGAGATCGGTGAGATCGTCGTCGAGGGTGATCAGGCGCTGTCCCGTGTCAGCCGGAGGCACCCGCAGCGTGTGCTCCGACTGAGTGAGGACGACCCGGATCCCGGCGGTGCGGATCACGTGCCGCAACTGGGCGGCGGGGGTGAGCCCGATGTCCTGCGGGACGTACGCGGCGCCGGCCTTCAGCGTGCCGAGCAGTCCGACGAGCATCGGGATGGAGCGGCGTACGAAGAGGCCGACGTGATCGCCGGGCCGTACGCCCTCCCGGACGAGTCTCGCCGCGAGCCGGTCGGCGCGACGGTTCAGCTCGCCGTACGTGATCGTCGTGCCCTGGTGCTCGGCGGCGACCGCGTGCGGCGCGGCGGTGGCCCGCCGTTCGACGGCCTGGTGGACGAGAGGGTGGGGGACGAGGACTTCAGGGCCTTGGCCGAACTGCCAGAACAGGGCCCTGTCTCGGGGGGACAGATGGCTCAGGGGCATGCCTCACAGACCTCCTGGCTGTGTGGGGTGAAGATGCCTCGGGCTACTGAACGCTGACGTGCCTCGATCATGTGGAGACGTCGAGCATCGTGCGGAGGTGCAGAGCGGCAACACCGAAGTGCGGTGGCGGCTCTAACAGTTTCAACGTTCAACGTGGTCTGCGTCACTGACAAAACAAGTCACATGGCTGGACTCACGGCACACGGACAGCTTCCGTACGGACAGGCAGCAGGAACCTCACATACCGCTCGTGCAACGGCTCGGCGTGGCCGTGGAACAGAAACCCACTTCGGGGTACTGGGGTGACGGCTGGTCGAGCAGGGGCTGGGGCCTGTGCCGGAGGTGCAGGTCGAAGAACGCGCCTGTGTAGCGGCGGGTGATCTGTGAGATGCGGGCGGCGGGCAGGGTGGCGCCGAGGTCGAGGCCTCGTCGGCCGTCGGCGTGCTGCCCGAGCAGGGGGTGCCCGGTCCAGGGTGACCCGGTTGAAATGGGTCGCATAGGCTGGGGCCGGTTTCGTCGGTGAAGAGGCGCAGGCCGTGGCGGTGTGGGTCCGCCGTCCGTCCTAGGGAGGCGTTCGAGTGGCAGCGGCTGGGGGCCGGTCGACGAAGCGACTCCAACGGGGGACTCTCTCCCGGGGGCTCATCGTGGCGACCGCGCTGCGGATCCTCGACGAGGACGGGCCGGACGCGCTGACCTTCCAGCGGCTCGGCAAGGAACTGTCCTCCTCCGCGACCGCGGTCTACCGGCACTTCGCCAGTCGCGACCACATCATGGTCGCCGTGGCGGAGGAGATCGACAGGCTCTGCCTGGAGGGGTACGAGCCCCACGAGTCATGGACCGAGTCGCTGCGGGACCTGGCGATCCGTGCCTGGAACACCGCCATGGATCACCCGGCGGCCGCCGCGCTCTGCATGGGGCGGGTCACCCGCGGTCTTCACGAGCTGCGTGCCGTCGACGCCGTCCTGGAGGCGTTCCACCGCGGCGGCTGGCGCGGCCGGGCGGCCGTCCTGCACTACCAGGCGTTCTCGAACTTCGCCCTCTCCATGGCGAGCAACAACGCCTGGCGGCTCGTCAACCAGCGGTTCGGCGCCGAGGTCAACTGGGTGCAGGAGTACCAGCCGGCCGACCCCGCCACGTACCCCTATGCCGAGGCGGCCAAGGAACACCTGCGCAGCCTCGACATGACGGAGGTCTTCCACCGGCAGATGGACATCCTCCTCACCGCCCTCGAGGCGGAGGCGGCGACGCTCCCGCGCGACTGACACGCGCCACCCGCGCGACTGACACGCGCCACCCGCAGGACTTCACTGCCGCCGACCGGCAGGGGTTCCGCCACTCCATGGCCAAAGATAGTTAACGCTATTGACTACGCCGTTAACTAGGCGGCATTCTCTCCCCACCGAGAGCTCCACGGACCGCTCCCGCGCAGCGTCCGCCGAGCGTCACGCGCACCGCCTCCGCCCGTACCTGCTCGCGCTCGTCCCGCCGATCCCGTGCGACCCGCGCAGAGCGCGACACCCCTCTCCAGGAGCACTCATGCGCCACACCCGTACCCGCGCGGTCCCCGTGACCGCGGCCGTAGCCATGACGGCCGTCCTCGCCGGCTGCACCACCACAGGCGCGACGTCCGGAGGCCCGGGCGGCGACGCCGCCGACGCGACGAAGATCCGGACGACGATCGACGTGCCGGCCAGCTTCGACCCGGTCAAGGCGCTGTCCCTGCCGGACTACCAACTGGCCCGGAACAGTTACGACACCCTCGTGCGCAAGGACGACGGCGGGCTCGTCGGCGGTCTGGCCACCGACTGGAAAGCGACGCCGACCTCGGCGACGTTCACCCTGCGCACCGACGCCACGTGCGCCGACGGGACACCGATCACTCCGAAGATCGTCAAGGCGTCCCTCGACCGCTTCGCCGACCCCAGGACGGCGGCGCCCGACCTGCCCACGGTCTTCGGCCCCGGCAACAAGGTGAAGGTGACCGCGAACGACGCGGCGAACAAGGTGGAGATCGCGCTCGCCAGGCCGTGGGGCGACATGGTCACCGGCCTGTCGGTCGCGAGCACGGGCATCGTCTGCCCGGCGGGGCTCAAGGACGTAAAGGCCCTCGCCGCCGGAAAGGCCGAGGGCTCGCAGTCCGGCCCGTACCTTCTGCGGAAGTCCCAGTCCGGCGTCTCGTACTCCTACACGCTGCGCCCCGAGTACAAGGCATGGCCGGCCTGGCGCACGAAGATCCCCGGCAAGGTCGCCACGACCATGGAGTACCTGGTCTCGCCCGACCCGACCGCGACCGGCAACCTCGTGACCAGCGGACAGCTCGACATCGGCAAGATCGACGCCTCGGGCATCCCCCGCTTCGACGGCGTGAACGGCCACAGCGTCAGCATCAGCCGGTTCTCCGACTTCTACCTGCTGTTCAACGAACGCCCCGGCACCGTCTTCGAGGACGTCGCCACCCGCCGGGCCGTCGCCCAGGCCGTCGACCGCGCCGCCTTCACCAAGGTCGTCTCCAAGGACACGGGTGAGCCGTCGACGATGTTCGTGCAGAAGAACATCCCCTGCAACGACCCCGACTCCTCGTCCCTCGTACCGAAGGACAAGGCCGCGGCGGCCGACGTGCTCAAGGGCAAGAAGATCCGCCTCGTCGGCCCCCAGGTCGTCGGGCCCGCCGGCGCCGGGAACCAGTACGTCCAGGAGGCGCTGCGGGCCGCGGGCGCGGACGTCACCCTCGCCAACGTCGACGTCGGTGCCTGGGTCGGGACCGTGTTCGGCAAGCCCGACGCCTGGGACCTCACGGTCTTCGCCGACCTCAACTTCCTCGGCACCCTCGCCAACCCGCTCGGCCACTTCGTCGGCCCGACCGTGCCCGAGGGCGGCGGCAACCTCGGCGCGGTGAAGAACCCCGCCCTGAACAAGGCCTTCGCCCAGGCCGCCGAGGCGACCAACGAAGGGGCCCGCTGCGCCGCCTACCGGAAGGCCGCCAAGGCCCTGATCTCGAACGTGGACGCGGTGCCGCTGGTCAACGACCCGTTCATCTACGCACTGCGCGAGGGCTTCAGCGCACAGATGCTCGGCGGCTCGCTCGACGACCCGATCCTGCGCATCACCGGCTGACCGACCGGCCCTCCGCACTCCTGCGCATCACCGGCTGACCGACCGGCCCTCCGCACTCCTGCGCATCACCGGCTGACCGACCGGCCCTCCGACTCCCCTCGCACCGTTTCCGACACAGGAGCCCCCTGGTGATCGACCCTTACAGCACCGCCCAGCAGATCGCCGACCTCATCCGCACCAAAGAGGTCAGCCCGGTGGAGGTGGCCGAGACCTATCTCGACCGCATCGAGCGGATCAACCCCGCCGTCAACGCCGTCGTCTGGCTCGACGCCGACGCCGTGCGCGCGGCGGCCGTCCGGGCCGAGCGGGCGGTGCTGCGCGGCGAGCCGCTCGGCCCGCTGCACGGCGTCCCCGTCCCCATCAAGGACCTCAGCTCCGTCGCCGGACAGCCCAACACCATGTCCTCGCTGGCGATCCGGGACACCCCGCAGACGGTCACGGACCCCGACGTCCAACTCCTCCTCGACGCCGGCGCGATCCCCCTCGGCCGGACCAACTCGCCGGAGTTCGGCGCGCTGACCGTCTCCGAGAACGCCCGGCACGGCAAGACACGCAACCCGTGGAACCCGGCGCACACCTCCGGCGGTTCGAGCGGCGGCGCGTCCGCGGCCGTCGCGGCCGGACTCGCCCCGGTGGCGCACGCCGGCGACGGCGGCGGATCGATCCGCGTCCCGGCGTCCGTCACCGGACTCATCGGCCTCAAGCCCAGCCGGGGCCGCGTGCCCGCGCTCGTCCGGGCCTGGGAGCACTCGACGACCGAGGGCGCCATCACCCGCACCGTGCGCGACACGGCCCTCCTGCTCGACGTCATGGGCCGCCCCGACCGGCTCTCCTGGTACAGCGCGCCCGAACCGGTGCGCCCCTACCTCGACGAGGTCGGCGCCGACCCCGGGCGGCTGCGGATCGGCCTGCTCCTCGACGCGCCGACCGGGCTGCCCGTCGACGAGGAGTGCCGCACGGCGGCGCTGACGGCCGCGCAGGCCCTGCGCGCGCTCGGGCACGACGTCGTCGAGGCCCGCCCGAAGATGTTCTCCTACGAGGCGATCATGGGCTTCACCTGGACGATCATCAGCGCCTCCACCTACGCCATCGACGTCGACGACCCCGACGCGGTGGACCCCTACATCCGGCGCCGCCGGGAGACCGCCCTGGAGGTCACCGCCGGCGACTACGCCCGGACGGCGGCCCGATTGCAGGCCGAGTCACGCGACGTGGTCGCCCAGTGGGGCCGGGACTTCGACGTCCTCCTCACCCCGACCACGGCCGTCGTGGCGCCGCCGGTCGGCCCCGTGTACGACGAGGCGAACTCCGACCCGGACGGTCCGCGGGCCACCGAGACCCGGATGGTCTCGTTCACCGCGTTCGTCAACATCGCCGGGCTGCCCGCCATCTCGCTGCCCGTCCACACCACCGCCGACGGCCTCCCGGTCGGTGCCCAGCTCATCGGCGCACCCTACGACGAGGCGACGCTGCTGCGGCTGTCCGCCCAGCTCGAACCGCGGTTCCGCTGGCACGAGCGGCGCCCGGACGACGCGGCGCTCGCGGGGGCGTTGTGAGTGCCGGGCCCGCGGTCCCGGCCGGGCCGCTGCCCGCCGCGGCCGTCCGACGCGCTCCCGGGCTGCGACTGGGCGGCGGATGGGCCGGGTTCGCCGTCCGCCGGGCCGGCGGGCTGCTGATGTCGATGCTGCTGCTCGTCGTCGTGACGTTCCTCATCGTGCCCCTGCTGCCGGGAGACCCGGCCCGCGCGATCGCCGGCACCAACTCGTCCCCGGCCACCCTCGCGGCGATACGCGAACGACTGGGCCTCGACGAGCCGATGACGACGCGGTTCGTCCACTACCTCGGCGACATCGCGTCCGGGCGCCTCGGCACCTCCTTCCGGTTCGACACCCCCGTCGCGGACATCGTCTCGACCCGGCTGCCGTACACCGTCCAGCTCGTCATCCCGGCCGTGCTGCTCTCCCTGCTCATCGCCGTCCCGCTGGGCATGGCCGTCGGCGTCCTCACCCGCGACGGGCGCCGCCGCAGACTCGGCGTCGCCTTCGGCACGATCGCCGGACTCCTCGCGTCGGCGCCCGTCTACGTCGTCGCGACCCTCCTCATCGTGCTGTTCTCGATCAGCCTCGGCCTGCTGCCGTCCGGCGGCGCCACCACACCGAGCGCCCTCGTCCTGCCGATCACCGCGCTGTGCATCGGCCCGGCCTTCGCCATCGCCCGGGTCGTCCGGCAGGAGACGGCCTCCGTCCTCGCCCAGGACTACATGAGGACCGCCCGCGGCCACCGCCTCGGATCCGTGCGCCTCCATCTGCGCCACGCGCTGCCCAACCTGGTGACGAGCGTCCTCACCCTGAGCGGGCTCGTCCTCACGTCGCTGCTCGGCGGCACGATCATCCTGGAGAACGTCTTCACCTATCCGGGGCTCGGCACCGAGGTCGTCCAGGCGATCATCTACAAGGACTATCCGGTGATCCAGGGCATCATCCTCGTCGTCGGCATGCTCGCCCTGCTCGTCAACCTCCTCGTCGACGTCGTCCTCGGGATCGTCGACCCCCGCACTCTCGACGGAGGTCGGCGTGGCCACTGACACGACCGTACGCCGGTGGCGCGGCAACCCGTCGCTCCTGGCCGGCGCCGTAATCCTCGGGCTGCTCGTCGTCGTGGCCCTCGTGGCCCCGCCGCTGCTGAGCGGTTCCGCCGAGACCCTCACCGACGACGCCCGGCTGGGCCCCGGCGCCGAACATCTCCTCGGCACCGACGCCTTCGGCCGTGACGTCCTCGCCCGGGCCCTCGTCGCGACCCGCCTCACCCTGCTCATGGCCGCCGCCGCCACCGCCGTCTCGTTCGTCGTCGGCGTCGCGATCGGCGCGCTCGTCCACCTCGCCCCCCGATGGCTGCGCGAGACCTGTCTGCGGCTCATCGACTCGGCGGTGGCGTTCCCGTCGCTCGTGCTCGCCCTCGTCATCGCGGCGGTGCTCGGACCGGGCACGGGGTCCGCGATCGTCGCGATCGCCGTCGCCGGCGTCCCCGGGTTCGCCCGGCTGACGGCGAACCTCGCCGCGACCGTCGCGGACAAGGACTACGTGCTCACCGCGCGGCTGCTCGGCGTTCCCGGCCCGCGCATCCTGACCCGGCACGTCCTGCCGAACATCAGCGGGCCGCTGCTGGTGCTCCTCAGTTCCAGCTTCACCCTGTCCCTGCTCGACATCAGCAGCCTGTCCTTCGTCGGCCTCGGTGTACAGAGCCCGCAGTACGACTGGGGCCGGCTGCTCAACGAGGCGCTGCCGTCGATCTTCGCCCAGCCGTCGGTCGTCCTCGCTCCGTCGATCATGCTCATCGTCACCGGTGTGGGCGCCATGCTCCTCGGGGACGGCGTGGCCTCGCTCGTCGACCCGCGCACCCGCGGCACGGCGCCCGCACCGACCGGGGCGGCGGACACGGCGGCACCGGCCACTCCGGCGAAGGAGTCTCGCGCGCTCCGGGCACCGGGCGGTGCCGGGGCCACGGCCGGCACCGAGCCGGACGGTCTGCTGACCGTCGACGGGCTGACCGTGCGGGCCGGTGACCGGACCCTCGTCGACGACGTGTCGTTCACCATCGGGGCCGGCCGGATCGTCGGCCTCGTCGGGGAATCCGGCTCGGGCAAGTCCACCATCGCCATGGCGGTCGCGGGCCTGCTCCCCGAGGGTGTCCGGGCGAACGCGACGCGCCTCGCCCTCGGCGACCTCGACCTGCTGGGAACACCGCCCGGCCGGCGCCTCGCCACCGAGATCGGCATCGTCTACCAGGACCCGATCGGCACGTTCAACCCCGCGCTGCGGCTCGGGGCCCAGCTCACCGAGGTCGCCCGGACGCATCTGGGGACGTCTCGGCGTCAGGCCCGGCGGGACATGGCCCGCGCCCTCGCCGACATCCATGTCACCGAGCCCGAGCGGCGGCTGCGCCAGCACCCGCACGAGCTGAGCGGCGGCATGCTCCAGCGTGCCTCGATCGCCTCCGCGATGACGACGAACCCGCGGCTCCTCATCGCCGACGAGCCGACGACGGCACTCGACGTCACCGTGCAGGCGGAGGTGCTGCGGCAGTTCCGCCGCATCAACCGCGAGCACGGCACGGCGATGCTGTTCATCTCGCACGACATCGGCGTGGTGGGCGTGCTGTGCGACACCGTCCTGGTGCTCCACGGCGGCCGGGTCGTCGACCGTACGACGGGCCGCGACCTGCGCCGGGGGACGGTCACCCACCCGTACACCCGCGCGCTGCTCGCGGCGACGCCCGCCGCGGTCGAGGCCGGCGCGCCCCTCAGCGCTGTCCGGTGGACGGCCGACACGGCCACGGCCCAGCCGGACGGGACGCCGCTGGACGGGACTACGCCCGACGGGAAGCCGGTGGACGGGACGCAGCCGGACAAGGCGCCGCTGGACGGGACACCGTTGGACGGGACACCGGCGCATGGGACGCCGCTGGCCGGGACAACGGCGCACGGGACGCCGTCGGACGATCTTTCCGACACCGCCGCGGACCGCCCGCCGGCCGCCGAAGGGAGCCGCTGATGTCCGCCACAGCCACCGCACCGGACGCGGGGACGGCCGACCCGCTGCTGCGCGTCGAGGACCTCACCGTCGAGCTCGGCCACGGCGCAGCGGCCCGCAGGGTGCTCAAGGGGGTCTCGTTCGACATCCCCCGGGGCAGCACCCTCGCACTGGTCGGCGAGTCCGGGTCGGGCAAGACGACGCTCGCGCGGACACTCGTCGGTGTCCACCGGCCGTCGGGGGGCCGGATCCTCGTGGACGGTGCCCCGCTGCGCGCCGCACGCGGACGGGAGGGAGCCGCGACGGTCCAGATGATCCCGCAGGACCCGTACTCGTCGTTCGACCCACGGCGCACCGTCGCGCAGTCGCTCGCCGAGGCGCTCGATCCGATCCGCGCCAGGGTCGGACCGGTGCGGACCCGGATCGCCGAACTGCTCGGCCAGGTGAGCCTCGACCCGGACAGCATGGACCGCTACCCGCACGAGTTCTCGGGCGGCCAGCGGCAGCGGCTGGCCATCGCGCGGGCCCTCGCGCCGCGTCCCCGGTTCGTCATCGCCGACGAGATCACCTCGGCCCTCGACCTGACGACCCAGGCCGAGATCCTCAACCTGCTCGCGGATCTGCGCCGCCGGCTCTCGCTGACGATGCTGTTCATCTCGCACGACCTGGCCGTCGTCCGGCATGTGAGCGACACGGTCGCGGTCCTGCTGCACGGGGACCTCGTGGAGTTCGGCCCGACCGCGGCCACCTTCGCCGAGCCGGAACACCCGTACACCGCCAGGCTCCTCGCGTCCGTCCCGGGCGACCCGAGGTTCCGCCTCGACGACGAGCCCGCCACGGTCTGAACCGACCGGGTGCCGCCCCGCTCCCGGCCCGCCGACTCCTCCCCGTCGGCGGGCCGGACTTCTTGTTGCGCTCGATTCTGTCGTATGCACGCTTGAATCGAGCGTCTGTATCCGGCATGGTGCTTGAAACAAGCGCCACGCTTGCCGGATTCGTACAGGGGAGAGGTCCGCATGGACGACATCGACCGGGCCATCCTGCGGGAGTTGCAGGTCGACGGCCGGATCCCGTACGCCGACCTGGGCCCCAAGGTGGGGCTGTCACCCTCGGCCGCGAGGCTCCGGCTCCAGCGGCTCATCGACGCCAAGGCGGTCCAGGTCGTCGGGGTGACCGACCCGATGACCCTGGGCCAGCAGGCGATGGCACTGCTGGGCCTGCGCGTCGACGGCGATCCCCGCGCGGTCGCCGACGCACTGTCCCGGCACGACGAGGTCGTGTACACGGTCCTGACATCGGGCGGCTTCGACCTGTTCGCGGAGGTGGTGTGCCCCGGCCCCCGGGACCTCCTGGACTTCATCAACGACGTCGTACGGCCCGTCGAGGGTGTCGCGGCCGTGGAGAACTTCCCCTACTTCGCGATCCACACCCACCGCTTCCTGTGGCACGTCGACTGAAGGCTCCCCGACCTACGGCCCTTCTGATGGCCCGAGCGTCCGAGCCCTGTCCCGCCCGCACCAGCCGAGGACCCCCGCATGCTGCCCGACGAGCACCGCACGATCGACTTCTTCGCCGAGGACGCCCTCCCCGCGCCCCGCCTGACGCCGGCCGAGGCCGAGCACATCGCCGCCGCGCACCTCGGCCTCACCGCCCGCGCGCAGGCGCTGGGGAGCCAGCAGGACGCCAACTTCCTGCTGCACACCGGCGACGGGACACCCCTGGCGATCCTGAAGATCGCCAACCCCGCGTTCGGCGCGGTGGAGATCGACGCCGCCGACGCGGCCGCCGACCTGATCGCCTCGGCCTGCCCGGACCTGCGGATCGCCACGGTCCTGCGCCGCCCCGACGGCTCCCCACGCCGCACGACGGTGGACACCGACAGCGGTCCGGCCGTCGCGCGCCTGCTGCGCCATCTGCCCGGCGGCACGCTCTCGGGACCCCGGCACCTGTCTCCCGCCACCGTCGCCGGCATGGGCGCGCTCGCCGGGAAGGTCAGCAGCGCCCTGCGCGACTTCCGGCACCCCGGCCTCGACCGTGTGTTGCAGTGGGACCCGCGGCACGCCGATCGCGTCGTCGCCAAGCTCGCCGGGCACATCGCCGAACCCGACCGGCGCACCGCCGTCCGGGCCGCGACCGAGGAGGCCTGGGCCCAGGTCCGAAGGCTCGCCGACGCGCTGCCGTCGCAGGCCGTGCACATGGACCTCACCGACGACAATGTGATCCGCCGTCCCGACAGCCGTCCGCCCCTGCCCGACGGGGTCATCGACTTCGGTGACGTGACCACCAGTTGGGCGGTGGGCGAACTCGCCGTGGCCCTGTCCTCGATGCTCCACCACGACGGCACAGAGCCCCACCATGTCCTGCCGGCCGTCCGCGCCTTCCACGCCGTCCGGCCGCTCTCCGCCGAGGAGGCCGACGCGGTGTGGCCGATCGTGGTGCTGCGCGCCGCCGTCCTGGTGGTCAGCGGACGGCACCAGGCCGTCGTCGACGAGGACAACGCCTACGCCAAGGACGCGCTCGACCATGAGTGGCGCATCTTCGAACAGGCCACCAGCCTGCCCCTGCCGGTGATGAACCGCCTCGTCAGGGACGCGGCCGGCCTCGCCGACGCACCCGCCAGGACCACGCGCACCGACGCACCCGTACGCCCTCTCCTGCGGGACCTCGCCGCCGACGACATCGCCCTCCTCGACCTGTGCACCGACGCCGACTCCATGGACCACGGCGCCTGGACGGACGCCGGCACCGAGGACCGGCTGACGACCGCCGCCCTCGCGGACGGAGCAGCCGCCGTCGCCATCCCGTACGCCCGTCCGCGCCTCACCCGGACACCGGCGTTGTCGGCGCTGTCCCCGGCCACGGTGCCCACCGGGATGGACCTCCGGCTCGGCCGGGACACCGTCGTACAGGCGCCCGCCGCGGGGACGGTCCGCACCGCTGCGCCGGGTCACGTCGAACTCACCTACGGCGCACAGGTGCTGTCGCTGTCCTTCCCCCACGCGGACCGGCCCGTCGTCACCGCCGGTGCGACGGTGCGGGCGGGCGAGGACATCGCCCACCTCGGCTCCGGCACCCCGGTCCACATCGCGCTGCGCGACGCCGACGGCCCCGCCGCCCCGCGTCTGGTCCGCCCCGAGTACGCCTCCGGCTGGCTCGCGCTCACCGCCGACCCGGCCCCGCTCCTCGGCCTCCCGGCCGACCCCGGCCACACGGGCGAGGAGGACCTGCTCGACCGGCGTGACGCCGTGTTCGCCACCGTGCAGGAGCACTACTACGCCAACCCTCCCCGTATCGAGCGGGGTTGGCGCCATCATCTGCTGTCCACCGACGGCCGCTCCTACCTCGACATCGTCAACAACGTCACCCCGCTGGGCCACGCCCACCCCCGCGTCGAGCAGGCGGTCTCCCGGCAGTTGCGGCGGCTCAACACCAACTCGCGCTTCCACTACGCCTCCGTGGTGGAGTTCACCGAGCGCCTCGCCGCCCTCCTGCCCGACCCGCTGGACACGGTGTTCCTCGTCAACTCCGGCTCGGAAGCCGTGGATCTGGGTCTTCGGCTCGCGATCGGGGCCTCCGGACGGCACGACGTCGTCGCGCTGCGTGAGGCGTACCACGGCTGGACGTACGCCTCCGACGCGGTGTCCACCTCGCTCCAGGACAACCCCAACGCCCTGGCCAGCCGCCCGAGCTGGGTGCACACCGTGGACTCGCCGAACTCCTACCGCGGCCGCCGTCGCGGGCCGGACGCCGTGCGCTACGCACCCGAGGCCGTCGCGCTGCTCGACGAACTGGCCGCCGCGGGCCGCCCGGCGGGCGCGTTCGTCGGCGAGACCTTCTACGGCAACGCCGGGGGAGTCGCCCTGCCCGACGGCTATCTCGCCCAGGTGTACGCGGCGGTACGGCGCCACGGCGGCCTCGCCGTCGCCGACGAGGTCCAGGTCGGATACGGCCGTCTGGGGCACTGGTTCTGGGGCTTCGAGCAGCAGGGGGTCGTGCCCGACATCGTCTGTGTCGCCAAGGCGATGGGCAACGGGCACCCCCTCGGCGCCGTCATCACCTCCAGGGCGGTCGCGGACCGGTACCGCGACCAGGGCTACTTCTTCTCCTCCACCGGCGGCAGTCCCGTCTCCAGCGTCGTGGGCCTCACCGTCCTCGACACCCTGCGCGACGAGGACCTCCAGGGCAACGCGGTCCGGGTCGGCGGCCATCTGAAGAACCGACTGGAGGCGCTGGCCGACCGCTACGGCATCATCGGCGCCGTCCACGGCTCGGGCCTCTACCTCGGCCTCGAACTCGTCCGGGACCGCGAGCGCCTGGAACCCGCCACGGAGGAGACCGCCGAACTCTGCGACCGCATGCTCGACCTCGGCGTGGTCGTCCAGCCCACCGGCGACCACCTCAACATCCTCAAGATCAAACCACCGCTGTGCCTCGACACCACCGCGGCCGACTTCTTCGCCGACATGCTGGACGTGGCCCTCACCCAACTCGGCCACGCCGGCTGACTCCTGGCGGGGAGAGGACCCGGAGCGACGGCGGCGGCGACAACGGCGGCGGCAGGTACGTACGTGGAATACGTACTCCTACCGACGTGTCCCTGACAGCCGTGCCGTTTCCTGGGTGCATGACGACACCAGGCGTGCGGGCGAAGATGCCGAAGAGCGTGAGGCTGGCGACGGTGGGGGTGTGGGTCCAGGCCGTGCTGAACCTGGCCGCCGGAGCCCTGTTGCTGGCCGTGGTGAGCGACGCGGTGGACCACGGTCAGGACGAGGGGGTCGGGCTGATCCGGTTCGTGGCCGTGCTGTCGCTGCTGATCGCGGCGGCGCTCCTGCTGTGCGGCGTTCTCGTGGGCAAGCGGTCGAACGCGATCCGTGTCACGGTCGTCGTCGTCGAGGCGGTGAGCCTCGTCGGCGGTGTGCTGGGGCTGCTCCAGGGCGGCGTCTCGGCCCTCCCCGGTATCGTCTTCGCCCTCGCCGTGCTGCGGGGCTTCACTTCCGCGGAGGCCAGGAACTGGTTCGACCGGTGAGGCACCCGCACTCGTACGCCCCGGCCCCCTCCGAGGGGTCCCGGTGAGCACCGGCCTCTTCATCACATCAACAGGCCCTGGCACGACCATGGTTCGGCGGGGCCGTTCCACCTCGTCCTGAGGGAGTCCTATGCGTATACACACCGCGGCCGCGGTCCTTTCCAGCGCCGTCGTCCTCACCTCGCTCGTCCTTCCCGGGCCCGCCCAGGCGGCGGAGCACCCCGCCGCGGCGACGGATCTCGGGGCCTTCGCCTCGGGCGGCGGCCGGCCGGACGCGCTGGGCGGCACCACCTTCAAGGACGGCGTCGTCAACAAGGGCAAGGACATCGTCCTCGGCGTGAAGGGCAAGAAGGCCGTGCCCGTCACCTTCACCGCCTTCGACGAGGAGGGCGTGGCCGTCACCCAGGCGTTCCTGTGGCAGGGCACCGACAGTTCGAGCACCGACACCATCACCGGCGCCCTCGGGGCGGACGACAACCCCGTCTGCACGGAGACGCCGGTCCAGGACGGCTACAGCTACAGCTGCAGAACGGTCTTCACCATCGACCCGGCGGTCGCCTTCAAGGACGGCAACGGCACCGCCGGGACCTGGAAACTCTTCCTCGGCGCCTACGACCTCTACGCGAACGCCAGTTACGACGACGACGTCGCCAGGACCAGGATCAAGCGGGCCGCCGAGCTGACCGCCAACGCCTCCCCGGAGCCGGTGCGGCGGGGCAGGACCATCACGGTCACCGGCAGACTGACCCGCGCCGACTGGGCCACGGGCAGATACACGGGCTACGCGTCCCAGCCGGTGCAGTTGCAGTTCCGCAGGCAGGGCAGCAGCACCTACACCACCGTCAAGACGGTCAAGAGCGGGAGCGGTGGCGCCCTGAGGGCCACCACCCGGGCCGGCGCGGACGGCTCCTACCGCTTCGTCTTCGCCGGCACCACGACGACCGGCTCCGCGACGGCGCCCGGCGACCACATCGACGTCAGGTAGCCGGCCGAGCCCGGCCCGGACCGCGGTGGCCGGTGCGTACCGGGGCGCACCGGGCACCGCCCGGGACATCCGGCCGGCTCACTCCTGCTCCGTGCGGGCGTCCCCGAAACGGCTCCCCGAGCGGCGGCGGGCCATGAGCGCCGCCAGAGCCGTACGCGAGGAGACCCCCGTCTTGCGGAAGACGCGGGACACATGGGTCTCCACGGTGCGCCGGCTGACGTAGAGCCGGTCCGCGATGGCCCGGCTGGTGAGGCCCTGCGCCACCAGCTCGGCGATCTCCAGCTCCCGGGCGGTCAGGGTGGCCAGCAGCTCGGCGAGTTCGGCGCGGTCCGGGGAGCCGTACGGGGCCTCGGGGTCGCCGGGCGGACGGGTGGCGTCGGCGAGGCCGACCAGCAGGCCGCTGCCGCCGGCCTCGGCGAGCCGGCGCCCCCTCAGCCAGGACTGTCCACCGGCCCGGACCCGGCCCGCCGTCGCCTCCAGCGGGGCGCCGAGCAGCAGCGAATGGGCCTCCCAGAAGACCGCGCCGCAGCGGGCGCTCTCCGCCGCGGCTTCCGCGAACAGGTCCGCCGCGGCAGCCGTGTCCCCCTGCGCCAGCGGCAGATGGGCGGTGCTGCGCAGCGCCGACGCCCGCTGCATCGGCAGCCCCAGCTGTTCCGCCTCCTTCCGCGCCCGCTCGGCCCAGCCGCGGGCCTCCTCCGGCCTCCCCGTCACCAGCGCGGACGTCACCAGGATCTCCAGGTACAGCGGCCGCATCGAGGGCTGCATCCGCTGTAGTTCGGGGCCGCCCGCCCGGAGCATCGCCTCCCGCGCGCGCACCGGGTCGCCGGCCATCAGCGCGGCCCAGCCGAAGATGCACCAGGCCGTGGAGGCCCACCAGTCGACCCCGGTGCCGGCCGCGGACACCGCCTCCTCGGCGACGGCGAGCGGACGCGGATCGCCCGGCGGGCAGGCGGCGACGAGGGCCGCGGCCTTGCTCGCCAGGACGAACGCCAGCAACTGGTCGCTGCCGATGCCGCGGGCGATGTCCTCGGCCTGGTCCGCCAGTTCCAGCGCCGAGGAGATCCGGCAGGTCTGGACCCGGACATGGGACAGGCACAGCAGCAGATGGGGCACGACATAGAGCTGGCCGCTGCGGCGGGCGATGGCGAGGCCGCGCTCCGCGTGCCGCTCGGCGTCCGGGTAGTGCTCCAGGAACGCCTCCGCCCAGCCGAGCCGGGCCAGCGGTTCGCACAGCGCGGTGAGGTCGTTGTCCGGCAGGGAGTCCACCAGGGCGGCGGCCTGCCGGGCGAACCTGTGCGCCGCGCTCATGTTGCCCTCGTACGCCTCTCCCAGGGCGGCGACGGCGAGGACGCCCGCCTCCCCGATCTCGTCCCCCGTGGACCGGGCCGCGGCGAGCGCCGCGTCGACCTCGCCGCGCACCCGGGCGTACGAGGTGTCGCCGTGCTCGGGCGCGGCCGAGCCGAGCTCCAGGCCGAGCCTGACCACGTCGGCGGGCGCGGGGTCGCGGGCCAGCTCGCGGCGCAGCAGCGCGACGGCCTCGGTGCGGCGCCCCAGATGCCGCTCCACCAGCGCGCACAGGACGACCGCGCGCACCCGCAGCCCCCGGTCCTCACCGGTGGCCGGGGACGCGTCCGGTCGCCGTGGGGTGGCGATCAGCTCCTGGAGCAGGTCGCGGCTCTCGCGCAGACCGCCGCACGCGGCCAGGGCGCGGGCCCGCCGCAGCATCAACTCGCGCCGCCGAACCGCGTGTTCGGGGGTGTGGGGAAGGTGGCGGAGCGCCACATCGAGCCAGTGGGCGCAGCTCGCCGGGGCGGTCCGGGCGGTGCGTGCGGCGGCCTCGACGAGCACCGCCACCGCCTCCGGGTCCCAGGCGGTCAGGGACTGTTCCACATGGTGGGCCCGCTCGGCGGCGGAGGCGCCCGCGCGGGCCAGTTCCCGCGCGGCGAGCCCGTGGATCTCGACGCGCCTCAGATAGGGCGTGCTCTCGTGGACGAGGGTCCGCACCACCGGATGCCGCAGGGTCAGCAGGCCCTGCGGGCCGGAGCGCAGCAGGTCGCGGCGGGTGAGGGCGTGGACGTCGGCGGTGAAGGCGGTGCCGGAGCGGCCGGTCACCCGGCCGACCATCGCCGGGGTGGCGTGCTCGCCCAGGACCGCCACCGCCTCGACGATGCCGCGCCGGGCGGGGGAGAGCACGGTCAGTTCGTCCAGCAGCAGTGCGCCGAGCCCGGGTGGCGCGGAGGCCTCGGGCGCCGTACCCCCGCGGTGGGCCTGGAGGAGGGTCAGGAAGTAGAACGGGTTGCCCTCGCTCGCGGCGTGCAGCGCGGCCGTCTCGGCGGGCGGCAGGCCGGGGCCGGCCAGTTCGGCGCAGTCGCGTGCGCTCAGCGGACCCAGGGCGAGGCGGACGACCGTGCCGGTGTCGAGCTCCCGGGTGAGCCTGGCGGCGAGGGACTCGGGACTCTGGCGGTCGCGGCGCGTCACGGCCAGGACCACGGGGGCGTGCACAGGATGGCGTACGAGATGGTCCAGCAGCTCCAGGGACGCCGGGTCCGCCCAGTGCAGGTCGTCGAGGGCCAGCAGCAGCCCGGACGGGGCGGCGAGCCGGGCCAGCAGCGCGGCGGTGGAACGGTGCAGTGCGAACCGGTCGACGGCGCCGCCCCGCTGGAGGAGCGGCGCCACCGCGTCGGTCTCCTCGAAGCCGTCCAGGGCGTGCGGGTCGAGGTGGGCGAGCGCGTCGGTGAACACCTGGAACGGCACCTGCCGCTCGTACTCCGTGGCCCTGCCGCGCAGGACCGTCATGCCGCGCCGGTGGGCCCGTGCGCACACCTCGCCGAGCAGCCGGCTCTTGCCGATGCCGGCCTCACCGGTGATGTCGACGAGCCGGGAACGGCCGCCGTCACGCGGCTCCCCGCCTCCGGCCGCGCCACGGGACCCGCCGCCTCCCGCCGTCTCACGGGACCCGCCGCCCCGCACCCCGCCGCGCGCGCCGACCATCGCCCGGTCGAGCAGCGCGTCGAACCGGGCCAGTTCGACGGAGCGGCCCAGCAGCGGAGCCCCGCCACCGCCAACTACCGTGTCCGCTCCCACAGTTGCCCCCTGACTTCACATTACCCACACATGTCATTCTCTCCTGGTGATCGTCAGGCAACCCCGGAGGGCGACTAGCCCTCCTACCTGTCGAAGCGCCGGGATATTCGCAGAGGAGCGTCCGATGGCTCGTCAGTTGTCGCGCCGGAAGTTCGTCGTGTACTCGCTCGCGGCATCCACGCTGACCGTCGCCGCGCCGCTCGGCTGCGACGTGACGACGGCGGAAGGCGCCGAGGCCGCCGATTCCGCCCCCCGCCGCCCGTCCGACGTCCTGGTGACCGGTACTGATGAGGAGATGCTCGTCCTCGAGGTCACCAAGGCCAACAAGGTCGTCGTACGGCTGCCGCGCGTCGAGGTCGGCCAGGGCGTCACCACCGCCGTCGCCATGATGATCGCCGAGGAACTGGACGCCCGGCTCGCCGATGTCGACATCCCGCTCGCCGACGCCCGCACCAAGGGCAACCAGTTCACCGGCGGTTCCAGCTCGGTGAGTTCGCTGTACGGCCCGGCCCGCGAGCTGGCCGCCCTGGCGCGCGCCAAGCTGGTGACCGCGGCGGCCAGACGCTGGAGGCTTCCCGCGCGGACCCTGAAGACCCGGAACACGAAGGTGATCGCGCCGGACGGCCGCTCGGCCACCTTCGGGTCACTGACCGCGAGCGCCGCCCGGATCACCCGGCCGGCCGTGTCCAGCAAGCCCAAGCCGGCCTCCCGGCACCGGGTGATCGGGAAGGCGACGACCCGGATCGACGCCCGCGACATCGTCACCGGCAAGGCCGTGTACGCCGGTGACCTGGCGGTGGCCGGGGCGAAGCCGACCGTCGTGGCCCGGCCGCCGACCCTCGGCGGGAAGGCCGTCGCGGTCGACTCCCGGGCCGCGCGGGCCATGCCCGGCGTCCACGCGGTCGTCGAGATCGCCGGAGGGGTCGCCGTGGTCGCGGACTCCTTCCACCACGCCTTCACGGCGCGGGACGCCCTGAAGATCACCTGGGCCCCGGGCCCGCTGGCGCCGCTCTCCGACGCCGCGATCCGCTCACGGCTGCGGGCCGCCGTCCCCCGGCTCGGCACCCCGCCGCGCGGCTCCACCCAGACGGAGGCCGAGTTCGAGTTCGCCTTCGTCAGCCACGCCCCGATGGAGGTGCTGACCGCGGTGGCGGACGTCCGCGCCACCCGTGCCGAGATCTGGTTCTCCTCCCAGACGCCGATGTACGCGCGGGACAGCATCGCCTCGGCGGTCGGGCTGCCCGAGTCGAAGGTCAAGGTCCACGTCGTACGCGGTGGCGGCTCCTTCGGCCGGAGACTGAACCACGACGCCGCGATCGAGGCGGCCCTCATCTCGAAGGCGGCACGCCGACCGGTCAAACTGATGTGGAGCCGCGCCGACGACCTCCAGCACGGCAGGATGCGCCCGGCCAGCCACCACCGGATCCGGGCCAGCCACGCACGGGGCCGCGTGGTGGCGTTCACCCACGCGATGGCCTCGGTGACCGAGGCGTTCGAGGCGCGGGGGCCGTCCGCCCGGGGAACGGCCCAGGGACCCGGTCAGGGGTCCGGCCAAGGACCCGCACAGGGCCGGGTGACCCGGGCCGCCACCCGCGCCGCCGGCCCGCTGCCCAGCGACAGCGGGCTGTACAACTTCGGCCGGGTCTCCGGGGATTCGGGCTCGGTCGAACTGGCGATGCCCCTCGGTGCCTGGCGGTCGGTGGACTCCGGGACGATGCGCACCGCCGAGGAGATCGTCGTCGACGAGGTCGCGAGGAGCCTGGGCAAGGACCCGGTCGCCTTCCGGCGCGCCACCCTCAGGCACAAGGGCGTCAAAGCCGTGCTCGACAAGGTCGCGGACGCCGGTGACTGGGGCCGGGCCCTGCCGGACGGCCACGCGCAGGGCGTCGCCGTCCACGAGGAGTACGGCTCCCGCGTGGCGTGCCTCGTCGAGATCGACGCCGCCGACCCGAAGAACCCCCGGGTCACCAAGGTGGTGATGGCGGCCGACGTCGGAACGGCCGTCAACCCGCGCGGACTCGAGGCACAGCTCATGGGCGCGGCGATCGACGGCATCTCCACCGTCCTGCGGGCCGGCCTGCACATCGACCGGGGCGCCGTCCGCGAGAGCAGCTACGCCGACTTCGAGTACGCCCGCCAGCGGCACGCCCCGCTGCGGTTCGAGGCCCACATCATGCCCTCGCGGCGGGAACCGGGCGGGGCGGGCGAACTCGGCGTTCCCGCCGCGGCCGGCGCCGTCGCCAACGCCTACGCGCGGGCGACCGGCACCCGGCCCCGCCGTTTCCCCCTCAACTTCTGACCCGACTCCGAGAAGGTGCCGATGCCCTCCTACTCCTTCGTCCTCAACGGAAAACCGGTCACCGTCGAGGCCCCGGCCGACATGCCGCTGCTGTGGGTCCTGCGGGACATGCTGGACGTCACCGGCCCCAAGTACGGCTGCGGCGTCGGCGTCTGCCGCGCCTGTACGAGCCACCTGGACGGCGCGGACATCCAGCCCTGTGTCGTCCCGGTCGCGGACTGCGCGGGCCGTGCGGTCACCACGATCGAGGGGCTGGCCGACGGTGACGAGCTGCACCCGGTGCAGCAGGCGTGGCTCGACCGGGACGTCGCACAGTGCGGCTTCTGCCAGCCGGGCCAGATCATGGCCGCGGCGGCGCTGCTGAAGAAGACGTCCCACCCGACGGACGCGGACATCGACCGCATCGAGAACGTCTGCCGCTGCGGCACGTACTGCAGGATCCGCGAGGCGATCAAGAAGGCCGCGGCGCAGGGCTGACGGCTCACCCGGGCTGCCTCCCGGACGCGCGTCACCCGGGCTGCCCCCGGACGCGCGTGGAGGCCCCCGCTCGCGAAGGTGTTTCCGCAGGTCGCGGGCCGGGGCGAAGGCGATCACGGGGGCTCAGCCCTGGTCGCCGGAACTCTTCTCCAGCTCCTGCGCCGCCTCGACCAGCGCCTGGGCGCCCTCCAGGTCGTCGCCGAAATCCACGGTCAGCGCGCAGTCGGCGCCCGGCTCCCAGAGCATGGCGACCTCGTGCTCCCTGCTCCGGACACCGCTGACGAGGGTCGCCACGTCCTGATCACTGATGTCGTGCAGCCCCAGTCTGACCGTGCAGTCGATCTCCTTGCTCAGCCGCATGGCGCCTCCAGATCGTCGACCCCTGCGGCCAGTCTGCGCCTCACTCGAATGCCGCGCACATGGAGCGGCCCCGTCACCCCGCGTCACACGCGCCGCCCTCTCCCGCGCCGCCGGGCCGGGCCCCCGAGGCCCCCGCGCTCAAGGCCCGCTTAAGAACCGCTCGGCAGGCTCGGTCCGGCCACCGGCAGTGGTGGTGGGCCCGGTTCCGGGACGGGGCGCGGGTCCGTAGCGGCGATCTCGTACCACCGCGAGCGCCGCGCGACGGGCGATTCAGTGAATGGAGACACCATGGCCACGGTTGTGAGCACCGCCGTGGGCGAGCGGACCGGACCGCTGGACCGGCTGCGCGCCCTCCACGCCGAAGGACGCCTCGCCGACGCGTACGACGAGGTGCCCGGTCTGCTGTCCGAGCTGGCCGCGGCGGGGGACCCCGCCGGACCGCCCGCCCCGGACCTGGCGCGGGCCGGGCAGCTGCTCTCCCGGCTGGACCGGGAGGAGGTGCTGCGCGAGCACCCCGGCACCGAGACGATCACCGTCGCCGTCACCGGCGGCTCCACACTGAGCGGGCTCACCGCCCCGCTGACCGCCGAACTCGCCCGGCACGGCCTGCTGGGCAGGCTGACCGAGGGCGACTACGGCGCATGGCGGCGCGACCTCCACGACATCTCCAGCGACGTGTACGCCGCCGACCTCGCCCTGTGCGTCCTGGACGCCGAGATCGTCTTCGCCGAACTGCCGCACCCCTGGTCGGTGGAGGACGTCCAGCGCGTCCTCTCCGGGAAGCTCTCCCTGATCGGCTCGCTCGCGGAACGCTACGTCACCCGCGGCGCCGGCACCCTGGTGCTCAACACCGTGCCCCTGCTCCGCACCCAGCTGCGCCGCCTGGTCGACGCCCGCTCCAGGGCCCGGCTCGGCGTGATCTGGCGGGAGTTCAACGCGGGGCTGCTCCGGCTCGCCGCCGTGCACGACCGCGTCCATGTCGTGGACCTCGACCCGCTGATCGCCTCCAGTGGCCCTGTCAACGAGCCCCGGCTCGCCGCCTACGCCAAGGTGCAGTTCGGCGAGGAACTCCTCGCCGGCTACGCCCGCGAGGTCGGCCACCTGGCCCGGGTGCTGCGCGGCCGCACCAAGAAGGTGCTGGTCGTCGACCTGGACAACACCCTGTGGGACGGCATCCTCGGCGACGACGGCCCCGACGGCATCGCCGCCGCCACCACATACCGGGGCGAGGCGTTCGGCCGGTTCCAGAAGGCCGTCGGACAGATCGGCGCCCAGGGCGTGCTGCTCGCGGTGTGCAGCAAGAACGACATCGAGCCCGTCCGCGGTGTGCTGCGCGACCACCCCGACATGGCCCTGCGGGAGAGCGACTTCGTCCAGGTCACCGCCAACTGGGAACCCAAGGACCGGAACCTGCTGGAGATCGCCCAGCGGCTCAACCTCGGCGTGGACAGCTTCGTCTTCGCCGACGACTCCCCGTTCGAGTGCGGGCTGGTGGCTCGCAGCCTGCCCGGTGTCGCCGTGGTCCGGCTCGACGAGGAGCCCGCCCTGCACATCGAACGGCTGCTCGCCGACGGCTGGTTCGACGTGCGGGAGCTGACCGCCGAGGACCGCGCCCGCGCGACCCAGTACCGCACCGAGGTGGCCCGCCAGGACCTCCTGGAGAGCGCCGACTCCATGGAGGAGTACCTCGCCGAACTGGGGGTCGAGGTCTCCTTCTCGCCCGTACGGGACCACGAGATCGCCCGCGTCTCCCAGGTGACGCTGCGCACCAACCAGTTCAACCTCACGACCGAGCGGCTCCAGCAGGCCGACGTACGGGCCCTTCACGAGTCCGCCGACGGGCTGGTGCTGGCCATCCGCTCCGCGGACCGGTTCGGGGACAACGGCCTCGTCGGCGCGGTCCTGGTGAGCGGCGCCGAGGCGGCGGGCGAGTGGCACATCGACAACATGCTGCTGAGCTGCCGGGTGTTCGCCCGCGGTATCGAGCAGGCCTGCCTGGCCGCCCTGCTGCACGAGGCCCGGGCCCGAGGAGCGGGCGCCGTGCACGCCCGCTACCGTCCGACGGCCAAGAACCACCGGGTGCGCGACCTGTACCCGTCGATGGGCTTCGCCGAGACGGGTGAGGACGCGGACGGCACCGTGTCGTTCCGGCACGACCTGTCCGAGGAGAACCTGCCGACGCCGCCGGCGCACGTCCGGCTGAGCGCGGACATCGCCCGGCGATCGTCCTGAGGCGGGACGACATGGCGGTCCCGCCCGGCAAGTGGGGGTCTCCGCGCCGCGTCTGGCGGGGCGTCGTCACATTCTTCGTGGACGGTTTCGGCGCGCTCGCCGTCATCTTCGGCATGGTGCCGCCGGCCCACGTCGAGCAGGCCAAACAGTGGTGGCTCGGCGACCCGGACCCCGGGGCGCGGAGCGGCGCGCTGCCGCTCGACGAGCCGCCGCCCGCCCATCCCGAGCGCCTGGTCGCCGATGTGCCGCTCTCCCCGCGTGAACGGGAGCTGTGGGCACAACTGGAGGGCCACGGCCGGGTGGAGGACGGCCCCGGCCGACGGGAGTGACGTCGGCCGCAAGAGGGGCTTTAGAGACGGACCCGACGATCGGCACGACAGGTCGGGCGGACCAGGGGGTCCGGCCGGCCGCCCGGTCCACCCGGTGCGGCCGGCCCGGCCGGTTCAGCCGGTTTCAACGCGATACGAGTCGCTTCGAGGCGAGGGGAAAGACGGTGGCGGAATTCGGTTCATTCGCGGAGCTCGTGCTGACGCGGTCGGACGAACAGGGAGACAGGGACGCGTTCCTCTTCCTCGCGGACGGCGTACGGGGCAAGGAGCCCGAGCGACTGCCGTACCGGAGCCTGGACCGCGCGGCCAAGGACATCGCGTCCTGGCTGCAGGAACGGGGCCTTGCGGGACGACAGGTCCTGCTGCTGTACCCCTCGGGCCTGGACTTCGTGAAGGCGTTCGTGGGCTGCCTCTACGCCGGCGCCGTCGCGGTGCCCGCGCCCCTGCCCTCCGAGCAGGGCCAGCACTTCCGCCGGGTCTCGGGGATCGTCCGCGACGCCCGCGTCGGCGCCGTGCTGACCCTCGCCGAGCACGCCCCCGAGGTGGAGGCGTGGCTGGCGGCCGAGGGCTTCTCCGACGTGGTGTGCCTGCCCACCGACCAGGGCACGGTCGGTGACGCGGACGCCTGGCGCGACCCGCGGCTGAGCCCCGAGCACCTGGCCTTCCTTCAGTACACCTCGGGTTCCACCAGCGCCCCCAAGGGCGTGATGGTCTCGCACGGCAACCTGCTCGCCAACGAGGCGGCCATCGCCCGCTCCACGGGCAACACCCCCGACACGATGATCGGCGGCTGGCTGCCCTTCTACCACGACATGGGCCTCATCGGGCACATCCTCCAGCCGCTGTGGCTGGGCACCACGAGCGTGCTCATCCCCCCGGTGTCGTTCCTGCGCAAGCCCGCCCGCTGGCTCGAACTGGTCAGCGAGTACGGCGTGAACGCGAGCGGCGGCCCCAACTTCGCGTACGACCTGTGCGTCCGCCGAGTCACCGACGCGCAGCTGGAGGGCCTGGACCTGTCGACGTGGCGCACCGCCTGCAACGGCGCCGAACCCGTGCGCGCCGAGACGCTCCAGGCGTTCACCGAGCGCTTCGGGCCCCACGGGTTCCGCGCGGAGACCATGTTCCCCTGCTACGGCATGGCCGAGACGACCCTGCTGGTGACCGGCACCCCCAAGACGCGGGGCGCGCTGCTGCGCGAGGTCGACGCGGCCGGCCTGGAGCAGGGCACCCTCGCCGGACCGTTCCTGGGCGCCCCGCGCCGCACCCTGGTCAGCAGCGGGGTCGCGCTGGCCGAGGACTTCGAGGTGCGGATCGTCGACCCCGAGACGCTCGCCGAGCAGCCCGAGGGCCGGGTCGGGGAGATCTGGGTGCGCGGCGCCAGCGTGGCCTCCGGCTACTGGGAGCGGCCGGAGGTCAACGCGGAGATCTTCGGCGCCCGGATCGCCGGCCAGGAGGAGCTGGGCGCCTGGCTGCGCACCGGCGACATGGGCGTCATGGGCGGCGGCGGTGAGCTGTTCGTGACGGGCCGGCTGAAGGAGATGGTCCTCATCAACGGCCGCAACATCTACCCGTACGACGTGGAGAGCGCGGTCCGCGGCCTCAACCCGGCGATCGGCGCCGGGGCCGTCTTCGCCGTCGACACCGGCGGCCAGGAGCACCTCGTGGTGATCCACGAGATCCGGGCCGCCGCCGCGGGCGACGACCTCAAGAGCATCGCCACCGACATCCAGCGGCACATCGGCATGGAGTTCGCCGTACCGGCCGGCAATGTGCTGCTGGTCCGCCCCGGCACCGTCCGCAGGACCACCAGCGGCAAGATCCAGCGGACCCTGATGCGCAAGCTGTTCCTCCAGGGCGCCGTCACCGCGCTGCACTCCGTGCTCGACCCCTCGGTGCGCACACTCGTCGAAAACGCCGCAACGGCCGCGTCCGCCGCGGCGGGCACCCCGGCCGCCGACCCGGCCATGGCACCGGTGGGCTGAACCATGGACCATCCTCCCTACCGCGTCGCACAGGAACTGGAGTCGCTGCTCGGCGACCCCGACGACCCCGCCACGCCCTTCTCCCACGCCCGCTGCCTGGAACTGGACGAGAACGAGGAGTTCCCGTCCGACATCTGCCGGGTGCTGGAGGGCTGGGGCCTCCAGGAGTTCTACATCCCGGCCGAGCACGGCGGCAGGCTCACCGACTACGAGACCGTCATGCAGGTCATGCGGGTCGTGGCCCGCCGCGACATGACCGTCGCCGTCGGCCACGGCAAGACGTATCTGGGCGGGGTCTGCGTCTGGATCTCCGGCACCCCCGAGCAGGCCCGCGCCCTCGCCGAGGACATCCGGGCGGGCGTCCCCGTCTCGCTGGCCCTCACCGAGCGCGCCCACGGCAGCGACCTGCTCGCCGGGGACGTGCGGGGCGAGGCCGACGAAGCGGGCGGCTGGCGGATCAGCGGCGAGAAATGGCTGATCAACAACGCCACCCGCGGCAGCCTCCTCTCCGTGCTCACCCGCACCTCCGAGGACGGCGGGCCGCGCGGCTTCACCGTGCTGCTCGTCGACAAGCGGCCGATGACGCCGGGAGAGCACTACCGCTGCGTCGACAAGATCCACACGCATGGCATCCGGGGCGCCGACATCAGCGGCATCGCCTTCGACGGCGCCCCGGTGCCGGCGGACGCGGCGGTCGGCGGGGAGGGCGGCGGCGTCGAGACCGTGCTCAAGGCGCTCCAGCTCACCCGCACCATGTGCGCCTCGCTGTCCCTGGGCTCGGCCGACCACGCGCTGAACATCGCCCTGGACTTCGCCGAGCGGCGCGAACTGTTCGGGCGGCGCCTCGTCGACCTGCCGCAGGCACGGCATGTGCTCGCCTCGGCCGCCGCGGACGTCCTCGCCGGGGAGGCGCTGGCCACGGTCGCCGCCCGCTCCGTGCACACCGTCCCCGACGAGCTGAGCGTGGCCGCCGCCGTCACCAAGTACCTGGTGCCCACCGGCACCGAGGGAGTGATCGCCGAGCTGACCCGGCTGCTCGGGGCGCGGGCCTTCCTCAAGGACGTCCACGCCCTCGGGATGTTCCAGAAGGTCGACCGCGACCACCGCATCGTCGGCCTCTTCGACGGCAACACCCTGGTCAACCTCAACTCCCTGGTCAACCAGTTCCGTTCGCTGTCCCGCGGCTGGGTGCGCGGCACCGGCGACACGGCCGGCGCCGGCCGTGCCTTCGACCTGGCGGAGCCCCTGCCCCCGCTCGCCCCGGAGCGGCTGTCCCTGGTGGCCCGGCGCGGCAGCGGCATCATGGCCACCCTGCCCGCGTCGGTGGCGGCGCTGCGCGCCGAGGCCGGCGGCCGGCCCGAACTCAAGGGCGCGCTCGGGGCCGCGGAGCGGCTGCTCGCGGTGACCGGCCGGGTCCACGAGGCGATGGACGCCCACCGCGCCGTGGTCTCCGACGTGCCGCCCGCCGCCTTCGACGTGGCCCGGCAGTACAGCCTGTGCCTGGCCGGCGCCGCCTGCCTCGGCCTGTGGACGCACAACCACCGGGCGGCGCAGGCCGGGAGCACCGGGCCGTTGTGGCGGGACGGGGTGTGGCTGTGGCCCGTCCTCGACCGGCTGCTGGCGCGGCTGGGCGAGCCCGACGCGGGCGACCTCGACGCCTACCCCCCGCTGCTGGAGCGGCTGCGCGCCGTACGGGAGGCGGGCGAGCTGTTCTCCCTGTTCCCGTTCGCGCTGCACGGGCCCGCCGACCGGCCGGCCGGGTCACCCGGCGACGCCGCCCCGCTCACCCACGCATCCGGCGCACCCGGCGGTCCGCCGGCCGCCGCGGCGCACGCACACACCGACACCCGGGTCGCCGTCGGCGGTACCCGGACATCCGAGGGGACGTCATGCTGAGTGATCCCGCGGTCCAGGGGCTGCACGGGACGGCAGCCCCGAACGGCACCGCCCTTACCGACCCGGCCGCGCACCAGGAACGGGAGAACGAGGTCCGGGCCCGGATCGCCGACCTGGAGAGCCGCTTCGGGGACCCCCAGGACCCCGCCAACCCGCTGGGCGCCGCCGGACTGCTGGCCGCCGACGAGGCCGGGGAACTGCCCGCCGCCGGTGAGCGGCTCCTCGACGACCTGGTCCTCAACGCCGAGTTCGTGCCCACCGACCTCGGTGGGCGCCTCGACCGCCTCGACACGCTCGTCCGCGTGATGCGGCAGGTGTTCCGCCGCGACGTGGCGCTCGGCCTCGGCTACGGCATCACGTCGTTCATGGCCGCCGTCAACGTGTGGACCGCCGGCAACGAGGAGCAGCGCCGCCGGACGGCCGAGCTGCTGCTCGGCGGCTCCAAGGTCTCGGTCGCCTACCACGAGCTGCCGCACGGCAACGACTTCGTGCGCAACGAGTTCCGCGCCGACCCCGTGCCCGGCGGTTTCCGTCTCAACGGCCGCAAGGAGGTCATCAACAACGCCGACCGGGCCGACGCCTACGCCCTGTTCAGCCGCACCGACGACAGCCCCGGCAGCCGCAGCCACTCCGTGCTGCTCGTCGAACGGGATCAGCTCGACACGGAGCGCTTCGCGGTCCTGCCCCGGTACTCCGCGGTCGGCGTGCGTGGCTGCCGGCTGTCCGGGCTGGACTTCACCGACTGCCCGGTGCCGGACAGCACCCTCGTCGGCGCCCGCGGCCAGGGCGTGGAACTGGCGCTGCGTTCCTTCCAGATCACCCGCAGCGCCATCCCCAGCATGGCCGTCGGCGCCCTCGACACGAGTCTGCGCACGGTCGTGCGGTTCGCCCTCGGACGCCAGCTGTACCGGCGTTCGGTGATGGAGATACCGCACGCCTCCGCCACCCTCACCGGCGCCTTCCTCGACCTGCTGATCTGCGACAGCATGGCGACGGTCGGCACCCGGGCGGTGCATCTGCTGCCCGACGAGACGAGCGTGTACGCGGCCGCGGTGAAGTACCTGGTGCCCAAGATGCTCACCGACACCATGTACGACCTGTCGATCGTGCTCGGGGCGCGGTTCTACGTCAGGGAGGGCGAGTTCGGCCTCTTCCAGAAGCACGTCCGCGACCTGCCGGTGCTCAGCCTCGGCCACGCCGGCTCGGCGGCCTGCCAGGCCACGATCATCCCGCAGCTGTCCCGGCTGGCCCGGCGCGCCTGGTTCTCCGGGGACGAGGCCCCGCAGAGCCTGTTCCGCCCCCGCGAGTCACTGCCCGGCATCCCCTTCGACCGGCTCGCCCTCGCCAGCGGCCGGGACAGCCTCAGCGCCTCCCTCGTCGCCGCCGCCGACGACCTGCCGAGCGGCTCCCCCGAGGAACTCGCCGTCCAGGCCCTCGTCATGCGGCTCATCGACCAGCTGCGCCAGATCCAGGAGGACAGCCTGAACCTGTCCCCGCAGGACCGCACCGCCCTCGCCAGCCCCGCCAGCTTCGCGCTCGCCGACCGCTACGCGGTGTTCCTCGCGGCGGCGTCCGTCCTGGGCGTCTGGCGCGGGGCACAGGGCGGCGACGACCCCTTCCTGGCCGACCCGGCCTGGGTGGCCGCCGCACTGCACCGGCTGGCACGACGGCTCGGGCAGCGCCCCGCCGACCTGCCGCCCGGCTGCGAGGCACGGGTGCACGAAGAAGTGCTCCGGCGCTTCCACGAACGCCGCAGCTACGACCTCTACGACACCCCGCTGGCCGGCTGACCGCCGGCCGACCGGACCTGACGCGCCTTCACGAGGAGTTACACCATGTCTGTTCCCGCGACCGACCGCACCGCGAACAACGAGCACACCGCACACACCGTCGAGTCGCTGAGCAGCTGGCTCGCCGACCGGATCGCCCTGTACCTCAAGCGGACGCCGTCCGAGATCTCCCCGACCGTGCCGCTGGCCGAGTACGGGCTGGACTCGGTGGCCGCGCTGAGCCTGTGCGGTGACATCGAGGAGGACTTCGACCTCGTCCTCGAGCCCACCGTGGCCTGGGACTACCCGACCGTCGAGGCGCTGGCCGGGCACCTGGTGGAGGAGCTCGGGGAGATGGGGGGAGAGAATCGATGAGGCCCGTCGCCATAGTCGGCATCGACTGCCGATTCCCGGGGGCGCCCGACACGGCCGCCTACTGGGACATGCTGATGCGCTCCGGGGACGGGGTGGACAAGGTGCCCAAGCAGCGCTGGGACGCCCGTGACTTCCACTCCCGCTCCGGTGCCGAAGGACACTCCAACACCACCGAGGGCGGCTTCATCTCCGACCCGGACGCCTTCGACAACGAGTTCTTCACCGTCTCCCCGCGCGAGGCGGCCGCCATGGACCCGCAGCAGCGGCTGCTGCTCCAGTGCGCCTGGCGTGCCGTCGAGGACGCCGGGGTCGCCCCGCAGAAGCTCGCCGGCACCGACACCGGTGTCTTCGTCGGCATCATGGGCAACGAGTGGGCCCACCTGCACATGACCGACTACGCCAAGGTCACCGCCCAGCTCGGCTCCGGCAACGGCTACTGCATGACCGCCAACCGGATCTCGTACCACCTCGACCTCAAGGGCCCCAGCCTCGCGGTCGACACCGCCTGCTCCTCCTCCCTCGTCGCCGTCCACCTGGCGTGCAACGCCCTGCTGGCGGGGGAGTGCGACACCGCCATCGCCGCCGGGGTCAATGTGGCGCTCACCCCGGCGCTCGGCATCTTCTACACCCAGGCCGGACTGTCCGCGCCCGACGGCCGGTGCAAGCCCTTCAGCGCCGACGCCGACGGCATCGGCCGGGGCGAGGGCGTCGGCGCGGTGGTGCTGCGCCGGCTGGAGGACGCGATCGCCGACGGCCAGCCGGTGTACGCGGTGATCCGCGGCACCGCCGTCAACCAGGACGGCCGCAGCAACGGCATCACCGCCCCCAACCGCTGGTCGCAGCAGGAGGTGCTGGCCGCCGCCTACCGCCGCGCCGGCGTCGACCCCTCCGACGTCACCTTCACCGAGGCCCACGGCACCGGCACCGTCCTCGGCGACATGATCGAGATCAAGGCGCTCGGCCATCTGCACTCCGGCCGCTCCGGGCGCCCGCTGGCCCTCGGCTCCGTCAAGGGCAACATCGGGCACACCGAAGGGGCCGCGGGCATCGCCGGCCTCATCAAGGTCGCCCTGTCGCTGCACCACAAGACGGTCCCCGCCAGCCGGTTCGCCGCCAAGGAGAACCCCGCCCTGAAACTCGCCAAGCAGGGCATACGGCTCCTCAAGGCGCCGCTGCGGCTGCGCTCCGGGCCGGCGATCGGCGGCCTCAGCAGCTTCGGCATGGGCGGCACCAACGCCCACGCCGTCCTGGAGTCCGCACCGCCGTACGCCGCCCGCCCCGAGGAGCGGGACCCGGAGTCCGGGCGCACCGGCCGGACCACCGGCGCCTCGGGCCTCGGCGCCGGCGTCTTCACCCTGACCGCCCCCTCCACGGCCGCGCTCCGCCGCAACCTGCTCGTCCAGGCCGACGCCCTGGAACGGCGCCGGGTCCCGGCCGGCCCGCTGTGCTGGAGCAGCAACCGGACCAAGACCGGGCACCGCTACCGCTTCGCGCTGCCCGCCAAGGACACCGGTGAACTCGCCGCGACCCTGCGCGAGGCCGCCGGCGACGACGACCTGCTGGCCCGGCTCGTCGGCAACGCCACGGGCAAGCCCCAGGTGGGACTGCTGTTCACCGGCCAGGGCTCCCAGTACCCGGGCATGACGGCGCGGCTGTACCTCCAGTCGCCGCTGTACCGGCGGTTCCTCAACGAGGCCGACGAGGCGCTCGCCCCGCACCTCGGCGGCTCGGTGCGCGACCTGCTGCTCTCCGGCGACGAGGCCGTGCACCGCACCGGCTGGACCCAGCCCGCCCTGTTCGCCGTCGAGTACGCCCTGGCGGCGAGCCTGACCGAACTCGGGGTGCCGCCGGCGCTGCTGCTCGGCCACAGCGTCGGCGAGTACGCCGCCGCCGTCCTCGCCGAGGTCTTCCCGCTGGAACAGGCCGCGCGGCTGATCGCCGCCCGCGGCGCCCTGATGGAGCGGCTGCCCGAGGGCGGCGGCATGCTCTCCGTACGGGCACCGCTCTCGGAGCTGACCGAACTCGTCGACGCGGAGCCCCTGGTCGGCGTGGGCGCGGTCAACGGCCCCCGGGCCACCGTCCTCTCCGGGGACCTGGCGGCGCTGGAACGCATCGACGACACCCTCGGACGACGGGGCGTCAGGACCCGCCGCCTGGAGGTCTCGCACGCCTTCCACTCCCCGCTGATGGAACCCATGCTCGACGCGTTCGCCGCGATCGCGGACGAGACGGGCGGCGGCGTTCCCAAGCTCCCGGTGTACTCCACCGTGCGCGGGCGGCTCCTGGAGGCCGAGCCGATGGACGCCAAGTACTGGACCGAGCACATCAGCGCCCCCGTGCTGTTCGGTGACGCGATGAACCGGCTGCTGGAGGCGGGCCCCACCCACCTGGTGGAGGTCGGCCCCCGCCCGGTGCTCAGCGGCATGGCGCGCGCCCTGCGCTCCGCCGCCGGAGCCGGCGTGCACACCGTGGCCCCCGTCTCCGGGGACGAGGCCGACGGCAGCACCTTCGCCGAGGCGCTGGCCGAACTCTTCCGCAGCGGCCTCGACCCCCGGTGGGACGCCGTCTACCCGCAGGAGGAGCGGCAGCCGCAGCGGCTCGCCCCGTACGCCTTCTCCGACGCCCACCGGTTCTGGACCCGCACCACCGTACGGGCCGCCCCGGCGGACCTCAGCGTCGTCCCCGACCACGCGGACACCGCCCAGCCGCACCCGCGGGACGAGACGGCCGCGCACGGGCACGGCGCCGTGCTCACCGCCGTGCTGCCCTCCGCCGCGGAGGACACGGCGGTGGACCCGGTGACCCGCGCCGTCATCGAGGCCGTCGCCGAGGTCGGCGGCTACGCCACGGACGAGGTGTCGCGGCTGTCCCTGCTCTACGAGGACCTCGGCTTCGACTCGGTGATGATCATGGAGTTGAAGGACCGGCTCCAGGAACGCCTCGACGGGCTGGAGACGATCAGCGTGCAGGACCTGCTCCCGCGGCTGTCCTCGGTCGGAGACCTCGTCGACTACCTCCAGGACCGCGCCGGCTCGGCCGTCGCCTAGGCACCTGGGCGCCCGCGCGGCGGGGCAGGCCGCGCGCCGCGCGCGGCCGGGCGCTTCCCGCTCTCGTCACGGACTTCAAGGAAGGACCGCTCGCATGCAGTCGGAACACTCACCTCAGCACGGCTCCGCACCGCCCGGCCCCGTCTCCTACCTCGCCTCGGTCGGCACCGCGCTGCCGGGCGACCCGGTCGACAACGCGGCGCTGGCGAGGACACTCGGCGTCAACGAAGAGTGGATCGACGTGTTCATCGGCACCCGGACCCGGCACTTCGCCCGCGACCTGGAGACCGGCGAGGTCCGCTGGTCGCTCGCCGACCTGTGCGCCCGCGCCGCCGAGCAGGCACTCACCGCCTCCGGACTCGCCCCGCACGAGATCGACTTCGTGGTCATGGGCACCGCGACCCCCGACCACCTCATGCCCGCCACCGTCAACCACGTCGTCGACCAGCTGGGCCTCGACCAGATCCCCACCTACCAGCTCCAGTCCGGCTGCGCGGGCGCCGTCCAGGCCCTGCAACTCGGCCACACCCTCGTCACCGGCGGCGGCCACAAGGCGGGGCTGGTCATCGGCGGAGACGTCTGCAGCAAGCACCTCGATCTCGACCGGGACCTGTCCTCGGCCGCCCCCAGCGACCTCGTCAACTACGTCCTCTTCGGCGACGGGGCGGGCGCCGCCGTGGTCACCTCCACCCCGCGCGGGGAGCGCCTCGCCCTGCGTACCGTCCTCAACCGGTTCACCGGCCTCGGCCGGGAACCCGGCCAGGTCATCGACTGGTTCGGGCTCGCCGACCGCTACGAGGACCGGCAGGCCGTACGGGAGGACTACAAGGCCATCGAGGAGTCCGTCCCGACCATGGCCGTGGAGATCCTCTGGGAACTCCTGGAGGAACTCGACTGGACCCCCGAGGATGTGGACTTCCTGCTGCCGCCGCAGCTGTCCGGCCGGATGACCCGGCGGATCACGGACGGACTCGGACTGCCCGACGCCGTCGAGGTGTCCTGCGTCGCCGACACCGGCAACAACGGCAACGCCCTGCCCTTCCTCCAACTGGAGGGGCTCCTCGGCAAGATCGGCCAGGGGCAGCGCGCGCTGGCGGTCGCCGTCGAGTCCAGCAAATGGATCAAGTCCGGTTTCGCGCTCGAGAAGATCTGACATCCGCACACACCCGCCCCTGGGAGGGCCGTACAGAATGCACACCATCGACGATTTCGTCCGCCTCGTCAGGGACGAGCTCGGCATGCCGCTGGAGGAGCACCAGGTCTCCGCCGACCTGGACCAGCTGCCCGAATGGGACTCGCTGTACCTCCTGAAACTGGTCACCGCGCTGGAACAGGCCACCGGCCGGAGCCTGCCCGTGGGCCGACTGCTGGAGGCCCGCAGCCTCGGCGAGATCTACCAGCTGGCGGCCCGGACATGACCGCCGCCGGGGCCGGCGGGAACCCGCCGGCCCCCGCCCGGGCGCACCCCGAGCGCCGACGGCGGCACACCCTGTACTTCCTGGAGCACGCCGCCCGGCAGCGGCCCGTCCACCTCGACACCGACATCGACATGACCCGGATCCAGGCCCACCGCGGGGCCGCGCGGGCGGCCGGCCGCCGCTACTCCGTCGTCACCTATCTGCTGCACGCCACCGGCCGGGTGCTGCACCGCCACCCGGAGGCCAACGCGGCCCTCGCCCCCGCCCGTCTGTTCGGGCTGCGCGGACCGCGCACCGTCCGGTTCAGCGGGGTCACCGCCAAGCTGGCGCTGGACCGCACCGTGGACGGCGAACGGACCGTGCTGTCCGCGCTGCTGCCCGACCTGGAGAGCGCCGACCTCGACGAGATCCAGGCACGCGTCGACCGCTACCGGGGACCCGGCACCGAGCGGATGCCCGAGTTCCGCGGGGTCCGGATGCTCGGCCGGCTGCCCGTGCCGCTCGGCCGGCTGGCCTTCGCCGCCGCGACCCGCGACCCGGCCAGACGGCCGGGCGTCCTCGGCACCGTCGCGGTCAGCTCGCTGGGCCACCGCCCCGTCGACGGATTCCACTCCAGCGGGGGCACCGCCATCACCCTGTGCGCGGGACGCGTCGTCGAGCGGCCCGTCGTCAAGGACGGGCGGCTCGCCATCGCCCCGGTGATGCGGCTCGGACTCACCTTCGACCACCGGGTCGTCGACGGCGCGGCCGCCGCCGACGTACTCGGGGATCTCAAGCAGGAATTGGAGGGCTTCGATGACGCGGAGGAGGACGGCACCCAGCCCATCGCTCGGGGAGCCGGTGCGGATCTCCGGCCGTGACGGAGCCTGGGACCAGGTACGCGCCGACCTGGAGGAGCACGAGGTCGCGGTGTTGCACGCCCGGCTCGCCGACTGGCGGCCGGACCGGGCGGGCGCCCCGCGACTGCGTGCCCTGCTGGGCCGGGACTGGGACCGCTACCTGGAGATGACACACCCGGACGTGCGGACCCGGTTCGCCGCGTCCCGGGTGCTGCTGAAGTTCGCCGCCTCGGTGGCGCTGCGGGTGCCCCCGCAGGCCGTCGAACTCGGGTACGGCCCCACCGGCCGGCCCTATCTGCGCGGCTACGACGCGGTGGACATCAGCCTCAGCCACACCGAGGACCTGCTGCTCATCGGGCTCACCACGAAAGGGCTGATCGGGGTGGACGCGGAGCGGGCCGACCGCCCGCTCTACACGCGCGGGCTGCACCGCCACGTCTGCACGCCGCACGAGCTGACCGTCCTCGAACGGCTCCCGGCGCAGCGGCGGGGCGCCGCGCTCGTACGGATGTGGACCCTCAAGGAGGCATACAGCAAGGCGATCGGGCAGGGGCTGCGGTTCCGCTTCACCGACTTCGGTTTCAGCCGCGACGGCCGGCCCGCCAGGGTCCTCGCTCCCGACGGCGCGCCGGGCACCGGTGTCGAATGGCAGTTCCGCACCTTCTCCGTCGACGACGGCTACGTGGTGAGCGTCGCGGTCAGCGACGCCGGCTTCGGCGGCACCCGGGACACCGCCGCCCGCACCATGCTCGACCCGCGGGTCGTCGCCGCCGTGGCCGAGGCCCTGGGCGACGACGCCGAGTCCGACGACCCGGCCGGGGAAGGGGACGACCTCCTGGACTGGTGAGGGACCACGGCGACGCGCTGGTGCGAAGAGGACGCCTCTTCGCACCAGCGCGCCGCCGTGTGCCGTGCGCGCCCGCGCGGCACCGCACGGCACACCACGCACGGCACACCATGTGTGGCACATCGCGCACGGCACTCCACGCGCGGCGCTTAGCGGGGCGCAACCCGTGCGCCAGCAGGGCTTAAGGGACGGCGGCCAGGATCTCTCCGGGCGGGCCACCCGGCCGGGGGACATCCCCCGCTCCCGACCGGGCAGGCCCGCCGCCGTACGACCGGACAGCCCCGCCCGCCGCCGGTACGACCAGGAAGGCCCCGAGCCCTCCGGCCGCATCCCCCGGGCATCGGACCCGCATCCCGGAGGAGACGGAGAACAGCGATGGACCATCTCGCGGAACTCAAGGAGTTCGCGCGGCTGCACGCCCGCGGCCAGGGCATCGGTGACCGCCAGGTCGCGGCCGTCCTGCCGAGGATCACCAACGACGAGCCGGGACACCCCGCGTCGTGGGCCCGGGTGTGGACCGGCGAGGCCGACCGGCTGGCCGTCGCCGGCCGCCCCCTCGACGCCTGCCGGCACTACGCCCTCGCCCGTTTCCCCTACCACGGCGACGACGTCCGGCGCCGGGCCCAGGACAACTGCGTCCGCACCTTCGACGACTGGCGGCGCCGGCGTGGCGTCGAACGCCTGGTCCTCGACCACCCCGACGGCACGGTCGCCTGCTGGGCGAGCGGACTCGACTCCCGCCGCCGACGGCCGCTGCTGCTGGTCATGGGCGGCATCGTCAGCGTCAAGGAGCAGTGGGCACCCCTGCTGCCCCGGCTCGCCCGCCTCGGCTGGGCGGCCGTGGTCGCCGAGATGCCCGGCGTCGGCGAGAACACCCTGCGCTACCACGCGGACTCCTGGCGGCTGCTGCCGTTCCTGATGGACGAACTCGCCGGCCGCGCCCGGGTGACCGACACCTCCGTCCTCGGCCTCAGCTTCAGCGGCCACCTGGCGCTGCGCGCGGCGGCCGAGGACCCGCGCATCCGCTCCGTCCACACCGTCGGCGCCCCCGTCGCCGGGTTCTTCGACGACCCCGACTGGTGGCCCCGGGTCCCCGGGATCACCGTCGCCACGCTGCGCCGGCTCACCGGCGCCCCCGACGACGACGCCCTGCGCGCGCTGCTCGCCGGCTTCCCGCTCGGCCCGGACGTCCTGGGCGCGGTCGACATCCCCGTCGGATACGTCGTCAGCTCGCGGGACGAGATCATTCCGCCCACCGAGCGGCAGCTGCTCGGCGCCACACTGCCCCGGGTGCGCTTCAAGGAGTTCGACGACGTCCACGGCTCCCCGGCGCACCTGGGCGCCATGCGGAAGTGGCTGATCGCGTCCCTGCTGCGGGCCCGCGTCACCCACCGGCTCGGCGGATCCCGCGCCCTGCCCGCCGGCGGAGCGGGGCGGCGACCGGGGGCGCCCGGTGGCGCGCCCGGCCTGTCCCGTGCGGTCGGCGCCGAGGCGCCCGGCGCGCCCGGCGCCCC
>NZ_JAMGBG010000249.1 GCF_023516595.1 Streptomyces neyagawaensis | reverse complement strand
CGCACCTGGCCACACGCTGCGCCAGCAGGCTGATCGAGGTCGCCGACGGCCGGGTGGCCCGCGAGAGCGCTGTGGAGGCCGCCGTATGAGCGCCGTGTGGAGGGCGTCGCGGGCCGCCGTGAAACGTCGCAGGCTCCAGACGTTCGTCATCGGGCTCGTGGTCCTGTGCTCCACCACGACGATCCTGCTCGGGCTGGGGCTCCTCGCCTCGGCGTCGGCCCCCTTCGACAACGCGTTCGCGCAGCAGCGCGGGGCCCACACGGTGGCGACGTTCGACGCGTCGAAGGTGTCGTCCGCGCAGCTCGCGACCACGGCCCGCCGACCCGGCGTCGAGGCCGCGGCCGGGCCCTTCGGGCAGGCCGTTCTCGAGATGCCCGAGGACTGGCTGTGGATGCCGGCCGGTTCCCTCTCCGTCGTGGGCCGGGCCGGACCGGACGGACCGGTCGACCGCGTCCATCTCCTGGAGGGCCGCTGGGCCACCGCTCCCGGTGAGATCGTCGTCAACTGGCCGATCGCCGGCACACCCGGCCGGGACTCGCTCGGCACCGAACTCAGGCCCCGTGGGGGGCCGGCCCTCACCGTCGTCGGCTTCGCCACCAGCATGAGCAAGACCGCCGGAGGCTGGGTCTCGCCCGAGCAGATGGAGCGGCTGCGCCCGGCCACCCGCCAGATGCTGTACCGCTTCTCGGACGCCGCGACCGAACGGGAGCTGCGGGCCGGCCTCAGCACG
>NZ_JAMGBG010000248.1 GCF_023516595.1 Streptomyces neyagawaensis | reverse complement strand
CGCCCGACTGCCCGCCGACTCACTGGTGACCGCACAGACCTATCTCGCCCTCAAGCGGGCCTTCGCCGCACAGGCGGACGCCTATCTGCCGTTCATGACGCTGTTCGGCGTCCTCGGACTCCTCATCTCCGTGCTGATCGTGGGGAATGTCGTCAGCGGGGCAGTGGTCTCCGGGCATCGGCACATCGGTGTGCTCAAGGCGCTGGGCTTCACCCCGAACCAGGTGATGGCGGTCTATCTGACGATGGTCTCCGTCCCCGCGGTCGTCGGTTGCGTCCTCGGCACCCTCATCGGGAACGCGGCGACGGGACCCGTCCTGCGGGTGGCCTTCGCCGGCATCGACACGGGC
>NZ_JAMGBG010000247.1 GCF_023516595.1 Streptomyces neyagawaensis | reverse complement strand
GCGTTGCGGTCGGGGGTCCACTGCATGGGGGTGCGGACGGAGTCGCGGTCGCCGAGCCAGATGTTGTCGCCCATGCCGATCTCGTCGCCGTAGTAGAGGATCGGCGAGCCGGGCAGGGACAGCAGCAGGGCGGTGAACAGTTCGATCTGGTTGCGGTCGTTGTCCAGCAGGGGGGCGAGCCGGCGGCGGATGCCGATGTTGGCGCGCATACGCGGGTCCTTGGCGTACTCCGCGTACATGTAGTCGCGTTCCTCGTCGGTGACCATTTCGAGGGTGAGCTCGTCGTGGTTGCGCAGGAAGATGCCCCACTGGCAGTTGGAGGGGATCGCGGGTGTCTTGGCGAGGATCTCGGAGACGGGGTAGCGCGATTCCCTGCGGACCGCCATGAAGATCCTCGGCATGACGGGGAAGTGGAACGCCATGTGGCATTCGTCGCCGCCGCTGGTGTAGTCGCCGAAGTAGTCGACGACGTCCTCCGGCCACTGGTTCGCCTC
>NZ_JAMGBG010000246.1 GCF_023516595.1 Streptomyces neyagawaensis | reverse complement strand
ATCTCGGAGACGGGGTAGCGCGATTCCCTGCGGACCGCCATGAAGATCCTCGGCATGACGGGGAAGTGGAACGCCATGTGGCATTCGTCGCCGCCGCTGGTGTAGTCGCCGAAGTAGTCGACGACGTCCTCCGGCCACTGGTTCGCCTCCGCGAGGATGACCGTGTCCGGGTACTGCGCGTCGATCTCGCTGCGGACGCGCTTCAGGAAGGCGTGGGTGGCGGGCAGGTTCTCGCAGTTGGTGCCTTCCTCCTGGTAGAGGTAGGGCACCGCGTCGAGCCGGAAGCCGTCGATGCCGAGGTCCAGCCAGAAGCGCAAGGAGGCCAGCATCTCCTCCTGAACGGCCGGGTTCTCGTAGTTGAGGTCCGGTTGGTGGGCGAAGAAGCGGTGCCAGAAGTACTGCTCGCGGACGGGGTCGAAGGTCCAGTTGGAGACTTCGGTGTCGACGAAGATGATGCGGGCGTCCTGGTACTGCTTGTCGTCGTCGGCCCAGACGTAGTAGTCGCCGTAGGGGCCGTCGGGGTCCTTGCGGGACTCCTGGAACCACGGGTGCTGGTCGCTGGTGTGGTTCATGACGAAGTCGATGATGAC
>NZ_JAMGBG010000245.1 GCF_023516595.1 Streptomyces neyagawaensis | reverse complement strand
GGCAGTTGGAGGGGATCGCGGGTGTCTTGGCGAGGATCTCGGAGACGGGGTAGCGCGATTCCCTGCGGACCGCCATGAAGATCCTCGGCATGACGGGGAAGTGGAACGCCATGTGGCATTCGTCGCCGCCGCTGGTGTAGTCGCCGAAGTAGTCGACGACGTCCTCCGGCCACTGGTTCGCCTCGGCCAGCAGCACCGTGTCGGGGTAGTGGGCGTCGATCTCCTTGCGGACCCGCTTCAGGAAGTCATGGGTCGCCGGAAGGTTTTCGCAGTTGGTGCCCTCCTGCTGGTACAGGTACGGCACGGCGTCGAGCCGGAAGCCGTCGATGCCCAGGTCCAGCCAGAACCGCAGCGCCGAGATCATCTCCTCCTGCACCGCCGGGTTCTCGTAGTTGAGGTCCGGTTGGTGGGCGAAGAAGCGGTGCCAGAAGTACTGCTTGCGGACGGGGTCGAAGGTCCAGTTGGAGACTTCGGTGTCGACGAAGATGATGCGGGCGTCCTGGTACTGCTTGTCGTCGTCGGCCCAGACGTAGTAGTCGCCGTAGGGGCCGTCGGGGTCCTTGCGGGACTCCTGGAACCACGGGTGCTGGTCGCTGGTGTGGTTCATGACGAAGTCGATGATGAC
>NZ_JAMGBG010000244.1 GCF_023516595.1 Streptomyces neyagawaensis | reverse complement strand
GCGGACGGGGTCGAAGGTCCAGTTGGAGACTTCGGTGTCGACGAAGATGATGCGGGCGTCCTGGTACTGCTTGTCGTCGTCGGCCCAGACGTAGTAGTCGCCGTAGGGGCCGTCGGGGTCCTTGCGGGACTCCTGGAACCACGGGTGCTGGTCGCTGGTGTGGTTCATGACGAAGTCGATGATGACGCGCATGCCGCGCTGGTGGGCGGCGTCGACGAACTCCACGAAGTCGGCGAGGTCGCCGAACTCGGGCAGGACGGCGGTGTAGTCGGAGACGTCGTAGCCGCCGTCACGCAGGGGGGATTTGAAGAAGGGCGGGAGCCAGATGCAGTCGATGCCCAGCCATTGCAGGTAGTCGAGTTTCGCGGTCAGGCCCTTGAGGTCGCCGATGCCGTCGCCGTTGCTGTCCTGGAAGGACCGGACGAGGACCTCGTAGAAGACGGCGCGTTTGAACCACTCCGGGTCCCGGTCCTTCTGCGGCGTGTCCTCGAAGGTGTC
>NZ_JAMGBG010000243.1 GCF_023516595.1 Streptomyces neyagawaensis | reverse complement strand
GGAGCAGCCGATGCCGGAGACGAAGACGATGTTCTCCTTGGCGAGGCCGAGTTCGGGCATGAAGCCCTGGACGGCGGCGAGGATCGCGTAGTCACCGCAGCCGGGGCACCAGCGCACCTCCTGATCGGACTTGAAGTCCTTCGGCTGGAGTCGCAGTTCAGTTCCCACGGATCGTCTCCCGCAGTGTGTGGGCGAGCTGGCCCGCCGTGAACGGTGTGCCGGCGACCTGGGTGTAGGAGCGGGCGTCGACCAGGTACTTCGCCCGGATGAGCATGGCGAGCTGCCCGAGGTTCATCTCCGGCACGACGACCTGCTCGTACCGCGCGAGGACCTCGCCCAGGTTGTTCGGGAAGGGGTTGAGGTGCCGCAGATGCGCCTGCGCGATCGGCTCGCCGTCCTGCCGCAGTTGCCGCACGGCGGCGGTGATCGGACCGTAGGTCGAGCCCCAGCCGAGGACCAGGGTGTCGGCCCGGTCCGGGTCGTCGACCTGGAGGTCGGGGATGTCGATGCCGTCGATCTTGGCTTGGCGGGTGCGGACCATGAAGTCGTGGTTGGCGGGGTCGTAGGAGATGTTGCCG
>NZ_JAMGBG010000242.1 GCF_023516595.1 Streptomyces neyagawaensis | reverse complement strand
ACGGCGGCGGTGATCGGACCGTAGGTCGAGCCCCAGCCGAGGACCAGGGTGTCGGCCCGGTCCGGGTCGTCGACCTGGAGGTCGGGGATGTCGATGCCGTCGATCTTGGCTTGGCGGGTGCGGACCATGAAGTCGTGGTTGGCGGGGTCGTAGGAGATGTTGCCGGTGCCGTCCTGCTTCTCGATGCCGCCGATGCGGTGTTCCAGGCCGGGGGTGCCGGGGATGGCCCAGGGGCGGGCGAGGGTGTGAGGGTCGCGTTTGTAGGGCCAGAACACCTCGGTGCCGTCGTCGAGGGTGTGGTTGGGGCCCTGGGCGAACTGCACGCTCAGGTCGGGCAGCTCGTCGGGCTCGGGGATGCGCCAGGGTTCGGAGCCGTTGGCGAGGTAGCCGTCGGAGAGCAGGAACACCGGGGTGCGGTAGGTGAGCGCGATCCGGGCGGCCTCGAGGGCGGCGTCGAAGCAGTCGGCGGGGGTGCGGGGGGCGACGACGGGCACGGGGGCTTCGCCGTTGCGGCCGTACATGGCCTGGAGCAGGTCGGCCTGTTCGGTCTTGGTGGGCAGGCCGGTGGAGGGGCCGCCGCGCTGGATGTCGATGATCAGCAGCGGCAGTTCCAGCGACACCGCGAGCCCGATCGTCTCGGA
>NZ_JAMGBG010000241.1 GCF_023516595.1 Streptomyces neyagawaensis | reverse complement strand
TGTCCCCGTACTCGTGTGAATGCACCACCAAGTACGGGGATATGTGCACCACTCAGGCCACGTCGGTGTCTCGCTCGATGGCCTGGAGCCGGTTCTTGAGCCGGTAGCTGTTGCCGTTGATGGGAACGACCTCGCAGTGGTGCAGGAGTCGGTCGAGGATGGCGGTGGCGAGGACCTCGTCCCCGAAGACCTGGCCCCATTCGCTGAAGGTCTTGTTCGAGGTCAGGATGATCGAGCCCTTCTCGTAACGCTTGGAGATCACCTGGAACACCAGGTTCGCCTCGGCTCGCTCGAGTGGCTGGTATCCCACCTCATCGACCACGAGAACGCCCGGCCGCAGATAAGTGCCGAGCTTGCTGGTCAGCCGACCTGCTGCTTCGGCGGCTTTGAGGTTGCGGACCATGTCGTCGAGGCTGGTGAAGTAGATCGAGTAGCCGGCCCGGCAGGCCGCGACGGCCAGGGCGACGGCGATGTGCGTCTTGCCGACGCCGGGCGGGCCGAGCAGGGCAACGTTGGCCTTCTCCTCGACGAAGGAGAGGCTGGCGAGATCCTTGACCTTGCGGGGGTCGAGCTCGGGCTGGAAGGAGAAGTCGTAGTCGTCCAGCGTTTTGTGGTGTGGCAGCTCCGACAGCCGCAGGCCCTGCCGAAAGCGCCGGTCGTCCTTGACGGCGAGTTCCTCGGACAGCACGAGGTCCAGGAAGTCGAGATAGCCCATCTTGGCCTCGTCAGCCCGCTGGATGTACTGGTTCAGGGCGTCGGCCAGGTGAGGCAGGCCGAGCTTGACGGCCGTGGTGCGGATGCGGGTGCCGGTCAGCTCGCTCAACGGGCTTCCTTTATCGGAGTGTTGGAGGTGAAGGGTCGGGTGCCGGTCAGCTCGTCATAGACCGACAGCGGACGGCGGCCGACCTCGACGCGGGCGGCAGCGGCCCGGTTCAGCAGGGCCTGTAGCGGGCTGGCCTGCGGCTCGGGCGAGGGGTCCCGGCGGGGCGAAGCCGGGCTGTCGCCGGTGGCGACGCGGCGGCCGGCGCCGGTGGGCAGACCGTCCCAGTGCCTGTCGTCGACGATGCGGGCGCCGCGGCCAACAGCCCGCGGATGGGCGGCCAGCAGAGTCTCACCGTCCGAGCCGGGGACCGTAGAGTGCAGCGTGACCTGGGACTTCGTGGCCCGGATCTCGACCAGTTGACGGGGGCGGACCCTGCGGGCGGGCACCGAGTAGAGGTTCGCGTCGAAGGCGACCAAGCAGTCC
>NZ_JAMGBG010000240.1 GCF_023516595.1 Streptomyces neyagawaensis | reverse complement strand
GTCGGGGATGTCGATGCCGTCGATCTTGGCTTGGCGGGTGCGGACCATGAAGTCGTGGTTGGCGGGGTCGTAGGAGATGTTGCCGGTGCCGTCCTGCTTCTCGATGCCGCCGATGCGGTGTTCCAGGCCGGGGGTGCCGGGGATGGCCCAGGGGCGGGCGAGGGTGTGAGGGTCGCGTTTGTAGGGCCAGAACACCTCGGTGCCGTCGTCGAGGGTGTGGTTGGGGCCCTGGGCGAACTGCACGCTCAGGTCGGGCAGCTCGTCGGGCTCGGGGATGCGCCAGGGTTCGGAGCCGTTGGCGAGGTAGCCGTCGGAGAGCAGGAACACCGGGGTGCGGTAGGTGAGCGCGATCCGGGCGGCCTCGAGGGCGGCGTCGAAGCAGTCGGCGGGGGTGCGGGGGGCGACGACGGGCACGGGGGCTTCGCCGTTGCGGCCGTACATGGCCTGGAGCAGGTCGGCCTGTTCGGTCTTGGTGGGCAGGCCGGTGGAGGGGCCGCC
>NZ_JAMGBG010000024.1 GCF_023516595.1 Streptomyces neyagawaensis | reverse complement strand
GCCTCCGCGGCGGGCGCCTCGGTGACGGCGGCGTTCTCCTCGGCGGGGGCCGGCACGACGGTCTCGGCGACCTCGGCGGCCTCGGCACCCTTGGGGGCGCCGGCGGGCGCGGAGGCGCGGCGCGTGGCACGACGGCGCGTGCGCCCGGCGGGCGCGGCCTCGACGGCCTCAACGGCCTCGGTGGCAGGCTCGGAAGCCTCCACGGCCTCCTCCACCTCATCGGTCACGGCAGCCACATCGCTCTCGGCGGCCACGACGTTCTCGTCCGTCTCAGCAGCCTCACCGGGCTCGCTGCTCGCGAGGTCCGCGGCCTCCGCCACCGACACGGTCGGCTCGACGGTCTCGGCGGACGCCTCGTTCGCCGCGGTCGGCGGTCCCGCCGGGCGGGACGCGGCACGGCGGCGACGGCGCGGCGGCAGGGTGTCGCTGGGCGTGTTGCGGTCGGAGCCCTGCGCGGACTCCGTGTTCTCGATCTGTTCGGGCATGCGGGCGTTTCTCCCGTCAGGCTCCCGGGCGCCGCACCCGGGTCCGGCGTGGCCGGTGACGTCCGCGGCTCGCGTCGTACGCGACTGCCGCCGTCCGGGGCGCGGGCGCCGCTCGGGAGCTCTCTGTGTCCTGTCTCGCCGGTTCCGTACGCCGTGTTGCGTACGGCCTGGCGAAAGTCTTGTGGTCGGTGCGCTGCCCGACCCAGGTGGCTCCCGGATACGAGGGCGGCGCTACGACGTCCGTCCCTACGCGGGGCCGACCGGCTCCGACGCCTTCGCGGCGGCAGTGGGGGCGGCCGTTGTGAGGGCCGCCGCTGCCTCGCGGTCGGGCGCGAGCGGGTCGGTCACCGTGCCGGTCTCTTCATCGAACAGCCCCTGCGCCAGCCTGGTCACCGCTGCGGGGACCGGCGGCGCCAGGTCGGCCACGGCGCGGAGACCGGACAGGACGTCGTCGGGTCGTACGGCAGGCGTCACGTGCCGAACAACCAGCCGCAGTATCGCACAGGGCTGGTCGGTCGGCCTATCAGCCTCGGGACTCGGCGTCTCGGCACCGTCGACACGGTCGAGTTCGACCACGGCGGCACGGGCGTCGAACGTCCGTACGCCGTTCTTGGTCATGCGCTGGACCTCGACGGCGTCGGCCGCGTTGAAGGCCGCTACCGCGCGGGCGGCGTCCGCCGGGTCCACGCCGTCCAGCCGCAGCTCCCAGACGGAGGCCGTGAGCCGGTCGGCGAGGCCGGAGGTGCGGGCCTCGACCGCGTCGACGATGTCGAGGCCGGTGGGCAGCGACTCGTCGAGGAGGATCCGGAGCTTTTCCGGGTCGCGCGCGTCTGTGAGCGCGATCTCCAGGTACTCCGCCTCGCTGCCCGTGCCGGTGGGTGCGGCATTGGCGTACGACACCTTCGGATGCGGCGTGAACCCCGCCGAGTACGCCATGGGCACCTCGGCGCGGCGCAGCGCACGCTCGAAGGCGCGCTGGAAGTCACGGTGGCTGGTGAACCGGAGGCGGCCGCGCTTGGTGTAGCGCAGTCGGATGCGCTGCACCGCGGGTGCGGGCGGCGGGCCTTCGGGCTGTCGCTTGCCCAGTGTCGTTCATTCCTTCGTGAGAGCGGTCGTACTGCTACCAAGAGTACGTGCCTCGGCGGCTCGCGGTTCCCGCCGGGCGGCGGGCACCGGTTCCGCCGGCCGTCCGAGGAGTGCCTGGCGCACACTGGCGCGGGCCTGCCGGAGGGAGGCGCGGGCGGTGTCCAGGGTCTGGCGGGCGGTGCGGCCGACGGCGCGGGCGGCAGCGGCGGCGGGCTTCCAGACCATGTCCCGTACGACATGGCCGACGGGGGTGAGGACGGTCCGGTACACCCAGCGCGTCGGCTCGACGACGAGCCAGCGGAAGAAGGTGGCCAGGGCCCGTCCGACGGCGAGGGAGAGGCGCCCGGCGATCCGCCAGGCATGGCCGAGCGCGTCCAGGATCTCGCGTCCGACGACGGCGAGGGCGCGCCCGACCGGGGCGAGCACCCACCGCCACAGCGCGAGCGCGGGCAGCACGAGCAGGACGCGCAGCGTCCAGTAGAGGCCGAGCCCGATCCCGGTGAAGATCATCCGTATGAGCCACAGGGCTCCCCCGGCCGTCCAGGCGAGGGCGTGGCCCACCGGCGTCAGCACCCACCGGTACAGCCAACCGGCCGGTACGACGACGAGGTACCGCACCAGCCAGGCCACGACCGCGAACACCCCGAGCCCTACGGCGGCGATCCCGCGCCAGAGCCCCCTGGCCAGCCAGGCGAGGCCCCGCCCCAGCGGCACCAACGTCCAGCCGTACAGCCACACGAGCCCGGCCCACGCCCCGGTCGCGGCCCACACCACCCCCGCCCACGCGCCGGTCGCGACCCACGCCAGGCCGGCCCAGGCACCGCCCGCCGCCCACGCGACGGCGCGGCCGATCGGGGACAGGACGTACCTGTGGAGCCAGATCAGGGGGAGGACGAGCAGCCAGTACCCGAGCCGGCCGAGCCCCTTGGCGACCGGCACGACGACGTGGCGCCACAGCGCCACCCACGGCCACACCAGCACGGCCTTCGCGAGCCACAGCAGGGCCCGCCCCGCGGGCCGCAGCACGGTGTCGTCGAGGAACCGGCCCGCGACAACGAGCGCGTCCCACGCCATCCGCACCGGAAGGACCAGCACGAGCACCACGATCCGTACGGGAATCCGGATCGCCGCGGTGAGGCACCCCTCGGGTGCCTCAGGTGCGGGCGTCGGCCGCGGGGGCGTCCGGCGCGCCGGCTCGGCGGGCTGCGGTGCGGGCCGTTTCTCCAGGTCCATGACGACGTAGACGCATCGGCGACCTGTCCGGATGCAGCCCCGCCCCCTCGACTTCCCCACCCGGCCGGGACGGTCGGCCGCCCACGCCGGTGGAGTCGCTCAGCGCTTCCGCCCCGAGGACCTCGCGGCCTTGCCGGCCCTGGACTTCGGGCGGCGTGTCGCGGTGGCCGGCCGGGGCAGCGCGACGGCGTGTTCCGCGGAGAACTGCCGGTTGAACTCGACCTGGTGGCGGACGAGTTCGGGCAGGTCGGGCATCGCCAGCAGCCGGTCGCCCGCCCGGATCGTAGACCCGCCCGGTCGTAGTGATGAGGCCGAAGCCCCTTGGCTCCCGCATCACGCACGAGACCCCCGACCGGTCAGGGCGGGGGTCTCGCGCACGACGTGGACCGGGGTCGCTCACCCGGCCTGGGCGGCCTTCTTCACGGCCGGCGGCAGCAGCCACGTGCTGTCAGGCGGGTCGTGGTGCTGTCTTGTCCGTGCGTTTGGCT
>NZ_JAMGBG010000239.1 GCF_023516595.1 Streptomyces neyagawaensis | reverse complement strand
AGCGGCAGTTCCAGCGACACCGCGAGCCCGATCGTCTCGGATTTGAGGGCGACGCCGGGGCCGGAGGTGGTGGTGACGGCGAGGGAGCCGCCGAAGGCTGCGCCCAGGGCGGCGCCGATCCCGGCGATCTCGTCCTCGGCCTGGAAGGTGCGTACCCCGAAGTTCTTGTGCCGGCTCAGCTCGTGCAGGATGTCCGAGGCCGGGGTGATGGGGTAGGAGCCCAGGTAGAGGGGGAGGTCGGCCTGGCGGGAGGCGGCGATCAGTCCGTAGGACAGGGCCAGGTTCCCGGAGATGTTCCGGTAGATGCCGGGCGGGAACGCGGTGGCCGCCGGAGCCACCTCGTAGGAGACGGCGAAGTCCTCGGTGGTCTCGCCGAAGTTCCAGCCGGCGCGGAAGGCGGCGATGTTCGCGGCGGCGATGTCGGGCTTCTTGGCGAACTTGGTGTTGAGGAACTTCTCGGTGCCCTCGGTGGGCCGGTGGTACATCCATGACAGCAGTCCGAGCGCGAACATGTTCTTGCTGCGTTCGGCTTCCTTACGGGTGAGGCTGAAGTCCTTCAGTGCCTCGACCGTCAAGGTGGTGAGGGGGACGGGGTGGACGTGGTAGGCGTCGAGGGAGCCGTCTTCCAGGGGGCTGGTGGTGTAGCCGACCTTCTGCATGGCGCGTTTGGTGAATTCGTCGGTGTTGACGATGATCTCGGCGCCGCGGGGGATGTCGGTGATGTTGGCTTTGAGGGCGGCGGGGTTCATGGCGACCAGGACGTTGGGGGCGTCGCCGGGGGTGAGGATGTCGTGGTCGGCGAAGTGGAGCTGGAAGCTGGAGACGCCGGGCAGGGTGCCGGCGGGGGCGCGGATCTCGGCGGGGAAGTTCGGCAGGGTTGACAGGTCGTTGCCGAACGAGGCGGTCTCGGAGGTGAAACGGTCACCGGTGAGCTGCATACCGTCACCGGAATCACCCGCGAACCGAATGA
>NZ_JAMGBG010000238.1 GCF_023516595.1 Streptomyces neyagawaensis | reverse complement strand
GGGGGGTGCCTCTATGTCCTTCGTCAAGGCCCGGCTGGTCATGCGGTGGCTGCTTCGGGGAGCCGTGATTCGTAGAAGGTGCCGTCGCGGAGCATGGCGAACAGGACGCTGATGCGCTGCCGGGCGAGGCGGAGGAGGGCCTGGGTGTGGGTCTTTCCGCGGGCCCGGCAGCGGTCGTAGTAGCCGCGGGAGGCGGGGTCGTGCAGGGCGGCGAACGCGGAGAGGAACATCGCGCGTTTGAGCTGCCGGTTGCCGCCTCTGGGCGCGTGTTCGCCGTGGATGGAAGTGCCCGACTGCTTCGTGGTCGGGGCGAGGCCGGCGTAGGAGGCGAGGTGGGCGGCGGTGGGGAAGCTGGTGCCGTCGCCGACGGTGACCAGGAGAACTGCGGCGGTCCTGACGCCGACGCCGGGCAGCGACGTCAGGACCTGGGAAAGAGGGTGGGCCCCCAGCAGCTCGTTGATCTGGGCTTCCAGGGCCCGGCGTTGTTCGTGGACGGCCGCGAGCGAGCGGGCCAGGGACGGGATCACGATGTCGAGGGTGCCAGTGCCCGGAACGACGACACTCTGTTCGTCGAGCGCGTCGAAGACGTCGTCGATCAGCCGGGTGGCCATGCGTGGGGCCTTCGGGCGGATCAGTTCGACCAGTCTGCGGCGGCCGGCTTTGCGCAGGGCGGCCGGGGAGCCGTGACGCTCCAGCAGCCAGGTGACGGCCTGGTGGTCCAGGCGGGGGCCCAGGACGCGTTCCAGGCTGGGGTGGAACTGGGTGAGCAGGCCGCGTATCCGGTTGGAGGTGCGGGTGGCCTCGGCGGCGAGGTCCTGGTCGAAGCCCACGAGCACGGTGAGCTCGGCGGTTATCTCGGCGGTCAGTTCCAGCGAGCGCAGGGTGTGCGGCATCGTCCGTGCCGCGTCCGCGATCACCGCGGCGTCCTTCGCGTCGGTCTTGGCCTCGCCCGGGTAGAGATCCGCGATCCGCCGCATCGCGAGTCCGGGCAGGTAGGCGACCTGGCAGCCCGCATCGCGGGCGACGGTCAGGGGCAGAGCGCCGATGGAGGCGGGCTGGTCCACGATCACCAGGACGGTGCCGAACTTCGCGGCCAGTTTCTCGAAGACGGCCCGCAGTTTCGGCTCGCTGTTGGGCAGGGGCTTGTCGAAGACCTTCTTCCCGGCGGGGGTCAGCCCGTGGCCGTGATGTGTGCTCTTGCCGACGTCCAGGCCGAGGAAGACCCCCACGCCGCTGATGTCGATCACCGTGCCCCCACTCGCTCGATACCGGTGCTGACCTGGGCGTCGGGGCCGTTCTCGCGCATCCACGTTATGCAGACCTGCCGCCCGCGAACGGCTGGGCATTGCGCCCGGCCAGGCGGCGGTCGGACCTCTCATCAGCGTCTCCGACGGCACCCCTCAGACCCGGTGACACCACCCCCCAGGTCATGCGTTCGACAGGGGGCAAAAGTCATGCCGGGCCCGGAGGCCAGCGGTCCTCTTGCAGGACCGCAAAAAAACATAACGG
>NZ_JAMGBG010000237.1 GCF_023516595.1 Streptomyces neyagawaensis | reverse complement strand
CGGGGCGCGGCCGCCGCCGCGCCAACCCCGTCCGCGCCGCCGGCCAAGCCCGCCAAGCCTGCCAGGCCCGCCGAGCCGACCACGGCCGTCACCACGAAGTCCGCGTCGGTCGGCCTCTCGTCCGGTGCCGCCGCCGGGGCGGCTGCCGGAGCCGCGAAGGCCGGGAGCGCCTCGGGCAAGCCGGTCGCCGGGGCGGTCGGGGCGCGTGACGGTGACACCGTCGCGGGTGGTGCGACCTCCTCGGGGTGGCCGCAGGTGCCGCCGCCGGACCTGCCGCCGCGGCCCGTGCCCAGGGCGCCCATCACGGACGTGGTCTCGCGGCGGACGCTCGCCGTCATCGCCGTGGCCGTGGCGCTGGTGGTCCTCGGGACCGTGCTGGCGTTCGTGTTCAACGGCGACGACAGCGCCGACAACAGCAAGGGCGCCGGCACCAAGGCCGCCGTGTCCAGCGGGACTTCCTCGGACGGCGCCGCCAAGGACAAGGACAAGAACGGCAAGGACGAGGACGCGGGATCGGTCCCCAGCCCGGACGGTGAGACCTCCGAGGAGCCCACGGGGTCGGACGACTCCACGGAGAACTCGTCGTCCACCGACTCCGACACGTCGAGCGGCTCCGGCGGTTCCGGTGGTTCCGGGTCCTCGAAGGACATCTCCGCCGAGACGTACAAGAGCGGCCAGGGCTTCTCCATCGGACTGCCCGACGGGTGGAAGTACCAGTCCACGGGCGCGGCGGGCGCCCGGTTCGCCGGGCCCGACGGGCAGAAGCTCCTCGTCGGGTGGACGAACACCCCGAAGGACGACCCGGTCGCCGACTGGAAGAACCAAGAGCAGTACATGACCCGCGCGCAGTACGACCGGATCCGCATTGAGGCGGTGGACTACCGGGGCTGGAACACGGCCGACTGGGAGTTCACCTATGTGGAGGGCGGGACGAAGTACCGCTCGATCGACCGCGGGTTCGTGGTCGACGGGAAGCAGGGGTACGCGCTGATGTACACCGCCAAGGCGTCCGAGTGGAGCGGCGAGCTGCGCAAGGACACCTGGCGGACATTCACCAAAACGTTCCGCCCGAAGTCCTGAGGCGCCCGTAGGCGCGTGGGAGGCGCTCCGAGGCACACCGGACGCGGTCGGCGGGGTGCGTGTGATGACGTGAGTCCGCGGCGCGCCGGGCGGTCGCGGCGCCCGTGGACGGGGGGTTCGGGCGTACGTCGACGGCGGTTCGGGCAGGGGGGCGCGGCTGTTGTGCGCCGGTGCCCATCTCGTTATGGAGCCGTGAGGATGCCGCTCCGGCCCGATGCGCCGTACGGGGGCGTGCGGGGGCACGGGGTGGTGTGCGCTCCTCCGATGCGAGGTCGGCTGGGGGAGTTGTGCCCGCCCGGTGAGTTCGGGGACGGGTGTTCCGGGGAAGATCGAGGGCGTTCGAGCGCATTCGAGACGGGTGAGATATCGCATCCCCTCAATGCGGGTTGCCTCCGGCACGTATCGTGAATGGCTGCGGACCGTACGCATCCAGCACGGAACAAGCCGTCGGACGAACGAATTTGACCAACCGGACGGTCGGGGGAGGGCATCGTGGACGAATACGCGGGACGAGTACTCGCGGACCGCTACCGCCTGCCGCTGCCGCCCACCGACGACTACGAGTTCGCCGAGAGCCGGGCCTTCGACACCTACAGCGGCCAGGAAGTCCTCGTACGGCAGGTGCCGTTGCCCGAGGTCGTCGAGGCCGAGGTGCTCGACGCGGACGGCCTGCCCGAGGGGTACGTGGCCCGGGACCGGGGCGCGCGCCGGGGTGCGGCGCGTACCCCGCGAGGAGCCACCGACCCGGCCGTACGGCGGGCGATCGAGGCCGCGCAGGCCGCCGCGCAGATCCCCGACCACCCGCGGCTCGACCAGGTCTTCGACGTGTTCGCCGAGGGCGGTTCGCTGTGGATAGTGAGCGAACTGGTGCCGGCGCGGCCGCTCGCGGCGCTGCTGGCGGACCAGCCGCTGACCCCGTACCGCGCGGCCGAGGTCGCCTCCGACGTGCTCACCGCGCTGCGGGCCCTGCACGCCCACGGCTGGGTGCACCGCAACATCACCGAGCGGACGGTGCTCGTCTGCGACGACGGCCGCGTCATGCTCACGGGGCTCGCGGTCGGGGCCGCCGAGGAGGCCCTGTGCGGATACGACCCCGTGCCCGTACAGGACTTCGAGGACCGTCCCGGCACACCCGGCGATGATCCGGGCACGACGGGCGCCGGGCCGGTCGTGCCGGGCGGGCGTGGTCCGGGTGTGTCCGGGGCAGGCCAGGGCGGAGCCGCGGGAGCGGTGGGACCCGGTGGCGTCGGCGGTGCCCGTCCGGTTCCGGGGGCGCTCGGGGGCGGCGGTGCGGGCGCGCGTGGGGTGTCCGCGTCCGGTGGCGCCCTGACGGGCGGTGCGTACGGTGGTCCCGCCCTCGGCGGCGGGGCCGGTGGCGCGGCCGGCGACCCGGAGGCGGCGCGTCGGGCCGCGATCGAGGCGAGAGCGGTCACCGACCCCTCGGAAGGGCAGCGTGCCCTGGAGGCCGGCGGTGACGTCCGGGCGGCACGGGCGGGCGCCATCGCGGCGTACCGGGCGGGTGCCCGCGCGGCGGCCCGCGTCCAGGACGACCGGCGAGGCGGCCCCGGCAGCG
>NZ_JAMGBG010000236.1 GCF_023516595.1 Streptomyces neyagawaensis | reverse complement strand
TCCTCGTCCACGACGCCCACACCCCCTCCCCCACCACCGCCTTCGCCCTCTCCCGACTCGCCGACCCCGACACCCTGCACCACACCCCCATCGGCGTGTTCCGCTCCATCGACCGGCCCGTCTACGACACACAGATGGCCGACCAACTGGACAAGGCCGTCGAGTTGAAGGGCAAGGGCGACCTCGGCGCTCTCCTCGCCGGCAACGACACCTGGACGGTCGGGCGTTCCGCCCGGCACCCCCGCTCCACCACGGCCACCCGCGCGTGAATCGCGGATCCATCACGGCGGAACCGTGAACCACAGCACCGTCACCGCAACACCGTCACCGTTCGACCGCAGTTCCCCGGGGAGGGACAGCAAATGACCTATGTGATCGCTCAGCCCTGTGTCGACGTCAAGGACCGCGCGTGCATCGACGAATGCCCGGTCGACTGCATCTACGAGGGGCCGAGGAAGCTCTACATCCAGCCCGACGAATGCGTCGACTGCGGTGCGTGCGAACCCGTCTGCCCGGTGGAGGCGATCTTCTTCGAGGACGACGTCCCGGCCGAGTGGAGCGAGTACCGGACCGCGGACTCCGAGGTCTTCGCCGAACTCGGGTCGCCGGGCGGAGCGAGCGCGGCGGGGCCGCTCGCCGCCGACCATCCCCTGGTCGCCGCGCGGTCCACGCAGGCCGCGTAACCCTCGCACCACCCGGTGTCCGGTGTGCCGGATGGCCCGATTCCGCGGTGATCCAGCCCGGTTCCAGGCCAGGTACAGGCCGATACCAGTGATCCAGGACACCGTGGAGGCGGTGGCGGAATCTTTTCGCCACCGCCCTGTGGCGTTGTGCGCACCGGCCGCGCCCCACGCTCATCCCGGGCCGGCCATCCCAGAAGGAGCTGCAATGGACATCACCTTCACCTCTCAGCCCGCCCCCTCCGCCCCGGACTCCAGAGGTCTCGTCGCACCGCTGCACCTGCTGCACAGACCCGTCACACCGGAGGGCTTCCTGCTGGACGCCGCCGCTCCCGTGGAGCAGCACTTCGCGCTCTCCGCCGAACTGCCCCAGGAGCACGGGACGTTCACCGACGGGCCGGGCACCTTCCACGATCTGCTCTACATCGCGGAGACCCTGCGCCAGGCGACGCACTTCGTCGCCCACCAGTACTTCCGGGTGCCCGCCGAACGCCCCGCGGTGTTCGTCTCCAGCGGGCTCGACGTCCTCGACCCGGCCCCGTGGCGCCGCACCGGCCGGCCGGCCCATATGACGCTGGACCTCATCGTGACGCCCGTGGACGTGGTCAACGGCGTCCCGCGCGGCCTCGACTGCCGCAGCGACGTGGCGATCGACGGTGTCCCCTGTGGGAGCGCTTCCGCGCGGCTGCAGTTCCTGATGCCGGGGGTGTACCGGTCGCACCGGGAGGCGGGGCGCCAGGAGAGTCTGCGGAGCACCACTCCGGTGGTGCGTCCGCTGGCCTCCATGACGGTGGTCACGCAGGAGGAACCGGCCGCCGTGGCGCCGGAGTCGGTGGGGCGCGGGGACCCGCGCAACGTCGTCGTGGGACCGCCGCTGCGGGCGCCCTACGGGGAGTTCGTGCTGCCCGTGGCCGCCGATCCCGGCCACGAGGTCTTCACGGCGGTGCCCGGCGACCATGTCCCCGGCCCGGTGTTCCTGGAGGCGTCCCGGCAGGCGTCGCTGCTCGCCGCCGCCGAACTGCACGGGCTGCGGCCCGCCCACGCCCTGCTGACCCGCTGGCGTGCGTCCTTCCGCGGGTTCGGCGACGCCGACCTTCCGCTGACCTGCACGGTCGCGGCGGAGGAACCGGTACGCGACGACGCCGGCCGGCCCACCGTACGCACCCGGCTCGCCTTCAGCCAGGGCAGCCGCGTCCTGTGCACCGCCTCGGCCGTCCTGCTCCAGGACTGCTGACCGTACGCCGCCGCCCGGACCGGCCGACGCTCTCCTCTCCCCTCGTTCTGCTGATCAAGGAGCTCTCCGATGCGTTTCCGGGTACTGGGGCCGGTGAGTCTGTCGCCCCGCACTCCCTCCGCCGCGAAACCGCGCGCCCTGCTGGCCACGCTGCTCGTGCAGGCCGGTGAGGTGGTCCCCGTGCACAGCCTGATCGACGAGCTGTGGGGGACGGAACCCCCGCGCACCGCGACCACCACCCTCCAGGTGTACGTCTCCCAGCTGCGCAAGGTCCTCGCCGAGGCCGGCGGCTCCGCGCACTCCGGTGAGCTGCTGACACGCGCTCCCGGCTACCTCCTCGCCGTTCCCGAGCGGGACTTCGACCTGCCGTGCTTCGAACGGCTGCGGGCCGAGGGCCGCGCCGCCTACCAGGAGGGCGACTTCGGCCGCGCCTCCGGGCTGCTGCACGAGGCGCTCGCCCTGTGGACGGGCCCCGCCCTGTCCGGGATCCCGCACGGGGTGCGGCTGGAGTCCGCCGCCATCCGGCTCGACGAGCTGCGGATGGAGGTCCTGGAGCAGCGGATCGTCGCCGACCTGCGGCTGGGCCGCCACCAGGAGCTCGCCGGGGAACTGCTGGCCCTCGCCAACGAGCATCCGCTGCGGGAGACCCTGCACGGACACCTCATGGTGGCGCTGTACCGGACGGGCCGAGGCTCCGACGCGCTGCGCGTGTACGGGCGGCTGCGCCACTCCCTCGTGGAGGAACTCGGCGTCGAGCCGAGCCCGGGCCTGTCCCGGCTGCACGAACGCGTCCTGCGCCGGGAGCCCTCCCTGGACTGGCAGCCGCCCCGCGCCACGCGCCGCGCGAACGGCGACGACCCGGACGGCGCCGCCGGCTCACCCGGACGCCCGGGCACTCCCCGGCGGGCGGCGGCACCGGCCGACGGGCCGCGGCCCCTG
>NZ_JAMGBG010000235.1 GCF_023516595.1 Streptomyces neyagawaensis | reverse complement strand
CTCCCGGCCGGGATCAGACCCCGGCACGTCTCCCACACGTCTGGCCCGACCGTCTCGCCGACCCACTCACCCATCGCCACAAGACGAGTCTGGCCCTGCCGCTGACGCGGCAGGGCCAGAACCCAAGATCTTCATGAGCCTTCTAGCCGATGACCCGGCCCAGTTCGATCCGGTCGATGTTCGGGGCCCAGGCGGTCGCGTTGGCGAAGGTGATCTTGTTGGGGCCCTTCCTCAGGTCGACGGGGACGCCGACGGTCCAGTAGTCGTCCCAGCTCCAGGTGTTCTTGAAGGTGACCTTCCGCGGGGCCCCGGTGCCGACAGTGATGTCCGCAGTGCGGGACATGATGTCGGTGTTGTAGGCGTGGCCGTTGTCCCGGCGGTCGTTGTGGGCGTAGTGGACGACCAGTACGTGGCGGCCCGCGGTGGGCGCGTGCACGGTGAACTCCGCTGTGCTGTCGGCGCTGTTGCCGAGCCGGCCGATGTAGGAGCCGGCGGAGGCGTGCGCCGAGTCGACCAGCCTGGCCCCGCCGGTGAGCGTGGCGGTGGCGGCCCCGTAGGAGAGGGTGCCGTCGGTCGAGCCGTCACCGGAGACGTCGAGGGAGCGCACGGCGGAGTGCTTGGCGGTCGCCCCGATCCGGTTGTTGCCCGCGACGAGGTACAGCTTCAGCGGACGGCCGGGCACCGCCGCCACCGTCTGCCCGTGCAGGGCGAGCCGCACCGGCGCCGACGCCCGGGGCACCACCCGGTAGTAGCCGTCGCGCGGGGCGTACACGTCGAAGACCGCCTTGTCGCCGGGGCCGAGGACGAGGGCGCCGGTGCCGACGCCGGCCGACGAGGAGTAGTCGTACGACGGCCTGCCGCTGATGTCGGCGAGCGTGGCCTCGTAGGAGGTGGCGGGTGCCGTGGTGCGGGCGGTGAGGTCGATCCGGTCGAGGGTGACCTCGGCGGCGCCCTTGGCGAGGGTCAGGGTGTGGCTGCCTGCCGACAGCTCCACGCGGACGTCCTTCTTGGCGCGGTAGGTCCAGTTCTCGGTGGAGGGGTAGGTGACCGTGACCGGGTCGCCGCCGTCCACGGACAGCTTCTGGGTGGCGGGGGCGCCGGACTGGTTGCCGTAGAGGATCGCCAGGTCGTAAGGGCCGTCCTCGGGGACGGTCACCGTGAAGTCGACCTTGCTGCCGGCCTGGTTGAGGGAGCCGACGTCCTTGGTGCCGGAGGCGGCGTAGCCGTTGGCGTTGCTCACGGTGCCCTGGGTGTAGACCTTGCCGTCGGTGATGGCGGCGTCCTCGGCCTCGTGGGACGCGGTCCAGGGCACGGTGGGGGCGGTGGGGGCGCCGGAGCCGCCGGGGGTGAGGACGATCCGGTAGGCGGACATCCGGTGCAGGTCGCGCAGGGGGACGGTCACCGTGCCGTCGTCGGCGACCCGTAGCTTCGTGCGGGTCAGGACGCGGGGCGTGGCGTGCTGTCCCTCGTAGCCGGACCAGGCGGCCTCGGCGACGGTCGCGGTGACCGTACGGCCGAAGAGGGACCGGGGGACCTCGCGGACGACGACGTCCGTGTCACCGGCCGAGCCGCCCAGCAGGACCTGGGCCTGACGGCGGGAGGGGTCGAGGGAGGCGAGGCCCTGAAGGGTGTCGATGGTGTTCGCCTGCGGCGGGGTGACCTTCACGGTGTCGCCGGTGAGGCCCGCGTACCAGCGGAAGAACCACCAGCCGCCGTTGGGGATGTTGGAGCGGACGACGTTGCCGTCCATGTTTCCGGCGGCGTCCCAGTACGCCTGGTTGGCGTACACCTTGTTCCTCTCGAACATCGAGACCCACTGCACGAGCTGGCCGGGGACGGACAGGTCGCGGCGGTTAGCGTACTCATCGATGTTGATCTTCAGCGGGGCGATGCCCAACTGCCGTTCCAGGGAGCGGTAGTCGTCGTAGTGGCCCTGGAAGTCGCGGAGCGAGCCGGAGCCCAGTTCGTGCCAGGTCATGATCTGGGGCAGGACGTCCTCGCGCTGGGCGAAGGCGAGGAAGTCCTTCAGCAGCCTTGTGTGGTACGCGGCTTCGTTGGGGCCGGCGATCCGCGCGTCGGGGTCGATGGCGCGGATACGCCGGTACACGGTCTTCCAGTCCTGGAAGAACCGGTCGCGGTTCTTCTCGTACTGGGCCTGGTCGGCGACGTCGAGCTTGTACCAGATCTGGTCGGGCTCGTTGAAGGGGATGTAGACGAAGCGGTCGCTGTTCGGGTCGGCCGCGATGTCCTCGGCGATCCTGTCGACCTTGGGGAGGTAGTCGTCGATGCCGAGGTCCTCGTAGGGCCACTTGGCGTAGATGTCCTGCATCATCACGTTGATCTCGCCGCCGCCGTTGCGGAAGAACGACTTCGAGACGGTCAGCGCGTCGCCGTTGGGGTGCTGGGCGCCGCCCTCCGGCTTCTGCGAGATGCTGGTGATCTTCAGCGGGGCGAGGGCGGCGTCGCTGGGCACCCCGTCGTCGCTGAGCCCGTACAGCGCGCCGTTGGCGCCCCGCATGACGGGCCCCTCGGAGGCGGAGAGGTCGACGGTGAGGCGCTGCGGGTCCGCGGCGGCGGCCGCGGGGGCCCCGGTGGCGGGAAGGGTGCCTGCCATGGCGGTGACTCCAAGGACTGCGGTGATCAGGGCGGTTCGCGCCCGGGACCTGGTGCGGGTTCGTTCACGGGCGCGTGTGTGGGTGGGGGTGATCACGCGGTCGGACCTCCGGTCGTTCGACGGCTCCACTGGTGATTCCGGACACGGTCTTTCGCCGGCCGACGAGGAACACGGCGACCATCGGGTCGGGTTGGTCGCCGGAGGCCGGCTTCGTCGGCACGTTGGACTTCTGGGGGGCGGGGGCGGCCGGGGCGCCGGGACCGGTCAGACGCGGGCGGGCGGCGGTCCCGAGCTCTCCCGGACCACCAGCTCCGGTACGGAGACCCGGTGCGGGGCGATCGGGGCGGACTGCTCCAGGACACCGTGCAGCAGGGCGAACGCGGCCCGGCCGAGGCCGGTGAAGTCCAGGCGCGCGGTCGTCAGGGACGGGGTCAGGTACGCGGAGTGCGGGGCGTCGTCGAAGCCGGCCACGCTGACGTCATCGGGAACGGACCGGCCGTTCTCGCGCAGGGCGCGGAGCACGCCGAGCGCCAGGTCGTCGTTGCCGCAGAGGATCGCCGTGACCGACGGGTCCTGCGCCAGCTTCCGGCCGGCCCGATGACCGCCCGCCGGGCCCCAGTCGGCCTGCACCGGGCGCGGTTCGGGCGCGCCCGCCTCCCGGAGCGCCTGCCGCCAGCCGGTGGTGCGGGCGCTGGTGCGGCGGGTGCTGGACGGGATGGCGACGTAGTGCACGGTCTCGTGGCCGAGGGAGAGCAGATGGCGGGTCACCGCGTGGGCGGCCTCACGGTCGTCGGTCCACACCCAGGGGCGGTCGCCGCCGGGCGGGGTGGCCGGGGTCTCGACGACACCGACGACGGGCAGCTCGGCGGGCACCGCGGCCAGGGCGCCGACACCGGCCGGATCGTAGGCGATCACGATCAGCCCGCCGCCCGCGTCCGCCGCCCGCCGCACCTCGGCGGCGACGGCCGCCTCCTCCGCCGACTCCAGGACGCCGATCCCGACCGTGTACGACGCCGCGCGGGCCGCCTCCTCGATGCCCTGGAGGATCGACGCGTAGCCGTAGTGGGTGGTGTTCGCGGTCAGCACGGTCACCGCGCGGCTGCGGCCGCTGGCCAGGGCCAGGGCGGTCGCGTTACGGCGGAAGCCCAGCTCGTCGATGGCCGCCAGCACCCGCTCCCGCGTGGACTGCTTGACGCTGGGGTGGCCGTTGATCACCCGTGAGACGGTCTGGTACGAGACGCCGGCGGCGGTCGCCACGTCCCGGATGCTCGCGGGACGCCTTGTGTGACCGGTCACATTCATGTCACGATTGTGACCGGTC
>NZ_JAMGBG010000234.1 GCF_023516595.1 Streptomyces neyagawaensis | reverse complement strand
CTCGCGGGCCAGTCGGCGATGCAGCATCAGCGTGCCGTTGACCTGTTCCACGATCCACCTCTTCGGTTGCGGGACGAAACCTTTGCCCTGGTCGGCCGGATTGCGGCGGACGACTTCGACGCCGATGTCCAGCAGGGCACCGTGGATGAGGACCTCGTCCTTGCCCAGGGCGAGGGAGTCCGTGAGATCGCGCGTCGGCTGAGTAGGTCGCCGTCGACCATCTCCCGGGAGTTGCGGCGCAATGCTGCGACGCGCAATGGCCAGTTGGGCTACCGGGCCTCGATCGTGCAGTGGAAGGCGGAGCTGGCTGCACGGCGTCCGAAGACGCCGAAGCTGGTGGCGAACTCGCATCTGCACGAGTATGTGCAGGACCGGCTGGCCGGACAGATCCAGCTTCCGGACGGGACCCCGGTGGCGGGGCCGCAGACGTCGCGGTGGAAGGGCCGGAACAGGCCCCCGACGGCAGGACCGTCGGTGGGCGACGTCGTGGAGCCCGCAGCAGATCTCGCACCGGCTGCGGGTCGGCTTCCCTGATGATGAGTCCATGCGCATCTCGCACGAGGCGATCTACCAGGCTCTCTACATCCAAGGGCACGGGGCCCTCAAGCGCGAGCTGGTCGCCTGCCTGCGTACTGGGCGTGCGCTGCGGGTCCCGCGAGCACGCTCCCGGCGGCGTGCCAACGGTCACGTCACATCCGACGTGATGATCAGCGAGCGGCCTGCCGAGGCCGAGGACCGCGCCGTCCCGGGCCACCAGCATGCCCGACTCCGCATCGACACCGGGCTTGAGGTCTACTTCGCCGACCCGCACAGCCCCTGGCAGCGGGGCACGAACGAGAACACGAACGGGTTGTTGCGCCAGTACTTTCCCAAAGGAACGGACCTGTCGCGATGGGGCGCTGATGAGTCAGGCCGTGGCTCTCGCTCTCAACAACAGGCCCCGGAAAACCCTCGGTTGGAGGACACCGGCCGAGGCCCTGAACGAGCATCTTCTATCGGCCCAGGAAGCCGGTGTTGCGACGACCGGTTGAGTCCGAGGAATACACCTCGACCCAATTCAGCGGCCGGATAAGGGAGTCACGTCCAGGTGGACGTGGAGCGCGCCGACCTCCTTGGCCAGGGCCTCCGCCTGGTCGTCCAGGACGTCGGCCACGACGACCTCGGCCCCCCTCCGCCCGTAACAACCGGGCCTCCTGCTCCCCCTGACCGCGTCCGGCGCCGGTGACGAGGACTACACGTCCGTTGAGCTTGCCCATGTGGACTCCCTTCGCGGTGTGCTGGCCGCGTCAGGGTAACGCCGTACCTGACGTAACGTCAGATATCGGTCCTCCAAAGGACGTTGTCCGGGTCCCGGCCCCCCCGATGAGAACCAGCGGAGAGCCAACGCGGGGGCCCTCGGTGAGGACCCCCGCAGGGACCGGCTGCGCTCACCGCGCAGGCCGCGAGGGCGGGTCACCGCCCTCGCGTGACCACACCCGAGTCACGACCTCGCGTCATCGCACTCGCACTTGAGGCCGTCGAAGGGAAGGAAGGGGAAGGAGCGGATCTCCGAATGTCCGGCGGCCACCGGTGGTCCGCTCAGGCGCAGTCCGCGTCCGTGACGGGACGGTCCTTCGCGCGGACCGCGCCGGCGGGGAACCCGTTCTTGTCCAGGGCGTCGGCCGTCGCGGATATCGTGTAACCGGAGGAGGTAATACTGTTATTGCCGTTGCCCCGCCAGCCGTTCTCGTCCTTGACCTCGTCCGGGGTGATGGTCTGGAACCGGTCCAGGATGGCGACCGGAGTGGTGGTGACGGTACGCAGCGTCGGCACCCTCTCCAGGAAGCCCACGGTGCGCGGCGGTACGTCGATCTTGTCCGTCTTGCTCTTGCTGACCTCCTGACCGAAGGACCATTCGGTGGTCACCTGGGCGCTGCCGCCGAGCGAGAACACGTCCTTGACGATGCTGAAGTTGAGGTCGACGCTGGCCCCGACGCTGGTTGAGACGCTGCTGCTGCTCGTCAGGCTGTGGGTGACCTCCTGACCGGCCTGGACCGAGTTGCCGCAGTTGATGATCAGGTCGGAGGTGTCGGTGGGGGGTGCGTTCACCGAGTCCTTCACGCTGGTCACGGGGTACAGGCAGGTCGCGGAGATACTGACGATCGGGGGCGTGCCCGGGGCCGTCGGGTCGGGCCGGCCGACACCGTTCGACGGGTCCTTCTCCAGGGTGCCGGTTGCCGGGTCCATGAAGAAGTGAACGAAGTCCTTGAGCGGCTCGCTCGAGGTCGGCCCCGGACACAGGGTCGCCATCAGCTTGTCGGTGTCGAAGCTCTCGGCACCCTTGAGCTCGAACGGCGTGTCCGACGTGGACTCGAGGGCCGCCATCGCCGCGGGAACGGCGATCACACCACCCGCGATAGCGAGCACCGAGCCAAGACCGATGGCGAGGGTCCTGGAACGCTTCTTGTTGCGAGCATGTCCTTTGGGCATGAGTTTGCCCTCCTTGGGAGTCGAGCCGGACGCGGGGAGCTTGTTCTTTCCCATTCTCGCAGAGGGTTCGGGCGTACCGACAGGGTCAAATATCCCTGTCCAAGAATTCACTCGGAAGATTCTCGACAAGAAGGCCGCAAACGGCACTTACAACCCAGCTGACCAGTGACTTCACCCTCAAGCACCCCAACTGAAAAGACAGTCGGAGAATCCCTGAACGAACGCCGAGAAAGCCTCTCGCAGGCGCGCGGAGGCTTTTCTGCGACAGCACGTTTCCGTCCTGTCCGTCCCACCGATTCCGGTATGAATTCTCGCGTCGATTCCTCCGTACAGTTCCGCGGAATCGTTCCGTCGGCGACGCGCGGAGGCGCCGCCGACGCGCGAGCCCACCCCCTCGCGTCCGGCCCCGCCCTGGAACACCTCCACCACGGTCTCCGCGTCCCGCCGGGGACTGACCGACGGTCACCAAAACTTTCACGGCTCCCATGGCCCGCAGCAGTACCGGAAACTCGGTCGACGGCTGGTCGCACCGCAGGAGGACGGCATCGGCGAGGCCCTTCTCCCGCAGCTCGCCGTAGGGCGGCAGCACGCGTAACGCCCGCCCCGCGTGCGGGTCGTCGGGCGGTGGCCACTGCTCGTGCGGCCATTCGCCCTCGGCGCAGGCCGGGGCGACGGACAGCCTGGTCGAAATGTCGCCGAGGAGCCGGGAAGCGTGCACCGTACATGTCCTTTCGCCGCGACCGTGACCTCCGTACTCGCATACGTACGTGTCCCAGCGTGGACTCGTTCAAAGATTCAAGGAGGTCCAGGCCACACCGCCGAACAGGTCACCATTCGCCCCGGTTACAGCAACAGGCCCACCTCCTCCCCGAACGCCCTCATCTGGTCGGTGAGTTCAGTGAGACCGCGGCTGCGGAACCGCACCTGGATCTGGTCCACCCCCATCGCCGCGTACTCCCGCAGCGACTCGGCGCAAGCTGACGGCGAGCCCGTCAGCGTGCGCCGAGTCGCTGCGCTCAGCATGCGCTGGTAGCGGCTGTCGCTGGCTACCGGCTGGGCCCGGGGGCCGGTGGCGACGCGCGGAGGCGCCCGCGGACGCGCGAGCCCACCCCCTCGCGTCCGAGCCCCCGAAGCGCGCCCGTACGCCTGCCCCGCCCTCTTCTCTCTTCTCCAGACGTGGCGGGCGTAGGGAGCACTGAGGGGGTTGCCTGACCCCACACACGCCCGTACGGACGAGGTGACCTGTGGAAACGCCAACAATGCGTTGGGCAGGGTGGCAGATGCCGCGCCAGATAGCGCGCCACTTGAACCACACAATGCGCTGACCAGCGGGGAGGTCTGCGCCTAGTGCTGTGACCGCATAGGTTCACCGGGTTGGTGGTCGTGGCGGTTGGATGTGCGGTGACGTCCGATCCGACCGCTGGAGGTGCAGTGGCCGAGCCTGTCCGTGTGCGCAGACTGACCGACCAGGAGGGGGGCCTTGGCCCTTGATCCTGGACACACGAGACACTGGCTCCTGAGGATCTGAGTGGACGTCAAGTCCGTTTCTGGTAGCGGCCTCGTCCGGGTTGGGTGAGGAAGCCTTGGCGGGTGAGGCGTCCGAGGCGGCTGCGGGTGATGTTGACGGATGCCTCGTCGGTGGGCATGCCGAGGAGTTCGTGCAGCTCACGGGCTCGGAACTCTTGAT
>NZ_JAMGBG010000233.1 GCF_023516595.1 Streptomyces neyagawaensis | reverse complement strand
GGCGGCACCGGCCGACGGGCCGCGGCCCCTGCCCGGCCCGCCCCCGGCGCTGCCCGCGGCGCCGCCCGGCTTCGTCGGCCGTGACGAGGAACTGGCGTACGGGGAACGGGCGCTGCGCGGTGGATTCGGCCGGCCGGCGGTACGGGTGCTCGCCGTCTCCGGGCCGGCCGGGGTCGGCAAGACCGCGCTGGCGCTGCGGCTCGCGCACCGCACGGCGGACCTGTTCCCCGACGGCGGGCTGCTGCTCGGGCTGCGCGGCCCGCAGGGGCGTCCCCTGAGTGCCGCGCAGGCGGGCGCGGCCCTGCTGCGCCGACTCACCGACGACGTCCCCGGCGTCCCGCTCACCGACCCGGAGGAGCTGACCGACCGGCTGCGGCGGGCCCTGCACGGGCGCCGGATGCTGCTCATCCTGGACGACGCCGCGTCCGAGCAGCAGATACGGCCGCTGCTCCAGGCCGTCACGGAGGGCTCGGTGATCATCACCGGACGCCGCCGGGCCGCCGCCCTCGACGGGGCGGAGCATCTGCGGCTGGACGCGGTGCGCCCGGAGGAGGCGGTGGAGCTGCTGCTCGCCGCCGGGGGCGAGCGGATGGCGCAGGACCCGGTGG
>NZ_JAMGBG010000232.1 GCF_023516595.1 Streptomyces neyagawaensis | reverse complement strand
CGGTGCGCCCGGAGGAGGCGGTGGAGCTGCTGCTCGCCGCCGGGGGCGAGCGGATGGCGCAGGACCCGGTGGCGGTCGCCGAGATCGCCCGGCTGTGCGGCTGCTTCCCCCTGGCGCTGCGCGTGGCCGCGGCGGCCCTGACGGCGCGCCCGCACACCACGCCCGCCGCGCTGGCGGGCCGGCTGCGCGACGAGCGGACCCGGCTCGGTGTGCTGCGCGAGGGCGACCTCGATCTGCGCTCCAGCCTGCTGACGGGGTACCAGGAGGCGGGGCCCGCGCTACGGCGCGCCTTCCGGCTGCTGTCCCTGGCGCCGGCCCCCGACTTCGCCGGCTGGACCGTCGCGGCCCTGCTGGGCACCGGGCCGGCGGAGGCGGAGGAGACGGCCGAGGAACTCGTCCGGGCCCAGCTGCTGGAGGCCCGCACCGACGGCCGGTCCGTCCGCTACGGCTTCCACTCGCTGCTGCGGGTGCTGGCCACCGAACTGCGGGAGGCGGAGCCGGACGCCGCCCGGACGCGGCGTGACGTCGTGGAGCGGCTGGGCCGGGCCTATGTGAGCCTCGCCCGGTACGCGGACGAGCGGCTCGCCCCCGGACGGGACTGGCGGGCCCGGCCCGACACCGGGCACCCCGGTCCGGACGCGGCCGCGATCATCGGCGCGAGTCCGCTGGGATGGTTCCGCGAAGAGGCCACGGGCCTGGTGGAGACGGTACGGCAGACGCACGCGGCGGGGCTGTGGCCGCTGGTGTGGGACCTCGCGGGCAGCGCCGCCGGATACTTCCACGCCCGCGCCGCGTGGGAGGAGTGGGAGGAGACCCACCGGCTGGCCCTGGACGCCGCGCGGCGGGCCCGGAACACCGAGGCCGAGGCGGCCGTCCAGTACGCACTGGGCGACCTGGCCTGGCAGCGCCGTCAGGCCGACCGGGCGCTGCGGCACCACACCGCCGCCCAGCACGCGTTCGAGCTGGTCCGCGACCGGACCGGGGCGGCCCGCTGCCGGATCGGCGCGGCCGACGTCCTGCTCGGCCAGGGCCTGCTGGAACACGCCGCCCGGCGGTACGGGCGGGCGTTGGCGTTGTGCTCGGCCGAAGGGGACCTGCGGGGCGAGGTGGCCGCGCTGAAGGGGCTCGCCCTGGTCAACCTGCGGCGGGGCCGCGTGGACGTGGCCCGGCGGCAACTGGAGCAGTGCGGGCGCGCCGCGGAACGCCTCGGCGACCGCCGCTGGACGGAGTACGTCCGCCGCACCATGGCCCGCCTGGCCCCGGACCCCGCCCACCGTCTCTCCCCCGTCGGCCACGCGGTCGAGGTGGGCCCCGGCATGTGGCTCATAGGAACGGCCACGGCCGCCTGAGCGGGAGGAAGCGCCGCGAGGTCGTCCCCGCCGGGAACTGCGAGACAGCTCCCGGCGGAAGCGGCACGAGGTCGTCCCCGGCAGAAACTGCCGGCGCGTCCCTGCCGGAAGCTACCTGAGCGCCTCCCCGCCGGAAGCCGCATGAGCGCCTCCCTGCCGGAAGCGGCATCAGGTCGTCCCCGCCGAGAACCGCGAGACGGCTCCCGGCGGAAGCTACCTGAGGGCGTCCCCAGCGGAAGCTACCTGAGCGCCTCCCCGCCGGAAGCCGCATGAGCGCGTCCCCGGCGGGACCGGCACGGGGTCGTCCCCGCCGGAAGCTGCGGGGACGGCTCCCGGCGGGAGCACTTGGCGTCTTCCCCGGCAGGAGGCGTACGGTCTGCTCCCCGGCAGGAGGCGTACCGCCCGGCTCCCCGGTGAGGGCCGTGTGACGTCGTCCCCGGCGTCGGTCGTACGACGGTCGTACGACGGTCGTCGTCGCCGGGAGGGAGCCGCGTGACGTCCTGCACGCGGCTCCCGGACGGCCGGCGACAGCAGTGGCGGGGGCCCGGTTCTCCACTCCGGTCCCCCGCGTGGCCGGCCGTCAGCCGGTGGCCCGTCCCTGGAGGGGACGGGCGCCCCGGGTGCGGGTCTGCGCGCGGCGGGTGCGCAGCAACTGCCGCCACTCCTCGGGGCTGAACCGGGCGGGCCGGGTGCGGCCGATGAAGTCGTGGAGCACACCGAGGAAGCGCTCGGGGTCCGTGTGGAACGGGAAGTGCCCGGCGTCCTCGAATATCTCCAGCCGGCTGCCCGGCATGGACACATGGCCGAGCCCGGCGTGAAGGGCCGGGACGACCATGTCGCGTCCGCCCCACACCAGCATGGTCGGCATGCCCTGTGTCAGATAGCAGCGGTCGAGCAGGGTGCCGACCTGGCCCCGCCAGTCGACGACGGCCCGCAGGGTCCGGACGAACGCGCTGCGCGAACTCGCGTCCGGCAGGGCGTCCACCACCCGCAGCAGATCCGGCGCGTCGACCCCGAGCCCCGTGTTCAGCGTCTTCATGAGTCGTACGAACATCTGCAACTGCCAGCGCACGGTGGGCAGTTGGAAGGCCGACAGCAGCAGTTCCGCGCCGGGCAGCGTCGCGGCCCGCAGCAGCGGGGAGACCTGGCGGCCGATGCCGCCGCTGCCGACGAGGACCAGCCGCTCGGTGCGCTCGGGGAACTGGTAGGCGAACTGGGCGGCCACCGCGCCGCCGAGGGAGTGGCCGACGAGGGTGGCCCGCTCGATGCCCAGGGCGCTGAGCAGATCCCGCAGCCCGTTGGCGTACGCGCCGGGAGAGTAGTCGCCCCGGGGTTTGGCGGACGCCCCGTGGCCGAGCAGGTCGGGGGCGAGGACCCGGTAGCGGGCGGCCAGGCCCGGGATGATGTCGGCCCAGGTCGCGGAGGAGTCGCCGATGCCGTGGATCAGTACCACCGCGGACTCGCCCTTGCCGGCCATGCGGTAGGCGAAGCGGTAGCCGTGCAGCTCACGGGTGCGGACGCGGATCTCGTTGCGGCCCACCGCCCGCGGCCTGGGCCGACCCGGCTGGTTGCTGGGCCGGAAGGGCGAGCGGGCGGTGAAGGGGTCGTCGGCCATGGGTCAGGCCTCCTGCGGGATCGGATGGTGGTCACGGACGGGGCGGCGCGGGACCGGCGCGGACTCGACGACGTCCGGGGTGCCCGGGGCCTCGCCGCCGGCGGGGCCGGGGACGGGGACGCGCTGGGCGCGGAAGAGGACCGGGTCACCGGGGGCGCCCTCGGGGTCGGGGTCGAGGCCGAGCGAGGTGAGGGAACGCCAGGGCTGGGCCTGGCCGGGTGTCCTCGTCCGCCAGGGAGTGTGCGCCTGGGCCGGGGAGGAGGGAGCGGGGAGGGTGTGCACGGAGGACATGACAGCCACCTCTGGGTAGGTGTGCGAGGAAGCGCACCGGAAACGGTCGCGGTTACCGCCGCCGACCGGTGGGGGCGACGCCCGGCGCGGGGGCGCTGACGGACGGGTGCGGGACTCTCACTCGACGGGAGACCGGCGCGGCTGACGGGGCACGGCGTCGGCCCAGCCGACGACCCCGGGGCCGGAGCCGGAGGGGCCCGCCGCACCGGACGGCCCGACCACGGACGGCCCGACCACGGACGGCCCGACCACGGACGCGCCGCCCACGGTGGATGCGCCGAACGCGTCTGACGAGCCGGGCGCGCCGGGGGCGCCGGGCGCGCCGGGCGCCTCGGCGCCGACCGCACGGGACAGGCCGGGCG
>NZ_JAMGBG010000231.1 GCF_023516595.1 Streptomyces neyagawaensis | reverse complement strand
GCGGCGTTGTCGTCGGCGGGTGTGACCGCTGCCGAGGTGGATGTGGTGGAGGCGCATGGCACGGGGACGCGGTTGGGTGATCCGATCGAGGCGCAGGCGTTGCTTGCGACGTATGGGCGGGAGCGGCCAGCCGAACGGCCGCTCTGGCTGGGGTCGTTGAAGTCGAACATCGGGCATGCTCAGGCGGCTGCCGGAGTGGCCGGTGTGATCAAGATGGTGATGGCACTTCAACGGCGCGCGCTGCCCAGGACGTTGCACGTCGACGAGCCGACACCGCTGGTGGACTGGGCTTCGGGTGGGGTCGAGTTGCTGACCGAGCAGCGGGAATGGGAGGCGGTCGAGGGCCGTCCGCGCCGGGCGGGGGTGTCCTCGTTCGGGATCAGTGGTACCAACGCCCACCTCATCCTGGAGGAAGCGCCCCCCGCCCCCGAACCGGAAGCGACCCCCGTCCCCGAACCGGAAGCCACCCCCGAGCCGTCGCCCGGAACGGTCCTGTGGCCGTTGTCCGGCCGGACCGAGCAGGCTCTGCGCGCGCAGGCGCGGCGGTTACGTGAGCATCTGAGCGTGAAGCCCCGGGCGGAACTCGCCGACGTGGGCTTCTCGCTGGCCACCACGCGCGCCGCGCTGGAGCACCGGGCGGTGCTGGTCGGCGACGACCCGGAGCGGATGCTCATGGATCTGGCGGCGCTCGCGGACGGCGACCGACCGTCCCGTGTGCCGTACGGCGTGCCAAGCGGCGGGAAGACAGCCTTCCTCTTCACCGGGCAGGGCAGCCAGCGCGTCGGCATGGGGCGTGAACTCCACGCGCGGTTCCCGGTGTTCGCCGAGGCACTGGACGAGGTCTTCGAGGCGTTCGGCGACCGCCTCGGGCGGCCGCTGCGCGAGGTCGTCCTCGCCGGGGCGGACTCCCCGGACGCCGCCCTGCTGGACCGGACCGTGTTCACCCAGTCCGGGCTGTTCGCCGTCGAGGTGGCCCTCTTCCGGCTCGTCGAACACTTCGGAATACGGCCGGACCGGGTGGCCGGACACTCCGTCGGCGAACTGGCGGCGGCTCACGCCGTGGGGATGCTGTCGCTGCCGGACGCGGTGACTCTGGTCGCCGAGCGCGGCCGTCTCATGGAGGCGCTGCCCGAGGGCGGCGCGATGGTCTCGGTCCGGGCACCGGAGGAGGAGGTCGCCGAACTGCTGCGCGGCCGACAGACGCGGGTGGCGATCGCCGCCGTCAACGGCCCGCTCTCCTGCGTACTCTCCGGCGACGAGGACGCGGTCGTGGAGATCGCCGGTGAGCTGTCGGCGCGCGGTCGCCGGACCAGGCGGCTGCGGGTCAGCCACGCCTTTCACTCGCCCCGCATGGATCCCATGCTGGACGAGTTCCGCCGGGTGGCTCAGGGGCTCGACCTGTCGGCGCCCGCCGTACCGCTGCTGTCGGACATGACGGCACAGCCCGTCACGGGGTCGGCCGACGGCAGCCCGGCCGACGCGGACTATTGGGCGCGCCACGTCCGGGAGACGGTGCGGTTCGCCGATGTCGTACGCGCTCTGCGGGCGGACGGAGTGACGACGTTCGTCGAGATCGGACCGGACGCCGTACTGACCGCCATGGGCCGCGACTGTCTCCCCGACGACGAGGCCGAGGACGCCCAGGTGGAGTTCGTCCCCCTGCTGCGGCGTGACCACCCTGAGGAGCGGACCCTCGCGGAGGGACTCGCCCGGCTCCACGTCCGAGGCGTCGGCCCCGACTGGGCGGCGGTGTTCGCCGGCACGGGCGCCTCCCGCGTCGACCTGCCCACGTACGCCTTCCAGCGCAGGCGCTACTGGCCGAGCGCCGGACCGGTCACCGCCGGGGACGCTCCCGCGCTCGGGCTCGGTACCGGCGGACATCCCCTGCTCGGTGCCGCGGTGCGACCCGCGGACTCCGACACACTGGTGCTCACCGGGCGGCTGTCCCTGGACACCCATCCCTGGCTCGCCGACCACACCGTCCTCGGCACCGTTCTCTTCCCCGGCGCGGGGCTCGTGGAACTGGCCCTGCACGCCGCCCGCCGCACCGGCTGCGACCTGCTGGAGGAGCTGACCCTGCAAGCGCCGCTGCGACTCCCGGACGAAGGAGCCGTCGAGCTCCAGGTCCAGGTGGCGGGGGCCGACTCCGACGGGCGGCGGTCCGTCACCGTGCACACCCGGCCCGCGGCGGCCCCGGCCCGCGACCAGGAGAACGGCGAGACGGACGGCGGCGACTGGACGCTGCACGCCGCCGGGGTGCTCGCCCCGGCCGCCGGGGCGGAGGCCGACGCCGACCACTTCGCGAACTGGCCGCCCGACGCCGAAGCGGTGGACCTGACCGAGTGGTACGACGCGCTCGCCGCGCAGGGCTTCGGCTACGGCCCCGCCTTCCGCGGGCTGCGTGCCGCGTGGCGACGCGGCACGGAGGTCTTCGCCGAACTCGCCCTCCCCGAGGAACAGGCCACCGCCGCGACCGGGTACGGACTGCACCCCGCGCTGCTCGACGCCGCACTGCACGCCATCGAACTGGGCGCGCTGCCCGGCGGCGACGAGACCCGGCTGCCCTTCGCATGGAGCGGGGTACGCCTGGACACGGCCGGGGCCACCGCGGCACGCGTCCGGCTGGCACCCGCCGGACCCGACGCGGTCACCCTCGCCTTCGCCGACGCGGCGGGTCGTACGGTGGCGTCGGTGGGCACGCTGTCGCGGCGGCCGGTCTCCGCCGAGCGGCTCCGCGCGGCACCGAGCGGGGGACGCGACCCGCTGTACCGGGTGGAGTGGACTGTGCTGCCCGGCATCGCCGGTCCGGGCTCCGGTGCGATCCCCGAGCGGTGGGCGGTCGTCGGCGACGCGGCCGACGCGGCCCGCATGGCCGAAACGCCGACGGCCGCCGGTGCCGATGTCCGCACCCATCCGGACCTTCCGGCGCTCGCCGAGGACATCGACCGTACGGCGGACGTCCCGGCCGTCGTCCTGGCACCGCTGACCGGCTCCTCCCCGGACGGTACGGACACGGCACGGGCCGCCGGGCGTGCGCTGGCCCTGGCCCAGGGCTGGCTGGCCGACGAGCGTTTCGCCGCCTCCCGTCTGGTCGTCGTCACCCGGGGCGCGGTCGCCGCGGGGCCCGACGAGGACGTGTCCGACCTCGCGCACAGCGCTGTCTGGGGGCTCGTCCGCTCGGCACAGACCGAGCACCCCGACCGGATCACCCTGCTCGACCTCGACGACGAACCCGCCTCACGGCGGGTCGTGGCGGCGGCCTTCGCCGCCGCGGAGGCCTCGGGCGAAGCCCAACTCGCCGTCCGCGCCGGGCGCGTACTCGTCCCCCGAATGACACGTGCCACGACGCCCGTGCCCCCCGGGCCCGGTGAGGGGCCGTGGCCGGCGGACGGCACCGTACTGATCACCGGCGCGACCGGCGCCCTGGGCGCCGCCGTGGCCCGCCACCTGGTCACCGAGCACGGCGTACGCGATCTGCTGCTCGTCGGCCGACGCGGCGACGCCGCCCCCGGTGCCGTCGAACTCCAGCAGGAACTGGGCGAGTTGGGGGCCAGGGCCACCCTCGCCGCCTGCGACGTCGCCGACCGTGCGGCGCTCGCGGCACTGCTCGCCACGGTGCCCGCCGACCGTCCGCTGACGGCCGTCGTCCACGCCGCCGGTGTCCTGGACGACCGCGTCTTCGACGCCCTCACCCCCGAGAGCCTAGAAGCGGTCCTCCGACCGAAGGCAGAGGCCGCCCGGCACCTCAGCGACCTCACCCGCGATCTCGACCTGGCCGCCTTCGTCCTCTTCTCCTCCGTGCAGGGCCTGCTCGGCGGCGCGGGACAGGCCAACTACGCGGCGGCCAACACCTACCTGGACGCCCTGGCACAGCAACGGCGGGCCGACGGTCTCGTGGCCACCTCACTGGCCTGGGGCCCGTGGGCGGAGGGCGGCATGGCCGCCGGACTCGGCGAGACCGACCGCCGCCGGTTCGCCCGGGTGGGCATCCACGCCCTCACCCCCGGCCAGGGCCTGCGGCTCCTCGACGCGGCGCTGGCCTCCGCCGACGCCTGCCCGGTGCCGCTCGCCCTCGACACCGCCGCACTACGGGCCGCCGGCACCGGCGTACCGCCGTTGCTGCGCGAGCTCGTCCCGGCGCGCAACCGCGAAGCGGCGGGCCCCGGCCCGAGCACATCCGGCGAGGCGCCGGGCGCCCGGCTCGTGGCCCGGCTCGTCGAACTCGACGCCGCCGCCCAGGAGAAGCAGCTCCTCGCCCTGGTGCGGACCGAGGTCGCCGCCGTCCTGAACTACGACCGCGCGGACACGGTCGACGCGCGCCGGAGCTTCAAGGAACTCGGCGCCGACTCCCTCAGCGCCGTGGAACTGCGCAACCGGCTCGGCAGGGCGACCGGACTACGGCTGTCCGCGACCGTCGTCTTCGACCATCCGACCCCCACCGCACTGGCCGGACGGCTACGGGCCGAACTCTTCCCGGACCGGGCAGACGACACCGTCCCCGACGGACCGGATCACGCGGCCGACGCGGAGGAACTGGCCGCCGAGGAAGAACTGATCGACGCCATGGATGTGGCGGAACTGGTCCGGATGGCCCGCGAAGGCATCGAGTCCTGAACAGCACTGGGAGAAGAAAGCTCATGACCCGAACGCCGTCGTCCTCGTCACCTTCTTCGTCAGCTTCCTCGCAGTCCCCTGCGGCCTCCCCTTCGTCCTCCTCCGACACGACCGTCGTGGAGGCGCTCAGGGACGCCCTCAAGGAAACCGCCCGGCTGCGCCGCGAGAACCGGCAACTCCAGGCGGGTGTGGGGGAGCCGGTGGCGGTGGTGGGGATGGCGTGTCGGTTGCCGGGTGGGGTGGTGTCGCCTGCGGGGTTGTGGGAGTTGGTGGCTGAGGGTCGGGACGGTGTGTCGGGGTTTCCGGTGGACCGGGG
>NZ_JAMGBG010000230.1 GCF_023516595.1 Streptomyces neyagawaensis | reverse complement strand
AGCTCGGCGGTGGCCCCTCCGGTGGCGGCCTCCTCGGTGGCGCCCCGCAGCGCGGCCAGGTCGGCGCCGGTCAAGGCCCGCGCGCGGCACTGCCCGGCAACCCCAGCGGTCCGGGCAACCCCGGTGGTCAGCGTGGGCCGCAGGGCGGTCCGCCGATGCCTCCGCAGGGCGGTCGGCCGGCTCCGGCGGGCGCCGGTGCCGGTGCGTTCGGCGGCGGTCAGGCCCCGGGTGCCCCGCAGGGCCTCCAGGCCGCCGGGCCCGGTGGTCCCGACACCAGGAACTTCGAGAACTTCAACGACTCCGGGCGCCAGGGCGGCTTCGCCGGCGGCGGCTCGGGTCTGCGTCCGGGCGGCAGCTTCGGTGACGGCGGCGCTCCGCGTCAGGGTGGCGCCGGTGACAGCGGTCCCGGTGCCGTGCCCCCGAAGCAGGGCAAGGAGCGTTCCGGCAGGCGCCGGCCGCAGCTGCCCGGCCGTGGTGGCCCGCGCGCCGAGCTGCCCGGCGGCAACGCCCCGCGCACGCCGAGCTGGAGCGACGAGAACGCCCAGCCGCCGGCGCCGCGCGCCTCGCTGGACGCCCCGCGCGGCCACGACGAGCAGCCGGACGTGACGGCACCGATGCCGCGGGTCGACCCGAACCAGGGTCCGGCCTCGACCTCGCAGTTCCCGCGCCCCGACTACGGCGCCCCGGCCACCGGGCAGAACGGCAGCGGATCCTTCGTGCGCCCCGACGTGTTCGGCGGGGCCGGCGCCCCGCCGGCGCCCGGCGGTCCGTCCCGCGGCGGCGCCGAGGACCCCTCGTCCACCGGCCGGTTCGCCACGGCGGGCTACGACGGCTCCGGCACGGGTCAGTTCCCCGTACCCGGCCGTCCGAACCCGCAGAACAACGGCCAGTACGGCGCCCCGGACCGGGCGAGCGGCCAGGACACCGGTCAGTTCGGCGTCCTCGGACGGCAGAACGGCCAGGGTCCCGGGCAGTACGACCCGTCCGGTCGGCAGAACCCGCAGGACACCGGTCAGTTCGAGCGCCCGCAGGTCAACGGCGAGAACTTCGGCGGGCCCCGCCAGCCGCAGCGTCCCCCGATGCCCCAGCAGCGCCCCGCGCGCCAGGAGCCGGAGGCGCTGCCGCCGGCCCCCGGCCCCGGCGACGGCCGTACCCCGCTGTACGACACGCTGGAGACCAACTGGTTCCACGGTCAGGGCGGCCAGAGCGGACAGAACGTCCAGGGTGGGCAGCAGCCGCAGCGGCAGCCGGGCAACGGCGTCGCCCCGCAGCGCCCCGTCCAGGCCCCCGAGCCCCCGGCCGCTCCGCAGCGGTCGGCGGCCCCCGCCGCGCCGGCGTCCGCCGCCTGGCGCAGCACCCCCAATGACGACCTGGTACGCCAGGCCGAACGCGTCCGTCAGCCGTCGGCGGGCGGGGTCACCACCTCCGGCCTGCCTCGTCGAGTCCCGCGCGCGAACCTCGTGCCGGGCACGGCTCAGCAGCAACAGCACCAAAGCGGTCCGCAGGTCTCACGTGCGCCTGATGACGTACGCGGCCGACTGACCAATCTCCGTCGGGGTATCGCGCAGGGTCGTCAGGTCGGCAACGGCCAGACCGGCAGCTTCCCGAACCCCACTCACCAGCAGGAGCGTTAGTTGAGCCAGATGAGCCAGGCGGCACAGAACCTCAACTGGTTGATCACCAACTTCGTGGACAACACCCCCGGGGTGTCCCACACCGTCGTCGTGTCCGCCGACGGTCTCCTCCTGGCGATGTCGGAAGGGTTCCCGCGCGACCGCGCCGACCAGCTCGCCGCCGTCGCCTCCGGGCTCACGTCGCTCACGGCCGGGGCGTCCCGGATCTTCGAGGGCGGGAACGTGGCCCAGACGGTCGTGGAGATGGAGCGCGGCTTCCTCTTCCTCATGTCCGTCTCGGACGGCTCGTCCTTGGCCGTCCTGGCCCACCCCGAGTGCGACATCGGCCTCGTCGGCTACGAGATGGCGCTGCTCGTCGATCGTGCGGGCGCGGTGCTCACACCCGACCTGCGCGCCGAACTCCAAGGCAGTCTGCTCCACTGACGCCTGCGGATCCACAGAACTCACCAAATCACCGTCCGGCCGACACAGTCCCCCCACCGGCCCCCGTCAGACGGCACGACTGACCGACTTGCTGTCCCGCTCGGAGGATCAATGACCCCGCCCACCGCTCCTCACGATCCGTACGCAGAGCCGTACGGAGACGAGGGCGACCAGCCGCTGGTTCGGCCGTACGCCATGACCGGTGGCCGGACGCGGCCGCGTTACCAGCTCGCCCTCGAGGCGCTGATCAGCACGACGGCAGACCCCGCGCACCTCATGGGGCTGCTTCCCGAGCACCAGCGGATCTGCCACCTGTGCCACGAGGTCAAGTCGGTGGCCGAGGTGTCGGCCCTGCTGTCCATGCCGCTCGGTGTGGCACGGATCCTCGTCGCGGACCTCGCGGAGGCCGGACTCGTCGCGATCCACCAGCCCGGTGGCGACGAGAACGCCGGTGGCGCGCCGGACGTGACTCTGCTGGAAAGGGTGCTCAGTGGACTTCGCAAGCTCTGAACAGGGTCGGGCCACCACCTCCGCGAAGATCGTGGTGGCCGGTGGCTTCGGCGTCGGCAAGACCACGTTCGTGGGTGCCGTCTCCGAGATCAACCCGCTGCGCACCGAGGCCGTCATGACCTCCGCGTCCGCGGGTATCGACGATCTGACCCACACCGGGGACAAGACCACCACCACGGTGGCCATGGACTTCGGCCGTATCACGCTCGACCAGGACCTGATCCTGTACCTGTTCGGCACGCCCGGCCAGGACCGTTTCTGGTTCATGTGGGACGACCTGGTCCGCGGTGCCATCGGCGCCGTGGTCCTGGTGGACACCCGCCGTCTCGCCGACTGCTTCCCCGCGGTCGACTACTTCGAGAACAGCGGGCTGCCGTTCGTCATCGCGCTCAACGGATTCGACGGTCAGCAGCCGTACACCCCGGACGAGGTGCGCGAGGCGCTGCAGATCGGACCCGACGCCCCGATCATCACGACCGACGCCCGTCACCGCGCGGACGCCAAGAGTGCGCTGATCACGCTCGTCGAGCACGCCCTCATGGCCCGCCTGCGCTAGGGACACGGCGCGGAAAACACCGCACCCGGGCCCAAATTACTGATCAAGTCCACAACTTCATACGGCAGTTGTCGTAGATACACCGATGCCGACTGTGTCGTTTGACACGGTCGGCGTCGGTGTTCATAACGTTTCGACAGAGAAATAGCGTGGTACGACCACGCGTCGCGGTCGATCAGTACCGCTGCGCTCACAATGCCCCCGCTTTTTGCCGGGCCTCGCTCTGTATGACCGTTTTATCTGGGACTTACATCACGCGGAATCGTTGCCTTCCAGTGTTTGGAACTGCGCAACGTGACGTGCTGGAATGCCTGAACTGCCCAATAGTCAAAGACGTACTAGGGCGTGGAGTCACCCGCGGCACGACGTAGGTGCCGGCGCCGAGAGGTTGTTGGTCGAGTGAGGCGAAGCAAGAAAGGTCCCGAGCCGTCGGCGCGGGGCAACTTCACCCCGCCGCCGCGCGGAGCGGCACCCGCACAAGTGACCGGACCGGAGCCGACGGCAGCTCCCGCGCCCAGCGGAAGCCGTCTCTCCCCTCGCAACTGGCGGGTACCCACCCGTCTGAACGCGATCCTGCTCATCCCCGTGCTGGTCGGCCTCGTCATGGGCGGCTTCCAGGTCAAGGGATCGATCAACACCTGGCAGGAGGCCCGCGACGCCGAGAAGGTGGCCAAGATCGTGGCCGCCGCCGGCGCGTACGCCGAGGCCCTGCTCAATGAGCGCGACCTCTCCGCCGAACCGCTGCTCCAGGGCAAGCGCGACAGCGACATCGTCAAGGACGCCCGCGCCTTCACCGACGAGAAGGCCGACGCCTTCCACACCGAGGTCGAGGGGATGCCCGACGGCCAGGGCCTGGAGCGCCGTCTCCGCCTGGTCGAGGAGGCCGAGCCGCAGCTCGACAAGCTCCGGCAGACCGCGTTCACCCGCGCCGCCGACCCGGTGCAGACCGAAGAGGGCTACGTCGCCGTCGAGCACCTGCTGATGGAGTTCTCCAACGAGCTCGGCCTCGGCACCGGCAACGTCACCGCCTACGGCCGTAGCGTCTACGCGATCGCCCTCGCCAAGGGCGCCGCCTCCCTCCAGCGTGCCATCGGCATGCACCTGCTGATCCGCCCCAGCGAGGACGAGACCACCTTCCGCCGGCAGGTCACCGCGTTCACCTCGTACGCCTACCTCGAGAACGTCGCCATCCAGGAGTACGTCTCCGGTGGTACCGAGGCGGACGCCGCCCGGCTCCAGCAGGTCCTCGAGCAGAAGGAGGCGGAGGGCAAGAAGCAGGTCACCGACGCCGCGGCCGCCGCCAAGGCCAAGGGGCAGAACTTCACCCCGCCGCCCTCCTCCATGCTGAAGATGATCGAGGCAATAGGCAGCGGGCGGTCGCCCGACGAGCTGAAGGCCCTCGGCGTCACCCCGACCACGTGGATGGCCGCCTCCACCCTCAAGTTCGAGGGGTACAGCGAGGTCGAGACCGAGCTGATCAACCGCGCGGTGGACGAGGCCGGCACGATCGCCTCCGACGCCCAGCGCGATGCCTACATCAACGGCGCGATCGTCGTGGTCGCCCTGCTCGCCGCGTTCATCATCGCCGGGATCATGGCCCGCCAGATGAGCCGCTCGATGCGCCAGCTGCGCAACGCCGCCTTCGGCATCGCCGAGCAGCGCCTGCCGATGCTGGTCGACCAGCTCTCGCGCACCGACCCCGGTCGGGTGGACACGCGGGTGGCGCCGATCCCGATCACCACCACGGACGAGATCGGCGAGGTCGCCCGCGCGTTCGACCAGGTCCACCGCGAGGCCGTCCGGCTCGCCGCCGAGCAGGCCCTGCTGCGGGGCAACATCAACGCG
>NZ_JAMGBG010000023.1 GCF_023516595.1 Streptomyces neyagawaensis | reverse complement strand
GCGGGTCGTGGTGCTGTCTTGTCCGTGCGTTTGGCTCACTCACCTCAGTGCCCGTGCCCGTGCCCGCTGATCGCGGGGTCCTTCTTGACCGTCAGCGGCAGCAGCTTCTTGCCGGTGGGGCCGATCTGGATGTGGGTGTCCATCTGCGGGCACACACCGCAGTCGAAGCACGGCGTCCAGCGGCAGTCCTCGACCTCGGTCTCGTCGAGGGCGTCCTGCCAGTCCTCCCACAGCCAGTCCTTGTCGAGACCGGAGTCGAGGTGGTCCCAGGGCAGGACCTCCTCGTAGGTGCGCTCGCGGGTGGTGTACCAGTCGACGTCCACGCCGAAGTCGGCGAGGGCCTTGTCGGCGCAGCTCATCCAGCGGTCGTAGGAGAAGTGCTCGCGCCAGCCGTCGAAGCGGCCGCCGTCCTCGTAGACGGCGCGGATGACGGCGCCGATACGGCGGTCGCCCCGCGAGAGCAGGCCCTCGACGATGCCCGGCTTGCCGTCGTGGTAGCGGAAGCCGATGGAGCGGCCGTACTTCTTGTCGCCGCGGATCTTGTCGCGGAGCTTCTCCAGGCGCGCGTCCGTCTCCTCGGCGGAGAGCTGCGGCGCCCACTGGAAGGGGGTGTGGGGCTTCGGCACGAAGCCGCCGATCGACACCGTGCAGCGGATGTCGTTCGACCGCGAGACCTCGCGGCCCTTCGCGATCACGTTCATCGCCATGTCGGCGATCTGCAGGACGTCGTCGTCGGTCTCCGTGGGCAGGCCGCACATGAAGTACAGCTTCACCTGGCGCCAGCCGTTGCCGTAGGCCGTGGCGACGGTCCTGATCAGGTCCTCTTCCGAGACCATCTTGTTGATGACCTTGCGCATGCGCTCGGAGCCGCCCTCGGGGGCGAACGTCAGACCGGACCGGCGGCCGTTGCGCGTCAGCTCGTTCGCGAGGTCGACGTTGAAGGCGTCCACGCGGGTCGAGGGGAGCGACAGACCGATCTTGTCCTCCTCGTACCGGTCCGCCAGACCCTTCGCGATGTCGCCGATCTCGCTGTGGTCCGCCGAGGACAGGGACAGCAGGCCGACCTCCTCGAAGCCGGTCGCCTTGAGGCCCTTCTCGACCATCTCGCCGATGCCGGTGATGGACCGCTCGCGCACCGGGCGGGTGATCATGCCGGCCTGGCAGAAGCGGCAGCCGCGGGTGCAGCCGCGGAAGATCTCCACCGACATGCGCTCATGGACCGTCTCCGCCAGCGGCACGAGCGGCTGCTTCGGGTACGGCCACTCGTCCAGGTCCATGACCGTGTGCTTGGACACGCGCCACGGCACACCCGACCGGTTCGGCACCACGCGGGCGATACGGCCGTCGGGGAGGTACTCGACGTCGTAGAACGCCGGGATGTACACCGAGCCCGTCCTCGCGAGGCGGAACAGGACCTCCTCGCGGCCACCGGGGCGGCCCTCGGCCTTCCAGGCGCGGATGATCTCGGTCATGTCGAGGACGGCCTGCTCGCCGTCGCCGATGATCGCCGCGTCGATGAAGTCCGCGATCGGCTCCGGGTTGAAGGCCGCGTGGCCGCCGGCCAGGACGATCGGGTCGTCCAGCGTGCGGTCCTTGGACTCCAGCGGGATACCGGCGAGGTCCAGGGCGGTCAGCATGTTCGTGTAGCCCAGCTCCGTGGAGAAGGACAGGCCGAACACGTCGAACGCCTTCACCGGGCGGTGGCTGTCCACCGTGAACTGCGGCACCCCGTTGTCGCGCATGAGCTGCTCGAGGTCCGGCCACACGCTGTAGGTGCGCTCGGCCAGGACACCCTCGCGCTCGTTGAGGACCTCGTAGAGGATCATGACGCCCTGGTTGGGCAGACCGACCTCGTACGCGTCCGGGTACATGAGCGCCCAGCGCACGTCGCAGGCGTCCCACTCCTTGACGGTGGAATTGAGCTCACCGCCCACGTACTGGATCGGCTTCTGCACATGCGGGAGCAGGGCCTCTAGCTGTGGGAAGACCGACTCGACAGACATCGCGGGGATTACCTTCGTGAGCTGACAGGGGTGACCATCTAGCGTAACGCCCCGGGAGCCACCCCTTGCACGCCGGCGTTCACCGCACCCGGCCCCTCAGGACGGCGCTAGAAGGCGCTGTCGGCCGTGATCGTGTGCCACGCCTCCGGCAACGCCGCCTCCGCCAGCTCCGCCCTGCGCTCCTCCCTGCCGTACAGCACCCCGTACGTGAAGGAGCTCTCGCCCGCCCGGCCGGCCTGGAACGCCAGATCCCGCAGGGCCTCGCGGGCCATCACGCTGTCCTGGTGGTCGCCGAGGAGGGACTGCAAAGCCTTCATGTCCCGTACGAGCTGTTTGGCGGGGTCGCCGAGCAGCGGGGCCGCCGCCTCGGCCGCGTACCGGGCACGCTTCGCCTTCTTGCGGGCCTCATGCATGGCGAGGTCACGCTCGGCGCCGGACGGCTGGGCCAGGGCCTCCTCCACCAGGTCCGACACCTTGCCGAACGCCCGCTTCACCGCCTTGCCGATCACCTTCTCCGGGTCGCCCCCGGCGCCCTTCAGCAGAGGCGGCTCGGCGATCACGGCGTCCAGGGTCCGCAGGAGCGCCAGATACCGCTCGCCGTCCAGCGCGGCGATCAGGGCGCGCCTGGACCCGCTGCTCCCCGCGTCCACCCATGTCCGCACCCGGGTGCGGACCGAGCCGACGACCAGGCTCTCGGGCATCTCGGCGAGCGCCGCGGTCACCCGCTCGGCCAGTACCTCGTGGTCCCGGCCGACGCCCAGCTCCCCCGCCAGCCACTTCAGTTCGTCACCGATCGGGTCGGTGACGGTCCGGTCCAGTACCTTCCCGTACGACTTGAAGGTGCTCCGCAGTCGGCGGGTGGCCACCCGCATGCTGTGCACGGAGTCGAAGAGGTCCCGGCGGACAGCCGGGTCGAGCTCGACGATGGCGTCCCGCTGGACCCGGATGTACGCGAGGACGTGCTCGGCGGCACCGCCGGGCTTCCCCACGCCGCCCCCGCCCTTCTTGCCCTTCTTCCCTTGCTCGCCCTTCGCGGTCCTGCCCTTCGGGGCCTTGCCCTTCTTGGACCTGTCCTTCCCGGACTTGCCCTTCCCGGTGGCCGCCGTCTCCCGCAGGGCCCTCGCCAGCTTCGACGGTGACGCGGACGGCCGTACGCCCGCCTTGCGGAGCTTCTTCTCGACCTTGTCGAGGAACGCCGGGTCGCCGTCGTCGGCGAGCTCCACCTCGATCTCGGACCACTGCGCGGTGCGGCCGCCGTCGGTGAGCCTCTCGGCGTGCACCGCGTCCACGCTGACCTCGGCGAGGAGGGCGCCGTCCTCGTCGAGCAGGTCGCTGACGTCACGGGTGGACCGGAGCCGGACCAGCGGCACCAACTCCGCCTCCCGGACCCGGGAACGCACGAGCCCCGCCAGATCGCGGGGCAGGGTCTCGGACAGTGGGGCGCGGATCTCGTCCCGCACCCCCGAGGAGACGGGGAACTTCAGATGCCAGCCGGCGTCGTCTCCCCCGGTGCGGCGGCGCAGGGTGATCGAGGCGGCGGCGAGACGTTCGTCGGGCGTGTCGTAGTAGACGGCGTCCAACTCGGCCACGCCCTTGTCGATGACCGACGCGACCCCGGCCACACCGGTGAGATCGGGCAGGCCGCTCTCGTCGGACTCGTACTTCCGCTCGATCTCGCGCTTGGTGTCCGCCATGAACCGAATCTAGTCCGACCCGCGGCAAAAGGGCAGCCCACGCGCACCCTGAAGGAGCACGTGGGCCGTCGTCCACAAGGGCCTTCGCGGCGTGCGCGGCTACGCCGACATGGGCCGCTCCACTCTGATCGACTGCAGCAGCCCCACCGCCACCCACACCGCGAACATCGACGAACCGCCGTACGACACGAACGGCAGGGGCAGACCGGCGACCGGCATGATGCCGAGGGTCATCCCGATGTTCTCGAAGGCCTGGAAGGCGAACCACGCGATGATGCCGCCGGCGACGATCGTGCCGTACAGCTCGGTGGTCTCGCGGGCGATCCGGCAGGCACGCCACAGGACGACGCCCAGCAGCAGGATGATCAGCCCGGCTCCGACGAAGCCCAGCTCCTCCCCCGCAACCGTGAAGACGAAGTCGGTCTGCTGTTCCGGCACGAACTGCCCGGTGGTCTGCGACCCCTTGAACAGCCCGGTGCCGAGCAGTCCGCCGGAGCCGATGGCGATCCGGGCCTGGTTGGTGTTGTAGCCGACACCCGCCGGGTCCAGCTCGGGGTTGGCGAACGCCGCGAACCGGTTGATCTGGTACTCGTCGAGCACCCCGAGCTGCCAGACGGCGATCGCGCCGATCGCGCCGGTGCCGATGAGGCCGAAGATCCACCGGTTGGAGGCGCCGGAGGTCAGCAGGACACCCAGCACGATGACCACCATGACCATGACCGAGCCGAGGTCGGGCATGAGCAGCACGATCAGTATCGGCACGGCGGCGAGCCCGAGGGCCTGGACGACCGTGCGATGGTCCGGGTGCGGTTTGTCGCCCGCGTCGACCCGCGCCGCCAGCAGCATCGCCATCCCCAGGATGATCGTGATCTTCACGAACTCGGAGGGCTGGAGCGAGAAGCCTCCGCCGATGACGATCCACGCGTGGGCGCCGTTGATGGTCGCGCCGAGCGGGGTCAGCACCAGCAGGATCAGCACGACCGAGATGCCGTAGAGGATCGGCACGGCCGTGCGCAGCGTGCGGTGGCCGAGCCAGACCGTGCCGACCATCAGGGCGAAGCCGATGCCGGTGTTCAGCAGGTGCCGGAGCAGGAAGTAGTACGGGTCGCCCTGGTTGAGCTCGGTGCGGTTGCGGGTCGCCGAGTAGACGAGGGCCGCGCCGATCAGGGAGAGCGCGATGGCCGAGAACAGTATCGGCCAGTCGAGCCGGCGGGCGAGCGAGTCACGGGCGAACAGCCGGGTCCAGCCGGAGCGTTCGGGCCCGTACCCCGAGACGGAGAAACTGTTGCCGGTCATACGGGCCTCCTCCGGGTGAGCGCTCCGCCGGGGGTGCCGAGACACGCCGTCGCCGGTCGGCTGCGGCGCTGCCGTGGCCGGTCGTGCGATTCCCCACGCCCCTTCGGGCCGCCGCAGCCGGTACGCCGTCGCGCCGTCCGGTTGCCGCCCCCGCCTCGGGTGCTGATGATCGCCGCCGGTTCGTCGCGCTCCACCGTCCGGGCGCCCGGCTCGGTGACGACGGCCGCCGTGAACGCCGCGGTGTTGGCGGGCCCGCCCGCAGGTTCGGTGACCGGGCCGTCCGTCCCGGGCGCGTAGGAGACCGGCAGGGCGCCCGGCCCTGCGGCCAGCGTCTGGGCCTCCTCCTCGGCCAGTTCCTCCTTCGTCTTCTTCGGCGGGTACGTCTCCAGCTTCGGGGAGTCGATCGAACCGTCGGACTCGATCTTCGGCAGCTTCTTCTGCGGGGTCGGCAGCAGCGCCTTCCGCTTGTCGATCTTGCCGTCCTCGGAGACGCCGTAGAGCGCGTTGTAGAGCTTGCGCACGGCGGGCGCCGAGGCGCCGGAGCCCGTACCACCCTGGGAGATCGTCATGACGATCGCGTAGTCCTTGGTGTACGTCGTGAACCACGAGGTCGTCTGCTTGCCGTAGACCTCGGCGGTACCGGTCTTGGCGTGCATCGGGATCTCGTCCTGCGGCCAGCCCTGGAAACGCCAGGCTGCCGTACCGCGGGTGGCGACTCCCTCGAGGGCTTGGTCTATCTCGTCGCGGGTCTGCTTCGTCATGGGGAGCTTGCCGTGCGACTTGGGCGCGATCTCCTGCACGTGCTTGCCGTCGGCGCTGATGACGGCCTTGCCGACGGTGGGGTCGTACAGGGTGCCGCCGTTGGAGATGGCGGCGTAGATGGTGGCCATCTGGATGGGGGTGACGAGGGTGTCGCCCTGGCCGATGGAGTAGTTGACGGAGTCACCGGCGCGCATGCGGTTGCCTTCGAGGCAGTTCTCGTACGCGATCTGCTCGGCGTACGTGCCGCCCTTCTTGCCGTACTTGCACCAGGCGTCCTTGTTGGCCTTCCAGTAGTCCTGCTTCCACTTGCGGTCCGGGATGCGGCCGGTGACCTCGTTGGGCAGGTCGATGCCGGTCTCGGCGCCGAGGCCGAACTGGTGGGCCGTCTTGTAGAACCAGTCCTTGGGGTTCTTCTTCGGCTTGGTGCCGCCGTCGCGCTTCCACTCCTCGTGGGAGAGGCGGTAGAAGACGGTGTCGCAGGAGACCTCCAGGGCGCGGCCGAGGCTGATCGCGCCGTAGCCCTTGGATTCGAAGTTCTTGAAGACCTGGCCGCCGATGGAGTACGAACTGGAGCACTCGTAGGGGCCGTCGAAGGGGTAGCCCGCGTTCACCGCGGCGGCGGTCGGGACGACCTTGAAGACGGAGCCGGGGGCCGACTGGCCCTGGATCGCGCGGTTCAGCAGCGGGTAGTTGGACTTCTTGCCGGTGAGCTTGGCGTAGTCCTTGGCGGAGATGCCGCCGACCCAGGCGTTGGGGTCGTAGTCCGGGTTGGAGGCCATGGCGACGACGCGGCCGGTCTTGGCCTCCATGACGACGACGGCTCCGGAGTCGGCCTTGTAGTGGGTGCCGGTGTTCCGGTCCATCTGCTTGCGGGCTTCCTTCATCGCCTCGTTGAGTTCGTACTCGGCGATGCGCTGGACCCGGGCGTCGATGCTGGTGACCAGGTTGGCGCCGGGCCGCGCGGGGTCGGCCTCGGCCTCGCCGATGACGCGGCCGAGGTTGTCCACCTCGTAGCGGGTGACGCCGGCCTTGCCGCGCAGCTCCTTGTCGTACTGCCGCTCCAGGCCGGAGCGGCCCACCATGTCGGAGCGCAGATACGGCGAGTCGCTGTCCTGTGCCTTGGTGATCTCCTCGTCGGTGACCGGCGAGAGATAGCCGAGGACCTGCGCGGTGTTGGCGCCGCCGGGGCTGGCGTACCGCCGGACGGCCTGGGGTTCGGCGGTGATGCCGGGGAAGTCCTCGGAGCGCTCGCGGATCTGGAGGGCCTGCTTGGCGGTGGCCTCGTCGGTGATGGGGATCGGCTGGTAGGGCGAGCCGTTCCAGCAGGGCTGGGGGGTCTCGGAGTCACACAGCCGGACCTTGTCCATGACTTCCTGGGGCTTCATGCCCAGGACGCCGGCGAGCTTGGTGAGGACGCCCTTGCCGTCGTCGTCCATCTTCAGCAGTTCGGTGCGGGAGGCGGAGACGACGAGCCGTGTCTCGTTGTCGGCGATGGGCACTCCGCGCGCGTCCAGGATGGAGCCGCGCACGGCGGGCTGGACGACCTGCTGGACGTGGTTGCCGGAGGCCTCCTTGGCGTAGGCGTCGCCTTCGCGGATCTGGAGGTACCAGAGGCGGCCGCCGAGGGTGCCGAGGAGGGAGAAGACGAGGATCTGGATGATGACGAGCCGGATCTGGACCCGTGGCGTCCGCCCGGTCTCCGGGATGTTGGTCACTGTCTCCCCCTCTCAGTGCGTGGACCAGTGATGCCGGTACATGGAGTACACCGCTCGCCGGTGATCGGTTCCCGACGGGTGCGCGAGGCGGTGGCCGGCGCCCGCCGCGACGGTTCCGCGGGCTCTCTGACGTCCCCTCACAGCCGCTTGACCCCCTTGATGCGGCCCGCGCGGGCCGCCCGTGAGCGTGCCGCCTTCATGCGCAGGCCGCCGCGCTGGCCGCCGATGCGCAGGCCTGTGCCGGAGGAGAGCCAGCCGGCGGAGACGTCGGCGGCCTTGGCGGCGTTGTTGGTCTCGGCGAGCGGGTCGTTCTCGGCGCGCCGGGCGAGCGCCATGATGCCGGGGACGACGAACGGCGCGAGCAGCAGGTCGTAGAGCGCGGCGGTGAACAGCAGGCTGGGCAGGCCGACGTGGCGGGCGGCGTCGTCGCCGACGAGGGCGCCGACCCCGGCGTACAGCAGGGTGGCGCCGACCGCGGCGACGACGACCACGACCATCGGCCCGGTGGCGGACTTCAGGCGGCCTGTCTCGGGCTTGGCGAGGCCCGCGAGGTAGCCGATGACGCAGAGGACGAGGGCGTACCGTCCGGCGGCGTGGTCGGCGGGCGGGGCCAGGTCGGACAGCAGTCCGGCGCCGAACCCGATGAGGGCGCCGCTGACGTGGCCGTACACCAGGGCGAGGCCGAGGACGGTGAGGAGCATCAGGTCGGGTACGGCGCCCGGCAGATGGAGTCTGGCGAGGACGCTCACCTGGATCACCAGGGCGACGATCACCAGGGTGGTGGAGAGCAGCATCCGGTTGAAACGCATGAAGGGGTCAGCTCCTACTGTCCTACGTCTACTGCTCTTGCTGCCCGTCGGCACCGTCGCCGGGTTCGTTCGCGGCCGGGGTGACGGTGACCGTCACGGTGGGCCGCGGGGTGGGCTTCGGTTTGTCCGGGAGCACCGTGTCGCGGGGGTCCTTGCGGGGCGGCTGGACGACGACGCCGACGATGTCGAGCTGGGTGAAGGCCACGTACGGCTTGACGTAGACGGTGCGGGTGAGGTCGCCGCCGGAGGGGTCGACGCGGGAGACCACGCCGACGGGGACGCCGGGCACGAACGGCTTGTCGGCCTGGGAGCCGAAGGTGACGAGGCGGTCGCCCGCCTTCACCTTGGCCTTGCCGTTGAGGAGTTCGACGCGCAGCGGGCGGTCGCCCTGGCCGGAGGCGAAGCCGAGTTCGTCGGTGGCCTCCATCCGGGTGCCGACGGTGAAGTCGGGGTCGTTGGCGAGGAGGACCGTCGCGGTGTTCGGGCCGACGGTGGTGACGCGGCCGACGAGTCCGTCGCCGTTGAGGACGGTCATGTCGCGGGTGATGCCGTCGTTGGTGCCGATGTCGATGGTGACGGTCCAGGAGAAGCCCTGGGCCGCTCCTATGGCGATGATTTCGGCGCCCTTGATGCCGTACTGGCCGTTGGCGGCGCTCTTCAGCATCTTGTCGAGCTGGCGCACCCTGCTGCGGTTGCGGTCGCCGCTGCCGAGCGACGCCTTCAGCTGCGCGTTCTCCTTCTCCAGGGCGGCGAGGCGGTCGTGGCGGGATCCTGATGCGCGGACGGCGCTTATGGCGTTGCCGATCGGGTCGACGGCGGTCGACACCCCGTCCTCGATCGGGCCGAAGACGGTGGCCGCGGCACGTCGGGCACCGTCGACCGGTGAGTCCTCCCCGCCGCGGATGTCCACCGTGATCAGCGCGAACGCTACGGCGATCAGCAGCACCAGGAGCAGCCGGCTCTCTCGTGTGTCCCTCACGTGCGGCGGCCGTGCCTTCCTCATAGGAATTCGACAGGAATTGGGGAATTCGGGTAGCCCCTGGGATTCCCTGGGACGGGAACCGGAGGGGCGCTTTGTGGAGCTTATGCCTCAATATCAACGATCCGCCGTACGAGAGGAGATCGTCTCGTACGGCGGAATCGAAGTGTTACGTCATCTGCGGGGCTGGGCGTCGAGCACCTGCTGCAACGCCTCGAACTCCTCGACGCACTTGCCAGAACCGAGCGCCACGCTGTCCAGCGGGTCCTCGGCGATATGGATCGGCATTCCGGTCTCACGGCGCAGCCGCTCGTCCAGTCCGCGGAGCAGAGCGCCACCGCCGGTGAGGACGATGCCGCGGTCCATGATGTCGCCGGAGAGTTCCGGCGGGCATTTGTCGAGAGTCGTCTTCACGGCATCCACGATGGCGTTGACGGGTTCTTCGATCGCCTTCCGCACTTCCGCGGCGGAGATGACGACGGTCTTGGGCAGCCCGGACACCAGGTCCCGGCCGCGGATTTCGGTGTGCTCGTCAGCGTCGAGGTCGTACGCCGAACCGATCGTGATCTTGATCTGTTCGGCTGTCCGCTCACCGAGGAGGAGGCTGTACTCCTTCTTGATGTGCTGGATGATCGCATTGTCCAACTCGTCGCCCGCGACGCGGATGGACTGGGCGGTGACGATGCCGCCGAGGGAGATGACCGCGACCTCCGTGGTGCCGCCGCCGATGTCCACCACCATGTTGCCCGTGGCCTCGTGGACCGGCAGGCCGGAGCCGATGGCCGCGGCCATGGGCTCCTCGATGATGTGCACCTGACGCGCGCCGGCCTGGGAGGACGCCTCGATGACGGCGCGCCGCTCGACACCGGTGATGCCGGAGGGCACGCAGACGACGACCCGGGGCCGGGCAAGATAGCGCCGCTTGTGGATCTTCAGGATGAAGTAGCGGAGCATCCGCTCGGTGATCTCGAAGTCGGCGATCACACCGTCCTTCAGCGGACGTACGGCAACGATGTTGCCGGGCGTCCGGCCGATCATCTTCTTCGCTTCCGCGCCGACCGCGAGGATGCCACCGGTGTTGGTGTTGATCGCGACGACGGACGGCTCGTTCAGTACGATCCCGCGACCCCTGACGTACACCAGCGTGTTGGCGGTCCCGAGGTCGACAGCCATGTCACGGCCGATGAACGACATTGAGTTCCCCATCAGGATTCGTCTGGCCTTCCCTGGTAGAGCGCTGGCGGCTTTTGAGGGCGTTTCAGGGCTTTCCGGGTCGGCGAAGTGGGTGCTGTGACGTGAAGGCTTACATCGTAGTCTCGCCCGCACGAACACTGCGCGAGGGTCTTCGCCATTGTGGGCATGCGATGCGCCGCCTCGCCTCTGGAGACGAGCCATCGGGGGTGTGCGTTCCCCCGATCGCCACGCATATGCCGTTGAACTGCCGGGTTTTCGGCGGTCCGGCGGTTCGGCAGATCGGGCGGGGAGTAGGCCGTGTGGGTGGTGGCCGGATGCCGCGGTGGGACAAGGACGGTGGGGGCGAGCGGACGTCACCGCCCCCGCCGCCGCGAAGAGTACTACGCCCGACCAGGGAAGAAGATCTTGACCTCGCGCTCGGCCGACTCCTCGGAGTCGGAGGCGTGGATGAGGTTCTCGCGGACGATGACGCCGTAGTCACCACGGATGGACCCGGGCGCCGCGGCGATCGGGTCGGTCGGACCCGCCAGCGCCCGCACGCCCTCGATGACGCGCTCGCCCTCGACGATCAGCGCCACGACCGGACCGGAGGACATGAACTCCACCAGCGGCTCGTAGAACGGCTTGCCCTTGTGCTCGCCGTAGTGCTGCTCCAGGGTCTCCTGGTCCAGTGTCCGCAGTTCCAGCGCGCTGATGCGCCAGCCGGCCTTCCGCTCGATTCGGCTGATGATCTCGCCGGTCAGGCCACGCCGGACGGCGTCGGGCTTGAGGAGGACGAGGGTGCGCTGGCTCACGGTGGTGACTCCTTCATTTCACAGGCGTGCGGAGCTCAGAGGCTACAGGGCGGGCCCGACCGGGCGTTACGCAGCGTCAGGACGCCCCCGCGCCGGCCTCGGTGGAGGCAGCCTGGGCCGCGAACCGGGCCTTCGCCTCGTCGATCTTGCGGCCGTAGTGGACGGACGCCCACCACAGGGCCGCGAACACCGCGCCCAGGAAGCACATGGTCGGCACGAAGAAGCCGGACAGGATCAGCGCGATCTGCAGCGCCCAGCCCAGCTGGACACCGCCGGGCCGGGTGACCAGCCCGCACAGCACGACGCACAGGAACATGGCGACACCGCTGACCGTCCAGACCGTCGACATGGCCAGGTCCGGGTCCTTCATGGCGACCAGCCCGGCGAAGCCGATCACGAAGAGCTCGCCGATCAGGGTGGAAGCACACAGGGTACGCATGGGTGAGATCAGCCCTTCCCCAGCAGCAGCCGGGCCTCGCCGACGGTGATGACGGAACCGGTGACGAGGACGCCGGCGCCCGCGAACTCGCCCTCCTCCTCGGCGAGCGTGATCGCCGCCTCCAGGGCGTCCGGCAGCCGCGGCTCGACCTGCACGCGCTCGTCGCCGAAGACCTCCACCGCGACCGCCGCCAGCTCGTCGGCGTCCATCGCCCGGTGGCTGGAGTTCTGGGTGATCACGACCTCGGCGAAGATCGGCTCGAAGGCCTCCAGGACACCCCGTACGTTCTTGTCGCCGCTCGCGCCCACGACCCCGATGAGCCGACTGAAGTCGAACGCCTCACCGACCGCCTCGGCCGTGGCCAGCGCGCCCGCCGGATTGTGCGCCGCGTCCAGCACGACCGTCGGGGACCGCCGTACGACCTCCAGCCGGCCCGGCGACGACACCGACGCGAACGCCTTGCGGACCGTCTCCGCGTCCAGCGGTTCCGGGCGCTGCGAACCGACGCCGAAGAACGCCTCGACCGCGGCCAGGGCCACGGCCGCGTTGTGCGCCTGGTACGGGCCGTGCAGCGGGAGGTACACCTCGGGGTACTCGCCGCCGAGGCCGCGCAGGGTGAGCATCTGGCCGCCGACGGCGACCTGCCGCGAGACGACCCCGAACTCCAGACCCTCGCGGGCCACGGTCGCGTCGACCTCCACGGCCTTCTTCAGCATCACCTGCGCCGCGTCGACCGGCTGCTGCGCGAGGATCACGGTCGCGTCCTGCTTGATGATCCCGGACTTCTCCACGGCGATCTCGGCGGGCGTCGAGCCCAGCCGGTCGGTGTGGTCCAGGTCGATGGGGGTGATGACGGCGACGTCCCCGTCGATGACGTTGGTGGCGTCCCAGGAGCCGCCCATCCCGACCTCGACGACGGCCACGTCGACCGGGGCGTCGGCGAAGGCGGCGTACGCCATGCCGGTGAGCACCTCGAAGAAGGAGAGCCGGTACTCCTGGGAGCCGTCCACCATCTCGACGTACGGCTTGATGTCCTGGTACGTCTCGACGAACCGCTCGGCGGAGATCGGGGCGCCGTCCAGGCTGATGCGCTCGGTGATCGACTGGACGTGCGGGGAGGTGTAGCGGCCGGTGCGCAGGTCGAAGGCGCCGAGCAGGGCCTCGACCATGCGGGCGGTGGAGGTCTTGCCGTTGGTGCCGGTGATGTGGATCGAGGGGTACGACCGCTGGGGCTCGCCGAGGACGTCCATCAGCGCGGCGATCCGCTGGACCGACGGCTCCAGCTTGGTCTCGCCCCAGCGGGTCGCGAGGTCGGCCTCGACCTCGCGCAGCGCCTTGTCGACCTCGGGGTCGGCGGGCCGCGACGGCACGTCGGACTGGGGGGCGCCGCCCTGCGCACGCAGGGTGCGGCTGCCGGCCTCGATCACCGCGAGGTCCGGGTCACGGTCCGTCTCGGCGGCGATGATCTCCTCGAAGGGGTCGATCGGGTCGGGCTGCTGGTCACTGCGTTCGCTCACGGGGTTCAGTCTACGGACCGGGCGCCCATGAGCTCGGGGGTACCCGCTGCGGGGCGACCGCGGGTCGTGGACGGCTGGTCGCGCGGTTCCCCGCGCCCCTGAAAGGGCTGCGCCCTTCCCCGCCGGGACGGCAGAAGGCCCCGGCGCCTGGAAGCACCGGGGCCTTCATGGGCCTTCGAGCGGCTACGCCTGCGGGAGACGGTCCAGCTGGGCGGTGATGCGGGTGATGTCCTCGTCCGCCTTGGCGAGGCGGCCGCGGATCTTGTCGACCACCTGGTCCGGGGCCTTCGCGAGGAACGCCTCGTTGCCCAGCTTGGCCGTGGCCTGGGCCTTCTCCTTCTCGGCGGCGGCGAGGTCCTTCGCGAGCCGCTTGCGCTCGGCGGCGACATCGATCACACCGGAGAGATCCAGCGCGACCTCGGCCCCGGCGACCGGCAGGGTCGCCGTCGCCGAGAAGCCCTCGCCCTCGGGCTGGAGGCGGAGCAGCTGGCGGATCGCCGCCTCGTGCGGGGCGAGCGCCGTGCCGTCGAGGGTGAGGCGGGCCGGGACGCGCTGGCCGGGCTGGAGGCCCTGGTCGGCGCGGAAGCGGCGGACCTCGGTGACGACCTGCTGGACCAGCTCGATCTCCCGCTCGGCGGCGTCGTCACGGAAGCCACTGTCCTTGGGCCAGTCGGCGATGACCAGGGACTCGCCGCCGGTCAGCGTCGTCCACAGGGTGTCCGTGACGAACGGGACGACGGGGTGGAGCAGGCGCAGGGTGACGTCGAGGACCTCACCGAGGACCCGCTTGCTGACCTCGGCCGGCTCGCCGCCCGCCTGGAACGTGGTCTTGGACAGCTCGACGTACCAGTCGAAGACCTCGTCCCACGCGAAGTGGAACAGGGCGTCGCTGAGCTTGGCGAACTGGAAGTCCTCGTAGTACGCGTCGACCTGCTCGACCGTCTCGTTGAGGCGGGCCAGGATCCAGCGGTCGGTCGCCGACATGCGGGACGGGTCCGGCAGCGGGCCCGCGACCGTCGCGCCGTTCATCAGCGCGAAGCGCGTCGCGTTCCAGATCTTGTTGGCGAAGTTGCGGGAGGCCTGGACCCAGTCCTCGCCGATCGGGACGTCGGTGCCCGGGTTGGCGCCGCGCGCCAGGGTGAAGCGGAGCGCGTCGGAGCCGTACTTGTCCATCCAGTCGAGCGGGTCGACGACGTTGCCGAAGGACTTCGACATCTTCTTGCCGCGCTCGTCGCGGACCAGGCCGGTCAGCGCGATGGTCTTGAAGGGGACCTCGCCGTCCATCGCGTACAGGCCGAACATCATCATCCGGGCGACCCAGAAGAAGATGATGTCGTGGCCGGTGAGCAGGACGTCGGTGGAGTAGAACTTCCGCAGGTCCTCGGTCTGTTCGGGCCAGCCGAGCGTGGAGAACGGCCACAGGCCGGAGGAGAACCAGGTGTCGAGGACGTCGGTGTCCTGGGTCCAGCCCTCGCCGGTGGGCGGCTCCTCGTCGGGGCCGACACAGACCGTCTCGCCGTTCGGGCCGTACCAGACCGGGATGCGGTGGCCCCACCAGAGCTGGCGCGAGATGCACCAGTCGAACATGTTGTCCACCCAGTCGAAGTAGCGCTTCGACATGTCCTCGGGGTGGATCTTGACCCGGCCGTCGCGGACCGCGTCGCCGGCGGCCTTGGCCAGGGGCGCGACCTTGACCCACCACTGCATCGACAGCCGTGGCTCGACGGTCGTCTTGCAGCGGGAGCAGTGGCCGACGGAGTGGAGGTACGGGCGCTTCTCGGCGACGATCCGGCCCTGCGAGCGCAGGGCGCCGACGACGGCGTCGCGTGCCTCGAAGCGGTCCTGGCCGAGGAACGGGCCGTGGACGGTGATGATGCCGTGCTCGTCCATGATCGTCATGGACGGCAGGTTGTGGCGCTGGCCGATCGCGAAGTCGTTCGGGTCGTGGGCCGGGGTGACCTTGACGGCACCCGTGCCGAACTCCGGGTCGACGTGGGTGTCGGCGACGACCGGGATGGAGCGGTCGGTCAGCGGCAGCTTGATCAGCTTGCCGATGAGGTGCTGGTACCGCTCGTCGTCCGGGTGGACGGCGACGGCGGTGTCACCGAGCATCGTCTCCGCGCGCGTGGTGGCGACGACGAGGCTGTCCTCACCCTCGCCGTAGCGGATGGAGACCAGTTCGCCGGCGTCCTCCTGGTGCTCGACCTCGATGTCGGAGATGGCCGTCAGACAGCGCGGGCACCAGTTGATGATGCGCTCGGCGCGGTAGATCAGCTCGTCGTCGTAGAGCCGCTTGAAGATGGTCTGGACGGCCTTGGACAGGCCCTCGTCCATCGTGAACCGCTCACGGTCCCAGTCGACGCCGTCGCCGAGGCGACGCATCTGGCCGAGGATCTTGCCGCCGTACTCCTCCTTCCACTGCCAGACGCGCTCGACGAACTCCTCGCGGCCCAAGTCGTGGCGGGACTTGCCCTCTTCGGCGAGCTGCTGCTCCACCTTGTTCTGCGTGGCGATGCCGGCGTGGTCCATGCCGGGGAGCCAGAGGGACTCGTACCCCTGCATGCGCTTGCGGCGCGTCAGGGCGTCCATGAGGGTGTGCTGGAAGGCGTGCCCGAGGTGCAGGCTGCCGGTGACGTTCGGCGGGGGGATGACGATGGTGTACGCGGGCTTGTCACTCTTGGCGTCGGCCGCGAAGTAACCACGCTCTACCCAGCGCTCGTACAGCGCCCCCTCTACATCGGCCGGCGCGTACTGGGTCGGCAGATCGGTGGCGGGCGCTGGAGGCTGCTGCTGAGCGTTCTCGGTCACCCGGTCAGTTTAGGGGTGTCACGGGGTCGTCCCGAAACCGGATTCTTCCGTAACGGTGTGACCCCCGGTGCGTGGGACCCCTCGCGATTGCGCCAGGATGTCAGGAACACATAAGCATCTGGAGGGGAACCCAGAACATGAGTCACAACCAGCCGGGCCCGTACGGCGGGCAGCCCCAGCAGCCCGGGCCGTACGGTCAGCCGGGCCCCTACGGCCAGCAGCAGCCGCAGGCCGCCCCCCAGCCCGGCTACGGCTACCCGCAGCAGGCGCCCCCGCAGCAGCCGGGCTACGGGTACCCGCAGCAGGCTCCCCAGGGTGTCCCGCCCCAGACCCCGCCCTACGGCCAGCCGCAGGCCCCGTACGGCGGCCAGCCGGGCTACCCGACCGTGCCCCAGCCCCCGGTGGCCCCCGGCGGTGGCGGCAAGAAGGTCGGCATCATCCTGGGCGCGGTCGCCGTGGTCGCGGCGGTCGCGGTCGGGGCGTACTTCGTCTTCGGCGGAAGCGGCAGCGCGGACATCGCGGACGACGGGCCGCACAAGCTGACTACGCCGGGGACGGTGCTCGGTGAGTACAAGAAGAAGGACAGCGGCGGCGGCGCGCTGTCCGACAGCGACGTCAAGGACGCCGAGAAGTGGGGTGTGAAGAACCCCAAGGACGTCAGCGCGTCGTACGTGGCCGGCAACGAGAACAACCCGATGGCGCAGAAGCAGCTGCACTTCAGCGGCGTGTACGGGGAGATCGAGGACCCCGAGGCGGTCGTCGACGCCATGCTGGACCACATGCAGTCCGAATCCGGGAAGGACGACGACGACGTGAAGGTCACCATGGTCGGTGACCCCAAGTCGTACGACTCCGCCGAGGGCGCCGTCCTCAAGTGCCAGGACGCCAAGATGGAGCCCACGGACGGCAACACGAGCGGCGGGCCGAGCGAGATGAACCTCTCGTTCTGCGTCTGGGGCGACTACAGCACGGTCGGCATGGTGATGCCGATGGACCTCGCGAGCATCATGGCCGAGAAGGCGACGGACCAGTCCAAGGCCGCGGACACCACCGCGAAGCTCCGCGACGAGGTACGCGTCAAGGCCTGACGGGTGTTCACGGAGGGGCGTTCCGCAAGCATGCGGGGCGCCCCTCCGCCGTCTTCTTCAGGCCCGAGTGCAAGCTTGCGTAGCGTGCCGAACCGTCACACCAACACCTCGGAGATCGGCTATGCAGGCAGGGCTGGGGCCAAAGATCAGATCCTTGCCGCACGCCTCCGTCACAACCGGCCCAACTCTGTACCCCTTGCTCTTGAGGTACTCGACGCAATCGAACGCGTCAGCATGCGCCGTACCCGCCGTGACCACGGGCATGACCCCCGCCGCCGCGACCACGCTGAGCACTGCCAGGAAACGCCTTGCCTTCAACGTCAGAATCCTTCCGTTCACGGTCTCGGGGTGGTCGGCCCCGAGGCGGACAGAAGATCACTTGAAGTGCTCATGGCGCCAGCGGATACATGGTGCCTGGCCGGATCTCGTCGCAGATCAACGCAAGAGGGCACCCAAGGCGATGCCTCGGGTGCCCTCTTGGCGCATGTGTCCGGCGGTTACGCCGTCTTCTGTTCGCCCGATCCTCGGCCGCGCGCGTCCCTCGGGATCAGGGTCGGGTTGACGTTGGAGTGGACCACGTCTGCCGTGATGACCACGCGGGCCACGTCCTTGCGGGACGGGACCTCGTACATGACCGACATCAGGACCTCCTCCATGATGGCGCGCAGGCCGCGCGCGCCCGTCTGGCGGAGGATGGCTTGGTCGGCGATGGCCTCCAGGGCCTCGCGCTCGAAGTCCAGCTCGACCCCGTCGAGTTCGAACAGGCGCTGGTACTGCTTCACCAGGGCGTTGCGGGGCTCCACCAGGATCTGGAGGAGTGCCTCGCGGTCCAGGTTGTGGACCGAGGTGATGACCGGGAGGCGGCCGATGAATTCGGGGATCATGCCGAACTTGACCAGGTCCTCGGGCATGACGTCCTCGAACTGGTCCTTGGACTCCAGCTCCCGCTTCGAGCGGATCGTCGCGCCGAAGCCGATGCCCTTTGCGCCCGCCCGCGACTCGATGATCTTCTCCAGGCCGGCGAACGCACCGCCCACGATGAACAGGACGTTCGTCGTGTCGATCTGGATGAACTCCTGGTGCGGGTGCTTGCGGCCGCCCTGCGGCGGCACCGAGGCCGTGGTGCCTTCGAGGATCTTGAGCAGGGCCTGCTGGACGCCCTCGCCGCTCACATCCCGTGTGATCGAGGGGTTCTCACTCTTCCGCGCGACCTTGTCGATCTCATCGATGTAGATGATCCCGGTCTCGGCCTTCTTGACGTCGTAGTCGGCCGCCTGGATGAGCTTCAGGAGGATGTTCTCGACGTCCTCGCCCACATAGCCGGCCTCCGTCAGCGCCGTCGCGTCCGCGATGGCGAACGGGACGTTCAGCATGCGGGCCAGCGTCTGGGCGAGCAGGGTCTTGCCGGAGCCGGTGGGGCCGAGCAGCAGGATGTTGGACTTCGCCAACTCGATGGCGTCCTCGCGGCTTTGACCGCCGCCGTTCTCGCCGGCCTGGACGCGCTTGTAGTGGTTGTACACCGCGACCGACAGGGCCTTCTTGGCGGCCTCCTGGCCGACCACGTACCCCTCGAGGAACTCGTAGATCTCGCGGGGCTTCGGGAGCTCCTCCCAGCGGACCTCACTGGTCTCCGCGAGTTCTTCCTCGATGATCTCGTTGCAGAGGTCGATGCACTCGTCGCAGATGTACACACCGGGCCCTGCGATGAGCTTCTTGACCTGCTTCTGGCTCTTGCCGCAGAACGAGCACTTGAGCAGATCGCCGCCGTCACCGATGCGTGCCACGGTGTGCTTCCCCTTCGCCTGGGAGACGACTGGACGATTGGAATCCAGCGGCTCCTGGTGCTGCCTTATGTCGACGGTACCTTGCCGGGCCCCCCGTTCGGGCCCCCCTTGGCACGGTTCACTTTGACGTGCACCTTGTCGTGCACTGGGTCAAACGGTGCCAACCATGCCAAGGGGCGGCGAACAATACAGGCTTTCCGCCGTCAGCGGACGCTGCTGTTGTTCATCTTCCGCGTGGAGATGATCTGGTCGATCAGGCCGTACGAGAGCGCGTCCTCGGCCGTGAGGATCTTGTCGCGCTCGATGTCCTCGCGGATCTTCTCGATCGGCGTGGTGGAGTGCTTGGCCAGCATCTCCTCCAGCTGCGCACGCATCCGGAGGATCTCGTTGGCGGCGATCTCCAGGTCGGAGACCTGACCGCGGCCCGTCTCGCTGTACGGCTGGTGGATCAGCACGCGCGCGTTCGGCAGCGCCATGCGCTTGCCGGGCGTACCGGCGGCCAGCAGGATCGCCGCGGCGGAGGCCGCCTGGCCCATGCAGACCGTCTGGATGTCCGGCTTCACGAACTGCATCGTGTCGTAGATCGCGGTGAGCGCCGTGAAGGAGCCGCCGGGGCTGTTGATGTAGACCGAAATGTCACGGTCGGGGTCCATCGACTCCAGGCACAGCAGCTGCGCCATGACGTCGTTGGCGGAGGCGTCGTCGATCTGGACGCCGAGGAAGATCACCCGCTCCTCGAAGAGCTTCGCGTACGGGTCGTACTCGCGGATGCCCTGCGAGGTGCGCTCGACGAAGCGCGGGATCACATAACGGGACTCGGCCGTGGGGCCGGTGTACTGGGAGCGCGCACGGTCGTCGAGGCCGCGGCCGGGAAAGTCGTTCACTGTGGGTCTCCTGGAAGCCTGAGAGGGGCTGAGGCGGTCGGCTGGGGCTTTCGGGGGGTGCGGGTCGGCTGCCGCCGGGCTGCGCGCCGTCGTACGTCCGTGACGGGCGTCGTACGGCCGCCGTACGCCCCGTACGGCGCCCGGAGCCGGTCCTTCCGCCGAGGGCCCTCCTACGGGCCCCTGCGGCGTCCGGACGCGGCCGGGTCGCGTACGGCGACGCGCGGCACGGCGGGTGCCGTTACGCCTGCCCGGCCCCGGTGCCGCCGCCGCCCGGCATGCCGGCAGCCGTGGCGATGACGTCGTCGATGAGGCCGTACTCCTTGGCCTCGAAGGCGTCGAACCAGCGGTCGCGGTCCGAGTCGCGGGTGATCTGCTCGACCGACTGGCCGGTGTGCTGCGACGTGAGCTCGGCCATGCGCTTCTTGGTGTGCAGCAGCCGCTCGGCGTGGATCTTGATGTCCGAGGCCGAGCCGGCGAGGCCGGCGGAGGGCTGGTGGATCAGGATCTCGGCGTTCGGCAGCGCGAAGCGCTTGCCGGGGGTGCCCGCGCTGAGGAGGAACTGACCCATCGAGGCCGCGAGGCCCATGGCGATGGTCACCACGTCGTTCTTGATGTACTGCATGGTGTCGTAGATCGCCATGCCGGCCGTGATCGAACCGCCCGGGCTGTTGATGTACAGGTAAATGTCCTTGTCCGGGTCGGCGGCAAGGAGCAGCAGCTGTGCGGTGATCTTGTTCGCGATGTCGTCGTCGACCGGCTGGCCGAGGAAGATGATCCGCTCGTTGAGCAGCCGGTTGTAGACATGGTCGCCGAGGCCACCGCCGATGGAAGGTTCGCCGGCGGCGGAGGGCATCAGATTCGTCACGTATCCACCTGCTCGTCTTACGACGGCGCCGGGCCGTCTCACGTTTCCCTGCGGGGGCCTCCGGCGGTTTCGCCGAGTGCTCCGGCCCCGTATTCATGGACCCTAACGCGGAGGCTCCGCCGGGGAATCCCGCAAAGGGAACTGTTCGCTGTCAGCGCATGCGCTCCGCTGCGGGAACAGGGGCGCCGTGTCACCCCCGGCCCCGCCCACGGGCGCAGGAAAGTGCGCGACCGGCCCATGGCAAAGCCGCACCCGCCGATCCGCCTGGCGTGACAGACGCGAGTGCGGCTCGTACGGGGCTGGTCGCGCAGTTCCACGCGCCCCTGGGTAGGCCGACGGGCCCCCGGGTCACAAGTGATCCGGGGGCCCGTCATGGCGCTGTGAGCGGAGCGATCAGGCCTCGTTCTTCTCCTCGGCGGCGGCCACGGGGGCCTCCTCGGCGGCCTCGGCGGCAGCCGGGGTCTCCTCGGCGGAGCCCTCCGTGGTCTCGTCCTCGTCCTCGTCGTCGAGGTCGACGAGCTCGCCGTTGGTGTCCTTGACCGTGGACGCCTCGACGACCAGGGCCAGGGCCTTGCCGCGGGCGACCTCGCCGACCAGGAGCTGGACCTGGTTGTTCTGGACGACGGCCTGGGCGAACTGGTCGGGGGACATGCCGGAGGAGGCCGCACGCCGCATCAGGTGCTCGGTGAGCTCCTCCTGGTTGACGTTCAGCTTCTCCTTGGCGACCAGCTCGTCGAGGACGAACTGGGTCTTGATGCCCTTGACGGCCGCTTCCTTGGTCTCGGCGTCGAACTCCTCGACCGTCTTGCCCTGGATCTCGAGGTACTTCTCGAGGTCGAGACCCATCTGGCCGAGCTGGTGGTGCTCCAGGTTGTGCTTGCGGGTGTTGATCTCGTCCTCGAGCAGCTTCTCGGGGACGGGCACCTCGACGAGCTCCAGCAGCTTCTCCAGGACGCGCTCCTGGGCCTGCGTGGCCTGGTCGTACTGCTTCATGTTCTCCAGGCGCTTGCGGCTGTCCGCGCGCAGCTCCTCGAGGGTGTCGAACTCGGAGGCGAGCTGAGCGAACTCGTCGTCCAGCTCCGGCAGCTCACGGGCGGCGACCTGGGTGACCTTGACGGTGACCTCGGCCTCCTTGCCCGCCGCCGAGCCGCCCTTCAGCTCGGAGGTGAAGGTGGCCTCGGCCCCGGCCTCCAGGCCCTTCACGGCGTCGTCGATGCCGTCGAGCAGCTCGCCCGAGCCGATCGTGTAGGAGACGCCCTCGGCGACGCCGTCCTCCAGGACCTCGCCGTCGACCTTGGCCTGCAGGTCGATGGTGACGACGTCGCCATCCTCGGCGGCCCGCTCGACCGGGGAGGTCGAGGCGAAGCGCTCACGGAGCTGCTCGACCGCCTTGTCGATGTCCTCGTCGGTGACCTCGACGGCGTCGACCTCGACCTCGATGCCGGAGAAGTCCGGGATCTCGATGGTCGGGCGGACGTCGACCTCGGCGGTGAAGTTCAGCGTCTCGCCGTCCTTCAGCTCCGTGATGTCGACCTCGGGCTGGCCGAGGACGTTGAGCTCGGCCTCGTTGACCGCCTCGGTGTAGAGCTTCGGAAGCGCGTCGTTGACAGCCTCCTCCAGCACGGCACCGCGACCGAACCGCTGGTCGATGACCCGGGCCGGGATCTTGCCCTTGCGGAAGCCCTTCACCGTGACCTGCTGGTTGATCTTCTTGTACGCCGCGTCGAGGCTGTCCTTGAGCTCCTCGAAGGGCACCTCGACAGTGAGCCGAACCCGAGTCGGGTTCAGGGTCTCCACGGCGCTCTTCACGGTTCGGTCTCCTTGTGGCTGACTTCTTGGGGTTCTGCTGGGTCCCCTGCCGGATCCGGCAGAGCCTCAGCGGATTCGCGGCCCTTGAGAGACGTGAGAGTGCAGACACACGGGCGCGCAGCTTGCATAGTAACCGCAGGCGGTACACGCCCCAAAAGGTGATCTTGAGACACCGCGTGCCATGCGGGGTCGTGCCCTGGCAGACCCCGGCCGATCGGCCCGGCGGGTTCCGGCTGGTGGTCGGGGTGGCGGGATTTGAACCCACGGCCTTCCGCTCCCAAAGCGGACGCGCTACCAAGCTGCGCCACACCCCGTCTGGTGCGACACGTAGGGTACATGTCCCGGGCCAGAGGAGCCGCCGTATTTGCCGAGTGCGCGGGCGCGTGCGCGGGCGGGCGCGCGGGGCGACCGGAAGGGGTGTGCGACGAGGGCGCCCGACCCGCTACGATGCCTTCAGTGCCGCGGTCTCCCGACCTGCGGCGCGACCTGTGCGGGCGTAGCTCAATGGTAGAGCCCTAGTCTTCCAAACTAGCTACGCGGGTTCGATTCCCGTCGCCCGCTCCACCGGCCTCCGGCCCGGTTCCGAGGGACTCCCTCGGAACCGGGCCGGAGGTCTTTTCGCGCGTCATGTGTGGCGCGGCGCGCTCGCGACCGTGTGGCGCGGTGCCCTCGCGGTGCGTCTCGCGGCGCCTCCGCTGGAGCGCTAGAACTGGATCGAGTTGATCGTTTCCGCTATCGAGTTCAGGAAGCGTTGGATGTCGTCGGCCATGCCGGTGGAGGCGAGGAAGAAGCCGAAGAGGATGGCGACGACGGCCGGGCCGGCCTTGATCGTCCCGCCCCTCATCAGAACGATGAGGATGATCCCCAGCAAGAGAACCACTGACAGCGAAATGGCCACAACAGATCACACCCTCGGTCGGTCCGCACTCCCGGCCCGGGGCGCCGACCCCACGCGCACCCCGCCAGAACCATCGTGCCACCAACCAGGCCGTCCTATGCGGCGGGTGAGGCAACGTCGGCCACAGTGACGCAGATCCGCGGGCGTGCCCGCGACCGGCGAGAGGCTGTCGGGAGTGAATTCACGGTGATCGTTTCCGTGCACACACATCCCGTTCGCAGGTAATTCGAATTGTTGCCACAGACACATCAAGGGCCGTGCGGAGAACGGTAATTAACCGGACATTCCGCCGGAGTCGCCCGAGCATGTTATGCACCGTTTAGTCCGGATGTATACGGACAGAAGGGTGCTGGGCCATGCTGCTTCGGTGCACGGACAGTCACGCTCTGACTGATGCTCACTTCACCGAATCCCGGGTACCCGGAGAGGACACGCACTCACCAATACGGGATTAACGTCGATGGTTTTACTGACTCGCACAGACAACGCTAGGGTGCCTCAGATGTTCACCGCTGCCTCGTCCCCCCCTTGCGCAGCGAGTGCTCGGACCGGCCCGCGTCGTTCACGGCGGGAGGGTCTGTGACGAACTCGCTGCGACCGCATGGCCACACCAGCGCGCCGCTCCCCCCGGCCCAGTCGTCGGCGGACGGAGTGCCGAGTCCGCGCTCGCTGAAGTCCTCGTCCCCCCACCCGGCCACGAGCGCCGCGTCACCGGACACCAGACCGGCCAGACAACGCGACGCGTTCTTCGACAACGCCAAGTACCTGGCCATCGTGTTCGTCGCGATGGGTCACGCCTGGGAGCCGCTGACCGACCACAGTCGCGCCGCCGAGGCGCTGTACATGGTCGTCTACACCTTCCACATGCCGGCGTTCATCATCATCTCCGGCTATTTCTCCCGCAGTTTCGACATGCGCCCCGACCGGCTGCGGCGGCTGGTCACCGGCATAGCGGTGCCGTACGTGCTGTTCGAGATCGCGTACTCGGTCTTCAAGCAGTACGCCGACGACGACCCGTCGCACCCGATCAGCCTGCTCGACCCCTGGTATCTCACCTGGTTCCTGATCGCGCTGTTCGTCTGGCGGCTGACGACGCCGCTGTGGAAGGTCGTCCGCTGGCCGGTGCCGCTCGCGCTCGCCATCGCGGCGCTCGCCTCCGTGTCGCCGGACATCGGTGACGACCTCGACCTCCAGCGCGTCCTGCAGTTCCTGCCGTTCTTCGTGGTGGGTCTGTTCATGAAGCCTGCGCACTTCCAGTTCATGCGCCGCCGTGAGGTGCGGATGCTGTCCGTGCCGGTGCTGGCGGGTGCGCTGGCGATGGCGTACTGGCTGGGCCCGGACATGAACTCGGCCTGGTTCTACCACCGGGACAGCGCCCAGGAGCTGGGTGCTCCGTGGTGGGCCGGTGTCGTGATGACCTTCGCGCTGTTCGGCTGCTCCATGGTGCTGACCACGTGCTTCTTCGCCTGGGTCCCCCGGCGGAAGATGTGGTTCACCGTGCTCGGCGCGGGCACCCTGTACGGCTATCTGCTGCACGGGTTCCTCGCCAAGGGCTCGCGTTTCTGGGACTGGTACGACCTCAACGCGTGGATCTACCAGCCGCTCGGCGAACTGTTCGTGACCTTCTTCGCGGCCGCCGTCATCACCGTGCTGTGCACGCCGCCGGTGCAGCGGATGTTCCGGTTCGCGATGGAGCCGAAGATGGAGTGGGCCTTCAAGCGGGACGCCACCGAGCTGGCCCGCGAGCGTGGGAAGGCCGGCGCGAGGGCCTGACTCTCAGCCGTCCTGCTCGTCCCTGACCTCCTCGGTCGCCGGTTCGTCCGGCAGACCGAGGAGGTTTCGCATGTGGGCGTACTTGTGGGTCAGCCGGGCGCGGGTGAACTCGTCGAGGACGGCCAGGCGGGCCGGGTTCGCGTTGTGGGCGAGGTCGGACTGCTTGACGAGGACGGCGCCCGGGGTGGCGAGGATGCGCGCGGCGTACGCCTCCGGGGCCTCTCCGGGGCGCTTGGTGAGGGCCAGCACGATGTCCTTCGTACGGGCGGTCAGCGGGGCCTCGGCGAGCCAGTCCTCGGTGAGGGCCTCGTCCTCGATGGCGTCGTGCAGCCAGGCAGCGGCGATCTGGTCCTCGTCGCCGCCGCGGGCGGCCACGCCGTGCGCGACCGCCTGGAGGTGCTCGGCGTAGGGACGGCCCGCCTTGTCGGTCTGGGCGGCGTGGGCGCCACGGGCGACGGCTTCGATGTCCGCGAGGGAGAGGGGCATGGGGTCGACTCCTGTGGTGTGTCGGGCGGGCGGGATCCCGGTGGCCGTTTCGCCCGGTCCCCGCGCACCCTGATGGGTGGTACGGCCGGTCTCCGCGACCTCTGGTGGCCGGTTCACCCGGTCCCCGCGCCTCCCGGGGGGGCGCGCCCTGTCACTTCGGGGCCGTGGGGCCCTCTCGGCAGATCAGGAGCAGGGCCCGGTCGTCGTTGACGTCCTTGGCGACCGCTTCGATGAGGTGCCAGGCGGCGCCGTGGAAGCCGCCGGGGACGTAGCGGTCGGCCTCGCCGGTGAGGCGGTCGATGCCCTCGACTATGTCGCGGTCGGAGGTCTCGACGAGGCCGTCGGTGAACAGCATGAGGACGTCGCCGGGGCGCAGCGAGCCCTTCACGGGGTCGAACTGGGCGCCGTCGTAGACACCGAGGAGCGGGCCCTCGGCGGCCTTCTCCTCCCAGCGGCCGGTGCCGGCGCTGAGCTGGAGGCCGGGCGGGTGGCCCGCGGAGAAGAGTTCGTAGTCGCCGGAGTCGAGGTCGAGGACGAGGTGGATGGAGGTCGCGAAGCCCTCGTCCCAGTCCTGACGGAGGAGGTAGCCGTTCGCCGCCGGGAGGAACGCGTGCGGTGGGAGCGATCCCAGCAGGCCGCCGAAGGCGCCGGAGAGAAGGAGGGCGCGGGAGCCGGCGTCCATGCCCTTGCCGGAGACGTCGGTGAGGACGACTTCGAGGGTGCGGCCGCCGTTGGTGCGGGCCGCGACGACGAAGTCACCGGAGAACGACTGGCCGCCGGCGGGGCGCAGCGCCATCTCGCGGTGCCAGCCGGCAGGCAGCTGCGGCAACTTGCTCTGCACCCGGATGCGTTCACGGAGGTCGAAGAGCATGGTGCCGCCGCGCCGCCAGGGGACGCCGACACGGCTGCGGAACTGGGCGATGAGCAGGCCGAAGAACCCGCAGGCGGCGACCACGAGCACGATGCCGGGGGTCACTCTCGCCGGTCCCTCGGTGTAGGGGCCGAGGTTCACGGACTCGATGATCAGCGCGGTCGCGGCGGCGGCGTACAGGCCGAGGAGGCTGGCGGGACGCAGCAGGAGGCCGCCCGCGACGATGGGCAGGACCAGCGCGGCGGGCGAGAACCACACCGGGTCGATCATGGTGAGCATCGCGATGAGCGGGATCATCAGCAGCAGACCGGCCAGGGCGACCCAGTCGGAGCCGTCGCCGCGGAAGTAGTCGACGGCGGATTTGCGCACGCCGGTGCGGACCCGGTGAACCAGCTTCTTCATCCGGGCCGTGAACGTATCGGCCGCCGCGCGCCGCTCTCGTCCTGCTGCCATTGTTCGGGACCTTATCCATCGGACCAGCCCCTGTGCACAGGAGGTCCTACTTGTCCCCCTTCCGAGGGCCGGTTCACGACGAATCTCACACAGATCTCACACGGGAGCCGTCTTGCGGCCCTCGCGCGGCACCTGTGAAGGATCCCACGATGTCCCCGTTCGGCATGGGGAAATTGACTCGCTCGTGACGAAGGGCGCTGCTACGCATGGCACATGACCACTGAGCTGCGGGTGTTGGCGAAGGACGACTGGAATGTCTGGTACGCGAACCTTCTGCGGGCCTTCGGGGGGATGCGGGCTTCGGTCGAGGAGCGTGACCTCGACGAGTCGCTCCTCGACCACGGCCGTGCGCTCGGCGCCTGGGACGGGGGCCAATGTGTGGGGACGGCCGGGGCGTTCGACTTCCGGATCACGGTTCCCGGTGGCGCGGCCGTCCCCGCGGCGGGCGTGACGATGGTGGGTGTCGCGGCCACGCATCGGCGGCGCGGGGTGCTGACGTCCATGATGCGGCGGCAGTTGGCGGACATCCGCTCGTGGGGCGAGCCGCTGGCCGTGCTGATCGCGTCGGAGCCGGCGATCTACGGCCGGTTCGGGTACGGCATCGCCACGCACCGGCTCGGTGTCGAGGTCGACACCACGCGGGTCCGGCTGTCCGTGCCGCCCGGCACCGACGACGTACGGCTGCGGTACGCCGCCCCGGCCGAGGCCCTCGACGCCTGCGAGGCGGTGTACGCGCGCCGGGTGCCGGGGCGGCCGGGGATGCTGGTGCGGCGGCCGGGCTGGGAGCGGGCGGAGCTGCTCGACACGGACCGGCACCGGGCGGGCGGCTCACCGTTGCAGTGCGTGGTGGCGGAGCGGGACGGGGAAGAGGGGCTCGTCGGGTACGCGCGGTTCCGGGTCAAACCGGACTGGGGGCCGGGCGGGGCCGCGGGGGTCGTCCGGCTGAGCGCGCTGGAGGCAGTGGATCCGGCCGCGCACGCCGCGCTGTGGCGGTTCCTCTTCGACATCGATCTGACGTCGTCCCTCGTCGCGTACCGGCGTCCCGTGGACGAGCCCTGGCTGCACATGGTGTCGGACGTCCGGCGGTGCGGGCTGCGGGTGCAGGACGATCTGCATGTACGGCTCGTGGATGTCGGGGCGGCGTTGGGGGCGCGGACGTACCAGGCGCCGGTGGACCTGGTGTTGGAGGTCGAGGACGTCTTCTGCCCCTGGAACGCGGGGCGTTGGCGGCTGGTCGGCGACGCGCGGGGAGCGAGCTGCGAGCGGACCGAGCGGGCCGCCGATCTCGCCCTCTCCGTACGGGAGTTGGCGTCGGCCTATCTGGGCGGGGTGAGCCTCGCGTCGCTGGGTGCGGCCGGGCGGGTGCGGGAGCTGCGGCCGGGGGCGCTCACGGAGGCGTCCGTCGGGTTCTTCTCGTCGACCGAGGCGCCCTGGGTGCCGCACTCGTTCTGAGACCGGCCGCCCTCCCGGGGCGTCAGCGCTGCTGGCAGGTGGGGCACCAGAAGAGGTTGCGGGCGGCGAGATCGGCGGTGCGGATCTCGCCACCACAGATGTGGCAGGGCAGATGGGCCCTGCGGTACACGTACACCTCGCCGCCGTGATCGTCGACGCGGGGCGGGCGGCCCATGGCCTCCGGGGTGTGTTCCGGTCGCACGGTGTCGATGCGGTTGTTGCGGACGCCCTCGCGCATGAGGGCGACGAGGTCGGCCCAGATCGCGTCCCACTCCGCCGCGGTGATGTCCCGGCCGGCGCGGTAGGGGTCGATGGCGTGCCGGAAGAGGACCTCGGCGCGGTAGACGTTGCCGACGCCCGCGATGACCTTCTGGTCCATGAGGAGCGCGGCGATCGTCGTACGGCTACGGGAGATCCGGGCGTACGCGAGGGCAGGGTCGGCGTCCGGGCGCAGCGGGTCCGGGCCGAGGCGGGCGTGGACGGCCTGCTTCTCCGCGTCCGTGATCAGCGCGCACGTCGTGGGGCCGCGGAGGTCCACGTACGACGTGTCGTTGCGCAGGCGCAGGCGGACGGTGTCGGTGGGCGGGGGCGCCGGTGTGGGGCCGAGGTCGACCTTGCCGAAGAGGCCGAGGTGAATGTGGACCCAGTCCTCCGCGTCGGGGGCGCCGAAGTGGAGGAAGAGGTGCTTGCCGTGGGCCTCGGCGGCGGTGAGGGGGGTGCCGTCGAGGAGGGCGGCGGCGTCGGCGAACTTGCCCTGGGGGCTGGTGACGTGGAGGGCCGTGCCGGTGCCGAAGTGGGAGAGGTAGTCCTCGGCCAGGCGATGAATCGTGTGGCCTTCCGGCACGGGGCCCTCCGGGGGTTGGGCGGGGCGCCTAGGGGGTGGGGGGCGCGGGGGGCGTATGGCGGGTGCGGGTAGGTGGGGGCTGGTCGCGCAGTTCCCCGCGCCCCTGAAGGGAACGGGCCTGCGGCCCGCCCCTTCAGCCCCGAGTTGTCAGGTGTCCCTACGGCTGGGGGTGGTGTGCCGGGATCGGGGGGAGGTCGCCCGTCGTCTCGTATGTCGCGAGCATGTCGATGCGGCGGATGTGGCGCTCGTCACCGGAGAACGGCGTGTTGAGGAACGTCTCGACGAACTTGGTCGCGTCGTCCTGCGAGTGCATCCGAGCCCCGACGGCCACGACGTTCGCGTTGTTGTGCTCGCGGCCCAGCGCGGCCGTCTCGGTGCTCCACGCGAGCGCGGCCCGCACGCCGGCCACCTTGTTCGCGGCGATCTGCTCCCCGTTGCCGGATCCGCCGATGACGATGCCCAGGGAGCCGGGGTCGGCGGCCGTGCGCTCCGCCGCGCGGAGGCAGAACGGCGGGTAGTCGTCCTGGGCGTCGTAGATGTGGGGACCGCAGTCGACGGCCTCGTGACCGGCGGCCTTCAGCCACTCGACGAGGTGGTTCTTGAGTTCGTATCCGGCGTGATCGGAGCCGAGGTAGACGCGCATGGTCCGAGTGTGACACGCCTGTTTCGTCGGAGCGCGATGGGGGCCCGGCGCCCGAGAAGCGTGAGCCACACCACGGAACCTCAAGTAAACCTCAAGTAACGATCTGGATTCAAAGGTTCAGGATTCCTTTCACCTCCGATTCACTGGACCGATCTTTACGGAGGCTCACGCAATGCCCCCGCCGCCTCTCGTGTCCCGCTCCGACGAGAGTCACCGGGGAATGCGCGGGCAGACGCACGGAAGTCCCCACAACGGCGCAAAGGAAACTCCCCCCATGACCTCGCAGCCGACTCTGCCGACCGACACCGGCACACCAGGCTCCTCCTCTCCCCCCTCCCCCGGCCTCCACGCCGGTCTCAAGAACCGCCATCTGTCGATGATCGCGATCGGAGGTGTGATCGGGGCGGGCCTCTTCGTCGGGTCGAGCTCCGGTATCGCGACCGCCGGTCCCGGCATCCTGCTGTCCTACGCCCTGGTCGGCACGATGGTCGTGCTGGTCATGCGGATGCTCGGTGAGATGTCCGCCGCGAACCCCACTTCCGGGTCGTTCTCCGCGCACGCCGACCGTGCGCTGGGCCGCTGGGCCGGGTTCTCGATCGGCTGGCTGTACTGGTTCTTCTGGGTCGTCGTCCTCGCGGTGGAGGCCACCGCCGGCGCGGTGATCCTGGAGGGCTGGATCCCGGCCGTACCGCAGTGGGGCTGGGCCCTGATCGTGATGGTGGTGCTGACCGCCACGAACCTGGTCTCGGTGGCCTCGTACGGCGAGTTCGAGTTCTGGTTCGCCGGTATCAAGGTCGTCGCGATCGCCGCGTTCATCGTCGTGGGCGGGCTGGCCGTGTTCGGCGTGCTGCCGGGTGTGGAGGCCGAGAAGGCGGGCCTGGGGAACCTGACCGACCACGGCGGGTTCCTGCCCCACGGGCCCGGTGCCATCCTCATCGGTGTGCTGCTGGTGGTCTTCTCGTTCATGGGAAGTGAGATCGCCACGCTCGCCGCCGGGGAGACGGAGAACCCGCAGAAGGCCGTCACGAAGTCGACGAACAGCATCATCTGGCGTATCGGCGTCTTCTACCTGGGTTCGATCTTCGTCGTGGTCGCGCTGCTGCCGTGGAACGACCCCTCGATCAAGGAGAAGGGTTCCTACGTCGCCGCGCTGGACTCGCTGGGAATCGCCCACGCGGGTCAGATCATGAACTTCATCGTGTTGACGTCGGTGCTGTCCTGCCTCAACTCCGGTCTCTACACGGCCTCCCGGATGGCGTTCTCCCTGGGTGAGCGCGGGGACGCGCCGCGGTCGTTCGGGCGGACCACGTCGCGGGGTGTGCCGATGACGGCGATCCTGGCGTCGGTGGTGTTCGGGTTCGTCGCGGTGATCTTCAACTACTTCTTCCCCGAGGGCGTGTTCCTGTTCCTCGTGAACTCCTCCGGCGCGGTCGCCCTGTTCGTGTGGCTGGTGATCTGTTTCTCCCAGCTGCGGATGCGCAGGATCATCGAGCGGGAGACCCCGGAGAAGCTCGTCGTGAAGATGTGGCTGTACCCGTATCTGACGTGGGCCACGATCGGGCTGATCCTCTTCGTCCTCGGCTACATGCTCACCGACACGGAGCACGGCAACCGGGAGATCCTGCTGCTCTCGCTGCTGGTCGCGGCCGTCGTCGTCGGTATCGCCCTGGTCAAGGAGAAGATCAAGGGGCAGAAGGCGGGCGCGACGGCGGAGGTCACCGACAAGGTGGGCTGAGCGGCTCGTGGTTCACGGTTCGTGGTTCGTCGGGAAGGGCTTCACAACGGGGTGAAGCTCTTCTCGACTTTTTTGTAGACGGGCAGGGCCCGGTCCTCGATGTCGGGGTGGTACCAGGTGGTGAGCTGGTACGACTTGCCGCCGGTGTTGAAGCCCAGGGAGCGGACGTGCCAGGGGAGTTCCTGGGCGGTGACGGTGTACTCCCAGACCACGGCCGGTTTGCCGCGGAACTCGGTCTCCTCCAGACGGATCCGCTGGTAGCCGGGGCCCTTGCTGGTGCTCTCCTCCTTCTTCTCCCACTGGGCCAGCAGGTCACCGCGGGCCAGGGACGCCTTGCCGACGATCTCCTGCCGCGCGTCCGGCGAGGTGTAGTGGACCTCCGCGCCGGCGTGCACCTCGCGGGAGAAGCCGTCGGGCGGGACCCAGGCGAAGACCCCGGCCTCGGTGCGGGCGCCGGGCGGCAGCGTCGGGGGGCGGGAGGTGCCGGCGACGGTGGGGGACGAACTCGACAGAGTCGAGGGGGACGCCTTCCTCCTGTCGTCGGACGACGCGCCCAGCGTCGGGACGAGTACGGCCGCGAGGACTCCGGCCACGGCCACCCCGGCGGCCGCGATCAGCACCGTACGGCGCCTGTTCCGGCGGGGCTCGGCGGGCCTCGCCGGGCGCGGGGGGCCTGGGTCGTGTCCGTAAAGTCCCGTCGTCCGCCCGGAGGGCGCGCCCTGCGGCGTCTGGTGCGTGCTCTCGGCGTGGCGGGCGGAGGCCCTCGTACTGGATGTACTCGGGCCTCCGCCCGGTGCGGCGAGAGGGCGTGCCAGGCGTCGCGGGGCAGGCGGGACTTTGCGGACACGGCCTAGCAGATCGCCCGGCGATGTGGGGGCGGGCCGGGGCCGGGTGGGGAGTTCGGGTGTGTCCAGGGGCGATGCTGCGGCGGAGGTTTCGGGCTCGGGGTCCGTGGCCGGGGGTGTCTCGGGGGCGTTCAGCACCGTCGGCGTCGGGGTCGGCTGCACGGGAGCGTTCGACACCGTTGGCGTCGGGGTCGGCTGCGCAGGGGTGGGCGGCATGGGGGTCGGCTGCGCGGGGGTGGGCGGCACCGGTGCAGGCGGCACGACGAGGGTGGGTTCGCGCGAGGGCTCCGTGGGTGTCACCGGGGGCTCTGCGACGGCCCCTGCCACCGCCGCCTTCCGGCTGTCGTCTCCCGGGTCCGCCGCCTCGATGTCCTCCCCTGCCCCTCCCGGGGGCTCCGGGGCGACCGCGCCCACGGCCGACGGCTCCGGACCGATCGCCCTCCCGACCGTGCGCTGGTCGGGGGCATCCGTCTCGGCGCCCCTCGGATCAGGGCCGTCCGTACGGGCAACCCTCGGATCAGGTGTGTCCCTCCCGGCAATCCGCGGACCAGCACCGTTTGACCCGGCGGCCCGCGGATCGGCAGCCTCCGGGACCCCGCCCGGTGGGTCGGCAGCGACCGCTGCGGCACCGCCCGGTTCCGGAGCCGCCATCGGCGTGGTCGGTGGTTCCAAGGTGACCGTGGCTGTGGGCGGGGCTGGTGGGGGTGTAGCGATGGTCTGGAGGGCCGTTGTGAGTTCGGGGAGGCCGGGGCGTACGTCCGGGTCCTTCTCCAGGAGGGCGGCGAGGACGTCGTGCAGGTCGCCTGCCGTGGCGGGCAGTTCGGGCTCCTCGTAGAGGACCGCGTGCAGAGTGGCGAGCGTGGTGGTGCGGGAGAACGGGGAACGGCCGCCGAGGGCGGCGCAGAGGGTCGCGCCCAGGGACCACAGGTCGGACGGCGGCCCCTGGGGGCGGCCGGAGACCCGCTCGGGCGCCATGTAGTCGGGGGAGCCGACGAGCATGCCGGCCATCGTGAGCGCCTCCGCGTCCTGGATGGCGGCGATACCGAAGTCGGTGAGCACGACGCGGCGTCCGCCGGTCCGGCGGACGAGGACGTTCGCCGGTTTGATGTCACGGTGCAGAACGCCCTGCGCGTGCACCTGGCCCAGCGCGTCGACGAGTTCGAGGCCGATGCGGGCCGTCTCCCGTACGTCGAGGGGGCCGTCCTCGAAGAGGAGCCGTTCCAGCGAGCGGCCGTCGACCAGTTCCATGACGATCCACAGCCGCTCGCCCTCGTCGACGACGTCATAGATGCGGACGACGTGGGGGTGGTCGATGCGGGCCGTGGCCCTGGCCTCCCGCAGAGTGCGCTCGCGTCGGGTGCGGGTGTCCTCCGGATCGAGGCCGTCGATCCGCATTTCCTTGACCGCCACCTGCCGGTCGAGTATTTCGTCGGCGGCCCGCCACACCCGCCCCATTCCGCCCTGGCCGATGCTTTCGACCAACGTATAACGGCCGGCCACCACAAGCCCCGGCACTCCGCCCCTCGTTGTTCCCGGCACCCCCATGCCCCCCTTCGACCGACACGTGCCCACTTCTGCAACAGCCGAACCAAAAAGTCGCGCATTGGTCACACTTCTCGCCGCTCCAGCATAGTGGCGAGAAATCTTGTGGTACCTCTTCAATGGCCGTGAATTCAGGCACGGCCAGGGGGACGCAAGGGGGATGGAACATGAGTTCTCGTCAGGGGAAGACCAGGACGGCCATCGCGGGATCGCTGCTCACCGCGTCGTTCTCGTCGGTGATGATCCTCGGCTTCACGGCCTGGGCGGATGACGAGGGGGGATTGAGCGATCACGGCGGAAAGGTCATGGACACGGCACCGGCAGAGGTGAAGCTGTCGACACTGCTGTCCAAAGAGATCAAAGTCGACAACAAGTCTCAGGAAACGGAGATCTCCGGGGTCGTAAAGAACGAGGGAACCAAGGCGAGCGGGAAAATCCGTCTGCTCGTGGTCGGTTTCGACGGCCTGACGGTCAAGAATGTCGAAGGCTGCACGGAAATCGCCAAGGGCGATCTTCCCGATGGGGCCAACAGCGGTTTCGCGTGTGCGATCGACGATCTGGCGGCCGGAAAGTCGAAGACTTATGCGATCGACGCGACCTTCGACCTGAAGAAGAAGGGCGACATCTGCCTGCCGGTGCAGAACGCCGACGGTTCGAAGACGTTCTGGCAGCAGGGTCCGGTGCCGTTCGGCACGACGAACCAGTCACCCAACGAGCCCGCCACGCCGCTCCTCCTCGGCACCGACAACAGCCCGGTCACACCGGGCGGCGGTGACGGAGGCGACGGCAACGGAGGCGGTGGGAACGGTGGCGGCGGAGGCGGCAAGGACGACAAGCCCGACGAGCTGCCGCAGACCGGTCCCGCCGACCGGGTCCTGCCGCTCGGCATGGTGGGCGCCGCGCTGATCTCCGCCGGCGCGGCGGGCCTGTGGTGGAACAACCGGCGCGCCCGACAGGAGACATGACGCGTGGACGGCGAGAAGGAGAAGCCGTCGGACGCGGAGCCGTGAGGAGGCTGTGGCGCGGAGACGCGGAGACGCGGAGACGCGGAGACGCGGAGACGCGGAGACGCGGAAGAGGCTCGCCTCTGTGCGGTCGGTGTGCGACCCGGCGAGCCTCTTCGGGCGTGGAGACGTCACAGTCCGAGTGACGCCGCCACCAGGGCCTTGGCGTCACGGTCTCCGTGGCGCCGCGCCCATAGGAACTACGGCGTCACTTGTCGAGCAGCTTCCACGCGGTCGGCAGCGCGCCCATCGCCAGCGCCGCCTTGAGCGCGTCGCCGATCAGGAACGGGGTGAGGCCGACCGCGACGGCGGAGGCGAGGGTGATGTCGGCGGTGGCGGCGAGGTAGGGGACACCGACGGCGTAGATGATGGCCTCGCCCACAAGCATCGTGCCTGCCATGCGCAGCACGGAGCGGTCGGCGCCCCGGCGGGCGAGGGCGCCCACGGCCGCGGAGGCCAGGATCATGCCGAGGATGTAGCCGAAGGAGACGCCGACGCCGGAGGTGCCGTTCGCGAACCACGGCACGCCGAGGAGACCGGCGAGCGCGTACAGGGCGAGGGACGCGACACCGCGGCCGGCTCCCAGCGCGGTGCCCACGAGCAGCGCGGCGAAGGTCTGGCCGGTCACCGGAACCGGCGAGCCCGGCACGGGCACGGCGATCTGCGCGGCGAGCCCGGTGAGGGCGGCGCCACCGACCACCAGCGCGATGTCCCGCACACGGGAGACGGGGAGCAGGTCGGCGAGGACCTGACCGGTGCGGGCGGGGGCGACGGCCGTACTCATGGGGACTCCGCGAGGGTAGAGGGGAAAGAAGGGTGTACGTGGCATCGAACACGGTGACGCTATCCCAGCGGTCATGAACAGGACACCGTCAGCCGTCGACAAAGGCGGGAACGACGGCATGGTGGGCTTTCGACAATGACCTTGGGTTACACCGGGCAGGCGTGACGCCGGTCACTGAGGTGGAGTGGCTTCTGCCACGTCGGCATGGACGGAGGGGTCTGTAGGGATTCACCAATCGGGTTGTGGGGATGGACGGAGGCCGTCTCGCCCGTCGGTCGCCGTCTGGGCAGAGGTGGGCCGTTTTGCTAGCTTCGGGCGCATGGTTGCCCAGGCCCGGTACTTCTCGTCGCGTCGCTACGTCGACCTGCGACGCGTGGGCACGGCCACCTGTCGCCGCCCCGGGTGAGGCGGCTCCGGCGCGCCTCGCCTCACGACGGCGCAGTGTCGGACCCGTACCCGAGGATGATCGCGATGCCCCGTACCGTGGCAGCACCCACTCTTTCCCCTTCCGTTCCCCGTCGTTCCCCGCTTCCGTCCCGTTCCTCTCCCGTGCCGCGGGTCGCCGACAGCGACCGGCGGCGGACCAGTGCCAGCGTGGTGCTGCGGTCCGTGCTGGAGCACGGACCGGTGGCGCGCAGCACCATCGCGCGGGTGACGGGCCTGTCACCGGCCTCGGTGACCGACCACTGTGCCGGGCTGGCGCGGCTGGGGCTCATCCGGGAGGCCGAACCGCCCCGGCAGTCCAAGGGGTCGGGGCGCCCGCACGTACCGCTCGACCTGGACGACTCGCGGTTCGCGGTGGCCGGGGTGCATGTGGCGGTGCCCTACACCACGGTCGCGCTGCTGGATCTGCGCGGACGGGTCCTGGTGCGGCGGGAGACGAAGCACGACGGCACCGCCGATCCGGCGGTGCTGCTGGCACGCGCCGCCGACGGGATCGCCGCGCTGTCGGCGGCCCTGCCGGGGCGCCGTCTCCTCGGGGTCGGGTTCGCGGCCGGTGGCTGGGTGGACCGGGAGACCGGGACGGTGGTGGAGCATCCGCTGCTCGGCTGGCGCGAGGTGCCGGTGCGGGAGGTGCTCGGCGCCCGCACCGGGCTACCGGTCCATGTCGACGGGCACGCGCGGGCCTTGGTCGGCGCGGAGCGGCTCTTCGGGCGGGCCCGGGGCAGTCGGAGCGTGCTGCATCTGTTCGTCGGCAACGTGGTGGACGCGGCCTTCGCCACCAACGACGAGGTGCACCACGGGCCACGCTCCCAGTCCGGGGCGATCGCCCATCTGCCGCTGCCCGGCGGGACGGAGCCCTGCGCCTGCGGGCGGACCGGCTGCCTCCAGGCCGAGTTGAGCGAGCGGACGCTGTGCCGACGGGCACGGGAGGCCGGCGTCATCGCCGGGGTGAACCCGACGCATGTGGTGGACGCGGCGGCGGGCGGCGACCCGGTGGCCGTACGGCTGCTGGTGGAGCGGGCGCGGACAGTGGGGCGGGCCGTGGGGCTGCTGCTCGACGTGCTGAACCCGGAGACCGTCGTCGTCACCGAGGTCGGGGTCATCGCCCGCGAGGACTGCCTCGCCGCGCTGCGGGGCGCCGTGGCGCACGACCGGGCGGCGGACGTCGGGCCGACGAGCTTCCCGGACGCCGTGCTGGCCACGGCGGGCGGTGCGGTCGCCCTGGACGTGCTCTATCGCGATCCACTGGCCGCCGCACCCCGGTGAATTAATTCAGAAACTCCGAATGTTGACAGCCACGACGCGAGACCGGGAACATCATGTTCATGCTTCTCACGACCTGTCGCACCCTCTGTTGCTGACACGTTGACGCGCCCCGAGCGCGTTCTTCTTCCTGCGTGGACGCCCACTTCTCCGGCCTTCTCCCGCAGTGATTTCTCCTTTTCCGGCGTTCGTTCGCCGTAATTTCCGTGCGCGTTCCTGCCTCGCGCCGCCTCCCGCTTTTCCTGTGAACCCCAGGGGGTCCTCCCATGCCTTCGTCCGCTCCGTCCGGTCTCGACCGGCGTCTCTTCCTCACCTCCGTCCTCGGCGTCGGCGCCGCCGCCGTCGGACTGAGCGGCTGCGCCGACAGCAGCGCGGCGACCGCCAAGACGGCGGCGGACGCGCCGCTGGCGACCAAGGTCCCCCGGGGCACCAGTCTGAAGATCGCCTCGTTCCAGAACCAGCAGCAATTGCAGTTCAAACTCGCGGGATTGGGCGATCTGCCGTTCAAGGTGAGCAGCTGGGCGAACATCGGGGCCGGTCCCGATGTCATCAACGCCTTCCGTGCCGGCTCGCTGGATGTCGCCAACAACGCGGGAATCCCGCCGATCCAGGCGCATTACCAGGGTTATGACGCGAAGATCGTCGCGATCAACATCACCCGCAAGCCGAACTATCTGTTCGCCACCAAGCCCGGCAGCGACATCACCTCGGTCAAGGAATTCAGGGGCAAGAAGCTCGCCTTCTCGCAGGGGCAGGCGCAGGGTGTCGTCCTGCTGCGGGCCCTGAAGAAGGCGGGGATCGCCTACGACGACGTGGAGCTCGTCCCGCTCACCAGCAACCAGTTCCTGACGGCTCTCCAGTCCGGCCAGGTGGACATCGCGCCGCTCGGCAACCAGCAGGCGCCCGCCTATCTCCAGCAGTACGAGGCGAAGGGCGCCCGCACCATCACCACCGACGTGGTGGACCTGCTCAACCTGCTGTGGGCGCCGACGTCCGTACTGGCCGACTCGGCGAAGGCCGCGGCGGTGGCCGCCTACATCCCGTACTGGGCGAAGGGCGCGGTCTGGCAGTACGAGCACCCGGACACCTGGAACGAGGAGTTCTACGTCAAGACGCAGAACCTGACCGCCGCCCAGGCGAAGTCGATCAGCGATCTCGCCAACAAGCCTCTGTTCCAGCCCAGTTGGGACGAGGCCATCAAGTGGGAGCAGGAGACGGCGGATCTGCTCGCCGAGGGCGGATTCGTGAAGAAGTTCGATGTCGGCACGCTCTTCGACCGCCGCTTCGAAGCCATCGCGGCGAAGGCCGTGCCCGCGGAGTACCGGAGGTGACGGCCATGACCACGAGCACCACGAGTACGGCGAGTACGGCGAATACGGCCACGACGGCGGAGACCGCGAAGGCCCCGTCCGACCAGACTCCGTCCGGCACGGCCACCGCGGCCAACGCGGTCACCCCGTCCGGCACGGCCACCGCGGCCGGTACGCCGGTGGCCGTCGAGGCCGCGGCCCAGGTGCGCAGGCGGCGACGGCTCTCCCCCGGGCGGCGGCTGCCCGCCTCCCGGCTCGTCGGCCCGCTGCTCTTCCTCGCCCTGTGGGCTGCCGCCTCCGCCGCCGGGCAGCTGGACCCGGCGGCGGTGCCGGCCCCGTGGACCGTGCTGGAGACCGGCGCCCGTCTGTGGACCGACGGGACCCTGCCGACCGACATCCTGACCTCTCTGCAACGGGCCGGCGCCGGGTTCGCGATCGGGCTGACCGCCGGGATCGCGCTGGCCCTGGCCTCGGGGCTCAGCCGGGCCGGTGAGGCGCTGATCGACGGGACCGTGCAGCTGAACCGGGCGATCCCGACCCTCGGTCTGATCCCGCTGTTCATCCTCTGGCTGGGCATCGGCGAGACCTTCAAGATCGCGATCATCGCCATCGTCGTCTACATCCCGATCTACCTGAACACGCATGCCGCGCTGGCCGGCATCGACAGCCGCTTCGTCGAACTCGCCGAGGTGCAGGGCCTGTCACGGTTCCGGTTCATCCGCGAGATCGTCATCCCCGGCGCGCTGCCCGGCTTCTTCGTCGGACTGCGGCTCGGGGTGACCGGCTCCTGGCTGGGCCTGGTCGTGCTGGAGCAGATCAACGCCACCAACGGACTCGGCTATCTGATGTTCCAGGCCCAGAACTACGGCCAGAGCGACGTCATCCTCGTCGGGCTGGTCGTCTACGGGATCTTCGGCCTGGTCTCCGACAGCGCGGTCCGTCTCATCGAACGGAGGGTGCTGTCATGGCGACGCACACTGAGCAGCTGACCGCCGCGGGAGCGGCGACGGCCACGGGCACCGGCGCGGCGGCGACCGCCACGGTCGAGAGGACCGCCGTACGGCTGCGGGGACTGACCCGGTCGTTCGAGGGGCGCGCGGTCCTCGACGGCGTCGACCTCGACATCCCCGCCGGGCAGTTCGTGGCCCTGCTCGGGCACAGCGGCTCCGGCAAGAGCACCCTGCTGCGGGCGGTCGCGGGCCTCGACCACGAGGTCGCGGGCAGCGGCGAACTGACCGCGCCGCAGCGCGTGTCGGTGGTGTTCCAGGACTCCCGGTTGCTGCCCTGGCGGCGGGTGCTGGACAACGTGCTGCTGGGCACCGAGGGCGAGGAGAAGGCGCGGGCCGCCCTCGCCGAGGTGGGTCTGAAGGGGCGGGAGCGCGCCTGGCCCAACGAGCTGTCCGGCGGTGAGGCCCAGCGTGCCGCGCTCGCCCGCTCCCTCGTCCGGGAGCCGGAACTGCTGCTGGCCGACGAGCCGTTCGGCGCGCTGGACGCGCTGACCCGGATCAGGATGCACGCGCTGCTGCGGGAGCTGTGGGAGCGCCACCGCCCCTCCGTCCTGCTCGTCACCCACGACGTCGACGAGGCGATCGTGCTCGCCGACCGGGTGCTGGTGCTGGAGCACGGTCGGATCGGCCTCGACCTGACCATCGACCGCCCGCATCCCCGGTCGTACCGAGATCCGCTGCTCGGCGAGTACCGGGAGCGGCTGCTGGCCGCGCTCGGGGTGACCGAGGACCCGGAAGGCGCCGTGGAGGCCCCGGACAGGCGCCGAGCAGTGACCGCAGCGGACCACCAGTGACGTCGAAGGACCACCGATGACCACCAGACAGCTTCATCTGAACGCGTTCCTGATGAACACCGGCCACCACGAGGCGTCGTGGCGGCTGCCCGAGAGCGACCCGTACGCGCATGTCGAGCTGGACCACTACGTCCGGCTCGCGCGGACCGCGGAGCGCGGCACCTTCGACTCGCTGTTCCTCGCCGACGGCCCCCAACTCTGGGGGACCCTCGCCCAGCGTCCCGCCGGGGCGCTGGAACCGCTCACCCTGCTGACGGCGCTGGCGACGGCGACCGAGCACATCGGTCTGATCGCCACCGCGTCGACCTCCTACAACTCCCCCTACAACCTGGCCCGCAAGTTCGCCTCCCTCGACATCATCAGCCGGGGCCGGGCGGGCTGGAACATCGTCACCACCGCCGGTGCCGAGGCGGCCCGCAACTTCGGCCTGGACGCCGAGCCCGCGCACGCCGAGCGGTACGCGCGAGCCGGCGAGTTCCTCGATGTGGCGCTGAAGCTGTGGGACAGCTGGGAGGACGACGCGATCGTCGCCGACAAGGCGTCCGGTGTCTGGGGCGACGACGCGAAGATCCATCCGCCCCGGCACCGGGGGACGTACTTCAGCGTCGAGGGCGCCCTCAACGTGCCGCGCACGCCGCAGGGCTACCCGCTGCTCGTGCAGGCCGGGTCCAGCGAGGACGGCAGGGCGTTCGCGGCCCGGTACGCGGAGGCGGTGTTCACCGCCCAGCAGACCATCGAGGACGCGCAGGGCTTCTACGCCGACCTCAAGGCCCGTACCGTCGCGGCCGGCCGCGACCCCGACCACATCAAGGTGCTGCCCGGCATCGTCCCGGTGCTCGGCTCCACCGAGGCCGAGGCGCTGGCGAACGAGCAGGTGCTGGAGGACCACATCGTGTACACGCACGGGGTGGGCCGCCTGGAGGCACTACTCCAACTGGAGCCCGGCACGCTGGAGTTGGATTCCCTCCTGCCGGACGAGCTGCCGCCGGAGAGCGCCATCGAGGGCGCCAAGAGCCGCTTCACGCTCGTCGTCGAACTGGCCCGGCGCGAGCGGCTCACCGTACGGCAGCTGATCGGGCGGCTCGGCGGCGGGCGCGGGCACCTCACCTTCGCCGGGACGCCCGAGCAGGTCGCCGACGAGATCGAGACCTGGTTCACGCGGGGCGCCGCCGACGGCTTCAACATCATGCCCGCGGTCCTGCCGTCCGGCCTGGACGCCTTCGTCGACCATGTCGTCCCGATCCTGCGCGCCCGCGGTCTGCTCCGAAGCGAGTACGGGCCGCGCCAGACCCTGCGGGAGCGCTACGGCCTCCCCCGCCCCGTCAACCAGTACGCCCTCCCCGCCCGGGAAACCGCCCTCGTCTGAAAGGACCCGCACATGTCCGACCTCCAGATCCGCAAGATCACCGGGAACATCGGCGCCAAGGTGGCCGGCGTGGACATCGCCCGCCCCCTCGACGACGAGACCGTCGCCGAACTCCGGGAGGCCCTCAACGTCCACAAGGCCCTGGTGTTCGACGTGGTGAACCTCGACGACGCGAGCCAGCAGGCCTTCGTCCGGCACTTCGGCGACATCACCACCGCCCACCCGACCGTGCCGTCCGTCGACGGCACCCCGAACGTCCTGCCCGTCGACAGCGAGCGGGGCCGCGCCGCCAACCACTGGCACACCGACGTCACGTTCGTCCTCAACCCGCCCCAGGCGACCTCCCTGCGCAGCATCACGATCCCGCCGTACGGCGGCGAGACGCTGATCGCCAACGCGGCGGCCGCCTACCGCGACCTGCCCGAACCGCTGCGCGCCCTCGCCGACACCCTGTGGGCCGAGCACACCAACGACTACGACTACGCGGTGCCCGAGGAGGCCCTTGACGAGCAGCAGGCCGCCGCCCGCGCCCAGTTCACGTCCATCGAGTACCGCACGGTCCACCCGGTGGTCCGCGTCCACCCGCTGACCGGCGAACGCGGCCTGTTCATCGGCGGGTTCGCGCAGCGGATCGTCGGCCTGTCGACGGGCGAGTCCCGCAAGCTCCTCGACCTGTTCCAGTCGTACGTCACCCGCCCGGAGAACGTGCTGCGCCACCGCTGGTCGGAGAACCAGCTCGTCATCTTCGACAACCGCATCACCCAGCACTACGCCATCGACAACTACGACGGTCTGCCGCGCCGTCTGCACCGGGTGACCGTCGCCGGTGACGTGCCGGTGGGCGTCGAGGGCAAGGAGAGCTACTCCATCGAGGGCGACGCGGCGCACTACACCCCGGTGGCGGTCCCCGTGGCCGCATAGTCACCCTGCGTGCCGGCCGCGTCCGGATAGCGGACAGCCCCTTCGTGCGTGCGAAGGGGCTGTCCAGACTGTGGACGCTTTTGCCCTCTCACGCATTGGACGAGCCGCGCCCATGCCCAGCAGCACCGTCAAGGCTCCACAAGAGCAGGACACCTCCCTCTCCCACGGCCTCAAACAGCGCCACTTGTCGATGATCGCCCTCGGCGGGGTGATCGGCGCGGGACTCTTCGTCGGCTCCGGGGCGGGGATCGCCGCCGCCGGCCCGTCGATCGTCCTCGCGTACGCCCTCTCCGGGCTCCTCGTGATGCTGGTGATGCGGATGCTCGGCGAGATGTCCGCCGCGTATCCCTCGTCGGGCTCCTTCTCGGCGCACGCGGAACGCGCGGTCGGCCCGTGGGCGGGCTTCACCGCCGGCTGGTCGTTCTGGGTTCTGCTGTGCACCGCCGTGGGCCTGGAGGGCATCGGCGCCGCGAAGATCGTGACCGGGTGGGTGCCCGGGACGCCCGAGTGGGCGTGGGTCGCGCTGTTCATGCTGGTGTTCCTCGGCACCAACCTGGCGGCCGTGAAGAACTTCGGCGAGTTCGAGTTCTGGTTCGCCGCGCTGAAGGTCGGCGCGATCACCCTGTTCCTGGTGCTCGGTGTCCTGGCCGTCGCGGGCGTCCTGCCCGGCGGCGACTCGCCCGGCCTCAGCAACCTCACCGGCGAGGGCGGCCTGCTGCCCCACGGCACGGACGGCCTCGTCGTCGGCCTGCTCGCCTCGATCTTCGCGTACGGCGGTCTGGAGACCGTGACGATCGCGGCGGCCGAGTCGGAGAACCCCGTGAAGGGCGTCGCGACCGCCGTGCGGACGGCGATGTGGCGCATCGCCGTCTTCTACATCGGTTCCATGGCCGTCATCGTCACGCTGGTCCCGTGGGACTCGAAGGCGGTCGTCGAGAAGGGCCCGTACGTCGCCGCCCTCGACCACATCGGCATCCCCGGCGCCGGTCAGCTGATGAACGTGGTGGTGTTCGTGGCGCTGCTGAGCGCGATGAACGCCAACATCTACGGCTCCTCGCGCATCGCGTACTCCCTGGTGGAGCGCGGGCAGGGCCCGAGGTTCCTCGGCCGGGTCTCGGGCGGCGTCCCCCGGATCGCGGTGCTGGCCTCCAGCGTCTTCGGTTTCCTCTGCGTCGTGCTCAGCTACTGGCGGCCCGACGACGTCTTCGCGTGGCTGCTGAACATGATCGGCGCGGTGATCCTCGTCGTGTGGATCCTCATCGCCGTCTCGCAGCTGCTGCTGCGCCGCCGCATCGAACGCGAGGCCCCCGAGCGCCTCGTCGTCCGCATGTGGGCGTTCCCCTGGCTGACCTGGGTGGCGCTGGCCGGGATGGCGGCGGTGTTCGTCCTCATGGCACGGGAGCCGGCGACCCGGACGCAGCTGTACTGGTCGGGCGGGATGACGGCGGTGCTGGCGGCCGTGGGGTACGGATGGCAGCGGGCGCGGGAGAGGCGCTGATCAGCTCGCCGCGTCGGCCCGCCACTCGGTGAGCCACTCGCGGTTCTCGACGACGAAGGGGTGCTCGGGGCCGAGCACCCCTTCGCGGCGCTCGATGAGTTCCTCCAGCATGCCGATGGCCTCGGCGGTCCTGCCCAGGCCGTGGGCGGCCACGGCGTTGAGGCACAGGGCCGCCAGTGCGAGGGGATGGTCCCGCCCCTGGGAGCGGACCCGGTCGGCCAGCACTTTGGGGGCCAGCCGCCAGGCCTCCTCGTAGCGGTGCACCGTGCAGAGCGTCCACGCGTAGTTCTGGCGGGCGCGAACGGTCGTGGGGTGGTCCGGCGGCAGAGCCCGTTCGCAGGCGGCGATGAGGGCCCGCCCCTCCTCCTCGTACCGTCGCTCCTCGTCGGTGTGCGGCAGCAGTTCGATCAGGTCGGCCCACACGTTCAGCGTCTGCGGCGAGTCCTCGCCCAGGGTCCGGCGGTACCCGTCGAGCGCGCGCCGGCCCCAGCCGACCGCCTCCGTGTGCCGGTCGAGCAGCAGGAGCGGCGCCAGCAGGCCCTCGCAGCTGCGCAGGGTGTCCATGTGGTCGGGGCCGAGCAGGCGTTCGCGGACGTCCAGCACCTGGCGGTGCAGCGCCTCGGACTCGTCGTAGTGGCCCATCCTGAAGAGCGCTCTGGCCTCCAACTCCCGGGCGTCCAGGGTGACGGGGTGCTCACCACCCAGGCAGTCCGCCACTTGCCGGGCGACAGCGGGCGCGAGGTCCTGGACACCCGCGAAGTCCCCGGCCGCGTGCACTTGTCCGACGACCCGCACCGCCAGCGCCGCGGTCCGCTCGTTCGGGACCGTGGCCAACAGGGCCGACGCGTGCGGTGCGAGCACCGCCAGCCGCCCCCTGGCCGCGGCGGACTCGTCGTCCCACTCCGGCAGTCCGGCCTCCACCAGGCGGGCCCCCAGTTCCGCGAGCGGCGTCCGCTGCCTCCCCGGAACCCCCGCCGCCACGCTGTCCAGCAGCACACCGTGGGCCTGGACGCACCGGACGCCGTCCGTCTCGACCAGTTCGGCGAGGGAGTGGTCGAGCAGGCCCCGCAGCGCCGGTTCCAGTCGCTCCGGGTCCAGCGCGGGTTCGGCGCCGTCGATCCGCAGCTCGCCCCGGGCCAGCGGCAGCAGCAGTGTCAGCGGTACCGGGTCCGCCGCGAAGAGGGACAAGAGGCGCAGCAGGGTCGTCGACTCGGGCAGTCCGCGAGAGGCAAGGGTGTCCAGGGACAACTGCCAGGTGCGGCCGACCAGATGGCGGGACTGGCCGGTGCCGTGTCCGGTGGCGCCCCGGTCGACGATCGCGGTCGACTCCTCGCCGAGCTTGCGGTCGTACTCGTCCATGGACCACGACTCCAGCAGCTGGTGGGCCAGATGGGACCCGGCGAGGGTGAGGGCGAGCGGCAGGCGGCCCAGCCGCTCGGCGACCTTGCGGGCCGAGGCGAGATCGCCCGCGTCCGGCGCGAGGTCGCACAGGATCCGTGCCGCGTCGTCCAGCGGCAGCACCCCCAGCGGGTGCCGGGTCACTCGTGGTCCGCTCCACAGCGGGCTGGTGGCATGACGGGTGGTGACGAGGACCGTGCCCCGCTCGCTGGCGCGCAGCCAGGCGCCGTCCTCCAGGACGGTGGGGTCGTCGGCGTTGTCGAGGACGAGGAGCCAGGGGTCGGCCGAGTGGTCGAGGTGGTGCCAGACGAGGTCGGCGGCGGCGCGCTGCCCGGCGGCTGCGGCGGCGAGTTCGCCGGTGCCGGCGCCCCGGTCGCCGGCGACGGCCAGCATCCCGGCGCGCAGGGACATCCGTTCGGAGGCGTTGACCCAGAAGCCGACGCGCCGGTGGGTACGGACGGCCTCGGTGAAGAGCCAGTACGCCAGCGCGGTCTTGCCGCAGCCGCCCATGCCGTGCACGACGTGGATGCCGCCCCCCGGTCCGGTGAGGGCCGCCGTCAGCGTCTCCCGCGGCTGCTCCCGGTCGCGTAGGACGCCGGGAGGGCGGCCGACGAGGGGGACGCGGACGGAGTCGGGGGCGGCCGGCAGCGGGGCGGCGGACTGCGGGCCGCCCACGAAGAGGGGGCCGTCCGCTCCGGTGCCGTAGTGGTGGTGGTGCTCCTGGATGTACTGGTCGCCGCTGGTCTGGAAGACGCGGCCCTGCCCGGACGCGCGGGCTCCGAGCTCGCTCACCGGTCGGGGCGTTCGGTGATGTGCTGGTCGCGGCCGGCCTGGTAGACCCGGCCGTTGCCGGAGGCCTCGGCGCGCAGCCGGATGCCTGTGGTGGGCCGCTCCTCGGGGAGGGCGGGGGTCAACTCGGCCAGGATGCGGCGCAGTTCGTCGGCGACCTCGGGGCGGGCGACCAGCAGTCGGCGGACCCGGGCCTGCCACTCGGCGGTCAGTTCGGCCTCGGTCTCGGTGTCGCCGGAGCGCTGGGCGAGGAGGAGGTCCTCGCGGGTGGCCTCCAGTTCGCCTCCGACGGCCTCGGCGCGCTCGGGCTGGAAACGCCGCCACAGGGCGACCATGCCCTCGCGTGCCGACTCCCAGGTCTGGGTGGCCATCAGCGCCACCATCGTCGTACCGGCCGTCCGTGCCGGATCGGCGATCTCGGGTCCCACGGCTCCCCCATCCCCCGCCTACGAGGACCGATAGTAGGCCGGTCCCGCCCGCTCCCACACTTCCCTTTTCGCTCCGTCGCACTCACCCGCGCCCCGGTCCTCCAGTTTCCGGGGGCCTTTCGGCGCAGCCTCTTCCGTTACGGGCGGTTTCGGCGGGATTCTTGGGGGATGCCGACGCCGCGACGACTGACCTGCCAGACCTGCCGCTCGGAGGAGCCGCACGAGCCACTGACCCCCAAGGAGCGCGACTGGCTCCAGGGACAGCTGGGCAACCGGGTCCCGGACAACTACTACAAGTGCGTCAACAACCGCCCCGACGGCAAGGTCTGCCTCAATCTGCGCACCCACAGCGCCGAGAAGCACTTCAGACTGACCAAGCGCCTGCCCGACGACCTGGAGTGAGCCGCAGGCCGGAGCGCGTTGTCAGACCCTGCTGTCACTCTTCGCCCCATGGACGCGAACGAGTTCTGGAGCATCGTCGACGAGGCGCGCCGCACGGCCGCCGCCCCTGAGGAGCCGGACGGCGCCGAGGCCGTCGCCGAACGGGCCGCCGCGCTGCTCGCGACCTGGCCGGCCGCCGAGATCGTGGCCGCCCAGCAGGTCCTGTGGGACCTGCTGGGCACGTCGTACCGGGCCCCCTTGTGGGCCGCGGCGTACACGATCAACGGGGGTTGCTCGGACGACGGCTTCGACTACTTCCGGGGCTGGCTCGTGCTCCAGGGCCGCGAGGTCTTCGAGCGTGCCGTCGCCGACCCCGACTCCCTCGCCGGGTCGCCGGTGATCCGGCGGGCGTCCGAGGACTGGGCCGAGGTCGAGTGCGAGAGGACCCTCGGTATCGCCTGGGACGCCCACCTCGCGGCCACCGGGGAGGAACTGCCCCCGGACTGCTTCCGCATCCGCTACCCGGCGCTGGACCCGTCGTGGAACTTCGACTTCGACGACTGGGCGGAGACGGAGCGCCGACTGCCCCGTCTGGCCGCCCTGTACGCGAGGCACCGGTCGGCGTGAACACCGGCCGGACCGGGCGCGGTGAGCGCCGACCGGACCTGGCGCGATGAACGCCGACCGGATCGGGCGCGATGAACGCCCTCCGGCACCGGGCGCGGTGGACGCCCGGGCCCGGGGCGCGTCAGACCAGGTTGCTGAAGTCGGGGCCCTTGGTGCGGGTGCGCTTGATCTCGTAGAAGCCGGGGACCGAGGCGACGAGGAGCGTGCCGTCCCAGAGCTTGGCGGCCTCCTCGCCCTGCGGGGCGGGGGTGACGACCGGGCCGAAGAACGCGATCTGCTCGCCGTCGGCGCCGGGAACCGCGATGACGGGCGTGCCGACGTCCTGGCCGACCTTGTCGATGCCCTCCTTGTGGGAGGCGCGCAGCTGCGGCTCGTACGGGGTGGAGTCCCAGTGGTCCATCAGGGAGTCGGGCAGTCCGACCTCCTTCAGGGCCGCGGCGACGACCTCCTTGCCGGCGCCCTCGCCCTGGTTGTGGGCGCGCGTGCCGATCGCCGTGTAGAGGTCGCCGAGGATCTCGGCGCCGTGCTCCTCCTGGGCGGCTATGACGACGCGGACCGGGCCCCAGGCCTTGGTCTCCAGCAGCTCGCGGTACTCCTCGGGGAGTTCGTCCAGCTTGTTCTCGTTGAGGACGGCGAGGCTCATCAGATGCCAGCGGACCTCGATGTCACGGACCTTCTCCACCTCCAGGATCCACCGCGAGGTCATCCACGCCCAGGGGCACAGCGGGTCGAACCAGAAGTCGACGGGGGTCTTGCCGGCGGTCTGCTCGGACATGGTTCTCCTCGGAAGGAAACAAGAGTGCGGTGGTCGGTTTACAGCGCAACAACCGGCAACACCGGCAACCGCTCGCCTCATTCCCGACTGCCCGGCGTCAGGAGCGCATGGCAGGATCGGCCCTGTCCGCATACTGAACACCACCCCTGAGGGAGTGCCGCCCGTGCCCGGTGAGAATCTGTCCCGCGACGAGGCCCAGGAGCGGGCCGCGCTGCTGTCCGTCGACGGCTACGAGGTCTCCCTCGACCTGCGGTCCGCCGTCGGCGACCGGGGTGACGAGCCGCGGACCTTCCGCTCGGTGACGACCATCCGCTTCCGGTGCTCCGACCCGGGCGCCACCAGCTTCGCCGATCTGATCGCGCCGAGTGTGACGTCGGTCTCCCTCAACGGCAAGGACCTCGACCCGCGCGCGGTCTTCGACGGCTCCCGGATCGTGCTGGAGGACCTGGCCGCCGAGAACGAGCTGGTGGTCGACGCCCAGTGCGCCTACTCCCGCACCGGCGAGGGCATGCACCGCTTCGTCGACCCGGAGGACGGCGAGGTCTACCTCTACACGCAGTACGAGCCCGCCGACTCCCGCCGGGTCTTCGCGAACTTCGAGCAGCCGGACCTCAAGGCCCCGTTCCGCTTCGAGGTGCGGGCGCCCGAGGACTGGGTGGTGTGGAGCAACGGCGTCGGCGAGCGGACCGACGGGGTGTGGCGGTTCGCGGAGACCAAGCCGATCTCGACGTACATCACCGCCGTGGTCGCCGGCCCGTACCACTACGTCACCGACTCCTACGAGCGGGTCCTCGGCGACGGTACGCGCCTGGAGATCCCCCTCGGCGCGATGTGCCGCAAGGGGCTCGCCCCCTACTTCGACGCCGACGACGTCTTCGAGATCACCAAGCAGGGTCTGGACTTCTTCCACGACCACTTCGACTACCCGTACCCGTTCGGGAAGTACGACCAGGCGTTCGTCCCCGAGTACAACCTCGGCGCGATGGAGAACCCGGGGCTCGTCACCTTCCGCGAGGAGTTCATCTTCCGCGGGAAGGTCACCCGGGCGTCGTACGAGCGGCGGGCCAACGTCATCCTGCACGAGATGGCGCACATGTGGTTCGGCGACCTCGTGACCATGGTGTGGTGGGACGACCTGTGGCTGAAGGAGTCCTTCGCGGACTTCATGGGCACCTTCTCCATGGTCGAGGCCACCCGCTTCACCAACGGCTGGGTCACCTTCGCCAACAACCGCAAGTCCTGGGCGTACCGCGCCGACCAGCTGCCCTCCACCCACCCCGTCACGGCCGACATCCGTGACCTGGAGGACGCCAAGCTCAACTTCGACGGGATCACCTACGCCAAGGGCGCGTCCGTCCTGAAGCAGCTGGTGGCGTACGTGGGGCGTGAGGCGTTCCTGGAGGGCGCCCGCCGCTACTTCAAGCGCAACGCCTACGGAAACACGCGCCTCGGTGACCTGCTGTCGGTCCTGGAGGAGACCAGCGGCCGGGACATGCCGGCCTGGTCGCGGGCCTGGCTGGAGACGGCCGGGGTGAACTCCCTCACCCCGCAGGTGCTGCTCGACGCCGAGGGCCGGATCGACGAGCTGGCCGTGGTGCAGGAGGCAGCCGAGTCCCACCCCGAGCTGCGGCCGCACCGGGTGGCGATCGGCCTGTACCGGCGCGGCGGCGACGGCGCGCTGGAGCGGTACGCGCGCGCCGAGGTGGACGTCGTCGGGGCGCGGACGGTCGTGGCCGAGCTGGCCGGGGCCGAGGCGCCGGAACTGGTGCTGGTCAACGACGACGACCTCACGTACTGCAAGATCCGCTTCGACGCCGGGTCGCTGGACACGCTGCGGGCCGCGCTCGGAGACATCTCCGACCCGCTGGCGCGCGCCCTGTGCTGGTCGGCGCTGTGGAACCTCACCCGGGACGCGCTGCTCCCGGCGCGGGACTTCGTCGACCTGGTGCTGCGGTTCGCGGGCCGGGAGTCCGACATCGGCGTGCTGCAGATGCTGCACGCCTGGGCGAACTCGGCGCTCACCTTCTACGCGGCGCCCCAATGGCGGGAGACCGGCGGCCGGCTGCTGGCGGAGGGCGCCCTGCGGGAGCTGCGGGCCGCCGAGCCGGGGAGCCAGCACCAGCTGACGTGGGCGCGGTTCTTCGCGGCGGTGGCGTCGAGCGAGGCCGATCTGGGGGTGCTCCAGGGGCTGCTCGCCGGGACCGAGAAGGTCGAAGGGCTGGAGGTCGACCAGGAGCTGCGGTGGGCGTTCCTGGAGCCGCTCGCGACGTACGGGGTGGCCGGTGAGGGCATCCTCGCGGCGGAGCTGGCCCGCGACGACACGGCGTCCGGGAAGCGGCACCAGGTGCGGTGCCTGGCGGCCCGGCCGTCGGCCGCGGTGAAGGCGCAGGCGTGGGCGTCCGTGGTGGAGTCGGACGTGCTGTCGAACGCGCTGGTGGAGGCGACCATCGCCGGGTTCGCCCGGCCGTCGCAGCGGGAGTTGGCGGCGCCGTACGCCGAGCGGTACTTCGAGGTGATCGAGCGGGTGTGGGCCGAGCGGTCCATCCAGATCGGGATGGACGTGGTGCGGGGGCTGTTCCCGTCGTTGCAGGACTCCCCGGCGACCCTGGAGGCGACGGACGCGTGGCTCGCCGCCCACGAGGGGGCCGCGCCCGCGCTGCGCCGCCTGGTGGTGGAGGCCCGCGACGACCTGGCGCGGGCGCTGCGGGCGCAGGCGTGCGACGCGGGAGGCAAGGAGTAACCTCCGCGCTCCTCAACGGTGTCGCGCACCCCGGCGCCGGCCTCCGGCCGGGTCGGGTGCGCGACTGCCCGCCACCGAGAGGTCGCGGTGTCGAGCTGAGACGCGTCAATTCTCCTTGCCTGGTTCCGCGTTACGAAATTCGGGTAGTCGGAGCCGTAACCTTTTCCGATCACGGGGCCGACCAGCGGCTATCGGCAGTCGAACGCACGTACTTTAGTGCGGGCTTGTCCGGATTTGTCGACGGGCTTGTAACAGGGGTTCGGAGCCCGCCCCGGCGCGGGAACCTCCGGGGCATGAACCACAACACCCCGCTCTCCTCCCGCCCCCTGAGCCGGCTCGCGAACGTGCACCGCCGCGTACTGACGGCCGCGCAGCTGCGCGCGCAGGGTGTCACCCCGGCCGAGACGAACGAGCAGTGCCGGCAGGGCGGTCCCTGGCAGCAGCTCCTCCCCGGCGTCTACCTGCTGCACCCCGGCCCGCCCACCCCCGAGGAGCGGCTGCACGCCGTCCTGTCGTACGCGGCCCGCACCCCGTTCCGTGAGCCGGCCGCCGGTGTGCCCGCGCAGCCCAACGCCGACGACCCCCGCCCGGCCCCCCACTACGCGGACGCCGTGATCACGGGCTTGGCGGCCCTGACGCTGCACGGTTTCTCGTCCGCTCCCCCCTTGCTGTCCCTGGACAGCATCGACGTCCTGGTACCGCGCCTGCGCCGGCTGCGCACCGTCGGCTGCGCCCGCGTCATCCGCACCGCGTCCCTGCCGACCCCGTCGTACGTGACCGGTCTGCCCGTCGCCCCCGTGCCGCGCGCCCTGGCCGACGCGGTCGCGGAGCTGGTCGACGTGGACTCCGTACGCCGGCTGCTGACCGAGGCGGTGCGCGGCGGCCACACCGAGCCTGCGACGGTGATGCGGGAGTTGACGCAGGCGCGGCTGCTGAACCGTCCTCATGTCGCGGACGCGGTGGACTCGCTGCTCGCCGAGGGGCGGGCGATCGCGGAGGACCAGCTGTACCGCATGGTCCGGGAGTTCGCCCTGCCCGACCCGGTCTGGAACGTGGACCTGCGGCTCCCCGGCGGCCCGCACCTCGGCGGCGTCGACGCGTACTGGCCGGAGCAGGCCGTCGCGGTGGAACTGGACACCCGAACCCCCGGGCGGCAGGACGACGCGCTCTGGTCCGAGTACGCGCGCAAGCGGGAGACTCTGGAACGGCTCGGCGTCACCGTCGTCCACCTGACTCCCAGGAAGCTGCGTGAGTCCCTGGAGCAGCAGGCGGCGGTCGTCCGCACCGCGCTGATGGCGTCGTCCGACCGCGATCCGGCGGCGTATGTGGTGGTGCTTCCCCGGTAATGCCGGGAACCCGCCCTCGCCCGGGCGGAACGCAGGAGGGGAGAGGAAGGGCCGCCGCACCTCACGGCGGCCCTTCCTCATGCCGTACTCAGGTGCCTACTTGCCGCAGAACTCCGCCTCCACGATCGCCCCGCTGTCTCCCGTCCAGTCGCTGTTGAAGTTGAAGGTGAGGGAGTGGCGTCCGTCCTCGGTGGTGACGGACTCGGAGACGGAGCCGTGGATGCCGCCGCCGTGGCCCCACACCCGCACACCGCAGGAGAGCTTCTGCTCGGTGAGGCCGAGGCCGTAGCCGCCGAGGTTCTCCACGGGGATCGTCGTCTTCATCGCGTCGAGCTGCTTCCTCGGCAGGAGCCGGCCCCGCAGCAGGGCCGCGTAGAAGCGGTTGAGGTCCTCGGCGCTGGAGACGATTTCGCCCGCGGCGCCCGCCACGGAGGGGTTCATCCTGGTGACGTCGTACGTCTTTCCGTCCGCGGTCTCGGCGAGCTTGGAGTAGGCGCGGCTGTGCGGTCCCGGCAGGCCGGGGGAGGTGCCGGGGAGTTTCGTGCCGCGCAGGCCGAGGGGTTCGACGATGCGGGCGCGGACCTCGTCGGCGTACGGGTTGCCCGTGACCTTCTCGATCACCAGACCGGCGAGCAGGTAGTTGGTGTTGGAGTAGTTCCAGTCGGTGCCGGGGGCGAAGTCCGGCTTGTGCTTCATCGCGATGCCGACCAGCTGTTCCGGCGTGTGCGTGCGGTAGCGGTTCTTCAGGAACCCGTCGGCCAGGAAGACGTCCCGGCCGAGTTGCTCGTCGGCGGTGTAGTTGAAGATCCCGCTGGTGTGGTTGAGGAGCTGGCGGACCGTCACCCGGCGGCCGTCGTGGCCGTTGCCGCGCACCAGGCCGGGCAGCCACCGGTCGACCTTGTCGTCCAGCGACAGCCTGCCCTCGGCCTCCAGTTGGAGCAGGACCGTCGCCACGAAGGTCTTCGTGATGCTGCCGGCCCGGAAGCGGTCGTGGGCGGTGCGGGGCGCGCCGGTCCTCAGGTCGCCCTTGCCCGCCGTCGCCTTCCATACGCCGTGGGCGTCCTTCGCCTGGAGGGCGATGCCCACGACGCCGTCCTTCACGTTGGCGTCCATCGCCTGGCGGGTCGCGCCGTGGCCGTCTCTCGGGGCGGCGGGCGCGGCCGCCGCCGGGGCGGCGAGCGCCACCGCCGCGACCACCGCGGTCGCCGCCACCAGACCCGTACGTACTGACATCGTTCCCCCTGTGTCCATGATGATCGTCCGGTCACGGAGGGGGACCCCGGCGGTACGGGCCGGGTTGACAGAGGTACGGGCGTTGAGCGGTTTTCAGCCCTTTCGGAGCACCAGCTCCACGTTGCGGTCACCGGGGGTGCCGGTGAGGGTGTCACGGCGGCCCGGCGCGTTGAACGACAGCTCGCGGTACAGGGCCGCCAGGCCGGTCTGGCTGAGGTCCGTGAAGCGGGTGGCGTGCGGGGCGGCCGACTCGATGAGGGTCGTGAACACGGAGATCGTGCCGTCCTTGTTGTCCACCAGCTCGATCACCCGCGCGAGCTGCGGGAAGTCGATGTGGGACGCGGTCGAGATCTCCCAGAACGAGCCGCCGCCGGCGTACTTGTGCGGGGTGACGCGGTTGCGGTGGCTGTGGCCGTTCACCCAGGCGAGGACGTTGCGGTGGCGGCCCAGCAGGGCCAGCACCTCGTCGCCGCCGTGCCGGGCCTCGTCCGGACGGGACGGGTCCTTGCGGAGGTTGCGCATGGTCGCGCTGGTGTGGTGGCTGAAGACCACGGCGTATGCGCCGTTCTTGGCGGCGTCCTTCAACGTCCGCTCCAGCCACTTCAGTTGCGCCGTGCCCAGCGAGCCCTCGTAGTGGCCGCCGGGGTCGGTGGAGTCGAGGCTGATGCCGATGACGTCGTCGGCGATCCGGAAGACGTAGTACTGGGTGCCGGCGTCGAGGTTGGCCCGCGAGTAGCCGTGGCCGACCGGGCCGGGACCGGTGTGGGCCGGGTCGAGGTGCGCCTTCAGGTACTCCAGGGAGGTGAAGGGCGCCCGGCCCTCGTCCGGGGTGACCGAACGCATCTTCTTCGCCTGGGACTTGAGGACGGCCTTCCAGTCGGTCCCGCGGGGGTCGCCGCCGCTCTTGACGTTGTCCCAGAGGGCCTTGCCGACCTGCTCGTCCAGGGTCATCAGCTTCTTGCCGCCGACCGCGAAGTCCGCGAAGAAGGAGTCGCCGGGGGCGTAGCAGCCGCCGGGGAGGGAGTCGTGGTTGCCGACGGTGGAGTACCAGGGGACGTTCAGGCCGGGGCTGTTGACCTGGCGGATCGCCGCCGCGAGGAAGCCGTCCAGGTGGGGGAAGCCGAGCTTCTTGTCGGCGTCGCGGAGCGTGGAGTCCGGCTGCCAGTAGAGCTTGAGCCCGCTGTTCTGGACGCCCTCGTAGCGGCGCGGATCACCGGAGTTGGGGGTGACGCGGCCACCGCTCATCACCTTCAGGAACCAGTCCAGTTCCGTCTTGGAGTTGTTGTCGGTGTTGTCACCGGTCGTCATCACGAAGTGCAGCGGCGAGCCGGTGACGGGGGCGCCGCGCAGCGAGTTGACCCGCTCGACGAGCGAGACCGCCCCCGCCACGGACAGGGCCTCCTGCGGACGCCAGGCGCTCGCCGTCTGGGCGCGCAGGTACTCGTAGCGCAGCGGGTGCTGCACGTCGACGACATGCAGATCGGTGAACTGCACGAACGACGCGAGAGCCGTACGGCGCTTCTCCCGGCCGGACTTGGGGGTCGCGAGGTCGGAGCGCACGACCCGCTTCCAGGCGGGCCCGTCGCCGAGGCGGCGGTAGCCGGAGGCGTTGCGCGGCGCCGCGACCGAGGCGAGGGTGGTGCCCCGGGTGTACGGCGCGAGCGGGGCGGCAGGGGCCTCCCGGTTGGAGAGGTTCGCCAGGGGGACCTCGGTGGTGGTCCCGGTGGCGGCGGCGTGGGCGTCCGTCTCCGGCCGCAGGGCGAGCCCGATGCCCGCCGAGAGGCCGACCGCGCCGGTGGCGGCGAGGAAGGCACGGCGGTCAGGGTTGGTGGCGGCGGCAGCGACTGAGCGTATGCGCGACATGGCGCGGTCTCCCCGAGTGCGAACGCGTCGGCAGTGGTCGCGGGGCCGCTCCGCGATGGGGGCCGGAGTGGGGTTCCCGCTCGTACTGAATGCTTGGCAGCCGGGGTGACCTCGACGTTAACGAGGTGGCAACGGGTGGCGCCGATCACCGTACGTGGATCTTCGCGGGCGACGGGTGTTCGCCAGGGGTTGCCGAAGATAAGGGCAACCGAGGGGAAGTGGTCACTCCTCGTTCATGTGACGGGGTAGGGCGGGTATGCGCCGCGCGGGGTCGCGTGGTCGGGGTGCCTTCGGATTTGGTGGCTCGTCGCGCGATTGCCCGCGCTCCTACGAGGCGATCGATGGTGTGAGGTGGCCGTTCGCGGGGCGTTCCCGCCACAGGGTCAGGCCCACGTCGACCAGGGCGACCCGCTCCAGGTCGGGGACCTCCTCCAAGGGGTGCCACGCGGCCATGTCCGTCGAGCCGTTGGTCTCGTGGCGCAGGCTGCCGCCCGTCACGCGGGCCTCGTAGACGAGGCGGAGGCTGTGGAAGGCAGCGCGGGAGCCCAGACGCCGGGAGCGGTCCTCGGTGACGGAGTCGACGCCGAGGAGGGCGGTCGGCTCGACGGCGTAGCCGGTTTCCTCGTCGGCCTCCCGGATGACGGTGTCGTAGGGATCCTCGCCGTGGTCCATGCCGCCGCCGGGGAGGGTCCAGCGCTTGGTACCGTCCCGGGCGACCCAGCGGGCCAGCAGCACCTGTCCGTCCCGTACGCACACGGCGTAGGCCGCCACCCGCAAGTCCTCGCGCATGAGGAGACGTTACTCAACGGATGCGGGGAAGGGGCGGGTGCTCCCCACGTGGCACCCGCCCCCTGGCGACGGGGGGCGGTCGGCGCGACGGCCCGTCCCCCCGTTGGACGGGCCGCCGCACATCTGTGCGTCGCGCCCTTCGATCTTCAGCCGGGGCCCTTGCGAACACCAGGGGCGCAGGGTGGCCGCAACGCGCCATGGCACTGTCGTGCCTGCCCTGTAGCCTTCGCCACAAGATCCCCGATCCACCGCGAAATCGGCACGGATCGAACTAGGATTCCCCTCCGGGGCACGAGGGGGTGGGGAGGCGAAAGGGCCGACTGTGCTGGACGAATTCCTGGAAGCGGACACCGAGGCCGTCAGCGTCTACCGGAGTCTGCTCACCAACCCGTCCTGGACCCTCCACGACGTCCAACGGCACACGGGCCTCACCGAGGACGAGGTGCGGGCGGCCGTGGACCGGCTCTCCGATCTCTCCCTGCTGAGCCCCGTCACGGACACGACGTACCTGCCGATGAACCCCGAGACGATCCTGGGGCCGGTACTGCGCCGCCGCGAGGCCCAACTCGACGCCGAGCGGGCCCATCTGTCCCGGCACCAGGCGGTGGTCGCCGAATTCACCAAGGAGTACGCGGCCTTGGGGCTGCGACACACGGGTGGCGCCGAGCACCTGGTCGGGGTGAACGCGGTCCGCACCCGGCTGGAGCAGCTGTCTCGGGACGCGGTGCAGGAGGTGTGCACCTTCACACCGGGCGGCGCCGTCAGCGCGGCCGGCCTGGAGTCGGCCCGCCCCCTGGACCAGGAGTCCTTCGACCGGGGCGTGCGGATGCGCTCCGTCTACCTCGACAGCGTCCGCAACGACCAGCCCACCTCCGACTACGCGACCTGGCTCACCTCCATGGGCGGACAGGTGCGCACCGTGCCCGCCCTTCCGATGCGGATGATCATCTGCGATCGTGAGGTCGCGGTCGTGCCGGTGAACGCCGAGGACAGCCGCCAGGGCGCGCTCGTCGTCCGCTACCAGGGCGTCGTACAGGCCCTCGCTGAGCTGTTCGAGCTGGTCTGGGCGCAGGGCGTGCCGCTGGGCGCGGAGGCCCCCGCCGCGGTGGGCGACGGGGCGAGCGAACGCGACCGGGTCCTGCTGAAGCTGCTGTCCGAGGGGATGACCGACCAGGGGATCGCCCGCAAGCTGGGGCTGTCCGTGCGTACGATCAGACGACTGATGTCGGACCTGATGAAGCGGCTGGACGCGCAGAGCCGGTTCGAGGCGGGCGCGGAGGCCGTACGGCGGGGCTGGCTGTAGCGTCTGCCGTACGGCGGGGCTGGTTGTGACGTCTGCCGTACGGCGGGGTCGGCCGTGGTCTCTGCCGTCCGGCACGGCCGGCGGTAGCGTCGCCGTCGCCGAGACTCCTGCGCCGGGATCCCTCCGCCGGGTCCTAATCGTGGGCGTGGTGGCCCTGTCCGGCCATGGCCGCAAGCGGCCATCGTGAGCACCTGCGTTTCGGACGGTGATCAACCATGATCGGTCATGGCCCTTCACAGGGCCCTCATCTGTAACCCCTCACGAAAGAGGAACGGTTGTGCATTCCTCGACGCGCTCCCGGCGCATCGGCGTCCTCGCCCTCCTCGGTCTGGGTTCCGCGGCGGCGGCCCTCGTCCTCGGCACCGCCGTCGACGCCCCGGCGGGCACGCGGCTGGCCGCGGACGACGCCGTGACGGAGGTCGTCGTGCCCCCCAAGGCGGACAAGGGCGGCGCGCGGCCCGGTGTGGTCGTCCCCGGCCACAAGGAGACCTGGACCTGGGACGACCAGGAGTGACCTGACCGCCGGTCACCCTCGTCGCACCCCAGGCTCACAGCACCCCGGGATCGGGCAACCCGATCCGGGGTGCCCGGCGGAGCCGCCGCCGCTCAGGCCCGCCGGAATACGGCCCGCCGGTTTCCCCGGCGGGCCGTATGCGTGTGCGGACACATCACCGGAGGGTGTACGTCGGCGGGGCGAGCGCCCCTCCCCAAGCACGGCCGGGGCGAGCGCCCCTCCCCAGGCACGGGCCGGACGTTGCGGTGCCCCGGGGTCGGTCTGGGGTGACGACCGCCCCCGAGGCTCCCGTCACCTACACGTCTCGCCCTCCGCCTCCCGCGCCTCGGTCTCGATCCAGGCTCGTCGGCCGGCGATGTCGGACGGGTCCGTGGTCCACAGGTCGGGTTCGGCGCCGTCGCGCGGGATGCCGACGAGAGCGCGGTCGCCCTCCTTCACATGGGGCTCGATGTCCTCGTCCAGCGGGAAGACGATCTCCTTCCCGCCCTGGTCCGGCTTGTAGTAGCGGTCGACGTCGAGGGTGACGCGGTCCCGCTCGGTGCCGGGGACGGGTTCGACGGAGACGACGGTGCCCTCGACGACCAGACGGGCGCAGGCGATGTTGTAACTCTGGGGATCGACCTTCCCGTCGGCGTTCCCGCCGCCCGCGCCGCCCTTCGAGCCGTCGGGCGAGTTACCGCTGTCCTGCTGCTTACTGGCGGTGCTGCCGGCGTCGTCCGCCGAACCTCCGAGGCCCGACTGGACGACGACGGCGCCGAGGCCCACGACGACGGTGGCGGCCGCAGCCGCGGCGAGCGTGCCGAAGGCGATGGACAGGGCCCGGCGGCGCCTTCGGGGGCGGGCCGGCCACGTCGGCAGGGGCGTCACCGGCGCGACGGGGGCCGTCTCGGGCGCGGGCCGGCGCCCGGTGACCGTCTCGGCCCCGGCCGCGTCCCCCGGCCGCGCGGCCACGGGTCGCCCCGGCGGTGCGCCGGCTTCCGACTCCGATTCGCCCGCACCGGCGTCGGCCCCGGCCAGAGCGTCACCGATCAGCCCCAGCTGCTCCCGCAGCAGCAGCACATCGGCGGCCGCCGCCCGCCGCGCGGCCATGAACTCGCCGTCGGCCAGCGCCTCCTCCGGCAGCGGCTCGTCGAGCAGCGCGGCCATCAAGGCGTCCATACCGCCGTACTCGGCGCCTTCGAACTCGGCGGCCTCGCGCACGGCTTCCTCGAACTCGGCGCCCTCACGCACTGCACCCTCGAACACGGCTTCCTCGAACTCGGCGCCTGCGAACTGGGCGCCCTCACGCACGGCTCCCTCGAATACAGCTCCCCCGCGCACGGCCCCTTCGGCGTCGGCGCCCCCGGCCGAAGGCGCCTCGACCGAGCCGCCCTCCGCCGAGCCGCCCTCCGCCGAGCCACCCGCGACCGAGTCGCCCTCGGTCGTGGAAGCAGCCTCGAACACGACGTCGTCGGGTTCGGTGTCGTGCCGGTTGTTGTCCCGGGCGGCCATGTCACACCACCTCGTCCTCGTGCAGGCGGGCGCGCAGGGCGCGGACCGCTGAGTGGAGCCTGCTCTTGACCGTGCCCTCGGGGATACCGAGCTCGCCCGCGATGTCCCGGACCGGCAGGTCGGCGTAGAAACGCAGGACGACGACCTGACGCTGGGCGTCGGGCAGCTCGTCCAGGCCGCGGGTGACGGCGAGCGAGAGCACGCTGGAGTCCTCGCCGGAGGGGTGCTCCAGCTGGCGCAGCGAGGCCAGGCGCTCCCCGAGGCGCTCCTGGCGGCGCTTGGCGCGGTGCCAGTCCATCGCCAGGTTGGAGGCGACCACCGCCGCCCACGCGGACACGTCCCGCGGTGCCTCCCGGCCGCTCGCGGCCCGCTCCAGCAGCCGCAGCCGTACCTGCTGCACCCCGTCCGGCAGGTCCGACTGCGGGACTCCGCCGAGCGCGAGCACCGCGCGCACCCGCCGCTCCTGGGCCGCGTCCAGCGGATCCACCCCCGTGTCGCCCGCTGCCGCCGGATGCGTCACGGCGGCCGGCGGTTCATCCCCGGCACCCGTGCCCCCCGTGCCCCCCATGGCCGACGGGCCGCCGGGCACCCGCAGCGGATCGTCCACCCCCTGGACGCGGCGCGCCTTTCTGCGCAGCACAGCCACCCCTCCCCTCCCGCGTTTCCCCTACGACGCCGGGCCGGGCCGAAACGTTCGGGCCCGTCCATGACTTTCCGGCCGCCCCGCAGAGGCGTACGTCACACCTTCGCGTGCACCCGGTGCCGACGGGCAGGGGGGAGGCAGCACAGCTTGCGGCGCCGAGCCCCCGAGGGGCGAATATATCCAGCTCAGACGGGGTGGCGGCCAAAGAACCGGGCGTGGTGTCGCCGTCCCGCGCGTCCCATTCCCCGAGCACCGCGGGCAAAGAATTGGACAGGCGGACCGGGGCTCACCGCATGATGGAAACGCCTCGGTCATGCAGCAGACACAGACAAGCCACGTAAAAGGAGTCACCGTGAGGGTCGGAATCGTCGGAGCCACCGGTCAGGTCGGCACGGTCATGCGCAGGATCCTCAAGGAGCGGAACTTCCCGACGGACGAGCTGCGTCTGTTCGCCTCCGCCCGCTCGGCCGGTTCGGTCATCGACGGGGTGACCGTCGAGGACGCGGCGACCGCCGACTACTCCGGTCTCGACATCGTGCTCTTCTCCGCCGGTGGCGCGACCTCCCGCGCGCTGGCCGAGAAGGTGGCCTCCCAGGGCGCCGTCGTGATCGACAACTCCTCCGCGTGGCGCCGCGACCCCGAGGTGCCCCTGGTGGTGTCCGAGGTGAACCCGCACGCGATCGCCGACCGCCCCAAGGGCATCATCGCCAACCCGAACTGCACGACGATGGCCGCGATGCCGGTCCTGCGTCCGCTGCACGAGGAGGCGGGCCTGGAGGCGCTGGTCGTCGCCACCTACCAGGCGGTGTCCGGCTCCGGTCTCGCGGGCGTCGCCGAGCTGCACGGCCAGGTCCAGAAGGTCGTCGCCGACGCCGACAAGCTGACCCACGACGGCGCGGCGGTCGACTTCCCCGAGCCCGGCGTCTACAAGCGGCCCATCGCCTTCAACGTGATCCCGCTCGCGGGTTCGATCGTCGACGACGGTCTGCACGAGACGGACGAGGAGCAGAAGCTCCGCCACGAGTCCCGCAAGATCCTGGAGATCCCCGGCCTCAAGGTCTCCGGCACCTGCGTCCGCGTCCCGGTGTTCTCCGGGCACTCCCTCCAGGTCAACGCCCGCTTCGCGCGTCCGATCTCCGTGGAGCGCGCGACCGAGCTGCTCGCCGGCGCGCCGGGTGTCGCCCTCTCCGACATCCCGACCCCCCTCCAGGCCGCCGGCCAGGACCCGTCCTACGTGGGCCGCATCCGCGCCGACGAGACCGTGGACAACGGCCTCGCCCTGTTCGTCTCCAACGACAACCTGCGCAAGGGCGCCGCGCTGAACGCCGTCCAGATCGCCGAGCTGGTGGCGGCGGAGCTGAAGGGCTGACACCGGCAGCCACCCGGCCGGCCCCGCCGCCGGACGGCCCATGCCTCCCCACCGACGGGGCGGTCACTCCACAGGGAGTGACCGCCCCGTCGGCGCGCCCGGCACGAGCGGGGTCCGGCGTGAGCACCCTCGCTCAGCGCCGCCGCACCTCGTACAGGAAGCAGCCGTACTCGACGGCCCGGACGTGGACGAGGGCGACCTCGGGGTCCGCGAAGGCCTCGGTGAGGGCCGTCCCGTGGTCGTCGGGCCCCTCGACGAGCCGTCCGCCGAGGATGCGGCCGTCGGCGGCGTAGCGGCGCAGGACGCGGTGGCTGTTCGTGAACGGCAGCCGGTCGTCGTCGGCCGGTCCGGGGCACTCCCCGGCGTGGATGAAGACGGGGCCCCGCTCGTCGTAGGCGCCCGGGTCGACGCCGGTGGCGGCCGCCCAGCGGCGCAGCGGCGCGTAGGACACGAGGGCGGTCGACTCACCCGGTCGGCTGTGCCGCAGGCAGCAGCGCAGCGGGGCGCCGCCCTCGGTGTCGGTGACGGCGGTGGGGGGCCGGCCGGCGTCGTCCGCCGTCCGCAGCTGCTTCAGGGTGAGGGCGTCCAGGGGGCGCGCGGTGTGGGTCTTCATGCCCCTCAGCGTGGTGCGCGCCGCGCCGGACCACCGGCGGTTTCCGGACGTAGTGGTGCGGGTCAACCTGGTCGTCGCCCAACTCCCCGTGCCGTGGAAGGATGACCGAACCGACACATAACGAGGAGATGACCGCGTGCCTGGCACAAACCTGACCCGCGAAGAGGCTCAGCAGCGGGCGGAGCTGCTCAGCGTTGACTCGTACGAGATCGAACTCGACCTCACCGGCGCGCAGGAGGGCGGCACCTACCGGTCCGTGACCACGGTGCGCTTCGACGCCGCCCGGGGCGGTACGGAGACCTTCATCGACCTGGTGGCCCCGACGGTCCACGAGGTGACGCTGAACGGCGACGCGCTCGACCCGGCGGAGGTCTTCGCGGACTCCCGGATCACGCTGCCCGGTCTGCTGGAGGGCCGCAACATCCTGCGGGTCGCGGCGGACTGCGCGTACACCAACACGGGTGAGGGTCTGCACCGGTTCGTCGACCCGGTCGACGACCAGGCGTACCTCTACACCCAGTTCGAGGTCCCGGACGCCCGCCGGGTGTTCGCGAGCTTCGAGCAGCCGGACCTGAAGGCCACCTTCCAGTTCACCGTGAAGGCGCCGACCGGCTGGACCGTCATCTCCAACTCGCCGACGCCGCAGCCCAAGGACGACGTCTGGGTCTTCGAGCCGACGCCCCGTATCTCCACGTACATCACGGCGCTGATCGTCGGCCCGTACCACTCGGTGCACAGCGTGTACGAGAAGGACGGGCAGAGCGTGCCGCTGGGCATCTACTGCCGCCCGTCGCTGGCCGAGTACCTCGACTCCGACCACATCTTCGACGTGACCCGGCAGGGCTTCGAGTGGTTCCAGGAGAAGTTCGACTACGCGTACCCGTTCGAGAAGTACGACCAGCTGTTCGTACCGGAGTTCAACGCGGGCGCGATGGAGAACGCGGGCGCGGTGACCATCCGCGACCAGTACGTGTTCCGGTCGAAGGTGACGGACGCGGCGTACGAGATGCGCGCCGAGACCATCCTGCACGAGCTGGCCCACATGTGGTTCGGCGACCTCGTGACGATGGAGTGGTGGAACGACCTGTGGCTGAACGAGTCGTTCGCCACGTACACGTCGATCGCCTGCCAGGCGGCCCACCCCGAGTCGCGCTGGCCGCACGCCTGGACGTCCTTCGCCAACTCCATGAAGACGTGGGCGTACCGTCAGGACCAGCTGCCGTCGACGCACCCGATCATGGCGGAGATCCGCGACCTGGACGACGTCCTCGTCAACTTCGACGGCATCACCTACGCCAAGGGCGCGTCCGTGCTGAAGCAGCTCGTCGCGTACGTCGGCGAGGACGAGTTCTTCCGGGGCGTGCAGGCGTACTTCAAGCGCCACGCGTACGGCAACACGCGCCTGTCGGACCTCCTGGGCGCCCTGGAGGAGACGTCCGGCCGCGACCTGAAGACCTGGTCGAAGCAGTGGCTGGAGACCGCGGGCATCAACATCCTCCGCCCGGAGATCGAGACCGACGAGCACGGTGTCATCACCTCCTTCGCGATCCGCCAGGAGGCGCCCGCGCTGCCCGCCGGCGCGAAGGGCGAGCCGACGCTGCGCCCACACCGCATCGCGGTCGGCCTGTACGAGCGCGACGAGGACAGCGGCAAGCTGGTCCGCGACGAGCGCGTCGAGCTGGACGTGGACGGCGAGCTGACCGCCGTGCCGCAGCTGGTGGGCAAGCGCCGCCCGGCGGTCGTCCTCCTCAACGACGACGACCTGTCGTACGCCAAGGTGCGCCTGGACGAGCAGTCCCTCGCCTTCGTCACCGAGCACCTCGGCGACTTCGCGTCCTCCCTCCCCCGCGCCCTGTGCTGGGCCTCGGCCTGGGACATGACCCGCGACGGCGAACTGGCCGCCCGCGACTACCTGTCCCTGGTGCTGTCCGGCATCGGCAAGGAGTCGGACATCGGTGTCGTCCAGTCGCTGCACCGCCAGGTGAAGCTGGCGATCGACCTGTACGCGGACCCGGCCGGCCGTGAGGCGCTGCTGACCCGCTGGACGGACGCGACCCTCGCCCACCTGCGGGCCGCGGAGCCGGCCTCCGACCACCAGCTCGCCTGGGCCCGCGCGTTCGCCGCGACCGCCCGCACCCCCGAGCAGCTGGACCTGCTGGAGGCGCTGCTGGAGGGGACGCAGACGATCGAGGGGCTGGCCGTCGACACCGAGCTGCGCTGGTCGTTCGTGCAACGGCTCGCGGCGGTGGGCCGCTACGACGAGGCGGAGATCGCCGGCGAGTACGAGCGCGACAGGACCGCGGCCGGTGAGCGTCACGCCGCCACGGCCCGCGCCTCCCGCCCGACGCCGGAGGCCAAGGCCGAGGCCTGGTCCCAGGTCATCGAGTCGGACAAGCTTCCGAACGCCCTCCAGGAGGCGGTCATCGGCGGTTTCGTCCAGACGGACCAGCGTGAGCTGCTCGCCGCGTACACGGACAAGTACTTCGAGGTCGTGAAGGACATCTGGGAGTCCCGTTCCCACGAGATCGCCCAGCAGGTCGCCATCGGCCTCTACCCGACGGTCCAGGTCTCCGAGGAGACGCTCCGCAAGACGGACGCCTGGCTCGCCTCGGCCGAGCCCAACGCGGCCCTGCGCCGTCTGGTCTCCGAGTCCCGTTCGGGTGTCGAGCGGGCGCTGAAGGCCCAGGCCGCGGACGCGGCGGCGGCCTCCGCGGAGTAGTCCGGCGAGGGACGCGCTCCTCGGCCGCGCGACGAGCGGCCGGTCGTACGAGAACAGGGGCGCCCGGTGGTCTCCACCGGGCGCCCCTGTCGTGCGCCGGTCCGGCCTCAGGCCGTTCGGGTGGTGTCCTTGACCAGCGGGGCCGGGCGGTCGCCGGGCTCGGCCGCCTGCTCCGGTCGCCGGGCGCCGCGCGGCTGGAGTTGACCGAACACGGTCGCGGCGAACGCGATGGCCATCCCGAGGAGCTGGAGGGGGGTGAGGGCCTGGCCGAGGGCGGCCCAGCCGATGACGGCGGCGGTCAGCGGGGAGAGGGGCCCGAGGAAGGTGACCTGGGTGGCGGAGAGGCGGCCGATGCCGCGGAACCAGACCCAGTAGGAGACGGCGGTGTTGGCGAGGGCGAGGTAGAGGTAGCCGCCGATGGCGCGGCCGTCCAGCGCGGGCGGCGCGCCCTCGACGAGGAGGGCGATCGGTGCGATGAGCAGGCCGCCGGCGGTCAGCTGCCAGCCGGTGAGCGCGAGCGGGCCCACGCCCTCGGGGCGCCCCCACCGCTTGGTGAGGACCACACCGGTCGACATGGAGGCGGTCGAGCCGAGCGCCGCGAGCACACCGATCGTGTCGAGCGCCCCGGCCGCCTTCAGCACGACCAGGCTGACGCCGAGCGCCGCGGCGATCCCGGTGAGCAGGGTCCGCACGGTCGGCCGCTCGCCCAGCAGCAGGGCCGCGAGTCCCGCGACGAACAGCGGCCCCACCGAGCCGACGACCGCCGCCATTCCGCCCGGCAGGCGGTACGCGGAGAGGAACAGCAGCGGGAAGAAGGCGCCGATGTTCAGCGCGCCCAGCACCGCCGCCTTCCCCCACCAGGCGCCGCGCGGCAGCGTCCGGGAGAGCGCCAGGAGCAGCAGCCCGGCGGGGAGCGCCCGCATCAGCCCGGTGAACAGGGGCCGGTCGGCCGGCAGGAACTCGGTGGTGACGGCGTAGGTCGTGCCCCAGGAGATGGGCGCGAGGGCGGTCAGGGCTATGAGGGGGAGACGGTTCGCGGTCATGGGACGCGCCCTTCGCGCTCGGCGGGGTGGGGACGGTGCGGGGGGGGACGGACGGTGGAGGTGACGCGACGGCGGTGGACGGCCACCGCCAGAATTACCTTGCTTGCCATTAGCTTAGCGCTAAGCAACTTTCCGTCAAGCCACTTTCTTGCGACCGACCGACACCCGCCGGATACTCGACCCATGACAGTGCGCCCCGAGTCCGACACGCCCCCGCGCGACCCCGTCGACGCGATCGTCGAGCAGTGGGCGGCCGTCCGCCCCGACCTCGACACCACCGCGATGGAGGTCTTCGGGCGCGTCTACCGGCTGTCCCGCACGCTCGGCGACCGCATGGAGAAGGAGTACGCGCGGTTCGGGATCTCGCGCGGCGAGTTCGACGTGCTCGCGACCCTGCGCCGGTCCGGCGAGCCGTACACCCTCTCGCCCCGTCAGCTCTCGGGGACCCTCATGCTCACCACCGGCGGGATGACCGGCCGCCTCGACAAGCTCGAACGGGCGGGTCTGCTGCGCCGCTCACCCGACCCGCACGACCGCCGCGCCCTTCAGGTCACCCTCACGGACGAGGGTCTGCGGGTGGTCGACGAGGCGGTGTCCGCGGGGCTCGCCGTCCAGGCGGAGGCGCTCGCCCACCTGGACGAGGAACAGGCCGGCCGACTGGCCGACCTGCTGCGCACACTCGTGCTGGGCACGGGCTCGTGACGCGCCGGGCCGTGTCCGACCCTGCGCGAGGCCGACGGGAAGCGGCGGACGCGGCCTAGATCGCGGTCGGCCTAGGACTTGGCCCCCAGCCACGTCGTCAGTGCCTCCTCGACCGCGCCGGTGTCGGCGTCGTCCGCTACCCAGGCCACATGGCCGTCGGGTCGCACGAGGACGGTGGTCCTGCGGTCGCTCGTCCAGGTCGCCACGGCCAGGCGTTCCTGACGGGACCCGGAGCCGGACGCGAGCGGGTCGCCCGGCGGGGAGGTCCGCGGGGTGACGCGGACGAAGCGGCCGCCGCGCAGCGTCTCGTGGAGGCGTCCGACGGAGAGGGCGACGTCGGGGACACGGGTCCCCACCGGCCGGTGGGCACGCCGCGGGGCGGGTTAGGCGTACCCGATGCCGGAGAGCTGGCCGATCATGCGGGCAGGGGCGGGGCCCACGTGGTTGAGGACCGTGGTGAGGGTGGCCCGGAACGCCAGCGTCCAGGGTCGCCTGGCCATGGCGAGCCGGACGATACCGCCGCTGCTGCGCAGCACCGCCCTGCCGACGGGGTGACGCTCGGCCCGGTAGGTGTCCAGGAGGGCGGGGTCCACGTGGCCGGACAACACGGCGACGAGCTTCCAGCCGAGGTTCGCCGCGTCCTGAAGCCCGGTGTTCATGCCCTGGCCGCCGGCCGGTGTGTGGACGTGGGCGGCGTCGCCCGCGAGGAAGACCCGGCCGACGTGGTAGGCCGGACGCCTGCCGCTCGTCGCTGTGGAACCGGGACATCCAGCGGGCGTCCCGCATGCCGTGATCCCGCCCGAGGGCGAGCCGGCCGCGCCGGTGTCCCGGTCACCCTTGCCGTCGATGTGCCGGATGTCGCTGCTACTGCCGCGGTTCCCGCCGACCGTCCTCCTGGGCCGCGAGGAGATCGTCGAGTGGCTGGGACCGACGGTGCAGCGGTACCTCACGGCGCCCGACCCGTAGCCGCGCCCCTGGACGGAACGCCCGGAAACACGACGAGGGCACCCTCGGCGCACGGGTGTGCGGAGGGTGCCCTCGGCGGAACGCCGTCAGTGGGGGTCGGTCAGACCTTCGCCTTGGCCTTGGGCTCGCGGTCCGTCGACCGGTCCAGGACCATCACCAGGCCGGTGATCAGCGCGAACAGCCCGATCGGCGCCACGACGTAGAGGCCGAGCGTCTCGATCACGCTGAGGCCCGGACCCGGGTCGTCTCCGTCGTCGGGCGTCAGTGCGAGCGCGGGGGACGACATGAGCAGCATCATCAGCGTCGTACCGGCGGCCAGGGCGCCGGCGCGCAGGGCGTTCTTCTTGTCCACGGGGCCAACGTATCCAACGCGGCGGAGGAGTGCGCGGGCGGGGGGTGGGGTGGGGGTGCGTCGGCGGGTGTGGGTGGGTGGGGGCTGATCGCGCCCACGCGGCGGAGCCGCATGTGTCACGCCCCGCGCCCCTGAAAAGCGACCGGGGCTGCGCCCGTGCTTTCAGGATGAAGGGCGGGCCGCAGGCCCGAACCCTTCAGGGGCGCGGGGAACTGCGCGAGAAACCACAACGCACCCGCACCCGCCAACGAACCCGCACCCCCGAGCTACAAGGCGCCCTGGCCCTCCCCGCGGCGCAGCACCTCCACCAGCGCCCGCAGCCGGGGCGACGCCGCCAGGTCCTCCAGGGTCACCGGCCGACCCCCGGCGTCAGCGATCGGCAGGCGCCAGTTCGGGTACTGGTCCCACGTGCCGGGCAGGTTCTGCGGTCGCCGGTCCCCCACCGCGTCGGGGAGCCAGAGGCCGATCATCCGGGCCGGGGTCCGCAGCAGGAACCGGTGGACGGCCTGGATCTCGGCCTCCTCGGAGGCCGCCGACAGGCCCCCGCTCGCCCCGTTCAGCAGGCCCAGGCGGCGCAGGACCGCCAGCCACTCGCTCGCGTCGGCGGCGGCCTCGGCCCGCTCCTCGGCCAGGGGTCGGGTCAGCAGGCCGAGCCGGTGGCGGAGGTCGACGTGGTCCCCGGTGAGCCGGGACGCGGTCGGCGGGAGGTCGTGGGTGGTGGCCGTGGCCAGGCAGTTCGCCCGCCACCGCTCGGGCGGCAGGGGATGTCCGTCGCCCTCCCAGTCCCGCTCGAACCACAGCACGGACGTGCCCAGCACGCCCCGCTCGTCGAGCGCCTCCCGTACGCCGGGCTCGACGGTGCCGAGGTCCTCGCCGATCACCAGTGCCCCGGCGCGGGCCGCCTCCAGGACGAGGATCGCGAGCATGGCGTCGGCGTCGTAGCGGACGTACGTGCCCTCCGTCGGCGGCCGGCCCTGCGGAACCCACCAGAGGCGGAACAGGCCCATGACGTGGTCGATGCGCAGGGCGCCCGCGTGGCGCAGGAGGGCGCGCAGGAGGCGGCGGTAGGGGGCGTAGCCGGACTCGGCGAGACGGTCGGGGCGCCAGGGCGGCAGACCCCAGTCCTGGCCGCGGGAGTTGAACGCGTCGGGGGGCGCGCCGATGGACATGCCGGCCGCGACGTACCGCTGCTGGGCCCAGGCGTCGGCCCCGCCGGGGTGGACGCCGACGGCGAGGTCGTGCACGAGGCCGATGGGCATGCCGGCGTCACGCGCCGAGCGCTGGGCGGCGCCGAGTTGGGCGTCGGTGAGCCAGGCGAGCCGGGTGTGGAAGTCGACGCGGTCCATCAGCTCGGCGCGGGCCCGGGCGGTCTCGGCGGAGCGCGGGTCGCGCAGACCCACGGGCCACCGGTGCCAGTCGGAGCCGTACACCTCCGCGAGGGCGCACCAGGTGGCGTGGTCCTCCAGTGCCTCGCCCTCCTCGGCGAGGAAGTCCCAGTAGGCGGCCAGTCGGCCGGGGCCGAGCGGGACGGCGCGCACCCGTTCCAGGGCCTGCCGTTTGAGTTCCCACACGGCGTCGCGGTCGATCAGCTCGCCCTTGTCGAGCACGGTCTCGCGCAGCCGTGCGGCGCGTTCCGGGAGGGTGCCCAGCACGTCGCCGTCGTCGTCGGCGAGTGCATAGGGGTACTCGGGGATGTCCTCGACGCGCAGATGGACCGGGTCGGGGTAGCGGCGCGAGGAGGGGCGGTACGGGGAGGGGTCGGTGGGGGCGCCGGGTACGGCCGCGTGCAGCGGGTTGACCTGGACGAATCCGGCGCCGAGGGCGCGGCCGGCCCAGGCGGTGAGTTCGGCGAGGTCGCCGAGGTCGCCCATGCCCCAGCTGCGCCGGGAGAGCAGGGAGTAGAGCTGGACGAGGAGGCCGTAGGTGCGTCCCGGCGGGGCGGGGAGGCGGGGCGGGGCGACGACGAGGTGGGCGTCGGCGGTGCGGCCGTCCGGGGTGGTGGCGCCGAGGGCGTGCACCCCGGCCGGCAGGTCCTGGACGGCGGTGCGCAGGCCGTCCCGGTCGGTGTCGTGGGTCTCGCCCTGCTCGGTCCGCACGCGCAGCCTGGTGCCGTCCGGGAGGGCGGTCAGGGCGGCGGGTGGTTCGCCGCCGCCCCAGTGCACCAGGGTCGGCGGCAGCAGGCGGGCGGCCAGTTGCCGTTCGCGGGCCGCGAGGGCCGCGTCGACCGCCTGGGGTGTGCTCGCGTCCACGTCCAGCGCCGCGAGGGCGGCGACGACCGCGCCCTCCGCGGCGGCGACCGTACGGTCCGGGGACGGGCGGTAGGAGGTGGCGACCCCGTACGACGCGGCGAGCCGCGCCAGCGGGGTCGGGTCCGACGGCTCCGTGGGGGCGCCGGACGGTGGTGGTTCTCCCGGGTCGGCCGGGCGTGGTGGCATCTAGACCCCCGATGCGGCGCCGTTGGACGTGGGTTCGCTGGTGAGGGGTGCCGCGTCCGCGAGGGGCGGCTCGCTGGTGAGGGGCTCGGCGTCCGGCAGCGGGGGCTCGCTGGTGAGCGGCGCCTCGGCGCAGGGACCCTCCGCGGTGAACACGCAGACATGGGGTTCGACGAGCCGGTGGGGCTCGAGGACGCGTTTGGAGCGGGCGGCCTGGGTCGGAAGGTGTACCGGTGCGGCCACGGGGGCCTCCTTGTCGTCGTACGACGGTGGATGTGCGGGTCCGGGGTACTCCAGCCCTACCCCGTGGACGCCGCCGCAGACGTGGCGGGGCGGAGATCGTGGCCCGGCTCACGCCGGACGGGCCGATGGGGACGAGAACCCGGGCCGCTATTCACTCAGTACATGTACTCAGTGCATACTGATCTCCATGAGCACCCGTCACATCCTGTTGGGGCTGCTCGCCAGGGGGCCGAGCCATGGCTACGACCTCAAGCGACGGCACGACGAACGCTTCCCGCAGGCCCGCCCGCTGGCCTACGGCCAGGTCTACACGACCCTCCAGCGGCTGGTCCGCGACGGACTCGCCGAGGTCGACGCCACCGAGGCGGACAGCGGCCCGGAGCGGACCGTGTACCGCTCGACGGACGAGGGGGCGCGCGAGCTGGCCGAGTGGGCCGGCGGGATCGCGCCGCCCGCGCCGTTCGTGACGAACGAGATCTTCGCCAAGCTCGTCGTGTCGATCCTCGCCGACGGCGACCCGGCCGCCTACCTCCGGGCGCAGCGCACCGCCCACATGGACCGGATGCGGGAGCTGACCGCCCTGAAGACCGCGCCGGGGGCCGACCTGTCGACCGTGCTCTCGGCGGACTACGCCCTCAACCACCTTGACGCCGACCTCCGCTGGATGACCACCACGGCGGCCCGGCTGACCCATCTGACCGCGGAGGTCGACCCAGCATGAGCGAGAACCACCCGGGCCCCGTGCCGCTCCTCGCGGCCCGCGGCCTCGTCAAGGCGCACGGCAGGACACGGGCGCTGCGGGGCGCCTCGCTGGAGCTGCGCGAGGGCGAGATCCTCGCCGTCACCGGGGCCAGCGGCAGCGGCAAGTCCACGTTGCTGCACTGCCTGGCCGGCATAGCGCGGCCGGACGAGGGATCGGTGACGTACGCCGGCGAGCGGCTGGACCGGCTGCCCGAGAAACGGCTCAGCGAACTGCGCCGGACCGACTTCGGGGTCGTCTTCCAGTTCGGGCAGCTGATCCCGGAGCTGACCGCCGTCGACAATGTGGCGCTGCCGCTGCTGCTGGCCGGTACCGGTCGCGGCGAGGCGCGGGCGCGGGCCGGTGAGTGGCTGGAGCGGTTCGGTGTCCGCGGCCAGGAGGAGCAGCGGCCCGGCGAACTGAGCGGCGGCCAGGCCCAGCGGGTGTCGCTGGCGCGGGCGCTGGTGACGGGGCCGCGGGTGGTGTTCGCGGACGAGCCGACCGGGGCGCTGGACTCGCTGGCGAGCGAGCAGGTGATGACGGCGCTGGTGCACACGGCCCGGGAGTCCGGTACGGCGGTGCTGCTGATCACGCACGACGCGCAGACCGCGGCGTACGCGGACCGCGAGGTCACGCTGGAGGACGGCGTCGTGGTCTCCGGGGCCGGGGCGCCGCTGGGGGTGTCGCGTTGAAGTCCCTCGCGAACGACCTCCGCCTCGCCTATCTGCTGACGCGGGGCTCGGACCGCCGGGAGTGGTGGCGGGTCACACTGACCGCCCTGGGCGCCGCGCTGGCGACGGGTTTCGGGCTGGCCGCGACCGTGCTGGCCTCGCTCCAGGGTCGCTACCGCCTTCCGGTGGGCAACGGCCTGCTGGACAACCCCGGCGAGCGTTCCGGGGTGATCCTCACCCTGCTGCTCCTGCTGGTGCCGGTCCTGGGCTTCCTCGGCCAGTGCGCCCGTGTGGGCGCCGTGCACCGTGACCGGCGGCTGGCCGGGCTGCGGCTGGCCGGGGCGTCGGTGGGGCAGGTGCGCCGGATCGCGGCGCTGGAGACCGGGATCGCGTGTCTGATCGGCTCGCTGGTCGTCACCGTCTTCTTCGTGCTGTTCCTGCTGCGCGAGTGGCACAGCCCGTCCGCCCTCGCCTGGGCGGGGATCGCCCTGGTGTCGCTGGGGGTGCCCGCCCTGGGGGCGCTGGTGAGCGTGCTGGCCCTGCGCCGTGTGGTGGCCTCCCCGCTGGGCTGGGTCCGGCGGGTGGGGCCGAGCACGGGCCGGGGTCCGCAGTGGGTGTTCCTGGGGGCGTTGGCGCTGCTGGTGCTGGTGGCGCTGGCAGCCGTCGCGGCCACGAACATGAACATGCCCGACCACACGTTCAGCCACGCGCCGCTGACGGTGTGCGGGGCACTGCTCGCGGTGGGGGCGGGCGCCGTGCTGTTCTCGGGCGGGGTCTCGAAGCTCACTGGCCGGCTGCTCTCCGGCCGCACGGGCAACCCGGCGGCTCTGATCGCCGCCGAGCGGCTCCGCGAGGACCCGTGGGCGTCGGCCCGTACCCACGCGGCCGTCCTGATGGGGACCGTGGCCGGCAGCGGGTTCCTCGGGGTGCGGGCGGTACTGGTGGCGACGATGGCCGAGCCCGTCCACCTGGCGCGGCCGGACGGCTTCTACCTCGCCGGCCTGAACCTCACCGCCGCCGCGATCCTCGTCGGCTTCGTCATCACCCTCTTCGCACTGGCCGTGGGCACCGCCGAGTCGCTCGCCACCCGGCGCCGGGGACTCGCCGCGCAGGTCGCGGCAGGGGTGCCGTACGAGGTGCTGGGGCGCGCGCTGCTCCTGGAGACGGCGCTGCCGCTGCTGCCGTCGCTGCTGGTGGCCGGGGCCGGCGGCACCGGCATCGCCTTCACCTACGCCCTGGTCCTGGGCGGCGGTTCGGTCCTGCCGTTCGACGCGCTGCTGGTCCCCGTCGTGGTGTTCGGCGCCTGTGTGCTGGCGGCGGCCACGTCGCTGCCGCTGCTGCGCCGGTCGGTGCGGCCGGCCGAGCTGCGGTACGCGTAGCGCAGGGCGCTCCGGGGGGTACGGGGGTACTCCCAGGGCGCGGAACGACCGTGGGGGCGCCCGGAGAGATCCGGGCGCCCCCACGGTCGTGTGCGAGCGGGCGCGGGCCGCGCGGCGGCGGTACGCCGCGTGCCCTACTTCGTCGGCACGCCCGACGGGGTGATCGGCGTGGCCCGCTCCGACTGCGGTGAGGTCGAGTTGGCGTACACCGACGGGGGCGAGACGGCGGCCGCGGGATCGTCGTCCGGGCCGTCGGGCTGCGCCGGTATGCCCCCGACGATGCGGATGTCGGCGGCGTCGAAGGCCTTCTTGATGCGCCAGCGCAGCTCACGCTCGATGGTGAGGGCCTTGCCGGGCATGGTCTTGGCGGAGACGCGGACGACCATCGACTCCAGGAGCAGGTCGTCCAGGCCGAGGACCTCGATCGGGCCCCACAGCAACTCGTTCCAGGGCTCCTCCTTGCTCATCGCCTCGCCGACCTCCGTCAGGGTGCGGCGGACCTTGTCGAGGTCCTCGTCGGCACGGACGGTGACGTCGACCCCGGCGGTGGCCCAGCCCTGGGAGAGGTTGCCGATGCGCTTGACCTCGCCGTTGCGGACGTACCAGATCTCGCCCTGGTCGCCGCGGAGCTTGGTGACGCGCAGGCCGACCTCGATGACCTCGCCGGAGGCGACGCCCGCGTCGACGGTGTCACCGACGCCGTACTGGTCCTCCAGGATCATGAAGACGCCGGAGAGGAAGTCCGTGACCAGGTTCCGGGCGCCGAAACCGATCGCGACGCCCGCGACACCGGCGGAGGCCAGCAGCGGGGCGAGGTTGATCTCGAACGTGGCGAGGACCATCAGGGCGGCCGTGCCCAGGATCAGGAAGGACGCCACGGAGCGCAGCACCGAGCCGATGGCCTGGGAGCGCTGGCGGCGCCGCTCCACGTTGACCAGCAGCCCGCCGAGGGTGGAGCCCTCGGTGGTCGGCACGGAGCGGTTCATCCGGTCGATGAGCTTGGTGATCGCCCGCCGGACCACCACTCTCAGCACCGCCGCGATGACCACGATCAGCAGCACGCGCAGACCGATGGCCAGCCATGTGGACCAGTTCTCCTCCACCCAGCTGGCGGCGTTGGTCGCGCTCTCCTGAGCGTCCTCCAGGGTGGGCACCGCGGGCGTCGTCGGCGTCTCGGAAGGGGACGGCGACGGCGACGCGGCGGCCAGTAGGAGGGGCAGGGACGAAACGGGCGACACGGCGGGTACCTCCAGGTGCGTTATCCGCCCCCCGGTACGGCGGTCAAGATCGATCAGGTCACGGAAAGGTCACCGGAGGAGCAGACCCACCACACTAACGGGGCATTGTGTGGAGGTCGTAGCGATGTTCGAGGGAGACAGGGCGCTCACCAGGGAGTGAAGGGCGCACGCAGCGGGGGATGAATCAAGGTGTGGTCGAAAACACTCCCAGCCCGTTACCGGGACATGGTGGCGCTTCCACCTGGCCTGAGGAGAGACTGACTACGGATCGTCCACGGCGCGAGCCACGCGCCGCCGGCGTACAAGGAGGCATCCGTGCCGCATGTCCTGGTCCTCAACGCGTCGTACGAGCCGCTCGGCGTCGTACCGCTCCGCCGCGCGCTCGTCCTCGTCCTGGAGAACAAGGCCGTCTCCCTGGAGGAATCCGGCGCCTTCATGCACAGCGCGACCGTCACAGTCCCCGCACCCAGCGTGGTCCGGCTCAAGCGATTCGTCCGGGTTCCCTATCGGGGGCCCGTTCCTCTGACCCGTCGGGCGCTGTTCGCGCGTGACGGGGGCCGGTGCATGTACTGCGGTGGCGTCGCAACCAGCGTCGACCACGTCATCCCGCGCAGCCGCGGGGGCAAGCACGTCTGGGACAACGTCGTCGCGTCGTGCCGTCGTTGCAATCACGTCAAGGCCGACCGTCATCTCGTCGAGATCGGCTGGCGGCTGCGCCACAAACCCGCTCCGCCCACCGGTCTGGCCTGGCGCATCATCGGGACCGGCCATAGGGACCCGCGCTGGCTGCCCTACCTCCAGCCGTACGGCGCGGACGACGCTCTGGCCCGGATCGACGGCATCTCCGCCTGACGGTCCGGGCCTTCGCATCGCCGGACGCCCCCGCCGGACAGTCGGCCGAGGGGCGTCCGCGCATGGTCGCCGGACGCCTCACCCGGACCACTCACACCCACCTGACCAGGTGTTTTGTCGCAGCCTTCACAGCCGCCCCGTATTCCCCGCACATCGGTGATCGTTTAGTGTCACCCCAACAGCGGGCCCTTGTTCTGGAGCGCCATGCCCGGGGGCCCGCTTCGAATGTGGGGAATTCATGCGAAAGCTCGCCATAGGTGCCGTCGTCTCCGGCGCCCTGGCTCTCACCGGCCTCGCCGCGCCCTCCGCGCTGGCCGACTCGCCGAACCTGAGCTTCGGCGCCGTCACGGTGAACAACGGCAAGCCGATCGTGGTCGGCGTCAAGGACACAGTGGCCGTCCCGGTCACGTACAGCTTCACCCGCCCGGCGGACCTCGTCATCGATCACGAGAAGAACGTCCTGGCCATCGCCCTGTACCGGGGCCGGCTCGCCAGCCCCTCCAACGGACTCGAAGGCTCGACGAAGCAGCCCGTCTGCACCACCACGGCCACCACCGACACCACGGTGACGCAGACCTGCACGACGAAGATCACCGTCGACCCGCGCGAGAACCTGATGAGCGCCGAGGACGCCACCACCTGGAAGGTCGCCGCCCTCTACGGCCACACGTCCATCGACGAGGACGACTCCGACGACCACATCAGCTTCGAGAGCGGCTTCGACATCTGGGGCAACCTCGGCACCGCCAAGCTCCAGCGCGCCGCGAAGCTCACCGTGAACGCCGCCCCGGAACCGGTCGTCAAGGGCCGGACCCTGACCGTCAAGGGCGCGCTGACCCGCGCGAACTGGGAGACCCGCAGCTACACCGGTTACAAGGGCCAGACGGTGACGCTCCAGTTCAAGGCGGCCGGCACCACGTCCTACACCGATGTGAAGACGGTGACCTCCGGCACCGGCGGCGCCCTGTCCACCACGGTGACGGCCACCAAGGACGGCTCGTACCGCTACACGTTCGCGGGTACGTCGACGACCGCGGCCAAGACGTCCGCCGGCGACGCCGTCGACGTCAAGTAACGCCCCTCCCGCACCCCTCCCGCATCGCGGGCACCACCCCCGGGTAACGACTCCGTTGCCCGGGGGCTTTTTCGTCCGACCCGTATTGACTCACCCCTGGTCTAGTCCTATCTTCCTGGCATCCGATAGGAAACCTTCCTAATAGTTCGGCGGTGACGCTCCCCATGGCTGGAACCCCTCGCGTACTGCGCGCCATGAACGACCGCGCCGCGCTCGACCTGCTGCTGGAGCACGGGCCGCTGTCGCGGACCCGGATAGGGAAGCTCACCGGGCTGTCGAAGCCGACCGCCTCACAGCTCCTCGCCCGCCTGGAGGCCGCCGGGCTCGTCATCGCCACCGGCACCGACACCGACGGTCCCGGCGACAGCGGCTCCGGCGCGGGCCGGCCCGGACCCAATGCCCAGCTGTACGCGGTCAACCCGACCGCCGCGTACGCCGCCGGCCTCGACGTCACCCCCGAGCGCGTACTCGCCGCCGTCGCCGACATCACCGGCCGCACGGTCGGCGAGCACGCCGTCCCCACCCCCGGACGGCGCCCCGCCGAGCCCGTCGCACGCCAGGTCACCGCCGCGCTCGACGGGGCGGTCAAGGCCGCCGGGCTCATACGGTCCGACGTCCGCCGGCTGGTCATCGGCACGCCCGGCGCGTTCGACCCCACCACGGGTCGACTGCGCTACGCCTCGCACCTGCCCGGCTGGCACTCACCCGCGCTGCTCGACGACATCGCCGCCGCGCTGCCGATGCCGGTCGAGTACGAGAACGACGTGAACCTCGTCGCCCTCGCCGAACAGCGGCTGGGCGCGGCCAAGGGCCACGACGACTTCGTTCTGCTGTGGAACGAGGGCGGCATCGGCGCCGCGGTCGTCCTCGGCGGGCGGCTGCACCGGGGCTTCACCGGGGGCGCCGGGGAGGTCGGCTTCCTGCCCGTCCCCGGTGTGCCGCTGGTCCGCCATGTCACCAAGGCGAACAGCGGGGGCTTCCAGGAGCTCGCCGGTTCGCAGGTCATCCCGCGGCTCGCCCGGGAGCTGGGCATCACGCCGGTGCCGGACGGGCCGTACGCCGAGGTCGCGGCGGACCTCGTGGGGCGGGCCGCCGATGTGAACTCCGGTCCGCACCGGCGCCTCCTGGCCACGTACGCCACGAGCGTCGCGACCGGGCTGGCCTCGCTGGTGTCCGTCCTCGATCCCGAGCTGATCGTGCTGAGCGGCTCGGCGCTCACCTCGGGCGGGGAGCCGCTGCGGGCCCTCGTCCAGGCCGAGCTGGGAGAACTCGCCGCGTCCCGGCCCCGGCTCGTCCTCGGTGACGTGCTCGAACGCCCCGTGCTGCGGGGGGCGTTGGAGAGCGCGCTCGCCACCACGCGCGACGAGGTCTTCGACACGTTGACGCTCCGCTGAATCCGCACGTTGACGCTCCACTGATTCCGCCGGTCCCCAGGCCGCTCGACAACTGAGGGCTCGTCGCCTCCGGTTCGCACCCACGCGGTGGAGCCACGCGCCCCCGCACCCGCACCCCTCACGGCTTCCCCGGCTCATCCCTCTCCCCCTCCCCCGTCTTCCTCCCTTCCCCTCGCCCACTCCTTCCTCAGGAGGCACCTCCATGTCCGGAATATCCAAGAACGCGGCGATCGCTCTCGCCGCCACCGCCTCCCTCGCCCTGCTCGCCACCGCCTGCACCGGGCAGTCCTCGGCCGGTGCGAACGACGACCCCGACGCCAAGACGACCATCACCTTCTGGCACGGCTGGAGCGCACCGGCCGAGGTCGAGGCGATCCAGGAGAACGTGGACCGGTTCGAGAAGGCGCACCCCAACATCACCGTGAAGGTCGTCGGGAACATCAATGACGACAAGCTCAACCAGGCCCTGCGGGCGGGCGGTTCGAACGGGCCGGACGTGGTGTCGTCGTTCACCACGTCCAACGTCGGCAAGTTCTGCTCGTCGGGCGCGTTCCTCGACCTGAAGCCGTTCATCGAGAAGTCGAAGCTCGACCTCGACAAGATCATCCCGAAGCCGATGCTGGACTACACGCAGTTCGACGGCACCCGCTGCGCCCTGCCGCTGCTCGGTGACGCGTACGGCCTCTACTACAACAAGGACGCGTTCGAGAAGGCAGGCATCACGTCCCCGCCGAAGACGTGGTCGGAGTTCGCGAAGGACGCGAAGAAGCTGACGAAGCCCAAGGGAGACGGCTACGCCCAGCTCGGCTTCATGCCGAACTACCACGGCTACGAGACGGTCGTGGACCACTACATGTCCCAGTGGGACCACGCGTACTTCGACGCGGACGGCAGGTCGAACATCGCCAAGGACCCGGCGTTCGCGGAGATGTTCAGGTTCCAGAAGGGGCTGGTGGATTCCCTCGGCGGCTTCCAGAAGCTGGAGAGGTACCGGAACACCTTCGGTGACGAGTGGGGCGCCAAGCACCCGTTCCAGACCGGTCAGGTGGCCATGCAGCTGGACGGCGAGTGGCGGCTCGGGATGGCCGAGGCGGCCGGTGTGGACTTCGAGATCGGCACCGCGCCCCTGCCCGTCGCGGACGACGAGGTCGACGAGTACGGCAAGGGCTTCCTCTCCGGCACGATCATCGGCATCGCCCCGCAGAGCGGGAAGCAGAACGCGGCCTGGGAGCTGGTGAAGTACCTGACGACGGACACCGAGGCCGTGGTCTCCTTCGCCAACGCCATCCACAACGTGCCGTCCACCTTCGCGGCGCTGAAGTCGCCCGAGCTGAAGGCGGACCCCGGCTTCAGGACGTTCCTGGACATCGCCCAGCACCCCGATTCCAACACACCCCCGGCGTCCGTCAACGGCTCGACGTACCAGACGACGCTCCAGGACTTCGGCTACCAGTACGAGTCCGGGAAGGTGAAGAACCTCCAGGAGGGGCTGGAGAAGACCGCGAAGCAGATCGACACCGACATCGAGCAGGCGAAGTAGCCTCCGATGGCCACGCACACTCTCCGCGCGAAGCGCCGCAGGTCGGCGCTTCGGACGGTGGCCTTCCTGTCACCGTGGCTGATCGGGTTCGGCGTCTTCTTCGCCTATCCGCTGGTGTCCACCGTGTACTTCTCGTTGATGAAGTACGACGGCTTCGGGACGCCCGTCTTCCGCGGCCCGGGCAACTGGGCCTACGTCTTCCAGGACTACCCGCTGTTCTGGCCGGCCCTGCGCAACACCCTCTGGCTGGTGCTGGTGATGGTGACGTGCCGGGTGGTGTTCGGCCTCGGCGTCGGCCTCCTCATCACGAAGATCAAGACCGGTACGGGTGTCTTCCGGACCCTGTTCTATCTGCCGTACCTGGCCCCGCCGGTCGCCGCGACGCTGGCCTTCGTCTTCCTGCTCAACCCGGGCACCGGCCCGGTCAACTCCCTCCTCGACGGCCTCGGGCTGCCGACGCCGGGCTGGTTCACCGACCCCGCCTGGTCCAAGCCGGCGCTCACCGCGCTCGCGTTGTGGGGGGTCGGCGACCTCATGGTCATCTTCATGGCCGCCCTGCTCGACGTGCCGAGGGAGCAGTACGAGGCCGCCGAGCTGGACGGGACGTCGGCGTGGCAGAGGTTCCGGTACGTGACGCTGCCGAACATCTCGCCGATCGTGATGTTCGCCGTGGTCACGGGCGTGATCCAGACCATGCAGTACTACACGCAGCCGCTGGTGGCGGGGAAGGTGGCCTCCGGGATCATCGGCGGCTCCGGGCAGCAGTTCGAGCCGGGATACCCGGACAAGTCGACGCTGACCCTGCCCCAGCTCGTCTACAACCTCGGTTTCCAGCGCTTCGACTACGGCGCCGCCTGCGTGGTCGCGCTCGTGCTGTTCGCGCTGTCCATGGCGTTCACCGCGCTGCTGATGCGGCGCAGGGGCGGACTGATCGGAGCGGCCGACTGATGTCCCAGGTACTCGACAAGCCCGTCCACGTGGACGCCTCCACGGCACGCTCCGGCGGCTCCGGGAGCGAACGCGCGGCCCGCCGCCGGGCGGTCCTGGAGTGGATCGCCGTGCACTCGCTCGGCGTCACCGCCGCCCTCTTCTTCACCCTGCCCTTCGTGTTCGTCGTCCTGACCTCGCTGATGAGCGACCAGCAGGCCCTCACCCGCGATCTCGTCCCGGACACCTGGGAGTGGGACAACTACCGGCAGGTCCTCGACACCCCCGGCTTTCTGACCTGGTGGCGCAACACCCTGCTCTACGCGGGCCTCGGCACGGTCCTCACCGTCGTGTCGTCCGTCCCCGTGGCGTACGCGCTCGCCAAGTTCCGCTTCCGGGGCCGGAACCTGGCGCTGATGCTGGTCATCTCGATGATGATGCTGCCGCCGCAGGTGGTCGTCATCCCGATGTACCTGTTCTGGGCCAAGCAGCTGGACCTGTCGGGCTCGCTCTGGCCGCTGATCGTCCCCATGGCGTTCGGCGACGCGTTCTCGATCTTCCTGCTGCGGCAGTTCCTGACGACGATCCCGAACGAGTACCTCGACGCGGCCCGCGTGGACGGCTGCGGCGAACTGCGGACCCTGCTGCGAGTGGTCCTGCCGATGGCCAAGCCGGGCATAGCGGCCGTGGCCCTCTTCCAGTTCTTCTACGCCTGGAACGACTACTTCGGCCCCCAGATCTACGCCTCCGAGAACCCCGCCGCCTGGACCCTGTCCTACGGCCTGGAGTCCTTCAAGGGCGCGCACCACACCGACTGGAACCTGACCATGGCCGCGACCGTCCTGGTCATGGCCCCCGTGATCCTCGTCTTCTTCTTCGCCCAGAAGGCGTTCGTCGAGGGCGTCACCCTGACCGGAGTGAAGGGTTGATACGCATATGAAGCTCACCGTGGTCGGCGGAGGGTCGACCTACACACCCGAACTCGTGGACGGGTTCGCCCGGCTCCGCGACACCCTGCCGATCGAGGAGCTGGTGCTCGTCGACCCGGCCGAGGAGCGCCTCGAACTGGTGGGCGGCCTCGCCCGCCGCATCTTCGCCCGCCAGGGCCACGGCGGACGGATCGTGACCACCGCCGACCTGGACCGGGGGGTGGAGGGCGCCGACGCCGTGCTGCTCCAGCTCCGGGTCGGCGGGCAGGCCGCCCGGGAACAGGACGAGACCTGGCCGCTGGAGTGCGGCTGCGTCGGCCAGGAGACCACCGGCGCGGGCGGCCTCGCCAAGGCGCTGCGCACGGTCCCGGTCGTCCTGGACATCGCCGAACGGGTCCGCCGCGCCAACCCCGGCGCCTGGATCATCGACTTCACCAACCCCGTGGGCATCGTGACCCGCGCGCTGCTGCGCGCCGGGCACCGGGCGGTCGGACTGTGCAATGTGGCCATCGGGCTCCAGCGCAAGTTCGCCGGACACCTGGGCGTCGCCCCTGCCGACGTCCACCTGAACCATGTGGGCCTCAACCACCTCACCTGGGAGACCGGTGTACGGCTCGGCGGACCCTCCGGCGAGGACGTCCTGCCGAAGCTGCTGACCGGCCACGGCGACACCATCGCCGCCGACCTGCGTCTCCCCCGCCCCCTCCTCGACCGCCTCGGCGTCGTCCCCTCCTACTACCTGCGCTACTACTACGCCCACGACGAGGTCGTACGGGAACTCCGTACGAAGCCGTCGCGGGCCGCCGAAGTCGCGGCCATGGAGCGCCGGTTGCTGGACATGTACGCCGACCCGGCGCTCGACGAGAAGCCGGCGCTGCTCGCCAAGCGCGGCGGCGCGTACTACTCGGAGGCCGCGGTGGACCTGGCGGCGGGCCTGCTGGGCGGCAGCGGCAGCCCGTACCAGGTGGTGAACACGTACAACGCCGGGACGCTGCCCTTCCTCCCGGACGACGCGGTGATCGAGGTCCAGGCGACCGTGGGGCCGACCGGTGTCACCCCGCTGCCCGTCCCGGCCGTGGACCCGCTGTTCGCCGGCCTGATGGCGAACGTGACCGCGTACGAGGACCTGGCCCTCGACGCGGCCCTGCGCGGCGGCCGCGACCGCGTCTTCCGCGCCCTGCTGGCCCACCCCCTGATCGGCCAGTACGCCTACGCCGACACCCTCACCGACCAGCTGATCGCACACAACCGGGAGCACCTCACGTGGGTATGACCGACGGAGGAGCGGGGGGCGGCGCGGGCCTGGGCTCGGGCCTTGGCGCCGCCGAGGCGTGGGGGCGGGCCGCGGTGCTCGCCGTCGACGCCGGGAACAGCAAGACCGATGTCGCGGTGATCGGGGCCGACGGGGAGGTGTTGGGGGCGGCTCGCGCGGGCGGGTTCCAGCCGCCGACCGTGGGGGTGACCGCGGCCGTGGACGCCCTCGCGGAGGTGGTGCGGGAGGCGTTCGCCGCAGCCGGAGTCACGGCGGCCGACCATGTGTCGGCCTGTCTCGCCAACGCGGACTTCCCCGTCGAGGAGGAGCGGTTGGCGGCCGCGCTGCACGCGCGCGCGTGGGGCGCGTCCGTGGAGGTCCGCAACGACACGTTCGCGATCCTGCGGGCCGGTGTGGCCGAACCGCGCGGCGTGGCCGTGGTGTGCGGCGCCGGCATCAACTGCGTCGGCATGCGCCCCGACGGCCGCACCGCCCGCTTCCCCGCCCTCGGCCGCATCTCCGGTGACTGGGGCGGCGGTTGGGGCCTCGCCGAGGAGGCGATGTGGCACGCGGCACGCGCGGAGGACGGCCGGGGCGGCCCGACCGCACTGGCCCGCACCCTGCCGGCGCACTTCGGCCTGGACTCCGTGCACGCCCTGATCGAGTCCCTCCACCTGGGGCGGATCCCGCAGCTCCGCCGTCACGAACTGACTCCGGTCCTCTTCGCCACGGCGACGGCCGGCGACCCGGTCGCCGGTTCCCTGGTCGACCGGCTGGCCGAGGAGGTGGTGTCGATGGCCACGGTGGCGCTGACCCGACTGGACCTGCTGACCGAGGAGACCCCCGTGCTCCTCGGCGGCGGCGTCCTCGCCGCCCGCCATCCCCGCCTCGACACCCGCGTCCGCGACCTGCTCTCCGCCGCCGCGCCCAAGGCGGTCCCCCACGTGGTCACGGCCGCCCCCGTGCTGGGCGCCGCGCTGCTGGGCCTGGACCGGCTGGGCGCGACCGAAGAGGTGCACGCGCGCGTGCGGGCCCACTTCGAAGCCCCGTGAGCCACCCCCGCACCCCCTCCCCGAACACGTGCGACGTGCGAGGGAACCGAACCCACCCGGCAGGCGTATTCATGGGCAGGGGGTGGTGCGGGAAGCCTTCCGTCACGCAGGATTTCGCCCGGCGCAGCATCTAAGACACGATCGGGGAACAAGATCGAGTCAGGGCCTGTGCGGATGTCAGTCTCGGCGGCGATACTTGCGGCCGTGCACCTCTGCCCGTGTACCGGGCGGACGTGACGGACGGATGACCAGGGGGAGGTCAGGTGACATACACGCCGAAGGGCAGCGCGCCACCGTCGGCACCGCCCGCGAGCCCGGGCGCGAGCCCCTCCGTGCCGCCCCAGGCCACGCCCGCGTCCAGGTCCCCCCTGTCGTCCCCCGCCCCGGACGGCGACCCGCCCCGCCGCACGGCGTTCGCCGAGGGGTTCGACCAGTTGCGTGCCGCCGCGACGACCGAGCCCGGCCGGCTGCGCATCATCGGTGCCGTTCTCGCCCTGCTGGTCGTCGCGTTCGGCTCGGTCACCGCCTGGCAGATGAACGACCGCGCGACGGCCGCCGACGACGTCCTGACGAGCAGCCAGCCCCTCAGCTCCGCAGCGGCCGGTGTCTACAGCTCCCTCGCCGACGCCAACACGGCGGCCTCCAGCGGCTTCCTCGCGGGCGGCCAGGAGACACCGGAGTCCCGCTCGAGATACGAGCGCGAGATCGGGGAGGCCGCCGACGGCCTCGCCACCGCCGCCGCGGCCTCGGAACCCGGCTCCCAGTCCGAGAAGCGCATCGCCGAACTGAACGCCCTGCTGCCGAAGTACAAGGGCCTGATCGAGCGGGCCCGCGCCAACAACCGGCTGGGTTACCCGCTGGGCGGCGCGTATCTGCGGTACGCCAACAGCATCATGCAGGACCAGATGCTGCCGAAGGCCCAGAAGATCTACGACAACGAGAACCGGCGGCTGCGCGACGACTACTCCGACGCGACGTCCTACCCGTGGGCCGCGATCGCCCTCGGTGTCGTCGCCCTCGGCGCCCTCGTCTGGGCCCAGCGCCGCAACTACCTGCACACCAACCGGGTGTTGAACCACGGCCTGGTCGCGGCGACGGCCGCCTCCACGGTCGTCCTGCTGTGGCTTGTCGCCGGCCACACCCTCGCCCGCTCCGGTCTCAACGACTCCTACGACCACGGCGTCCGGTCCCTGACCGTGCTGAACGACGCCCGCATCGCCTCCCTGAAGGCCCGTGGCAACGAGAACCTGACGCTGATCAGCCGGGGCGCGGAGACCCTGGAGATCAAGAAGGACGTCTCCGTCGACAAGTTCGACCACAAATTCGGCCAGGACATGAAGGCGCTCGCCTCGCAGCTGGCCACCGCCGGGAAGCTCGCCGACGACGACAAGGGCGCACAGCCCGTGAAGGCCGCCCTCGCCAACATGGAGGTGTGGCAGGACCGGCACCGCAGCGCCCGTACGGCCGACGAGGAGGGCAAGTACCAGTGCGCCCTCGACCAGGTGATCGGCGGCAGGGCGACGTCCGACTGCCGGGCGGGCGACAAGCCGACGGGCGAGTGCTTCGACAAGGTCGACGAGAACCTGAACACGGCGCTCGGGCATGAGAAGAGGGAGTTCGAGCAGGCTGCCAGGGGAGGACTGGACGCACTGACCGGGCTGCCCGTCGGCGCGGCCGTGCTGGCCGTGCTCGCCGCGGCGGGCGCGGTGCTGGGCATCGGGCGCAGGCTCTCGGAGTACCGATGAGGCCGACGGGAGGCGACACGGTGGAAGGAGGGGCGATGGAAGCGGTACGGCGCCTGCGGGCAGGCCTCAGGGGCTGGGGCGGCGTGGGCGCGATGGCGGTCGTCTGCGCCCTGACCGTGATCTTCGCCCTGGTGCTGCCGCTCAGCGGGACGCGCGGCGGCCCGGCCGGCACCGGCGGGCAGGGCGTCGCCCACGGTGAACAGGCCCGGGCGGACGACGACTGCAAGATCAAGAACGACCCGCAGAACCGCAGCCTCAGGCCCTCGTCGAACGAATCCGGTACCACGATCAAGAAGATCAAGGACAACGGCTTCATCACCGTCGGCGTCGACCAGAACAGCTACCGCTGGGGCTACCGCGACCCCAACAGCACTGACGGAAAGGCGGAGTTGGAAGGGTTCGACATCGACATCGCGCACCGCATCGCCGAGGAGATCCTCGACGACCCGACGAAGGTGCGCTTCCGTGCGATCCCCACCAACCAGCGCATCAAGGCGATCCAGGACGGGCAGGTCGACATGGTGGTCCGCACCATGACGATCAGCTGCAAGCGGATGGACGAGGTCGCCTTCTCCCAGCCGTACTTCAAGACCGGCCAGCAGGTCCTGGCCCCCAAGTCCTCGACCGTCAAGGGCTACGACAAGACGCTGGCGGGCAAGAAGATCTGCTCGGCCAGCGGTTCCACCGCGCTGGACACCCTCCAGGCCGACCGGGAGTCGGGCAAGCTCGTCGCCTCCGCCGACATCACCTCCGTCAACCCGCCCAACCAACTCGACTGTCTGGTGCGGCTCCAGCTCGGCGAGGTCGACGCGGTGGTCACCGACGGGGCGCTCGCCGCGAGCCAGGCGGCGCAGGACCCCACGGTCAAGCTGGTGGGCGCGCCGTTCACCACCGAGTACTACGGCGTGGCGATGAATCTCAAGGCGGACGATCTGGTACGCCGGGTCAACCAGGTCCTGGAGGACTACCTCAAGGACGGCTGGCAGAAGTCGTACGACGACTGGCTGTCCGCGACCCTCGGCGACGATTCCACGGGGTCCCGGCCGCCGGCCGACCAGAAGTACCGGGACTGACAAGGCAAGTTGACCGACACCGACAGCAGCGAGGGGTGATCGATGGGCGTCGCGGGATCCACCGGGCCGGTGATGGACCGGGACGAGGTGGACCGTGCGCTGGCGCGGCTCGGCGCGGAGCACGAGGCCATCGAGACCTCCTTGCTCGCCCTCCAGGACCACGCGGGCCGCAGACTGCTGGAAGGCGCCGAGCTGACCGGCGTCACCAAGGAGCGCTGGGAGTCCACGGAGGCGTCGATCACCCTGCTGTGGGCGTACTTCGACGCCTACTCGGACGCGCTGCGCAGCGCCCGTGAGATCCGTTCCCGCCGCCGCTGGTCCAGCCGTGAGGACCTGGTGGAGCTGACCGAACTGCTGCGGGGCGAGGCCGTCACCGTCGCGGGCTCCGCCACCGCCATGGCGAACGCGCCGACGCTCCAGGGCGCCGGCCGGCTCAGCGAGCAATTCTCCCTGTCCACGCTGGTGGACCGGATGAACGATCTGTACGCGGCGTCGCTGGACATGGTCGTCGCCGCCGACGCGGTGTGGTCCGCACTGCCCGCCCGGATCGATTTACTGGCCGCCGAGCTCCAGCGCACCCGCCAGCTGGCGCACTCCGTGGGCGTACGCCCCGGGGAGCACCCGGCGGGCGACGACCTGGAGCGGATCACCCGCACCCTGACCAGGCTCCGCGAGGAGGTCATCTCCGACCCCCTCGCCTACTGGGTGCCCGCACCCGGAAGTTCCGCCCCCGGCGGCGGCCGCCCCGACATCTCGACGTACGACCGTGAGGCGCGCGCCCTGGACGACGTACGGCGGGAGATCGAGGCCGTGCTGACGGTGCGCCAGGACGCGGAGGCGCGACTGGTGAAGCTGCGGGACGTGCTGAGCCGCGCGGACCGTACCCTCGCCGAGGCGCGCAGCGCCCGCGGCGAGGTGCTGGCGAAGATCGCCGCGACCGAGGTACCCGTGGTGAGCGGTCCGCCGACCGTGCTCCAGGAGCAGTTGGCGCTGGCGGCCGAGTACCGCAGACACGGGCAGTGGCACCGGCTGTCCCCGCTCCTGGAGTCCCTGGAGCAGAAGGCGGACGACGAACTGCTCCGGGCCCGCGAGTCGTTGACCGCGGTGACCGCGCCACTGGCGGTCCGCGCCGAACTGCGCGGCCGGCTCGACGCGTACAAGGCGAAGGTCGCCCGGCACGGCCTGGCGGAGGACTCGCTGCTGGTGGAGCGGTACGACGCGGCGCGCCGCATGCTGTGGAGCGCGCCCTGCGATCTGCGCGTCGCCGAGCAGGCGGTGCTGCGCTATCAGCACGCGGTGGCGGAGCTGTTGGGCACGCCCGTGCCCGGCCGGCAGGAGCCGCAGGATCGGGGAGGGGAGGAATCGTGAGTCAGCCGGACGGAGAGGGTCAGCAGCAGTCGTGCCAGCGGCCCGGTTGCTCGGGGTCGTACGAGGACGTGGGCGGCGGTGAGCTGTACTGCGACACCTGCGGTCTGGCGCCGGTCGTCTCGGCCGGCGGCATGGTGTCCTCCCCACCGACCGGCATCACCGGGGGGCGGGGCTCGCGCGGCTCTGGTTCCAGTTCGCGGTCCTCGCGGTCGTCCGCGCGCTCCTCGCAGTCGCGGCGGTCGGTCTCGGGCCGCCTCTCGCGCGCCCTGTCGGGCACGTCGACGGGCCGCTCGGTGTCGGTGCGCAGCTCCGGGAAGACCGCGAGTTCCTCGGGGCGGGCCCGGCTCGGCGTCGGTCTCGTGCAGGTGCCGGAGGTGCCGCGCCCGGACCCCCGTTCGATGGTCCTGGAGACCGCCGAGGTGCCCGAGCGCAAGCGGTTCTGCTCGCGCTCGGACTGCGGGGCGCCGGTGGGGCGGGCGCGCGGTGACCGGCCGGGGCGCACCGAGGGCTTCTGCACCAAGTGCGGCCACCCGTACTCGTTCGTGCCGAAGCTGCAGGCCGGTGACATCGTGCGCGGCCAGTACGAGGTCGTGGGCTGTCTCGCGCACGGCGGCCTCGGCTGGATCTATCTGGCGATAGACCGGGCGGTGTCGGACCGCTGGGTCGTGCTGAAGGGCCTCCTCGACACCGGGGACCAGGACGCGATGGCCGCCGCGATCTCCGAGCGCCGCTTCCTCGCCGAGATCGAGCACTCCAACATCGTCCGCATCTACAACTTCGTCGAGCACCTCGACCAGCGCACGGGTTCGCTGGACGGGTACATCGTGATGGAGTACGTCGGCGGGAAGTCACTGAAGGAGATCGCCAACGGCCGCCGTACCCCGGACGGCCGCCGCGATCCCCTGCCGGTCGAGCAGGCGTGCGCGTACGGCATCGAGGCGCTGGAGGCCCTCGGGCACCTCCACAGCCGCAACCTGCTGTACTGCGACTTCAAGGTCGACAACGCCATCCAGACCGAGGACCAGCTGAAGCTGATCGACATGGGCGCGGTGCGCAGGATGGACGACGACGAGTCGGCCATCTACGGCACGGTCGGCTACCAGGCACCGGAGGTCGCCGACGTCGGCCCGTCCGTCGCGTCCGACCTGTACACGGTCGCCCGGACGCTCGCGGTGCTGACCTTCGACTTCCAGGGCTACACGAACGTCTTCGTGGACTCCCTGCCCGACCCGGACAACATCGAGGTCTTCCGCCAGTACGAGTCCTTCTACCGGCTGCTGGTGCGGGCCACCGACCCCGACCCGGCCCGCCGGTTCGCCTCCGCGCAGGAGATGTCGGAGCAGCTCACGGGTGTGCTCCGGGAGGTCGTGTCCCTCCAGACGGGCCGCGCCCGCCCGGCACTGTCGACGCTTTTCGGCCCCGAAGTGAAGGTCACGGACACGGAGTTGTTCGCGGAGCTGGACGGGGACGTCTCCCGCCTCGGCACCCGCCCGGTCGCGTCGGGGAGGGGGCCGTGGCCGGGCAGGACGCCGGCCAGGAACGGAGGCCCGGCCTCCGGTGCCGGAGGATCGGTCGCCGGCGTCGGAGGATCGGTCCCGGGCGCCGGAGGGTCGGTGCCCGGGAGTGGAGGGTCGGTGACCGCTGCGTCCGCCCTGCTCATCGGCGGCGCGGATCCGTCCGCCCCCGTACGGCTCACCAAGCCCCTGGACACCGCCGCCGCGGCGCTCGCGCTGCCCGTGCCGCGTGTGGACCCGGGGGACCCGAACGCCGGGTTCCTGGCCGGTCTCATCGCCTCCGCGCCCACCGAGCTGATCACGGCGCTGCACGCGGCGCCCACCGGCTCCCTGGAGCTGCGGCTGCGGGAGCTGCGGGCCCGCCTGGAGATGGGCGAGTTCACCATCGCCCTGGGCACGCTGGACGCCCTGGAGCGGGACCACCCCGACGACTGGCGGGTGGTCTGGTACCGGGGCGTGGCGGCGCTCGCCACCGGCGACCACGAGAACGCCGCGCTGTCCTTCGACGCGATCTACGACGCCTTCCCGGGCGAGCCGGCCCCCAAGCTGGCCCTCGGGCTGTGCGCCGAGGTCCTCGGGCAGCTCGACAACGCCGCCGAGTACTACCGGCTGGTGTGGACGACCGACCCCAGCTTCGTCAGCGCCGCGTTCGGGCTCGCCCGGGTGCGACTGACCGCCGGGGACCGGCAGAACGCGGTGCTCGTCCTGGAGTCCGTGCCGGAGGCGTCCATCCACTACACCGCCGCCCGGGTCGCCGCCGTCCGGGCACGGTTGAGACACCGTACGGAGACGACGCTCGCGTCCGGGGCCGCCCCGGACGCGCCGTTCCTGGACGACCTGACCGCCGCCGCGGGCCAGGTCGAGGCGCTCGGCGGGTACGGTCTGGACGCGGTGCGCCGCGAGCAGTTGTCCACAGAGGTCCTCGGCAGCGCCCTGGACTGGGTACTCTCCGGTAGCCAGGGCGCCGTGGCCCCGGCCGGCGGCGAACGGATGCTGCTCGGCAGCGCATTGGACGAGCGTGGCCTCCGCTTCGGACTGGAGCGGGCGTACCGCACGCTGGCCCGGCTCGCGCAAGGCGGCGAGGAGAGGATCGACCTGGTGGAACGTGCCAACCGTTACCGCCCCCGGACGTGGGTGTAGTTCATGTCGCAGATGCCCCAACCGACCGCGCTGACGAAGTGCCCGATCTGCGAGTGGCCCCTCGCCTCGGACGACCGCTTCTGCGGTGCGTGCGGCCACGACCTCTCGGCGGTGTCCGCACCGCCGGAGGACCACCCGACCCTGACGATGAACGGAACGGCCGGTGACCCGCCGGACGAAGCCGCGTCCGTGCCCTGGCCCGTCGCCTCCGAACCGAGTGCGGACACGCCCCCGCCGGTGGTCCGCCCCACCGACATCCCGGGCACCGACTCCGGTGGCGGCGAACTGTCCGGCCCGGGCCGCGGCGTACGGTTCGACCGGCCCAGCGAGCCCGACGAGTACCCGCTGGCCGCGCCGCAGCCGCCGGACCCGCGCACCGGCGACCTCGCGACCCCGCCGGCCGGTACGAAGCTGTGCGTGGCCTGCCGCGCGGGCCAGGTCGACCGGGACGGCTACTGCGAGAACTGCGGTCACGCCCAGCCACGGGAACGCGACCACATGGAGCAGGAGTTGACCGCGGTCGCCGCGGTCAGCGACCGGGGGTTGCGCCACCACCGCAACGAGGACGCGTTCGCCGTCTCCTCGACCGCGCTGCCCGACGGCTCCCCCGCCGTCGTCGCGATCGTCTGCGACGGCGTGTCCTCGGCGACCCGCCCCGACGACGCCTCGCTCGCCGCGGCCCGCGCCGCGAACGAGACGCTGCTGGAGTCCCTGCCGCGCGGCACCCACCCGCAGCAGGCCATGCACGACGCGATCGTCGCCGCGTCCAACGCGGTGAACGCCCTCGCCGGGGAACCGGAGACGGCCCAAGAACACGCCCCGCACCAGAACGCGCCCGCCTGCACCATCGTCGGCTCCGTCGTCACCCCGACCCTGCTCGTCGTCGGCTGGGTCGGCGACAGCCGCGCCTACTGGGTGCCGGTGGACCGCGGCGCCCCCTCGGCCCGGCTCACCGAGGACGACTCGTGGGCCGCGCAGATGGTGGCCGCGGGACTGATGAACGAGGCAGAGGCGTACGCCGACGAGCGCGCCCACGCGATCACCGGCTGGCTCGGCGCGGACGCGTACGAACTGGAGCCGCACACCGCTTCCTTCAAGCCGGACCGGCCGGGTGTAGTGGTGGTGTGCACCGACGGACTGTGGAACTACGCGGAGGCCGCCGAGGAGATGGCCGAGGCCGTCCCCCTCGACGCGGCCCAGCGCCCGCTGCACTGCGCACAGGTCCTCGTCGGCCGGGCCCTGGACGGTGGCGGCCACGACAACGTAACAGTGGCCGTCCTGCCGTTCCCGGCCCCGCCCCAGGGGGCAGGATCGGCCTGAGGACGCTCGCGGGGCGGGGACTCGCGGGCGCCTCGGCGGCCGGACGGGAACGGCCGACGGACCGGAGGGGACCGGTCCGGGCAGACGCACGCACAGTCATCACCCCACGTGCTGTGGGGCCGCTAGGGGGATCAGAGTAGGCATGGCCAATTTCTCGAAGTCGAACGTGCCGCAGTTCTCGGTGGACGTGTACCAGAACGAGTACCTGCCGGAGGGCGGCCGCGAGGTCAACGCGATCGTGACCGTGAGCGCGACCGGCGGCGGCACCGTGGGCAGCGCGGTCACGGCGCCGCACCTGTACTCGCCCGGCACGGGCCCGTCCGCCGCCGTGGCGATCATGGTCGACTGCTCGGGGTCGATGGACTACCCGCCGACCAAGATGCGCAACGCCCGCGACGCCACGGCCGCCGCGATCGACACCCTGCGCGACGGGGTCCACTTCGCGGTGATCGACGGCACCCATGTGGCCCGCGAGGTCTACCCCGGCGGCGGACGGCTCGCCGTCGCCGACCCCGCCACCCGGGACCAGGCCAAGCAGGCCCTGCGCAGGCTCAGCGCGGGCGGCGGCACCGCGATCGGCACCTGGCTGAGGCTCGCCGACCGGCTGCTCGCCTCCGCCGACGTCGAGATACGCCACGGCATCCTGCTCACCGACGGCCGCAACGAGCACGAGTCGCCCGAGGACCTGCGGGCCGCCCTGGACGCCTGTGCCGGACGGTTCACCTGTGACGCGCGCGGAGTCGGCACCGACTGGGAGGTCAAGGAGGTCACCGCGATCGCCTCCGCCCTCCTCGGCACCGCCGACATCGTCGCCGACCCGGCCGCCCTGTCCGCGGACTTCACCCAGATCATGGAGGCGACCATGGGCAAGGAGGTCGCGGACGTCGCCCTCCGGCTGTGGACCCCGGTCGGCACCCGGATCAAGTTCGTGAAGCAAGTCGCCCCCACCGTCGTCGACCTGACGGACCGTCGCACGGAGGCGGGCCCGCGGGCCGGCGACTACCCGACCGGTTCCTGGGGGGACGAGTCCCGCGACTACCACGTGTGCGTCGAGGTCCCGCCCGCGTCCCTCGGCCAGGAGATGCTCGCCGCCCGTGTGTCCCTGGTCATCCCCCAGCCCGAGGGCAGCGCGCAGAACCTCGGCGCCCAGGGTCTGGTGAAGGCCGTCTGGACCGACGACATGGCCGCGTCCACCTCGATCAACCCCCAGGTCGCCCACTACACGGGCCAGGCCGAACTGGCACAAGTCATCCAACAAGGTCTGGATGCGCGCAAAGCGGGGGATATTGACGGAGCAACGGCCAAGCTGGGGCGGGCCGTACAGCTGGCGAGTGCGTCGGGGAACGCGGATACTGCGAAACTGCTTGCGAAGGTGGTGGACGTGGTCGACGCGGCGACAGGTACTGTGCGACTGAAGGCGAAGGTCACGGAGGCCGACGAGATGACCCTCGAGACCAGGTCCACAAAGACTGTTCGTGTAAAGAAGTAGAGCGAACGGCAGCAACAGCAGCAGCCGAGAAGTACCGGAAAGACCCAGTAGTACCGCTACGAGAGAGCCTGGCTCCCCACCGGGGATCCGGACACGCTCGGCCAAACCGGCCCGTCGCGGCCACAGGACCCGGCCCGAGTGCCGGAAAGGAGAGGGGGAAGCGCCGACATGCCGACCTGCCCGAACGGACACCAGTCGGGTTCCGACGACTGGTGCGAGGTCTGCGGTCACCGTATGGCCGGTGCCGTACCCCCGCCGCCGCCACCGCCGCCCCCGGGCGCCGGTTACGGATACCCGCCGCCCGGCTCCCCTCCGCCGCCTCCGGGCGCGGGAGGTCCCGGGGGTCCCGGCGGACGCCCGCCGCACCTCGCCGCCGAGCCGGAGCTCTGCCCGCAGTGCCGCACGCCCCGTGAGGGCGGCGCGCCCTTCTGCGAGGAGTGCCGGTGGAACTTCCTGACCAACACGGCGACCACATACACCCCGGCCGCGCCACGCCCCTCGACGCCCGCCCCCGGCCCCGGCGGGCCTGGCCCTGGCCCCGGCGGGCCTGGCCAGGGCCCGGGTGGGAACCCAGCGCTCCGCTTCCAGCAGCCGCCCCCGCCCTCCTACGGCGGCGGTGACGCGTACGACTACCAGAGCTCGCGCCCCTCGCAGATGAACCGCCCCGCCGAGCCCATCCCTCCGGGCCCCCCGTACGGCGCCGAGCCGGGCCCCGGTGGACCCGGCGGACCTGGCGGCGGCCCCGGTGGACCTGGCGGTCCCGGTGGGCCTGGCGGACCGGGCATGTCCGGCGGCCCGTCCGGGCCCGGCGGCCATGGTGGTCCCGGCGGTCCTGCGGGCCCCGGTGGTCCCGGCGGTCCCGGTCGGCCGGGTGGCCCCTCCGGGTTCGGCGGTGGGCAGTCGGGTCAGCCCGGGCAGTCCGGGCAGTCCGGTTTCTCCGCGTTCGGTGGCGACCCGTCGCGCCCGGGCCCGTCCGCGTTCGGCGGCGACCCCTCACGACCGGTTCCCCCGCCCCCCGGGCCGACCCCGGGTGGACCCGGCGGCCCCGGCCTCACGGGCCCCGGTGGCTTCGGCGGTCCTGACGGCCCGGGCGGTCCCGGTGGCCGTGGTCCCGGCGGTCCCGGTCAGGGCGGCCCCGGTGGCGGTGGGGCGCCGCAGGCGTTCCAGCAGGCGGGTCCCCCGGCTCCCCCTGCCTTCCCGCAGGAGACCGGGCGCCCGCAGCCCGGTGGCCCCGGCGGTCAGGGTCGTCCCGGTGGGCCCCCGCAGTCCGGTGGCCCGGCCTTCGGGGGCGACGACGACTGGGTGATCTCCCCGCCCTCCTCGGGCGGCCCCGGAGGTTCCCGCGGCCCGGGCGGTCCGGGTGGGCCCTCGGGTCATGGCGGTCCCGGCGGTGCGGGAGCGCGCCCCGGCGGCTACGGCTACCCGCAGCCCGCTGTCACCCAGGCCCCGCCCGGCCCCGCGTACAACCAGGGACCGATGACCTGGAGCGCCACCATCGGTCCGGACCGTGAGTACTTCATGGCGATGATGCAGCGCTCGGGCCCCGAGGCCGCCGGGCTGAACCTGCCCGCGTACTCGCCCGAGCAGCAGCGCACCCTCACCGGCAACCAGATCACCATCGGCCGCCGTCGGCACTCCACCGGCGACACCCCCGACATCGATCTGTCCGTGCCGCCGGAGGACCCGGGTGTCTCGCACCAGCACGCCATGCTGGTGCAGCAGCCGGACGGCACCTGGGCGGTCGTCGACCAGAACTCCACCAACGGGACCACGGTCAACGGCTCCGAGGAGCCCATCCAGCCCTTCGTGCCGGTCCCCCTCCAGGACGGGGACCGGGTTCACGTGGGCGCGTGGACGACGATCACGATCCGCCGGGGCTGACCCGCGAGGACGTGACGATCGGGGTCGGCCGACCGGTTCGGCCGACCCCGCTCCACTGTCCGGGCCCCGCCGGCCGGGTTCCGGCGCTCACGGCAGGGGCCAGGCATACGGCCCCTCCGGGTCGTCCAGCCAGGCCCAGGCCCGGTCGCCGCTGACGGTGATCCCGTAGCGCTCACGCGACGGCATGCCTTCCCGCTGCCACAGGGCGAGCGCCTCGTGTGGGTCGAGGCTGCCCGCCGTCAGGGTCAGCAGGAACCGGAAGAGATCGTGATCCCGGGCCTGCCGCGGCAGCCCGCCCAGATGCGGGTGCGTCCCTTCCCGCTCTCCGCCCCCGCGCAACGGCACGAAGAACGCCGCCGTGTGCAGGAACCGCCCCTCCGCGTGCTCGTCGTCCATGACGCGCAGCGCCACCAGCCCCGTGGCCATCGGCGTCAGGACGCGTCCGCCGGGGACGCACTGGGCGAGCCAGGCCCGCGGGATCGAGTGGAGCGTGCAGGTCGCGATGATCCGGTCGTACGGGGCCCGTTCGGGCACACCGCGCGCCCCGTCCCCGGTGACGACGGTCGGGTGGTACCCGGCCGCCCGCAGATGGGTGCGCGCGGCCTCGGTGATGTCGGCGTCCAGGTCGACGGTGGTGACCAGGTCGTCGCCGAGCCGGTGCGCGAGCAGAGCGGCGTTGTAGCCGGTCCCCGCGCCGATCTCCAGGACCCGGTGGCCGTCCTCCACCTCCAACTCGGCCAGCATCTTCGCCATCAGGGAGGGCTGGCTGCTGGAGGAGATCAACTCGCCGTCCCGGACCCGCGTGGCCAGCGGCGCGTCGGCGTACGCGCCCCGCACCCACCGCTCCCGCCGCCTCGGGTCGCGCTCCTCGCCCCACAGCCGCTCGAAACCGTCCACGACCCCTACGTAGTAGTACGGGACGAAGAGGTGCCGCGGGACCGCTTCGAACGCCTCGCGCCAGATGGGGTCGGCGTCCCAGGCCCCGCTGCGCTCGATCTCGCGCACCAGTGCCGCCCGCGCCTGCGCGGCGAGGCGTTCCAAGTCGTGGTCCACAGCGTGCGTGCCCATGTGTCCACTGTGCTGCCGGACGCCCCCGGAGGCGAGTGTCGCGGCACACAGGCCCGGAATCCGCCGTTCCCCACCCACGTACATCACCCGGAAGGCGCCGCCGGGCCGGGCACGGTGCCGCCGAGCCCCCTGGATTCTCCATGGTCCTAAGCCTTGAGTCCTCCGTCCCCCCGTCTGAGACCATGGGACACGTGAAAGAGATTCGGCGCGGCACGCTGCAGGAGCAGACCTTCTACGAACAGGTCGGTGGCGAGGAGACCTTCCGGCGCCTCGTGCGCCGCTTCTACGAGGGGGTCGCGGAGGACCCGATCCTGCGGCCCATGTACCCCGAGGAGGATCTGGGCCCGGCGGAGGAGCGCCTCGTGCTGTTCCTGATCCAGTACTGGGGCGGCCCCACCACGTACAGCGCGAACCGTGGCCACCCCCGCCTGCGGATGCGGCACGCGCCGTTCACCGTCGACCGGGCCGCGCACGACGCCTGGCTGAAGCACATGCGCGACGCCGTCGACGATCTGGACCTCTCCGAGGAACACGCGCACACCCTGTGGAACTACCTGACCTACGCGGCGGCCTCGATGGTGAACACCCCCGACTGAACCGCTGAGCCGGCTGAGCGGGATGGTCAGCGGACGCTGACGTCCAGCGCGCCGAGCCCCGCGCGCCGTACGGCAATCGACCCGTACGGCGTGCGCAGGCGCAGCCACGCGCCCGACGAGAAGAGCGCGGGCTCCTGCTCCTCCACCGTGCGGCCTCGCGTGGGCCGCAGGAAGCCCAGCGACTGGGCCGCGTGCGCGGCCCGCACGGGCAGGGCGGTGTCCCCGATCGGCCGGGACCAGATCTCCCGCCCGATCCGGTCCAGTTCGGCCCGGTTGCGCTGCTCCGGCGCCAGCTCCCCCGTGCGGGAGCGGAACTCGGCGACGGCCTCGGCGACGCTCGCCCGCACCGCCTCCTGGGCGGGCAGCCCCGTCTCTCGGCGCCAGCCGCCGCGCGGGGGCAGCACCCCGGCCCACGGCGGGCCGGTGACGGCGGCGGGCACGACCGCGGTGGCCGCCGACTCGTCGATCGACTCCAGTAGTTCACCGGCCGACACGGTCACGTCCAGCGTGACGTCCAGCCCGTCCTCGAACGGCTTCGCGAGCCGTACCGCCCGGATGGCCAGCACCTCGAAGGAGGGCGGCCGCCCGAAGACGGCGAGCGCGGTGCCGGCGGCCTGGAGACGCACCGCCGCACCCCGGTCGTAGTGGAGCAGCCGGGAGAGGAAGGCCGCGAGATCTGCCGCCTCCCCCTCGTCGGCGAGGTGGAGCACCGTCATGCGGCGACGGCCCCCTCCTCGTCGTCCTGGTACTCCGCCAGGAACTCGCGTTCCTCCGCCGTGAGCCGACGGGGGCGCTGGGCCTGGAAGTCGAACGGCACGATCACCGTGGAGGCCGTGACATAGACCTGCTCGGGGTCCTTGACCTCGTAGGTGATCGTGAAGGACGCCGCTCTTATCTCCGTGACCCACAGCTCGATGTCCACCGGCTTGTGCCGGTGGACGAGCTGCCGCCGGTAGTCGATCTCATGGCGTGCCACCACGGACCCCTGCTTGAAGTCCTTCTCCGGGCGGAACAGGAAGTCGATACGGGCCTCCTCCAGGTAGCGGAGGAAGACCACGTTGTTGACGTGGCCGTACGCGTCCATGTCCGCCCAGCGCAGTGGGCAGCGGTAGATGTGCCGCAAGATCAGCCCCGGGTCAGCTTCTTGTAGGTGGCGCGGTGCGGACGGGCGGCGTCCGGGCCGAGCCGCTCGATCTTGTTCTTCTCGTACGACTCGAAGTTGCCCTCGAACCAGAACCACTTGGAGTCGCCCTCGTAGGCGAGGATGTGCGTCGCCACCCGGTCCAGGAACCAGCGGTCGTGGGAGACGACCACGGCGCAGCCGGGGAACTCCAGGAGCGCGTTCTCCAGGGACGACAGGGTCTCGACGTCGAGGTCGTTGGTCGGCTCGTCGAGGAGCAGCAGGTTGCCGCCCTGCTTCAGGGTGAGCGCCAGGTTCAGACGGTTGCGCTCACCACCGGAGAGGATGCCGGCCGGCTTCTGCTGGTCCGGTCCCTTGAAGCCGAACGCGGAGACGTACGCGCGGGACGGCATCTCGACCTGGCCGACGTTGATGTAGTCCAGCTCGTCGGAGACGACGGCCCACAGCGTCTTCTTGGGGTCGATGTTCTCGCGGGTCTGGTCGACGTAGGAGATCTTGACCGTCTCGCCGACCTTGATCGAACCGGAGTCCGGCGTCTCCAGGCCCTGGATCATCTTGAACAGGGTGGTCTTGCCGGCGCCGTTAGGGCCGATGACGCCCACGATGCCGTTGCGCGGCAGCGTGAAGGACAGGTCGTCGATCAGCACCTTCTCGCCGAAGGCCTTGCTGAGGTTGTTGACCTCGACGACCACGTTGCCCAGGCGGGGGCCCGGCGGGATCTGGATCTCCTCGAAGTCCAGCTTCCGCATCTTGTCGGCCTCGGCCGCCATCTCCTCGTAGCGGGCCAGACGCGCCTTGGACTTGGCCTGCCGCCCCTTGGCGTTGGAGCGGACCCACTCCAGCTCCTCCTTGAGGCGCTTGGCGCGCTTGGCGTCCTTCTGGCCCTCGACCTTGAGACGGGACTGCTTGGTCTCCAGGTACGTCGAGTAGTTGCCCTCGTAGCCGATGGCGCGGCCGCGGTCGAGCTCCAGGATCCAGCCGGCCACGTTGTCCAGGAAGTACCGGTCGTGGGTGATGGCCACGACGGTGCCCTTGTACTGGGCGAGGTGCTGCTCCAGCCAGTTCACCGACTCGGCGTCGAGGTGGTTGGTGGGCTCGTCGAGGAGCAGCAGGTCGGGGGACTCCAGCAGCAGCTTGCAGAGCGCGACGCGGCGCCTCTCACCACCGGAGAGCTTGGTGACGGCCCAGTCGCCGGGAGGGCAGCCGAGGGCGTCCATGGCCTGCTCCAGCTGGGCGTCCAGGTCCCAGGCCTCGGCGTGGTCCAGCTCCTCCTGGAGCTTGCCCATCTCCTCGAGGAGCGCGTCCGAGTAGTCGGTGGCCATCTGCTCGGCGATCTCGTTGAACCGGTCGAGCTTGCCCTTGATCTCGGCGACGCCCTCCTGGACGTTCTCCAGGACCGTCTTCTCCTCGTTCAGCGGCGGCTCCTGGAGGAGGATGCCGACGGTGTACCCGGGAGAGAGGAACGCGTCGCCGTTCGACGGCTGCTCCAGACCGGCCATGATCTTGAGGACGGTGGACTTACCGGCACCGTTCGGACCGACCACACCGATCTTCGCGCCGGGCAGGAAGCTCAGCGATACGTCGTCAAGGATCACCTTGTCGCCGTGCGCCTTGCGCGTCTTGCGCATGGTGTAAATGAACTCAGCCAAGAGAAACCGTCCGGCAACTTGAAATCTGGCAGTGGGCAGTACCACCCATCTTGCCGCACGGCCAGCCCTCGACGGAAACCGGATGGTGAGGCCCCGCAAGAGCGGCGCGGCCCCGGCGCCTGAGGGGCGTACCGGGGCCGCGTCGCTCGCGGAGGTCACCGCGCGGTCACTCGCTGTTGAGTTGCCAAGGAACTCTGCTCGTCGGCTACTGCTTCTGCTGCTCCCGCTTGCGCAGGACGATCATCACGGCGCCGCCGATCACGACCAGGGCGATGGCGACGCCTCCGATCACCGGGGTCGCGCCGGAGCTGCCGGTCTCGGCGAGATCACCGGCGGAGTCGGTGACGGCGCCGCCGCCGACCGTCGCCGGACTCGGCTCACTCAGCGTCTGCACGGACTCGCCTGCCGCGTCCGCCTCGGTCTCCGTCCGGCAGTCGAGGACACCGCGGAACTGCTTCGCGAGGCCGTTCGCTCCCTTGATCGTGAAGTCGTAGGCCTGGTCCTCCTGGAGCGGGATGGTCACCGTCCGGGTCTCGCCCGCCTCGATGGTGTAGTCGATCCCCATCAGCTCGAAGGTGAAGGGCTCGTCCCCCGGGTTGGCCACGGTGAGGTCGAGGCCGCCCTCGGCGCAGTTCTTCTCGGCGGACAGTGCGGGTATCGCGCCGGTGGTGGCCCAGGTCGCGGTGGCCGTGGCGGAGACGGTGGACGCGCTGGAGCCCGCGAGGATCTGGGTCTGGCTGCGGGTCTCGGAGGCGAAGGCGCGACCGACCGGCACGGTGGTGGAGGCCTCGACGGCCAGCTCGGCCGAGCCGTCCTCGCTGTCCTCGGGCACCTCGAAGTACAGCTCGCTGCCGTCACGCGCCGAGGTCACGGCCTTGCCGTCGGCGTCGACGACCTTCACGCCGGCCGCGGTGGCGTCCGACGGCGGGGTCACCGTGACGCCGTCGGCGTTGGTGCGCACCTTGACCGGACCGAGGCGTTCGCCCGCCCGCCCCGAGACCGCCGGCGGGTCGAGGGTCAGCGAGGCCGCCGGCTCCGACAGGTTCCGGGCGCTCTTCTCCAGGTAGTCGGCGAGCTTCTCGGCCTCAGGGTCGAGGGCCGTCACATCGGCCCCGTCGGAGTACCGCCAGATCGCGACCTGGGTACCGGCCGCCGCGTCCTGCTCGGTGAGTCCCTTGGCGCCCGCCTTGCCGGCGAGGGCGGCGAGGTCGTTCACCTGCGGATACGAGTTCTGCAGGATCCAGTTGATCTTGCCGGCGTTCTTGTTGTGCCCCAGGGAGGTGCCGCTCCAGGGGGTCTCCTGGTACGTGGCGTCCTTCTGCGTGGGGTTCTGGATGTCCACGCAGTAGGTCTGCAGGGTGCCGCCGCCGTCGACGAACATCTCGAACAGACCGGCGGGCAGCTGCTGCTCCTCGCCGTCGGTGCGGATCACGGCCGTCCCGTACGTCTTCAGGCCGCCTATGGTGGCCGTCGCTCCGCCCGGGCTCTGCACCGTCTCCTCGTCGGCGACGGCCGTGCCCGCGGTGACGATCGCACCCGCGACGACGAGGCCGGCCGCGAGCGACACGGCGGCGAGACGGGCCGCCCCTCTTCTGCACGCGGACCACCCGGACGACACGGTGAACGGCGCCGAGAACGAAGAAACCACAGAATTTCCCTTCGAGCAGGACCCGTTGACGTGGGGGGTTGTGGTCCCACCAGCAGAATCAGAAGCCCCGTGAGCTATGCCCGGCATCCTAGGGACGCGGCGCACCGCTCTTCCCAGTCGTATGGTCGGACAACCGATCCGAATCGGAATCGTTATCGCCCGCACCGGTCACGGACAGGGCTTATCGACAAATCGACGGCATTTACGTCCGGAGTGTTCGTCACGCACCCGCCGATAAGCCGCAGTTCGAACCGGCCGACACTCAGGAACGGCACCGCGAACCGGACTCGCGCACCCTGAGGACGTGTCACTCACACCCTGATGTGATGCCATCGCCTTCTGATGTCACGTCACTCCGACTGCTTCCGGGTGCAGTTCCGCTTCCATGTCGGGGCGCCGACCGGGGGCCGGTGTCTCCCAGTTCGGCTCCGGCTGGGGCGGGGCCTGTGTCGCCGTCTCTCCCCGGGGTGCCCGCCGGAACGCGGAGGTGCCCCGCGACAGGTCGTGGCCGATCGCGACCGCGTCCACGTCCGCCGAGACCCAGCTCTGCCCGTCCCGTTGCTCGGTGCGCACCTTCAACCGCCCCTGCACCACGACCGGGTCGCCCAGCGAAACGGACGACGCCACATTCGCCGCGAGGGTGCGCCGCGCCCACACCGTGAAGAAGTTGGTGTGGCCGTCGGTCCACTCGCTCTTCTCCCGGTCCCAGTACCGCGAGGTCACCGCCAGCCGGAACCGGGCCGAGGAGCCCGTCGACAACTCGCGGCAGACCGGCTGGGTCGCCACGTTCCCCACCACGCACACCATCGTCTCGTTCATCTCGCGATCCCTCCCTCACACCGGCAACGAGGCCGGCCTGACACGCGTACGGGCCCGTCCCGTACGACCGCTGTCTGTCGCGGTGACCGCGCCGCCTCCGCCCCGCCGCTCCGTGCGAGGGGGTGGTGGCGCTGCGATCGCCGCGAATCCAGACTGCCGTCGCGGGGACGAGCCCGCTGAGCGCTGTGTACTACCCGCGAGTTGTGGAGAACTCCGCCACCCAAGCGGGTGAAAGGGGTCGGCCCACTCGGCCCACGCGGTGGACCAGGCATACGACCCGACCGGGTGAACGAGGCAGAGGTCGGCGAGGACTCACCCCACCTGGGCACTCACCCCACCTGTGCCGCCCCCAGCACCCGGCCGTACTGCTCCCGCACCTCCCGGTAGCGCAGCAACTCGGCGGCCACCGGGTCCAGCACTCGCGCCCGGCCGCACCCGGCGGCCGCCTCCCAGAGCCGCCGCTCGGCTTCGAGGCCGTAGCGCCGGGCCGGCCCCCGCGCCGCCAGCCTGCATCCCCACTCCACGACCGGACCACCGACGATGCCGATCACCATCAACAGCACAGGCACCCCCAGATTCGGGGACATGACACCGATGATCTGCCCCAGCAGCCACAGCCCGCCGAGGACCTGCAGCACCGTCATGGACGCCTGGACCAGCACCGCGGCAGGCCACCAGCCCGGCCGCGGGGGCCGCCCGGTGGGCGCCCCGACCCGCGCCGCCAGCTCGTCCAGCGCCTCGGGCAGCCCCAGCGCCCCGCGCGCCGCCGCCTCGCGCACCGCCTGCGCCCACGGCGCGGGCAGCCCCGCCGCGGCACGGTCGGACAGGACCCGTACGGCCTGTTCGACGCGCTGCCGCGCGGTGGGCTCCTCGTCCACGGGCATCCTCAGGGAATGCCGTCCGGTCGGGAGGTCGCTCCGCCCCTCGTACCAGCGCCACAGCCGGAGCCAGGGCGTGCCGCACGCGCGGTTGGCGTTGCGCAGCCAGGCCCGTTCGGCGGCCTCGCCCGCAGCGGTGGCGCCCACCGCGTCGGCGAGCCGCGCGGCGAATTCGTTCCGCGCCCGCTCACTGAGCCCCGTGCGCCGCCCGGTGGCGTACACCGGCCACAACCGTGAGGCGGCCGCGTCCAGATCGGCTTGCACCCGGCGGCCCGGCGCTCCCCGCTCGGCCACGAACTGCCCGAGCGCCTCCCTCAGCTCCGCCACCCCGTCCCCGGTGAGCGCGGACAGGGCGAGCACGGCCGCGCCCGGTTCGCCGTGCTCCCCGAGCGCGATCCCGTCCTCGTCGAGCAGCCGCCGCAGATCGTCGAGCACCTGGTGGGCGGCCTCTCCGGGCAGCCGGTCCACCTGGTTGAGCACCACGAACATGACCTCGGCATGGCCCGCGAGAGGCCGCAGATACCGCTCGTGGAGCACGGCGTCGGCGTACTTCTCCGGGTCGACGACCCAGATGATCGCGTCGACGAGTCCCAGGATCCGGTCCACCTGCTGCCGGTGCTGCACCGCCGCCGAGTCGTGGTCGGGCAGGTCCACCAGGACGAGACCGGCCAACTGCGCCTCCGCCTCCGCGCTCTGCAACGGCCGCCGCCGCAGCCGTCCCGGAATGCCGAGCCGGTCGATCAGGGTGGCGGCGCCGTCGCTCCAGCTGCACGCGATGGGCGCCGCCGTGGTGGGCCTACGGACGCCCGTCTCCGAGATCGCCACGCCGGCGAGCGCGTTGAACAGCGTCGACTTGCCGCTGCCGGTGGCGCCCGCGATGGCGACGACCGTGTGCTGCCCCGAGAGCTTGCGTCGCGCCGCCGCCTCGTCCAGCACCCGCCCCGCCTCGGCGAGCGTCCGGCTGTCCAGCCGTGTCCGTGACAGCCCGACCAGCTCCCGCAACGCCTCCAGCCGGGACCGCAGGGCGGTGTCGTACGCCAACGGGCTGACCGACTGCGAATCGGCGGGCCTCGTCTCCACCATCGACACCCGTGCGGCCTCCTCGGAACCGCTCGTCTCGGACACCCGCCGCGCGATGAGCCCGTCGTCCCAGGACTCCTCGGCCTCCCCACGACCAGCGGACTCCCCACGACCAGCGGACTCCGCACCACGAGCGGCTTCCGAACGGCCGGGGTCACTACGGCTGACGCGGTCCGTACGGTCGGGATCGGTACGCCCGGGATCGGTGCGGCCGAGGCGCCCCCTCCAACCGGGGCGATCCGTACGGCCAGGGCGATCCGTACGACCAGGGTGATCCGTACGGCCGACGCGATCCGTACGGGCAGCTGACTCGGCGGAGGCAACGCGCCGCGAGTCGGCCCTGTCGGGCACGTCATCACCCTTCACGCGCACGTGGGCACCCTTTTCGCGCTCTTCCCGGCTAGTCGTACCGTCCGGGGGTTGCTTGTCCTCCGCCTTGCCCCGCCTGCTCTCCCGGCTCCCTCGGTCCTCCCGAGCCACCCGACTCCACCAGGTCCCGAGCCGCTCCCGCTTGGCGGGCTTCTCCGGAGCCTGACCGCCCTGTTCGTTCTGATCCTTCCGCCCCTCGCGGCCGTCCAGGTTCTCCGGGCTCTCCGAACCCTCCGAGTCGTCCGCGACATCACCGTCCTCAGCAGTGCCGTCAGCCGCGTCAACAGCTTGAGCCTCGATCGCCCCTTCATCAGCACTTGACTCGCAAGCCCCAGAGGACTCCGCAGCCTCTCCAGACTCAACAGCCTCCGCCTCAGCCGGCTCACCAAGCTCACCCGGCTCCCCCGAACCGTCGCTCCCTGAACCGAACGAGCGCCCCTCGACCCCAGTCTGGTTCTCGCCCCTGGGTCGCTCCCGCTCGAGAACGCCATCCCCAGGGCGGCCACTCTTCAGATCGTCGGCCTTGCCGGGGACGCCGTCCCCGGTGTGGTCCGCGTGGTCAGTGACGGCGGTCACGGCGGTCACCTCTCCTTCTGCAGTACGGACAGCGCGGCAATCAGTTCGGCCTGCGGCTCGGGGTGGACATCGAGGGCGTCGAGCGGTGCGAGACGGCGGTCGCGCTCGGTGTCGAGTGCCCGTTCGAGGTACTCGGTGAGCAGCCGCCCGCCGCGGTCCCGCAGCCGGAGCGCGCCGTGCGCCCCGATCCGCTCGGCGAGCCCCTCACCGGCCGCCCTGGCGCGCCGGCCGCCCAGCAGGGCCGTGGCGACGAGGGCGGCGACGGCCTCGGGGTCGGGCGCGACGCCCCGGTCGAGGCCGCGCACCTCCTCCTCGGCGTACTCCTCCAGGACGCGCCGCCAGCGCCGTACGGTCATCCCGATGCGGTGCTCGGTGTTCCCGGAGGTCGACAGACGGTCCATCAACCCGGCGGCCACGGCCGCCGGTTCGCGCCGCCACGCCTCGCGGATGCGCTCGTCGGCGGCGGTGACGGCGCACATCAGCAGCGTGCCGAGGCTCTCCACGAGCGCGTCGAGCAGTTCACCGGCGGTGCAGTCGAGCGGATAGCTGCGCCACCGCTTCAGGGCGTCGCCCGCGAGCACGGCCCCGGCCTGCAACCGCCCCTTCACGCGCGCGTGCTCGCCGTCGTACGCCATGTCGACGGCCGAGGTGAGCCGGAGCGCGGCGGAGTACTGCTGCGCGGCGGCGCTGGCCAGCTCGGGCATCCGGGTCCGCAGCGAGTCGAGTACGCCGTGCGCGGTGCGGGCCATGGCCTGCTGCCGCGCGGCGGGGTCGGTCGCCTGCTGGGTGAGCCAGGTCAGCAGCGGTGCGACGGCGGTGGCCGGCAGCAGCCCGCCGCCCCAGGCGGACTCGGGGAGCTCCGGGACGGTGAACCGGGGTACGTCGCCGAGCCCCGCCTTGGTCAGCAGGGCCGCGTACTGGCGGGAGACCTCGGACACGACCTGGTGGGGAACCCGGTCGAGCACCGTGACGAGGGTGGCCCGGTGCTCCTTGGCGGTGCGCAGCAGATGCCACGGCACGGCGTCGGCGTACCGCGCGGCCGTGGTCACCATCACCCAGATGTCCGCGGCGCAGATCAGTTCCGCGGCGAGTACGCGGTTCTCGGCCACCAACGAGTCGATGTCCGGGGCGTCCAGCAGGGCGAGACCGCGCGGGAGGTTCTCGGCGGTCTCGATGCGCAGGACGCGCTCGCCGTCCCGGTCAGGGGGGAATGAGTCGTCACCCAGGTCCTGGCCCAGTTCCTGCTGGGGCAGCCACGCGCGCGTGAGGTTGGGCAGTACGCGCATGCCGCTGAACCAGTGGTGGTCCTCGGGATGACACACCAGGACGGGCGTCCGGGTGGTCGGCCGCAGGACACCGGCCTGGCTGACCTTCCGTCCGACCAGGGAGTTGACGAGGGTGGACTTGCCGGCCCCGGTCGAGCCCCCGACAACGGCGAGCAATGGCGCTTCGGGTTGCCGCAGGCGGGGCACCAAGTAATCGTCGAGTTGCGCGAGCAGTTCGTCGCGGTTGGCACGCGCGCGCGGGGCCCCTGCCAGGGGCAGCGGAAAGCGCGCGGCGGCGACACGGTCGCGCAAGGTGGAGAGCGCGTCGAGCAGCTGAGGCCGTACGTCCAAGGTCACCACATGCGAAGAATGCCCAATTTTGTGGACTTTCTGAAGCATATAAGTACGTCTGCGCGCCGACAGGACACACGGGATGGAGGGGACGAGAGGGGCGCAGGCATAACGAGTGCACAACACCCGAGGCGCGAGGCGCCAAAAGAGGTGCACGATTCGTACCTGCCTGCGATTATCAGGACCGCTTCACCGAACCTCCACATTGAGCCACGGAGGCGAAGCAACAGGGGCAAGGACTCGGGAGCTCTATCCTTGTCCCCGGCAACGTCACGGATCAGCCCACACCCGGGCACCACGACAGAGGCCACCACACCCGGCCCCCGTAGCTCAGTGGATAGAGCAGGCGCCTTCTAAGCGCTTGGCCGCAGGTTCGAGTCCTGCCGGGGGCGCCCACACCCTCTGACCTCGCCTTTCAGGTGAGGTCCTTTTCATGTGCGCTGCGCACAGCGGTATTTAGCCAAGCGCCTTGCCTGTCCGGCGAATCGGCGTAACGTCGTACCCATCCCCCGGAGGCCCCCACCGCCCACCCCGGGGCTCCGGTTATTCGCATACCCGAACAGAGATGAGAGAGGGCACGGCTTTGGCCAACCAGCCTCGCTACGACATCGCCCCTCTGGCCGCGTCCTGGCTCCGGTCCCTCAAAGCGCAGGGACTCAGCGAGAACACCGTGCGGATCTACCGCACCGCCGCCGAGGGCCTAGCCGGATTCCTCCGGGAGTACGAGCCCACAGCAGATCATCCGCGGCCGGCACCGGCCGAGCTGGAGGGCGACGAGGGCCTGCACCGCGAGCACGTCGAGGCGTACATCATCGCCCTGCGGGAGCGGACCAGTCCGGGCAATGCGCACCAGCACTACCGATCATTGCGGCGCTTCTTCAACTGGTGCGTGGACGAGGAGGAGATGGACCGCTCCCCCATGCGCACGATGAAGCCGCCGGAGGTTCCGGAGGTGGAGGTGCCAATCATCCCGGAGGACTCCCTCAGGAAGTTGCTGAAGGCGTGCGAGGGGAAGGACTACAAGTCGCGCCGGGACACGGCGATCGTCATGTTGTTCCTCGACGCCGGCCCGAGACTGTCCGAGCTGACCGAGCGCACGGTGGGCGACCTGGACCTGGACCAGATGGTGCTGCGCGTGCTCGGCAAGGGCGGCCGTCACCGGTCCATCCCGTTCGGCAGGAAGACGACTCAGGCACTGGACCGCTACTTGCGGGCGTACGCGAAGCACCGGGGCCGGAAGCTGGAGAACGACGACGCCTTGTGGTGGAGCGTCAAGCGGGGCTCACGGCTGACGATCTGGGGCGTCGGCACGATGGTCGAGAACCGATGCAAGGAGGCCGGCATCCCGCACATCCACCCGCATCAGTTCCGGCACACGTTCGCGCATCAGTGGATGGCAGAGGACGGAGGTGAGACCGACCTGATGCGGATCGCGGGGTGGAGGTCGCGCTCCATGGTCGCCCGTTACGGTGCCTCGGCGGGCGCCGAGCGGGCTCGCCAGGCCCACAAGAGACTGAGTCCCGGCGACCGGTTGTAGTCGCCGGGTGGCTCGTGTCATCAGGTAAGGCTGTCCTCCGTTTGGGGGTCAGCCTCAGCCTGCTCCCGGGTGTCGTTGCGTGACCAGCGCTGACTGTCGACCGCGTCCTGGAAGATGGCTTGCAGGCTTGCGGTGATCGCTTCCGGCGGCCAGGAGAAGTCGATGGCCAGCTCATATCTCTCGAGGGTGTCCCTGGCCGCGACGGGGGTTTCCCCTTTCAGATCGGCCGCATGGACATAGACCTCGTACACCTCGGGTGAATCTGCCATCCGACCCCCATTCCCGCGTGTGTGCAGGCAGCATGAATTGCACACGCGTTCGAACCGCGCGAGGTTCGATCACTCTACGCCGAGGTGTCGCACTTATCGCGTCACCCAATGGGGTGACACTGAAACGTTCCGTAAGTGAAGAACGTAAGTTCGTGACCTACTCCCCGGTATCGCGCTGGCGTCGAAGATTGTCGAAGAACTGCCGTACGGCAGGCATCTCTTCGGGCGTAACGCCCGCTGATCGCGCAACCTGAACGACCTCGTCCTGCTCCTCGTCCAGGTCTGCATCCGGGAGGCTCGCCGCATCCCACCCGAGGAACTGCCTTGCCGCCGCCGCCCGGACACGCCTCACATCTACGCCGCATCCGGCGGCGATGGCTGCTACCAGCGGCGGGTTCACCTTGATGAGGTGCCCCGATGCGATACGCCACAGCAGATTCGCGCTCGGCTTGTACCCGCTGTCGGGATCGACGCTCCTTTCGGAGAGCTGCTCGAAGGTCAGCTTCGGCTCCCGGCCTGCACCCTTTCCGGCGTACTGACTCACCAGCTCAGCGAGCGTCTCGGTGTCCCGAGTGGTCATGTCGAGGTCTCCCGGTCTGAGGGATGACGGGGTCGGATGTGTCGGCTCATCCGGCGGGGGTCCCGTCACTCCGTCTCGAACATTGTCCACATCTCGATTCGCGTATGGGTACCTGGCCTGCAAAGACAGACCAAAAACAGATGCTCGTGTGTACACAGAAGGGGCGCAAGGGGCGCAGAGAAGTCGCCGCAGCACTGTGCTAGACAACCCGCGAGCGCTGTGCTTAGCTGACTCCATCCTCATTCGAGAATGGGGATGGCACCACCGGCGGAGGGTCTGTGTCGGCAGATAGATACCGCGTGCACGACGGCGAGCTGCTACATCGCCTGATGAAGCAGCCACTACCGGGGGGCGTAGTCCACACGGTCAGATCCCTGGCCAGCGCGACCGGCGTCTCGTACAGCAAGATTCAAAAGCTCGTGAGAGAGGAACGCCCCACCGTTTCCGAGCTGGAAGCCGAAGCCATCGCCCATGCGGTCCAGGCTCGACGGAGGGCTCTTTTTTCGCTCGATCCATCCCCATTCTCGAATGGTGATGAGTATAGGAGGGAGGGACATGGACCCCCAGGAGAGGACGCTTCGAGCCAGCCTGGCTGCCCACACCAGCTGGGCGAACACGCTCGATCCGGCCAGCAGGACGGCGAAGGCGCGAGCCGCGGCGAACGGCCGCTTTGAACAGCAGGCCCGCGAGAAGCACCCGAACGCGTCCGAGGAGCAGATCGCTCGCGTGGCCGAGCACCTGAAGTCGGCGCACTTCAGGCGCCTGGCGCTGGCCGCCGCACAGGCCCGCCGCGCCAAGAAGGCCGCGGCTGCGGTCTGACGAAACGAGGGGCCGCGCGGACCCTGGCCGGTCCCCACGACCCCGCTCGCAACGAGCACCTCACCACGTGGAAATGAGGCTCACCGTGCAGGCTACCCAGCCCACCACATCCACCGCACCGCCCGAAGTCGACGAACAGCAGCCGCAGGGTGCGACCCTGACACAGGCTCATGCCGTGGCCGGCTGCATCATCGGCCAGCTCACCACCCTCCCCCGCGACATCGACATGAAGCGGGAGATCACCGGCGAGTACAGCGTCCACATCTTCTGGGGCAGCGACGTCTCCGGCGTCCGCGCACTCGCGTCCTGGCAGGGCGCCTCGTGGGAGTTGGTCCCCAGCGACACCAGCCTCGCCGTCTACGCCGAGACCCGACTCCGTGTCGACGGCGTCGAGGTCTGGGCCTGGACCCTCCTCACCCGGGAGGAGGCGGTCGCCGCCGAGCAGCTGCTCGCCGCCGACCGCACACACCCGACCGCCACCCCCGGCCCGGCGCCGGAAGCGGAGCCAGCGGCCCTGCCGGTGCCGCTCGGCGAGAGCGTCGTCGCGCATGTCCCCGTCGTCCAGGCCTCCGACAGCCCGGACACCATCGTCTTCGCCCCCGTACCCGCCCCGGCCGCTGGCGGTGAGCAGTGAGTCGCGACCTCCAACTCGCCCTTCACGGACGCCTCACCACTGCGGTGGCCGTCCTCGACCTGCCGCTCAACGGACAGCATCTCGAGCGTCTGGCCATCGAGCTCACCCCCGCCGTCGCGGCGATGCTCGCCGAGGTCGACGCCACGGTCGCCGAGCTCGAGCCCGTCTCGTACGCGCTCACCGAACAGGCTGGCCCCGTCGACCGGCACATCAGCGAGTACGCGGGCTGCCGCTCGGCCATCCACCCCGAGGTCGAGGAGGACTCGCCCGCGGCGCTCCTGGCCCTCGAGCTGCGCGGCACCCACGACGTCACCGCCACCGACGTCCCCACCCGCACGCATCTGACGCTGACCGTCCGTCCCCTGTCGCTTCTGGGCTGGCAGTGGTGGCTGGACAAGATGTCCGTGAGCGCCAGCACCATCCTGCGCCACGGCCCCGTGGTCACCGGCACCGGGCACTACGGCGAGATCACCGTGCACCTGCGCGGCGAGAACGTCGGCGACCTCCTCGACGACCAGGCCGCCGCCCGGTCCGCGCGCCGTCTGCAGGGCTTTCTCGTCGGCGACGTCCCCGCCCGCAGCAGCGCGGGGCACCCGTGGTGACCGGCGACCCGGTGACCTTATGGCTCGTCGTCACCGGCTCCGCCGTCAGCACCGGCCTCCTGCTGTGGCTCGTCAAGCACCTCGTCGACGAGGACCTCGGCAGCGACCGCGCTGACAAGTCCGACCAGGGCGAGGAGCAGGAGCAGGAGCAGGGCCAGGACGAGCAGCCGCGTCTGAAGTGGGTCCTCGCCCGGGTCACGACCGGCGAGCCCCTCTACACCGGGCCCGTCTGCCAGCCCGAGCCCCGTCCCGCCCTGAGTGCCGGCGAACCCCTCGTCCCCGTCACCAGCCTTGAGCCGCCCCACGGGCGCCACCGCAAGGGAACCCACCGATGCATCTGATCGAGGACCTCTACCTGGGGTGGCAGCCCCTCACCCACACCATCAGCTGCCCCAACCCGACCTGGAACACCGTCGAGTTGCGGCACGACGACGGCGTCCGCCCCCTCCTCCGGGACGCCGAGCCCCACTCCTGCACCAACGAGCTGTGCGGCCACGAGAACACCGTCAGTCGTGTGCAGGTCCGGCTGCTGTGCGACGACTGCCAGACCGTCTACACCCTCGCCGGTGAGGGCCTCGGCATCGCCTGCACCACGACCGCTCTCACCGGCTGGGGCCAGCCTCCGCGCGAGGTCGGCGGGGTGTGGCTGTGGCCCGGGCAGCCGGTCACCGCCGAGGGCGAGCCGCACGACTACCTCGTCACCCGCGACCGCGGACCGGTCACCCGCGCCAACTTGGCCGGGCTGATCACCTCCTACCGGGACAGCGAGGGCCGCCCCCGCTGGATCGCCGGCGCCGACCTCAACCCCGAAGGCGCCCACCAGGTCCACAGCCTGCGCTTCACGCACAGCTCCGCCGGTCTCGAGACGCTCGAGGACGCCGCCCGCTGGGTCGGCACCCACCGCGAGCAGCTCACGCCCGCACTGGTCGTCGCCGTATGACACGTCAGGCCTACGTGGAGAAGAAGTTCAGCCCGCGCAGCCTTGAGCTGATCGCGACGGCTGAGCGGATCTGCCGACAGTACGCGGAGCAGGGCTTCGACCTCACTCTGCGTCAGCTCTACTACCAGTTCGTCGCCCGGGACCTGATCCCCAACAAGCAGTCCGAGTACAAGAACCTCGGCAACGTCATCAACAACGCGCGCTTGGCCGGCCTGCTCGACTGGGACTACATCGTCGATCGGACCCGGAACCTGCGTGGCCTGTCCCACTGGGACAACCCGCACTCGGTCATCAGGTCCGCAGCCTCCGGCTACCGCACCGAACGATGGGCGAACCAGCCGCACCGCATCGAGGTATGGATCGAGAAGGACGCCCTCGTCGGCGTGATCACCGGCGTGTGCCAGCGGTACGACGTCGACTACTTCTCCTGCCGTGGCTACACCTCGCAGTCGGAACTGTGGGGCGCCGCGCAGCGGATGATCCGCTACCAGCGCGCCGGACAGAAGCCCGTGATCATCCACCTCGGTGACCATGACCCGTCCGGGGTGGACATGACCCGGGACATCCGCGAGCGCCTTCAGCTGTTCGAGGCCGACGTCGAGGTCCGGCGTATCGCGCTGAACATGGACCAGGTCGAGGAGCACCAGCCGCCGCCCAACCCGGCCAAGCTGACCGACTCCCGCGCCTCTGGCTACATCCGCGCTCACGGCCGCAGCAGCTGGGAGCTTGACGCTCTCCAGCCGACCCTCCTGGACCAGCTGATCGAGGAGGAGATCTGGGCGTGGCGTGACCTCGACCTGTGGGACGAGGCGACCCACGCAATGGAACGTGAGCGCGCCCTGCTCCGGGCCGTTGCAACCCGGTGGGACGAAGTTGCCGACCTCGTGTCCGAGGGTGGTGAAGGCTGATGCGGAGCCCCACACAGCGTCCTCGCCTGCCCGAGACGAGCGAGGCCCAGCGTCGAGCGCGCCAGGCATGGAACGGCGGCCTGGTCGGCACTGCCCGCGGCGGCGACCACATCCCCCTCTTCCACACCTGCACGGCTCCGGGCTGCGGCAAGTGCGCGGCAATCGACCGCGCCCGCACAGACCTCCGCACCGGCGGCCACGGGGGCGGTGCCAGATGACCTCCCGTATCGACATCATCGCCGCCGCCCTGCGCGCCCCGCAGACCTCCCGGCCGTACGTCGGGCACGAGATGCGCGGCCCGATGCTCATGCTGGCCGGCGTCAACTCCGACCTCCTCTGGTCGGCGACCATCCCGCAGATCGCCGAGGCCATCGACCAGGCCCTGAAGGAGGAGGAGCGGCGCAAGGAGAAGGACATCCCGGCAGGGACGACGTCCACTCCACCGGCGCGCTCCTACGGCCGACCCGGCGATCACGATCGGATCGCCGCCGAGCTGCGGGCCCGGCCGGGCCAGTGGGGCACGGTCGGCGTTTACCGGTCGCTCGGCACCGCCCGCAAGGTCGGGGCCCAGATCCGCGTCGCGGGCGGCAACTACGGCGCGTACGGCCCGGCAGGCTCCTTCGAGTCCCGCACGCAGGTCGTGCCCGACGGCACCCGCGTCGAGGCCCGCTACCTCGGCACCGCCGTACCGGACCCGGCCACACCGCCCTCCTCCGACGACGACGCGGCCTGGTCCGACGCCCTGGCCGCACTGCAGCCGGAAGCCGGGGCGGACACATGAGCAGCCTGGGCATCGCCACCGTGCTGCTCTGCCTGGCAGCTGGTGTGGGCGTGGCTTCCCTAGCGGCCCGGTCCCTGCGCGACCTCCTCTACCCGGCCGGCGCCACCTACGCCGCCTTCCGCCCCGAGCGAGGCACGGCCGAGTGCGAAATCACCTGCGAGGGCGCCACCGAGCACGAGGACGAGGGCGACGGCACCGCGACCTGCACCGGCTGTGGCACGCCCTGCCGGTCCCCCGCCCCGGACCCGGCATGAGTCCGTCCGCGATCCGCCGGTCGGGAGGGACGTGCCTGACACCCCGTCCCTCCCGACCGGCCACCAGCAATCACCACTTGGAGACACCGTGCATCGCCACGACCCGCGCCTGATCATCATCACCGAGACGATCGAGAAGCTGATCCCCGGCGCCACACCCGCCTTCCTGAACGTCAAGGTCACCGAGACGTTCCCCAACGCCGCCACCCCGAGCGAGCACACCTGGACCGGCGACCCGGCCGCCGTCGCCGAACGCATCTTCACCGCCCTGTACGGCCGCCCCGTCGCCGCCGGGCCGTCCCCGCTCGCCCAGTCCGACCACGCCAAGGCCCGCGGCGACATCGGCGCCATGGTCGAGGCCCTCACCCACGCCGACCACCAGCTGACCCACGCCCCCTGGTACCCCGCCCGCCCGGGCGACCTCGTCCACATCCACTACGAGGCCACCGAGCACCTCCAGGCGTTCGGTGAGACGTACGTGGTCAGCGCCGGCGACCACGGTCTGATGGACATGCGGCTCCTCGCCCACACCTGCCCGGACCAGGACGCCAGGGCGTTCGAGGGAATGGTGGGCGCGTTCGCCGTCGAGGCCTCCGACGACCCGCTGTACACGCCGTGGTTCGAGGCGGGCCCGGCGTGCATCGCTGTCATCCGGGACGGCCAGGTCGTCCACGGCGCCCCGGCCCGCCACGAGAGCGAAGCATCGGCCGCCGGAACCAAGCTGGCCGCTATGACGATGGCGGCCGCCATCCGCGAGGCCGAGCAGTACCTCGAGCGCGGCGAGCCCGAACTCGCCCTCGCCCGCCTGCGCTCCGACGTGCCTCTCGCCCCGTGCGGGACACCCGGGCCGATGGCCGACATGGCCGACTGCGCCCGGCCGAGCGGCCACCGCCCCCCGTGCAGCCCGGACGCCGACTACACCACGCCGCCGCACGAGTGCCCGAAGCTGCCCGAGCAGCTGCACGCCGTCGTCACCGTCGGCGCCAAGGTCGAGGACCTCCACATCGCCGGCCTGTACGAGGACCGCGCGGCCGCCGTCGACCACTGCACCGGGTTCGCCACCTTCAACGAGGCCCTGATCGACCGGCACGTGCACCCGGCGCCGGGGCTGCCCGGCGAGACGGTGCTGAACCTCCCCGAGGAGAACCAGTACGCGGCGATCGGCGTGCAGCTGGCCGTCGCCATGCCGGTCCGCGTCATGCCGGACCCCTTCGCCGAGGACGCCTGGGCCGAAGAGGGCAAGGCCACCTGCCTGAGCCCGGACGACTACGCCGCCGACTACGACCACGAGGACGCGTAGTCGTGAGCTCGGAGTGCCGGCACTGGATCGGACCCGAGGGCCGTCACTGCCGGGCCGTGGACGGCACCCGCTTCTACCTCACCGGCTGGTGCTGCCCCTCCCACACGCCCCGCGCCCTGCAGGGCCTGAAGGAGATCGAGCCCGGGCCGGGCCTCCCGGCCGGCGCCTGGACCACGCCCAGCCCGCTCAACGACTCCCGCGTCCACGACAACCAGGCCATCGCCTCCGGCAAACGCCGCTCCACCCCCGCCAACTACCGCGCCGCCCAGGCCGCGGTCGACCACCGGAAGGACCTGAACCTGTGACCGCACCCACCGCGCCCCGCGTCCCGAACCCCGGCGACCTCGCCCGCCGCCCCGCCCCGCAGCCCGCCCCCGCCCGGCCCAGCACCTCGGGAACCCTGGCGGACCAGATTGCTCCGGGCCGCCTGCACCGCAAGGAGCGCATGCGGACGATGTTCCACCACGGCCTGCGCTACAGCCGCATGCACCCCGAGGCCCGCCTGGTCGCACTCACGCTCCTCGGCTACGCCCACCACAAGACCGGCATGGTCTTCCCCCGCTTCCAGCCCACGGCTGAGCAACTCGCCGAGGACACCGGCCTCACCGCCGGCCAGGTCCAGGTGCAGATCCACGTGCTGACCCAGCGCGGCTGGCTCTGCACCCGCCGCGTCACCCAGGGCCTCGACGCCGGCCGCGAGGGCCTGAGCCTCGCGATCCCCGCCCTGGTCCTCGAGCAGGTCCGCGCCGTCCGCGACGCCAGCCTCGCCGAGCCGGTCACCGAAACCGACTGACCCACGCCCCAGCCGATCTCGCCAGACCGTTCCACCACCACGAAGGAAGCCCCGAGTTGTCCGTCGCCGCGCACGCAGCCCCCCAGGCTGCAGCCCGCCCCCAGCAGCCCAGCGCGGCCGCCGGGGCGCGCCCGCGCGACGGCGGACACACCGTCAAGGTCCCACTGCGCCTGGTCGTAGGCGCTCAGTACGGCGATGCCGCCCTGAGCGTCTACGTCAAGATCGCAGCCCTCTCACAGCGCGCCGAGCTGTGCACGGCCCGAGTCGACACGATCGCCACCTACCTCGGCATGTCCAAGAGCGGCGTCGAGCGGGGCCTCCGGCAACTCTCCCGCCCCGACACGATCGACGGCCTGGTCGAGGTCCCCACCCGCCGCCGCACCTACAAGGACGGCCGCGGTCAGTCCGCCGAGCGCTCCGTCCGCCCCCTCGACGCCGGCGAACTGTGGGTACGTGTCCCCGTCCGCGCCGCGGAGGCCCTCGCCCCGCGGCTGCTGCGCCTGTACGCGCTCCTCGCCTACTCCACCGCCCGCCGGATCCCCGTCACCGCGGCCGAGCTCGGCGAGATGCTCTACCACCACACCGGTGCCCGGGCGGGCGAGCACCTCGGCGAGCGGCAGGTCCGCCGCCTGGTCGACGAGCTCGCCGCCACCAGCTGGCTCACCGTGCACCGCCGCCAGGGCGAGCGCGGCCGCCACGCCTACGAGACCCACCGGCACCCGCTGCACGCCGTGCACGGGGCTCCGGTCATTCATGACGGATCGGGTCCGGGCGATCATGACGGGTCCCTCGCGACTGAGGAAGACCAGCAGACTGACCGACCGGATGAGACGGCGCTGAGTGGTGGGTCCCGCCGTAGGCGAGGTACCGGTAGTAAGCCCGCGACTCCCGCAAGCGATCTTGCTGGCGGCACGTTCGGGCCGGGCGCCTCTCGCGCTCCGCGCGGCACCCACCCCACCCCGCAGCGCACCGGCAAGGCCCCGTACGGCGGTCCGGAGTTGCGCTGGACGCGCCGTATCCACGAGAGCCTCGCCCCGGTCCGGCACCTCCTGCAGGACGGCGACGTCAGCCGGTTCGTGCTGCGGCGAGTGGCCCGGGAGATCGGCCGCCAGCTCGACCAGGCCGTCCACACCCTGATGACTCCTGAGCGGATGGCCGCCCGGATCGCCACCCGCTACCGCGACGCCGGACCCATCCGCGACATCGCCGCCTGGCTCCTGGCCGTCGGCGTCGTGGACCGCGGCTGCGGCCAGCCGCTGTGCGAGAACGGCTGGCTCTGGCCCACCGGCGAAGCGTGCGAGACCTGTGCGACCAACCGGCAGGTCACCAGCGAGCACTGGCGGCAGGCCCGCGAGCTCGAGGACCGCCTCGCCGAGCTCCGCGCCCGCCGCACCGACGGCGAGCAGCTGCCCGCGAAGGCCACGTACCGGCAGCGCACGGCAGCCAGCGACGCGGAGGTCCTGGCATTCGCCGCCGCCCACGGCCCGGCCGCTGCCCTGCACCGCTACGGCGTGTTCCGCGCGGGCGAACTCCTGCACGCCCAGCACGGCACGCTCCCGGCCCCACTGCCCGTCCCTTCCCGCCGTCCCGTCGAGGAGGCACCTATGCCCGACGACTACATGCCCGACTCGTTCCGGGCCGCGATCGGCCGCCCGGCGGTGACCGGCGCACTGTCCATCGCCTGCCCCCAGGCCGGATGCCTCGCCGAGGCCGGCCAAGCGTGCACCACCCAGCGCGGCCGTACCCGCGCGCCCCACGACGCCCGAACTGCCGCCGCCCCCAAGCGCGGAGAGGAGCCCCGATCCTGATGCCCACCGTCCCGCACCCCACCCGCGGGGTGACCGCATGCACCAGCTGCGGCGCCGCCATCCGCTGGGCCATCTGCATCTCCGGCACCTACAAGGGGCGCCGTGTGCCGCTGAACGCGCTGCCGGCCCCGATGGGCGGATACGCCGCCCGCTCCGACCAACACGGCGGCCTGGTCGTCCGCCAGCTCGACGCGGAGTTCCCCCAGGTCGAGGACGCGCGTCTGGAGTGGCCGGCTCTCCTCCACTGGCACAGCTGCACCGGCCAGCAGGACCCCAAGCCGTCCGCCGTGCAGGCCCCACGCTCGCGCCCGGCGCGCCGCAGGCCGACCGTGCAGCCCCCGCTGTGGGGGATCCGATGACCACCGCCATCACGGCCGACGAGCACGGCCAGGAGCAGGACGGCGTGCCGCCCGAGGACATCCCCTCCGGGCGCTTCGGCGGCCCCCTTCCCACGCTCCCCGCCCACATCACCCCCTGCACCCCGGAAGAGCAGGCCGCCCACCTCACCGAGCTGGCCGAAGCGCTGAGCTGCTTCGCCGTCGGTGACGCCATCCGCCGCCTCAGCAAGCGCAAGCGAGGGGTGGCATGACGCAACTCCAGCTCTTCCCCGCCCCCGAGCCGCTCGAGGGCGCGAAGACCGAGGCCGAGGTGCCGACGGTCCGCCGACGCACCCGCCGCACCGAAACGGTCCCGATCTCCATCGACGACTACCAGCCCGAGCACCACACCGACCCGCCCGGAGGGAACCGATGACCAGTACCTACCGCAAGAAGCCCATCCCCGTGCAGGCACGCGAGCTCACCAGCGACTCCTACCGCGGCCTCATCGACGCGCTCACCGCCGAGCAGTTCGTCGCGGGAGGTGAGGCCGCCGACGGCACCGTCTACCTGGAGATCCGCACCCTGGAAGGACAGCTCCGGGCCCGCGAGGGCGACTGGATCGTCTGGGGCACCCACGGAGACGTCTGGCCGGTCCGCGGCGACATCTTCGCCGAGACGTACGAGCCGGCCATCCCGCTGCCCGCCGGGTTCCGCAGCGAACAGCTGGTCGCCGTGAGGTGTGCGGCATGTGAGTACGAGTACGACGAGGACGAGTCGTACACCTGCTACTTCAACTCCGTCGAGCAGGCGACCACGTGCGTACGCGACGCGGGCTGGACGGTCCTGAAGGACGGCCGCGTGCTGTGCACCGCCGAGGACGACGAGGACCACGACGAACTGCGCCGCACCGTCGGCATCGCAACCGCGTCATGAGCGACCCCGCCGAGTGCCAGCACTGCCACAAGCCGATCCGCTCGAAGGCGGCGATGGGCCGGCGAATCGGCAGCCGCTGCTGGCGCAAGCTCGCCCCCGCCCAACGCGCCGCGATCCGCGCGCTCCTCACCCAAACCGCCACGCCGAGCGCGGCCGCCGTACGCACCGCGCTGAACCGGCCCACCCCCAGCACGCCGGGCCAACTCCCCCTCGACGAACAGGAACAGGTGGACCTGCCGTGACCCGCCTCGCCGGCATCAGCGGCGCCGACGTCCTCGGCGCCGCCTGCCCCCTGATCTTCCTGATCGCCGTCCTCGCCATCACCTACCTGACTCGCCGCGACCGCCGCCGGAGGAACCGATGAGCACATCCACCCTGCCCTGCCCCGGCTGCCCCGGCCGCCGCAACCACGGCCAGTACCTCTGCCGGACCTGCTGGCGCTCCCTGCCCTCCACCACCCGCGGCCGCCTCGCACTGCGCGACGCCCGCGCCTTCCAGCGTCTGCGCGAGCTCAACCGGGCCCTCGCCGCACGCACACCCCTCGCCATCATCCGGGTCAGCCGATGACCACCCGCCTGTACGCACACGCCAGCACGGCCGCCGCCGTGCTCCTCACCATCGCGGCCTGCTACGCCGCTGCGATCGACGCCGGATGGCCCGCCTTCGGCAGCCTCTACATGGCCGTCTTCTTCGCGTGGAGGGCCCGCCTCTGCCACACCCAGGCCCGCCACGAGTGCGCCGTGGAGCAGCGACTGAAGCGACTCAAGGACGGCCTCGCCCCCGCCGAACCGCCGTCGCCGTGCTGCTCGTTCTGGCTGCACTCCGACGGCGAGGTCCACGGCCCCGACTGCACCCGCCCCGCCGCCGCGCGCACCACCCTCACCCCCGAGGAGGAGGCAGCCTTCGCCGTGCTCGAGGCCGCGTTCCACCGGGCGGGGGGCGCGACATGAGCGCGGCCCTGGTCGTGTACCGCTACCTGTGCCCGTACTGCCGCAATGGGGACATGGGCCCGGACACCGGCCGCTGCCTCCACTGCGCAGGCGCCGGCCTCACCAACGACGTCGGCGGCTGGAAGAAGGACGAACTCGTCGAGGCGCCGATCCCGCCCGGCGTCATGCGCAAGGCCTGCCTCGACTGCGCGTACCGGGAGGGCTCGCCGGAGCAGGAGGACGGCGGCAAGTGCCTGCCCGAGGACTCGCCGTTCTGGTGCCACCACGGCGCGGCCGCCGGCTACTTCGGCTCCCACCAGCCCATCGGCGCCTGGCGACCGCCCGGCCACCCCCGGGACATCCCGCTCGGCGAACTCATCTGCGCCGGCTGGTGGGCCAAAGCCTCCGGCCGCCCGCTACCGACCGAGCCCTACCGAGACCTCGACAAGAACAAGGACGGCTGACCGTGCTGCACCACACCGTGCCCGCCGACGTAGACACCCGCGTCTGGAACGGCACCCGAGACCCCGCCCTCATCGCCTGGCTCGGCAAGGACGGCCACCACTTCGACGGCACCCAGCTCGTCGTCCACACCACCGACGGCGACATCTACCCCGAGCCCGGCTGGACCATCGTCCGCTGGCCCGACGGCGACTTCAGCCTCATGTCGTCCCGCGCCGCATCCAAACGCCTCCGTCCGGGCAGCGGCAACCTGGCAGAGAACCGGGCACGGGCCGCTCTCTCTGCCACCGACCAGCCCGGCGATGATCAGGACGCTCCGGTCGACTGGCAGGCCATCGCCGAGCAGCGCGAGCGGGAGCTGAGGACCGTCGGTGAAGCCCGACGCCGCGCCGAGATGGCCATCGCCCGCGTACGCCTGATCAAGAAGGCACCCAGCCGATCGCCGTACAACCTCCACGCGAACGCCCAGGATGACGGCTGGGACCAGGCCCTCGATGCCGTCCACGGCGCCCTCGCCGCCCCCGAGCGATGCGAGACGAAGAACGCGCGCAAGGACCACCCCGTTCACGAGCTGCTCGCCGCGCTCGAGGCCGGCATCCCGCACCCAGACCCGGTCGGCCTCATCGGCCGCTACTACCAGGCCATCCACGAGCTGTGCTGCCCGTACGACCACACCGAGCCCCGCCCGGGCCACGCCGCCGCTGCCAACCGCGCCACCCTCGACGAGCCCAAGTGACCGACGAGGTCCGCCCGTTCCGTTTGCACCTGCCCCACCAGGTGCTGGACGGGTGGGAGGAGCCCGGCGGCCTGGCCGTCGCGGTCGACGACCCCGAGTACGGGCTGACCTCGGCCGCTCCCACCCTCGCGGACCTCCTCCGCGGCTACGGGGGCGGCCACATCGAGTGGCGCGAGCCCCGCCCCACGCACCAACAGCACGAAGGGGGACACCGCACATGAACTGCACCCTGTGCAGGAGCCCGCTCCAGCACGGCAGCCTCTGCCCCACATGCACCATCGACACCCTCGAGTACATCGGCCGACTGCCAGGCCTGTGGACCGAGCTCGAGGACTGGCTCATCCCGGGCATCCGCGGCGGCGCCCAGTACGGCGGCCGCGCACGGATGGCCGAGGCGCCACTGCCGCTGGACGAGGAAGCCCTCACCCTCCGCGCGGCCGGCGGAATCGCCGGCGTCCTTGAGGACTGGCACGACGCCATCTGTGACGCCCGCGCCATGGCCACGCCCGCGCGCACCGGGTCCCTCGCACACCGCGTCCAGACCGCGTCACGGGGGCTGGCCGAGCAGATTCACTTCATTGCCCTGTGGGAGCAGGGCGGCCAGCTCGGCCGTGAGGTCCGCCAGCTCGTGGCCCGGGTCCGCCGGGTCGTCGAGCCCGGCTACGAGGAGGACGAGCCGAAAGCGCCCACGTTCCTCGGCTACTGCGTCGCCGTCGACGCGGTCGGCGTGGCGTGCGGGGCCAAGCTGTTCGCGGACATGCGCAAGGCGGTGCAGTGCGAGCGGTGCCTGTGCCCCTACCCGCCAGACCGATGGCTCGCCCTCAGGCAGTTCCAACCCGGCAACGAGGCCACGGCCGCTCGTGAGCGGTCTGCAGCTGCCTGAGGTGAGGCCCGGGCAGCACAGTGCCCCGCCGGCCTTCCGCCGACGGGGCACCGCCCGTGCTCTACTCCCCAGGCTGGGCTGCCTTCTCAGCTGCGGCCCTTCGCCGTTGAGCCCCGCTCACCCCGGCCGCGATCTGCTGGGCGCGTGCTGCACTGATACCGCCGAGGAGCTTGCCGATCTCCTCCCAGGTACGCCCCTGCGCCTTGAGCGCCTTCACCCGCTGCTGGCGCAGTTCCCGCAGCTGCGACTGGTGCGTTGGCCAGTCGCTCAGTGCCTGCGACACGGCGACGGCGCACGCCTCGTCGTCCTCGATGGCCTCGAACGCCTTGATGGCTTCCACCAGGCGTGTCACCTCCTCGGGCTGCTGGGGCTCATCTGCCACTACCGCGCTCCTTCCTGCGGTGCGGCCGACACGACCCTAAACCCTGGGGTTGCGCTGTATCAACCCTGGGGTTTAGCTTGGTCGGGCGAGGCCACGCTCTCAGGTCTCGTGCCAACAAGTCGGCCCCGGTCGGTGTGTGAGAGCCCGGCCGGGGCCTGGACCCACCCTGAAGCGAACGAAGGGGCAGATCCAGTGCCTGACCTTACCCAGCCCGACCCCGTCGACGTAGCCCTGCAGGTGCTCCTCACCCAGCCCTCCTACGCCGCGCAGATGCTCATCACCACCGCCCGTCTCCTCGACATGGCGCCCACCGACCCGCTCACCGGGCCCGGCCTCGAGCGCGCCATCGATGTCGCCGCCGACGCGATCCTGCGCACCCTGCCCAACGTCGTCGCCTGCGACAGCATGCAGCGCCTCTACCGCGCCCTCCCGGACCGCCCGGCCCCGCTCACGCGCGGCGAGTACGCCCTCCGCCTCCGCCGGGCCGCCAAGAACCTCGACGCCCTCGGAGCCCGCATGGACTTCACCTGCTGCGGCCGCCCCATGGACCGCGACGGCAGCCAGTACGTGTGCGGCAAGTGCGGCAGCTACACCGACCCCGGCACCGCCAGCGGCCACACCCTCGGCCCGGAGCCCGCCGACCCCGACCACGGTGCCGAGGCCGCCGAGCTGCTCGCCCGCTGCGCCGACGACTACGCCGCTGCCGAGGCCCAGCGCCACGCCGGAGACGCCCCGCCCCTCGACCCCGGCCTGATCGCGCTCTGCGCGGAGTCCGCCGAGGCCACCGAGCACCTGGACGTCGGCCCCGCCTGACCCCGCCAGACCGGCCGGGCCCCGCACCACCCCCCGGCGGGGCCCGGCCTCCCCCTGCCCATCTCCTGCTCGTGGAGTCCCTCGTGATCCTGGACCAGCCCTACGCGAGAGCCGCGGCCACCCACTGGCCCGCCCTCCTCGCCGCAGGCCTCCTCCTCGCCGCCGCGGCCGCCGTCTGCTGGCTGATCGCCCGCCGCACCAGCGGAGCCGTCCTCACCGCCGGCCTCGGCGCCCTCGTCTGCACCGCCTACACCGCCGACACGTCCTGGCGGTTCGCCGAGCACCGCCTGGACATGGTCGACCCCACCGAACGCCTGGTGATGTTCGCCGCCGGTGAGATCGCCCTCCTCGCGTGCGCCGTCATGGCCCGCGCCAACAAGCGCGCGACCGCCACCGAGGACACCGCCGGCACCCCCGGCGTGCCCGGCGTCCTCGTCTGGACCATCACCGGCGTCCAGGTCATCCCCGCCTACTCCGAGTCCGGGATCATCGGCGGCACCGTCCGCGCCGTGTTCGGCCCCGTCATGGCCGCCCTGCTCTGGCACCTGGCCATGGGCCTGGAGATCCGCGTCGCCAAACCGCAGGCCCTGTCCACCGGCCTGCCCGCGCAGATCGGCCACGAGCTCCGCGAGCGCATGCTGTCCTACCTCGGCCTGGCGACCCGGAACCGTACCGCGGAGCAGATCAGCCGCGACCGCGCCACCGCCCGCGCCGTACGCCTCGCCTCCCGCCGCCACCGCGGCTGGTGGGCCCGCGCCGCCCTCAAGGCCGCCGTCGCCCGCTCCGGCGCGGCCGTCGACGGCGAGCGCCGCCACCAGCTCCTGCAGCAGCTCGCCGCACGCCGTACCGCAGCCGAGCTGAGCACCGTACCCGTCGCCTCGCCGTGGGTAGCCGAGCCCCTACCCGAGCCCTACCCGTCTACCCCGCTCGGTGTCACCGGCGCCGAGCTCCGCCGCATGGACCCCCTCGACGCGGTCCTCCACGTCCACGCCACCCGCCCCGACGCCACCCCCGGCGAACTCGCCGCGCTGTGCACCGAGTACGGCGTACCCGTCTCCGAGACCCAGGTACGGGTAGCCCTCCGCGCAGGCAACCCCACCCCTACCCCGGCCGTACCCGCCGCCCCCCAGCGGCCCCAGATCGAGCCCGGCCCGGCCCCCGAGCCGGAGCCGTGGCCCGACCTGTGGCCGGAGGAGCCCTACGACGAGTACGACGACCACCAGGCCCTACCCGAGGTACCCGACTGGGAGTACACCGCCCGTGGCCTGCACCTCGACATCACCACCACCCCCGAGGTACCCCGCCAGGTCGCCTGCGCCGTACCCGCCGCGATGGCCCGTACCCGCCCTACCCGCACCGAGGTACACGCCCGCCTACCCCTCGGCCCCCAAGGCCTCGAGCACCCCACCGACGTCATCCGCCGCAAGGCCGACGAGGAGCGCGCGGCCGCCGGCGAACCGGGGCCGGACCGTACCGCGGAGACACCCCTACCCGAGGTACCCGACCCGGCTCTACCCGAGGTACCCGGCCCCACGGGTACGCCGGGTAGGAGCGCCGAGGAGGACCTACTCGACCGGGCCCGCGAGGTAGACGCCGCTCACCGCCGTGCACACCGGCGCCCGGCCAGCGTGAAGAAGCTGAAGGACGAGCTCCGGGTAGGGCAGGCGAAGGCCCAGCGGCTCCGTGACCTCCTGGCCGCCGAGGCCTCAGCATGAGCGGCCGCGACCAGGAGCAGCCCGCACCGGACCGCCCGCGTGACTGGCTGGACGACTACTTCCAGGCCACCGCCACCCCGACCGCGCACCCCTCGGAGGACACGCCCGAGCCGGGCCCACCGGTCGAGGAGCCCGAACAAGCCCGCCCCTGGTGGTCCTTCGCCAGGCACGCCTCGGCGCCTGCTCAGCCTGCCCCAGGGCCCGTCGAGGTGGCGCCCGGCGTGCACATCACCGTCAACCAGCCCCAACCCCCGCCCGCCGCACAGGGCGGACCGGACCGCCGGGCCCGAGCCCGCCGCTGGCTCCTCATCCACGGTGCGGCCGCCTGGGTCGGCTGGACCTTCGGCTTCCACCACTCCCTGGCCGCGTTCCTGGACACCCTCGGCCCAGGGGGAACCGCGGCCGGCCTCGCCGTCGCCGGAGGCAGCTGGTTCGCCGCCGAGGTCATCACCGAGCGGTACGTCATCCTCCTGCCCTCCCGGATGCGCCCGCCCGTCGTCTGGGCCCTGCGGATCCCCTTCGCCACCGCCCTGCTCACCACCGCCCTCAACACCCCCAACTCCCTTCTCTAGGAGCCCCACCGTGTATTCCGCAGCACCGTCCACCAGCGGGGCCGTCTTCGGCGCCCTCGGCTCAGGCGGCATCGCCCTCGCCCTGACTGCTCTGCTGGTCCTCGGCGTCATGGGCAAGGGCAAGGTCAAGTTCCAGACGCGCGGCGCCACGGTCACCGCGTTCCTCGCCGGCACCGCCTACATCGCCGCCGGGAAGATCTGGGCCAACCCGGGCAAGGTCACCGAGCAGGGACTGACCGGCCTCGGCGTCGGCACCGGCAACGGGCCCTTCGGCGACGTCGGCATCGGCGCCATCGCCCTCATCCTCCTCATCGTCCTCATCGCCGCCCCCCTGACACCGTTCGGCGCCGCCGTCACCGCGATGATCGCCTCATTCGTCTGGCCCGCCGCCGGCGACGGCTCCATCTGGGCCATGCCCGTACAGCTGGGCGCCGCGATCCTGATGATGGCGGGCGGCTGACGTGCGGCTCTGGATCGCCATATGGGTCGGCTCGACAGCCATCTGCCGCGCCATCGCCGCATGGATCGCCGGGGGAGTGGCACTCAGGCTCACCCTGATCGCCCTGGCTGCCGGGTTCATCAAGGGGCTGCGCTGGACCACGGACATCGTCTGCTTCGGCGCGGCCGTGTGGTTCCTCGTAGCGGTCATCATCGGCGCCCGCTCCCCGGTCACCCTCGCCGTCCTGAAGCAAGCCACCCCCGGCCCGGCTCCCGAACCCTGCGAGGAACCCGCGGCCGAGGTCACAGCAGAGGCAGCCGAGGAGCCGCCCGCCCTCACCCACGAGCGCCTGGTCCAGGCCCTCCACGCAGTCGGCGCCCCACACGCCCACACCAGCGCCCTCGCCGACCATCTCGGCGCCCCCGCCGAGGCCGTACGGGAGGCCCTCCGCGCGGCCGGCATCCCCCTCTCCGGCGGGGTCCGGATGAAGGGTCGCCCCGTGGTCGTCTCCCCGGGCGTCAAGGCCGGCGACTTCCCACCCTTGCCCTCCCCCACCCAGGCCACAGCCGAAGAGGAGCCCGTTGCAGGGGTGTTGACCAGCAACAACAACAGCAACAACGCCGACGAGCCGGACCCCGAGGAGGGGCCGACGATCGTCCAGGACGAAGACAACCCCCACCGCTGGCGCGTCCTGCGCGCCCGCTCATAGACCCCGGGGCGGCCGCCCCTCCGCCAAGAAGCACGGCCGCCCCGGTCCACCTATCCCGAACACGAGACAGGAGAGCGCCATCATGGCACTCGGATTCAGCAAGCCCCTCGAGGCCGACGACCCCCGCCTGCAGGGCCACGAGACCTACTACCAGGCCTCACGAGGCGGCTACTTCCCGCCTCCGATCAAGCCCGTAGCGGGCGCCGGGCAGGACGAGTACACCGTGGAACTCACCCGCGAAGACTGACCCCAGCACCGCCACGTAGCCGGAGCCGCGCACACGAGCCCCCGACCGCGACGGTCGGGGGCTCGTGTGCACGTGACCGCGCCAGGCAGATCATGCGACGTAAGCGCGACACTCGCCAGCCACCCTGGAAGCATGACCCTCCGACAGCACCTGGCGCGCCGCCTCCTCCACCACCTGGACGCCGACCGCGAAGCGGAGTGGATGGCCGCCCACATCCGCGGCTGGCACCACGTCACCCCGCTCAGAGAGCAGACCGAGGACAGCTACCGTCAGCTCGCCCGGGACCTCCTCGCCGGGCTGGCCGCTCACGGCAAAGCACGGGCCCCAGGACGCGGCTGACCTCGACTGCACCTAGCGACGTGCTCGCCGGGCCTTCCACCGGCGCGCGATCCGGCGATGGACCTGCCAGCGCTGCGGCAGGTACCAGAGATCATCCCGGCACTCGTCCGTGAACTCCCGCTGCGCCTCGACCGCCGCCTCGAGCTTCGCACGGAACTGGGCCTCGCCTCGAGAGCCCGGCTCTTCGAGGACCTGGGATGCCTTCACCATGGCCGCCTCGCCCTTCTCCAGGGGCGCAGGGTTCGCCACCAAGCGGAGCTCGAAGTACGCGGCCATCAGCTCGACCTTGCGCTCATGAGCCTGCAGACCGAGTTCCCGGATCCGCCGGTAGCCGGTGAAGGGGCCGGTGAGGCGCCCCTCGACGCGCAGCAACTCGGCAAACGAGATGGCCTCCACCGTCGCTGCCTGGAACCGGCTGTACACCTGACGGCGCTCCTCACGGCCCCCCAGGCGTACCCCCGTGTGGGAGGTCATCTTCTTCGTGACGGCCGCGCTCACGGCCCGCGCGACGCCGGACGCTGCCGCACTGGTCGGTTCCATGCCTCACCCGTAGTACTGGTCGGTGTACTCCGGCCCCGAGGGCTCGTCCTCGCAGCCCTGGTCCCGGTCGGGGCTCCCGCCATGGCTGATGACGAACATGTAGCCCTGGGGCAGGGTGCAGCCCTTGTCCGTCCATGAACCCGCCATCGCCGTCCACACGATGAGCAGCAACAGGACGCCGATGATCTTCTGGGTACGGGTCGGCCGCCAACCCTTTGCGGCAGTGGTGTCTGACATGCGCGTGATTGTGGCGTGCGCGCCCTATGGAGGGTGTGGGAGTGATGAGTTCGTGACCCCGCCCACCGCCAACTCTGCTAGACCATAGGGCCCATGGAGTACCTGTCCCTGCCCCCGGGCCGACTCACCACGAGCCAGGCTGCCACCGCCTGCGGTGTCCAGCCCGGCACGATCCGCGACTGGGTGCGCCGCGGCATCCTCACCCGCAGCGGCGGCAGCCCGCGACACCCCATCTTCCGCGTCGAGGACGTCATGGCCGCCAAGAACGCACCGAAGCCCAGCCGCCCTGGCCAGCGCGGAGTCAATGCCGCTTGACGTGCGACGATCCATGCGCCACGATCTTGGCGCACAACCATGTCCAGAAACGGACACCACAGACAGCATGACGAAGGCCCCGGCCCCCCTGAAGCCGGGGCCTTCGTCATGCCCAGCGTCCGCCGCCCGGCAGGCCGCTCACACCGGCCCGTGACAGCCAGTCACGCAGCCGCACAGGGCCGAGCGGCGGGCACCCTCAGGCCTCACGGGAGGTGACCGCCCTGACCCGGAACCCCCGCAACGGCCGGCCCTACCGCACCCTCTGCAACCGGCAACGGGCCCTCGGCCTGCCCTGCTGGTGGTGCAGGCGCCCCATCGACTACAGCCTCACCGGCCGCGCCGCACAGACCAGCCCCTGGGCCTTCACCCTCGACCACGCCATCCCCATCAGCCGCGGCGGCAACCTCCTCGACCCCGCCAACGCCCGCAGCGCACACCGCCGGTGCAACAGCTCCCGAGGCAACCGCACCACCACACAACCCCGCCCCACAGCCACACGGAAGTGGTGAACATGGCTACCGGCAACCTCACCTGCTTCGTACGCTGCCCCGCCTGCAACGAGCCCATCGAGCTGGGCGCCACGCTCCGGGCCGAGCTGAAGCGCAACGTGGTCGGCATCGACACCGAACCGATCCACGCCCACATCCGCCAGGCCCATCCCCAGCAGGGCCAACCCGAGCCAACGGACTGAGGCCATGGCCAAGCACGACGAGGACCTCGCCCACCTCGAAGACCGCGCACGCACCGCGCTGCGATCCAACCGGCTCATCGTCCTGCGCTGGTACCGGCCGGAGGCAACGGGCGCCGAGCGGTGGCTCCGCAACGCCCTCGACGACCCCCGCTCCGCTGCGGCACGCGTGCCCGGCCGCCTCGCCTGCCGCCTCCTCGGCCATCACAACTGGACGTGCATCGGTCACCCCAGCCCTCGCCACCCCCGCACCTGGTGACCAGGAGACACAACCCAGTGCCGCGATGGTGGACGTGATGAGCCTCCTGCACACGTGCCCACTGTCAGACCACTGGGCCACCATGGGCGCATGACGACATACGACGGGCCCGCCACGGTCACTGCGGACGGCGCCGAGTACGAGGTGACCGCCAGGCTCACCAGCACCTCCAGGGAGTGGTACGGCTCCCTCGACGTAGCTGACGGGGCAGCGGCATGGGCCATCTTCGACGCCGATGACACCACGCTCCGTATCGGAGACCGCGAAGCCAGCTTCGTCGCCAAGGGCGGCGGCACCGATATGGACATCCAGGGCAGCGGCCGGCCCCCCTTCGGCGCCTGACCGGCCACACCAGCGACCACAGAGGCGGTGATGACACAGCGTGCTGTACGTCATCACCGGCCCGCCGGCCGCAGGCAAGAGCACATGGATCGAGGCGCACGCCACAGCGCGTGACATCGTCATCGACATGGACCGCATCGCCCGCGCCCTCACCGGCCCAGGCGCACCCCAGTGGAACCAGGACGCGCTGCACCAGCGCGTCGCTCAGCGTGCGCGCTACGCCGCCATGGACGAGGCCTTCAAGCTGGTCGACCAGCTCGACGTCTACCTGATCCACACCATGCCCGGCGCCCGGGCGCGGGCCCGCTACCAGCGACTCGGCGCCGACATCATCGTCGTCGACCCAGGCGAAGACGTCGTGCGTGAGCGCGTGGCCGCAATGCGATCAGACGAAATGAACCGCGTCGTCACACGCTGGTACCGGCAGCACCGCAAGGGCGAGTCACGCCCCGTGACCACCCAGACGACCCGGCAGTGGTGACCCACCGCTACTCACCGATCGTGACCCCCGAGGGTGTGCGGAGGGTGGTCAGGGGCCCGGTCGGAGGGTGAACGCGGGCGCGGGTCGGCTCGCTGGGGAGGGAGTGGGTCAAAACTTCAGCGGGAGACCGGGCGACCCCAAACGCCCTTGTCGCCCGTCTCTCTCCCCGTCAAGGTGGCTACTTTCTCGGCGAAGCGAACTCCAGCGAAATAGTGACGCTCTGTCACCACTCATCCCGTAACGCTGAGTTACTTATCTCTTGTCACGTTCCGTGATGTTCGTGTGGTTACGGGGGGTGATGTCCGGATGAGTGACGAGTCGAAGCGCCGCCCTCGCCGAGGCAAGGTCGCCACCGCGACCGCCGCCGAGATCGAAGCCCTCGGCGTCGACGCCGCCGCCTCCGCCCCCGCGGCCACCGCACTCCGACTCGCCACCTGGGTCGACTCCGCCACCGACGCCAAGGACGCCGCCGCCGCGGCCCGCGAGCTGCGCCAGGCCATGCAGGTCGTCCGCGCGCTCGCTCCCCCGAAGGACGCCGGCGACCGAATCGACCAGCTGGCCGCCCGCCGCAAGGCGCGGCTCTCCCCTCCGGCGCGTAAGGACTCTGGGTGATCGGCTGCCAGACCCCGCGGATCCTGTCGGTGCCGTGGCGCCGGCGCATCGACACGCTCCGCTGGGACGGCATCGAGGACCAGGTCGCGCTCGACTACCGCTCTCCCGCCGGGCAGGAGTGCGTCGAGCTGGCCGAGGACTCCGGCCTCGACCTCGACATCTGGCAGCAGCTCGCCCTGCACCACAGCCTCGCCGAGGACGACGAAGGCCGGTGGCTGTCGCTGGAGGTCGTCCTCAACGTCGCACGTCAGAACGGCAAGGGCGGATTCCTCGAGGCAAGACAGCTCGGCGGGGTGATCTTGTTCGGGGACGAGCTGGTCATCCACACGGCGCACCAGTTCAACACCGCGCAGGAATCGTTCCTGCGGCTGGACCGGATCATCGAGGGCTCATCCTCGCTGAGCCGCCGGGTCAAGCGCGTACGGCGCAGCCATGGCGAGGAGGGCTTCGAGTTCTTCAACGGCGCGAGGATCAGGTTCCTGGCGCGTGGTGGGGACAGCGGCCGTGGGTTCTCCGGTGACCTGGTCATCATGGACGAGGCGATGAAGCTGCGGGCGGCGCCGGTTGGTGCGCTGATGCCGGTGCTGTCGGCCCGCAGGAACCCGCAGTTGGTGTTCACGGGGTCGGCTGGTCTGGGGGCGGAGAGCGAGCAGCTGGCGCTGCTGCGGGCCCGTGCGATCGCCGAGGAGGGCGGGGCTGACCCGTCGTTGACGTACCTGGAGTACTCGATCGCGCCGCACGTGAAGGAGTGCCCGCGCGACCAGGAGCAGCGCGTCGTCTGCACCGTTCACGACGACCGTGACGATGAGTTGTCGTTCGCGCGGGCCAACCCGGCGTTGGGGATCCGTATCCGTTCGTCGTACGTGCGGCGGGAGATGCGCGGTATGCGTGAGGACCTGTTCGACCGTGAGCGGCTGGGTGTGGGTGACTACCCGGAGGTCAGCGACGAGACGTGGCAGGTCATCTCCAAGGAGGTCTGGGAGGCCCTCACGGACGGGCAGAGCCGTCCGCTGGATCCGGTGGCCTTCGCGATCGACACGAACCCGGAGCGGACGTGGACGGCGATCTCGGTGGCCGCCGAGTCGTCGAGCGGTGGCCGGCACGTGGAGGTGGTGGCGCATCGGCCCGGGACGGACTGGGTGGTCGACTGGGTCGGGGAGCGGGACGAGAAGTGGAAGCCGTGTGTGTGGGTCCTCGATGAGGGCGGGCCGGCCGGTTCGCTCGCGGCTCCAATCCGGAAGAAGCTCGCTGGAACGCACGAGGTGGGCAGCGGGCTGGGGCGGGATCACTTCCTGGTGGCGCCGAAGGTGCGCGAGCTCGCGCAGGCCTGCGGCGCCTTCTACGACCGGACGAAGGACGGCTCCCTCGCCCACCCTGGCCAGTCCCCCATGGCGACGGCTCTGGCCGGCGCGAAGAAGAGGGAGCTCGGCGACGCGTGGGCGTGGGCCCGGCGCAGTGAGGGTGTGGACGTGAGCCCGCTGGTGGCCGGGACGTATGCGCTGTGGGGCTGGGAGAAGTACCACGACGTGGAGCCGGAAGGGGCGCCGAACCTGTGGTGAACGACGACGGCCAGGCGGAAGACGCCATGGGCCGGCCGAAGGGCGTACGGCGGCTGGTGGTCCTGGAGGTGGTGTTCGTCCTGGTCCTCGTGGCGGGCGTGGCCCTGTGGAGTGTGCCGGGCGCGCTGGTGCTGGGCGGGGTGCTGGGTGTGCTGGCGTGCGAGCGTGCGCTGGCCGATAGGCGTGTCCCTGGGGAGGGGCGCGGTGGGGAAGCGGCGGGAGGTGAGCGGCAGTGACGTCTGGGTTGTTCGGCCTGTTCGATGGGCGGACGAGGAGGGGGCTGGAGAGCCCGGCGCAGCCGCTCACCTCCGCCGCGCTGACGGAGTTCCTGGGCGGGGTGCAGTCGGATGCCGGGGTGCAGGTGTCGGAGACGACCGCGCTGCGCACGCCAGCGGTGTGGCGGGCGGTGTCGCTGATCTCCGGGGTGTCCTCGGCGCTGCCGCTGCCGACGTACAAGGAGGGCACCCGGGAGAGGCAGCCGTTCGAGCTGCTGCGCAATCCGCATCCGGATCTCACGCCGGTGGAGCTGTGGCGGTTCGCGTACCTGTACCGGGTGCTGTGGGGCAACACCTACATCCAGAAGATCCGGGACGGGGCGAAGCAGGTCCGCGAGCTGTGGCCGGTCTCATCGGACCGGGTGCAGGTCGACCGGGAGAAGCCCAGCGACAGCAATCCGTCGGGCAAGTGGTTCTACGTCACGGACGACTGGGGCGTGACCCACGTCAAGACGCCGTACGACATCCTGCACATCCCCGGGCTGGGCTACGACGGCCTCACCGGCTGCTCGCCGGTGCGGCTGGCCGCGCAGGGCATCGGGCTGGCGCAGGCCGCCGAGAAGAGCGCGGCCCGGCTGTTCGGGTCCGGGAACATGGTCGGCGGCGTGCTGCAGACCGAGCAACGCCTGGACCAGGGGCAGGCGGAGCAGCTGAAGGCGCGCTGGAAAGCCAAGATGTCCGGCGTCCACAACAGCCACGAGATCGCCGTGCTCGACTCGGGCGCCAGCTTCAAGCCGGTGCAGATGCCGAACACCGACGCACAGTTCCTGGAGTCCCGGCAGTTCCAGGTCACCGACATCGCCCGGATGTTCGGGGTGCCGCCCTTCCTGCTCATGTCCACCGAGAAGTCGACATCGTGGGGGACAGGGCTGGAGCAGCAGGCACTCGGCTGGGTGACCTTCGACCTCGGCCCCACCTGGCTCACCCCGACCGAGCAGCGCATCACGAAGGAACTGCTGCCGCCGTCGCTGTACGCGAACTACCAGATGGCCGGCCTGCTGCGCGGCGACTCGGCTGCTCGGGCCACGTTCTTCCGGGCGATGCGCGACGTCGGCGCGTTCAGCGCCAACGACATCCGTGCGCTCGAGGAGCTGCCGCCGCTGGCGGAGCACGGCGATGTCTACCTGCAGCCGATGTACATGGCGCCGCTGGGGTCGAACCCGCTCGCCCCGGACGGCGAGCAGCCGGCGGCGGGCTCGAACCGGGCGCGGGCGGCCGCGCTGATGGCGGAGGCGCAGCGGCTCCTGCAGACACCCGACGATGCTGAGGAAGGCACCTGATGAGGACTCTGACGAGGACGACGACCGAGGAGCGCCGCCGTCTGCCGTTGTCCACGGCAGCAGTCGCGATCCGGGCCGCAGACGGCGACACAGGCGGTGAGCGGTTCAACGGCTACGCCGCGGTGTTCAACTCCCGCACCGCGATCGGCAACCCCCTGCGGTGGGGGTTCTACGAGGAGATCGCACCTGGGGCGTTCACGAAGACGCTGCAGGAGGGCGATGCGCGGATGCTCATCGACCACGACTCGTACTACGTCGTGTCGCGTGTGTCCGCCGGCACCCTGGCCCTGGCGGAGGACGCGCGCGGCCTGGCCGTCGACTCCGCCCTCGACGAGGGCCTGTCGTACGTGGCGGACCTGAAGGCGAACATCCGCAACGGCAACATCACCGGCATGTCCTTCGGGTTCTACGTCATCAAGGACGACTGGACCCTGGAGAAGGTGGACACCTCCGACGGGCAGAGCGCGGAGGTGGAGGTACGGCGGATCCTCGAGGCCCGCCTCATCGAGGTCTCGGCGGTGACGTTCCCGGCGTACGAGGAGACCGAGGCCGAGCTCGCCAGTGTCGCCTCGGCGCTCGTCAGCCGCGGCGACCAGGCCGCGATCGAGGAGCGCGCTAAGTGGCGGCCGGAGCTGCGGGACCTGCTGCAGCTGGTCGGCGAGGACAAGCCCAGCGAGCCGATCCCCGCCGCGCGTACGGCGCCGGCCGTCGAGGAGCGGGGCGCACTGGCCGTGCACTCCACCTCGACGTCGGACTCCGCGTGGGACGGTCCGGCGAACTCGAAGGATCTCCCCCAGGAGGAGGAGGCGCTACGGATGGCGCACGCCTGGGTGGACCCCGACGGCGACGCCGACGCGAAGGCCTCGTACCGATTCATCCACCACTTCGTAGGCGTGGACGGCGACGTCGGCGCCGCCTCCACCGTCGCGTGCACCACGGCGATCGGCGTCCTCAACGGCGCCCGCGGTGGAACCACGATCCCCGACGAGGACCGCGAAGCGGTCTACAAGCACCTGGCCCGGCACCTGAAGGACGCCGGGCTCAAGCCCCCCGAGTTGAAGGCAGTTGGCAGCGAGCCGGGTGAGTCCACTCGCGAGACCAGCACACCGGAGCCCGCCGCGGCCCCGGCCGCACCCGAGCCGGCAGAGACCACTCGGAGCGACCTCGACGCGCGCGTCCTCCGCATGAAGGGCCTGGCCGCCCGCTACGGGCTGCCCGTGGCCCGCTCGTAACCCGTACTCACCCGAAGACCCCACCCCCTGCTGGTGGGGTCCTCGCCATGCCCGGAATTGAGGGAGCATGCCCGCACAACTGCAGAGGCTCATCGATGAGCAGAACACCGTGTGGCAGCGGATGCAGGAGATCCAGTCCGCTGCCGAGGCGGAGAACCGGGACCTGACCGCCGAGGAGCGGCAGAACTGGGACGCGGCCGAGGCCCGGCTCACCGTGGTCTCCGGCGACATCGACCGCCTGAACCGCATGGCCCAGCTGTCCCAGATCGACCGCAGCCAGGTCGCCGTCACCACCGGGGAGCCCGAGGGCCGCCGCGGTGGCGACGCCGAGGAGGAGGCCAAGCGCTACTCGGAGGCGTTCAGCGCCTACCTGCGCCGCGGCATGAGCCGTCTCAGCCCCGAGCAGCAGAGGCTGATGACGGAGCACGAGGTCGACCTGCGCGCCATGGCCGCGGGCATCGACACCGACGGCGGGTTCCTCGTCCCCGACGAGTTCCGCAACATCATGACCGAGACGATGAAGGCCTTCGGCGGTCTGCTCAACCTGGCCGAGGTCATCACGACCTCCACGGGCGCCGACCTGAAGTGGCCGACCAACGACGACACCGCCAACGAGGGCGAGATCCTCGGCGAGAACGAAGAGGCCGGCGAGCAGGACCTCGACATCGGCGGCCGGACGCTGAAGGCGTACATCTTCTCCAGCAAGCAGGTGAAGTTGTCGCGGAGCCTGCTGCAGGACAGCGCCTTCAGCCTCGAGACGTGGGTGCCCAGGAAGCTCGGCGAGCGCATCGGGCGCCGTGCCGCCCGTGCGTGGACCCAGGGCACCGGCGTCGACCAGCCGCAGGGCCTGACCACCGGCGCGACCGTCGGCAAGCAGGGCGCCTCGGGGCAGACCACGTCGGTCATCTACGACGACCTGATCGACCTCGAGCACTCCGTCGACAGCGCGTACCGGCCGAACGCCAAGTACCTGATGCACGACTCGACGCTGAAGGTCGTCCGCAAGCTGAAGGACGGCGACAGCCGTCCGCTGTGGGTGCCGATCCCGGCCCCCGGCTTCCCGGCCACGATCAACGGCTTCTCGTACGAGCTCGACAACTCGATGCCGGAGCCGGGCGCCAGCAACAAGACCATCGCGTTCGGCGACTTCCAGGCCGGCTACGTCATCCGCCAGGTCCTGAGCGTGCAGACGCTGCGCCTGGACGAGCGGTACGCCGAGAAGCTGCAGGTCGCCTTCCTCGGGTTCGCCCGCCTGGACGGCATGATCCAGGACTCCGCCGCGATCCGCCTGTACCAGCACGCCGCCAGCTGACCGACCCCGCACGCACGGGCCCAGGACCTCGAGCGCCTGGGCCCGTCGGCATACCCGAAGGGAGCGCGTTGTGAAGGACGCGTACAACAGCCTGCTCGTGAAGAACTCCCTGACGCCGGCCGCGCGGACGGCGTCGGCGAACGGCACCTCGGTGGACCGGGCCTCGAGCGGCTCGCTCTTCCAGGACGCCATGGTCGTCATCCCGGTGGGCACCGTCACCGACGGCACCCACACCTTCGAGGTGCAGCACTCCGACGACAACTCCTCCTGGGCGGCCGTCGCCGACGCCTACCTGCAGGGCAGCGAACCCGCCGTCACCTCCAGCACGGACGAGACCGTGTACGAGATCGGCTACAAGGGCGCCAAGCGGTACCTGCGCGTCGCGGTCACCGTGGCCAGCGCCACGACGGGCGGCCTCTACAGCGCCCAGATCGTGCTGGCCAACCCGCGCGTGGCACCGGTGCGCTGATGGCACGGATCAAGGTGTTGGAGGCGATCGCCGGGCCCGACTTCTCCTGGTCCCCCGGCGACATCGTCAACGTGTCCGAGGAAGACGCGGCGTCCTGGGCTGACGGCCACCGTGCCGTGCTCCTCGACGACGGCCAGGAGCCGGGCGACGAGTCTGCCCCGTCGATGGTCCACCAGCAGCCGCTGGTGGTCGGCGAGGACGGTGAGGAGCTCGAGGTCATCGCGGCGACTGTCGAGGACATCGACCCGCCGGCCGGGCAGGACGACGGTCCGCGCTGGGTGCGGTGGTCGGTGACCGTACGACTCCCCGGCTCCGGGCGGCATCCCGACGGCGGCGAGGACCAGGCGGAGGCCGAGGTGGCGAAGAAGGAGCAGAACGACAAGGACTCGCCGCCCGCGGCGTTCGACCCCCGCGAGCACACCAACCGGCAGGTCCTCGCCTACCTCGACACCGTCGGATACGAGGAGGCGCTGCGCGTGCTGGATCTGGAGGCAACCGAGGGCGAGAACCGGGCCGGGATCGCCAAGCGCCGGGACGACGTCCTCAACGCCGCCCGGGCCCGGGACGCCGCGGCCAGCGGCGGCCCCGGCGGGGCGGAGAAGGCAGCCGACTCCTCCAGGGGCGGCGGCCGCGGCCAGACGCCCGAGACCCGTTCCTGGTAGGGGGTGAGAGGTGCCCGGCTTCGGCCTGCTCGTCGACGACTTCAACGACAACGTTCGGGACCCGGTGGTGTGGTCGCAGTCGTACGGCGACCCGGTCGAGGCCGGCGGCCGGGCACGGATCCCCTGCACCACCGGGTACGCGGCGTACCGGTCGGCCAGCAGCTACACCCTGGCCTGGTCGCAGGTGTCCGCGCGGGTCTATCCACCGTCGGCCGCCGGGGCATCGACCGCGGTGGTGTCGTTCCTGGTGCTGTCCGACGTCGGCGGCACCGACGCCGGGTTCCTGATCGACGCCGCGCAGAACGCGATGGGCCTGTACCTGCGCGTCGGCTACGCCGACGGCGGCGCGCTGTTCCCGTCGTACGACCCGGTGGCGCACGCGTTCCTCAGGCTGCGGGAGGACGGCGGCACCCTGCGCTGGGAGACCAGCCCGGACGGCACGGTCTGGACGGTGCGCCGTACGGCGGCCTCCCCGGCCTGGGTGAGCCAGAGCAACCTGTCGCTGCTGATCGAAGCCCACCGCGATGCGGGGGTGGGCGACTTCGCCGAGGCGGACCAGCTGAACGTGGGCCGCCCCGGCAGGGTCACCGCCGCCTCGCGTACGGGGGCCGGCCTGGTGGGCCTGGCCCGCAGCACATCCACCGTGAGGGGAGGCTGACATGCCGTTCGACCTCGGCGCGGTCGTGCCGCTGGGCACGACGGTCAGGGACTCCGCGGGGAACCTGGCGAACGCCGGCAGCATGGCGCTGTCCATCGGGCTGCCGGATGGCACCACCGTGTCGGTCAGCCCCGTCGTCCCGGTGTCGACCGGGACGTACACCTACGACTACCCGAGCGCGCAGGCCGGGCGGCACACCGTCCGGTGGCTGGCCACCGGCCTCAACGCCGGCGCCTACACCGACACCTTCGACGTCCGCGAGCAGAACCCGCCCTGGATCATCTCCCATGCTGACGCCAAGGCCCACCTCAACAAGACGGCCACGGCGGACGACGACGAGGTCCGCGCGATGAACGAGGCCGTCACCGCCACCGTGGAGTGGTACGTCGGAGCCGTCGTCGTCCGCACCGTCACCGAGGTCCACGCCTTCCAGGTGGCCAAGACGCTGGCCCTGCGCACCGTTCCGGCGATCTCCCTCACCAGCGTGTCGGCGGTCCTCACCGGCGGCACGTCGTACGAGGTCGCGGACCTCGACCTCGACACCTCGAGCGGCATCGTCCGCCGCACGGACGGCGGACAGCTGTACGGGCCGCTGCGCACCGTACATGTCGCCGGGCGCCGGATCATCCCGGCCGCCATCACCCTGGGAGCGCGGATCATCCTGCAGCACATGTGGCGGACCCAGCAGGGCCCGGGCCGCCCCCAGGTCGGCGTCGGTGACTTCGACGTCACCGAGCCGATCCCAGGCCTCGGCTACGCCGTGCCCAACCGGGCGCTGCAGATCCTCGCTCCGTACCAGCTGCCGCCGGGGGTGGCGTAGATGGCCACATCCTCCCTGCCCGCCGCGCTCACCCAGTTCCTCACGATCCTGCGCGCGGACGCCGGCCTTACCGGCGTCGAGGTCCTCGACGGCCCCCCGGTCAGCGACCAGTCCGCCAGCGAGTACGTGTCCATCGGCTGGCAGCCCGACAGCGAAGAATCCGCCAGCTTCGTCCAGAACTTCAACGGTGCCGGCGCCCGCACCCGCGACGAGGATCTCCTCATCGCCTGCTACCTGTTCACCTGGTCCGGCGACACCGACATCACCGTCGTACGGGCCCGCCTGTTCGAACTGCTCGCAGTCATCGAAAACGCGCTGCGCGCCACGAACGCGGCCCCAACCAAGCCCACGATCAACGGGGCCGTGCTGTGGGCGCACATCGTCCGTGGCCACCTCCAGCAGGCCCAGAGCAGCCAGGGCGCCCGGGCCGGCCTGGCCTTCACCATCGCGGCTCACGCCCGTATCTGACCCACCCCCATCTGAGGCCCGCCAGGTACGCGGGCCGTCCACCCGCGCCCATGCGCATGTGAGGAGTGAACGCCCATGGCGAAGGTCCGCTTCATCGGCCCCGAGCCGGTGACCGTGCCGGAGCTCGGCCCCGAGCGGGTCGTGCAGCCGGACGAGATCGTCACGGTCCCTGACGACCGCTACGACGGCTACGTCTGCCAGCCCGCGGCCTGGGAGGAGATCGAACCCCCGGCGGACGAGGACAAGGACGAGGCGCTGCCGCTCGGCGGCCTCGGCGCGGGCGAGGCCGTGGTGAAGAAGGCCACGGTGAAGAAGACGACGGCGGCGGCCAAGGCCGAGCCGCAGAAGGAGGACTGACGTGGCGATCGGATCCGGTCTCGGCGCTCAGCTCGGCATCGCCGCCGAGAGCTCGTACGGCACCTACGTGGCGCCCACCCGCTTCATCGAGTTCACCAAGGAGGGCCTGGCCCTCAAGAAGACGACCGCGCTGTCCTCCGGCATTGCGGCCGGCCGGCTTCTGGGGCTGTCGGCCCGGCGGGTCCTCACCCGCCGGGAGGTCTCGGGCAGCATCGACTTCGAGGTCACCAACAAGGGCATGGGCCTGCTGCACCAGGGGCTGATGGGGACGAGTGTCACCCCGGTACAGCAGGGTGCGACTACCGCGTACCTGCAGACCCACACCCTCGCCTCCGTCGCGGGCAAGAGCCTGTCGATCCAGAAGGGGGTGCCCCTCACCAGCGGCACTGTCACCGACAAGTCGTTCGTGGGCTGCAAGATCATCAGTGGTGAGTTCTCGTGCGGTGTAGGCGAGATGCTCACCTGCAGCATGGAGTTCGACGGCAAGAACTGCGACGAGAGCCAGACCCTGGCGACCGCGTCGTACCCGTCGATGACCCCGTTCCACTTCGGGCAGATGGCGGTGAAGACCGGCAGCTTCGGCGCGGAGGCGGCCCTCGACGGCATCCGCAAGGTGAGCTGCAAGATCGAGCGGCCGCAGGACACCGAACGCTTCTACGCCGGACAGTCGGGCCTCAAGAAAGAGCCGATCGAGAACGAGTTGGTCAAGATCTCCGGGACGCTGGAGTCGGACTACACCGCGACCACGCTCGACGACCTGCACACCAGCGACGGCGCGACCTCCCTCGTGTGGGAGTTCGTCGGCCCGGAGATCGCCACCCCCTACAACGAGGTCTGGCGGCTGACCCTGCCGGCCATCCGCCTGGACGAGGGCCCGCCGGTCGTCGACGGCTTCGGTGTGGTCAAGCCCAGCTTCAACTTCGTCAGCCTCTTCGACGGCACCAACCTGCCCAAGATCGAACTGATCTCGACGGACACCACCCTGTGAGGTGACCGGCCCATGGTCCAGAACGTCCGGATCACCGGCACGGGCCAGCTGCTGGAGCTGTCACGGCGACTCCGCGCGGCTGGCCACGAGAACATCCGCAGCAGCTTCCAGCGCCGCATCCGCCATGCAGCCGAGCCCCTGCGGAGCGACCTGCAGGACACGATCCGAGGCCTGCAGATCCGGTCCCAGGGGCGCAAGGCCGGCAACCGCGGCGGCCGGTCACCGACCACCCGCCCGCTGCGCGCGCTGATCGCGGAGGCCGTCCGCCTCAGCGTCCGTACGACCGGCAACCCCGGCGCCCGTGTCTACCTCGACAAGGGGCGTCTTCCCTCCGACATCCCCATCGGCGTGGTCAACCGCCTCCATGAGGGCCGCCTGCGGCACCCGGTCTTCGGGAACCGGCGCCGGTGGGCCCAGCAGACCACGACCCCGCTGTGGTGGGACAAGACCGTCCGCGCCCACCAGGACCACATCACGCGCGAGGTAGCCCGCGTCACCGACGACGTGCGCCGCCGCATCGAGTAGGAGCACCACGTTGATCATCATCTACACCCCCGACGGCGGCGAGCCGGAGCACTACGACGCCCGCGACCTCCTCGTGTCGGAGGCATCGATCGTGCAGCGCACCATCGACATGAAGTGGGGCGAGATCCAGAAGGGCCTGGAGGCCGAGGACCTCGACTCCATGCGCGGCATCGTGTGGGTCCTGAAGAAGCGCTCCCAGCCGGACCTGCGCTTCAAGGAGTTCGATCCCCGAGTCGGTGAGATGGTCACCCGGATGTCGCGGCGCGAGGTCACCGACTACGTCGAGGACGCGTTCGCCATGGTCGGCGCCGACACGGAGCTGACCCGGGAGCGGGTGGCGGAGATCCTCGCCGAACTTCCCGACTCCGCGGCCGCCGACCCCGAGCACGCGCGTGAGCTGATCGCGCGGCTGGCCCAGGCCCCAAAAGACCAGCCGGACACAGCGGCCCCCGAGGGGCCGGGCGAGGCCGACGAATCGTCGAGCCCGACCCCGACATCGAGCGGGCCCGCGACGCCTACCTCCCCCTCTTCGGCCACCTCGTCCACATCCCGCCGAAAGAGGTCGACGGCCTGACCGTCATCGACTTCTACAACATCGCCGCCTGGATCGACCTGCACCTCCAGGCCCAGCAGTCGGAAAGCGGTGAGTAGCCGTGCCCTCGATGACGTTCCTGCTGACCGGTCGCGATGAACTCTCCGATGTCTTCGACGACATCGGGGACGCGGCCCGGCGACTCGGCCGCCGTATGACGATCATGTCGATCGAGGGCGACCGGGCCGTCCGCCGGTTCTCGCGCAACGCCTCCCGCGACCTCGCCGCTCTGCGCCGTGACACCGACGCCGGCGGCAAAGCAATGGACCAGCTGAAGAAGGCGACGCTGCTGCTGTCGCCGGCCGCGATCCCCGCGGCCGCGTCGCTGGCCCCGATCGCGGCCGGGGCGGGCACGGTCGCTGTCGCCCTCGGAGTGATGGGCGCGGCCCTGATCTCGCAGGTCTCCCAGATCACGGACGCGGCCGAGGCGCACAAGAGCTACCGCGACGCGGTCGCCAAGTCGGGCGCCACCTCGAAGGAAGCGGTCACCGCGCACGCGGAGTACGTGCGCCTGGTAGCGGCCATGCCGGCGCCGACACGGCGTGCGGCGGCCGCGGTGTCGGTGCTGAAGGACGAGACCCGCGAGTGGTCCAACAGCCTCGCGGGCGACACGATGGCGCCGTTCGTGAAGGGCGTCGCCCTCACCAACGCGTTGCTCCCCAAGACCCGGGACCTGGTCAAGGGAACGGCCGGCGAGACCGACCGGTTCGTGACGATGCTCGGCGGCGCCATGGCGTCGCCGGGCTTCGACGCTCTCAACGCGAAGTTCACCACCTTCTCCAACCGGACGTTGAGGGACCTCAACTCCGAACTCGCCGGCCTGCTGCGCACCTCGCAGTCCGGCGAAGTCGGCGAGAACGCGAAGGAGTTCATGGCGTGGGCGCGGGCCCAGGGCCCGACGGTGGCGAGCGTCCTGAACAACATCGGCACGACCCTGATCCATGTCCTCGACGCGGGCGCCGACGTCGGTGTCGGACTGCTGGACCTCATCGACGTCCTGACCGGGCTCGTGTCGGCGGTGCCCCCATCGGCGATCGCCATCTTCCTTCAGCTGGCGGTAGCGCTGAAGCTGACGAAAGCGGCCGCGCTCGGCCTGGTCGCCGCACGTACCGCGCTCGCCGGGTTCGGCGCGGGCCTGGTCGCGATGAACACGGCGGCCGCCGCCGCGCCCGGCCGCCTGGCTGCGGTCCGGGCTGCCGTCCTCGCGCTCAGCCGCACCACGAAGATCGCGATGGCCGGTACCGGTATCGGCCTGGCGATCCTCGCCATCTCCGAACTGGCCGAGCGCAGTGGGAGCGCGCCTCCGGACATCGACCGGCTCACCTCCTCGCTGCGTGAGCTGGGGTCCACCGGCAAGGTGACGGGCGAGGCGTCGAGGATGTTCGGCAGCGACCTTGGTGCGCTGTACGGCCACGTGAAGGCGCTCACCGATCCGGGCACCGCCGACAAGGTCCAGCAGTTCCTGGTCAGCTGGACGGGCTGGGACTCGACGCCCGTCAAGGAAGCCAAAGAGGAACTCGACGCCGTCGACAAGTCCCTGGCCGGCATGGTGCGGGACGGCAACGCCGACCTGGCGGCGGCCGCGCTGAAGCGGCTGACCAAGAAGTACGGCGAGGGCGGCCGGGACACCACCAAGTTCACCAAGCACCTCAACGACTACAAGACCGCCCTGAAGGACGCGAAGTTCGAGCAGGAACTCGCTGCCGCAAGCCAGGGCCTGTTCGGCGAGCAGGCGCAGAAGACCCAGGCCGCGCTGGCCGCGCAGAAGGCCAGCGCGGACGGACTGCGGCAGAGCCTCCAGGCCCTCAACGATGTCCAGCGTGCCGGGCTCGGCGGCATGATCGGGTTCGAGGCGGCGATCGACAACGCGGCGAAGGCCGCGAAGGAGAACGCCAACTCGCTGGACATGTCCGGCGGCAAGCTCAACCTGAACTCGGAGAAGGCCCGCACCGCGGCGACCGCACTCCAGGACCTCGCCTCCAAGACCGATGAAGCGGCGAGCAGCGCGCGCGAGTCGGGTTCCAGCTGGGAGACGGTCAACGGCATCTACAGCCGCGGCCGCTCCGAACTCATCAAGAGCGCCCGGGCCATGGGCCTCAACAAGGCCGAGGCCGCGCTTCTCGCCGACCAGATCCTGAAGATCCCGTCCAAGAAGACGCGGGTCACGATGGACAAGGAGGACGCGCAGAAGGGCCTGGAGGCGTTCAACGCTGCGGTGAAGCGGACGCCGGGCGCCAAGTCAGTGACGCTGCGGACGCTGTCCAAGGGCGCCGAGCAGATCCTGGAGTCGTTCGGCTACAAGGTGAAGCGCCTGCCCAACGGCAAGGTGTCCGTGTCCGCCGCGACCGGCGGGGCGCTGAGCGGGATCCGGAACGTGGCGGGGGCGCTGTCCTCCCTCGACGGCCGGACCGCCAACACGTACGTGAACACCTTCTACTCCTACAAGGGGAAGAAGATCGCCGGGGTCTCGGCGGGCCGCATGGCGACCGGTGGTCTCGTCGGCCGCGACGGCATCCCCGGATACCCGGGCGGCGGACTGATCGAGGGCATCGGCACGCCGACGTCCGACTCGAACCTGATCTGGGCGTCCCGCGACGAGTACATGGTCAAGGCGTCCTCGGTCCGCAAGTACGGGCTGAAGTTCATGGACGCCCTCAACGCCGGCACCCTCCCCCTCGGGGGAGGCGCTGGCGGCGCCGGGTCCGCTGTCGCCTCCGGTCTGGCCGGCGGCATGGGCGCGGGGACGCCGATGGTGCGGGCGTCCGCCCGCCTGCTGGCGGCGGCGGTCATCGCCGGGATGCGCGAGGAACTCCAGATCGCCTCGCCGTCGAAGAAGGCCAAGGCGCTGATGGCCGACCTCGGCAAGGGCCTGATCGTCGGCATGACCGGCAGCAAGGACAAGATCAAGTCCACCGCGAAGGACCTGGCCAAGGACATCTGGGCCGCGTTCGACGGGTCCAAGGACAACCGCCTGGTGGCCATGGTCAACCGGCAGACGAAGCGGCTGCTGAGCCTCGCCGGACAGCGCGACAAGATCGCCGCAGCGCTGAAGGCCGGCCGGGAGTTCGCCGAGTCGTCCCGGGTCAAGGCCAAGCAGGACGCCTCACTCGGCGGGATGTTCGGCGGCGAGGAGGAGGTATCCGCCGGCGGCATCAAGGGCACGCTCACCTCCCGCCTGGAGAAGATGCGGCAGTTCTCCCGGTACATCTCCGAGCTGGCCAAGCGCGGCCTCAACCGGACGATGCTGCGCGAGATTCTGGAAATGGGCCCCGAGCAGGGCTACGCCTACGCGTCCGCCCTCGCCGGTGCGGACAAAGCGACGTTCAACCAGATCAACAGCACCCAGTACAGGATCAACGACGAGGCGAAGAAGCTCGGCCGCCGGGGCGCCGACGCCCTGTACGACTCCGGCAAGAACGCAGGGAAGGGTTTCCTCGCCGGGCTGGCGTCGCAGCAGAAGGGCATCGAGGCCCTTATGGTGAAGATCGCCAAGGGCATGCAGAAAGCGCTCCGCGCCGCGCTCGGCATCCGCTCGCCCGCCACGAAGCTCGTGCCCGACGGCATCAACACCACCCGCGGTGTCGCCGTCGGTGTCCTAGCCGGACTGCCGTTCATCGACAGCGCCATGAACGCGGTGGCCGGACGGATGGTGGGGCGGGCCAGGCCGGGCTTCGCCGCGGTGGCCGGCCGCCCCGCCGTGATCGCTGCTGGCGGCGGGCAGCGCGTGCACGTGCAGGTCGACGTGCACGGGGCGGTCGATCCGATCGCGACCGCCCGCGCGATCCGGCGAATGCTGCTGGAACTGAAGCGCGCGCACGGGGTGAGCATCGACTTGGGAGTGGGGTGAGCGCATGCCGCTGCTGGTGGAGATGGGATGGGGCGGCCTGGTGCAGGCGCCCGAGACCATCGCGTGGACCGACATCACCACCCGCGTCGACGTGGTCCAGGGCGTCAGCATCACCCGCGGCGCCAGCGACGAGCTGAGCGACACCCAGCCCGGCACCGCCACCCTCGTCCTGGACAACTACGACGGGGCTCTCACCCCGGGCAACGCCGCTTCGCCGTACTCTCCGAACGTGCGCAAGCTCGCCCCGATCCGGATCAGCGTGGCGGTCATGCCCACGCTGTCCGGCTCGGCCCCGTACCCGATGGCCATGCTCGGCGACGACTTCGACGACGGGCGCGTGGACTCCACGCTGTGGGTGACCAACACGGGCGGGGCCGGGGCGGAGACCGGCGAGGGCCGCCTCCGAATCACGGTCGCGCCGGGCGTGGACACGAACTTCACGTCGGCCCGGCAGTGGACGCTGGCGGGCAGCAAGCTCACCGCGAAGCTGGCCGCCGTGCCAGCGCTCAACGGGTCGAGTAACTGCGCGGCCTCGATGTGGGTCACGAGCACGACGTCCGGTACCCGGATCGGCTGGCGGTACGACGCCTCGACCGGTGTCCTGTCCGCGCAGTCGCAGACCGGGTTCGCCGACGGCGCCGCTGTGAACCTGACGTACAGCGCGATCGACCACGCGTGGCTGCGGGTGCGGGAGTCCGGCGGCACAGTGACGTGGGAGACCTCGTCGGACGGGTTCATCTGGACGTCCCGCCGCACCCTGGCCACCCCGGCCTGGGTGACGTCGCAGACCCACGCGGTGGACTTCCCGACGACCCGCACCGGCGGGACCGCCGGGTACATCGAATGGGACCTGGTCGGTGCCGAAGTCCGGCCCCGCTTCTGGGGCGTCGTCAACGACTGGCCGGTGCGGTGGAAGGGCCTGACGTCGAAGGTCCTCATCAGCTGCACCGACCTGTTCAAGCGGCTCGGCACCGCGCCCGCCCTGCGGTCGATGCTCGCCGAGGAGATCCTCCACCAGGACGTCGCCGGCATCACCGACGTCGTCTCCGCGTACTACCCGCTGAGCGAGGACTCCGGCTCCTCCTCGGCGGGCGACATCTCCGGTAGCGGGTGCGGCTCGCTCGCCCTCACCCAGCTCGGATCCGGCGGCCTGCTGGAGTTCGGCGGGGACGGCGTGCCCGAGACCGGGGAGACGGCGCCCACGTTCACTCCGTCCTCTGCGTCCGTCGGCAAGTACCTGACCGCCGACCTGGGCACCGTCTTCGAGTCCAACTCCAACGCGTACACCTCGCAGACCATCGAGTGCTGGTTCCGGACCACGACGGCGAGCCGGGCCCTGTTCGGCCTGTATGAGACGAACCTGGATCACCAGATCGTCGTAGCCATCAACGCGTCCGGCCAGCTGACGGTGGAGGTCACGGACACCGGCGGCGCCCTCGTCGTGAACACCGCCCCGGGCGTTACTGTCACCGATGGTGAATGGCACCATGTCGCGCACGTCATCGGCCTCAACGACCGGTTCTACATCGACGGCGCACCCAGCACCTTCACACTGGCCGTGCCAGACATGTCCGGGCTGCGGCACCTGCACGTGGGCGGCTACCGCGGCGGCCGGCTGTTCGCCGGGGAGATCGCCCACCTGGCCATCACGCACTCGACCGCATCGGTCATCGACGACATCGCACCCCTGCACTGGGAGGCCGGGACCGCAGGGTTCGCGGGTGAGGACGCCGACGCCCGGATCGAGAGGCTGGCCCGATACGGCGGCGTGAACTCGGTGACGGTGTGGGGCAGCGCCTTCGACGCGATCGCCTCCCAAGGTCCGGCCGGATCCAACGCGTTGACGAGGATGCGGGAGGTGGAGGCGACCGAGTCGGCGAGGCTGTTCGCCGAGCGCGACTGGTACGGGCTGGCGTTCCAGTCCCGCGACGTGCGCTACAACCCCTCGCCCAGCTCCGAGGTGTTCACGATCGACTACGCCGACCTCGACACCGACGAGGTGGAGGCGTCCGACGATGACCAGAAGATGATCAACATCGTCGAAGCCAGCAGGCCAGGCGGGGCGACCCAGCGCGTCACCTCGCCCTCCTCCGTCACCACCTTCGGTGAGAAGCCCAAACCGCTGTCGATCCTCAAGACCAGCGACGACAGCGTCCTCGACGCGGCCAACTGGCTGGTGTCCCGCTATGCCGACCCGCCGGTGGAGATCCGCGAGGTGCCGATCGAGGCGCACACGATGTCCACCTACCTGGACATCCTCGACGCCGACATCAGCTCGTACTTCTCCGTGACCAACCTGCCGTCGCAGGCGCCTGCCTCGTCGATGCGGGTGACCGTCGAGGGCTACACCGAGGTCATCAAGCACAACAGCCACCGCATCGAGTTCCACACCAGCAAGGCGTCGACGGACAGCATCTGGGTGCTGGACGACGCGGTGTACTCCGTCCTCGGGTCGACGACCCGCCTCGCCTACTAGGAGGTCACGTGGCGCTCAGCATCCCCGTGGTCCGGGCGGAAGCCTTCTACCTCCCGTCGCACCCGCAGCGCCCGGACGCCTGGGCGCTGGTCGCCCCGGCCGAGCGCGTCTTCCGCTGGTACGAGGACCGCGTGCAGCGCCGGGTGCGGCCGCCCGACGGAATCGTGCTCGGGCAGCGCGCGTTCGCCCGGATCAACCACGGCCGGTGGGTGGCCGACTGCCCTTGCGGCTCGGCGCAGGTGGTGACCCCGGCCGACCCTCGGATCGCGTGCACGGAGTGCGGTCTCGGCTGGATCCGGCTGGTGTTCCCCGAGGACGTCGACGCCGTCGAGGCTTCGGTCACCGACGAGTTGCCGCACCTGCGGAACTGGTGGCACCCCGACGACCCCGAGCCGTGGGGGCACCCGCCGTCCGACGCCGTTGACCCGCTGGGCGAGGAGGTACCGAAGTGACGTTTGCCCCGAGGACCTGGGTGGTGGGCGAGGTCGTCACCGCGGCCCTGCTCAACCAAGAGGTGAGGGACCAGTTCAACACGTTCTTCGGCGCGTGGACCGACTACTCGGGGACGTTCGTGTGGGGCGCCGAGGTCGGCACACAGCCGGCCATCGGCAACGGCACGATCGTCGCGAGGTACATGAAGATCGGCCGCACGACCGACTACCTGCACCGCATCACCATCGGCAGCACCACCACCTACGGCGACGGCGGCGGCACCCTCTCCGCGGCGAACTACTACTTCTCACTCCCGGCGGCGCCGTCCTCAACGTGGAACGGGCACCGCTCTCAGGCGGTCATCTGGCGCGACGACTCGGCATCCCTCAACCAGATCGGCTACGGCGTGATCAGCACGGCCAACCACGCCAACGGATCGCTTCGGCAGATCAGCACACCAGGCACCGCATCGGCCCCGTTCTGGGATTCGGTCGCACCGTTCGCATCCCTCGCGGCGAACGACGTCTTCTACCACCAGGGCCGCTACGAAGCGGCCGCCTAAGGAGCGCAGTGGACTACCCCTACATCGAGGTGCAAGCCAGGAACACGGACGGCTCCCGCGCGACCGTCATCTTCCAGCTGGCGGGCGGCGACCTGCCCATCTCCGACGCCGACATCGTCGCCGCCCTGAGCGAGCGCCTGTCGGCGGTGCCCGGCGTCACCGGCGTCACGGCCACCCGCCACCACGTGGAGCAGACCGCCCTCTGACCGCACCACCCCGTCCGCGCCCCGAGCCACCAGGCCGGGGCCTTCGTCATTCCTGGAGGTCTGTGTGGGCGTCCGTGTCGTCTCCCTGAAGGTCGAGGTCGCGCAGTCGATCCCCGCCGACGGGCAGTACCACCTGCTCCGCTTCCCCTTCGACAGCGAGTCCTACGACCCGTGGGGCATGCACAGCCCGTTGCAGCCCGACGCCTACAGGATGTCGCCGTCGAGCTGGGCAACGCAGCCCCGCTCGGGTCTTGTGTGGCCGTGCTGGCCGGACGGCGTCCGCAGCTGGGGCACGGTGCACGGCCTCGTGTACTGGGAGGCCGGCGGTTACAGCGAGGTCCGCTCCCGCATCGTCCGCGACCCGCTGGGCATCGCCAGCGGCTACGACTCCACGTGCACCGAGGACCACGTCGCCACCCCGGGCCAGCAGTTCAGGACCAAGACGTGGGGCCTGTTCGTCGACCCGCAGACCCCGCTCGGCCTCATGGTCAAGCACAACGCCAGCGACGCGGTCGACGTGACCCTCGCCGAGTTGAAGCTCGTCATCCAGCCGGTCGAGGAACCACCCGCGTAAGGGCCCGACCAGCCGGACATCCTTTGCCCCGCGCCCTCGGCCGGGGACTTCGTCATGTCAGGAGAAAGCTCATGTCCCATCCATCCTCGATGGAGCTCGCCCAGTACGCGTACGCGGCGTACGGCGCCGCCACGCACTACCGCACCCACGACGGCCGGCAGATGCCGGAGTGGGAGGAGCTCGGCGACCGGATTCAGCAGGCGTGGGTCGCGGCGGCCGCCGCCGTCGCCCAGGTCGTCATCGAGCAGCCCGCCGAGTCCGCGGTTCGCAGCGAGCAGCCGACGCCGCAGCGGCCGAGCATCGGGCGGATCGTCCACTACACGCTGACCGAGCAGGACGCGGCGCAGATCAACCGGCTCCGCCAGGAGTACCAGAGCAGCGCCCGGCTCACGGGAACTGGCTTCGTGGGGCACGTCGGCAACCACGCCCAGGAGGGCGATGTGTACCCAGCGATGATCGTGCGGATCTTCGACCCAAGGTCGACGACGGCCAACCTGAAGGTGCTCCTCGACGGCAACGACGAGTTCTGGGCCACCTCGCGGCAGCTGGGTGACGGGCCGTCGTTCTGGGCATGGCCGGGGCGTGTGTGATGGCGCGCACGGGACCGCAGAAAATCCCCGGCGCCTCCCTGTCGTACTTCTACGGCGGCGGGGTGTTCTCCGGCTCCGACATGGAGGTCAACTGCGGCGTCGCGCACACCACCGAGGGCCGCACCGTACCCAGTTACGCTGACGCCTCCGGCCGCCGCGGCGCCATGGCTCCGACTGTGACCGGGCTGCCGGACTGCGCGGCGAAGCGGATCCGCTGGTATCAGCACTACGACGTCGACGAGTCCGCCCGCGCCCTCGCGAACAAGCTCGGCGGCGTGTCTACGAACACAGCGAACGTCTTCCAGATCGAGCTGGTCGGCACCTGCGACCCGAAGGCCCGCGACGCCTGGGTGCGTGCCGGCTTCCGGCAGAACGTCGACTTCATCTTCTGGCCTGAGGCCCCGGAGTGGGCGCTGGCGGAGGTGGCGTGGCTGGTGCGCTGGCTGCACGACGAGCACGGCATACCGCTCACGTGCGTGAAGGACTGGCTGGCGTACGGGGCCGACGCCCGGCGTCCTGGTGTCGTCCCCGCGTCGTACGGCGCGAGTCCGGCCCGCATGAGCCAAGACCAGTGGCGGGCCTTCAAGGGCTGGTGCGGTCACCAGCACGTACCCGAGAACGACCACGGCGACCCCGGGGCGATGGATTTCGCGCGCGTCATCGCGCTGGCCAAGGGCGCCGCCGCTGAGGAGGACGACATGCCGACCACCGACGAGATCGTGAAGGCCATCGCCACCAAGGACGGCCACTTCGGCGTCCCGGCCCGCTGGCGCGAGGCCAACCCGGCCAACGACAAGTGGAAGCTCGAGTCGGTCCTCGCCTACATCGGCGACCGGGTCATCGACGTCAGCGAGCAGGTCAAGGTGCTCGTCGCCCAGGGCGCGGCACGCGACGCCGTGCTGGCAAAGCTCATCGAAGGCGGCGGCCTGGACGCCGCAGAGATCCAGGCCGCGGCCGAGGCGGGCGCGCAGGCCGCCCTCGACAAGCTCGGCACCGCCCTGCAGGAGAAGGAGTAACTGCCCATGTTCACTCGCGCGTTCTGGAAGGCCACAGCCGAGCGGATGATCCGCACCTTCGCCCAGGCCGTCGTCGCGCTGCTCGGCGGGGACGGTCTCGGCCTGGTCGACATCGACTGGGACCAGGCGTTCTCGATCGGCGGCCTGGCCGCGGTCGCCGCACTGCTCACCGCGATCGTCACCAGCGGCGGCACGGAGGGACCAGGGGTCACCGAGACCGTGGCCCGCCCGAGCAACACGCACCGCCTCCCGTAAGGAGCCACCTTGGACGCCACCACCATCGGCAGCCTGCTCGTGGGCGTGGGCGCGGTCGTCGGCGGTCTGGTGGCGTACCTGGGGAAGCGCTCGGAGAACGCGTTGACCGGCTACAGCTCGCTGACGGACAACCTGCAGGAGGAGCGTGACCGGCTCGACGCGAAGGTGTCGGAGCTGAACGCGAAGCTCGCCGAGCAGTCATCTCTTCGCGCCGCGGACCAGGCCGAGATCACCCGGCTGCGCGCCCTCGTCATATCTCTCGGAGGCCAACCGTGACCCGCACCGAGCAGGCACTCGCCCGGCGGTGGCGTCCGATCGCTCTGCTGTTCTGGATGATCGCCCTGTCCGGAGCAGTGGTCATCATCTGGGCCCGGGTGGACGCCGAGGCGGCCCGCGCCAACGAGGCGGCCGCCGAGGCGAACCTACGCGGCAAAGCCGTGTCGACGCTGGCATCCGATGTGCGGGCGTTGCGGACGCAGGTGGAGTCCGAGGGTGGCAAGCCGGTGGCGCCTGATCCGTCGGAGGCGGTGAAGGATCTCGACGACCGCGCCCGGGTGCCGGTGCCCATCCCGGGCCCGGCGGGGCCGGCCGGTGAGAAGGGCGAGCCCGGGCAGCCGGGGGCGTCCGGGAGGCCCGGGCAGGACGGAGCGGACGGGGAGACGGGCGCGAAGGGCGAACCTGGCGGTGAGGGTCCGGCCGGCCCTGCAGGCCCTGCCGGACCAGCCGGTCCTGCGGGACCCGCCGGGCCGCCTGGTCCTCGAGGCGAGACCGGCCCTACCGGACCGGAGGGACCGGCCGGCGAGCAGGGTGAGCGTGGCCCCGCTGGGCCCTCGTGCCCGGAGGGGTACAGCCTGCAAGCCCCGGCGTGGGATGAGGACGCGCTGGTATGCCGTAAGGACGGTGCACCGGACGGCAGCGGCACCGAGCCGGGCTCGCCACTCGCGGCGGGCCTCGAGCCCCGACGACGGTACGCGTGAGCAACAGTGGCCCTCGCTCTCCTCCGGGAGAGCGAGGGCCACTGCGGTTTTTAGTGCGCTCCTCGAAGGAGGTGCGCCTTGTCAATTGACATCGAGGCTCGTGGTATCACCCAGCAGGGGGCGCATTTGAGAATCAGCGCACGCCCCCCAAATGCATCTCTCACCACCCGAGAGAGCTCCGTCACAGAGGCAGCATGCGCGAGAGGTGTCAACGGCACAGAGTGCCAATGGCCTGAATATCGGACACCGCGTCAGAAGCGGTTCGGTGGCTTGGAATCCAAGGCGACATAGCTGTTCCTGGGCACCCAGTGCCGATCGGCTATGACTCATGTTGTCGGCACCCTGTCGTAACCTGACTGGCGGAGCGCCTTCGAATCGAAGGCCAACGATTTATGCCCTCCGCAGGGGTGGAGTCCCTGCGAGGGCAGTGGATCAAGGAGTGATGCCTTGGATCGCCACAACGATAGCCACTGTTACTCATGGGTCAATACCAGTGAGTGGCCTTTCTTCTCGGAACCAGCCTGGTGACGGCGGCTCCCGCCCGGCGGCGTTTCGGTTCAGGCGAGCGTGCCGCCCTTTATCTGGCTGCTGATGGCCGCTGTCAACGATGCGGTGCCGTACTTCAGCCGGGCTGGCACAGCGACCACATCACGCCCTACTCGGCCGGGGGACCGACCGACGTCATCAATGGGCAGGCACTCTGCCCGTCGTGTAACCAGAGGAAAGGAACGCAGCAACCGATGCAGCTCCGTCAGTGGCAGCGCCGTGCCGTCGATGCCTTCTACGCCGCCAACAGCGACAACTTCCTTGTGTCGGCGACACCGGGCGCGGGCAAGACCAAGTTCTCCCTCTACCTCGCCCAGGAGCTCATGGCACAAGGCGCAGTGGAGCGCGTTGTCGTCGTCGCGCCGTCCGACAACCTGCGTGTTCAGTGGGCGGACGAGGCAGCGGCCGCGGGCCTGAAGCTCTTCCCCGTGCCTCCCGGCGATACCGACGGCTACAGCAAGGCCGGCTATGTCGGTTGTGTGGTCACCTACCAGCAACTGTTGGGCACCGGGGGGAGCCTGCTGCGGCACGCGCTCAGACGGCCCACCTTCGTCATCCTCGATGAGGTTCACCACGCGGGCGACAACAAGTCCTGGGGAGAAGCACTGCGGCAGGCCGTCGAGCCTGCTGTCCACCGGCTCTGCCTGACTGGCACGCCGTGGCGGCGCGACGCAACCTCTCCAATCCCCTTCGTGCGGTATGACGAGAACGGGACCGTGCTCGTCGACTACGCCTACGAGTACGGGACAGCGGTTGCCGATGGAGTCTGCCGGAGGATCGAGTTCCATGCGTACGACGGTGAAGCCCGCTGGACCGACCCTTCCCGAATGCGCCGGAGCGCAGGCGAGGAGAACGGCAAGTCAGGCATCAGCACCGAGGTGACAGCGAAGCTGGGCGCCAACATGGCGGAGGAGGATGTGTCGGCCGCCCTCGACACCGTCTACGAGCCCAAGTACGCCTGGATGCCTTCCATCCTCGCCCAAGCCGACGAGATGCTCAGCGAAGTACGCGAGGATGTGCCAGACGCTGCAGGCCTGGTCGTCGCCGAGCGGCAGTGGCTCGCCAAGGGTTACGCAGATCTGCTCGAGCAGATCACTGGGACCCGGCCACCTGTCGTCGTGTCCGACCCCCGGAACGACCCGGGCAGCCGCATCGCTAAGGCTCAGATCGACAACTTCCGCAAGGGAAGCAGCCGGTGGATCATCGCTGTGAAGATGATCTCTGAAGGGGTGGACATCCCTCGGCTGGCCGTCGGTGTCTATGCATCCAAGACTCAGACGCCGCTCTTCTACCGGCAGGTCGTCGGCCGGTTCGTCCGCACACGCCCCGACGAGGAGATCAACGCGCGCCTCCTCATTCCGGCAGTCCCGGAACTGATGCGGCACGCCCGGGAGATCGAAGAAGAGTTGCGCCATCAGCTGGAGATCGCGGCAGAGGAAGCAGAGAAGGCCGACCGAGAGAACGACGGGGCGTCCGGCCAAGGCATGCTCGACTTCCGCACCCCGCTGTCCGCGTCGGAATCCGTCTTCGACCGCGCCATCCTCAGCGGCGACGAAGTCTCGGCCGAGGAACTGGCAGCGGCTCAGGAACGTGCCCGCCAGTTGGGCATCCCCAAGATGTATGCGGCCAACCTCGTCCCCTTGCTCCGCGCCCAAGCTGCTCAGGGCGACGTCGTCACGGCCAGCGCTGAACAAGCACCAGCCCGCCGGACCGAAATTCCGCACTACCGCCGCGAGAAGCTCCTGAGGCAGGAAGTCGAGACCCTCGCCAGGAAGGCCTCGTACCGTCTTGGCCGCCCGCCGAAAGAGATCAATATCGAGCTCCTGCGCGCGGGTCACCCCAAGCGTTCCAAAGCGACCGTTGAGGAACTCGAGGCGATGCGCCGCACCCTCATTGGCTGGTTGGGCCAGTGACCACCGGGCTTCGCGCCAACGCCGCCCTCGTCGACGCACTTGGTTCAGCGCTCCGCGAGGGCGAGCACGGTCTGAAGACGGGACCCGCGTTGCTCGTACGCGTTCTCAGTGAAGAGTCATGGCGCTCATTCATCACTCAGCGAGGCGACCGCGTCCAGCATCAGCGCTTCGAGGAGTTCGTCACCGCACCACCATTGAAAGGGTTGGGTGCGTCGATGGACCTTGTCCGCAAGCTGATCGCGGACAACCCAGGCGCACTGGATCTCCTTGATCGCGCCGTCCAACAGCCACTCGGAATCAACCAGCACAAAGAGGGTTTGGATAATATACAAACCCTCGGTGCGCCATCGGGAACGTCCAAAGAGGCTGGTCTGCGCCGCCTGCGAAAGGACCGTCCGGACCTCCACGCCAAGGTGCTGGCTGGCCATCTCACTACACACGCCGCGATGGTGGCAGCGGGCTTCCGGAAGAGAACGGTCAGCGTCCCCGTCACCACGCCGGAGGACGCAGCTAGGGTGCTGCGCCGTAATCTCGAGCCAGAGGAGATCCAGGAGCTCGCCAGGCTCCTGACCGAAGAGTGACCGTCCAGCGACCCCGGTGAAACACGGCCCCTCGCCCTCCTCATCGGGAGGCCGAGGGGCCGCTTCGTCATGTCCGGGCCGTCACGCCTTGGGGTGCCGTACGGCCCTCTTCACTTCCTCCTCGACCTCGTTGCGGGGCCGGCCTTCCGTCTTGGCGTAGTCGGTGACGGCGGCGTGGGCGTCGCGGGCGAGGTCCCGCCAGGCGCGCCAGGCGGTTTCGTAGGTGCTGGTCTGCTGCGGGGTCCACGGGGTGGTCGTGGGAGGTCCGTAGTCGTCGCGGAGGTTCTCGACCCGGGCGTGTGCCTGGTCAGCGGTACGTTGCATCTCCACGAGTTCTTCGAAGGTGTGCGCCACGGGCAGGGATCTTAGGCAGCTGGGGCCATCTGTTCGCGCACCGGCTCACTGCGCCGCGCCGGGTGTCGTTCGGCTGCGTCGGCGAGTGCCCAGGCGGTGACGAGCTGCTCATACTCGAGCCGTTCGTGGGGGCGGAGGTAGCCGCCGGCGGTGCGGAAGAGGGTGCGGATCCGTTCGTTGAGGTCGGCCGCGGACCGCACGGAACCACGGCCAGGGAGGTCGGGGGGCATGGGTTCAGCGTACGGACATCCTCGGACAACAGCCCTTGAAACTGTGGTGTTCGCTGTGGGGTTGGTCGCTATCCGGCCCAGCCGATGTCGTCGACGTCGATGCCGTCGGCGTACGCGATGAAGACCACCCAGGAGCGGGCGCCGAACGCGACGGCGGCCTCGCCGGGCGGCGGCCAGGAGGGACGCTGGACGAGGACGGAGGCGATGACCTCCATGGCCTCCTGGCGGCCGGGGGCGGGTAGCTCGTCGAGCGCGTCCTCGGCCCGGATGGCGAGATCCACTGTGTACATGGGCAGCACGGTAGGGCGAGCCCGGCGATCGCGTGCGGGCCTGTGGATAACTCTGGGCATGGCCTAGTCGAGGAGGCCGAGTTCGGTGTCCGGGCGGCAGTGCGGGCAGGCGGGCACGCCGCCTTCGGTGAGCGCTCGTACGGCCTGGTCCCCGGTCGACGCCGCGGCGGCGTTTCCCGGCGTTCCAGCAGTCGCCGCGGTGGACGTACGTGGGGGCCCGGCCGGAGAGGTTCTGCTCGATCAGCCAGTCCGGAGGCGGGGGCAGCGGGCGGCGCGCCTCTGCCTGTTCGATCTTGGCTTCCTCCTCAGCGATCCACTTCTCGACCTGCTGCAGCTGGAAGCGGAGGTATGCCTCGACGATGCGAAGGCGAGCGAGGTAGGGAGGTCTCGGGGTGTCGCTCATACGTTCGAATCTAGCGCGGCCCGTAAGCCGCCGCGATCCGGCCCCGGCCCCCCACGGGACCGTGCTGGCCGGTGGGTAGGCTGCCCGCATGATTCGCGCCGTGGCCTTCGACGTCGGTGAGACCCTCACCCGCGATGACCGCTACTGGAACTCGTGGGCCGACTGGCTCGAGGTCCCTCGCCATACCCTGTCCGCGCTCGTCGGCGCCGTCGTCGCGAAGGGACACGACAACGCCGAAGCCCTCCGCCTGGTCCGCCCAGGGATCGACATCCCGGCGGCGTACCGGGAGCGCGAAGCCGCCGGCCGCGGCGAGGTCCTCGACGAGACAGACCTCTACGACGACGTTCGACCCACCCTCGCCACGCTGCGCCAGCTCGGTGTCCGCGTCATCATCGCCGGGAACCAGACCAGCCGGGTCGGGCAGCTGCTGCGCGAACTGGACCTGCCTGCCGACCTGATCGCGACCTCCGAGGAGTGGGGCGTTGCCAAGCCCCGCCCGCAGTTCTTCGAGCGGGTCCGGGAGGTGGCGCACGCCGCCCCTGGCGAGACCCTGTATGTCGGCGACCACCCGGCCAACGATCTGTTCCCCGCGAAGCAGGCCGGCCTGCTCACCGCGCACCTCCGGCGCGGGCCATGGGGGCATCTGTGGGCCGACGACCCAGACGTTGCTGCGGCCGCGGACTGGCGGATCAACTCGCTCACGGAGCTCGGCGCCATCGTCGCGGACTGACGCAACGGCCCCGACAGCTGGGCTGTCGGGGCCGTTCACGTATCCAGCGCGTTACCACGCAGGTACGGTTCGGAGTGGACGCCCCGAACTGGAGCCAGTATGCCCGCGAACACCATGCGCGAGGTAGGCCAACGCATCGCCGCCACCCGCCGCGCTCACAGAATGACCCAACAGCAGCTGTCGTCTGCCTCATTCGTATCCCTGTCCATGCTCCGGAAGATCGAGCAGGGCAGCAGATTCCCCAGCGACGACACTCTCGACGCCCTCGCCGCAGCCCTGAACGTGGACCCTGGCCGGCTCCTCACTGGCCATCAGCGCACCGACAGCCGCGTCCACGAAGCGCTGCCCGCGATCTCCGCTGCGATCGTCGCCCAAGACGACCCTGACGACGGTCCTGTCCGCCCGCTGCACGAACTGCAGCAGGCTGTCGAGGAGGCCGTCTCCTGGCGGCTCGCCGCGCAGTACGTCCAGATCAGCCAGTGCATCCCCGGCCTGCTCGCCGAGCTGGCCCGCGCGCTCCACACCGGGCCGCTCGCCCATCGCGCCCACGTCGCTTCCCTCCTCGTGCACGCCTACCGCTGCGCCGACGCCGTGGCCTTCAAGTTCGGTGCTCGAGACCTCTCCGCCCGCCTCATCGACCTCATGCGGGCAGTCGCAGCCGAGGCCGAGGACCCACTCCTGCAGGCGTCCGTCGCCTACGTCCGCACCGAGGTGTTCTTCGCCGCCCGCGCCCACCGGCCAGGCCTGCGCGCGCTGGAACGAGCGATCGACACCAGCCCTCCGCCGAGCACGCCGACGGCGGCCGCAGCGCGCGGTGCCCTGCACATGCGGGCCGCGGTCATCGCCAGCCGCGCCAGCAGCCCGGACATCGCCGACACCCACATGCGCGAAGCCACCCAGCTCAGCGAGCAGGTCCCCGAGGATGTCTACCTGGGCACGGCGTTCGGCCCCGACAGCGTCAACGTCCACAAGGTGTCCGTCGCCGTCAGCCTCGGCGACGACCACGTCCAGGAGGCCCTCGACGTCGCCAGCGAGTGGAAGCCTCCCGAGGAGCTGCCCGCTGAACGGCGCTCCGGGTTCTACATCGAGCTCAGCCGCGCCCAGCTGTGGGCCGGCCTGGCCGACGACGCCTTCGAGTCGTTGAAGGTGGCCCGACGGATCGCGCCCCAGCACACCCGCGGGCACCGGTGGGCACGGGAGGACGCGGCCACGCTGCGCCGGCTGAAGCGGGCCGACTCCGAATCGCTGACGTCGTTCGCTGAGTGGATCGGCGCCGTCTGAGGTTGTGCCACCGGGTGACACAAGGTGTGTCACTTGTGGCCCTTGTCGGCGCCCATGATCTGTCTGTCCACACCAACAGGCAGATGGGAACGGGGATGAAGACAGCTGTACCCGCCACGCCGACTCTCGTGCAGGGACCGGTGAGCATCGCACGACAGCACGGCGAGGCCTGCTTCCACTGCGGTGCCGTCGCCAAGAAGCTGTACGCGGACGGCTGCATCACCCTGGCCGGCCGCGACCGCGTCTGGCCGATCGTCACGTGCGGGTGCCGCAGGCAGGCGGTCGCATCATGACGAGGCACCACGGCCTCCAGGAAGAGCCCGTCACACTCCCCGACCCAACGCGCCCGCCCAAGCCCACACCCGGCTGCGACGTGTGCGCGGCCCTCGACCAGCAGCGCGCCCAGGCGGAGGAGGACGGCGACACCCGCCGTGCGACGACGCTGGAGATGGAGATGCGCCGGCACCACGCGCTGCGACCGCCAAAGAGGCGGTGACCGTGGAGACCCGCGAGAACACCGAGACCGACAGCTCGTCCCAGTGGTGCGCATGGCACCAGGGCCACACCTTCACCGCGCGCCTGGTCCGCGACCCCGCAGACCAGGGCTCGGGAGCCGGGGCCCCCAGCCTGTACGCCTGCGGCCCGTGCCGGTACGCGTACGACCTGGTCCCACTCGGGGAGCAGTCATGAGGGCGGCCACGGTGCCGACGGTATGGAACCTGTCGCGGCCCGTGCGGGACGGCAAGCGCTGCGTACGCTGCTTCCTGCCCCTCGACGACGACTCGGTGCCCGCTGGGATAGCGCGTGGCTACTGGGGGGCCCACAACCTGAGCGTCACGGTGTACGCCCACCCCGGATGCACGCCCACCCCGACGGGCTGAAACTCCCGGTGCCCACCTTCCCGGGCGCCGGTGCCCGCCCCTCGTGCCGATGAGGGGCGGCTAGCGCCCCGCCGCCGACGCATCCCCCGGCTCGGCGGCGGGGTCCGGCATCAGATCCACCTCTCCCACACCGATGGCATCAGCAATGCGGACCAGCGTGTCGAAGAGCGGGGAAGCGTGGCCCTGCTCGATGCGGCTGTACGTGGCGACGTCGAGGCCTGACCGCCTGCACACGTCCAGCTGGGTCAGGTTGCGGTCTATGCGCACGCGACGGATCTGCTCCCCCAGCTCGCGGCGGCGGGCAAGGACCCGATCGGAAGGCGGAGTGGGACGAGGCACCCGTCCACGCTCCCGACCACATGATCTTTTGTGGTTAGGGTCAAACCTAATTTGTGTGATCTTGCGGCTGGGCGGGCAAGCGATCTGGGCGCCTGTCACAGCCGCGCAGGGCGGGAGGCACGGTCGGTCCCTCGCGCGAGGTACTCATCCGTCCAGATGGCGGAGCCGTGTCTCCCTGCCGCCCCGGGCCCCTACGCTGGGCTCGGGGCGGCGCTCGCGCATGGAGCGCCGAGTCTTCGCCAAATCTCCCGGATTATTGGCCAAGCGCCTGCCGTGAGTTTGGCTATCGGCGACCTGCGAAAACCCCAGGTGAGCACAGCGCTTAATCCGGTACACCTTCTAAGCGCTTGGCCGCAGGTTCGAGTCCTGCCGGGGGCGCCCACACCCCGCCCTCCTCCGGGAGGGCTTTTTTGCTGGTCAGACGCCATGTCGGGACCCGGCAGAAAGCCCCGGAGCCCCCTCGATGGCCGGGGGTGGGATTCCGGGGCTGTACGGCTGTCAACGGGATTCTGCGGGTCGCCGTGTCGAATACGTGTCGAAGTTCTGGGCGCCGATCAGGACGACTTCCGGCGAGCCCCGAGGGAATCAGCGCACTGATCTTCGACAGGATCCGGCAGGTCTCCAGCGGCTTCGAGCCGCCGTTTCAGGTCAGGAAGCTGCCCGTCGACGCACCGGGCGTAGGTGGCCAGCAGCACGGGCACGCTGTTGCCGGCCCACTCGGCGACCTGAGCGGGCGGTATGCCGTCGTTGAGCCACTTGGTGAGACGTGTGTGGCGATTGTCGTAGACCCGCCTGCCCGTCGGCGAGTCGAAGACCTGCGGTGGCAGCACTGCTTGCCGGGCGCCGCGCCAGGCGCGACGGGTGACGGATCCCGCGAGGATTCCACCGTTCTCACCCTGAAGAGGAGGTCACCGGGCTTCAGCTGCTCGTCCTCGATGTGCTGCCGCAGAATGCGGGTCAGTGCGGGGTGCCCCGGCACCGTGCGTGTCTCACCTTCGGCCCGGTCCTTGAGGTCGCGCCGTTCGTGGATGTCCCCCGTGTCCGTCCACTGCTTGCCGACTTCCGGAGTCGCGGTGTGGATCACCAGTTCGCACCATTGGTCGGCGGCATCGCTACCGGGCAGCTTCACATCGGCCACGCGCATGGCCACGGCCTCTTCCGGACGCGACCCGCAGTAGTACAGCGTCGCGAAGAACGCGTGCAGCCGCTTGCCTCCCCGGGACCGCTTCCGGATGTGGCCGAGGAGCGCCGCCGCTTGATCGGCGTTGAGGAGGCACCGCTTGTCCACGGCAGTGCTCGTCCTGGTGACGGCCGTCGCCGCCTTGCCCTTGGGCAGAGGGTTGTCCCGGAGGAGCCCGTGCCTGATCGCGTGCTTCATGACGACGTTGAGGATCCTGGACGCGGGTGGTGTCAAGGTCGGTCGTGGACGCCGGCGTGACCAGCACGGCCAGGAGGAGCCCGAGGGCGTCGGTGAGCAGGTGGCGCTTGCGTCCGTTGATTTTCTTCCCGGTGTCGTATCCCCGGGAGGCCAGGGTGACGGTGGCGTCCGCCTTCACGGACTGCGAGTCCACGACCGCCGCGGTCGGCTCCGGGCTTCGGCCCTCAACTGTGCGGACGGCCTCGCGCAGCCGGTCGTGCAGCTCGGCCACCAGCCCCGCAGCCCGCCAGCGGGCGAAGAAGGAGTAGACCCGTGGCCAGGGCGGGAAGTCGGCGGGCATCGCCCGCCACTTGATGCCGTTGTCGACGAGATACCGCACCGCGTCGATCATCTGCCGGTGGCAGTAGCCCTCCGGCCTGCCGCCCCGGCCCGCCAGCCAGCCATCCGGGCACCGGCAGCAGATCCCGCACCAGTTCCCACTCCGCATCGCTCATGTCCGAGTCGTACCGAGGCCGGCGCTCCGGCCGGTTGGCCGCGTTCCCGAACCGATGGGCGAGGCAGCCACACCCAGGGGTGGACGAACTGGACTCGGCGACCAGGAGCACGCAACACTTCGACACCAGGGCCTCTTGTTTCTCGCTGGATTCGACAACCGCGAGCTACCAAGAGGCCCTTCTTCCACGCACCTGTACGGCCGACTCACCCGAACCAGGCTCTTGTTCGAATCCCACCGACCACACGGACGGATAGAGAACGGTCAGTTAAGGGCTGTCCCGCAATTGATCTCTGGGTCGGGCTGATGCGGGGCCGGAGGGCGAGCGAGAGCCCGAGGTGGTCGATGCTGCCGTCGGCCGAGGATTTCGAGATGCCGAACAGCGGGGCACGCAGCGTAAAGTTCGTGCGCCAGTAGGCGATCAGCAGCAGCACGCGGTCCTCCAGTGCCAGGCTCCAGGGACGGCCCTTGCGCACCGGATCCGCGCCGCCGTGGCGTAGCGCGGCGATCAGCTTGCAGAAGCAGCGTGGACTCAGCCCGGGGAACGGGATTATCCAGGAGGACTCCGGCGCCGTGATCACACCAACCGCGGCAAGATCGTCTCATCCCTGTCACGTCTCACCGGGGCGTGAGGGAATCCCCGGCTGCCCGTCGCTGACCGGGCCACATGTCGTCATACGCGGCGTCAAAGAACTGCACCTGCGGCCCGCGCAGCGCGGACGCGTCGGCCAGCTCTCCTCGGGCCACCTCTGCAAGGCGGGCCGCATAGCGGTAGGCAGCACCCCGCAGGGGCTCGCTTCTGGCCGAAAGGTCGATCTCCGCGTGCGCGAGCCACAAGTCGTCGACGAGTCGGTCGATCACCGGATCGGCCGCGCTGACGCCGACATGTGGGGACGTGAGCACCGCCTTCTCCACCTGCGACGCAATGCTCAGGAACTTCAGGATCACGTTCTTCAGCTCCGCACGGTGCGCGGCTGACTCCTGTATCTCCAACTGCCGGGTGCTCGCCCGTGACACCAGGTACTGGCCGAACAACGACCCGCCAGCGCCGAGCGCAACACCGGCCAGAGACAACAGCGCCGGCCCCAAGGTTCCCCAAGATCCCATGACGTGAGTCTCTCAACTCGCTGCGGAGAGAGCCGAGCTGCCTATGTGCAGTTCATGCCTGGCTCGTGACCGCTCGGGTTACCTCGCCACGTCCCGCACACTCTCACCGTCGGACAAGCCGCCCCACAGCGTCCGGTTGCGTTCCATCGAGTACGCACGCGCCCGCGGCATGCGCGGGCAGGGCGAAGAACGACGCGTCCGCTGACAGATCCCGCGAAGGTGAACCGCTCCGGGTCTGATGGAGGCTCGATTCCCTGAGAGGGTCGAGTCATGGCACGTCCGTCCACCTACCCGCCCGAGCTTCGTGAACGTGCAGTGCACATGGTCGCGGAGATCCGCCCGAACTACCCGACCGAGTGGGCTGCGATGAAGGCCGTCGCCGCGAAACTGGGCATCGGTGCGGCCGAGACGGTGCGGACCTGGGTCCGTAAGGCCGAGGTGGACGCCGGCCAGCGGCCCGGAGTGACGTCCGAGGAGGCCGCGGAGATCAAGCGACTGCGGGCCGAGAACGCCGAGCTGCGTCGGGCGAATGAGATCTTGAAGGCGGCGTCGGCTTTCTTCGCGGCCGAGCTCGACCGGCCGTCGAAACGCTCGTAGCGTTCATCGACGCTCACCGCGAGGTGTTCGGAGTCGAGCCGATCTGCCGAGTCCTGACCAGCCATGGACTGAAAGATCGCAACGAGCACCTACTACGCCGCCAAGAACCGCACCCCGAGCACTCGGGCGGTGCGAGATGCGGAGCTGAAAGCCCAGATCAGCCGCGTCCACTCGGACAACTTCAACCCCGACGCGGACCACGCCGCGTCATCGGCGGCGCCTTGGATGACGCGGTGCGCCGCCCCGTCCGGCGTCGCGCGCGAAGCGGAGCCAGGACAGATCAGGCCCGTGAGCCACCCACCCGCAAGCGGTCGCGTCTGCTACACGTAGCGGTAGACCGCGCTGTGATCCTCCAGTTCGTCCGGAGTCACGTCCCACGGCGGCATCCTCTCGTGCCGCGCGACGATCCGGCCGTGCTGGGCGTCCTTCGGGCCGGGGGGCTTCGCGGGGAGATAGCGGGCGTTCCGGTGCCGCCGCTGCCAGCGGGACCACACCAGGTCGACGAAGGCGTGGTGCAGCCAGAAGACGGGGTCGTTGACGGAGGCGCCGCTCACCATGTGGCCGCCGACCCACCGGTGGACCCGGTTGTGGTTGCGCCAGGACACGGCGCCGCGCCCCCGCCCCCACCCCTCCAGCTTGTTGCGGAACCCCTTGGCGGACGTGGAGTTCCAGGGAGCCGTGTCGTAGACAGGGTCGGCGAGGGCGTTCTCCACGTCCAGGGCCGTGGGCAGGGCGATCGGGTCGCGCGGACGGCCCAGTTCCCGCATGAGGTACTCGACGTCGGTGATCCCCTCCTTGATGGTCCACCGGCCGTGGCGATAGGCGAAAGGACCGGTCATGACCTGCCGGTCGGAACGCCGCCCGGTGCCGCCGAGAAGGTCCTCGGTCCACGGCGCGGCCGTCGAGGCACGGTCGCGTGTCCAGTCCCAGTACGGCATGGTCACCGACTCGTCCACGCGGCGCAGCGCCCTCTCCATGTCCAGCACGAACCTGCGGTGCCAGGGCAGGAAGGAGGGTGCCATGTGAGCCGTGCGCGGGCCGTTCTCACCGTCGGGAAGGAAGTACTCGATGTGCATACGGACGAACTCGTCGTACTCACCGCGGCGTTTGACCTCGATCAACGCGGCGACGAACCGGCGCCGCTCGGCAGGGGTGAGTGTGCCGACGTCCCTACGCGTGTACACCATTTCGGTGATCCCCCTCGACTCCCTGACCGACGTTCGGCGTACCGCCGTCGTCCGTGTGGCCGTCGGTTCCGTTTGCCGCGCCCAGCTGCGCGGTGGGGCCGAGCTCGTCCACGGCGGCGCGCGCCGCGGCGAGTGGCGTCGGATACGACTGGTAGTGGTCGACCATGGTCATCCAGCTGCCGTCGACACGGCGCATGAGGTGCAGCGGCCGCCCGTCCACGGTGACGTGCCATCCGCCGGAGGCGTCGTCGCCCAACAGCCCGGCGTCGTCCGGGACGACGACGATGCGCCGTCCGCGGTACGTCTCCCGGAAACATGCTCTCTCCGGCCCGGCCGTCCCCGATGCCACCAAGAAGGGAGCAAGTGCCATCCCGGCCACTGACGCGGACAACCCCCGCAGCATGTGCCTCCGCCCGGCGAACCCAGTGGAGTCGACGGCGAGCGACGAGCAACCGGCCGCGGTGTCCACTGACGCGGTCACGGCCTTTTCCGGGACACGGTCGGAGATCCTCATTCTGGGCCTCATATTCGACTTGCACGGCAGCATCAAAATTCTCCACCACATCCAATCCTCCCCCGGATTCCTTGTACTTCACCTGAACAAGAGATTTCAGCATCGCGATTGCAGGCACACGGGCAACACGGAGGCCGACACCGCACGTGCGGAATCGGCCTCTGTGGAGCAACCACCGGGAAATGCCAGAACGCCGGTCAAGACGCGGCCAGCATCGCGGCCGGGGACGTTCTCACTTCTGCTGCGGCAGACCGCCCAGCAGCGGGGTGCCGGTACCCAGGGCGGTGGACGTGCGCTCGACCGTGGTCAGCAGTGCCCCCTTCTTCTTTCCCTTCCCCTTGGCGTCGAGCACGCCCCCCCTCAGCGGCTGCGTCTGGACGGGGCCCTTGTCGAGCGTCCTCACCGCGTCGTTGAGGTTCTTGTGCACCACCTCGGTGGCGTTCTGGGCGAACGCGGGCGCGGCGGCACCGGCGATGATCAGGGACCCGGTGACGACGACAGCTGCTTTCAGCGACTTCATGTGCGTTCCTTCCTTCGGCGAACTGGGTAGCCGGGGCGGATTCTGACATCGAGCACAACGAGCGCCGACCGGTCTGGAAACCCGCGTGCGGGAGATCGCCGAGTACTCATATGAAACCTCTGAAGGATTTGCCTCCGAAAGCCGGGAGGGGCCACCAGAAAGAGCGGAAACCGGCGCCGGCGCGGTTCGACCGGTGGGCCCCACCCGCGCCACCGAGCCTGTCAAATTGCCGAGGCGTGCGGACGCGACACGCCGTGGCTGCAGGCCATGCGCCCGGGGCCCGTCTGCAAGCGGCACGGCCGCTCCGGCGGGGTGCGCGACGTCGCGTCGGACACGGCGCGACCCGGGTGGGTACGGCCGTTGAAGAGGAACCAGAAAGCCCCCCACTTCACCAATCCGACACACTTGCACCGTTTGATTGGTTTATGCCCCATGACGGCTAGAGTTTGCGCACGCCTGGACGCGTCCTGACAACACGCACATCGCTTCTGGCTCCCCCTGGCACTTCCGCCTTCCCGAAAGGACAGCGCCGGTCATGCGCAACTCCCTAGCCCTTCTGCTGCGCCGTACGACGGTGGGTGCCCTCGCACTCGCCGGGATGTGGGCTCCCACCGGTGCCCTGGCGGTCGCGCCTGTCGCAGCCTCCTCGCAGGAGGCCGGCAGTCTCCCCTTCGCCCAGCGGTACCGCGCCCTCCAGCACGGCGGGATCGTCCGCGCGGCCAACGTCTCCATCACCTGCCGTACACCACGGGCGAACCACCGGTTCCCGTCGTCCACAGCACCTTCCTGCCCCGCCGCACGGCAGGGCGCGACCGGGGTGAACGGTGACTTCGACATGACGTACGTCGACGTCGACAAGGACCCGAACACCTACAACTCCTCCCGCGCGGAGGTCCGTGTACCCGAGGGCTCACGGGTCAGCTACGCACGGCTGTACTGGGGCGGCAACCTGCGCGTCGGCGAACAGAAGCCGCCCAAGGACAATGGGCGGGTGCTGGTCGCCGAACCCGGCGGTGAGTACAAGGAGGTCCTCGCGGACACGGTCGTCGGCCACCGTGTGGCGCAGGGTGCGGACGCTTTCCAGGCTTCGGCGGACGTCACGAGACTGGTGCGGGAGAGCGGGCCCGGTCTGTACACCGTGGCACAGGTAAATGTGGCGATGGGTAGGTCGGCGGCCGGTGCGTGGGGTGGCTGGACTCTGGTGGTGGCGTACGAGAACCCGGAGCAGCCGTTGCGGCACCTCGCCGTCTGGGACGGCTTCGACGCGCTGAAGTCCGGTGCGGGGCCGGAGATCCGGCTGCGCGGGATGCGTTTCCCGACGGGCGCGGGCGGCCGAGCGGGCCTGGTGACGTACGACGGCGACCACGGCGCGACCGGCGACACTCTCACCCTCACGACCACCCGCGCGTCCTCCGCCCCACAGCCGCACCGCACCGAGGTCACCCCCCTCACCAACTCCGCCAATCCCCGCGACGACGTCCTGAACTCCACGATCAGTGAACCGGGAGCGTCAGATCCGGAGCGGGTGCCGGCGTACACCCGCACCCTCGGCTACGACTCCGATGTGTTCGATCTCGGAACGGGCCTGCGCCGCGGCGGCGATCAGCTGGCCTTCCGGGTCGTGTCACAGCGGGACCGGGTCTGGGCCGGCGTGCTCTTCGTCGCCGTCGACGCCCTGCGGTAAGGCGCCTTCCTCCCGTCCCGAGCGTCCCGCGCGCGAGGAGATCACGCATGCACACGTCAACAACTGACCCTCGGCCGCGGGTCCTGCACCTCACTCAGCCCGTGGAGGCCGGAGTCGCCCGCGTCGTGACGGACCTGGTGCGGGCGCAGCTCACGGCCGGCCTGGCCGTCACGGTGGCCTGCCCCGACGGGGCACTCACCACAGGCCTCCGGCAACTGGGGGCGGACGTACGGCACTGGCACGCGACGCGGTCACCGGGTCCGTCACTCGTGCGGGAGGTACGACATCTCGCACGCGTGATCGATGACGTGCGCCCTCACCTGGTGCATGCGCACAGCGCGAAGGCCGGGCTCGCCGGACGGCTCGCCGTCCGGGGGAGGATCCCCACCGTGTTCCAGCCGCACGCCTGGTCGTTCGAGGCCACCGGCGGGGCCGCCTCGGCGCTCGCGCGGGCCTGGGAGCGGTGGGGGGTGCGTTGGGCCTCCCAGGTGGTGTGCGTGAGTGAGGCGGAGCGCATGACCGGCATGCGCGCCGGGATCAGCGGACGGTGGTGCGTCATCCCCAACGGCGTCGACGTACAGCGCTTCCGCCCCGCGCCCGCCGGTACCGTACGGGCCGGCCTGAGGCCGTTGCGCGAGGTCGATCCCGCCGCGCCGCTCGTGGTCTGTGTGGGGCGGCTGTGCCGGCAGAAGGGCCAGGCCGTACTGCTCAGAGCGTGGAGTTCCGTCGCCCGGCGGGTGCCCGGCGCGCGTCTCGTCCTGGTCGGCGACGGGCCGGACCGCGATCGGCTTCGGGCGTGCGCGCCGGAGTCCGTGCTTTTCACGGGCGCAGTCGCCGACGTCGTCCCCTGGTACCAGGCCGCGGACCTCGTCGTCCTGCCGTCCCGTTGGGAGGGCATGGCGCTGGCCCCGCTGGAAGCGATGGCCTGCGGCCGGCCGGTGGTGACCACAGACGTCGACGGTGCCCGCGAGAGCCTGCCCCTCTCCCTCGCACCCCACTGCCTGGTCCCGCCCGAGAACCCGGCGACGCTGGCCAGGGCCCTTGCCGACCTTCTGCTCGACCCGCCGCTGCGCGCATCGCTCGGCCGCCAGGGGCTCCAGTACGTCCTGTCCTCGCACGACGTGCGGCACACCGCCGAGGCGGTTACGGACGTCTACCGCCATCTGATCGGCGTGCGACCCGATCCCCGCGTCGCACCCCCGCAGCATAGGGAGTCCATCCACTCGTGACCGCGGACAGTACGATCTCCTCCACCGCCACACACCCCCACGAACACAGAACCCCGCCCGTCTCGGTCATGCCGACGCGCGGGGCTGTCCCGAGTGCCCCGCGACCCGCCGGCAGGCCGCGGCCCCCGGGGTCGGCGCCGCCGGTATCCCTGCTCGTCGCGGACGGCACGGCCGCCCTGCTGGGTGTCCTGACACTGACCGGGCCTCAGCTCCATCCGCTCGCCTTGGCCTTGCTGGCCGCGTTTGTGCTGCTGCGCCCGCATCGCACGCGCCCGCCGCTACCGGGCGTCCTCGACGAACTGCCCGCCAACTGTGGCCGGACCGCGGTGGCCTGGCTGGCGCTCGCCGCGCTGACGGCGGCCTACCGGCCGGAGCACGCATTGTCCGCCCGCGCTCTGTTGCTGGGCTTCGCCGTGCAGGCCGCGGCGAGTTGCGCGCTACGCGGCATCGTGCACACGTGGTGCCGCTCCGCGCTGCTGCGCAACCCCGGCGCCGCGCTCGTCATCGGCCCGGCGGCGACCGCGCAACGCGTGGCCGCCGCCGTGCTGCGCCACCCCCGGTGCGGGCTACGGCCGGTGGGAGTCGTGGCCGAACAGCAGGACGGCGCCGGGGGCCTGCCGGTTCTGACCACCGGTGAAGAGGTCGCGAGGGCGGTCGTCCAGAACGGCGTTCGGGCGGCGCTGGTCGTCGCCCCCTCCGTACGGTCCCAGCAGGGACCGCTGCTCAGCGCGCTGGCCGAGTGGGGCTGCACGGTGTGGGAGGTGGACGCGGACTCTCCGTCGTACGCGACGAAGGAGCAACTGGCCGGGTTCTCCTGTCGGCTTCTGCAGAGGTCCGCGACGCCACTCGCCAGCGCGGGCAAACGGGCGTTCGACGTCCTTGTGTCGGCAACGCTGCTGCTGCTGGTCAGTCCCCTGTTGCTGGTGTGCGCGGTGGCACTGCGGATCAGCGACGGGCCGGGGGTGGTGTTCCGGCAGGAGCGCATCGGCAAGGACGGAAAGCCGTTCACGCTGTTGAAGTTCCGCACCCACCGCCCCCTCGACGAGCACGAGGCGGCGACCCGGTGGAGCGTGGCGAACGAACACGAGATGCGCGGTTTCTGCCGCATGCTGCGGCGCACCTCGCTCGATGAGCTCCTCCAGCTGTGGAACGTGCTGCGGGGCGACATGAGTCTGGTCGGACCTCGGCCCGAGCGCCCCTACTTCGTCGGACAGTTCAGCGAGTCCTACCCCGGCTACGCGGCTCGCCACCGTATGCGGACCGGCATCACCGGCCTCGCCCAGGTCCATGGACTGCGCGGCGACACGTCCATCGAGGACCGCTTCCGGTTCGACAACGTCTACATCGACAACTGGTCGCTGTGGCAGGACGTGTGCATCCTGTTGCGCACCGTGGGCACGCTCACGCGCCCGACAGGAAGCTGAGCGCATGAGCCTCGCAGTGACACCGCTCGCGCGCCGCGGCGCCATCGTGACGCCGGCCCTTGCCGTGGTGGCCGTGCTCGCCCTGCTGGCCCTGCCGCTCGACCCGAGCGGCGAGGGCGGCCCTGGTCCGGCCGACGCGATGTCCGGCTTCCTGGTGCTCTTCTGTGTGGTCCGCCTCGTACGCGACCGGCGCCGCCCCTTGCCACGTACGGCCGCCGTGGTGCTGGGCCTGCCGGTCCTCGGGCTGGCAGTCGCCGCCCTGGGGGCATTCTCACCCGAGGCCGGGATCACCGGCATGGGCCGGTATCTGCAGATCTTCGTGCTCGTCCCTGCGGCGGTCCTGCTGTTGATCCGCGGCCAGGGCGACTTCCGGTTGCTGGCCTGGTCGTTCGTAGCGCTCGCGGGCTGGCAGGGGGCCGTCGGAGTGCACCAGTACGTCACCCGGACCGGCGCCTCCTTCCAGGGCGAGCAGATCCGGGCCGTCGGCACGTTCGGGCCGCAGGACGTGATGGGGATGGCAACGGTGGTGGGCCTCGGCCTCGTGTGCGCGTTCGCCCTCGCGCTCGGGCGGACCTCCGTACGAGAACGGGCAGTCGCCCTCGCGTGCGCGTTGGCGCTGCTGCTGCCGCTCGCGATGTCCTTCAGCCGGGGCGCGTGGATCGCTACAGCTGTGACCTGCACGGTGCAGCTGCTCCTGGCCGGGTTGCGGCGCGCGCTCAAGGTGGCTGCGGCCGTAGTCGCGGCGGGCGTGGTCCTGGTGGGCGGTCTCGGTGTCGGCACAGCGCTGCTGGAGGAGCGGATCGACAGCATCACGCAGGTCGCCGACGCCCCCGACCAGTCCGTCGCCGACCGGTACACGATGTGGGCGGCCGCAACCGACATGTGGCGCGATCACTCACTGACCGGCGTCGGGTTGAAAGGGTTCCCCGAGTACCGGGACACGTACGCCTCGCTGACGCTGTCGTCGGGCAGCGACACCGGCGGCGCGGGGGCCGCGTACCGGAGGCAACCGCTGCTGTCACCGCACAGCATGTACCTGCTGGTGCTGAGCGAACAGGGCCTGCTCGGGCTGACCGCGTTCGCCGGAAGCTGGCTGACGCTGCTGGTGTGCGCGCTGCGGGCGACTGTGCGCGCACGCGCGTCGGGGCCGCACGGCCTCGGCTGCGGGCTGGTCGCCTGCGGACTGCTGGTCTGGCAGCTCACCGACTTCGCGTACGCCGACATCGGCGGCCCCTCCACCGTACTGACCGCCGTGGCCCTCGGGATGGTGGCGTGGTGGGCGCTGACCGGGAACGGCAAGGCGCAGGCCGCCCCGGCGGTTCCGGTACGCGCGAACGCGCCTGGGAGCGTGACGCGATGTCCATGACGCCGCAGACTCCGCCTGCGCCCGTTTCCGGCACCGACGCGGCGGCCGTACCCGCGGCACGGGCGGCCACACAGGACGTGGTCGGCACCGACTCCCCTGCGGCCTCCGGGAAGTTCATCGCGAGGGCCACTCTGATCACGGCGTCGCTGTCGGTCGCCGGAGCGCTGCTCGGTCTGGTGCGGGACCAGACACTGGCCCAGCTCTTCGGAGCGGGCATCGAGACGGACGCTTTTCTGGTCGCGTGGACCGTACCGGAGTTCGCCGCCACGCTCCTCATCGAGGACGGCCTGGCCATCGCGATGATCCCGGCTTTCAGCCTGGCCCTGACCCGGCGCGCCCAGGGTGTCTCCGGCGACCCGGTCCGCTCCCTCGTCACCGGCACCCTGCCCCGCCTGGCCCTCGGCTTCGTCGCCGTATCCGCCCTGATCATCGTGGGAGCCCGCTACCTGGTCGAGGCGCTGGCGCCCGGCCTCCCCGACCCCGGTCTCGCCGCCGACTGCACCCGGCTGACAGCGACCTGTGTACTGAGCTTCGGGCTCGCCGGGTACTGCAGCGCGGCTCTGCGGGCGCACCGTCGCTTCCTGGCCCCCGCCACGATCTACGTGGCCTACAACATCGGCATCATTACCGCGATGTTCCTGCTCGGCGAGCGCTGGGGCGTGCGATCGGCGGCGGCCGGTGTGGCGATGGGCGGCTGCCTGATGGTCTTGGTCCAACTGCCCTCCCTGCTGCGTCTGTTCAGGACTCGAGGCCCAGCCGCGTCCGGCAGCCGCGTCGAAGTACGCCCGATGAACCTCGCCCTGATCAGCAGCGTTCTCATCTTCGCCATGTGCCGCCAGTCCCAGGTACTGATCGAACGCCTCCTGGCCTCCACCCTTCCCGCCGGGGCCATCTCGCACCTCAACTACGCGCAGAAGGTGGCCCAGATCCCCATGACGCTGTCGCTGATGCTGTGCACCGTCACCTTCCCGGTGATCGCGCAGGCACTCGCCGACGGCGACACGGAGCGGGCCCGCGCCCGGGTGGAGCGGGACCTCGCCCTGGCTTGCCGCCTGGTGCTCTTCGGCGCTGCCACAGTGGTCGCCTGCGCGCCGCAGATCATCGAGATCCTGTTCCAGCGGGGTGCGTTCACCGCGCAGGACACGGTGGCGACAGCGGAGGCCCTGCGTGTGTACGCCCTCGGGCTGCTCGGCCAGACGTTGGTGGGTGTACTGATCCGCACGTACTTCTCGGCGGGGCGGCCCACCTGGTATCCGATCGGGGCCATGACCGCGGGTGTCATCGCGACCACCTGGATCGGGGTGGCGACCGTGGGCTCCGGAGGTGTGCTGGGGATCGCAGGCGCCAACGCCGCCGGCATCACCGTCACGGCCGTACTGCTACTCGTCGGCCTCGCGCAGAAGCGGGACGGGCACACCCGTCCCGAGAGCACACAGCGAGCCGGAAGCGCCACGGGACCGATTTCGTTCGCCTTCTCGACCTGGACCGCGGCCCGTCGGCGTCGACCCGCGCAGCACGGCGGGCCACGCGGGGTCCGCCTCCGTACCAGGCACGTGCTGTCCGATCTGGGCGGGCCGCTGCGGGCGGCGGCGGCTGCCACTGCGGCGGGCGGGTACGCCTCCGGCATGCCGGGGTCCCCGGTGCTCGGTCTCGCGGTCGGCTGCGTGACCGTGACCGCCGTCTTCCTCCTGCTCGACCTGGCCATGGACACCCAGGGCCGCACATCCGCGCTCCATTCCGTAGGTGCCGTCACTCGGAGGCTGAGGCATGGTCGTTCCAGTTGAATCAATCGGCACGGGCAGACGCGCGGCCGGACGCCCCCGCCCCGTCCCGTGGGTGGCGATGTACCACTCCGTGGGCGACTGTTCCGACGACCCGTACCGCATCACGGTCACGCCCGAGCGGTTGGAGCGGCAGCTGGCCTGGCTGCGCCGGCACCGGCTGCGCGGTGTGTCCCTGCGCGAACTGCTCGCCGCCCGCGCCCAGGGCAAGGGGAGGCGCCTGATCGGTCTCACCTTCGACGACGGATACGCCGACTTCCTGGGGCACGCGCTGCCGGCGCTGCGCCACTGGAACTGCGGTGCCACCCTCTTCGTCCTGCCCGCCCGCCTCGGGGGCGTCAACGAATGGGACCCGCTCGGCCCGCGCAAGCCGCTGCTGTCCGCGGACGGCGTCCGGCAGGCGGCCGACGCCGGCGTGGAGATCGGTTCACACGGGCTGACACACGTCGATCTCACCCGGGCCGACGATGCCACTCTGCAGGCCGAGGTCAGCGGCAGCAAGGCACTGCTGACAGAGCTGATCGGCGCTCCGGTCGACGGGTTCTGCTACCCGTACGGCACGATCGACCGCCGCGCCGTGGCCGCCGTACGCGAAGCCGGATACACCTACGCCTGCGCCATCGATCCCGGCCCCCTGACCGGCCCGCACGCCCTCCCCCGTCTGCACATCGGTCAGAACGACACAACCTGGCGGCTGCACCTCAAACACCGGCTGCACCGGCTGCGCCGGCGCCGTGTGGAGGGTGTGTGACATGAAAGCTCTGCACGTCATCACCGGTCTTGGCGTCGGCGGCGCCGAACAACAGCTCCGCCTGCTGCTGCGGCACCTCAGCGTCGACTGCGAGGTGGTGACCCTCACCAACCCGGGCGCCGTCGCCGACGGGCTCGCTGCCGACGGAGTGCGCGTGCACCACCTCGGCATGGGCGCCAACCACGACCTGTCCGCGCTCCCCCGCTTGACCCGCCTGATCCGCACCGGTGGCTACGACCTGGTCCACACCCACCTCTATCGCGCCTGCGTCTACGGCCGGTTGGCCGCCCGACTCGCCGGCGTCCGGGCCGTGGTCGCCACCGAACATTCCCTCGGCGACTCCCAGATGGAAGGCAGGAGGCTGACTGCGGGCGTCCGCGCGCTCTACCTCGCCAGTGAGCGCCTCGGCTCCGCCACGGTCGCCGTCTCCCCCGCGGTGGCCGACCGTCTCGAACGCTGGGGCGTGCCCTCCGCACGCATCCAGGTCGTTCCCAACGGGATCGACCTGGCTCGTTTCCGCTTCGACGCGTCCCGGCGCCACCACACCCGCCGACGCCTCGGACTGCCGGAGGACGCCTACGTCGTCGGCGGGATCGGCCGCCTCACCGCGGGCAAGCGCTTCGACGTCCTCATCCGGGCGATGGCCCTGCTGCCGAACGACCACTGGCTGTTGCTGGTGGGTGGCGGCCCGGAGGACAACGTCCTGCGCCGTACCGCCCACGAGGCGGGCGTGGCCGACCGCGTCCTGTTCACCGGCGAGCGCCCCGACCTCCCCGACGCCTCCTCCGGCCCCGATGTGCCCTCACTCGCGTTCGCCATGGACCTGCTCGCCTCACCGTCCCCGGAGGAAGCCTTCGGGCTGGCGGTCGTGGAGGCCCTGGCGGCCGGCCTGCCCGTGCTCTACACATCCTGCCCGGCGATCGAGGACCTGCCCGCGCAGGCCGCCACCGGTGCCCTACGCGTGCGTGGCGGCCCCGTGGCGTACGCCCGTGCCGTCGCCGCGGTGCGCGCGGCCGGCCCGCGACCCCGTACGGCTGCGGACGCCGCGCACCACTACAGCATCTCCCACAGCGCCGCACAGCTGATGAACGTGTACACGGCAGCGATGTCCCACTCCATGCCCGCCTCACTCCAGGAAGCCAGTTCCTCATGACCGAAAACCCCACTCGATTTCGCCGGCAACCCGGCCAAGCCGGCCGAACCGGCCTCCTGCGGCCCTGGTTGCTGCTCGCGACCGGCATGCTCGTCGGCGGCCTGGCCGGCGGTGCCTACGGCACGCTCAAAGCCCCGACCTACACGGCGACCAGCTATGTCGTCGCCGTACCGAGCCAGAATTCCGACCCGACCTCCACACTCGGATTCGCACAGGCGTACGGCCGTGCCGCCACGCAGCTCGCGGTGCTCGGGGATGCGCAGTCGTCGGCGGGCGTGCCGGCACGGACACTGCGGCGGAGTGTGCGGGCCGCCACCTCGCCGGACGCGCCGATGATCGCAGTCTCGGCCACCTCCCCTCGCCCCGGCCTCGCCTCCGGCATGGCCAACGCGGTCACCAGCGCGCTGACCCGCCACGCGAACAGGACCAAGGGCAGTACCCACGTCGAACTCGTCCCGTTCTCACCGGCAGTGCGGCCGACCGAGCCGACGTCCGCGTCACCGGTGGTGACCGGTCTGGTCGGCACGAGCGCGGGGGGCCTGCTGGGCGGCCTGGCGCTGCTCGTGAGGCCGAAGCGGGCGGAAAGCGACGACATCGCCCTCCCCGCGGCGGTGCCCGGCCCGGCCGTCGCCGCCGACGTACGCGGACAGCTGTGACGACGCCGTTCACGACGGAGCTCGTCACCGACGCGCGTGCCTTCGCCGAAGTGGCCCCCGGTTGGGGGCGACTGTACGAGCGGTGCGGCGCGGCGACCCCGTTTCAGAGCCACGCCTGGTTGCACTCATGGTGGCTCTCGTACGGCAGGCCCGGCCGGCTGCGGCTTGTGCTCGTGCGCCAGGGCAGCGAACTCGTGGCCGCCGCGCCCTTGATGCTCCGGCGCGGCCCGGTGCCCAGGCTCGTACCGCTCGGTGGGACGATCTCCGACTACGGGGACGTCCTCATCGACGACGAGCGCGCGGACCGGGCGGCCGCCGTGCTCGCCGAGGCGCTGTCGGCCGCGGCCCGCACCGCGCTCATCGACTTCCGCGAGGTGCGGCCGGGCGGAGCGGTCGAGCACGTCTACGAGCGCTGGAGAGGGCCGCGCCACCGGCTCCAGGACTCGCTGTGTCTGGAGCTCCCCGCCGTGCACATGGACGAACTGGTGTCCCGGCTGGCGTCCCGCAAGGCCCAACGGATCCGCGCCAAGCTGCGCAAGCTGAGGTCGCTCGGCGTGGAGCGGCACGTCGTACCGCCAGACCGGGTGGGCCCGGCGCTTCAGCGGCTGCTCGAACTCCACCGGCTGCAGTGGCAGGGCCGGAACGTGACGCCGGAACACCTGCAGACACGCTTCTGCGAGCACCTGACGCGCTCCGTTGGGCCGATGGTGAGTTCCGGCAACGCCGTGGTCACCGAGTTCCGGCTCGACGGCGACGTGGTGGCCGTGGACCTGACACTGCTGTCGCGCCGGCTCGCGGGCGGCTACCTGTACGGCGCCCACCCACGCCTGCGGGAACGCAAGGCGGACGTGGCGGTGATGCTCCTCGATGCCTGCACTCAGCACGCGGGTAACGGGAGACTGCACACGCTGAGCCTGCTGCGCGGCGACGAGCCCTACAAACACCACTGGCGCCCCGAATCCGTCACCAACCGGCGGCTGCTGCTGGCCCGGCGGCGCACGGCCCCGCTGATGTCGGCGGTGGTCGGCGACGTGGCCGTGCGGCGGCGGGGCAAGGAGTTGCTGCGTCGCTTCCGCTAGCGACCACGGGCGGCGGGACCCGCGCGGGACCCGCCGCCAGTGGTCGCTAGCGAGCCCCCCACCACAAGTCGAGACGCAGGCACAGCCGTCCGCCGAGCCAGTACTCGCCCCAGTCGCCGAGGCGCAGCGGCGGGCAGTTCCTGTGGGGCGACGGCACGGTGGGCGCGGGAGGCACGGACGGCTCGGGCAGGGTCGCCGGTTCGCCCGCACCGCCGAAAAGGGCGGACCGGTAGACCAGGGAAGATCTGGGATTGCCCGCACACTGCCAGACTCCGTGCGGGCAGTAGTCGGTCAGCGTGTTGTACAACGGCTTGTGCTCGTCGATCCAGGCGAGCATCCGCCGCATGTATTCGGCGTTGTCACCGTTACGGAAGAGTCCCCATTCGGGATAGGAGATGGGCTTCTTATGGGACTTCGCGAAATCCACCTGTGCTTGCAGCCCGTACGGTTCTTTCACCTGCTCGTCGAAGGTGACTCCTCGAGGCTGGTCGTACGAGTCCATTCCGATGATGTCGACCGTGTCGTCCCCGGGGTAGCACTGCGTCCAGGGAACGGCGTCCCGACCCCGGCTCGGCGTGAAGTCGAACCGGAATTCCTGGCCCGGCACCGAACGCATGGTGGTGACGATCCTGTTCCAGTACGTCTTCCATGCCGTCGGGTCGGGTCCACAGCGATGGGTGTAGGTCGTGCCGTTCATCTCCCAGCCGAGCACCACTACCGTGTCCGGCACGTCCAACGCGACCAGCCGCTCGGCGAGTGCGCGGAAGTGATGGTCGAAGTGCCCGGCCGCGCCCTGCCGCAGCAGCGACCTGACCTCGGTGTCGGAGACACCCTCCTCGTTGCGCTCCTGCATGGGCACGTTGAGGACGAAGATCCGGTCGTCCTTCGCCGTGCGCCAGCGCGCCCACGGCGCGAGGAAGCGGTGCGTGCCCTCGATGTTGCTCCAACGATCCCCCGGCAGATAGGTGTGGCCGACGCGCAGTTCGGTGCCACCCAGCCACCTGCTGAGTCCCGTCATGGCGTACACGCCCCGGACTCCGGAGTCGATGAAGGCGCCGAAGGCGGGGCGCTCACTGCCGGACGACGAGGTCGTCGGCGCGGTGGCCGAAGAACTCGACGGGGCCGACTTCGACGGCTTGGTGAGAGGCTCGGGCGTGAGGGTCGGCGTGACCGCGGATGTCTGCGGTGACTTCGGCGACGGCGGCGCGACCGATGGGCCGACCGCGGGCAGCGTCGACACCGTCGGTGCCGGGGTGGCCGCCATCGGAGCGGGAGGACCGGCGATGGGCCCCGTCCCCGCTGCGAAGCCGGTACCGGAGGCCAGCGCGGCCGAAATGGCGACCACCGCCGCGACGACCGCCGGCCGCCTGGTCCGGGCCCGACATTGCTGTAGAACCATGTCTGCTCCGCTCTCCGCACTCCTGCTGTTTTCAGCCCTGGTGTTCCCGCTGCCACTGTTGGTCTTCTGCTTCGCTTTCCGTATTACTGACACTCCGTATTACTGACATCCAGTCACATGAAATGGCGTGACGCCACTGTGGTTACGACTTCCGAGTGCCTCGCTCGCCCGCACGGGTGAGCCGATCCGAAGGAGTGAGGTCTGTGCAGCTGCTCGACACCCGCGTCCCCGCCGTGGTGCTGCGGATCGACCGGAATATCTTTCACCACGGAACGCTGGGCGCTGTTCGTTCGCTCGGCAGAGCGGGAGTGGAGGTGCATGTAGTCGCCGATTCCATGGGAAGCCCCGTAGCCAGATCGCGATTTCTACGGGAAATGCATCCCCCGCCGCCGCCCAGGTCGTCCCCCCGCGAGATCGCCGCCGCGCTGCGCCGGGTGGCCACCCGGATCAAGCGCCCCGCCGTCCTGGTGCCGATGGACGACGCGAGCGCGGTCGCCGTGGGCCGTATGCGTGAGGAACTCGCCCCCTCCTATCTGCTGCCCTCGCCCGGCACTCTGCCCGAACGCGCCGCCGACAAGGCCGACCTGGCCGCCCTGTGCGCGTCCTTGGACATCGCGCACCCGGTGACCCTGGTCCCGGACAGCCCGGCCGAGGCCGCCGACGCCACCCGTCGGCTGGGACTTCCGCTGGTGGCGAAGTGGAGCCGGCCCTGGCTGGTGCCCGCCGGCAGCACGCTGCGCAGCACGGTACTGGTGAACTCCGCTCAGCAGGCCCGGGAGCTGTATCTGCGCACCGAGGAGGCCGGCAGCCCGCTGCTGCTGCAGGCGTATCTGCCGCCGGGTCCGAACCGCGACTGGTTCTTCCACGGATACGCCGACCGCTCCGGTGCTGTGCGCGCGGGCGGGTCGGGCCGCAAGCAACGGGCGTGGCCACGCGGGGCGGGCCTGACCGCCGTCGGCTGCTGGACGGCCAACCCACAGGTGCAGGCACTCGCCGAGCGGCTCACCGGTGAACTCGGCTACCGCGGCATCCTCGACCTCGACTTCCGTCGTTGCGGCGCGACGGGCCTCTACCACCTGCTCGACTTCAACCCGCGCCCCGGCGCCCAGTTCCGGCTCTTCTCCGACTCCGCCGGGCTGGACGTCGTACGCGCCCTGCATCTCGACCTGACACACCGTCCGCTGCGGGCGGCCGCACCACTGTTGGGGCGGTCGTTCGTGGTGGAGAACTACGCACCACTGGCCGCGCTGCGGCCCGCGCCGCGCGGACGCGAACTGGCCTGGCACGCCACGGACGACCCCGCTCCCGGCAGGGCGATGTGGTCCCTTTGGTGCCGCCACGTGTCCCGTCGACTGCGGGAGCGGCTGTGCGCGGTCCGGCCGGCACCCGCATCGGCACGCGTGGCCCGTCAGGCGGCCGCACAGCCCCTCATCGACGACGAGAAAGCGAGCAGTTGCTGATGTACGACCTGCTGGTGGTGGGCGCGGGCCCATACGGCCTGTCCATCGCGTCGCACGCCGCGGCCGCCGGGCTGGACCTGCGCGTCCTCGGGCGGCCCATGGCGTCCTGGCGGGCCCACATGGCTCGCGGCATGTACCTGAAGTCCGAGCCATGGGCCTCCAACCTCGCCGACCCTGACGGCCGGTGGCGTCTGGACGCGTACTGCTCGGCCTCGGGACTCACGGCGCGTCACGCGGAGCCGATCCCGGTGGAGACGTTCGCCGAGTACGGCCTGTGGTTCGCGCGTCACGCGGTGCCCGAGGTGGACGAGCGCATGGTGAGCCGGGTGGCAGCCGGTCCGGTCGGCTTCGAGGCGGTCACCGAGGACGGAGAGGTGCTGCGCGCCCGGACGGTGGCACTGGCGGTCGGCGTCATGCCCTTCACACAGGTGCCTTCCGTCCTGCGCGGCCTGCATCCCGCACTTGTCACGCACAGCAGCGACCACCGTGACCTCGGCCGTTTCCGTGGTATGGACGTCACGGTGATCGGTGGCGGCCAGGCAGCTCTGGAGACAGCGGCGCTCCTCGCCGAACAGGGCACGCGCGTACGGCTGCTGGCGAGGGCGCAACGACTGCGCTGGAACGACGTGCCGCCACCCTTGCAGCGCCTGTGGTGGCAGTCGGCCCGCACCCCGCACAGCGGTCTCGGCTGCGGCTGGCGCAACTGGTTCTACGCCGAGCGTCCGGACCTCTTCCGTCGCCTCCCCGAGGGGACCCGCACCCGTATCGCGGCCACGGCGCTGGGGCCGGCGGGTGCCTGGTGGGTGCGGGACCGGGTCGAGCCGGTGGTGGAGACGATGCTCGGCCGCGAGGTCGTCGCGGCCCGTGCGGTGCCGGGCGGCGTACGACTGGAGACGGTGAACCGGGCTGGGGAGCTGAGCTCCGTGGATACCGAGCACGTGATCGCGGCCACGGGGTTTCGCGCGACCCGCGACCGGCTCGGCCTGCTCTCCGAGGAGCTGCGCGCGAGCCTCACCACGACATCCGACGGGTCCCCGGCTGTCGGACGGACCTTCGAGTCCTCGTGTCACGGACTGTTCCTGGCAGGCCTGTTGACGGCCTCCACGTTCGGCCCGGCCATGCGCTTCGTCCACGGAGCGACCTTCACGGCGACAACGCTCGTACGAGGAGTACGCCACCGACTGCGCACCGCCGTCCCGCCCGCCCGGGCGATCCCCGTACCGGTGGGCCGCAGGCACGCAGAAGCACCCTGAGAGACGCACTGCCGGCGAAGGGGATGCCGGGTGCCGGAGGTGCTTCCTCCGGCACCCGGAGCGGGACGCTATCGGCCGGACCCGGCCCGGCCTCGTCGGTACAGGATGGCGCCGCCCGTCAGCAGCAGCACGGCGATGCCCGATGCCGCCATTACCTGCTCACCGACGCCGGTCTCGGGAAGGGCCGGCGGTTGTGCCGGGGGCGAGACCGGTGGCTTCCGCGGCGGGACGCCGACCGAGGGGGGCTGGTGCGGTGGCCCGGGCGGTGACTTCACCGGCGGCGTGGTGGCGGGCGGCGTGGTGGGGGGCTTCGTAGGCGGTTTGTCACCGTCGCCGCCGCCGTCGTCACCGTAGCCGCCGTCTTCGCCATAGCCGCCGTCGTCGTCACCGTAGCCGCCGTCGCCGTACCCGGCAGCCTCGCCGTGAAGCCAGTGGTCGCCGGCGCCGCCGAAGCCGCTGTCGTCGTCGCCGTACCCGGCAGCCTCGCCCTGACGCCAGTGGTCGACGACGCCGCCATCACCGCCGTCGCCGTCACCGTAGCCGCCGTCTTCGCCGTACCCGGCGGCCTCGCCATGACGCCAGTGGTCGCCGTGCTGACGGCCGTCAGCCGGGGCGAACTCACGGGCCGCAGCCCGCGTCCCGCTGAGGTCGGGGCCGCTGATGCGGGACTTCACGGGGGACAGGTCGGGCGTGGTGCTCATGTGGCTGTGCTTGGGGCCGGCGCTTGCGGGACCGTCCCCCAGGGTGTGGAGGGCACTGTCGCCGGGCAGAGCAGCAGGTGCGCCGGGTGAGCCCCCCGGGGTCTTCTCGGAGGGCGCGTCCGCGAGGGCCGGCGTGCCGTACAGGGACAGAATGCTCGTCGCGGCGGCGGCCACGACCATTCCCCTGCTCAGGTTCTGTCGCAATCTCTTGTCTTCCTGGTCGAGCCATGTGGAAATGCCGGCTCTGGAACCGGAACGGGTCCAGAGCCGGCCCGTGTCGCAGCCGTTCCGCTGGTGGTGCGCGGCTCCTGTTCGAGTCGTCGCACCGGACGCGCCGACGCCGACCGCGTACGCGTCAGGTCCTCTCCCTCTTCCCGCGACTGCGTCGGGGAGCGGCTTCACGCCTGCCGTGGTTTCTCCGCCGCTTGATTTTCTGACTGGTGAGATGATGGGATCCTGTGAAGTGCCAATATCGGCAGCCGGGGCAGCGGTAGATCCGGTCCGGAATCTTTTCGATCAGCGGTTGTCTGACAATCCAGAGACGCGCCTCACCCTCACTACGAAATGAGGCTTTCCCCGTATCCGGACAACGCGGCAGGACGCTCATGTCACTCATTCCGCTCCGATGCACACGATTTTCCGATCACCTGCGGTATGACTATTTCGCGATGATCGACTCTGAATCAGAGAAAGAGAAAGCGCCTCTCCCGCGATGGATGAGGATGTTTCCTCATCCACCCTTCAGGGAAAGACGCTTTCAGGAAGAAACACGATCCCTCACGGAATCGAGAACGGGTGCCCCTGACTGCCGCAGCGGATCTGGACAGTCACGAAGCGGAACCAGGAGCTCCGTTCACCTCTTCGACGTCAGTTGGGGATGATGTCGTTGACGGTGCCGCTGATGTCCCCGATCAGAGACTGGTCCCCGCCCTCGTTGTCGTCGCTCGTCGCGTTGTTGTTGTAGATGTTGGTGTAGCCGACCTGGCAGTTCGGCACCGGGCCGTTGCCCGTCGACTCGGCGCTCGCGCCGTCGCCGTCCGCCTCGGTCTCGGCCACGGAGTTGCCGCAGATGTACGGGTCGTCCGGGTGGCCCCCGCCGAAGGCGGTGGCAGCCGTGGCGGAACCCGCAACCAGGGCCACCGCAGCGAGGGTCGAGGCGGCGCCCAGCTTCATGGTCTTGCGCATTTAAATCTCCGTTTCTCAGTTCTTTCCGCTCGGAAGAACGGGACCGATACTGCCCCAACCACCCGAGCCCGCACCACTTGAGAGGGCCCAGGCCCCGGATATTCATCCATACGGACCCGAATGGCGATTGATATGAATTAAAGAACGCCCAGGTCAGGCCGGACGGGTCATCTAATGGAGTAATGGCACAACACCTGGGAACCGAGTTGAACAACCATTCAATCCCGATCCCCCGGCCGAATATGCATGCGGGCGACCGCCGCCGCCCGTCCGGGCCCGACAATCGTGGGACGGGCGACGGCGGCCGTTTCGGTCAGGCGGGTGCCGGCAGACGAACTGCGGCAGGAACGCAGATGGTGGTGGTCTGGCCGTTGGCCAGCAGCGTGGCGCAGACCTGCGGGACCCTGGGCACCGTGATGGTGACCGACTGCCGAATATCCGCCTGAACGGTCTGCTGCAGACTTGCGAGTTCGACGCCACTCGCGGTGATCCTTGCACCGACGGTCTGCGTCTCCTGGCATTGGACGCTGACGGTGATCTCACTGGTCGCCGCGCGGTCGACCTTCTGCAAGCCGACCGAGCAAGGGAAGTCTGCCTGTGGTGCGGCGGCCTGCGCCGGCGCGGCGGCGAAGAGCGAAGCGGACGCCAGCAGCACGGTGGCCGCTGAGCTGAGCATGCGGTGAGACAAAGGTCCTCCCAGGTACTGGGACAGCCGCCAACGGGCAGCCGGCCCTTGATCGCGGCACCTGAATGCCCGTTAGGTGCCTTTCCTGGATGATGCGACCATAGGGCCCAGAACCACGCAACGCGGGTACTCCGGTCGGCCGAGGCGGCGCCGGTTCCGAGGGTGTCAGCCGTGGTAGAGCGCCTCGATCTCCTTCACGTACGCCGCCGTGACCGCGTCACGCTTGATCTTCATGGACGGGGTGAGTAGTCCGTTCTCCTCGCTGAACTCGCCCTCGACCAGCTTGAACTCACGGATCGACTCGGCGCGGGAGACGGCCCGGTTGGCGTAGTCCACGGCCCTCTGGACATCGGCGCGCATCCGGGGGTCGGCGACGATCTCGGAGAGCGGGGTGTCCGGGGACATCCCGCGCACGTGCAGCCAGTGGCTGACGTCCTCGGGGTCGAGGGTGATCAGGGCGGCGACGAAGGGCCGGTTGTCGCCGACGACGATGCACTGGCCGACCGGCGGGCGGCTGCGGAGGCGGTCCTCCAGGACGGACGGCGAAACGTTCTTGCCGCCGGAGGTGACGAGGATGTCCTTCTTGCGGCCGGTGATGGTGAGGTAGCCGTCGTCGTCGAGGGCGCCCAGGTCACCGGTGGCGAACCAGTCGTCGGTGAGGGCGGCGTCGGTGGCGACAGGGTCGTTCCAGTAGGTGCCGAAGACGATGCCGCCCTTGATGAGGACCTCGCCGTCGTCGGCGATGCGGATCGCGGTGCCGGGTACGGGCCGGCCGACCGTGCCGGGGCGGGGCCCCAGCGGCGGGACGATCGTGGCGGCGGCGGTGGTCTCGGTGAGGCCGTAGCCCTCGTAGATGATGATCCCGGCGGCGTAGAAGAAGAGGTTGAGGTCGCGGTCGAGCGGGGAGCCGCCGCTGATGGCGTAGCGCATACGGCCGCCCAGCTCACTGCGGATACGGCGGTAGACCAGCGTGTCGTACAGGGCCCAGGCGGCATACAAGCCGGGCGTGGGGCCGGGGCCCCGGTCGAGGAACTTGTCCAGGTAGGCCTTGGCGAAGCGGACGCCGACGCGGTGGGCGCGGTCGAAGGAGGCGCCGCGGCCTATGCGTTCGGCGGTGGCGCGGCCGGTGGCATGGATCCGCTCGAAGAGGTACGGAACGCCCACCAGGAAGGTGGGGCGGAACTTCTTGAGCGCGGGCCGCAGTTCGTCGGGCTTGATGCTCGGGCAGTGGCCCAACTCGATCCGGGCCAGCATGCAGGCGATCTGGATGGTGCGGCCGAGGATGTGGGCGAGGGGCAGGAAGAGGAGCGTCGAGGCGACCTGGCCGGTGATCTCCTTGAAGATCGGGTGGAGCAGCTCGACCGTGTTGGCGGCCTCCGCGTACAGGTTGGCGTGGGTGAGGACGCAGCCCTTGGGGCGGCCGGTGGTGCCGGAGGTGTAGCAGATGGTCGCGGCGGTGTCCGGGGTCAGGGCGGCGCGGCGCTTGGCGACCTCGTCATCGGGGACGCTCCGGCCGAGGTCGGCGAGGACGTCGAGGGCGCCCTCGTCGAGCTGCCAGACGCGCGGGGGCCGGGAGTGGCGGGCGGTGGCGGTGGCGACGGCGGCCGCGTTCTCGGGGGTCTCCACGATCACGAAGTGGGAGCCGGAGTCGCGGACGATCCACTCGATCTGTTCCGGTGAGGACGTGGCGTAGATCGGGACGGACTGGCCGCCGGCCGCCCAGACGGCGAAGTCGAGGACGGTCCACTCGTAGCGTGTGCGGGACATGACCCCGACCCGGCCGCCCGGTTCGAGGCCGGCCGCTATCAGCCCCTTGGCGGTGGCGGTGACCTCGCGGGCGAAGTCGGTCGCGGTGACGGGGTGGAACGTGCCGTGGGCGTCGGCGCGGCGCAGGACCACCGCGTCCGGGGCCTCGGTCGCGTTGCGGAAGGGGAGGTCGGCGGTGCTGCCGGTCGCCGGCCGTGCCGCCAGGGCCGGGGTGCGCGCCTCGCGGACGACGCCGTGGTCGTCCTTGATGACCTCCACCTTGATACGGCTTGCCAGGTCACTGCGCTGCTTCGCCTGGCTCAAGTCCTTGTGTACGCCCATGACGGCTCCCGGTCGCGGCTGCGCTGGTGTGCTGCCGTCCTCGTTCTCCTGCAGGGCAGCTCAACTTACCGGTAAGTAAGAAGAATTCAATGGTGGCGTCGGTCACCAGGACGGCCTGGTTCCCCGGGGGTTCCGCCGTTCGGCGAACCCCCGGGGCGGGCAGCCTCCGTGCGGTCCGCTCGCTACTCGGCCGGCGGACAGCGCACCCCTGGCGCGACCCGGCAGATGTTGTCGGCGCGGATGCCGGAGGCGTCCTCGGTGATGTCGAAGAACACGCGCTCGCCCGCGAGGAGCGTGCGGTCCGCCCGGCCGTGCACCGCGGAGCGACACGCGGCGACGTCCGGCGCCCCGCCGTCCCGTGAGATGACGCCCACCCCCCGGTCGGGGTCGAACCACTTCACGACACCGCTCGGCACAGCCACCCCCGGCATCCTCGGTACAGCCGCCCCCGGCATCGGCACGGCCGTCCCCGGCATTCGGCGACACCGACGGAGAATTCACCCGGCTTCCGTCCACAGGAACGCGGGACGACACCCCAGGACAGGGCCGACATTCTTGTCCGATAAACCCATGACTCTGAACAAGGGAAACTTGTCCTTCCGATTCGCGCCATGCCGGTGAGCAGACGTATCACTCGACCGCACACGAGCATGGGAAGAAACATGAACGGCACCATCACCTCAGGAGACCTCCGCCTCGAAAACGGCGCCCGCCCGGCGCCGTACGGCACGTTTTCCAGAACGTCACGCGACCCTCGCCGCGCAGTGGCAGGCCGACGCCGGGCGGTCCGCGGCACGGGTGTGCCCGGCGTGCCGCTCCCGTGGCCGCCCTCCGTCACCGCCTGACGGCCACGGCCCTCCGACCCCTCACCTTGCCCCTGAGGGGGATCCACCGTCGGCCGGACTCAGCGCCGTGCCGATCGGGTGCCCGCATGCTGCGGGCGGGCCGTACCCCGGCCCCGTCGCTCCCCCGCACGCGGCGGCGGTGGCGGCGTGCGGGCCTGCCGGCGTCATCCGCACCGGCCGCCGCCGCGAAGGCGCGTCCCCGCGGGCCGCCCTCCGCACACCAGGCATCGCCGCCGCGTGGCGGCCTGGGCGGCGAGGGTGCCCAGGGCCTGCTGGAGCGCCGTTTCCACAGCGGCGGGAACGCACAGCGTGCCCGCTCCGTCGGGCGGAACCAACCAGCGCAGACGCCCCGCGGCCCGATACGGCGCGGGCACCGTCACCCACGCGCCCTTCCCGAGGTACCGGATGTCCGAGCCGACCCAGCGGCCCGAGGGATCCGGCGGCAGGAAGAAGCCCACTCTGCGCGCGACGACGTCGGCCAGCACGGGGCCGGGCGCCCGCGGAACACGTAAGAGGACGTCCAGGGCGGGCACGCCCAAGGCCTCCGGCACACTCAGCACGTCCCAGAGCCGTCCGCAGGACAGCATCGCGACGCCACTTTCTCCCTGCCACTGCCTCTTGCAGTCATGTGGATCGGTCGCGGCGGCGGCGAGCCACTCCGTGGCATGCCTCCTGAGGGTTCGCATGAGGTTCCTCCGGATCCGTGGGAAACGGCGATATCCCCCTCATCACCCAGGCTGGTCAGACCCGGCCCATTCATGCTGATGGATTTTTCTACTGTGCGGAAGGGGTGGCGCACCCTGGCGAATTCGCGAGAAATTCAACACCGAACCATGCGCTCCACTGCATTTTACATATAGCCGAAGAATACGAACAGAATTCCATCACGGGTGCGGTTCACGCCGTCAAGGCGAAGAAAACCCTCACCCCTTTCAGCTAAGGGCGGTCACCGCGGCGAGGCGGCCGGAGGCCCCGGACCGCGTGCGGACCGCGTAGAGGGCCGTGACCGTGTGGCCCGGACCGACCGACCTCTCCGCAGTCGACGCGGTCATCACGGAAGTCCTCGTCGGCGACCCGGCGGTCGTCGTCGCCGATGAGCCGGTACTCGGCGACCGTCTCAGGGTCGAACGCCACCGGGCCCCGGCGTCACGGCGAGGGCACCGGGATGTGCGCCACGCGGCGTTGCGGTTGGGTTGCGATGCGGCCACGGCCGGGGGCGAGACCGGTGGGTGATCCTCCGTTGGCCTAGGAGACGACGTCCTTGCGCCCGAAACCGCGGAAGGCCAGGGCGAACAGCACGAGGGCGTACGTTGTTGACAGCGAGACGCCCTGGATCATGTCGTCCCACTGGGGCTGCGGCTGGACGGCGTCGAGCCAGGCGTACTGCCAGTGGGCGGGAACGAAGTCGCGCCAGTCACCGAGAGCCGTCACCTCGTCGAGCACGTTGCCGAAGATGGTCAGTCCCACCGCGCCGCCGACCGCGCCCAGCGGCGCGTCCGTCCTGGTGGAGAGCCAGAACGCGAGCCCAGCGGTGACCAGTTGCGACACGAAGATGTACGCCACCACGATCACCAGGCGCTGGCCGGCTGTGCCGGCGGACAGTGTGCCGCCGACGGGCAGTTGCAGTGGGCCCCAGCCGTACGCCGCCGTGCCGACGGCCAGGGCGACGACCGGCAGCAGCACCATCGCGCCCAGGCTGAGGGTGAGCCCGACGAGGAGCTTGGACCACAGCAGCCGGGCTCGCGGCACGGGTGCCGCGAGCAGATAGCGCAGCGACGACCAGCTCGCCTCGGAGGCGACGGTGTCCCCGCAGAACAGCGCCACGGGGATGACGAGGAGGAAGCCGGCGGAGGCGAACAGGTTCACCGCGGCGAAGTTCGCCCCCGACGCCGTGGCCGTGTCCATCAGGTTCACCCGGTTGTTGCCCTCGCCCGGCCCGCCGAGCTGGAAGGCGATGAGCAGCACGAGCGGCAGCGCGGCCAGTATCCCGCCCATGACGAACGTGCGCCGTCGTTTCAGCTGCCGTACGAGCTCGATACGGAACGGCAGGGTCTGGCCCGCCCGGTAGCCGGAGGCCACCTCGCCCGACTCTGCTGCGAGCGTGCTCATCCGGAACCTCCGATCAGGGTGAGGAAGACGTCCTCCAGACGGCGGTGGGGGCCGAGGGAGGCGACGGGCACGTCCAGCCGGACGAGCTCGACGAGGAGTCGGGCAGCGGCCGCGGAGCCCGGGGCGCCGGGGGCGCCCGCCTGCGGACCGGCTGCCGCCGAGGACTCGTCGGCGTGGGGCGCGACCGCCACGGCCACCGGGCCGGCGGCCTGTTGGGCGCCGTCCGTGTCCAAGGCCGCGGCCGAGCCGGAGACCGTCCCGGAGGCCCGCGTCCCGTTACCCGAGGGCGGTGTCGACGGCGACGGCGACGGCGACGGCGCGAGCCGTACCAGCAGGCCGCCCTCCGTTCGTACCGCCGTCTCCACCTCCGGCAGCGCCGACACCTTGTCCAGCACCGGGTCGGTGATGTCGGAGGCAAGGCCGACGAGCAGGGTGTCTCCGCCGCCGATGATGTCGCCGACAGGGCCCGCCTGGACCAGTCGGCCGCGGTCCATGACCACCAGGTGCGTGCAGGACTGCTCTACTTCCGCCAGCAGGTGGCTGGAGACGATGACCGTGCGGCCGCCCGCCGCATAACGGATGACGACCTCGCGCATCTCGCGTATCTGCGGCGGGTCGAGACCGTTGGTCGGCTCGTCGAGGATCAGCAGGTCGGGCAGGCCGAGCATGGCCTGGGCGATGGCCAGGCGCTGGCGCATGCCCTGGGAGTAGGTGCGCACCGCGCGGGCGAGGGCGTCGCCGAGGCCGGCGATCTCCAACGCCTCCTCCAGGTGGGCGTCCTCGGCGGGGCGGCCGGTGGCCCGCCAGTACAGCTCCAGGTTCTCCCGGCCGGACAGGTGCGGGAGGAAACCGGCGCCCTCGACGAAGGCGCCGACGCGCGAAAGGACGGGTGCGCCCGGCACGATCGCGTGGCCGAAGACGCGGATCTCGCCGCCGTCCGGCTGGATCAGGCCCATCAGCATGCGCAGGGTCGTGGTCTTGCCGGCGCCGTTCGGGCCGAGGAGACCGAGCACCTGGCCCTTCTCGACGCGGAAGGACAGGTCGCGGACGCTGTACCGGTCGCCGTTCTTGTACTTCTTGCTGAGGTCGGTGATCTGGAGCGGGACCTCGGCGAGCGCCGGATCGGGGGCGGGCGTCGTGATGCGGCGGCGGCCGGTGACGAGCAGGACGGCCGCGACGGCCGCGCCGCCGATCGGCAGGTACCAGACCCAGGCGGGCAGGATGTCCGAGCGGTCGGCGCCGCCGAGCGGGGTCGGCACCTCCAGGTCGCCCTTCAGGGAGACGGTGTACGTCGCCGGAGCGGCCGGGGAGGCGTAGCCGAGGTCGGTGGAGGCGAGGACCAGGCGCAGGCTGTGGCCGTCGTCGAGTTCGTGGTCGATGGCCGGGAGGGTGATCCGCACGTCCTTGCCGGCCTTGGCGCCCTCGACCCGCACGGGCTGGACGAGCTGGGAGGGCAGCACCTGGGAGGCGCCGCCGCGGCCGACGTCGTAGACCTTGGCGAAGAGGACGGCGTCGTCGCTGGTGGACTTCACATGGACGGTCGCCGTGGGCGAGCCGGTGATCTGGAGGTCGTCCGTGACGGGCCTGGACTGGAAGGCGGCGAACTGGCCGGGGAAGTCCAGCGACAGGCTCACGCCGAGCGAGGACAGCTGGGAGAGGCCGCCGGCGGCGCCGCCGATGCCGGGCAGGGCCGAGAGGGCGGGCGGGCTGGCGCCGGCCGGGTTCTCGAAGCTCTGCTCGCGTCCGGTGAGGGCGATGGACCGGCGGTCGCTCTCCAGGCCCGGGTAGGTGTCGTCGGTGGTGCCGCTCAGGCGGGGCTCGCCGTCGCCGGAGCCGGTGCCGAGGGTGCGGGTGACGCGGAACGCGGAGCCGGTGTCGGCGCTCTTGTCGCCCTTGAGGTAGCGGTCGAACCAGGCCTCGACGCGGGACTGGACGCGGCCGGTCTCCATGTCGCCGCCGTCGTGGCCGCCGGAGATCCAGTCGACGTCGACGGGCGCGCCGTTGGCCTTGATCGCCTTGGCGGCGGCGTCGGCCTGGCCTAGCGGGAAGAGGGAGTCGGTCTGGCCCTGGAGCAGCAGCGTCGGCACCTTGATGCGGTCGCCGACGGCCTCGGGGCTGCGCTCCTCAAGGAGCTTGATCGCCTGCGCGTCCGGCTCGCCGGACTCGGCGACCCGGTCGTACATCGCGCACAGGTCGGCCTCGAACTTGGCGCAGCCGCCGCCGGTGTTGAAGAACAGGCCGGCCCAGAGCTTCTTGAACACGCCGTTCGGGAACAGGGCGTCCGCGAGGTTCCAGTAGGTAATGGCCGGGGCGATGGCGTCGACCCGGTCGTCGTACCCGGCGGCCAGCAGGGAGATCGCCCCGCCGTAGGAGGCGCCGGCGGCGCCCACGCGCGGGTCGCCCTTCTTGTCCAGCTGGACCTCGGGGCGCTTCGCGAGCCAGTCGATCAGCCGGGAGACGTCGGCGACCTCGGCCTTCGGGTCGTTCAGCCCGATCTTTCCGGTCGAGTCGCCGAAGCCGCGCGCCGACCAGGTCAGCACGGCGTAGCCGTCGCGGGCGAGGTCCTCGGCCTGGCGTCGTACGTCGTTCTTGCTGCCGCCGAAGCCGTGCCCGAGCAGGACGGCCGGACGGCGGCCGGTGGCGCCGGAGGTGAAGTACGAGGTGTCGATGCGGACGCCCTCGCCCATGGCCATGGCCTGGTCCGTGCGCTTCACCGGCGCCGCCTCGTCCGAGGCGGTGGCCGTCCAGGTACCGGCCCCGGCGAGCACGACGACGGCGGCCACGGCGGCGAGGGCCCGCCGCGGCCGCCGCCGCAGCGCCCCGCGCAGTCGCGGCCCGGTCAGTCGAAGATCCATGCGTCAACGGTACGGGGCACCGGGGGTGACCCACGGCACCCTCGGGGCGGAGGAGTGGGCCATCCCACGGTCGTACGGGAGGAATTCGGCATACAGCGGTCGCGGTATGCGGGGGCGCGGGACGGACTCGACAGCAACCTGATAAGCGGGGACGGCCCGGCGGTCGCCCGCTTCGGTTCCCCACACCCCGGACATGCGGCTCCCCGCACCCTGAGGGGGTGCGGGGAGAGGGAGGCCGGGCCTCAGTGGTTGCGCGGGAAGCCCAGGTCGACGCCGGTGGGGCCGTCGGCCGGGTCGGGCCAGCGGGTCGTGACGACCTTGCCTCGGGTGTAGAAGTGGGTGCCGTCGTTGCCGTAGATGTGGTGGTCGCCGAAGAGGGAGTCCTTCCAGCCGCCGAAGGAGTGGTAGCCGACGGGGACCGGGATCGGGACGTTCACGCCGACCATGCCGGCCTCGACCTCCAGCTGGAAGCGGCGGGCGGCGCCGCCGTCCCGCGTGAAGATCGCGGTGCCGTTGCCGAACGGCGAGGCGTTGATGAGGGCCATGCCCTCCTCGTAGGTGTCCACGCGGAGCACGCACAGGACGGGGCCGAAGATCTCGTCCTGGTACGCCTTGGCCGACGTGGGCACCTTGTCGAGGAGCGAGATGCCGATCCAGTGGCCGTCCTCGAAGCCGTCGACCGTGTAGCCGGTGCCGTCGAGGACCACCTCGGCGCCCTCGGCCGCCGCGCCCGTCACATAGGAGGCCACCTTGTCGCGGTGGACCGCCGTGATCAGCGGGCCCATCTCGGACGTCGGGTCGTTGCCGGGGCCGATCTTGATCTTCTCGGCGCGCTCGCGGATCTTGTCCACCAGCTCGTCGCCGATCGCGCCGACCGCGACGACCGCGGAGATCGCCATGCAGCGCTCACCGGCCGAGCCGTACGCGGCGGAGACGGCGGCGTCGGCCGCGGCGTCCAGGTCGGCGTCCGGGAGGACCAGCATGTGGTTCTTGGCGCCGCCGAGGGCCTGGACGCGCTTGCCGTTCGCGGAGGCCGTGGTGTGGATGTAGCGGGCGATCGGGGTGGAGCCGACGAAGGAGACCGCCTTGACGTCCGGGTGCTCCAGGAGACGGTCCACGGCCACCTTGTCGCCGTGGACGACGTTGAAGACACCGTCGGGCAGGCCGGCCTCGGCCAGCAGCTCAGCGATCTTGATGGACGCCGAGGGGTCCTTCTCGGACGGCTTCAGCACGAAGGTGTTGCCGCACGCGATGGCGAGGGGGAACATCCACATCGGGACCATCGCCGGGAAGTTGAACGGCGTGATGCCCGCGACGACACCCAGCGGCTGGCGGATCGAGGAGACGTCCACGCGGCTGGCGACCTGCGTCGACAGCTCGCCCTTCAGCTGCACGGTGATGCCGCACGCCAGGTCGACGATCTCCAGGCCGCGCGCGACCTCGCCGAGCGCGTCCGAGTGCACCTTGCCGTGCTCGGCGGTGATCAGCTCCGCGATCGCGTCCCGGTTGGCGTCCAGCAGCGCCCGGAACTTGAACAGGATGGAGGTGCGCTGGGCCAGCGAGGACTGGCCCCAGGTGACGAAGGCCTCCTTGGCGGTGCGTACCGCCGCGTCGACCTCGTCGACGGTCGCGAAGGCGACCTTGGTGGTGACCGCGCCGGTCGCCGGGTCCGTGACCGGCCCGAACGTACCCGACGCGCCCTCGACGGTCTTGCCGCCGATCCAGTGGTTGACGATCTTCGTCATGCCGAAAGACTCCTTCTTACAGATGGCGGCGTCGGGTAGAGACGTGCCGGTCGTACTCCTCGCGTGCCTTGACCGCCGACGCTCGGGTCGCGGTCTCGGCCACAGGTACATCCCACCAGGCCTGCGCCGGGGGCGGGCCCGACACTGTGTCTGCGGTTTCGGTCTCCACGTAGACACAAGTGGGAGTGTCGGCGGCCCGTGCCTCCGCGAGGGCCGCCCGCAGGTCGCGGACCGTCTTGGCGCGTAGGACGCGCATGCCGAGGCTGGCCGCGTTGGCGGCGAGGTCCACCGGCAGCGGGGCGCCCGTGAACGTGCCGTCGTCCGGGTTCCGGTGCCGGTAGGCGGTGCCGAACCGCTCCCCGCCCACCGACTCCGACAGGCCGCCGATCGAGGCGTACCCGTGGTTCTGCACCAGCAGCACCTTGATCGGCACGTTCTCCTGGACGGCCGTCACGATCTCCGTCGGCATCATCAGATACGTGCCGTCGCCGACCAGCGCCCACACCGGGCGCCCGGGAGCGGCCATGCGGACCCCGATCGCGGCCGGGATCTCATATCCCATGCAGGAGTAGCCGTACTCCAGGTGGTACTGGTCCCGCGACCGCGTCCGCCACAGTTTGTGCAGGTCACCGGGGAGGGACCCGGCCGCGTTGATGAGGATGTCGGACTCGTCGGCGATCTCGTCGAGAAGGCCGAGGACCTGGGCCTGGGTGGGCCGGGTGTCCGGCTCCTCCGCCTCGTAGCAGGCGTCGACGCGGTGCTCCCAGCGCTGCTTGTCCTCGCCGTACTCGGCGACGTACGCGTCCGCGACCCGGTGGCCGTGCAGCTCCAGCGCCTGCGTCAGTTCCTCCAGGCCGGCCCGCGCGTCCGCGATCAGCGGCAGCCCGGAGAGCTTGTGGCCGTCGTAGGGCGCGATGTTGAGGTTGAGGAAGCGGACGCCGTCGGCGGCGAAGAGGGTGCCGGAGGCGGTGGTGAAGTCCGTGTACCGGGTGCCCACACCGATCACCAGGTCGGCGGTGCGGGCGAGTTCGTTGGCCGTCGCGGTGCCGGTGTGGCCTATGGCACCGACGTCCTGCGGGTGGTCGTACCGCAGGGAGCCCTTGCCGGCCTGCGTGGAGGCGACGGGGATGCCGGTGGCGTCGGCGAGTTCGGCGAGCACCTCCTCGGCGCGGGCGTGGTGGACACCGCCGCCGGCGACGATCAGCGGACGGCGAGCCTCGCGGATCACCCGTACCGCGTCGGCGAGTTCGGTCGAGTCCGGCGCGGGTCGGCGTACGTGCCAGGTCCGTTCGGCGAAGAACTCCTCCGGCCAGTCGTACGCCTCCGCCTGCACGTCCTGCGGCAGCGCGAGCGTCACGGCGCCCGTGTCGACGGGGTCCGTGAGGACCCGCATCGCCTGGAGGGCGGCCGGGATCAGCGCCTCGGGGCGGGTGACCCGGTCGAAGTACCGCGACACCGGGCGCAGCGTGTCGTTGACGCTGATGTCGCCCGCGTACGGCACTTCGAGCTGCTGGAGGACCGGGTCCGCGGGCCGGGTCGCGAAGGTGTCGCCGGGCAGGAGCAGCACCGGCAGGTGGTTGATGGTGGCGAGGGCGGCGCCGGTGACGAGGTTGGTGGCGCCGGGGCCGATCGACGTCGTCACGGCGTGCGTGGACAGGCGGCCCGACTGGCGGGCGTAGCCGACGGCCGCGTGCACCATGGCCTGTTCGTTGCGGCCCTGGTGGTACGGCATCACGTCGGCGTACTCGACGAGGGCCTGGCCGAGGCCCGCGACGTTGCCGTGGCCGAAGATGCCCCAGGTGGCGCCGATCAGCCGCTGCCGCTCGCCGTCCCGCTCGGTGTACTGGGCGGCGAGGAACCGCACCAGCGCCTGCGCCACGGTGAGCCGCGTGGTCCCGGTGGTCATCGGTATCCCTCCGTGTGATCCGGGTGGAAGCAGATCCGCCATTGCCGCTCGGTGCCCGGACCGGCCATCACATTCAGGTAGTACATGCTGTGGCCGGGCTGCGCGATGGACGGGCCGTGCCAGCCGTCGGGGACGAGGACGGCGTCACCCGAGCGGACCTCGGCGAGGACGTCGGAGCCTCCCTCGCGGGAGGGGAACACCCGCTGGTAGCCGAAGCCGTTCGGGCCGTCGATCTCGAAGTAGTAGATCTCCTCCAGCTCGGTCTCCTCCCCCGGCCGGTTCTCGTCGTGCTTGTGCGGCGGGTACGAGGACCAGTTGCCGCCCGGGGTGATGACCTCGACGGTGATGAGCTTGTCGCACTCGAAGGCGTCGGCGGAGGCGAAGTTGCGCACCTGGCGAGCGCAGTTGCCGCTGCCGCGGTCTTCGACGGGAACCTCCGGCGCGGGGCCGTAGCGGGCGGGGAGTCGTCGCTCGCACCTCGCTCCTGCCAAAGCGAAGCGGCCTCCCGCGCCGGAGGCGATCTGTACCCGGGCGTCGCGGGGCGCGTAGACGAAGTCGGAGACTCCGGCGAACACGTCCTCGCGGCCCAGGATGTCGAACTCTGCGGTGCCGTCGCCGTCCGATTCGTTCGGATCCTCCGATACCCGAACCGTACAGGCGCCGTTGAGGGACAGCACGATCCATTCGCTGTCCCCGGTGGTGAAGGTGTGCTCGCCGCCCGGCCCCAACTCCACGACGCGCAGGCTGCTGTGGGTCCAGCCGGCCTGCTCGGGGCCGATGTCGAGGGCGTACCCCCCGTGGGCGGTCGTCCCCTTGGGGACGTACAGCTCGGTCTTGTGTGTCATGCGGCCCTCACAGCAGTCCTACGGCGGTGTCCACGGCGGCGGTCACATCGTCGTCCGCCGGGTAGAGCAACGAGCGGCCGACCACCAGGCCCTGGACGGTGGGCAGTTGCAGGGCGCCCCGCCACTTCTCGTACGCCCCCTCCTGGTCCTCGCCGACATCTCCGCCGAGAAGGACGGCGGGCAGGGTCGAGGTCTCCATGACGCGGGCCATGTCGTCGGGGTTCTCGGTGACGGGCACCTTCAGCCAGGTGTACGCCGAGGTGCCGCCGAGTCCGGCGGCTATGGCGATCGACTTGGTGACCGCGTCGGCGCAGAGGTCGTTCCTGACCTTGCCGGTGACGGGGTCGCGGCGGCTGATGAACGGCTCGACGAAGACGGGGAGCCGCCGCTCGGCCATGGCGTCCACGGCGTGCGCGGTGGACTCCAGGGTGTCGAGGGAGCCCGGGTCGTCGTAGTCGACGCGCAGCAGCAGCTTGCCGGCGTCGAAACGGAGCCGCTCGATGTCCTCGGGGCGGTGGCCGGTGAAACGGTCGTCCAGTTCGAAGGAGGCGCCGACGAGCCCGCCGCGGTTCATCGAGCCCATGACGACCTTGCCGTCGAGGGCGCCGAGGAGGAGCAGGTCGTCGAGGATGTCGGCGGTCGCGAGCACCCCGTCGACGCCGGGCCGGCCGAGGGCCAGGCACAGCCGTTCCAGGAGGTCGGCGCGGTTCGCCATGGCGAGCTTGCGGTCGCCGACGGAGAGCGCGCCGCGGGCCGGGTGGTCGGCGGCGACGATCATCAGCCGTCCGGAGTCACCGATCAGGGGGCGGCGGATGCGGCGGGCGGCGGCCTCGGCGATCGCCTCGGGGTGGTGGACCCGGGTGCGGACCAGGGCGGAGACGTCGACGCTCACCGCACTTCCCCCGCCGTGACCGCGGCCTCGATCTCCTCGGTGGTGGGCATCGCGGAGGAGCACTCAAGGCGGGAGGCGACGATGGCGCCGGCGGCGTTGGCGTGCCGCATGATCCGCTCCAGGTCCCAGCCTTCGAGCAGGCCGTGGCAGAGGGACCCGCCGAAGGCGTCTCCGGCACCCAGTCCGTTGAGGACGTTCACCGGCAGCGGCGGCACCTCGGCCGTCGTGCCGTCGCGGTGCACCGCCAGGACACCCTTGGGGCCCTGCTTCACCACCGCGAGTTCCACCCCGGCGGCCAGCAGGGCCTCGGCGGCGGCGTGCGGCTCGCGGACGCCGGTGGCGACCTCGACCTCGTCCAGGTTGCCGACGGCGACGGTGGTGTGCCGCAGGGCCTCCTCGTAGAACGGGCGGGCCGCGGCCGGCTCGGTCCAGAACATGGGGCGCCAGTCGAGGTCGAAGACCGTCGTGCCCGCCTTGGCCCGGTGGGCGAGGGCCGCGAGCGTCGCCGTGCGGCTGGGCTCCTCGCTCAGACCGGTGCCGGTGACCCAGAAGATGCGGGCCTCGCGGATGGCCTCCAGGTCCAGCTCGTGGGCGTCGATCTCCAGGTCCGGCGCCTTGGGGCGGCGGTAGAAGTACAGCGGGAAGTCGTCCGGCGGGAAGACCTCGCAGAACGTGATCGGGGTGGCGAGGCCGGGGACCGGTGTCACCCAGCGGTCGTCGACGCCGAAGTCCCGCAGCGCCTGGTGGAGGTACTCGCCGAACGGGTCCTCGCCCGTGCGGGTGATGACGGCGGTGTCCCGGCCGAGCCGGGCGGCGGCCACCGCGACGTTCGTCGCCGATCCGCCGAGGAACTTCCCGAAGGACGTCACCTGCGGCAGCGGGACCCCCGTCTGCAGCGGATAGAGGTCCACACCGATCCGCCCCATGGTGATCAGGTCGTACGCCATCGAGTTCCCTTCGCGCTCCGGTTCCGTCAAAGGTCTAGCTCCGCGAGAGCGACCCTGTCAATGTTTTGTCCAGACATTCGGACTACCTATTGACACCCTTGGGTTCCGGCCCGAAGCTGGCCGCCATGACGTCGTTGTCACCTGAGTCCTCACTCTCGCGCATCCGGATCGGCTCGGCGCCCGACTCCTGGGGTGTGTGGTTCCCCGACGACCCCCAGCAGGTCCCCTGGCAGCGCTTCCTCGACGAGGTGGCCGCCGCCGGCTACGAGTGGATCGAGCTGGGCCCCTACGGCTATCTGCCGAAGGACCCCGCCGTTCTCGCCGAGGAGACGGCCAAACGTGGCCTGAAGGTGTCGGCCGGCACGGTCTTCACCGGGCTGCACCACGGCCCCGACGTCTGGGAGAAGACCTGGGCGCACGTCGCCGACAACGCGGTCCTCGCCCAGGCGATGGGCGCCAAGCACCTCGTCGTCATCCCCTCCTTCTGGCGGGACGACAAGACGGGCCAGGTGCTGGAGCCCAGCGAGCTGACCGTCGAGCAGTGGCGGCACCTCACCCAGCTCACCGAGCGGCTCGGGCGGGAGGTGCGGGAGCGGTACGGCCTCCAGATCGTCGTCCACCCGCACGCCGACACCCACATCGACAGCGAGGAGAACGTCGTCCGCTTCCTGGACGGCACCGACTCCTCGGTGGTGTCCCTGTGCCTCGACACCGGGCACTACGCGTACTGCGGCGGCGACAGCGTCAAGCTGATCGAGACGTACGGCGAGCGCATCGGCTATCTGCACCTCAAGCAGGTCGACCCCGAGATCCTGGCGGACGTCCGGGCCAAGGGGACGCCGTTCGGGCCGGCCGTGGCGCAGGGCGTGATGTGCGAGCCACCGAAGGGCGTGCCCGAGCTGGGGCCGGTGCTGGCGGCCGCGCAGAAGCTGGACGTGGATCTGTTCGCGATCGTGGAGCAGGACATGTATCCGTGCGAGCCGGACGCTCCGCTCCCGATCGCCCGGCGGACGCGGGCGTTCTTGAGGAGTTGCGGGGCGTAGGCGCGCCGCTGCGTGAGCCGGGTGCCGTGCGGCGCCGGGGGACTGCGCGTCCGTCGCGGGCCGCGAGTGCGTCGTGGTTGGCCGCGCAGTTCCCCGCGCCCCTTTGGGGGTGGGCGGTCGCGTGCGAGGTGCACCCTCGTTCGTCACGGGCGTCACGAATGACACCCCTTCGTCACAGATGTCACGTGTACGCGGGGCTTGTGTCACATGCGGGGCACAGCGGCTCTCCGGGGGCACCGTGCGTCGTTGAGCGAGCACAGGTTTGTGATCACCAGCGCTGTGCCCGGCTCCCCCGACGGTCGTCCCGGCCGCCGCCGCGGTGCGCGCGGGGAGGTGCCACTGATGACCGACCGACGCCTCTGGTCGTACAAGGACATCGCGGCGCACATCCGTGTGCAGCCCGACACCGTCCGCTCCTACCGCAAACACGGGCTGCTGCCGCCGCCCGACCATGTGGAGGGCGGCAAGCCCTACTGGTACGCGGACACGGTCCGCGCCTGGGTCGCGTCGCGACCCGGCAACCGGGGGCGCAGGGCGGTCGACTGACGGCCGCGCTTAATCGTTTGCCCCGGCCTTCTCCCCCTGCCGAGGATTCCGGGATGAGCTTCTCCGAGAAACCCGTACTCACCGGCGAGCGGGCCGTCCTGCGGCCCTTCACCGTGGACGACACCCCCGTGATGGCCCGCATCCTGACCGACCCGGACGTCATCCGGCTCACCGGGAGTCAGGACGGGGCGTACGACATGGAGAGGCTGCGCACCTGGTACGGAAACCGAAGCGAGCAGACCGACCGGCTCGATCTCGCCATCGTGGACCGGGCGAGCGGGGAGCTGGTGGGCGAGGTCGTGCTCAACGACTGGGACGAGCCCAACCGCGCCTGCTGCTTCCGCATCCTGATCGGCCCCGCCGGGCGCGACCGCGGGCTGGGCACGGAGGCCGTGCGCCTGACGGTCGGCCACGCCTTCGAGCGGCTCGGCATGCACCGCGTCTCGCTGTACGTCTTCACGCACAATCCCCGCGCCCGGCGCGCCTACGAGAAGGTGGGGTTCGTGGCCGAGGGCGTGGAGCGGCAGACGCTGTGGCAGGACGGGGAGTGGATCGACGCCGTACGGATGTCGATCCTCGCCCCCGAGTGGGCCGCGCACCGCGGGCGCCCGGGGGCCGGCCGACCGGACCTCACGGCCCAGTGACCGCCGCGGGCCACGGTGCCTGGCGGCCGGCTGAAGCTTGCGGCCCGCCGACCGTGGCGGCCGTCTGGCCATTGGGGCCCGCGACCCTGACTGCCCGCTGGCCCCCTGCCGGCCGGGTGACCCCGAGGCCCGCCGACACTAGCGGCCCGCTGCCACCCTGCCGGCTGGCTGAAGCTTGCGGCCCGCCGACCGTGGCGGCCGGACGGCCATTGGGGCCCGCGACCCTGACTGCCCGCCGACCCCCTGCCGACCGGCTGACCCCGAGGCCCGCCGACCCTAGCGGCCCGCTGCCACCCTGCCGGCCGGCTGAACCTTGCGCCCCGCCGACCCTGACGGCCGGATGGCCATTGGGGCCCGCTGACCCTTGCGGCCGCCGACCGTGATGGCTGTTCGGCTCCCGGCACGACGACCTCCGACCGGCTGACCGTTGCGGCCCGTTGCCCGCCCACGGCCCGCTGACCTTCACGGCCCGCTGACTCTCATGGTTCGGCGGCTGTGGCGGCGGTCGGTCCCCGCTCGGTGGGCGTCAGGTGCGGTCCATCCACGGTTCGATGACCGTCACTCCGCTGCCCGGCGCCGTGCCCAGGGCGGCCAGGGCCTCGGGGGCGGCGTCCAGCGGGATCGTCGACGTCACCAGGAGGTCGGGGCGCAGGACGCCCGAGCGGACCAGTTCCAGCATGGGCGGGTAGGCGTGGGCAGCCATTCCGTGGCTGCCGAGGAGTTCCAGTTCCAGGGCGATCGCGCGGGCCATGGGGACGGGGGTCGTGCCGGTCGGTGACGGGAGCAGGCCCACCTGGACATGGCGGCCCCGGCGGCGGAGGCTGCCGACCGACGCCGCGCAGGTGACCGGCGAGCCGAGCGCGTCCAGCGAGAGATGGGCGCCGCCGCCGGTCAGGTCCCGTACCGCCTCGGCCGTGTCCTGGACCGCCGAGGCGTCCACGCAGGCCGCCGCGCCGAACGTCCGCGCCAGCTCCAGGGCCCGGGGCGAGACGTCGACGGCGACGACCCGGGCGCCGGAGGCCGCCGCGATCATCACCGCCGACAGGCCCACTCCCCCGCAGCCGTGCACGGCCACCCACTCGCCCGCCGCGACCCGGCCCTGCGCCACCACCGCCCGGAACGCCGTGGCGAACCGGCAGCCCAGGGAGGCCGCCGTGCCGTACGACAGTCCCTCCGGCAGCGCCACCAGGTTCACGTCGGCGTGGTCCAGGGCCACGTACCGGGCGAACGAGCCCCAGTGCGTGAACCCCGGCTGGGTCTGCCTCTCGCACACCTGCTGGTCCCCGGCCGCGCAGGCGGCGCACCCGCCGCAGGCGCACACGAACGGGACGGTGACCCGGTCGCCCGGCTGCCAGCGGGTCACCCCGGCGCCGACCCCCTCCACCACACCGGCCAGTTCATGGCCGGGGACGTGCGGCAAGGTGATGTCGGGGTCGTGGCCCATCCAGCCGTGCCAGTCGCTGCGGCACAGGCCCGTGGCCTCGACGCGGACGACCACGCCGTGGACCGCCGGGGCCGGGTCCGGCACGTCCCGTACCTCGGCCGGCTCACCGAACCGCTCGAACACCACCGCGCGCATACGCCCTCGCCCTCACCGCCCGACAGGTCGGCCGGCCCGTCCGCCTGCCGACCGATCTGCCGGCCCGCCGGCCCGCCGACCTGTCGGAGATCCTTTGCGGTGAACGCTAGCCAGAGATCTCCACCTTGTCGTGGTCGCTCTGTCTGCCGGCGTCGCTCTCCGGGTCGGCGCCGCTCGCCTTGTCCCGGTCGCCCTCCTCGCCCTTCCCGGACGCGGGGGTCGCGGACGGCGCGGTGCTCCCGGTCCCCGATTCGGTCTCCGTCCCCGTCTCCGTCTGCGTGGCGGCCCCCGTGCCGGTCTCGGCTGCGGTCCCGGTCGCGGTCCCGGTCTCGGTCTCGGTGGCGCGCGGGGCCGATTCCCCCTCGCTCAGGCCGAACCGCTCGTGGAACCTGCGCAGCGGGGCCGGGGCCCACCAGGTGGCGCGGCCCGTGAGCCGCATGACGGCCGGGACCAGCAGGCTGCGCACGATCATCGCGTCCATGAGCACGGCGAGGGCGAGGCCCAGGCCGAGCATCTTGGTGTTCGTCACCCGTGAGGTGCCTATCGCGATCATCACGACGGCCAGGATGACGGCGGCGGCGGTGATGAGGCCGCCGGTGCGCTGGAGGCCGTGGCGGACGGCGGCGGTGTGGTCGCCGGTGTGGTCGTACTCCTCCTTGATGCGGGAGAGCAGGAAGACGCCGTAGTCCATGGAGAGGCCGAAGGCCACGCAGAACATCAGCACCGGCAGTGTCGTCTCGATGGAGCCGGAGGGGGTGAAGCCCAGCAGGCCGGAGAGGTGCCCGTCCTGGAAGACCCAGATCATCGCGCCGAACATCGCGGTGAGGCTGAGCGCGTTCAGCAGGACCGCCTGGAGGGGGACCAGCACACTGCCGGTGAGCAGGAAGACCAGCAGGAGGGTGACCACGGCGATGAAGGAGAGGGCCAGCGGCAGGCCGCCGCCTATCGCCTCCTTGGTGTCGACCAGGACCGCGCCCGCACCCGTCACCGACGTCTTGAACGGGGCGTCGGCCGCCTGCGCCCGTATGTCGTGGACCAGGTCCTGCGCGGCCTCGTCGACCACGTCGCCCTTCGGCTGCACGGCGAAGTAGGCCGCGTCGCCGTCGACCACGGGGCCGTCCACCCGGAGCACATCGGGCAGGGCGGCGATCTCGTCCTTGTACGCGGCGTACTGGGCCTCGGTCGCTCGGCCCTCGGCGAGGATCTCCAGACCGCCGCCGGGGGTGCCCGGGAAGTCCTCCCGGATGTGCTGCTGGACCACACGGGACTCGGCGGACGCGGGGAGCTGACGGTCGTCGGCCGAACCGAACTTCACACCGAGGAAGGGCAGGCCGAGGAGGACCAGGCCGGCGGTGGTGGCGATGGCGAAGAAGGGGGCGCGGCGCATGACGAAGCCGGCCGTGCGTCCCCAGGCGGCGCCCTCCTCGCGTGCGGGAGCCCCCTCCGCCCTGCGGCGCCTGAACAGCTTGCGCAGGTCGAGGGCGTTGACCCGCTCGCCCAGCAGCACCAGGGCCGCCGGGAGCACGATCAGGGCCGCCGCCGCGGCGAGCAGGACGACCGCGATGCCGGCGTAGGCGATGGACTTCAGGAAGGACTGGGGGAAGACCGCCATCGCGGCGAGCGAGACGGCGACCGTGAGCGCCGAGAAGAGGACCGTGCGCCCGGCGGTGCGCAGGGTGGTGGCGACGGCGGCCCGGGGGTCGGCGCCGGCGGACAGCTCCTCGCGGAAGCGGCGCACGATGAACAGGGCGTAGTCGATCGCGAGGCCGAGGCCCATGGCGGTGGTGAGGTTCAGCGCGAAGATCGAGACGTCGGTCAGCTCGGTGAGACCGCGCAGGATCGCGTTGGTGCCGAGGATGGCGACGACGCCCACGACGAGCGGCAGCAGGGCGGCGACCGCGCTGCCGAAGGCCATCACCAGCAGGACCAGGGTCACCGGCAGGGCGATCAGCTCGGCCCGCGTGAGGTCCTCCTGAATGATCGTCTGCATCTCGTGGCGCACGGCGACGATGCCGCCGATCTTGACGTCGACCGGGCCGTGCGTGCCGCGGAACTCGGGCGTGATGCGGTCCAGCGTCGCGTTCATCGTGGTCTCGTCGCCGGTCAGGCGGGCCGCTATCAGCGCCTGACGGCCGTCCTCGGCGCGGAGGGCGGGGGCACCGGTCTGCCAGTAGGAGCCGACGCCCGTGACGCCCTTCTCGGCGGCGAGCCGCCCGGTCAGCCGCTTCGCCTCGGCGGCGACCCCCGGATCGTCGACCGAGGTGTCGCCCGCGTCGATCATCAGCAGCAGGTTCGGCTGGGAGTTCGGGAACTCGCGCTGCAGCGCCTTGGTCGCGTAGGTGGACTCGGCCTTGGGGTCCTCCCAGCCGCCGCTGGTCAGACGGTCGGCGACGTCGCTGCCCGCGACGACCGCGAGGGCGGTGATCAGCAGGGCCACGAGCAGGGAGAGCCGGGGACGGGCGGTCACCAGTCTGGTCCAGCCTCCCGCTCGGGGTGGCCTGTTGACTTCGGTCATGGTGCGGTGTCCCCTTCAGTCTGATCCGTGCCGTGCGCAGCCGGGCGGGCGGATGCGCCACGCCATAAACTGGCAAACACGAGAGATCGCTCGCGTTTCATCAGAATGCGAGCGACGACTCGTGTTTGTCAATCAGGTCCGAGAAGCTGGGGACAACCGCATGCCCACCCACCAGGAGCAGGAGCAGCCGCGCCGCCGCCAGGCCCGCGGCGAGCGCCGCATCGCCCAACTCCTCGAAGCCGCGGCCTCGGTGTTCACCTCGACCGGGTACGCGGCCGCGAGCACCAACGCGATCGCCCGCGAGGCCGGTGTCTCACCGGGCACGCTGTACCAGTTCTTCCCGAACAAGGAAGCGATCGCGATCGAGCTGGGCCAGCGGCTGATGGCCGACATGCGGGCGGCGTACGGCCAGGCGCTCGCGCCGATCGATCCCGCGACCCCGCTGGAGCAGGCGGTGGCGGCCGCCGTCGACCGGTTCATCGACTTCAACTGCCACAACCCGGTGTTCTTCACCCTCATGCACGGCCCGGACGTCCCCGGCCGGATGGCGGAGGAGCACGACGCCCTCCACAACACCCTGATCACCCGGGTCGAGGACCTGCTCTCCCCGCTCCTGCCCGACCGGCCGGCCGCCGCCGTCACCCGTATCGCGCACGTCTGCATGGCCCTCTACATGGCGGGCCTCGAACTGGTCCTCGCCAGCGAGGGCGACGAGCGCGAGGCGTACGTCCAGGAGCTGAAGGACGTGCTGTTCCGCTACCTCGACCCACTGGTGGGCGACCGCCTCCGTGACGCGCAGGCGACCGCGGCCACCACCGCGACTCCCGGCGCGGCCGCCTCGACCGCGGCCTCGAACCCGACCCCCTGAACCCGCGCGCCCCACCCCGAGCGCCCGACCTCTCTTGGATTCATACCCCCTAGGGGTATAGGGTAGGAGATCTGAAGGGTTACACGTACCCCAGACACCCCGATGAGGAGCAACGACATGACCGCCCAGACCGACACTCCCGGCTCCGTCACCACCGTCTACAAGGTGAGCGGCATGAGCTGCGGCCACTGCGAAGGTGCCGTCTCCGGCGAGATCTCCGAGATCGCCGGCGTCTCCTCGGTGAAGGCCGTTGCCTCCAGCGGCGAGGTCACCGTGGTCTCGTCCGCCCCGCTCGACGAGGAGGCCGTGCGCGCCGCCGTCGACGAGGCCGGCTTCGAGCTCGTCGGCACCGTCTGAGAACCGCCCGCCCGGGGCGGGGCCCCGCCCCGCCCCGGACCGCACTTCCGCACGTTCCCCGGAGCACGGACACGGACATGACCAGCACCACCGAAGCCACCCCCGCGGCCGAGTCGGCCCATGAGGTCGAACTGATGATCGGCGGGATGACCTGCGCCTCCTGCGCGGCCCGCGTCGAGAAGAAGCTCAACCGCATGGACGGCGTCACCGCCACGGTGAACTACGCGACGGAGAAGGCGAAGATCGCCTACCCCTCGGGGGTCGAGGTCGCCGATCTGATCGCCACCGTGGTGAAGACGGGCTACACGGCCGAGGAGCCGCCGCCCCCCGCGCCTCCGGCGGTGGATTCCGAGGCGGACCGGGAGCCGGGCGCGGACGCCCCGGTGGAGGACCCCGAGCTCGCCGCCCTGCGGCAGCGGCTCACCGTCTCGGCGCTGCTGGCCACCCCGGTGGTCCTCATGTCCATGGTCCCGGCCCTCCAGTTCGACAACTGGCAGTGGCTCTCCCTGACGCTGGCCGCGCCGGTCGTCGTATGGGGCGGGCTGCCCTTCCACCGGGCCGCCCTCACCAACCTCCGGCACGGCGCGGCGACCATGGACACCCTGGTCTCGCTCGGCACGCTCGCGGCGTTCGGCTGGTCCCTGTGGGCGCTGTTCCTGGGGCACGCGGGCATGCCGGGCATGCGGCACGGCTTCGAGTTCGGCGTGTCGCGCACGGCGGGCTCCTCGACGATCTACCTGGAGGTGGCCGCCGGGGTCGTGGCGTTCATCCTGCTGGGCCGCTACTTGGAGGCCCGCTCCAAGCGCCGGGCGGGCGCCGCCCTCAAGGCGCTGCTGCGCCTGGGCGCCAAGGACGTCTCGGTGCTGCGCGAGGGCCGGGAGACCCGGATCCCGGTCGAGCGGCTGGTGGTCGGCGACCGGTTCGTCGTACGGCCCGGGGAGAAGTTCGCCACCGACGGCACCGTCGTAGAGGGCGCCTCCGCCGTCGACGCGTCCATGCTGACCGGCGAATCCGTGCCGGTGGACGTGACCGCCGGCGACGCCGTCACGGGCGCGACGGTGAACGCCGGCGGCCGGCTCGTCGTCGAGGCGACCCGCGTGGGAGCGGACACCCAGCTGGCGCGGATGGCGCGCCTGGTGGAGGACGCGCAGAACGGCAAGGCGGAGGTGCAGCGGCTGGCCGACCGGATCTCCGCCGTGTTCGTGCCCGTCGTCCTCCTGATCGCGGTGGCCACCTTCGGTGCCTGGCTCGGCGTCACCGGGGACCCGACCGCGGCCTTCACCGCGGCCGTCGCGGTGCTGATCATCGCCTGCCCCTGCGCGCTGGGCCTGGCCACACCGACCGCCCTCATGGTCGGCACGGGCCGCGGTGCCCAGCTCGGCATCCTCATCCGGGGCCCCGAGGTGCTGGAGTCCACCCGCCGCGTCGACACGGTCGTCCTGGACAAGACCGGCACGGTCACCACCGGCCGGATGACCCTCCAGAAGGTGTACGCCGCCGAGGGCGTCCCCGAGGAGGACGTCCTGCGCCTCGCGGGCGCCGTCGAGCACGCCTCCGAACACCCGGTCGCGCGGGCCGTCGCCGCGGGCGCCGAGGAGCGCCTGGGCCCCCTGCCGCCCGTCGAGCGTTTCCGGAACGAGCCCGGAAAGGGCGTACACGGCCGTGTGGCGGGCCACGACGTGCAGGTGGGCCGGATCCACGACCGACCCCTCCCCGAGCCGCTCAGGGCCGCCAAGGAGGCCGCGGAGGACGAGGGGCACACGGCGGTCGTGGTGGTCCGCGACGGCACGGCGGTCGGTGTCCTCACCGTCGCCGACGCGGTCAAGGACACCAGCGCCGAGGCCGTCCGGCGGCTGCGGGCGCTCGGGCTGACCCCGGTCCTGCTGACCGGCGACAACGCGCGCGTGGCCCGCTCCGTGGCCGCCGCCGTCGGCATCGCCCCCGACCAGGTGATCGCGGAGGTCCTGCCGCAGGACAAGGTCGACGTCGTACGGCGGCTCCAGGGCGAGGGCCGTACGGTCGCGATGGTCGGGGACGGGGTCAACGACGCCGCCGCGCTCGCCACCGCCGATCTGGGGCTCGCCATGGGTACGGGCACGGACGCGGCGATCGAGGCGAGCGACCTGACGCTGGTCCGCGGCGACCTGCGGGTGGCCGCCGACGCCATCCGGCTGTCCCGCCGCACCCTGGCGACCATCAAGGGGAACCTGGTCTGGGCCTTCGGCTACAACGTGGCCGCGCTGCCGCTGGCCGCCGCCGGACTGCTGAATCCGATGATCGCGGGGGCGGCAATGGCCTTTTCGTCCGTTTTCGTGGTCACGAACAGCTTGCGACTCAGGGCATTTGCGTGACGACCGGGTAAAAGTCCCTCTAGAGTCCGGAAGCAGCCTCACATAAGCTCTTCACAAGGCTCGCGCATCTTCCTTACGCTGGGGCCTCGGTCGCCGTATCGGGTCTCTTGCGCATCTTCAGGACATAAGGCAAGAGACGCAGATCACAGTGGCGCGAACGTAACCAACGAAGGGGTTCGTGAGTCTAAGTTGGCGATGTCAGAAGCGTCTTGGGGGGCGCGACTGGCATCTGGGGATGTCTTGGGGGACGTTCCCGGAATTGCGTTGCCGGGGCACGTACCCGGGGAGCTTTGAGCGGCCCTCCCGTACGTACGCGTCCCGGCAGACCGCACCTCACCGCACGACAACTTCATATACGCAGGACGGACCCCGTCCTGCTCAGCGATTCAGGCGCTGGTCCACCAGACGCCCGGCCGGATCCCGTGGGGGGAATCCGCACCGGGACATGGGAAGGCGCCCTGCTCGCCGGCCCGTGGGGGGACCAGCGGCGCAGGGCGCCTTCTTTCTGCGCCCAGAAGGCACTTTCCACCGATACGGGGTCCTGTGCCCGTGCGCGCAGGGGAAGCCGAAAGGGGCGCGGGGAACCGGGTGAACGGCTCCCACACACCCCACGACGGAGAACGGCCTCCGCACCACGACCGGCAGCTCCGCCGCCGATGGGGAAACCCCTAGCGGGCCTCGACCGGCACGAAGTCGCGCTCGACGACGCCCGTGTAGATCTGGCGCGGACGACCGATCCGGGAACCCGGCTCCTTGATCATCTCGTGCCACTGGGCGATCCAGCCCGGCAGCCGGCCGAGGGCGAACAGGACCGTGAACATCTCGGTCGGGAAGCCCATCGCGCGGTAGATCAGACCCGTGTAGAAGTCCACGTTCGGGTAGAGGCTGCGCGAGACGAAGTAGTCGTCGGAGAGCGCGTGCTCCTCCAGCTTCAGGGCGATGTCCAGCAGCTCGTCGGACTTGCCGAGCGCGGAGAGGACATCGTGCGCGGCAGCCTTGATGATCTTGGCGCGCGGGTCGAAGTTCTTGTAGACCCGGTGGCCGAAGCCCATCAGACGGACGCCGTCCTCCTTGTTCTTCACCTTGCGGATGAAGGAGTCGACGTCGCCGCCCGCGTCGCGGATGCCCTCCAGCATCTCCAGGACGGACTGGTTGGCGCCGCCGTGCAGCGGGCCCCACAGCGCGGAGATGCCGGCGGAGATCGAGGCGAACATGTTCGCCTGCGAGGAGCCGACGAGGCGGACCGTGGAGGTCGAACAGTTCTGCTCGTGGTCCGCGTGGAGGATGAGCAGCTTGTCGAGGGCCGAGACCACGACCGGGTCGAGTTCGTACTCCTGGGCCGGGACCGAGAAGGTCATGCGCAGGAAGTTCTCGACGTAGCCCAGGTCGTTGCGCGGGTAGACGAACGGGTGACCGATCGACTTCTTGTACGCGTAGGCCGCGATCGTCGGGAGCTTCGCCAGCAGACGGATCGTGGAGAGGTTGCGCTGCCGCTCGTCGAACGGGTTGTGGCTGTCCTGGTAGAACGTCGACAGGGCGCTGACCACGGAGGACAGCATCGCCATCGGGTGGGCGTCCCGGGGGAAGCCCCGGTAGAAGTTCTTGACGTCCTCGTGCAGCAGCGTGTGCTGGGTGATCTCGTTCTTGAACGTGGAGAGCTCGTCGACCGTCGGAAGCTCGCCGTTGATCAGCAGGTAGGCGACCTCCAGGAAGGTGGAGCGCTCGGCCAGCTGCTCGATCGGGTAGCCGCGGTAGCGGAGGATGCCCGCCTCGCCGTCCAGATACGTGATGGCGGATTTATAGGCGGCGGTGTTCCCGTAACCGCTGTCCAGGGTGACCAGACCGGTATGGGCCCGGAGCTTCCCGATGTCGAAGCCCTTGTCGCCGACGGTGCTGTCGATCACCGGGTAGGTGTACTCGCCGTCGCCGTACCGCAGTACTACAGAGTTGTCGCTCACGTCTTCCCTCACCGACGTAGTGCCTCATCTTCGAGGTGCCCTGACTGTCTCTACCATCCCCCAATTGGCTCAGGAGAGTGCACTCGGGGTCGACCATCGGGCCTATCGGCGGCACTGAGTGCCGCCAACTTGCTCATCCTGCCCCCTCCGTCCGGCATCTGGAAGGGCTGTGTGACCTTTGCGACTCATTTGATCGATCAAATTTCACTCACGTGACACCGGGGAGTCGCGAGAGGGTCCCCCGACCGGCCCCCTCCCTAGATCCTGGGGGCTACAGGCCCCGGGGCGCGAGCCGGAAGTCGAGGGCCGTATACCGCCGGCCCGCGGACACCGTGCGCACCGCCTGGCCGAGGGCCTTGCGGGAGCCGACGAGGACGACCAGTTTCTTCGCCCGGGTCACCGCTGTGTAGAGCAGATTGCGCTGGAGCATCATCCACGCGCCGGTGGTGACCGGGACGACCACCGCCGGGTACTCGCTGCCCTGGGAGCGATGGATGGTCACCGCGTAGGCGTGCGCCAGTTCGTCCAGTTCGTCGAACTCGTACGGCACCTCCTCGTCCTCGTCGGTGAGGACCGTCAGGCGCTGGTCGACCGGGTCGAGCGCGGTGACCACGCCGACGGTGCCGTTGAAGACGCCGTTGGCGCCCTTCTCGTAGTTGTTGCGGATCTGGGTGACCTTGTCGCCGACGCGGAAGACCCGGCCGCCGAACCGCTTCTCGGGCAGGTCGGGGCGGGCCGGGGTGATGGCCTGCTGCAACAGGCCGTTGAGGGTGCCGGCGCCGGCCGGGCCGCGGTGCATCGGCGCGAGCACCTGGACGTCCCGCCGGGGATCCAGACCGAACTTGGCCGGAATCCGACGGGCCGCCACATCCACCGTGAGACGCCCGGCGGCCTCCGTGTCCTCCTCGACGAAGAGGAAGAAGTCCTTCATGCCGTCGGTGACCGGGTGGTGCCCGGAGTTGATCCGGTGCGCGTTGGTCACCACACCGGACTGCTGGGCCTGCCGGAACACCTTGGTGAGGCGGACCGCGGGGACGGGACTGCCGTCGGCGAGCAGATCGCGCAGGACCTCGCCGGCGCCGACACTGGGCAGCTGGTCGACGTCCCCGACGAACAGCAGGTGGGCGCCCGGGGGCACAGCCTTCACCAGCTTGTTGGCGAGGAGGAGGTCCAGCATGGACGCCTCGTCGACGACCACCAGGTCGGCGTCCAGGGGACGGTCCTTGTCGTAGGCCGCGTCGCCGCCGGGCTTCAGCTCCAGCAGGCGGTGGACGGTGGACGCCTCGGCGCCGGTCAGCTCGGCGAGGCGCTTGGCGGCGCGGCCGGTGGGGGCGGCGAGGACGACCTTGGCCTTCTTGGCGCGGGCCAGCTCCACGATCGAGCGGACCGTGAAGGACTTGCCGCAGCCGGGGCCGCCGGTCAGCACGGCGACCTTCTCGGTGAGCGCGAGCCGGACGGCGGCCTCCTGCTCGGGGGCCAGCTCCGCGCCCGTACGGCCCCTGAGCCAGGACAGCGCCTTGTCCCACGCCACATCACGGAAGCCGGGCATACGGTCCTCGTCCGTGCGCAGGAGGCGCGACAGCTGGGCGGACAGGGACAGTTCGGCGCGGTGGAAGGGGACCAGGTAGATGGCGGTGACCGGGTCCGAGCCGGGGTCGGGGCCGGGGACCTTCTCCCGTACGACACCGGGCTCGCCCGACTCCTCGTCCGGCTGGGCGAGTTCGGCCAGGCACTCGATGACGAGGCCCGTGTCGACCTGGAGCAGCTTGACCGCGTCGGCGATCAGCCGCTCCTCGGGGAGGAAGCAGTGGCCCTGGTCGGTGGACTGCGACAGGGCGTACTGCAAACCGGCCTTGACGCGCTCCGGGCTGTCGTGCGGTATGCCGACGGACTGGGCGATCTTGTCGGCGGTGAGGAAGCCGATGCCCCAGACGTCGGCGGCGAGGCGGTACGGCTGGTTCTTCACGACGCCGATCGAGGCGTCGCCGTACTTCTTGTAGATGCGCACGGCGATCGACGTCGACACCTCGACCGTCTGGAGGAACAGCATCACCTCCTTGATCGCCTTCTGCTCCTCCCAGGCGTCGGCGATCTTCTTGGTGCGCTTCGGGCCGAGACCGGGGACCTCGATGAGGCGCTTGGGCTCCTCCTCGATGATCTTCAGGGTGTCCATGCCGAAGTGCTGGGTGATGCGGTCGGCGAAGACCGGGCCGATGCCCTTGACCAGGCCCGAGCCGAGGTAGCGGCGGATGCCCTGGACGGTGGCCGGCAGCACGGTCGTGTAGTTCTCCACGGTGAACTGCTTGCCGTACTGCGGGTGGGAGCCCCAGCGGCCCTCCATGCGCAGCGACTCGCCGACCTGGGCGCCGAGCAGCGCGCCGACGACGGTGAGCAGGTCACCGCCGCCCCGGCCGGTGTCGACCCGGGCGACGGTGTAGCCGTTCTCCTCGTTGGCGTACGTGATGCGCTCCAGCACGCCTTCGAGCACGGCGAGCCGACGCTCACCGGTCCCCTGCTGGGCGGCCGTCTGGTTGGGCATGATCCGACGCTACAGGCGCGGTCCGACAACCGGGTGCCCGGTTCGATGACGCACCGTTCCGCTCAGTGGTGAGGGGAGCGCATCACGCTCTCCAGGCGCGCCGGACCGGACCCGGCGGCGGGCTTCGCGAGTGCGCGGAAGCGGTCCCACTGCACCGGGGGCCGGGACATGCCCCGGCGCTCCAGATACCGGTCGGTGGCGCGCTGGGTGTGGCGCAGGACCCGTATCGCATCCGTCGGCCGTCCCGAACCCATCGGCTCCAGGACCCTCTCGGGGACCAGCAGCCAGCCGTCGCCGTTCCGGGTCAGGTGCCCGCGGACCAGCGCGTTGCGCATGTTGTTGATCCGCTCGTCGTGCCGGTGCACCAGCAGCGAGGCGGGGCCCGGTGTCACGGCGCAGTCGTCGGGGGGCCGCACCGCGAAACCGTCGGCCGTGGGCACCGGGCGGGTCCGGGCCAGGACGGGAGCGCCGGAGGCGTCCCGGGCGGCCAGGACCGCGGTGTCGTAACGGGCGAGTTGGACGGCTCCGGGCAGCGGCGCCGAAGGGGCGGGCGGCTTGGGGAGTGGGGATGGCGCGGCGGACCGTACGATCAGCTGCTCCGGGGTGACGGTGATGAGGAGCCGCAGGTAGTACCAGTCCATCAACCGCCTCATGGGCCGGGAGAGATACGCCCGACTGTGCGGCTGGCGTTCGAACAGCATCCGCCAGTAGTCCTCCAGGTCCTGCGGACCCGTCCTGATGTCGTCGGGGCACTGCGCCCGACCGCCGACGAAGAGCTGCGGGGCGTCGGTGAGGCCGCTGCCGGTGGGGTCGGAGAAGAGCAGCGCGACGCGGCCGTCGCGGCGGATGTTCAGCGCCTTCTGGGCGAAGGCGAGGGACGTGGTCAGCACCAGCGTGCCGTCCTCACACCGCCGCACCGCCGTCGGCCAGGCCAGCGGTGTCCCGTCCCGGCCGAGGGTGACGAACTCGCAGGTCCGGTAGGCGTCGAGGACGGCCGTCGGCGCGGAGTCGAGCACGGTCATCGCCCCGCCTCCCCGGACAACGGGGCGCGCAGGGCGTGGCAGGCAGCGGCGTACTGCCGCCGCCCCACCAGCTTCCAGACCAGCCGCCCGAGCAGCGGGGCCTTGCCGAGGAAGTAGGCCCGCTCGTCCTCGGTGGCGTCCTCCAGGATCGCGCCGATGGCGAACATGACCTTGTCCTTGGGGAGGTTCTCCAGGCCGCGGCGACCGACCAGGTCCCACTCGTCGACCGTCAAGTGCTCGGCGACCAGGGGGAGAACCAGGCGTTCCTCGTCGTCGAGGTGGTCGAGCAGGGCGAGGCGGTGTTCATCGAGGGCCAGCGCGAGCTCCTGCCCGGCGACGCTGTCGGCCGAGCGCTGCCACTGCGGCGCCCACAGCGCGACGGCCTCCAGGGTGCTGTCGATACGGCCGTGCTGCTCCTCCATGCGGGCGACCAGTTCCTCGGCGTCGTCGGCCCGGGCACGCAGCAGCGGCCAGATCAACTCGTCCTCCAGGGTGTGGTGGTGGTGCAGTCCCAGGACGTAGTCGGTCAGGTACGCCGAGACCTGCGCGGCCCGCGCCGACTCCCCGTCGGGTACGGCCCGGACCATACGGGGCAGCAGCGCCGACTCCCGGCGGAAGACGCGGTGGACCACGACCATCTCGTGGGTGTAGGGGCGGTCGGCGACGGGAAGACCGGACGGTGTACTGCTGCGGGGCACGCTGTGTCCTTCGATGTTCGGGTTACGGACGACGGGCGCCGACGCTGTCGTGGTCCACTTGGCGATGACTTGGCGTTCCGCTTGGCGTGCGCTTGGAACGGCAGCTGAAGCCGTGCCGACCTGAGCGTTTACCACTCGTTGACGGGTTGCGCGCACCGCTCGGATAGATTCCGGCGGCGTGCTGCGTATCAGAGTGCTGGGACCGTTGGGTGCCGAGGTCGCGGGTGCGCCGGTGGGACTGGGCACCCCGCGGCAGCGTGCCGTTCTCGCGCTGCTGGTCGCGGCTCGTGGGGCGGTCGTCTCCATGGACCGGATGGTGGACGAGTTGTGGCGCGGGGCGCCCCCGGCCAGGGCGACCGTGTCCCTCCAGGTGTATGTGTCGAACCTGCGGCGGCTGCTCGAACCGGAGCGACCGCCGCGGGCCCCCGCCGCCGTCCTGCTCTCCTCGCACCCGGGGTACGCCCTGCGGCTGCCCGAGGAAGCGGTGGACGCCTGGCGGTTCGCGGCCCGGGTCGAGCGTGCCCGGCGCGCACCGGCCACGCAGGTCAGGGAGTCGCTGACGGAGGCGCTGGGGTGGTGGCACGGGCCCGCGTTCCACGAGCACGAGGACGAGACCTGGGCGGTGCCCGAGGCGGCCCGGCTGGACGCGCTGCGCGCCGAGGCCCGCGAACTCGTCGTCGCCGCCGGTCTGTTCACCGGGCACGCCGCCGAGGTCGCACCGACCGCCGAGGCCATGGTGCGGGAACGGCCCCTGCGGGAGGAGGGCTGGCGACTGCTGGCGCTGGCCCACTGGGCCACCGACCGCCGCGGCGACGCCCTCGCGGCACTGCGCCGGGCCCGCAGCACACTCCGCGACGAGCTCGGCTGCGACCCGTCCCCGGCCCTGACCGAGTTGGAGCGGGCGATCCTGACCCAGCGGGTGGAGGTGCTGCGGGCGGCGGTGCCGGTGCGGCGGGTGACCTCGCTGACACCGGCGTGGGAGGCGCCCACGCCGGGCCTGGGGGCCGGCGCACCGGAACGGGCGTCGGCCGCAGCGAAGTCGTCCCCGGCCACAGCGGAAGGGCTCGACGCTGCACGGCAGTGGGTGGCAGCCGCACCGGTACGGCCGGACGGTGCAAGGGAGTCGGCGTCAGCCGAACCGGAACGGCCGGGCGGCGCAATGGAGTCAGCGTCAGCGGAAGCGGAACGGCCCTACGGGAAGCACGAGTCGGCGCCGACGGCACTCGAACGGCGGCCTCACAACACGCACGAGTCGACGTCAGCCGCCCCCGAACCACCCCACCGTGCCCACGAGTCGACGCCCGCCGCGCCGCAACGACCCCCCACCACAGCCCCGTCGTCCCCCACACCCCCCGCCCACGACCTCTTCGTGGGCCGTACCGAGGAACTGGGTGCCCTGGACTCCGTCGCCCGGTTCGCCCGGCGGGGCGGCGGGCTCGTGTTGGTCACCGGAGAGGCCGGGGCCGGCAAGAGCGCGCTCTTCGGGCAGTTCGCCCGGCGGTTGCGGGACGAGGGGTGGACGGTGGTCGTCGGGCGGTGCCCGGAGCATGAAGGGGCTCCACCCGCGTGGGCCTGGGTGGAGGCGCTCGGGGCGCTCGCCCGGCTCGTGCCTCCGGCGCGGCCCGAGGAGGTGGCGGCGCTGCTGCACGAACCCGACGGCACGGCCGCCACGACCCGGGACGAAGCGACCGCGGGACGGTTCCGGCTGCACCGGGCCTTCGCCGCGTGGCTGCACGAGGCGGCCGCGGGCGGCCCCGTCGCCGTGCTCCTGGAGGACGTGCACCGGGCCGACGGACAGACCCTCGCCCTGCTGGAGGCCGCGGCCGCGGTCACCGGTGTGCCGCTGCTGACCGTCGCCGGCTACCGCCCGGCCGAGGTCGGCGAACCGCTGGCCAAGACGCTCGCCCACCTCGCTCCCCGGCTGCCGCACCGCGTCGCGCTGGCCGGTCTGTCGCCGCGGGACGTCGCCACGGTGGTCGACGCCGTCTGCGGCGAGCCCGTCGACGAGGCCACGGTGGCGGCGCTCGCCGAACGCACCGGCGGCAACCCCTTCTACGTCCGGGAGAGCGCGCGGCTGCTGGCCGACGAGGGCGCCCTGGTGGCCGTGTCGGAGGTCCCCCAGGGCGTCCGGGACGTGCTGCGCCGGCGCCTCGCCCTGCTGTCCGCCGACGCGCGCGCGGCCGTGCAGCTCGCGGCGGTCGTCGGCCCCGAGTCCGATGTCGCGCTGCTGGTGGACGCGGCCGAGGCGGACGAGGAGACCGTGCTGGCGGGCCTGGACGCCGCCGTGGCCGCGGACCTGCTGACCGACCCGGGGCCGGGCCGGGTCCGTTTCGTGCATGCGCTGGTCCGCGACACCGTCTACACCGACCTGTCGGGGATCCGCCGGGCCCGGCTGCACGACCGCGTCGCGCAGCGGCTGCGCGCGCACCGGCCCGACGATCTGGCGGCCCTGGCCCACCACTTCGCCCGCTCGGGCCGGACGGCGAACGCTCCGCTGGCCGTCGACTACGCGCTGCGGGCGGCGGAGCTCGCCGAGCGGCGCTACGCCCATGACGTGGCCGTAGGACTCGTCCGGCAGGCGCTGGAGGCGCACACCGCGGTGACCGCCGACCCCGAGGCCCACCCGGAGGGCACGGTCGCGCTGCTGGTGCGGCTGCTGGGTGCGCAGGTGCGGGCCGGTGCCACCGGAGCCGCCCGGCACACCCGGCGGCAGGCGGTGGACCTGGCCGTGCGGGCCGGCCGGGACGACCTGGCCGCGGCGGTCTACGGCGCGTGGACCGAACCCTCGCCCTGGCGCAGCCGTCTGGAGGGCTTCGTGGACCGGACCTCACTGGCCCACCTGGAGCGGCTCGCCGGGGACCGCTCGCTGGACGGTCCGACCCGCGCGCGCGTGCTGCAGGTCCTGGTGGAGGCGGTGGCGGGCGAGGACGCGCGACGGGCCCGGGAGGCGGCTGACACCCAGTTGGAGCTGGCCCGGGCCGACGGCGAACCACGGCTGCTGGCCTCGGCGTTGATGACGTCGGCCGGACTGCTGCCGCACGAGGCGCAGGGCGCCGCCCGCACCCCGCTCGTCGACGAACTGCGCGTCCTGGCCCGGGACCATGATCTGCCCGCGCACCGCTGGGTGTGCGAGCACCTCGACACCCTGACCGCGGCCACCCGCAACGACCCCGACGCGGTACGCCGGCACACCGCCGCCGGCCTGGAGCTGGCGCACCGCTACCGGATGCGGTGGGCGCAGGGCATCAACACCGCCACGTCGGCCATGCTGGCGGCGGTCGCCGGGCGCTTCGAGGAGGCGGAGGCGCGCTACACCGAGGCGGACGGGCTGTTCCAGCGGGTCGGGGCTCACCACGCCACGGCCCCGCGGACGCTCGGCCTGTGGACCATCCGGCTGGCCCAGCGCCGGGAGGCCGAGCTCGAACCGGCCGTCCGTGAGGTGTACGAGTCGGTCGGCACTCCGGTCGCGGTGGCACACGCCCTCGTCCTGGCCCGGCTGGGGCGCCTGGACGAGGCGGCGGCCGTGCCCTTCCCCGCGCGACCGGTGACCGACCACCTGTACGGCATGGAACTCGACTACCGCGCCGAACTCGCCGTGCTGCTGGACGACCGGGACACGGCGGAGTCGCTGATCGGGCCGCTGCTGCCGCTGAAGGAGCAGTTCGGGGGCACGGCGGGCGGGGCCTACGCCACCCGTCCCCTCGCGCACGCCCTCGGGGACCTGTACCTGCTGGTCGGGGAGCGGGGGGCCGCGGCGGACGCCTATGCGCTGGCCGATCGGGTCGCCCGGGTCTGGGGGTCGCCGCACCAGGTGACCGCCGCACGCCGGGCCCTCGCGGAGCTCATCGGGAACTGAACATCACGATCCCGTCTCGGGGGCTTGCCAACCTCGCGTGTAATCGATTCCAATCCTCCGTGCACGAAGTCGTGTAATCGATTCCACGAGGAGGTGGAGCGGCGATGGCGAGCATCAAGGATGTCGCTGCCGAGGCGGGGGTCTCCGTCGCCACGGTGTCGCGGGTCCTGAACGACCATCCGTCGGTCAGTGCCGACGCCCGCGCGCGGGTGCTGGCCGCCGTCGAGACGCTGGGCTACCGCCCGAACGCCGTCGCCCGCTCCCTGCGCACCGACCAGACCCACACCCTCGGCCTGGTCATCAGCGACGTGATGAACCCGTACTTCACGGAGCTGGCCCGTTCCGTGGAGGAGGAGGCCCGCGCGCTCGGGTACAGCGTGATCATCGGGAACGCCGACGAGCGGCCGGACCTGCAGGACCACCATGTGCGGAACCTGCTCGACCGGCGCATCGACGGCCTGCTCGTCTCCCCCACCGACGGCGGCTCCCCGCTGATGCTGGACGCCGTGCGCGCGGGCACGCCGATGGTGTTCGTCGACCGGTGGATCCCGGGTGTCGACGTGCCGGTCGTCCGGGCGGACGGCGAGGCCGCCGTCCGGGATCTCGTGGCGCATCTGCACGGGCTCGGGCACCGGCGGCTGGCCATCATCGCGGGCCCGGCGGCGACCACGACCGGCCAGGAGCGTGTGGCGGCCTTCCGTGAGGCGCTGCACGCGTACGGGCTCGACCTGCCCGAGGACTACACAGGGCAGGGCGACTTCCAGGCCGAGAGCGGGCGCCGGGTCACCGAGGGCTTCCTCGATCTGGCCACGCCGCCCGAGGTCGTCTTCGCGGCCGACAACCTGATGGCGCTCGGCGCGCTGGACGCGGTACGCGCGCGTGGGATGCGGGTTCCGGACGACATCGCGCTGGCCGCCTTCGACGACATCCCCTGGTTCGTGCACACCGATCCGCCGATCACGGCGATCGCCCAGCCCACGGGCGAGCTGGGGCGCGCCGCCGTGCGCGCGCTGGTCGACCGCATCGAGGGGCGGCCCCCGCAGTCCGTCACCCTCCCCGCCCGTCTCGTCGTACGCCGCTCGTGCGGCGAGAACCCCAACCCTGTGCAAAGGAGCACGTCGTGAGCAACGAGGACGAGTTGCTGCGCATCGAGGGCATCCGCAAGACCTTCCCCGGCGTGGTCGCGCTCGACGGCGTCGACTTCGACCTGCGCCGGGGCGAGGTGCACGTGCTGCTCGGCGAGAACGGCGCCGGCAAGAGCACGCTGATCAAGATGCTGTCGGGCGCCTACCACCCCGACGGGGGCCGGGTCCTGGTGGACGGCGAGGAGGTGCGCATCCGCGGGGCGCAGGACGCCGAGCGGCTGGGCATCGCCACCATCTACCAGGAGTTCAACCTCGTTCCCGATCTGACGGTCGCCGAGAACATCTTCCTGGGGCGGCAGCCGCGCCGCTTCGGGATGGTCGACCGCAAGCGGATGGAGGCGGACGCCGCCGTCCTGCTGGAGCGGGTCGGTGTGGACGTGTCGCCCCGCGCGCGGGTCCGTGAACTCGGTATCGCGCGGCTCCAGATGGTCGAGATCGCGAAGGCGCTGAGCCTGGACGCGCGCGTGTTGATCATGGACGAGCCGACGGCCGTGCTGACGACCGAGGAGGTCGAGAAGCTCTTCGCGATCGTGCGCAGGCTGCGCGAGGACGGGGTCGGGATCGTCTTCATCACGCACCACCTGGAGGAGATCGCCGCGCTGGGCGACCGGGTCACGGTCGTCCGGGACGGCAGGAGCGTCGGGCAGGTCCCGGCGTCCACGCCCGAGGAGGAGCTCGTACGGCTCATGGTGGGCCGGTCGATCGAGCAGCAGTACCCGCGTCGGCGGCCGGACGCCGGGGAGGCGCTGCTGGCCGTCGAGGGGCTCACGCGGGACGGCGTGTTCCACGACGTGAGCTTCGAGGTGCGGGCCGGTGAGGTCGTCGGCATCGCCGGGCTCGTCGGGGCCGGCCGGACGGAGGTCGTGCGGGCCGTGTTCGGCGCCGACCCGTACGACAAGGGGGCCGTGAAGGTCTCCGGTACCCCGGTCCCCCGGCACGACGTCAACGCGGCGATGACCGCCGGCGTCGGTCTCGTCCCCGAGGACCGCAAGGGCCAAGGGCTGGTGCTGGACGCGTCCGTGGAGGAGAACCTCGGCCTGGTCACCCTGCGGGGCGCGACCAGGGGCGGGTTCGTCGACCTCAAGGGGCAGCGGGCGAACGCGGCACGGGTCGCCGCGCAGTTGGGCGTGCGGATGGCCGGTCTTGGCCAGGCGGTGCGGACGCTGTCCGGCGGCAACCAGCAGAAGGTCGTCATCGGCAAGTGGCTGCTCGCGGACACCAAGGTGCTGATCCTCGACGAGCCGACGCGCGGTATCGACGTCGGCGCGAAGGTCGAGATCTACGAGCTGATCAACGAGCTGACGGCCGCCGGAGCCGCCGTCCTGATGATCTCCAGCGATCTGCCCGAGGTGCTCGGTATGAGCGACCGGGTGATCGTCATGGCCCAGGGGCGGGTCGCGGGCGAACTGCCCGCCGCCGAGGCCACCCAGGACGCGGTGATGGCGCTCGCCGTGTCCACCCCGCACACCACCACCCCTCACACCACCACGACCGGAACGGAGGCCAACGGTGGCCGCTGACACGCTCAAGAGCACGACGGGCGCGAGTGGCCCCTCGGGCCTGCGCAGAATCCTGCTCGACAACGGCGCGCTGAGCGCCCTCATCGTCCTCGTCGTCGCGATGTCGGTGCTGTCCGGCGACTTCCTGACGGCCGACAACCTGCTGAACATCGGCGTCCAGGCGGCCGTCACCGCCATCCTCGCCTTCGGTGTGACCTTCGTGATCGTCTCGGCGGGCATCGACCTGTCGGTGGGTTCGGTGGCGGCCCTGTCGGCGACCGTGTTGGCGTGGAGCGCCACATCGGAGGGCGTGCCGGTCCCGATAGCCGTCCTCCTCGCGATCGTCACCGGCATCGCGTGCGGTCTCGTCAACGGCTTCCTCGTCTCGTACGGGAAGCTGCCCCCGTTCATCGCGACGCTCGCGATGCTGTCGGTGGGGCGCGGTCTGTCGCTGGTGATCTCGCAGGGCAGCCCCATCGCGTTCCCGGAGTCGGTGTCGCACCTCGGTGACAACCTCGGCGGCTGGCTGCCTGTGCCCGTCCTGGTGATGGTCGTCATGGGTCTGGTCACGGCTGTGGTCCTGGGCCGGACGTACATCGGGCGGGCCATGTACGCGATCGGCGGCAACGAGGAGGCGGCCCGACTGTCCGGCCTCCCGGTGAAGCGTCAGAAGCTCGTGATCTACGCCCTGTCCGGGCTGTTCGCCGCGGCGGCGGGCATCGTGCTGGCCTCCCGGCTGTCGTCCGCGCAGCCGCAGGCCGCGCAGGGCTACGAGCTGGACGCGATCGCGGCGGTCGTCATCGGCGGCGCCTCCCTGGCCGGCGGCACGGGCAAGGCGTCGGGCACGCTGATCGGCGCGCTGATCCTGGCGGTGCTGCGCAACGGCCTCAACCTGCTGTCGGTGTCGGCGTTCTGGCAGCAGGTCGTCATCGGTGTCGTGATCGCGCTGGCCGTACTCCTCGACACGGTCCGCCGCAAGGCCGGGGCGACCCCGGTGGCCGCCGGGACCGGTGGCTCGGGCGACCGGGGCAGGCAGGCGATGACGTACCTCCTCGCGGCGGTGGTCGCGGCGGCGGTCGTGGGCGCGACATCCTTCCTGCACAGTGGTTCGTCGGCGGCCAAGAGCCAGAAGATCGGGCTGTCGCTGTCCACGCTGAACAACCCCTTCTTCGTGCAGATCCGCGCGGGCGCGCAGGACGAGGCGAAGAAGCTGGGTGTCGACCTGTCCGTGACGGACGCGCAGAACGACGCCTCGCAGCAGGCCAACCAGTTGCAGAACTTCACCAGCGAAGGTCTCGGCACGATCATCGTGAACCCGGTGGACTCCGACGCGGTGACCCCGGCGGCGAAGGCCGTGAACAAGGCGGACATCCCGCTGGTGGCCGTCGACCGGGCGGTCAACGGCGCGAACACGGCCGCCCTCGTCGCCTCCGACAACGTCAGCGGCGGGAAGCTGGCCGCGAAGGCGCTCGCGGAGAAGCTGGGCGGCAAGGGCGAGATCGTCATCCTCCAGGGCCAGGCGGGCACCTCTGCCAGCCGGGAGCGCGGCGCGGGCTTCGCCGAGGGTCTGAAGGCGTACCCGGGCATCAAGGTCCTCGCCAAGCAGCCCGCCGACTGGGACCGCACCAAGGGCCTCGACGTGATGACGAACCTTCTCCAGGCCAACCCCGACGTCGACGGTGTCTTCGCGGAGAACGACGAGATGGCGCTCGGCGCGATCAAGGCACTCGGCTCGAAGGCCGGCAAGTCCGTCCAGGTCATCGGCTTCGACGGCACCACCGACGGTCTGAAGGCCGTCGAGGGCGGCACGCTGTACGCGTCGGTCGCGCAGCAGCCCGCCGAACTCGGCAGGATCGCGGTGCGCAACGCGGTGAAGGCCGCTGAGGGCGAGAAGGTGAAGAAGTCGGTGATGGTGCCGGTGAAGGTGGTCACGGCGAAGAATGTGGCCGAGTTCGGCGGCTGACACGACGCGGTGGCCGGACGGGGGGACCCGTCCGGCCGCCTCGGCTTTTCCGCCCTCCGGCGCGACCGGCCGGCGGGCGGCTCCAACCCAGCACAGGGAGATGCTTCATGTACGACTACGACCTCCTGGTCGTGGGATCGGCCAACGCCGACCTGGTGATCGGTGTCGAGCGGCGGCCGGGGGCCGGTGAGACGGTGCTCGGCTCCGACCTGGCCGTGCATCCGGGCGGCAAGGGCGCCAACCAGGCGGTGGCGGCGGCCCGGCTCGGGGCCCGTACGGCGCTGCTGGCCCGGGTCGGCGACGACGGCAACGGCCGGCTGCTGCTGGACTCGCTCCGCGAGGCGGGCGTCGACACGGCGGGGGTGCTGGTCGGCGAGGCGCCCACCGGGGTCGCCCTGATCACCGTGGACCCGTCGGGCGACAACAGCATCGTCGTGTCCCCCGGCGCCAACGGGAGGCTGACCCCCGAGGACGTCCGGGCCGCCGACCCGCTGCTCCGGCGTTCCCGGGTGGTGTCGGCGCAGCTGGAGATCCCGCTGGAGACGGTGGTGGAGGTCGTACGGCGGCTGCCGGAGGGCACCCGGTTCGTGCTGAACCCGTCGCCACCGCGGGAGCTGCCCGGGGAGGTGCTGGCGGCCTGCGATCCGCTGATCGTCAACGAGCACGAGGCGCGGGTCATCGCCGGCGGCGAGCTGGCGGGGTCGCCGGAGGACTGGGCGCGGGCGCTGCTGGCGCTCGGGCCCCGCTCGGTGGTGGTGACGCTGGGCGCGGAGGGCGCACTGATCGCGACCGCCGAGGGCACCGCGCGGGTGGCGGCCCTGAAGGTGGAGGCCGTGGACACCACGGGGGCCGGGGACGCGTTCACGGCGGCGCTGGCGTGGAAGCTCGGCGCGGGCGAGGAGCCGGCCGAGGCAGCCGCGTACGCGGCGCGGGTCGGGGCGGCGGCCGTCACCAGGGCCGGGGCGCAGGTGTCGTTCCCCACGGCCGACGAGGTCGCCGCGCTCGGGAGTGGGAGCCGGTGAGGCGGGGCGGGATACTCAACCGCCATCTGGCCGGGGCGCTGGCCGAGTTGGGGCACGGGCACGGGGTGCTGGTGTGCGACGCGGGGATGCCGGTGCCGCGGGGGCCGCGGGTGGTCGACCTGGCGTTCCGGGCGGGGGTGCCGTCGTTCGCCGAGGTGCTGGACGGGCTGCTCGACGAGCTCGTGGTCGAGGGCGCGACCGCCGCGCACGAGGTACGGGACGCCAACCCGGAGGCGGCGGCCCTGCTGGCGGACCGCTTCGCCGTGCTGGAGCTGGTCCCCCACGAGCGGCTGAAGGAACTGTCGGCGGACGCGCGGCTGGTCGTCCGCACCGGGGAGGCGCGGCCGTACGCGAACGTGCTGCTGCGCTGCGGGGTGTTCTTCTGAGTGGGGCGCTCCGCTGAGGGGACGTGGATGCTCTCGCGCCGCCCGACATGTTTCGAGGGGCCCGGTCCAAGACCGGGCCCCTCGGCTTTCCCCTCCCCGTCAGAACCCCCGCGATCCCCCCAGATCCCCCTCCAGAAGTTCCGACGCCCAGTACGACCGGCCAGGTGGGGAAAGGGTTGCACGGTCTCTTGAAAGTTTTTTGGTATGCCAATAGGCCTCCGGGTAGTCCTCGGGAGTCGGTGGTTCCAGGGGCGGAACAAGGCGCCACACGCTCACGGAAGAGACGTGTACGCATTAGTCGGACATGGAAGCCTGATGGGGGGAAGTCCGCGCGTGGCTTACGCCGCGATGGCTGAGGGGGAGCGCACGGTGGCTCGTGCTGTCGGGATCGACCTTGGTACGGCGCATTCTGTGGTGAGTGTTCTCGAGGGGGGTGATCCGACCGTCATCACCAACGCGGAGGGGGCCAGGTCCACACCCTCCGTCGTCGCCTTCACGAAGAGCGGTGAGGTGCTGGTCGGCGAGGCGGCCAAACGGCAGGCGGTGATCAACGCGGCCCGCACCATCTGTTCTGTCAAGCGTCACATGGGCACCGGCAAGAAGGTACGCATCGACGGCACGGACTTCACGCCGCAGCAGATCAGCGCGTTCATCCTGCAGAAGCTGAAGCGGGACGCCGAGTCGTACCTGGGCGAGCGAGTCACCGATGCAGTGATCACTGTCCCGGCACACTTCGGCTACTGCGAGCGGCGAGCCACCAAGGAAGCCGGCCGTATCGCGGGGCTGAACGTCCTGCGCATCGTCAGCGAGCCGACCGCCGCCGCTCTTGCCTACGGCCTGGACCGGGACGAAGAGACAGTCATGGTCATCCACTTCGGCGGCGGCACCTTCGACGTGTCGCTGCTGGAGATCAGCGACGGCGTGGTGGAAGTGAAGGCCACCAGCGGGGACAACGCACTCGGCGGTGACGACTGGGACCAGCGCATGGTCGACTATCTGGTCAAGCGATTCGCCGACGACCACGGCGTCGATCTCGCCAAGGACAGGACAGCACTTCGGCGCCTGCGCGAGGCCGCGCAGAGGGCGAAGGTCGAACTCTCCTCGACCACCGAGACCACGATCGAACTGCCCTACATCGCGGCTTCCGCCCAGGGTCCGCTGCATCTGGAATCGAGGCTCACCCGGGACGGGTTCCAGCAGCTCACCGCCGATTTGCTGGAGCGCTGCAAAGCTCCGTTCTACAACGTCATCAAGCACGCCTGCGTAGAGCTCGGGGAGATCGACCACGTCATCCTCGTCGGCGGCTCGACGCGTATGCCCGCGGTCATCCAGCTGGTCGACGAACTGACCGGTGGCAAGGAGCGCCGACGCGTCCGTTCGGACGATCCGGTCGCCGTCGGAGCGGCCCTCCAGTCCGGCATCCTCAAGGGCGAGGTGCAGGGCGTCATGCTGCTCGACTGCAGCCCGTTGTCTCTCGGCATCGAGACCAAGGGCGGCGTCATGACCAAGCTCATCGAACGCAACACCACGATCCCGACCAAGCGATCCGAGATCTTCACGACGACGCGGGACCACCAGACGGCACTGGAGGTCAAGGTCTACGAGGGTGAGCACGAGCTCACGGCGCACAACAAGAAGATCGCCACGGTCGCGCTGAACGGTCTGCCACCGGCGAAGGCCGGTGAGCTCCAGATCGAGGTCAGCTTCGACATCGACGGCAACGGCATCATGCACGTCTCCGCCAAGGACCTGCGCTCCGGCAAGGAGCAACGCGTGGCAGTCACCGGTGAATCCGTTCTGCGGGAGGCAGATCTCGAACGGTTGGAGCGTGAGGCCGCACGGTACGACCACCGGGAACGTCAGCGGCGCGCATCCGCCGAGATTCGCGACCAGGCCCATCGACGCGTCCACATCATCGAGGCATCTCTTCGGGACCATGCGGGCGCAGTCCCGGGCGACATCGAGATCAGGGCTGAGGCCGCGGTCCGCGAGCTGAAGGAAGCCCTGGAGAACGGGGACGACGCCGCCGTCCGCGAGGCCACCGAGAAGGCCGCCACCATCGCACAGTTACTCCACCGTTGACCCACCAACAAGGTCGCGCGGATCCTGGAGCACCCCCACTCACCGTCGATGGGTCCCTCTCGATCGGCCGCGTCGGCGGGGCGTGCGAGCGTCGTCGCGCCACAGCCCTGTTCGAGTTATGTCCCGATCATGTCACTTCGACGCCAAGTGCGTTGCGGGTGCAACGGGTTGTGGGGGAGCATGGGCGGGACGTAGGTGACCCAGACACACGGGGGTGGACACGACGTGAAGTTCGACATGGGGTCGACGACTCTGGCGGACCTCGGCAAGAGCACGCTCGGTTCGAGCGACGACCTGGGGACGCTGATCCAGTTGCTGATCAGCGCGGCGGAGCCGCTGGAGGGCAAGTTCAACGGCTCGGGCAAGCTGGCGTTCGACTCGTTCAAGAACCGCGCGGACGAGATCACCGCGGACCTCAACAGCTCGCTCGCCGCGATCCTGGGCGGTCAGTCGGGCATGGACAACGCCTTCGGCACCGGTGACGTGGAGTCCCAGGACAACGCCAACCAGAACATGGGTCTCGCGAACTTCGACGCGGCCCGCTTCGGGGCGCGATAGCCGACGGCCACCGGCCACGGCCCGTTCATCGACAGCCCTAGAGTCACGAGAGCCACACGGGGAGATTCACCATGGGTCAGAACCAGGACCGCCGTTCGTACGACACCGGTGCCTCGGGTGAGGTGCAGACCTCGCTCGGCACGATCGTGGGTCAGCTGGAGCGGGTGCTCAGCGACCGCGACGCCGCGGTGAAGGCCGCGATGACCGACTTCCAGGCCGACGGTGTCTCCGACGACTACCACGGCAAGGAAGAGCGCTGGAAGAAGGCCGCGGGCGAGGTCCGCGAGATCATCCGCCTGGTGCGCACCACGCTGGAACAGAACGACGGAACCGCCCAGTCCACGCTGGCCAAGGCCCGCGCGGCCGTCGACCAGATCGGCTGACGCGGACCGGCGTCCGGCGTCCGGCATCGGCTTCCGCTCGTCGGGCGTCGGCTTCCGGGCGCGTGAGCAGTGAGCAGTGAGTGAGGGAAGGCAGCCGTGGCGGCGCAGGATTACGACAGCCAGTTGCTGGAGTCGGTGTCGGTGCGCCGTCGACGGCTGCGCGACGCCCTGCTGTTCGGGGCGCAGAGGCAGCGGCGCTCGGTGGACGAGCGGATCGGGAAGGTCTTCGCCGGGATCGTCATCGCGGCGGTGTTGTGCGCGGGATGTGTGGGGTGGTCGTTCGTGTCGAACCGCATCATCGGCAAGAGCCCGTACGGGAGTTCGGTACAGCCGTCCGTGACGCCCTCGGCGAGCCCGTCGGGGGCCTCCTCCACGGCTCCTACCAGCACTTCTACCCGGTGATAGGTTCGAACGCGTGATGTCTACGGGGGCTCTGGGCCAGGAGATGACCGGCGGTCGTACGGCACTGAGCCGGGTCACGCTGGTCGGTGAGCGGCGGCGCGTGGATCTCGTGCTGCCGTCGCGGGAACCGGTCGGGCTGCTGCTGCCCGAGGTGATGCGGCTGCTCGACGACCAGGTCGGCGGACAGCCGGAGTTGCGGCATCTCGTCACCACGGACGGCAGCGCGCTCGCCCACGACAGCACCCTGGAGTCGGCCGGGGTCCCTGACGGCGCCGTACTGCGTCTGGTGCGCGCCGAGGACGCGCCGTCGGCGCCCGTCGTGCACGACGTCACGGACGAGGCCGCCGAGGACCTCGACTCCCGTGCCCGGCGCTGGAGCCCGGCCGCACGGCGGGTCACCGCCGGGCTCGCCACGGTCGGCTGGGCCCTGGCCGCCGGGTGGCTGGCGCGCGCCGAGTACGCGGCCGGGACCGTCGCGGGCGCCCTGCTCGCCGTCGCCCTGGTCGCCGCGCTCGCGGGCGCGCTGCTGGGGCGGCTGAGGAGGTACGGGCTCGCCACGACGCTCCTGGTGACCGCCGGGGCGCTGGCGCTGCTCGGCGCCTCCACACTGGCCGACGCGCAGGGCTGGTCCGGCACCGCCCGGGTCGCGGCGCTGGCCGGGGCGGGGATCGTCACCCTCGCCCTGCTCGGCCTGTTCAGCCCGCTCGGGCGGGGCGGGCTGGTCGGGGCCGGGGCGCTGGCCGGGACCGCGGTGTGCTGGCTGGGCGTCGCCGCGTTCGTGTCGGTGGGGTCGCCGGCGGCCGAACAGGCCCGGGTGGGCGCCGTGCTCGCCGTCGTCTCCGTGATCGTGCTGGGGCTGCTGCCCCGGCTCGCGCTGATGGCGTCCGGTCTCTCCGGGCTCGACGACCGGCGCTCCGCCGGGACCTCCGTGAGCCGCTACCAGGTGGCGGCCGCGCTCACCGCCACCCACCGGGGACTGGTGCTCGCGACGGTGACGATGGCCGTCTCGGCCACCGCCGCCGGGGTGTTCGCGCTGCGCGCGCCCACCAAGTGGACCGTGGTGCTGGCCGTCGTCACCATGGTCGTCCTCGCGCTGCGCGCCCGGGCGTTCCCGCTGGTCGGCGAGGTCGTGGTGCTGCTGGGCGCGGCGGCGGTGCTCGCGGTGCGGCTGATCGCGGTCTGGGTGGAGCGGTCCGGCGACGCGGCCGGTCCGCTCGGCGCGCTCGTGCTGCTGGCCGTCCTGCCGCTGCTGGTGCTCGCCGTACAGCCCGCCGAACATGTCCGGGTCCGGTTCCGCCGCCTCGGCGACACGCTGGAGTCCATCGGCGTCATCATCCTGTTCCCGCTGCTCATCGGGGTGTTCGGCGTGTACGGGCGACTGCTCGACACCTTCGCTTAGGAGCTGGGGGCGCACATGGCGCAGGCAGAGGACTGGCAGCGGGACGTGCTGCGCGAGCTGGGGCAGGACGGTGCGGGGGCGCGCGCGGGGGCCGGTGCGGGCACGGGTACGGGTGCGGGTGCCGCGTCCGGTTCGGAACCGTCCGGGGCCGGGGCCAGTGCGGCGTCGGGTGCGGCGGGTGCGAACGGTGTGACCGGCGTGCCTTCCGGCGCCGCACGGCGGCCCGAGCCGACGCTGCGGCTGGTGCGCTCGGTTCCGTCCGAGGCGGTCGAGAGGCCCGAGCCATCCGAAACGGCTGAAACGGCCGAGGAGAGCGCCGGCGACCGGCCGATGCGGGCGGTGCCGGGGCATCCGGCTCCGGGACAGCAGGGGCAGCAGGGACAGCAGCAGGAGCGGGGGCAACAGGGGGCCGTACGACCGGAGCCCGCGCCGCCGGGGCCTGGGCCGGGGCACGGGATGCCCGTGGGCCCGGTGCCCGTGAACCCCGTAACCGCTCAGCCCGCACAGCCCGTGCAGCCGACGCCCGTCGTCCAGCCGCCGGTTCAGCCCCGGCCTGGGCAGCCCGCCGATCCCTACGCCGTGGACCCGCACCCCGTCGGCCCCCACCAAGTCGACCCCCGCCTCGGTCTCCCCCAGGTGTCCGCCCAGTCGCCGGGCGCCCCTGACCGGCGCGGCGATGGTCGTCCCACCCCCCGCTCCACTCCCCCGGCCGCCCCCGCGCCGCGTGGTTCGCGGGTGCCGCAGTCGCCGGCGCACACCCCGGAGTCGGTGCCGACGATCGATCCCCGGCTGGCGCACGCCCTGGGGCGACCGCAGCACGGGGACTCCGTGGCCCGGCGTACGGGGCGTTCGATCAAGAAGCTGACGGCGTCCGCCGCACAGGACGTGGCGGAGGAGACGCGCATCGCGCGGGAGTTGCAGCAGCCGGTGACGACGGGGCGGGTGATCGCCGTGACGTCGATCCGGGGCGGCGTCGGCAAGTCGACCGTGGCCGCGCTGCTGGGGCGGACGTTCAACCACTACCGGCACGACCCGGTGCTCACCCTGGAGGCGGACGCCGCGCTCGGCACGCTGCCGGTGCGGATGGGCGCCGACTCGGTGCGCTGGGCGGCGGCCGACCTCGCGCGGATCCTCAACCCGGCGATGCAGCTCACCGATGTCACCGGCTACCTGGTGCCCGTCTCGGACGGCGGCTGGCTGCTGCCCGCCAGCCAGGGCCGCGTGGGAGCCCCGCTGGACATCCGGACGTACCGCACGGTGACCCTCGCGCTCCGGCGCTACTTCGCGGTGACCGTGGTGGACTGCGAGACGCTGCCGGGCGAGGTGGCCCGTACGGCGATGGACACGGCGCACGCGCGCGTGGTGGTCGCCCCGATGACCGCCGAGGGCGTCAACGGCACCCGGCAGGTCCTGGACTGGCTGGGCCAGTTGCCGCACTCCGCGCTGGCCTCGACGGTCGTGGCGCTCACCGCGAACTCGCCCGACGTCACACTGGACCGGAAGACGGCGGTCGCGCACCTGAAGGAGTCCGGCGTCCACGTCGTCACCGTCCCCTACGACCGGCACCTCGCCCAGGGCGGCCCGATCCGCACCGCCCTGCTGGGCCAGGCCACGCGGGACGCGGCCGTGACACTGGCGGCGGAGGCGATGACCCGGGCGGTGAGGATGCGATGAGCGGCCGACCCGGCTCCGCGACAAGCGGCCGCCACGGCACCCCCGCCATGTACCGCGGCCCTCATGACACCGCCACGCACGACCACGCTCACCACACCGCCACGCACGACCACGCTCATCGCACCGCCACGCACGACCGCCCAGGGAAAGAAGGGGTCCGTCCGTGACCCAGCAGTTGGTCCATCGGCCCGCGCGCAGCACCCGTCCGCTCGGGGCGGCCGAACCCCGCACGATCGAGCCGCCGCCGAACCTCCCGGAGGGCAAGGCGGGTTCGGCGGCGACGGCGCTGCTGCCGATGGCGGGGGTCATGGGCTCCGTCGTGATGATGACCGTGATCCGCAGCAGCCAGTTCGCGGCGCTCGGCGCGGTCGTGCTGGTCTTCGCGCTGCTCGGCGCGGTCGCCCTGTTCCTGTCGCAGCGCGGCAAGGCGCAGCGCACCCGGCGGGCGCAGCGGGAGCGGTACCTGGAGTATCTGGAGGAGCTGCGCGAGGAGTTGGGGGCGCAGGAGCGCGAGCGGCGGACGCTGGCCCGGGTGCTCGATCCGCCCCCGGAGGCCCTCTACGACCTCGCGCGGGACCCGGCGCGGTTGTGGGAGCGCCGGCGGCGGGATGCGGACTTCCTTCGGGTGCGGGTCGGCACCGGTGACGTGCCGGTGGCGGAGCTGGCGATCGGGCAGAACCAGGGCGGTGTGATGACGCCGCCGGACCCGTTCATGCTGAACGAGGCGCGTGCCCTGCTGGCCCGTTACGCGGTGGCCGACGACTGCCCGATCACCGTGCCCCTGGACCGCGCGGGCAACGTCAGTGTCGTCGGCGACCGTGAGGGTGTGCTGCGGGTGGCGCGGGCGCTGCTCGTCCAGGTCGCCGTGACGCACGCGCCGGACGACGTGGCCGTGGCGCTCGGGGTGCCCGGGGAGCGGCTGCCGGACTGGGAGTGGGCGAAGTGGCTGCCCCATGTGCTGGACGGGCAGGAGCACGACGGGCCGGTGGCCGCCCGGCGGATCGCGCCGAGCCTGGCGCAGCTGGCCCGGCACTTCCGCCATGAGCTGGGGCGGCGCGCCTCGTACGCGGCGGAGGTGCGGCGCGGCCTTGCCGACCGGGGCGCGCTGCGGCTGGCGTCACGCATGCTGGTGGTGAGCGACGAGTACGGGGAGACGGCCGCCGAACTGCCGCTGCCGGACACGGCGGTGGGGCTCGGCGACATGGGTGTCACGGTGCTGCATCTGCTGGAGCGGCAGGTCCACGAGCCGGACCAGGTGTCGGTGCGGATCACCGTCCGCGGCGACCAGGTCGTCGTCGAGGATCTCCGGGAGGGGGCGCACGCGGTCGCGCGGGGCTCCTCCGACGACGTGTCCGCCGCCGGGGCCGAGGGCCTCGCCCGGCTGCTGGCGCCGCTGCGACTGTCGGCGGAGTCGGCGGCCGAGGGCACCCCGGTCACCGGGCCGGTCGACTTCCCCGTGCTGCTCGGCGTCGACGACCCGGCCGTACTGGACCTGGAGCGGCTGTGGGCGCCGCGCGGCGAGCGGGAGTTCCTGCGCGTGCCGATCGGCCTGACGGACCGTCATGAACCGGTGCTGCTCGACCTGAAGGAGTCCTCCGAGCTGGGCATGGGCCCGCACGGGCTGTGCGTGGGCGCGACCGGCTCGGGCAAGAGCGAGCTGTTGCGCACCCTGGTGCTGGCGCTCGCCGCCACCCACCCTCCCGAGGACCTGGCGCTCGTCCTGGTCGACTACAAGGGCGGCGCGACCTTCGCCCCGTTCACCGGGCTGCCGCACGTGGCCGGGGTGATCACCAACCTGGAGAACCAGGCGGGGCTCGTCGAACGCGTGCACTCCAGCCTCGCCGGTGAGGTCAAGCGGCGGCAGCAGGTGCTGAAGGACGCGGGGAACGTCGCCGACATCGGGCACTACGCGGCCCTGCGAGCGAGCAGCCGCCCGGACCTGGAACCGCTGCCGCACCTGTTCGTCGTGATCGACGAGTTCGGTGAACTGCTCACCGCGAAGCCGGACTTCATCGACCTGTTCCTCTCCATAGGCCGCATCGGCCGCTCCATCGGCGTGCATCTGCTGCTGTCCAGCCAGCGCATCGAGGGCGGCAAGCTCAAGGGCCTCGACACCTATCTGTCGTACCGGCTGGGCCTCAGGACGTTCTCCGCCGACGAGTCGCGGACCGTCCTCGACACCACCGACGCCTTCCATCTGCCGCCGCTGCCGGGCTTCGGCTACCTCAAGGTGGACACCTCGACGTACGAGCGGTTCAAGGCGGGGTACGTGTCCGGCGCCTACCGGGGTCCGGCGCTCGCCGCGCGGGAGGACGACGACACGCCGCTCGCGTGGCCGTACCCGGCGTACAACACGCTCGGCGGCGCGCCGGCGGCGGGCGGCGCGTCCGAGGAACCCAGGGCGACCAAGCGGGAGACCGGGCCGACGGTGATGTCGGTGATGGTCGACCGGCTCGCCGGGGCCGCGCGCCCGGTGCGGCGGATCTGGCTGCCGCCGCTGCCGGACGCGATCACACTGGACGCGGCGGCCGGGCCGGTGGGCGTGGACGAGCGCGGGCTTCAACTCGCCGCCCGGCAGGGGCCGTTGCGGGTGCCGCTCGGGGTGCTGGACGATCCGGCGAAGCAGTGGCAGGGCCACTGGGTGCTCGATCTGACGGTCGCGGGCGGACACGCGGCGGTGATCGGCGGCCCGCAGTCCGGCAAGACGACGCTGCTGCGGACCCTCGCGCTGTCGCTGGCGGCGACCCACACACCCGCCGAGGTCGCCCTCTACGGCCTCGACCTGGTCGGCGGCGGCCTCTCCGCCCTGGCCGGGCTGCCGCACGTCGGCGGGATCGCCGGGCGGGCCGACCGGGAGCGGGCGGCGCGGACGGTCGCCGAGGTGCGGACGATGCTGATCGAGCGGGAGGAGCTGTTCCGCGAGCACGGCATCGACTCCGTCGACCAGCTGCGCCGCCTCCGCGCCCAGGGCGGGCTGCGGGAGCTGGGCTCCACCGACATCGTGCTGCTCATCGACGGGTTCGGGGCGCTGCGCGACGAGTTCGCCGAGCTGGACGACACGGTCGTGGACCTCCTGAAGCGGGGCGGCGGCTACGGCATCCATGTCGTCGGCGGCATGCTCCGCTGGAACGACGTGCGGATCGCGACGCAGTCCATGTTCGGCACCCGGATCGAGCTGCGGCTCAACGACCCGAGCGATTCCAGCGTCGACCGAAAGCTCTCCCAGACCCTGTCGCCCGACACGCCGGGGCGGGCCCTCACCGACGGCAAGCTGTTCGCGCAGGTCGCGCTGCCCCGCCTGGACGGACGGCCGTCGACGGGCGACCTCGGTCCGGCACTGGAGGACGCGGCCCGTACGATCCGCTCCACCTGGCACGGCGAACTGGCGCCGCCGGTCCGGGTGTTGCCGACCCGGCTGCCCGCCGACCGGCTGCCGTCGCAGGTCGCCGAGCCGGGCCGCGTCCCGATCGGCGTCGACCAGGACGCCCTCGCGCCCGTGCTGCTGGACCTGTTCGGCTCCGACCAGCATCTGTTGGTCCTCGGCGACAACGAGTGCGGCAAGACGAACCTGCTGAAGCTGATCGTGGACCGACTGGTGGAGCAGTACTCCGAGGAGGAGCTGGTCTTCGGCGTGTTCGACCCGCGGCGCGGGCTGCGGGGCGTGGTCCCGGAGCCGTACCGGGGCGGTTACGCGCACAACGCGAAGCTCGCCGTCGGGCTGGCGTCCGGGATCGCGACCGAGTTGGAGAAGCGGATGCCGGAGAGCGCCGACCCGGACGCGGTGACCGACGAGCCCGCCTTCGAGGGGCCGCGCATCGTGATCCTCGTCGACGACTACGACATCCTCACCACCGCCGGGCAGCAGCCGCTCGCGCCGTTCCTGCCGTATGTGTCGTCGGCGCAGGACATCGGCCTGCACTTCGTGATCGCCCGGCGGACGGCGGGCGCCTCGCGGGCCGTCTACGAGCCGCTGCTCCAGACGCTCCGCGAGACGGGGACGGCCGCGCTGCTCATGACCGGCGAGCGCAGCGAGGGCCAGCTCTTCCCCGGCCTGTACCCGTCCGCGCAGCCGCCGGGCCGGGGCACCCTGGTCCGCCGGGGCCGCGCCCACCAGCTGATCCAGACGGCACTGTCCGGCGAGGAGGCCGACCGCCGATGACGGCTCGGCCGGGACGACGCCCGCCCACGCCCACCCCGAGGGGAGCACACCGACTGGTGCCCGCCCTGACGGGAGCCCGCCCACCCGCGCCCACCCCGACGGGAGCCCGCCGACCCGCGCCCGCCCTGACGGGGGTACGCCGACCCGCGTCCGCCCTGACGGGAGCCCGCCAACCCGCGCCCACTCCGACGGGAGCCCGCCCACCCGCGCCCGCCCCAACAGGACAGCCCGCCACGACCACCGACAAGGACGACCGCACGTGACCAAGGACGTCATCGCTCTCACCCCGACGATGCCCGACGTGTGGGCGCTCATGGCGAGTCTGTACGCGGGCGGCTCCGACCTGGACCTGTCGGCGGCGGCCGACGGGGCGGTCGTCCAGCTGCACGGCCCCGGCGGGCGCCCCCTGGTGTCCGTCGAGTCGCCGCTGCTGGTGCGGGTGCCGGGCGAGGCGGAGCGGCTGCTCGGGCAGAGCGCCGAGGCCCCCTACTGGTGGACGGAGGCGCGGGCCTCCACGGCCGTACCGGAGGCGGAGAAGCTGGCCGGGGTGGTGTGCGGCCGGCTCAACGCGCTGCTGGGCGGCACGACCTGGCCGGCCGGGGCCGCGAGCACGGAGGCCGTCGACGTGTCGGCCGTGCCGTCGGCGGGGGCCGGGCAGCCCGCTGTGGACGTCGTCACCGAGAACGCGGCGGTCGTCCTCATCGACCGCCCGGTGGTGGCGCTGACCAGCTGGCTCGCCGAGATCATGCGGACGGCCGTGGCGTCCCGGCGGTCCCTCCAGATCGTCACCCCGCCCGGGGTCCGGCTGAGCGCCCCGGCGCGGACGACGCTCGCCCGGGTGCCCAACCGGTGGGTGGTGCGGGACCCGGAGTGCGGCTACTACGACGGTCTGTCGGGGGCGGTGCTGCGCTGGCAGGACGGGGCGTTCTCGCCCGCGCTGTCCGAGGACGGCACGGCGACGGTCGCCGCCGCGTTCACCCGCCGCGCGGAGGAGGCGCCCGGCCGCCGGCTGATCGTCGCGATCCGTACGGTGCACCGGCCCGACGAACGGCTCCTGCTGGGCGGCGCGCTGGAGACGGCCTGGGAGACCCTGACCGGCTCGGCGCCCGGCGGCTGGGGCACCGCAGAGCCCGTCAACCTCCCCTGGTCACCACGTCAGTTGACGGACCTGGCGCGGGAGCGGATGCCCGAGCCGTCGCAGCTGATCGTGGTGGGGCGGCCCGAGCGCCCGGCCCTCGCGACGCTACGGGTGACACGGACGACGAAGGGCGTCGAGGAGGACATGGTCCTGACCGTCGGGTTCGCGGAGGGTGAGGAGCTGCCGCTGGACCGGGTGCGGGCGCTGGCGGAGGAGCTGGTCACGAGGCACTCCCTGCGGACCATGCTGACGTCCGTGCAGGCGGCCCCCGCCGACCTCGCGACCGCCCCGCGCCTGGAGGGCCCGCCGCTGCCGGCCGCCTTCACCCTGGGCCCCGACGACGTTCACTCCATCGGCCCCGACCACGCCCGCCGCACCCCACTCGACAAGCCCCCCACAGCCCTCGGCCCGACGACCCGCCCGGCCCTGCACTACCCCCTCGGCGACGGCGAGGACCCGGCGTCCTGGGAGCGGCTCCAGCGGCTGACGACCCATCTGCGGTCGCCGACGGCACCGTGATGAAATGGCCGAGCCCCCAAGGGTGTTGATCACGTCATTGCTCAAGGACCCGCACCGCGCCCCCTGTCCGACGAAGCCCTCTCCGGCCTGCTGGGCAAGCAGCAGTTCGGCACACTCGCCACCGTCAAGCGCAGTGGCCACCCCCACCTGACCACCATGCTGTACAGCTGGGACCCCGAAGCCCGCGTCGTGCGGTTCTCGACGACGGCCGACCGGGTCAAGGTCGGGCATCTGCGGCGCGACCCGCGTGCGGCGCTCCATGTGCAGGGTGGCGACGTGTGGTCGTTCGCCGTCGCCGAGGGCGAGGCCGAGGTCTCCGAGACCACGACCGTTCCCGGCGACGCCGTCGGACGGGAACTCCTCGCGATGATCCCGGAAGCGGCGAAGCCGGAGGACGAGGACGCCTTCCTGCGGCAGCTGGTCGCCGAGCGCCGCGTGGTCATCCGCCTGAAGGTGGACCGCCTGTACGGCACGGCGCTCGACATCGACGGCTGAGACGCATCGGATCCGGCTGAGCGAGCACGAGCCGTTCTCCGGCGGCCAGCGGCGGGCGTCGGAGACGGTCCGCCGCGGGTGTGTTCTCAGCCATCCGCGCCTACTGAGCGACGGTGACTCGCGTCACGTACACAACGACCAATACGAGCAGTACGAGCTTTGGCCGGTAAGGGATTTACCGGTCTGACCTGGGTCCCTAACCTCCCGGCAACAGCTGCCAGCAGGCACGCGCCAGGAGGAGAACCATGGCCAGATCCAGCCACTTCGGCACCGGACACATCGCCGTCACCGGCACGGCTGTCACGTTTCGGCGGCCCGTCCGGCGCCCCTTGGCGGCCGCGGTCGCGGCCACCCTCGCGCTCGGCACCCTGGGCGCCTGCGGCGGCGGGGAGAGCGACGCGCCGAAGGTCGCGGTGAACAAGATCTCCGCGGGCAAGGTGCCGGACTACTACCCGGCCGACTACGCCGACCTGGTCGAGGCGGCGAAGAAGGAGGGCGGCAAGCTCACCGTCTACTCGAACCTCGGCGACGAGAACATGGCGCCGATCGTCCGGGACTTCAAGAAGAAGTACGGCTTCATCAAGACGGTGTCCGTCAACGAGCTGGACAGCGACGAGCTGTTCCAGAAGACGCTCTCCGAGAACGCGGCCGGCTCGTCACCGGCGGACGTGCTGATCTCCAGCGCGGCGACCGCGTGGGCGGACTTCTCGGCCCGCGAGAACACCGTGCTGAAGTACACGTCGCCGGAACTGAAGGAGCTGGGCGACAGCGCGCAGCTGCTGCCGAGCGTGTACTCGATGTCGCAGGACCCGATGACCATCGCGTACAACACCTCGCTGATGGAGAAGCCGCCGACGACGCTGACGGACTTCGCGGACATCGTCACGGCCGACGAGGGCACGTTCAAGAACAAGGTGACGGTCCGTGACCCGGAGGGCTCGTTCGGCTTCACGGTGACGCGGGCGCTCACCGAGGGCAACCCGGAGGCGTGGAACGACCTGAAGCGGATCCTCCCGCTGACCCGCCCGGAGACCTCCTCCGGCACCCAGCTGGAGAAGATCGTCTCCGGTGAGTACTCGGCCGGCTTCCTGATCAGCGCCTCCCCCGCGTACCCGGTGGTCGAGGACAGCGCCGGCCTGGTGAAGATCGTCTTCCCGAAGGACGGCACGGTCGTGCTGCCGCGCGGCATCGGGATCGCCGCCGAGGCCCCGCACCCGGCGACCTCGAAGCTCTTCCTGGACTTCGCGCTCTCCGACGAGGGTCAACGCGCGGTCGCCGAGGGCGGTCTCGCCTCGTACCGCGAGGGCGTGAAGGGCGAGGGCCTGCACACCTACCAGGAGGTCGTCGACGCGGTCGGCGAGGACAACATCATCCACGTCAAGTACCAGCAGGTCGCCAAGGACGACGCCGCGGCCTGGCTGGAGCGCTTCGACGGACTGCGCAAGTAGACGGACTCCGCAGACAGGCAGGTCTCAAGGACGATCGGAGTCAGCTCAGATGTCAACCCTCACCCAGCCACCCCGCACACCCGCGGACGAGACCCCGGCGCAGACGTTCCGGCCGCCGCGCTACCGCCGTCCCTTCGGCATCGGACGGGACACGGTGGTCCAGTACGCGGTCCTGGCGTTCCTCGCCGTCCTGGTGCTGGCACCGATCGTCCCGACCCTCTACCAGAGCATCCGCAACCGCCCGCTGTACGAGGCGGGCGGCGCGTTCACCCTCAGCGGTTACACCGACCTGTTCACCAAGGCCGGCTTCGGTGAAGTCGCCCTGAACACACTGCTGTTCGCGTCGCTGACCACGGTCCTGAGCCTCGCCATCGCCATCCCCATGGCGATCGTGGTCGTCCGGACCAAGCTGCCCGGCGGGCGGCTGATCGCCCTCGCCATGCAGTGGCCGTTCTTCATCTCGTCGCTGATCCTGGGCTTCGGCTGGATCATCATGTACGGGCCCGCCGGGTTCGTCAGCGTCAAGGTGCAGCAGCTCCTCGGCAGTGTGCCCTGGAACCTGTACTCGATCCCCGGCATGGCGCTCACCGAGGCGGTGGCGCTCGCGCCGATCGCGTACGTGTTCTGCGCCAACGCGCTGCGTCAGTCGGACGCGTCGCTCGAATCGGCGGCCCAGGTGTGCGGGGCGGGCCCCTTCCGGATCCTCGCCCAGGTGATCGTGCCGCTGCTGCGGCCCCCGGTCGTCTACAGCGCGATCCTCGTCTTCTCCGTCTCCATCGAGACGCTGAGCGTGCCGCTGCTGTACGGGCAGCCGGTGGACATCGACGTGTTCTCGACGTTCCTGTACCACAACGGACTTCAGTCGGTGGACCCCGACTACACGATGCTGGGCGCCGCCTCCACGGTCATCCTCGTCGTCACCCTGAGCCTGGTCGCCGTGCAGGCGAAGCTGCTGAAGGACGCGGCCCGGTTCGTCTCCGTACGCGGCAAGGTCACCCGGCCACGCAAACTGGACCTGGGCCGGCTGAAGTGGGTGAGCATCGCGTTCATCTCGCTGTACGTCGTCGTGGGCGCGCTGATCCCGATCGCGGGCCTGGTGATGCGGTCCTTCACCCTGGTCTTCACGCCGCTCCAGTCGCCGTTCCGGACGGTGACGACGAAGAACTACGAGCTGGTCCTCGACTCCGACAACTACGTGCAGTCGCTGTGGAACAGCCTGATCGTGGCCGGTGTCGGCTCGGTGGCCGTGTCCGTCCTCGCCGTGTTCGCGGTGATGGTGGCCCGGCGCTCCACGTTCCGCTGGGGCCGGGCGGTCGAGTACCTGGCCCTGATCCCGCAGTCCCTGCCCGGCATCATCATCGGCATCGGCTTCTTCTGGGCCTTCGCGCTCGCCCCGTTCGGCATGGGCTCCGTCCTCCAGGGCACGGTCTACGCCGTCATCATCGCCTTCGGCATGCGGGCCCTGCCCAGCGCGTTCGGGTCGGTCGCCCCCGCGATCATGCAGATCGGCGGTGAGCTGGACAACGCGGCCCGCGTCTCCGGCGCCGACTGGCTGATGACGTTCTTCCGGGTCCTGCGGGCCCTGATCACCCCCGCGTTCGCCGGAGCCCTCGTGCTCACCTTCGTGATCATGCTCAAGGAGTACTCGCCGGCCGTCTTCCTCAGCTCGGCCGACAACAACATCCTCGGCACCACCATGCTCAGCCTGTGGACGCAGGGCAGGGCCGGGTCCGTCGCCGCACTGGCCACCCTCCAGATCGGCATCACCGCTGTCTTCGTCGCCCTGGCGGGACTGCTCATGAAGGGAAAGCACCATGCCTGAGGTGACCGTCAAGAATCTGGCGAAGACGTTCGGCGACAACTCCGTCCTGCGCGACGTCACCTTCACCATCAGGGACGGCGAGTTCTTCACGCTGCTCGGCGCGAGCGGCTGCGGCAAGTCGACGACGCTGAACTGCATCGCGGGCCTGGAACAGCCGACGGAGGGCTCGATCGCGGTGGGCGGCAGGACCTTCGTGGACGCGGGCGCGGGGGTCTTCCTGCCCCCAGAGGAGCGCAACCTCGGCATGGTCTTCCAGTCGTACGCGCTGTGGCCGCACATGACCATCGCGAAGAACCTGGCCCTCCCTCTCAACATCCGCAAGGTGCCCAAGGACAAGCAGAGGACCCTCATCCACGACGCGCTGGACAAGGTGGGGCTGGCCGCGCTGGCGGGCCGCTACCCGCACCAGCTCTCCGGCGGCCAGCAGCAACGCGTGGCGCTGGCACGGGCGTTGGTGTACTCGCCGACGGTCCTGCTGTTGGACGAGCCCCTGTCCAACCTCGACGCGAAACTCCGCGAACAGGCCCGCGCCTGGCTGAAGCGGCTCCAGGAGGAGCTGGGCATCACGACGGTGTACGTCACCCACGACCAGGACGAGGCCCTCGCGCTGAGTGACCGGATCGCCGTGATGGAGGGCGGCAACATGATCCAGATCGGCACGCCGCACGAGATCTACGAGAAGCCTGCCGCCCCGGCGGTGGCGGCGTTCGTCGGCCGCTGCAACTTCCTCACCGGCAAGGTGGTCGGACTGGACGGCACCCGGCACGGCGTACGTCTCGACGCGAGCGGCGAGGTGGTGCGGGTCGACAGCGAACGCCGGGTCGGGGTCGGCGAGTCCGTGACGGTGGCAGTCCGCCCCGAGCGCCTGGAGGTGGTGCCGTCCGCCGAGACCCCGGCGGACGTCAACCGCCTCACCACCGAGGTCATCACCAGCTCCTACGTAGGCTCCCGCTACGAGTACGACGTGCGCCTCGGCGACCAGGTGGTGCAGGTGCTGAGCGGCAACGGAGGGCTGGCGGGCGAGGTGGCGCTGGTCTTCGAACCGGGGCACGCGCTGCTGTACGCGGATCGGGTGGAACTGCCGGAGGATCAGCGGGACTTGCTGACGGTGATGTCGTAGCCGTCGGCATCGGCGGCCGTACCCGGGGGTTCGGCCTCCCGTACGGCGGCCCGGCGCACGCCGCCGCCGTCCCCGCCATGATGGGTGCGGCCCGGTGGACGGATTTCCCACCGTGGGCGGGTCGGTCAGTGACGTGGGACCGGGACGCCCAGGGTCCGGAAGATCTGCCGGGCTTCCTCCCGGTGTCGGTTCGCGGCCCTCCCGTCGGTGTCGTCGGCCTTCCCTCCCCTCGCGTCGAGGGCGCGGGCGAGGAGGTCGAGGGAGTGGGCTTGGCCCTGGGGATGGGCGGCTGTGCGGTGCAGTGCGAGGGCCTGGCGGGCGTGGTCGGCGGCGACCGCCGGTTCACCGTGCTGGAGTGCCGCGCGGGCCAGGACGATCAGGGCCTCGCCCTCCACCAGGACGTACTCCGCGCGGCGGGCGAGGGCCAGGGCGCGGGCGGCCTGTTCCCGGTCCGCCGGGTCCGGGACGGACGCCAGACCCAGCAGGGCGCGCGCCTCCAGGTCGAACGCGCCGTGCTCGTGTGCCTGCTTCAACGCCTCCCGGTAGACCTGGGCCGCCTCACCCCGGCGGCCCAGCGCGAGCAGGACACCGCCGAGCGTGATCCGGGCGGCGGCGCGGTAGTAGTCATGGACACTCAGCTCGCTCAACTCAGCCGCTTTGAGAGCCAGTTCGAGGGCTGCGGTGAGGTCGCCGAGGTCCTGGCGGGCCGCGGCCTTCAACCGTAGGACGTACGCCTCGCTGCCGACGTCGCTGTCCTCCTGGGACATCGACAGGGCTCTCTCCAGATGACGGGCCGCACCGCGGTGGTCGCCGAGCAGGTGCAGGGCGCGTGCGCGGTCGGCCTCCCGGTGGATCCGGTTGTGCCGGGAGTCCAGGTCCGGCGCCAGGCGCTCGGCCCGCAGCAGGCAGTCGAGCGACGCGGCCGGACGGCCCAGGTCCACCATCACGTTGGCGAGTTGGAGAAGGACCGCCGGGTGCCCGTCCGGCAGGCCGCCCAGCCGGTCGATCTCCATGGCCCGCTCCAGGTGTTCGGCGCTGCGCCGCGGCCGACCGCTGAGCCGGGTGACCATGCCGAGGTTGGTGTGCGCGGTGGCGGCGCCCTCCAGTGAGCCGGCGGCTTCGGCGAGGACGAGCAGCCGCTCGAAGTGGAGGATCGCCCGTTCGGGGTGGCCCTGCTGGATCTGCGCGTTGCCGAGCAGGTTGTGCACGGCACCCTGGGCCAGCGGCTCGTCGGCGGCCTCGGCCGCGGACAGGGCGGCTTCCCCCAGAGCCGTCCAGTCCACGACCAGCTTGCGGGTCCAGGAGTGGCCGCGCAGGGCGTCGGCGAGCAGCCACGCGGCCGGATGCCTCTCGGCGGCGGCCTGGTGGACGGCCGCGTCGATGTTGGGCAGTTCGGTGTCCAGCCAGCGGATCGCCGTCGCGGCGTCGGGGATCTCCGCCGACGCAGCCTCGCCGTCGTGGCCGCCTTGCTCGCCCCGGGGCAGCAGGCGCTGCTGCCCCGGGGCGAGCAACAGCGCGCAGCGGTCCACCACCGCCACCAGCCAGTCGTACAGCCGTCTCCGGGCGGCCCGGCGGTCGGACTCGCTCTCCATGTCGCGCAGGCGTTCGGCGGCGTACAGCGCGACCAGGTCGTGGCGGCGGTACCGGCCGGGCCGGTGCTCGCGCAGCAGATGGGCGGCGGTCAGCCGCTCCAGCAGGGCGGCGGCCTCCTTGGGTGTGGTGCCCGCGACGAGGGCGGCGGCCCGGAGCCCCGTCTCCGGCCCCGGCACCAGTGCCAACATGCGGAACATCCGCCGGACCGGGGCGTCCAGTGCGTAGTACGAGTGGTCGAAGGCGGCACGTACGGCGGTGGACTGGTCGCCGGTGACGGACAGGGCGGCCAGCGGGTCGCCGTCACTCAGTTCGTCGGCCTGTTCTCGCAGGCTGCGCCAGGGGGTGTGGTCGAGGTTGGCGGCGGTGATCCGCAGCGCGAGCGGGAGGTGCCCGCAGGCGCGGGCGAGGTCGGCGGCGGCGCGCGGGTCGGTGTCGACGCGGGCTCGGCCGAGGGTGCGGACGAGCAGGAGCCTGGATTCGTCGGGGCTGAGCACGTCCACGCCGATCCGCCTGGCACCGTCGCGTGCCGCGAGTCCGGCCAGGCGGTCGCGGCTGGTGACCAGCACCATGCAGCCGGGCCCGCCGGGCAGCAGGGGCCGTACCTGCTCGGCGTCCACGGCGTTGTCCAGGACGACGAGCATCCGCCGCTCGGCGGCCAGGGTGCGGTACAGGTCGGCCGCGGCCTCCGGCGTCCCCGGGATCCGGTCCGCGGTCACGCCCAGCGCCAGCAGGAACCGGGCCAGCGCCTCGACGGGGCGCACCGGGCCCTCGGGCGAGTGGCCGCTCAGGTCCACGAAGAGCTGCCCGTCGGGGAAACGGTCGCGGACCCGGTGCGCCCAGTGCACGGCCAGGGCGGTCTTGCCCGTGCCCGCGGTACCGGTCAGGGCGCAGACCACGCTCCCGGGCGCGGGCT
>NZ_JAMGBG010000229.1 GCF_023516595.1 Streptomyces neyagawaensis | reverse complement strand
GCTCTCGCGCACCGACCCCGGTCGGGTGGACACGCGGGTGGCGCCGATCCCGATCACCACCACGGACGAGATCGGCGAGGTCGCCCGCGCGTTCGACCAGGTCCACCGCGAGGCCGTCCGGCTCGCCGCCGAGCAGGCCCTGCTGCGGGGCAACATCAACGCGATCTTCACCAACCTCTCGCGCCGCAACCAGTCACTGATCGAGGGCCAGCTGACCCTCATCACCGACCTGGAGAACAACGAGGCCGACCCCGACCAGCTGGAGAACCTCTTCAAGCTGGACCACCTGGCCACCCGTATGCGCCGCAACGGCGAGAACCTCCTGGTCCTCGCCGGCGAGGAACCCGGCCGCCGCTGGGACCAGCCCGTCCCCCTCATCGACGTGCTGCGCGCCGCCTCCTCCGAGGTGGAGCAGTACGAGCGCATCGAG
>NZ_JAMGBG010000228.1 GCF_023516595.1 Streptomyces neyagawaensis | reverse complement strand
GTTCGGAGGTCGGTTCGAGGTTCCCGGCGAGTGTCCCGCCGTCGGGGCCCAATACCGTCACCTGGTGGGGCGTGCACTGTCCGAGGACGGCGCCGGTGGCGGTGACCGCGATCCGGTCGCCGTCGCGCATGCTCACATTGCCCGCCGTGCCGATCAGCAGTCCCTCGTCGGCGAGGCGGTGGCACGCCTCCGCCACGGCGCGCCGCGGTTCTGGCAGCAACTCGTTCGCGTCAGCCATGCCGCGAAGGTACCCTGAACATGAAACAAAGTCACATTTGGTTTTACGGAAGGGTGCGACGGATGCCCGCGACGGACGAACCCGACGGGAGCGACATGGTGCAGGTCACGGCGCTGCGGCTGCGGCGGATGCCACGCCAGGCCCGGGCGAGGGAGAAGGTCGCCCGGGTGCTGGAGGCCGCCGAACGGCTGCTCGTCGCGGAAGGCGCGGACGTGCTGACCACGACCCGCGTCGCCGCCGAGTCGGGGGTGTCCGTGGGGGCGCTGTACCAGTACCTGCCCGACCGGGAGGCCATCGTCGAGGCCCTGGCCGATATGTACCTGACCCGGCTGGAAGCGGCCATGGAGGCGTTCGTCGAACTCGCGCGCACGGAGACATGGAGTGATCCGGTGACCGTGCTCGTCGACGCCTTCGCGGACATCTACCGTTCCGAACCGGGCTTTCGGGCCCTGTGGTTCGGACGCCACCTCACCGAATGGACCAGGCAGGCCGACAGCAAGCACAAGCGCGTCATGGCGGCGGGGCTGCACCGCATCCTGGTCGCACAGCGCCTGTTGCCCGACGACAGGGAGGCGGCGACGGCCTGCTACACCGCCTTCCTCGCCGCCGACGCGGTGACCCAGGACGCCTTCCGCACGGACGCCGCCGGAGACGCCGAACTGCTCGGCCATCTCAAGAGCATGCTGCGCGCCTATCTCGGCCACTGGACCCGGTAGCCGCGAGTCCGGCGACCGGCGGGGCGTCACGCCGGGTCGTCGGGGCCACCGCGACCGGCGGCAGCCGGCCGACATGGCGGTGCGGGGCTGTCGTTCAGCGGCGGTCTGCAGGGAGACCGCCTCCTCCGGCCGCCGTCGGTGTTCACGGGTGAGGACGAGGCGGGCGGGGCCTCCGGTCTTCTTCTCCACCCGGGCGACGGCGTCGGCCGGGCCAGTGCGAGGAAACACGGGAGCCCCTGCTGAAGCGATGGGTGATCGA
>NZ_JAMGBG010000227.1 GCF_023516595.1 Streptomyces neyagawaensis | reverse complement strand
CTCCTCCGGCCGCCGTCGGTGTTCACGGGTGAGGACGAGGCGGGCGGGGCCTCCGGTCTTCTTCTCCACCCGGGCGACGGCGTCGGCCGGGCCAGTGCGAGGAAACACGGGAGCCCCTGCTGAAGCGATGGGTGATCGAGATGCGCCGAGCAGACTGCGCCCACGGGTAGTCAACAGCACGTAAATCAAGGACGGGTGGTGGACCGGGTGGGCTTGCTGCGGCTGGTCGCTGCGGTGCAGCGGCTGCGGAAGGCATCCGTCCGGGCTGCCGGAGGTGAGGCGGCATGCGGGACGGCGGCGTCGACGACGGCCCCAGAGTCCGCGGATGGAGGGGGTGCGGGAGAGCCTTCCCCCGGCGCGTCGGGAGGTAGCGGACTACTGGCTGGCGGTGATGTTCCGCCACACCCAGGAGCTCACCGCGGAGGGTGTGCAGGATCGGCCGCTCGCGGACACGGGCGGTGAGCCGTGGCCGCGGTGATGCCGTGGGAACGCATGGGAAGCAAGATCACATCCAGGCATCGTGAGCTGCCGGCCGTCGTCTATGTGCGGCAGTCGACGCGGCAGCAGGTCGAGGGGCATCAGGAGTCGACGCGGCGGCAGTATGCGCTGGTCGACCGGGCCGTGACGCTGGGCTAGGAGGCGTCGCGGGTGCTGGTCATCGACGATGACCTGGGCAAGTCCGGCGCACGCTCGGAGCACCGGGAGGGCTTTCAGCGGCTGGTCGCGGAAATTTCCCTGGGGCATGTCGGCTTGGCGCTGGGCACGGAGATGTCGCGTCTGGCCCGCTCGGGACGGGACTGGTATCAGCTTCTGGAGCTGTCGGCGCTCGGTGGCGCATTGCTCGCCGACGATGCGCAGCTGCTGGCAGAAGCGCCTGAGCCAGCTCCGCACTGGCGTCCACGACGTGTTCGCAGTTGTCCAGCACGATCAGGGCATGGCGCCGGGAAAGATGAGCCGCGAGTTTCTCGACCACGGGGCTGGAGCCGACGTCCCCCACGCCCAGAGCTTCCGCCGTCGCGCCGACCACGGCCTTCGGGTCCAGTACGGGTGCCAGGTCCACCAGCCACACCCCGTCCGGAAAGCATGGCCGACTGCGGTGGCCGCCTCCAACGCCAGCCCGGTCTTACCGATACCGCCCGGCCCGGTGAGCGTCAGGAGCCTCGCGGCGCGGAGGAGGCGACGGATCTCGGCAGTATCGCGCCGTCGGCCGATGAAAGTGGTCAGGCGGCGCGGGCAGGTTCCCCGTCCCTGAGGCCGCAACGGTCACCGGTGTCTCGCTCATCGCTGTCTTTTCCACCTGTCCGAAAGCGCCATTTGAGCGGAGGTCGACAGCCGTGGCCTCACCGCCGACTGTGCCACGAGTGACACCGCGTACAGGCAGTCGCCTGCCCTGGAAGGCCATGGAGACCGCCCCGTGGCCAGGACGCCGACGTCCATGAGCCGACAGCTTATTGCCCGCGGTTCCGGTCGCGGCAGGGAGCCGCAGTGGCGACCAGGAGCGCGGGCCGGTGGGCCGTCCGAGAGCAGTCGGCATTGGCTCACACCGTGGACGAGCGCATCGTGAGCGTCCTGCTCGGGTATGCATCCAACTCATGGGTGGGAGCGGGGACTCCGGAGAATTCCTGCATCCCGAGGGTCCCGTGGGCCCCTGTAAAATTACCCATAGTCAGGAACAGGCCAGGCGTAGATGCTTCTCCGTATGAAGCGCACGCCGTCCCGCCGGTTGCGCGCCCATGGCCGTCGCGCGCCGTGGACGCCCCACCGGAGGACCTCTGCCCCCGCCGGTCACCACGGGCATGGCGCGGCGGGACACCCGGCAGGACCAGGGGGCATGGCGCAGCGGAACCGCCGCTCTAGTTTCTCCCGACCATGTCACCCGGCCCGGCAACCGAACAGACCGCGATTCGGCGTGTGCGTCGGCCACCCCGGTGTTCGAGCGGATCAGCGGTGGACGGGAGGCGCCAGCGGACGTCTGGTCAGCGGTCTCCGGCTTCCCCACGTCACGGTGGGACTCACCGCGGGCATGCGGCGGGCCTCGACGCACCCTCCACCGGACTGCCGTGCGTTCCGGCTTCGCTGATGGAGCGCGCCCGTCCCCTCGCGCGCCGGCACGCGTGCACCACCTACGGATACGTGGTGATGCGCGACGCGGACTGCCTCTCCTTCCCCGTAAGGCCCCGGTCTCGCTGATGACTCCAGGGAACGCAGGCCTCACCGGTCATCTCCGAGGCCGCCCTGGGACGTCCCAGCGGGGATCATCACCGTCTTCCGCAGTGGCCCTACCGAGTACCGCGGAGTCGGAACTCCGCGGGCCAGGCCGACGCGCCCCTCGCGTCGCTTTTCCTCGCCGACCTGAGGCTTCCAGCCGGGGCGGAAGGCCCAGCGCCGAGACGCCACACGCTTCCATGTCTTTCAACTAAGTCGCACGACATTGTCAGTCGACAAAGTCTGCGATAGGTTGACACCCCTCGCTTCACGGTCGCGATTCGAAAGTCATGTTCATGCCCAATACGCCTTCTGGGACCGAGCGGATCCCCGAGCGCCCGTCTCTTCCCCTCATCGGCCACGCGCTCGATGTCCCCGACGGGGCCGAGGGCCTCGCCTACGTCATGCAGGAGGCCAAGGAGCTGGGGCCGCTGTTCAAGCTCCGGATCTTCGGAACCGAGATCAACTTTGTCTCCGGCCTGGATCTCGTCTCCGAGCTGGCGGACGAGAGCCGTTTCCGTAAGAACGTCCACCCCGATCTCGTGATCCTGCGGGAGATCGGCGGGGACGGGATGTTCACGGCCTACGGCGACGAGCCCAACTGGCGCAAGGCGCACGACGTCCTGATGCAGGCGTTCTGCGGGGGCGCGATGAGGGGCTACCACGCGACGATGCTCAAGGTCGCCCGGGAGCTGATCGCCAAGTGGGACCAGGCTGCCGGGGAGCTTCCGGTGGACGTGGCCGCCGACATGACCCGGCTGACCTTCGACACGATCGGGCTGTGCGGCTTCGGCTACGACTTCGAATCCTTCCGCCGCGACGAGCCGCATCCCTTCATCACGGCGCTCGCGAGGGCACTGGACTTCGCTCAGGCCAAGGGCGAGTCCATCCCCGGGGCCGAGTTGTTCCAGTGGAAGAAGGCGGAGCAGTTCCGCAATGACGTCACCCTGATGAAGGACCTGGTCGATGATGTGATCCGGCGGCGGAGGGCGGACGGCGACCAGAGCACCGACGACCTGCTGGGGCGGATGCTGCACACCCGCGACGAGGTGAGCGGTGAGCCGCTGGACGACGTCAACATCCGCTACCAGGCGATCACCTTCCTCATCGCCGGCCACGAGACCACCAGTGGCCTGCTGTCGTTCGCGCTGTACTACCTGACCAAGCACCCCGCGGTGCTGGCCCGCGCCCAGGCAGAAGTGGACGCCCTGTGGGGCGATACGGCCGACCCCGACCCGCAGTACGCGGACATCGGCAAGCTCACCTACGTCCGCCAGATCCTCAGCGAGAGCCTGCGGCTGTGGCCCACGGAGCCGTCGTACGCGGTCGAGCCCCTGGCCGACACGGTCATCGGCGGCAAGTACGCCGTGCGCCAGGGCGAGTCGCTGATGGTGCTGATCCCTCAGCTGCACCGGGATCCCGCCTGGGGGGACAACGTCGAGCTGTTCGACCCGGAGCGGTTCTCGGCCGAGCGGGAGGCCGCACGCCCGGTCCACCTGTTCAAGCCGTTCGGCAACAGCGAACGGGCCTGCATCGGCCGCCAGTTCGCGTTGCACGAAGCGACGCTGGTGCTCGCCCTGCTGGTGCACCGGTTCCGCCTGATCGACCACACCGATAACCAGTTCAAGATCAAGCAGTCCCTCACCCTCAAGCCCGACGCCTTCACCTTGAACCTGGCCCGGCGCGTCGGCGGCGAGCGCCGCCTGCCCGCCGGCGTCGCCGTCAGCGCACCCGCCGAACAGGCGCGGCCCGCCGCCCGGCGTGCGACCGGTACGACGCTGACCGTGCTGCACGGCTCGAATCTCGGGACCTGCTCCGGCATCGCCGCCGATCTCGCCGTGGACGGCGACGAGCACGGCTTCGTCACCGCCGTCGCCTCCCTCGACGACGCCGTGGGGCAGCTCACCGGTACCGGCGGCCCGTTGGTGATCGTCGCCGCCTCCTACAACGGCAGGCCCACCGACGACGCCGCCCGGTTCGTGTCATGGCTGGAGGAGTTGGAGCCCGGCTCGCTCGACGGCGTCGAGTACGCGGTGCTCGGCGTCGGCGACCGCAACTGGGCCGCCACCTACCAGCGCATCCCGACGCTCATCGACGAGAGGCTCGCCGCCGCCGGTGCGGCGCCCCTGCTGGAGCGTGGCGCCGCCGACGCCGCGGGGGACTTCGCCGGCACCGTCGACCGGTGGACCGGCGACCTGTGGAACACCCTGCTGGAGAAGTACGGGATCCCGGTGCAGGCCGGCGCCGAACCGACCGGACAGAGCGGCGAAGCCGACGCCGACCAGGGGCTGTACGAGCTTCAGGACGCCACGGAGTCGGTCACCGGCCCGCTCGCGGCACGGCACGGCGTACAGCCCATGGAGGTGCTGGACGCCTACGAGCTGGTCGACCTGGACCACCCGCTCGGCCGCTCCAAGCGCTTCCTCCGGCTGCGGCTGCCCGACGGCGTCACCTACCGCACCGGCGACCACCTCGCGGTGCTCCCACGCAACCCGGCCGCCCTCGTGCAGCGGGTCGCCGACCGCTTCGGCCTCGACCTGGACCGCACCGTACGGCTGAAAGCACGCCGCCGCAGCCGGGGCGCCCTGCCCGTCGACCGCCCGCTGACCCTGCGTCAACTGCTCACGGATTTCGTGGAGCTTCAGGACGCCGCGACCCAGGAGCAGGTCGCCGTACTCGCCGAGCACACCGTCTGCCCGCCCGAGCACCGCCCCCTGGCAGAACTCGCCGAGGCGAAGCCCGATGTCTTCCGCGAGCAGGTCACCGACGCCGCATGCAGCCTCCTGGCCCTGCTGGAGCGCTACCGGGCCTGCGAGCTGCCGTTCGAGCACTTCCTGGAACTGCTGCCCGTGCTGCGGCCACGGCACTACTCGATCTCCTCGTCCGCCGCGGCCGCGCCCGGCGAGGTGGACCTGATGGTGTCGCTCCTCAAAGCGCCGCACCGCGGCGGCGAGGGCACCTTCCACGGCATCGCCTCCCACTACTTGCAGACCGTCAGCGCGGGCGACACCCTCCAGGCGCGGGTGCTCCCCTGCAGAGAAGCCTTCCGCCTGCCGCAGGACCCGGCCACCCCCGTGATCCTCATCAGCGCGGGTACCGGAGTGGCACCGTTCCGCGGCGCCGTCCTCGACCGGCTGCACAGCAAGGCGACCGGGACACTGCTGTGCTACTTCGGCTGCGACCACCCCGACGCCGACTTCCTCCACCGCGACGAACTCCAGGCAGCCGAGGACGCCGGAGCCGTCAGCCTGCGCCCCGTCTTCAGCTACACCCCCGAGGACGGCGCCCGCTTCGTCCAGGACCGCATCGCCCAGGAGAGCGCCGAGGTCTGGTCGGTCCTGCAGGCCGGAGGACGGGTGTACGTCTGCGGCGACGGGCGCCGCATGGCCCCCGGCGTACGCGCGGCCCTCCAGGCCGTCTACCGCGAGCACACCGGAGCCGGCGCCGACGAGGCCGCCGACTGGCTGACCGCCATGACGGAGTCCGGCACGTACGTCGAGGACGTCTGGGCGGGCTGACCCGCAGCCGGGCGCCGCTGCTCGTGGCCGGTCATGGCCGCTGAACCAATACCTCACATCGCTACCGAAGGAAAGATCATGACTGATACGCAGAAGAAGGACATTGCCACGGCGCAGCATGCCCGCAGGGCGGATGTGGTGGTGGTCGGTGCGGGGCTGGCCGGTCTGACCGCGGCGCGGGAGCTCGTCGCGGCGGGCAAGTCGGTGGCCGTGCTGGAGGCCCGTGACCGGGTGGGCGGCCGGCTGCTCAACCACGACCTCGGCGACGGTCAGGTGACCGAGATCGGCGGGCAGTATGTGGGTCCGACCCAGGACCACATCCTGGCGCTGGCCAAGGAGGTCGGCGTGGACACCTACCAGGC
>NZ_JAMGBG010000226.1 GCF_023516595.1 Streptomyces neyagawaensis | reverse complement strand
CCCGCCGCCGAGACCCCGACCGCCACCGCTCAGGACGCCGCCGCGCCCGCCGAGGCGCCCTCCGCTCCGGCCGCGAAGGCGCCCGCCGAGGGTGAGGACGGCGGGACGCGGCGCGCCCGGCGCCGGGTCGCCCGGAAGGCGGCCGTCGGGTTCTCCGAGCCGACGGCGTCCGCGGCCGAGGACGCGCCCGCGCGGCCCGCTCGGCCCGCCGTGGCCGTGTTCCAGGCCCCGGTGTTCACCGAGCCGATGTTCCAGACGCCGGAGCGGGCTGCCGCACAGGCCGCCGCCGAGGCCGAGGCGGAGGTCGCCGAGAGCGACGAGACCACCGAGCCCGTCGGGTACGCCCCGGAGGAGACCACCGGCGGGTCGCGCCGTCGGCGTCGCCGCCGCGGCGAGCCCGCCGAGGCGGAGCCCGTGACGGCCGACGAGGCTCCCGAGGCCGACGAGGCCGAGGAGTCGGACGAGTCCGAGGAGCCCGAGGGGGCGTCCGAGGACGGAGCCGACGACGAGTTCGGCGAGGAGGAGTCCACCGGGTCGCGGCGTCGCCGCCGCCGGGGCGGCCGTCGCCGCCGCCGGGGCGAGTCGGCCGAGGGCGAGAGCGACGAGCTCGCCGCCGAGCAGGCCGCGCAGGACGCCGAGGACACCGCCGAGCAGGTCGACGAGGACGCCGAGGACGAGGGCGACTCCGACGAGCGCGACGAGGCCTCCGGCTCCAGCAGCAGCCGTCGCCGCCGTCGCCGTCGCCGTCGCGCCGGGGACTCCTCCGGTGAGGCCGACGCCTCGTCGGACGACCCCGAGCGCACCGTCGTCAAGGTCCGCGAGCCGCGTGAGCGCCGCGCCAAGGAGACCGAGCCGTCGGACGAGGTGCAGTCCATCAAGGGCTCGACCCGTCTGGAGGCGAAGAAGCAGCGCCGCCGGGAAGGCCGTGAGCAGGGGCGCCGTCGCGTCCCGATCATCACCGAGGCCGAGTTCCTCGCCCGCCGTGAAGCCGTCGAGCGGGTCATGGTCGTCCGCCAGAGCGGCGAGCGCACCCAGATCGGCGTCCTCGAGGACAACGTGCTCGTCGAGCACTACGTCAACAAGGAGCAGGCCACCTCGTACGTCGGCAACGTCTACCTCGGCAAGGTGCAGAACGTGCTGCCGTCGATGGAGGCCGCCTTCATCGACATCGGCAAGGGCCGCAACGCCGTCCTGTACGCCGGTGAGGTCAACTTCGAGGCACTCGGCATGGCCAACGGGCCGCGCCGTATCGAGAGCGCGCTCAAGTCCGGGCAGTCCGTCCTCGTCCAGGTCACCAAGGACCCGATCGGACACAAGGGCGCCCGCCTGACCAGTCAGGTCTCGCTGCCCGGCCGCTACTTGGTCTACGTCCCCGAGGGGTCGATGACCGGTATCAGCCGCAAGCTGCCCGACACCGAGCGGGCCCGGCTGAAGACCATCCTCAAGAAGATCGTCCCCGAGGATGCGGGCGTCATCGTGCGCACCGCCGCCGAGGGTGCGAGCGAGGACGAGCTGCGCCGTGACGTCGAGCGGCTGCAGGCGCAGTGGGAGGACATCCAGAAGAAGGCGAAGAGCGGCAACGCCCCGACGCTGCTGTACGGCGAGCCGGACATGACCGTCCGCGTCGTGCGCGACATCTTCAACGAGGACTTCTCCAAGGTCATCGTCAGCGGCGAGGACGCCTGGGAGACCATCCACGGATACGTCTCCCACGTCGCGCCCGACCTCGCGGACCGGCTGCAGAAGTGGACCTCCGAGGTCGACGTCTTCGCGACGTACCGCATCGACGAGCAGCTGATGAAGGCGCTCGACCGCAAGGTGTGGCTGCCCAGCGGTGGTTCGCTGGTGATCGACAAGACCGAGGCCATGGTCGTGATCGACGTCAACACCGGCAAGTTCACCGGCCAGGGCGGCAACCTGGAGGAGACGGTCACCAGGAACAACCTGGAGGCGGCCGAGGAGATCGTGCGCCAGCTGCGGCTGCGCGACCTCGGCGGCATCGTCGTCATCGACTTCATCGACATGGTGCTGGAGTCCAACCGGGACCTGGTGCTGCGGCGCCTGCTGGAGTGCCTCGGCCGTGACCGTACGAAGCACCAGGTCGCCGAGGTCACCTCGCTGGGCCTCGTGCAGATGACCCGCAAGCGGGTCGGGCAGGGTCTGCTGGAGTCCTTCTCCGAGACCTGCGTCCACTGCAACGGGCGTGGCGTGATCGTGCACATGGACCAGCCGACGGCCGCCGGTGGCGGTGGCAAGCGCCGCAAGCGCGGGCGTGGCGGCGCGGAGCACGACCACGAGCATGTGGCCGCGCCCGAGGCCGTCGAGCCGGAGGCCGCCGAGACGCTGGAGCCGGCCGAGGTCGCGGAGGTGGCCGCCGAGGTCGCCGAGCCCCTGGCGCTGCCCTCGCCCGAGTTCGAGCCGGACGAGGAGCTGTACAGCAGCGTCGCCGAGGCGGAGGCCGCGGTCACGCGCGGTCGTTCGCGGCGCCGGGTGACCCGTCGGGCCTCCGCGCCCTCGGGTGCGCCGAAGCGCCGGGAGACCGTGGCTGCCGCCCCGTCCGAGGACGTCGAGGAGCGGGCTCCCAAGTCGCGTGAGGCCGCCGAGGCCGAGCCGGTCGCGGTGGAGGACCCGGTCGTCGAGACGCCGGCCGCGGTGAGCGCCGAGGAGGCCGCGCCCAAGGGCCGTACGCGTCGGCGGGCGACCCGGAAGGTGTCCGCGCCCGCGGGTGCCCCCGCCGGGACGGCCGCGGACGACGCCGTGGTGACGGTGGCCGAGTCCGTCGCGGAGCCGGTCGTCGAGGCCGTGGCCGAGCCGGTCGTGGAAGCGGCGGCGGAGCAGCCCGAGGCGGTCGTCGCCGAGAGCGCGGCTCCGGCCCGCCCGAGGCGGCGTGCCGTGCGCAAGGCGACGGCGCCCACCGCGTCGGAGGAGACCGCGGTCGTGGTCGTGCCGTCCGCCGCCGCGGAGGAGACGGCGCAGGCTCCGGCCGAGGACGCCGCCGAGGTCGCGGAGGAGTCCGAGGCGCCCGCCAAGAAGGCGGCGGCGCGGAAGACGGCCAAGAAGGCGACGGCGAAGAAGGCCGCCACGAAGAAGACGGCGGCCAAGAAGACGGTCGCCAAGAAGGCCACGGCCAAGAAGGCGACGACGAAGAAGTCGGCCTCGAAGAAGACCACGGTCGCCGCCGAGCAGGCGTCGAACACGGTCACCGCTTCGACCGACGAGAGCTGAGCCCCACGGGGCGGGCCACGGCCCGCCCCGCACCGAGGCCCCCGTCCGGCGGATCAACTGCCGGGCGGGGGCCTTCGTGTTGCCCGGACAGGGGCGAGAAAGCTCACACAACGCGGCGGCGTTTAGGGCGGTTTGGGCTGCACTTTTGGCGCGTAAGCACCCCCTGCCTCTTGGATCACTCGCGGACGCCTGTAAAACTCACGTAGTCGTACGAGCAAGAGCGTTGAAGCACTACCTCGACGCACGGTCCGTCCGCTGGGGCGAGCACCCGGGGCCGTGAGCGGGGAACGGGGAGGGGATCGCATGGCGCGTGTGCGCCTGACGAGCACGAGGCGGCACCGCCCTGGGGGGCCGGCCGGGGCCGCGCGCAAGGCGCTGGCGCTGGCCACCGTCCTGTCGGCGGCCGGGGTACAGACCGCGGTCTCCGCCGGGACCGCGCAGGCCGCCCCCACCTGGACCGAAGGGCCCGTCTTCAACGACCCGTTGGGCGAGGAGAGCGAGCAACTCGCGATACGTACGCGCCTGATCGACCTGACGGCGGCCGCGCTGCCCGGCTCCACCATCAAGGTCGCCGTCTACCACGTGTGGGAGGCGTCCGTCGTCGACGCGCTCGTCGCCGCCAAGGACCGGGGCGTCAACGTCCAGGTCCTGCTGGACGAGTCGAGCGTCAGCGACCGCCCCGCCAACACCGCGTACGGCAGCCTCGTCTCCGCGCTCGGCACCGACCGCACGAAGGGCTCGTACATAGCGACCTGCCCCGTCGACAAGTCCTGCCTCGGTGACCCGAAGTACGGGCAGTCGATCATGCACAACAAGTTCTGGCTGTTCTCGGCGGTCGAGGGCGCCACCAACGTCGTCGTGCAGACCACCTCGAACTCGACGCCCTCCGCGCACACCAAGTTCTTCAACGACGCGCTGCTGCTGCCGAACAACCCGACGATGTACGACGCCTACGCGGACTACTTCGACACGATGGTGGGCCGGGACTGGGCGGGCTGGGAGTACCGGACCGTCAGCAACGGCCTGTACAAGGCGTACTTCTTCCCCCGGGCGGGGAGCACACGGGCCACCGACAGTGTGTACTCGGTGCTCAACAACGTGCAGTGCTCCTACAAGGACACCGCCGGGGTCACCCGGAAGACCTGGGTACGGGTGGCGATCTTCAAGATCACGCGGATGGCGATCGCGGAGAAGCTGGTCGCGCTGAAGAAGGCCGGCTGCAACGTGAGCATCGTCTACGCCGAGTCGGACAGCGCCAAGAGCTCGGGCGGCACGCCGGGCACCTGGGAGAAGATGCACACCTCCGGCGGGCCGACCGTGCGCTGCTACAACGACGACCGGGACCCGCTGAACCCGGGGCAGAAGCTCACCACGCCGTACATCATCCACTCCAAGTACATCCTGGTGGACGGCGCGTACGACGGGGTGCGCAACAAGATCAGCTTCACCGGGTCCGGGAACTACACCGGTCCCGCGCTGCGTGAGAACGACGAGTCGATCGTCAAAGTCGACGACGACGCCGTGCACGACATGTACAAGGCCCACTTCGACCAGGTGATCAAGGTCGCCCATCCGGGCAAGTCCGACACCACGGACCTCTGCAAGGGCGTGAAGCCGCTGCCGGCGGACGGCGAGAAGCCGACCGGGTGAGGCCCGTGGGCGCCGGGCGGGGCTCGGTTTGACCCGTTCGAGCGTCGCCCCGTAACCTTGACCGTCGGCGTGTCCGTAAGCAGACGCGCCACATCCCCGTAAACCTCATCCTTCCGGGCGCCGGGCGCCTCGGGAGAGGCCGCACGCATGTCGGGCGGCTGGACTGCGGGGGTGCCGTTCCCGAGCGAGAGAGTGAGATCCGCGTGTACGCCATCGTGCGCAGCGGTGGTCGCCAGCACAAGGTTGCTGTCGGCGACATCGTTGAGGTTGACAAGATTTCCACCGCCCAGGTTGGCGACACGGTCGAGCTCTCGACCCTGCTCGTTGTCGACGGCGACGCTGTGACCAGCGACCCGTGGGTGCTGGCCGGCATCAAGGTCCAGGCCGAGGTCGTGGACCACCACAAGGGCCAGAAGATCGACATTCTGCGCTACAAGAACAAGACCGGCTACCGCCGTCGTCAGGGCCACCGCCAGCAGTACACGGCGATCAAGGTCACTGAGATCCCCACGGCTGCGAAGTAAGGGACTGAGGAGACATGGCACACAAGAAGGGCGCATCGTCCACCCGGAACGGTCGCGACTCGAATGCCCAGCGGCTCGGCGTGAAGCGCTTCGGCGGTCAGGTCGTGAGCGCGGGTGAGATCCTGGTCCGCCAGCGTGGCACCCACTTCCACCCCGGCGCGGGCGTCGGCCGTGGCGGCGACGACACGCTGTTCGCGCTGAACGCCGGTGCGGTGCAGTTCGGCACCAGCCGTGGCCGCAAGGTCGTGAACATCGTTCCGGTCGCCTGAGTCTTCCGACCAGGGCTTCCGTAGAGCGATTTCGTCGAGGCGGACCTCACTTCCCGTACGGGAAGCGGGTCCGCCTTTGACGTGTTACAGCTAAGACAATTCCGTACACCACGCATTGCGCGTAACTGGAGGCACCCACCATGACCACCTTCGTGGACCGCGTCGAGCTGCATGTCGCCGCGGGTAACGGAGGCCACGGCTGTGCCTCCGTCCACCGTGAGAAGTTCAAGCCGCTGGGCGGCCCCGACGGGGGCAACGGCGGCCGCGGCGGCGATGTGATCCTGACCGTGGACCAGTCCGTCACCACGCTGCTCGAATACCACCACTCCCCGCACCGCAAGGCCACCAACGGCAAGCCGGGCGAGGGCGGCAACCGCTCCGGCAAGGACGGCCAGGACCTCGTCCTGTCCGTACCGGACGGCACGGTGGTCCTCGACAAGCAGGGCAACGTCCTCGCCGACCTCGTCGGCCACGGCACCTCCTTCGTCGCCGCGCAGGGCGGCCGGGGCGGCCTCGGCAACGCGGCCCTCGCCTCCGCCCGCCGCAAGGCGCCCGGTTTCGCGCTGCTCGGCGAGCCGGGGGACCTGCGCGACATCGTCCTGGAGCTGAAGACCGTCGCCGACGTGGCGCTGGTCGGTTACCCGAGCGCGGGCAAGTCCTCGCTGATCTCGGTGCTGAGCGCCGCGAAGCCGAAGATCGCGGACTATCCGTTCACGACCCTCGTCCCCAACCTGGGCGTGGTGACGGCCGGCTCGACGGTCTACACGATCGCCGACGTGCCGGGCCTGATCCCCGGCGCCAGCCAGGGCAAGGGCCTCGGCCTGGAGTTCCTCCGGCACGTGGAGCGCTGCAGCGTCCTCGTCCATGTCCTGGACACGGCGACGCTGGAGTCCGACCGCGACCCCGTCTCCGACCTCGACATCATCGAGGAGGAGCTGAAGGAGTACGGCGGGCTCGACAACCGGCCGCGCATCGTCGTCCTCAACAAGATCGACGTGCCCGACGGCAAGGACCTCGCCGAGATGGTGCGGCCGGACCTGGAGGCCCGCGGCTACCGCGTCTTCGAGGTGTCCGCGGTCGCCCACATCGGTCTGAAGGAGCTGTCCTTCGCCCTCGCGGACCTCGTCGGCAAGGCGCGGGCCGCCAAGCCGAAGGAGGAGGCCACCCGGATCGTCATCCGCCCGAAGGCGGTCGACGACGCGGGCTTCACCGTCACGCGCGAGGAGGACGGCCTCTTCCGGGTGCGCGGCGAGAAGCCGGAGCGCTGGGTGCGCCAGACCGACTTCAACAACGACGAGGCGGTGGGCTACCTGGCCGACCGGCTGAACCGGCTCGGCGTCGAGGACGAGCTGATGAAGGCGGGCGCCCGCTCCGGCGACGGCGTCGCCATCGGTCCCGAGGACAACGCGGTCGTCTTCGACTGGGAGCCGTCCGTCACGGCCGGCGCGGAGATGCTCGGCCGCCGCGGCGAGGACCACCGCTTCGAAGAGCCCCGCCCCGCCGTCCAGCGCCGCCGCGACCGCCAGGCCGAACGAGACGAACTCGACCAGGCGTACGACGACTTCGAGCCCTTCTAAAGGGGACGTGCGGCCTGAGAGGGCACGTGCGGCCCGAGGGGGGCACGTAAGGCCCGAGAGAGCACGCACGGCCCGAGGGGGCGGGGGTTGCCTGAGGGGGCGCGTGCGGCCCGAGGTGCCGGGGGCGGCCCCGGCCCGAGAGGGCACGTACGGCCCGAGAGGGCGGGGAGCGGCCTGAGGGGGGCACGTAAGGCCCGAGAGGGCACGCACGGCCTGAGAGGGCGGGGGTTGCCTGAGGGGGCGCGTGCGGCCTGAGGGGGCGGGGGTTGCCTGAGGGGCACGTGCGGCCCGAGGGGGCGGGGTTGCCTGAGGGGGCGCGTGCGGCCCGAGGTGCCGGGGGCGGCCCCGGCCCGAGAGGGCACGTACGGCCCGAGAGGGCGGGGAGCAGTCTGAGGGGGCGGGCGCGACCTGAGGGGGCGGGGGCGGCCTGAAGGGGCACGTAAGGCCGGGCACGCACGGCCCGAGAGGCCGGGAAGCGGCCCGAGAGGGGCAGGCGCTACCCGAGGAGGCGTGGGCCTCTGAGGGGGCAGGCGCGACCCGAGGGGCGGGGGCGGCCTGAAGGAGCACGTAAGGCCGGAGACGGCACGCACGGCCCGAGAAGGCGGGGGCGACCCGTGGGGGCGGCGGCTGCCCGAAGGGGCGGGCGCTACCCGAGGGCGGTAGCCGGTCGAAGGGCGGGCCCTGTGCCCTCGCGGGCGGGCTGCTGCGACGCACGGGCATGTGACGGGGTGAGCTGTCCCCACGGCACCCCTGAACAGCCGGGGCCAGCCCCCACAAGGGGCGCGGGGAACTGCGCGACAAACCACAAGGCACCCGCAGCCGCCGCACGGCCCACACCCCCGAGTCCTTGGGCGCACCGCCCCCCGTTATGTTTTTTTGCGGTCCTGCAAGAGGACCGCTGGCCTCCGGGCCCGGCATGACTTTTGCCCCCTGTCGAACGCATGACCTGGGGGGTGGTGTCACCGGGTCTGAGGGGTGCCGTCGGAG
>NZ_JAMGBG010000225.1 GCF_023516595.1 Streptomyces neyagawaensis | reverse complement strand
CGAACCCGGAAGCTAAGCCTCACAGCGCCGATGGTACTGCAGGGGGGACCCTGTGGGAGAGTAGGACGCCGCCGAACTCCTTTTAAAGCTCTGGCTCTTGGGCACCATGCCCAGGAGCCAGAGCTTTTTTGCGTTGAGGTAGGGTCAGGGAGCATCATTGGCTCGTTTTGCACAGGAGGCCCCCGGGTGGAGGTCCAGGAGACCCGAGTCCAGACGGACCGGGTGCTCACCATCCCGAACATCCTCAGCATGGCGCGGCTCCTCGGAGTCCCCGTCTTCCTGTGGCTGATTCTGTGGCCCGAGTTCGGCGGCCCCCAGGTCGACGGCTGGGCGCTCCTCGTGCTCGCCCTGAGCGGCGTCAGCGACTATCTGGACGGCAAGCTGGCGCGACGCTGGAACCAGATCAGCAGCCTCGGCCGGCTACTCGATCCCGCGGCAGACCGGCTCTACATTCTGTCGACATTGGTGGGCCTCACCTGGCGCGAGATTCTCCCTCTTTGGTTGACCGCTGTACTTCTCTTGCGTGAGCTGGTTCTGCTGGTGATGGTGGGCATCCTCCGTCGGCACGGCTATCCGCCGCCCCAGGTGAACTTCCTCGGCAAGGCGGCCACCTTCAACCTGATGTACGCCTTCCCCTTGCTGTTGCTCAGTGACGGAACCGGATGGATCTCGTCACTCGCTGCTATTTTCGGATGGGCGTTCGCCGGATGGGGTACAACGCTGTATTGGTGGGCAGGGATCCTCTACGTGGTTCAGGTCCGCCGACTTGTCACGGCGGACGCCATGGCCGATTGAGCCCGTCCGATGGGACAGCCGTAGTGGCTCGATGGCCCGCGTCGGAAAAGTGCGGGACAATCTGGACGGGTGAAGTCGGCTAGACCGTGTCTCTTCAAGGAGGACGCTTCCGACATGAAGGCCGTCGTGATGGCCGGAGGCGAGGGCACACGCCTTCGCCCCATGACCTCGAGCATGCCCAAGCCGCTCCTGCCCGTGGCGAACCGCCCGATCATGGAGCACGTACTGAGGCTGCTCAAAAGGCATGGGCTCAATGAGACCGTCGTTACCGTCCAGTTCCTGGCGTCACTCGTCAAGAACTACTTCGGCGACGGTGAGGAGCTCGGGATGGAGCTCACCTATGCCAATGAGGAGAAGCCACTCGGTACTGCCGGGAGCGTGAAGAACGCCGAGGAAGCACTGAAGGACGATGCCTTCCTCGTCATCTCCGGTGACGCCCTGACCGACTTCGACCTCACCGAGCTCATCAATTTCCACAAGGAAAAGGGTGCGCTCGTCACCGTCTGCCTGACCCGCGTGCCGAACCCGCTGGAATTCGGCATCACGATCGTCGACGAGGAAGGCAAGGTCGAGCGGTTCCTGGAGAAGCCCACCTGGGGACAGGTCTTCTCGGACACCGTGAACACCGGCATCTATGTGATGGAACCCGAGGTCTTCGACTATGTCGAGGCCGATGTTCCCGTCGACTGGTCCGGCGATGTCTTCCCGCAGCTCATGAAGGAAGGCAAGCCTGTCTACGGCTATGTCGCCGAGGGCTACTGGGAGGACGTCGGCACGCACGAGAGCTATGTGAAGGCACAGGCCGACGTCCTCGAAGGCAAGGTCGACGTCGAGATCGACGGGTTCGAGCTCTCACCCGGCGTGTGGATCGCCGAAGGCGCCGAAGTGCACCCCGACGCCGTGCTGCGTGGGCCGCTGTACATCGGGGACTACGCCAAGGTCGAAGCCGGCGTCGAGATCCGCGAACACACCGTGGTCGGCTCGAACGTGGTCGTGAAGAGCGGGGCCTTCCTCCACAAGGCCGTCGTCCACGACAACGTCTACATCGGACAGCACAGCAATCTGCGGGGCTGCGTCGTCGGAAAGAACACCGACATCATGCGGGCCGCGCGCGTCGAGGACGGCGCCGTCATCGGCGACGAGTGCCTCGTCGGCGAAGAATCGATCATCCAGGGGAACGTACGCGTTTACCCCTTCAAGACGATCGAGGCCGGCGCGTTCGTCAACACGTCGGTGATCTGGGAGTCCCGCGGACAGGCGCATCTCTTCGGTGCCCGTGGAGTGTCCGGAATCCTGAACGTGGAGATCACCCCGGAGCTGGCCGTGCGGCTTGCCGGGGCGTATGCGACGACCCTGAAGAAGGGCTCGACGGTCACCACCGCACGTGACCACTCCCGAGGCGCGCGTGCCCTCAAGCGGGCGGTCATTTCGGCGCTGCAGGCCAGCGCCATCGACGTACGGGACCTGGAGAACGTGCCGCTGCCGGTGGCCCGACAGCAGACCGCTCGGGGCAGTGCCGGCGGGATCATGATCCGGACCACGCCGGGTGTGCCGGACTCCGTCGACATCATGTTCTTCGACAGTCAGGGAGCCGACCTGTCGCAGGCCAGCCAGCGCAAGCTGGACCGGGTGTTCGCGCGGCAGGAGTACCGGCGCGCGTTCCCGGGCGAGATCGGCGATCTGCACTTCCCGGCCAGCGTCTTCGACTCGTACACCGGTTCCCTGCTGCGGAACGTCGACACTACGGGTATCGCCGAATCGGGGCTCAAGGTCGTCGTCGACGCGTCCAACGGCAGCGCCGGTCTCGTACTGCCGAGCCTGCTCGGCAAGCTGGGCGTCGACTCGCTGACGATCAATCCCGGCCTCGACGAGTCGAGGCCGACGGAGACGGGCGACATGCGGCGGTCGGGACTCGTGCGGCTCGGCGAGATCGTGGCGTCGTCACGGGCCGCGTTCGGAGTGCGGTTCGACCCCGTCGGCGAGCGTCTGTCCCTGGTCGACGAGAAGGGGCGGATCGTCGAGGACGACCGAGCCCTGCTGGTGATGCTCGACCTGGTGGCCGCGGAGCGGCGGAGCGGGCGCGTGGCCCTGCCGGTGACCACCACCAGGATCGCGGAACAGGTCGCCGCCTACCACGGCACGCAGGTCGAGTGGACGACCACCTCGCCGGACGACCTGACCCGGGTCGGCGGCGACGAGACGACCATCTTCGGCGGAGACGGGCGCGGCGGGTTCATCGTGCCGGAGTTCAGCAGCGTCTTCGACGGGACGGCGGCTTTCGTACGGCTCATCGGGCTGGTGGCGCGGACACAGCTCACGCTGAGCCAGATCGACGCGCGCATTCCGCGGGCGCATGTCCTCAAGCGGGATCTCGCCACTCCGTGGGCCGTCAAGGGGCTGGTGATGCGCCGGGTCGTGGAGGCCGCCGGCAATCGCTTTGTCGACACGACCGACGGTGTGCGGGTCGTGGAGACCGACGGGCGGTGGGTGATGGTCCTGCCGGACCCGGCGGAGGCCGTCACGCATCTGTGGGCCGAAGGGCCCGACGACGCCTCGGCGCAGGCCCTGCTCGACGAATGGTCGTCGGTGGTGGACAGCGCCGGACGCTGAAACACCCGCCACACGCGCGTGCCGGACAAGTGCCCCCAACGGGGCCTGTCCGGCACGCGGGTGGGGCCATTCGGAGGTAGTGGGCGCGACGTGCGACGATGTGCGGCATGCCGCAGCAGCCCCCCGTTCGGAGCAGCCCCGCGCGCCCGTCGCGTCCGGACGCCTCCATGTCGCTGCTCAACAACGTCATGGACCACAGCCTCGACGACGGCTATGCCGAGGCCGCCGCCCGGAAGAAGGCCGACGGCACCGGGGGCATGCCGAAAACCGTACGGGCGAAGCTGGGCCTCGCCGTCGGGCTGGTGCTCGCCGCCCTGGTGGTGACCGTGGGTGCGGCGCAGGCGCGGATCAGCGCCCCGGCGCTGGCCAAGGAGCGCGAGGAGCTCATCGACCGCATCCACCAGCAGACCGCGGCCGCGGACAAACTGGAGGACTCCGTCGACGACCTCCGTGACGACGTGAGCGCGCGCCAGCGCGAGGCGCTCAAGGACGGCGGCAGCGGCCAGGGTGACCTCGTGGGCATCCTGTCGGGCGCTGTCGAGGTGCACGGCCCCGGCGTGAAGCTCGTCGTCAACGACTCGAAGAACGCCAGTCAGGGCGGTGACGGCGACCCCCGCGAGACCTCCGGGTTCTCCGACACCGGGCGCGTGCGCGACCGTGACATGCAGCGGGTCGTCAACGGCCTGTGGGAGTCGGGCGCCGAGGCCGTCTCGATCAACGGACAGCGGCTCACCGCGCTGTCGGCGATCAGGGCCGCCGGCGACGCCATACTGGTCGACAACAAGCCGCTGGTGCCGCCGTACACGGTGCTCGCGGTGGGGGACGGGCAGCGGCTGAGCACCAGGTTCCAGAACAGCCCCGACGGGCTGTACCTGCATGCCCTGCAAGAGAACTTCGGAATCCGGACGAGCATCTCCGCCGAGAGCGACATCAAGGTGCCCGCCGCGCCGAGTGTGATCGTACGAACAGCAGAACCGAGCACTAGGAAGGGCACATCGTGATCGCCGTACTGGGCCTCGTCCTCGGAGTCGTGGCCGGACTGTTGGTCCGGCCCGAGGTACCCGCGGTGGTCGAGCCGTACCTCCCCATCGCCGTCGTCGCGGCCCTGGACGCCGTGTTCGGCGGTCTGCGCGCCATGCTGGACGGGATCTTCGACGACAAGGTCTTCGTGGTGTCGTTCCTGTCCAACGTGGTCGTGGCCGCCCTGATCGTGTTCCTCGGAGACAAGTTGGGTGTGGGGGCCCAGCTGTCCACGGGCGTCGTGGTCGTTCTCGGCATCCGCATCTTCTCCAACGCCGCGGCGATCCGCCGGCACGTGTTCCGGGCGTGAGGCCGATGAGCGAGAGGCACGAGACGCCGAGGCCGGCGGCGCGCGCCGGCGGGGCGGACGACGACGAGCCGACGACCCGGTTGCGCCGCGAGCTGCCGCAGGAGGTCCCCGTCACGGCCGCCGAAGGGCCCGACACGGCCACGCCCGACGAGAAGAACCGGCTGACCGGACGGCAGCGGCTGGCCCAGGGACTGTGGCCGCCGCGCTTCACACGGGCCCAACTCATCGTGGCCGTGCTGCTGTTCGGCCTGGGCTTCGGCCTGGCCGTCCAGGTGGCCTCCAACAACGACGACAGCGCGCTGCGCGGCGCACGCCAGGAAGATCTCGTACGCATCCTCGATGAACTGGATGACCGTACTCAGCGTCTGGAGGAGGAGAAGCAGGGTCTCGAGGATCAGCGCACCGAGTTGGAGAACAGCTCGGACCAGGCCGAGGAGGCACGCAAGCAGACCGTCGAGAAGGAGAGACAACTCGGCGTGCTGGCGGGCACCGTGGCCGCGCAGGGACCCGGCATCACGCTGACGATCAACGACACGAAGGGGACGGTCGAGGCGGACATGTTGCTCGACGCGATCCAGGAGCTGCGCGCCGCCGGCGCGGAGGCGATCCAGGTGAACGGCGTACGCGTCGTCGCCAGCACCTACCTCACCGATTCCGGCAAGGGAATCAGTGTCGACGGGAACAAGATCACCCAGCCCTTTCGTTTCAAGGTCATCGGCAACCCGCAGGACCTCGAGCCCGCGTTGAACATCCCCGGAGGCGTGGTGCAGACACTGGAGAAGGAGCAGGCCACCGTGACCGTGGAGCGGGCTGACAAGATCGTCGTGGACGCCTTGCGAGCGGCGAAGCGGCCTGACTACGCTCGGTCGTCCTCCCAGTGAACCGCAGGTGCATAGGGGTCGTCCGGCGAGGGCAAGAGGTTGCGGGGGGTCGGCGCACCGAATGGGTGGTGCGTGGTGGAAACTGTCTGGTGGAAACGGACGTTGTGAGGATGTCCGGGTCGGCCGGTGTGTTCAGTCAGGGTTCGTCCTGCCCCACGGGCGGGTCTGTTTCGGTCAAGGGGAATCGCCCGTGAAGTTGTTTGCGAAGTTGTTCGGCAAGAGCGCGCGAGAGGACAGCGGCAACGCGACCTCCCGCCATCGCGCGCAGCCTTCGGAGGCCGAGGGCCAGGGTGGCGAGCGCCCCCTGTTCCGGGACCAGGTCGCTGGTCCGGGCGGTGACATTTCCGGAGGTCAGGGCGCGCCGTCTGTTGACCCTGCCCAGTCGGGCCGCATAGGTTTCGGGGACCCGTCAGCCTCAGGTACGGGTGGAGGGTTTGCCACCGACCCGTATGCGTCCAATGCCCCGGCGGGGCAGCCGCGGCAGGAGGATCCGTCGATGTCGGCCCTGGTGTGTACGAGGTGCGGTAACCGCAACGCGGAGAACAGCCGCTTCTGCTCGAACTGCGGTGCGCCGCTGCGTCCCGGGGCCGTGCCGGAGCGTCCGTCCGAGACGACCTCCACGATCTCGATCTCCGGCCTCGAGGCCTACGACTCCGAGACGACAGGTCAGACGCAGCTGCCGGCGCTCTCGCCGGAGGCCCAGGCCGCCGTCGACGCGCTGCCGCTCGGCTCGGCACTCCTCGTCGTACGCCGCGGGCCGAACGCGGGCAGCCGCTTCCTGCTCGACAGCGACCTGACGACGGCGGGCCGTCACCCGCAGAGCGACATCTTCCTGGACGACGTCACGGTCTCCCGTCGCCATGTGGAGTTCCGCCGGGCCCAGGACGGCTCGTTCACGGTCGCCGACGTCGGCAGCCTGAACGGCACGTACGTCAACCGTGAGCGGATCGACCAGGTCGCCCTGCACAACGGTGACGAGGTGCAGATCGGCAAGTACCGGCTGGTCTTCTACGCGAGCCAGCGGGGTTACTGACCCGCCCCCGGACTCGATCCGGGGGGAATCCCCAGGGAAGGTCCATGCTTCGAACAACGAGCGGTGGTGCCGATCACGGCACCACCGCCGCGGACAGTGGCCTGATGAGCATCGGCTCGGTGCTGAACCTGCTGCGCGAGGAATTCCCCGAGGTCACGATCTCCAAGATTCGTTTCCTGGAGTCGGAGGGGCTCATCGAGCCGCAGCGGACCCCCTCGGGGTATCGCAAGTTCAGCGCCGGGGACGTCGAGCGTCTCGGACATGTCCTGAGGATGCAGCGGGACCACTATCTGCCGCTCAAGGTGATCCGTGAGCACCTGGCGGCCCTGGAACGGGGCGAGGACGTCCGGCTGCCGTCGGTGGGCCGCCAGCGGGACATCGGCGACGGAGAGCGGCTGAGCGAGCTCTTCGGGGAGCCCGAGGAGCCCACCGCCGCCCGGATCGGGCGGGCCGAGCTGCTGGCCGGTGCCGGGATCGGCGAGGAGCAGCTGGCCGAGTGGGAGTCGTACGGGCTCGTGGCGCCGCTGCCGGACGGCACGTACGACGCCGAGGCCCTCACGGTCGCCACGCTTGTGGTGGAACTGGGGCGGTTCGGTATCGAGCCGAGGCATCTGCGGGTGATGCGGGCCGCCGCCGACCGTGAGGCGGGCCTCGTGGAGCAGGTGGTCGCGCCGCTGCGCCGCCACCGCAATCCCCAGACCAGAGCGCATGCGGAGGACCGTACGCGGGAGCTGGCGGGGCTCACGGTGAAGCTGCACGCCGCGCTGGTGCAGAGCGCGCTGGGTGTTCGGCTCCGCTGAAGAGGGGTGTTCGCCTGTGGCGGATCGTCCGGCCTATCCGTGCTCGACTACCCAAACATCCCGAGCACGGCCTAGGGTTGCTGTGTGAACGAGCTCGATGTCGTAGGTGTCCGGGTCGAAATGCCCTCCAACCAACCGATCGTGCTCCTGCGTGAAGTGGGAGGCGACCGTTACCTCCCCATCTGGATCGGGCCCGGGGAGGCCACCGCGATCGCCTTCGCCCAGCAGGGCATGGCCCCCGCGCGGCCGCTGACCCACGACCTGTTCAAGGACGTGCTGGAGGCCGTCGGCCAGGAGCTCACGGAAGTGCGCATCACGGATCTGCGTGAGGGCGTCTTCTACGCGGAGCTGGTCTTCGCCAGCGGTGTCGAGGTGAGCGCCAGGCCCTCCGACGCCATAGCGCTGGCGCTGCGCACCGGGACGCCGATCTTCGGCAGTGACGGGGTGCTCGACGATGCGGGCATCGCGATCCCGGACGAGCAGGAGGACGAGGTGGAGAAGTTCCGCGAGTTCCTCGACCAGATCTCGCCGGAGGACTTCGGTACCAGCAGCCAGTGAGGCCGGGCTGCGGTGGTGTCGGGCCTCGAGGCCGCCGGGCCGTCGGCCCGTGGCGCGGGGCCAAGTCGCCGTCGCGCCAACCGGGGCCTGTGGACCGCCGGGCCGCGCCGCCGCGGGGCTGCGCGGTCGTGACCGGCGGGATCAGCACCGCGTGCCGCCCACGGCCTGTCGGAGCGCCGACCGATCGGGTCGGGGCCGGGTGGTGTCGGTCAGAGGGGCGGCTTCACGAGAGTCCGGCACCTGACACGTGCCCATGCGGTGTCCTGGGGTTCCGCTTAGCACATTCGGCTAGCCTTTCCCCGCGGAAGGGCACGGGAAACCACTCTCAGGGTGATTATCACTCGGCGTGCCGAGTGTGGCGGTCGTTGACGCGCCCCTGGTGGCTGCCTACCGTCGATAAGGCAGGTCAAGGACGGAGGTCGGCGTGAGGAACAGCGGCGACGGTACGGCTGGGGGTGCCCCCGGACGCAGTCTGAGGGGAGAGCGGCTCGTACCCTCCCCCGAGCGCTCGGCTCCGCTCGAGCAGGGGCTATCCCCATTCCGGCGGCGCGGCCGGTCCCGTTCCACAGTTGCCGACGGCTGTCCAGGACAGCACGGAGGCCGAGCACGAGCCCCACGAGAACGTCGGGTACCGCGGCCCCACCGCGTGTGCCGCCGCAGGCATCACCTATCGCCAGCTCGACTACTGGGCCCGCACCGGCCTGGTGGAGCCCAGCGTGCGGTCCGCCCACGGGTCCGGGACACAGCGGCTCTACAGCTTCAGGGATGTCGTCGTCCTCAAGATCGTGAAACGGTTCCTCGACACCGGCGTCTCCCTGCAGAACATCCGCACAGCCGTCCAGCACCTGCGGGAGCGGGGCTTCAGCGATCTGGAGCGGATGACGCTGATGAGCGACGGGGCCACGGTCTACGAATGCACCTCGCCGGACGAGGTCCACGCCCTTCTCCAAGGCGGCCAGGGGATCTTCGGGATCGCCGTCGGGGTCGTCTGGCGTGATGTGGAAAGCGCTCTCTCGCAGTTGCACGGCGAGCGGATCGACACGGGCGAGACCCTGGTCCGCCCCAACCCCGCGGACGAACTGGCGCGCAGGCGCAACCGCGCGGTCTGAGCGGAGCGCTCGCGGCGGCCGCGCGCGGCGCGCGGCGGCGGGCCCGAGGGACGGGCGGCGGTGGGCCCGAGTGGCGGGCGGCTGCCCCC
>NZ_JAMGBG010000224.1 GCF_023516595.1 Streptomyces neyagawaensis | reverse complement strand
CCGGCCATGGGCCCGGACGGCTGACGGCGGCGCGCCCGGCCGTGGTCCGCGCGACGGATGGCGGCGCGCGCCCGGCCGTGGTCCGCGCGGCCGGGGCTGGGCGGCCCGGCGCGGCTACGCTGACGTCTGTGAGTGACTCCAAGCTGCCCTCCCTGCCGTCCGTTGACCGTTCCGATGTCGCCGCCCGGTTGCGCGCCGCGTTGATCGGCGCCGACTTCACCGCCGACGGGCTGCTCGAACTGCTCGGTGCCTCCGCGTACGCGGCCCTCGCCCGGAGCGAAGTGGTGCCTGCGTTGCGGGCCACGCGCGGCGAGTCGGCGCTGGAGGCGCTCGTCCGGCTGTTTCTCCTGCAGCAGCCGGTGGCACGCGCGCGCGTGGAGGAGGCGCTGCCTGTCGACGCGTGTGTCGAGAGTGGATGGCTGGTTCCCGTCGGTGGTTCCTCCGAGGAGATCGCCGCCACCGTCGACGTACGACCGTACGGCGGCCCCGGTGGCGAGGACTGGTTCATCGTGTCCGACCTGGGGTGCGCGGTCGGCGGGGCCGGGGGCATCGGCAGCAAGGACGAGGGCGTGGTGCTGGGCGTCGGCGGCGCGTCCACGACCCTCGCCGGCATCACCGTGC
>NZ_JAMGBG010000223.1 GCF_023516595.1 Streptomyces neyagawaensis | reverse complement strand
CGCGTCCACGACCCTCGCCGGCATCACCGTGCGGACGCCGGTCGGCTCCGCGCTCGACCTCGGCACCGGCTCCGGCATCCAGGCGCTGCACGCCGCCCAGCACGCCACCCGCGTGACGGCGACCGACCTGAACCCGCGCGCGCTCCACATCACGGCGCTCACGCTGGCGCTCTCCGGCGCACCGGCGGCCGATCTGCGCCAGGGCTCGCTCTTCGAGCCGCTCGCGGACGACGAGACGTACGACCTCATCGTGTCCAACCCGCCGTTCGTGATCTCGCCCGGCGCCCGGCTCACCTACCGTGACGGCGGCATGGGCGGCGACGACCTCTGCCGCACCCTCGTGCAGCGGGCCGGGGAGCGGCTCAACGAGGGCGGGTTCGCGCAGTTCCTCGCCAACTGGCAGCACGTGGCGGGGGAGGACTGGCAGGAGCGGCTCAGGTCGTGGGTGCCGCGCGGCTGCGACGCGTGGATCGTGCAGCGGGAGGTCCAGGACGTCACGCAGTACGCGGAGCTGTGGCTGCGGGACGCGGGCGACCACCGCGGTGACGTGGCCGAGTACCAGGCCCGGTACGACGCGTGGCTGGACGAGTTCGAGGCGCGCAAGGTCAAGGGCGTCGGGTTCGGCTGGATCACGCTGCGCAAGTCGGCCGCGGCCGACGACGAGCCCTCGATCACCGTCGAGGAATGGCCGCATCCGGTCGAACAGCCGCTCGGTGAGACGGTGCGGGCCCACTTCGCGCGCGTCGACTACCTGCGGGCCGCCGACGACGCCGCGCTCCTCGGCGCGCACTTCCGGCTCGCCTCGGAGGTCGTCCAGGAGCAGGTCGGACTGCCCGGCGCCGAGGACCCCGAGCACGTGGTGCTGCGGCAGAACCGGGGTATGCGCCGGGCCACGAAGGTGGACACGGTCGGCGCCGGATTCGCCGGTGTGTGCGACGGCTCGCTCAGTGCGGGGCGGATTCTGGACGCCATCGCCCAGCTCGTGGGCGAGGACCCGGTGGCGCTGCGCGACCGGACGCCGGTCCAGATCCGGCTCCTCGTCGAGCAGGGCTTCCTCGAACCGGCCCCCTGAGGCGGGGGCTTCCTCGAACCGGCCCCCTGAGGCGGCGGCTTCCTCGAACCGGCTCCGCCGAGGCTGCCCGGCGGCCCGCCGAGGACATGTTCGGGTGCCCTGTTCGAGTAACGGATGGGGTCCCTCCGTACCCCTGGGTCGCATGTGTCCGGTCTGGCTGGATTGATCCGTAAAAGGTCTCCTGTCAGTGGTGCGTGCGAAGCTATTTTCAAGAGACGGATTCGACGTGTCCTCGGGGGAGGCACGCGCTGTCTCTGGGGGATCGGGGGGTCGCGATGGCGGGGGATACGCCGGAGCAGGGCCAGGGAAGGATCATCAACGGCCGCTATCGCCTGCTGCGCACGCTGGGCGCGGGCGGCATGGGCCGGGTCTGGCTCGCGTACGACGAGGAGTTGGCCTGCGAGGTCTCCATGAAGGAGATCTCCCTGCCCGACGTCCCGAGGGACGCGAGCGAGCCCGCGCAGCGCATCGCCCGGGCCCGCAGCGAGGCCCGGCACGCCGCGCGTCTGCGCGGCCACCCTCATGTGGCGACGGTCCACGACGTGGTGCTGCACGAGGGCCTGCCGTGGATCGTCATGGAGTACGTGCCGGACGCCGTCGACCTCCAGGCCGTCGTACGGCAGCGGGGGCCCCTCGCGCCCGAGCAGGTCGCCCGGATCGGGCTCGCCGTCCTCGACGCGCTCACCGCGGGACACCGGATCGGCATCCTCCACCGCGATGTGAAACCGGCCAACATCCTGCTGGCCGCCGATGCCTCCGGCGACCCCTACGCGCGCGTGCTGCTCACCGACTACGGCATCGCACTCCAGCCGGAGTCCCGCGAGCCCCGGCTCACCGCCACCGCCGGCATCCTCGGCACGCCCGGCTATCTGGCGCCCGAGCGGGCGCGCGGCGAGCCGCCGACGCCCGCCGCCGACATGTTCTCCCTCGGCGCCACGCTGTACGCGGCCGTCGAGGGCCGCGGCCCCTTCGACCGGCACGGCGAGTACGCGACGCTCACCGCCCTGCTGGGCGAGGAGCCCCCACCGCCCGCCCGCGCCGGTGAACTGGCGCCCGTACTGCACGGGTTGCTCATCAAGGACCCGGTACGGCGGTTGTCGCCGGAGGCCGTGGCCCGCGGTCTGGAGCGGGTCGCGCCCGCGGGCGGCCCGTCGTCACCGGCCGGCTGGGGAGCCACCCCGTCGTCGGCCCCGGATGCCTTCGGCCCCGCCCCCGCCGCGGCCGGTGGACCGGGCGGACATGCGACCGCCGGTACGCCGCACGGCTACGCGGTCGGCGCCCCGCCCGGCCAGGTGGCCGCCGCCCAGGGTGGCAACACCCCGAACACACCCGGAGCGCCCCACACGCCGTACGCATCCCACACCCCGGGCGCCGCCCCGTACGCCTCCCACACCCCCGGTGCCGCCCCGCACACACCCGGCGCCCCGCCGACACCGAACACGCCGCACACCCCGGCGGGCGGCCCGAACACCCCGGGCGCGGGCCCCAACACCCCGGCCGGACCGTCGCCGTACGACCCCTGGCAGCAGGCGCGGCCCCGCGGCCCGTACGACGGCCACAACCCGTACGCGGGCGGCCGGCCCACGCCGTACGGCAATGTGGCGGGCAGTCAGGGCCCCGCCCAGGGCGGCTACCCGGGCAGCCCGGCCACGCCCTACGGAGGCACGGCGGGCGGTCAGGCTCCTTCGTACGGCGGCCCCTTGGGCCATCAGGCGCCGGCGTACGCGGCCAACCGGTCCACGCCCTACGGCGGCGGCCCCACCCCGCCGGGCCACGCGGGGTATCCGACGGTCACCGCCCTCGCCCCACAGCCCGGCACTCCCCGGCGCAAGATGCCGCCGGCCGCGCTCGTCGCGCTCGTCGTGGCGGTGCTGCTGGTGGCGGGCGGCGGCACCTGGGCCGTGGTCAAGGTGCGCAACGACCCCCCGGACGCCCCGCCCCGACCGGTGATCGCCAAGTACCCGTACGGCAAGAAGGCGGCCCTCACCCAGCCGCTGCAAGTAGGGGACTGCGTCAAGGCGGTCTGGACGGGGGCGGCGTTCAAGTCGCTGCCCGACCTCGGCGTGGTCGACTGCGACGAGGACTGGCCGGACGGCCAGGTCGTGGCCATCGAGACGGCCTCCGACCACGACGACGCCCGGGCCAACGGCCCGCAGCGCTGCGCCAACCAGGCCGACTCGACGGCCGAGGCCCTCCCCGACGCCGGGGTCTACGCGCTGGTGCCCACGAAGGAGGGCTTCACCGCCGCCAAGGGCGGTACGGCATGTCTCGTACTCGGCAAGCACGTCCCGATCGGCGGGGAAGTGGGCCGCCTCCGCGACACGGGCACGAACCTGTGGCCCACGCAGATGGCCGTCGGCGACTGCTGGGACTACACCACCAGGGACGACAAGGGATACGACGCGCCGCTGACCGACTGTGCCCAAGCGCACACCGACCAGGTCGTCGGATCGGTGCAGGCCCCGGACAGCATGACCTTCCAGGGCGCCCTCGACGAGGGGGGAAAGCTCTGCACCAACAGGTTCGAGACGACTTGGGCGCCCGGCTCCGACCTGATCGTGTCGGGCTGGGTCTCCGACGAGGACGAGTGGAAGAAGGGCTTCAACAAGGTGGTGTGCACGGTGCGCAATGCCGACATCTCCAGGACGACCGGGAAGATACCCACGCCCGGCTCGGTCTGAGGCCCCGGACGCCTCGCGTTCACCTCGGGTTCGTGTGTCCGCTTCCCGTGCGTGCCAGCCTCCCCTCCCTGGGTGTCGAGGGGTGGGAGAGCGGGACATGGAGAGCGGATCGGCGATCTTCGCGGGAGTGGTGTTCGCCCTGTTCGGGGGCGGGCTGCTGCTGTGGACCACCGTCCGGCTGCGGCAGGGACTGTCGGTCGCGCACGGCGTGCGCCCTGTGATGTCGGCAACGCTCGCGAGCGTCGCCGCGGTCGCCGCCCTCCTGCTCGGCGCGTGGTGCTTCGCGCAGATCTGAGGGTGCTCCGGAGGCCGGAGCGGGGAGCGGGCCGGGTGACCGCGGGGTGACCCTCCGCATCGGTCCGGAAGGGCCGGTGACCACGCCGGGCGGCAGGAATGGCGGTAGTCGGGTTACCGTTCGAGTGGCCGTTGCGGGCTTTTCCCGTTTGACACGGGGGCGGGATGTACCGTCACACTCCGCAGCGTCAGCATGACCCGACCCCCCGGGCTCATGGCCGCGCCTCCTGCGAGGCACCGGCCTCCGGGGGTGCCCGACCCCGGACACAAGGCGACCCCGGGGAGATCCCAGCGTCGACCGGAGAGAAGAGCGAAGTTGTCCCCGACCAGCGAGACCGCGAACGGCGGCCGCCGACTCGTCATCGTCGAGTCGCCTGCCAAGGCGAAGACGATCAAGGGCTATCTCGGCCCCGGCTACATCGTCGAGGCGAGCGTCGGGCACATCCGCGACCTTCCCAACGGCGCCGCGGAGGTGCCGGAGAAGTACACCGGCGAGGTCCGTCGCCTCGGCGTGGACGTCGAGCACGACTTCGCGCCCATCTATGTGGTCAACGCGGACAAGAAGGCGCAGGTCAAGAAGCTCAAGGACCTGCTGAAGGACTCCGACGAGCTCTACCTCGCCACCGATGAGGACCGCGAGGGCGAGGCCATCGCCTGGCACCTCCAGGAGGTCCTCAAGCCCAAGGTCCCGGTCAAGCGGATGGTCTTCCACGAGATCACCAAGGCCGCGATCCAGGCCGCCGTCGCCAACCCGCGCCAGCTCAACCAGAAGCTCGTCGACGCCCAGGAGACCCGCCGCATCCTCGACCGCCTCTACGGCTACGAGGTCTCGCCGGTCCTGTGGAAGAAGGTCATGCCCCGGCTGTCCGCGGGCCGTGTCCAGTCCGTGGCGACCCGGCTCGTCGTGGAGCGGGAGCGCGAGCGGATCGCGTTCCGCTCGGCCGAGTACTGGGACCTGACCGGCACCTTCTCCACCGGCCGCGCCGGCGACCCGTCCGACCCGTCGTCCCTGGTCGCCCGTCTGCAGTCCGTCGACGGCCGCCGGGTCGCCCAGGGCCGCGACTTCGACTCGCTCGGGCAGCTCAAGGGCGCGAACGTCCTGCACCTCGACGAGGCGAACGCCCGCGGGCTGGCCGCCGCTCTGGAGAACACCCGCTTCTCCGTCCGCTCCGTCGAGTCCAAGCCGTACCGCCGCTCCCCGTACGCCCCGTTCCGTACGACGACGCTCCAGCAGGAGGCCTCGCGCAAGCTCGGCTTCGGGGCCAAGGCGACCATGCAGGTGGCGCAGAAGCTGTACGAGAACGGCTTCATCACCTATATGCGTACGGACTCCACGACGCTCAGCGACACCGCCGTGTCCGCCGCCCGCGCCCAGGTCACCCAGCTGTACGGCGCCGACTACCTGCCGGCGCAGCCCCGGACGTACGCCGGGAAGGTCAAGAACGCGCAGGAGGCGCACGAGGCGATCCGACCCTCGGGTGATCGTTTCCGCACGCCCGCCGAGACCGGTCTGACCGGCGACCAGTTCAAGCTGTACGAGCTGATCTGGAAGCGGACCGTCGCCTCCCAGATGAAGGACGCGACCGGCAACTCCGTCACCGTCAAGATCGGCGGCACCGCCTCCGACGGCCGGGACGCCGAGTTCAGCGCCTCCGGCAAGACGATCACCTTCCACGGCTTCCTCAAGGCCTACGTCGAGGGCGCCGACGACCCGAACGCCGAGCTGGACGACCGCGAGCGCCGACTGCCGCAGGTCTCCGAGGGCGACGCGCTGGCCGCCGAGGAGATCACGGTCGACGGGCACGCCACCAAGCCGCCCGCCCGCTACACCGAGGCCAGCCTGGTCAAGGAGCTCGAGGAGCGCGAGATCGGCCGCCCGTCGACGTACGCGTCGATCATCGGCACGATCCTCGACCGCGGCTACGTCTTCAAGAAGGGCACGGCCCTCGTGCCGTCCTTCCTGTCGTTCGCCGTGGTCAACCTCCTGGAGAAGCACTTCGGTCGGCTCGTCGACTACGACTTCACCGCCAAGATGGAGGACGACCTCGACCGCATCGCCCGCGGCGAGGCCCAGTCCGTGCCGTGGCTGAAGCGGTTCTACTTCGGCGAGAGCACCGGTGACATCGGCACGGCCGCCGAGGCCGGCAACGGCGACGGCGACCACCTCGGCGGACTGAAGGAACTGGTCACCGACCTGGGCGCCATCGACGCGCGTGAGGTCTCCTCGTTCCCCGTCGGCAACGGCATCGTGCTCCGCGTCGGACGCTACGGCCCGTACATCGAGCGCGGCGAGAAGGACAGCGAGGGGCACCAGCGCGCCGACATCCCCGAGGACCTGGCGCCCGACGAGCTGAACGTCGAGCTGGCGGAGGAGCTGCTGGCGAAGCCCAGCGGTGACTTCGAGCTGGGCACCGACCCGGCGACCGGCCACCAGATCGTCGCCAAGGACGGCCGCTACGGGCCCTACGTGACGGAGATCCTCCCCGAGGGCACCCCGAAGACGGGCAAGAACGCGGTCAAGCCGCGGACGGCCTCCCTGTTCAAGACGATGTCCCTGGACACCGTCACGCTCGACGACGCCCTGAAGCTGATGTCGCTGCCGCGCGTCGTCGGCGCGGACGCGGAGGGCCAGGAGATCACCGCGCAGAACGGGCGCTACGGGCCGTACCTGAAGAAGGGCACGGACTCGCGCTCCCTCCAGTCCGAGGACCAGCTGTTCACGATCACGCTGGAAGAGGCACTGGAGATCTACTCCCAGCCCAAGCAGCGGGGGCGGGCCGCCGCCAAGCCGCCGCTGAAGGAGCTGGGCGCGGACCCCGTCAGCGGCAAGCCGGTCGTGGTGAAGGACGGCCGCTTCGGGCCGTACGTCACCGACGGCGAGACCAACGCGACGCTGCGGTCCGGCGACAGCGTGGAGACGATCACACCTGAGCGCGGGTTCGAGCTGCTCGCGGAGAAGCGGGCGAAGGGGCCGGCCAAGAAGACGGCGAAGAAGGCGCCCGCGAAGAAGGCGACCACGGCCAAGACCGCCGCCGCGAAGAAGGCGGCGCCGGCGAAGAAGACGGCCGCGAAGAAGACCGCCACCACCAAGTCGGCCGCGGCGAAGAAGGCCGCGACCGCGAAGACGGCGGCTGCGAAGAAGACCGCCGCGTCGTCCGAGGGCTGAGAGGCGTCGAGAGACGTCGAGAGACGTGGAGAACCGTCGGGCGTTCGGCTGAAGGCTGTCGGGCGCCCGAGGGTTCGTGAGCCCCCAAGGGGTCGGGGGTTCGGGGACGGCGCGCGGGTGCGGGAGCGTTTGGGGCTGGTCGCGCAGTTCCCCGCGCCCCTGGGGCGGCTGTCGATCAGCTTGGCTGGAATCTTCACCTTGGCTTCTCCGAACCTGCGCTTTTTACACGACTTGGTGGCGACGTGTGCGTGCGTTCGGGCGTCGGTCCGGGCTGTCGGTGGGTGCCGATAGGCTGAAAGCATGATGCGAGGCGAGCAGCCGACTGCCCTGACTCCGGCCCCCGACGACGCCCTGGCAGCCGACTCCAGGGAGCGCGCGGTACGGGCGCTCTTGCGCCGACCTCAGCTCAAACGGCTGTGGAGCGCACAGCTCGTGGGCGGCGTGGGCGATGTCCTCGCCCTGTTCGTACTCGTCCTCCTGGCCTTCCAGACGGCGATCGCCGAGGGGCCGTTCGGTGGCGGGTACCGGGGTGTCGCCCTGACCGTCGCCGTCGTCTTCGGCACGCGGGTCCTCGCGACCCTGCTCTTCGGCGCCGTGCTCCTCGGCCCCCTCACCTCACTGACCTCGCAGGACGGCCCGCTCGACCGCCGCTGGACCATGGTCGGCGCGGACGGGCTGCGCGTCCTGCTGCTGATCGTCGCGCCCCTGTGGATCGACTGGACACCGGACAACGCGCTCGCGGTGCTCCTGGTGACTGTCTTCGTGACCGGCGTCGCCGAACGCTTCTGGACGGTCTGCCGGGAGAGCGCGGCACCCGCGCTGCTGCACGCGCCGCCGCTGGAGGGCGCGACCGTACGCCCGCTGCCGGACCACATGGACGCGCTGCGACGCCTGTCCCTGCGTACCGGATTCGTGGCGGTGCCCCTCGCGGCCGCCACCCTCGTCGTCGTGGCGCTGCTCAACAACCTGCTGGGCGCCGGCCTCGACTGGTTCGGTCAGCACCAGGCGGCGCTCGCCTCGTACGTCGCCGCCGGACTCTTCGCCGCCTCGCTGTCGGTGGTGACCTTCCTCGAACTGCCCAAGACGCGCACCCCCCGCGCGCGGTCCCCGCTGGAGGGACTGCGTCGGCCCAGGACCGGCACCGGCGTCGACAAGGGCCGCACGGGCGCCATCCCGATCCTGGTGCCCGCGTGCGCGGCGGTCGCCGGCGCGGTCGCCGCCGCGGTCGCCGTGGCCGTGCTGCACGCCAAGGACCTGGGCGGCGGCCCGGTGCTGTACGGCCTGCTGGTCGTCGCGCTGACCGGCGGCGTGGGCCTTGGGATCCGCAAGGCTCCGTCCGTGCTGCCGTCGCTGTCCCGCCGTCGGCTCCTCGCCCTGGCCATCGCCTTCACCGGTGTCGCCCTGCTCGCCGGCGGACTCGTGCCGGACGTCACCAGCGTCGTCCTGATCTTCGGGCTGGCGGGTGTCGCCGCGGGCATCGCCGCGAACACCGGGCACACACTGCTCGACCTGGAGGCCGAGGAATTCCGGCGGGCCCGGACCACCGAGCACCTCCACGCGGTCGTACGCGTCTTCGTCGCGCTCGCCGCCGTCCTGGCCCCGCTGGTCGCCGCCGCCATCGGCCCGCACCGGCTGGAGAACGGCAAGTTCGTGTTCGCGCACGGCGGTGCCGCGTTCACCCTGATGCTCATCGGGGCGCTGCTCCTGCCGGTCGCCGCGCTCGTCCTCGCCAAGGTCGACGACCGGTCCGGAGTGCCGCTGCGGCACGACCTGCGGGACGCGCTGCTCGGCGGCGACGACCCCGACCAGGCACCGGCCGAGACCGGGTTCTTCATCGCCCTGGAGGGCGGCGACGGCGCCGGCAAGTCCACCCAGGTCGAGGCGCTCGCCGAGTGGATCCGCGCCAAGGGGCACGAGGTGGTCGTGACCCGCGAACCCGGCGCCACCCCCGTGGGCAAGCGGCTGCGGTCGATCCTCCTCGACGTGTCCAGCGCCGGACTGTCCCACCGCGCCGAGGCCCTGTTGTACGCGGCGGACCGCGCGGAACACGTGGACACCGTGGTGCGGCCCGCGCTGGAGCGGGGCGCCGTCGTCATCTCCGACCGGTACATCGACTCCTCCGTCGCGTACCAGGGAGCCGGCCGGGACCTCTCCCCGACCGAGATCGCCCGGATCTCCCGCTGGGCCACGAACGGGCTCGTACCGCATCTGACGGTGCTGCTCGACGTCTCGCCCGAGGCGGCGAGGGAGCGGTTCACCGAGGCGCCGGACCGGCTGGAGTCCGAGCCGGCCGAGTTCCACGAGCGCGTACGGGCCGGATTCCTGACGCTCGCCGCCGCCGACGCCGGACGGTACCTGGTCGTCGACGGCGGGCAGGACGCGGAGGCCGTCACCACCGTCATCCGGCACCGCCTCGACGTGATGCTCCCGCTGTCCGAGGCCGAGGTGAAGGCGCAGGAGGAGGCGCGGCGCAAGGCCGAGGAGGAGGCCCGCAAGAAGGCCGAGGAGGAGGCCGCCCGCAAGGCCGAGGAAGAGCGGCTGGAGCGGGAGCGCCAGGAGGAACTCGCCCGGCTGCGCGCCGAGGAGGAGGAGCGCAAGCGGCGCGAGCTGGAGGAGGCGCAGCGACGCGAGGCCGAACGACAGGCCGAGGAGGCCCGGCGACGGGCCGAGGAAGCGCGGCGCCGCGCCGAGGAGGAGCAGGCACGGCTCCTCGCGGAGGAGAAGGCCCGTGCCGAGGAGGAAGAACGCCGCCGGGTCGAGGAGGAACGGCGACGCCAGCAGGCCGCGGAGGAGCAGCGACTGCGGGCGGAGGCGGAGGCGCGCCGCCTGGAGAAGCAGCGCAAGGCGGAGGAGGCGCTGCTGCGCGCCGAGGAGGCGCGACGGATCGCCGCGGAGCGGGCCGCCGCCGCGGAGGCCGAGCGGGTCGCGGAGGCCGCGCGGGCGGCAGCGGCGGCAGCCGAGGCGGAGCGGGCCGCTGC
>NZ_JAMGBG010000222.1 GCF_023516595.1 Streptomyces neyagawaensis | reverse complement strand
CTCGCGGGCCAGTCGGCGATGCAGCATCAGCGTGCCGTTGACCTGTTCCACGATCCACCTCTTCGGTTGCGGGACGAAACCTTTGCCCTGGTCGGCCGGATTGCGGCGGACGACTTCGACGCCGATGTCCAGCAGGGCACCGTGGATGAGGACCTCGTCCTTGAAGCCCTGGTCCACCAGTGCCTTCTCCAGACGCATCCCGCACCGCTCGGCGGCTTGGTCGAGCAGAGCGGTGCCGGCGGTGTTGTCGTGGGCGGATGCGGCGAGCACGACGACGCCGATGATCAGCCCCAGCACGTCGACGGCCAGTCCCCGCTTGCGGCCCGAGACCTTCTTGTTGGCGTCCAGTCCCGTTGTGGTCTTCGGGACACCGGCCGCCGCGCGCACGGACTGGGTGTCGATGATCACGAGGGACGGGTCCTCTAATCGCCGGGCTCTCTCCCGGACCTGGCAGCGCAGGAGTTCCTGGATCCGCTGGTCAAGGCCGTCCTGGCGCCACAGCGTGAAGTAGTAGAACACCGCCGACCAGGCCGGCAGGTCATGGGGCAGGTAGCGCCACTGACAGCCCGTCCGGTTCTGGTAAAAGATCGCGTTCACGACCTCCCGCAGATCGCAGACCCCGGGATCACCGGTCGCCGACCGCGCTACCCTCGCCTGCTTCCAGGCCATGATCATCGGCTCAATCAACGCCCACTGCACGTCCGATAAGTCGCTGGGGTACGGCTTTCTCTCCATGCCCCGCATCTCAACATGGACATGCTCATTACATGGCCCGCGCAGCCATCAGTACCACGATCGAGCGATCACGAACCAGGGAAGATCGGACTTAACGTCCACTCAGATGCGTCGGCAGCGGTCCAGCGTCGGCGGGGCGGCGATGACCACGCCCGCAAGCGGAGAGGAGCAGTCCCGCGCCAGCCGTGGACCAATCTGTGGCGCATCGAGAAGTCGGCGGGCCACGGGACCCGCACCGGCACCGCACACGACCACGCCACCCATCACGGTTACGACGAACGCGACGGGCATGCGGGGAAGTCCGGCCAACGGGTGCGAAAGCAGCGGCTGGTGACCAGAGACCCCCAGGACGCCTCGATCAGCGGCTTTTGGAATCGACGGCGGAGTCATTGCCGGTCGTCTGCTCGACGACATCGCAGGCAGCGACGTCGGCCACGGCCGGCGGGTCGAGGCGGATCAGCCGGTACCGTCCTTCCCATCCGTGAAAGCGCTGCGGCCGTGGTTTTTTCTTCTCCTTGGGCGGACGGGTCCGAACTCTCTCCGCCCGGGCTTCCTCCATCTGCTTGGCGAAGGCCGGGTCGCATCTCCGGTGGCGTACACGGTACTGGGGGAGACTCCCACGCGAGCCGCAGCGGCCTTGACCGTGTCGCCTTCGCGCAAGGCCTGGAGCAAGAAGCCGGTCCGCGCAGGTGACAGCCGCGAGTGGGGAGTCTCTGCGGAAGCGTCGGCCCTGGCGCGAACGGCGTCAAGTGCGGCACGGCCACGGCGGCGAGTGTCATCCCGAAGGCGACGCCGCGCAACACCTCCGCGCACTGCCGCATGACCTTCGACTTCGGGGTATAAGGGTCCCGGCCGCTGAAGGCGACCGCCAAAGCTCTGTCCGCGACGGCCGCGATCTCCAAGATCTCGGGCGCCACGTCGGCCTCGGCAGCGGCCTCCTCCGCTGGATGTCCGGCCCTGAGGCCCTCGATGACCTGGTCGCTCACACGCGATGGGCAGGACAGCTCCGAATGCCCCGTCGGATCGGTCCGGAAATACCACAGGTCCTCCATGACAACTGAGGCCTACGCCACAGCCTTCGGCGTGGACGCGGTCACCGACCATACGACGTGCTGCCGAGCCCCTGGGCTGGAGGCCCTGTGTTCCCGCCTGCGCGGCAGGACGGCCAGCGGGGCGGGGGCACGGGTCTCCGTATTCGGAGGGCGCATCAGCGGGCGCGGGCTGCGGTGTAGCCGGCCGCGGCCGTCGGGACGTTGCGCGCTGTACGCGCCGCCGGTCGTGAGTGGGCAGAAGTCGTCCAGCCTCCGGGGAACCAGACCTTGGTGTACTGCTCGATCGCCGTGCGCAGTCCCCTGACTTCCGCGCCGTTCCACGGCGGCTGGCGGTTGTGATGGTGCAGATCGAGGATGCGGGCGTAGCCGCTGAATCCGGGCTGGACATCACGTTCGGCGTCGCGTCGTGCGAAGGTGCCGTGCTCGACGAAGGCGAGGACCACGGCGTCGACGTCGCCCTTCTCAGGGTGGACGACGGCGAGGCGCAGACCGTCGTACTCGCTCTCGCGGATGGTGCGCGAGAAGTCGATCCGCAGCCGTAGCGGGGACTTGGGCAGCGGAGCGGCGTAGTACGTGTCGCCGACGACAGCGCTCTCGGCGAACGGGAGCATGAGGTGCTCGGTGAAGAACTGCTGGGCGTGCAGGGACACGGGCGGAATGCCTTCCGGCGTATGGACTGGCGGGAAAGGACGGACGTTCAGCGCCGTGGGCCGGTACGGACAGGGGCGGGGGTGCTGGTGCTCCAGCGCGGGACGCTGCGGGTCCCGAGCGCTGGTGGCCGACGGGCAGCGGCACGCTGGACGTCGAGCGGGGTCGGAAGCGGCGGCGCGGGTGGCGTGACAGGGGTGAGCTGGGCAGACTCCCTCAGCCAGGGGAGCATCCCGTCCTTCCATCGCGGTACGGGTGCCGGATCGGCCACGCTCTGGGTGATGGCTTTCACCAGGGCGATCGGTGTGTGGGTGGAGGCGGTGGCGTACCAGTGAGCGTGGCCGCTCTTCGGGCCGCCCGACAGGTACCAGCGGGCCTGAAGGGTGGTCAGTTCCTTCTCCGGATCGAGGCGGCCGGTGGTGTACTGCAGGGCGGCCAGACCATCGGAGGGCTGTAGCTCCATCACGCCCCAGCGCGGACGCTGGAAATGCCAGCCACCTCGGATCAGCGGGACCACGGCGGCGAAGGCGCCGAGCTCTGGGTCCTTGCGATCGGGCGGGGCGAGGTAGAGGTCGGGGCCGACGATGTACGCGTCGGCGAGGGCTGTGGTGAAGGCGGTGACGAATTCGGTGGGTGCCATGTCGTTGAAGCTCACGCCCCACGCGGGTGGGCCGAAGCGGTCACGGTAGGCGTTGATCCGCCACAGTCCATCGTCATCTCCCTCGGGCAGGTAGCCGAGTCGGATGCGGTGGTCCGGTGCGGTGATGTAGGCGTTGCCGAGGTCGTCGTGATGGAGGTCCCAGCCAAGCGCGAGCAGAGGCTCCAGCCCGGGGTCTCCGATGGCTGTACTGCCAGCGAGGTAGCGCGGGGATACGTAGACGTCGCCGTCGATCTCTTCGGTGTCTGGCACGGAGGTCCTGGGGGTGGGGGTCGTCGGTCGAGCCGTGGAAGGCGGTATCAGCGGCTGCCGCCGTGTTGGGCTACCGGGGCGCGAAGGGTGTCGACTCAGTGGGGAGCAACTGCTCCTCTACGTCACCAGGTTGGCCGGTGTAGTGCAGCGTGCGCAGACCCAGCGCGGCGGCGGCCTGGCAGTTGTCCGCGCGGTCGTCGATGAAGAGCACGCGCCCCGGCTCAGCGGCTTGGGCGGCGGCCAGCGCGTGTTCGTAGGCTGCCCGTTCGGGCTTGCACACGCCGAGTCGGGCAGAGTAGAGGGCCTCGGTCATCAGTGTCCGGCGCCATTGGGTGGCGTCGAGGACGTTGCTTAGGTGGGCGGGTGCGTTTGAGAGCAGGACCATCGGCAGGCCTGTTTCGCGTATCCGGCCCAGGACGGCAAGAAGCCTCGGATCGGTCTGAATCCACATCGCGGTGTCGGCGGCTCGCAGTTCGCGCAGCAACCGCGGGCCAGGGTGGTAGCCGAGGACCTTGGCCCAGTAGGCGAGATCGCTCAGTTCTCCGGCGTCGTACGCCCCTCGGGGAGCCCAGAAGGCTTCCTGGAAGGAGGCGAGTTGCTCGTCCGGCCACTCGGCGAGACCGGCGAGGCGAGTCCACATGCCGGTGGTGGGCTGCAGTCCCAGTACGCCGTTGTAGTCGATGATCACGGCGTCCAGGTCTGTCGGGGAAGCGAAAGTGCTTGTCAAGAGGTTCTGTTCTCCAGGGTCTTGTGGGCCAGTGCTGCGACGACGGCAGCGAGCAGGGCGGGCAGCAGTAGCGCGTGCGGAAGGGTGGTGACTGTGGCGAGAGCACCGATCAGCGCTGGGCCGGCGAGCAGGCCGACGTAGCCGGTGACCGCGACGGTGGCGACGGCGCGGGGCCCGCCGGGTCCGGCAGCGGTGATCAGGCTGGGAATGGTGACGGACAGCCCCAGGCCGAGGGCTGCCCATCCGGCAAGAGCCGCGGGGACGGTAGCCAGGGCCAGGCCCGCGGTGAGTCCCGCCGCAGCGAGGACTGCCCCGGTGCGTACGACCGTGGCGGCTCCGAAGTGGGCGGTGAGGCGGTCGCCGACAAGTCGTCCGGTGGCCATGGCCGCGCTGTACAGGGCGAACGCGGCGGCGCTGACGGCCGTCGAGGCGTCGAGGCCGTGCAGGTGGACGGCTGCCCAGTCGGCAGCGGCCCCCTCCCCCAGCAGACATGCCGCGGCCAATGCCCCAAGAAGCCACAACCGCGATCGGGGCAACACCGGCGCGTGTTCGCGGTCCGTCGAGCGCCGGGCCGCAGCTGCGGTCGGCTCGCCCCGGGCCCCAAGGGAGCGTGCTGCTGGAGCGATAGCCAGAGCGACCGTGGCGACAACGGTCCCGGTCATGGCGAACAGCCACTCGTGGGAGGTGTGGGAGCTGACGGCGGCGAGCGCGGCACCGCCGAGCGCTCCGAGGCTGTAGGCCGCGTGCAGCGATGCCATGACGGGTCGGCCAAGGCGCTCCTGGCAGCGGACCGCGGAGGCATTGGCGGCAACGTCCAGCACACCGTGCGCGACACCGAATGCGGAGGCCCCCAGTGCGAGGGCGGTCGGCGTACGGCAGGTGCCGAGCACCACCAAGGTGGCCGCGAGGCCGACGGTGCCGCTGGTCAGCAGCAGCGGCTGTCGGACGGGAGTGGCGATGCGGCCGCCGACTCGAAGGCCGGCGACCATTCCGACAGCGGCGGCGAGCAGGACCAGGGCAAGGCCTGCGGTACTCAGGTCGGCTGCCTGCTGAACGGTCGGCATGCGCGCGCCCCAGACGGCCATGACCGCGCCAAGCGCGGCGAAGTACCCAGTCAGCAGGAGGCGGTCGGGGCCGGCGCGAAGAATTGCCAGCCTCACTCAGCCACCCCCTCTGCGGGAGTGGCGACGGGATCCGGTGCGACGGGGAGAGGGAGGTGGCGGTACGCCGACTGGGAACGGGCCTGGGCGATGGCTTCCGTCGCCCCGGTGGTGATCAGGAAGCCGATGCGGGCGGTGAACAGGTCACCGTCCGGCCGAACAGGGCGAAACGGCAACAGCAGGCTCCAATGAGAACGGGAAGGGGGCAACGGGCGCGACTCCCCGCTGAGGCACGAGGTGCGACCGTTGGGCGATGCGGGAGCGGGTGAGGGTCAGAGGGCCGAAGGGTGCAGCCCCGGGAGGGTGCGCAGCCTTGTGAAGGCGGTGGCCAGGCCCACGGCTTGTAAAACGGCACACACACTGATCGCGTGGCCGAGCTGGCCGGACGGGACGACGGCGACGAGCAGTCCGGCAATGGGGAAGGGCAGCAGGAGCAACAGAATCGTCAGGGCGAGGGTGCTGCCGAAGACGTCGGCGGGGATCAAGGGGGAGCGCAGAGTGCGCAGTACCACCGTCATGCCGCTCTCACCGGCCATGACGACCGCGATCAGCGCCAGATACGCGGCATAGGTGTGCGCGAGCGAGAGGGCCAGGAAGGCCGAGGCGGCGATCGCCGCCGAGACAGCGCCGACCGGCCACATGCCGTAACGGTCGATGGCCCGGCGGCACAGCGCGACCGCGATCAGGGACGCTGCGGCCGCGGCCGACCAGAGCAGGCCGACACCGGCACTCGACTGGCCGAATTCCTGGACGACGATCACGGGGACGGCGGCCTGCAGGAACCCGATGGCGAGGTTCGACAGCGTCAGCCCGGCGACGAGCCAGCCGAGCGTCGGCAGCGAGCGCAAGGTCTGCCAGCCCGTCCGCAGTCCCTGGTGTGCCGTCGTCGGAGAGGTGGTGAGCTGGTCCGTGTGCCGTCGCGCGATCCTCGGCGGGGCGAGGGCGGCCGCGAGCAGGGAGAAGGCGGCGGCCGCGGCGAGCATGCCGGTGGCGCCGGTGTGGTTGAGGAGCAGTCCGGCGAGAGCGGGCCCGGCCAGGGTCGCCGTCTGGTCGATGCCGAGGAGTACCGACTGCACCCGGTGGGCGGGCGTGCCGTCGGTGCGGCTGGCGAGCCCACCCGCTGTTTCGGCCGCGATGTAACTGAACTCGGTCAGTACGCCGCTGCCTGCGGCGAGCATCATGACGGTGATGGTCTCGCCGGGCCCGTCCGTCTGAGCCTGGAGGAGCAGTGCGGCAGCCAGGACGAGGGTGGCCCTCGCTGTCGCGGCGAGGCGAAAGACGCGGGTGGTGCCGTGGCGGTCGACCAGGGCTCCCGCCGCAGCGAAGGCCATCAGCCGCGGCGCCCATTCCAGGGCGAAGGCCAGGCCCGTGAGGGTCGCGGAGTGGGTCGTGGCGAGGACCAGCAGGGGGATGCCGTACGTCGTCATGGCGAACGCGGCGGCATCCATACTGCGCGGCAGATAAATGCCATGCAGCAGCGGGGGAACCGGCCAGCGGGAAGGCCCGTTTCCGGTACGGACTCTCACGCAGCCTGCTCCGTCTCATCCTCTGTCTGGGAGGAGCTGGATGCCACGGCGCGCAGGATGTGCGGATGTGCCTGGAGCCACTCTGCCAGCACACCCCGCAGTTGAAGAACCTCGGAGGCCGCCTCGGCGGAGAGGACGACATCGCCGTCTTCGAGCAGTGCCAGGGTGTGCTGGACGCGGGTGACGAAGTCGCTGAAGGGACCGGGGAGCTGGTGGGTGCGGGCCCCTCGGGCGACCGCGTCGTACACCGCGGCGAGGTCCCCGCCCGCCTCGGGTAGCGGTCCGACGCGTGGTCGGCGAAATGCACCAGACCGAGCGTGCGTGCGACGTCGATGGCGTGGCGCAGTTGGTGGCAGGTGAGATCGCCGAAGGCGCCCTGCAGACTGCCTCGGCTACGGCTGATGGGGCCGTTGTCGTCGATCTCGCTGACCAGCCGAATCAGCGCCGGCAGGCACAGCGCGCTGATGACGCGCTTCGCGTGCGGGTGGTGGAGGATCGCGGAGCCGGTCATCGGCGCGGGCCTCCTGCCGCAGGGATCGGCAGGGGGCGGGCGGGCATCCGGTGGGAGAAGAGGTCTCCGGCCCGCCACGCGGTGCCTGGGGTCTTGGCCGGCTCGGCCGGCGGCGCCGACAGGCGGGACTGGGTGGTCAGCCATGGCCCCGGCCGGGTCTGCGGCGACGTCAGAGTCCGCCCCCACAACGGATGGGCTTCGGTGAGCGGACGTCCGGTCGCCCACGCGGAAAGGGCCTGGTAGGCCGGGGCGAGTTCCCGGCCACTGGTGGACAGCTGGAACTCTCCGGAAGGCGTGACCGCGACCAGCCCGTCGTCGATCACCCGGCGCAGTGGCGGGTAGACACGGCTGAGGTTGTAGGTCGGCATGACCTCGGCGGCCAGCGCCTTGGCGCTCGCCGGCCCGCGGGCTCTGAGCGCCCACACCAGCGGCGTGGAGTGCCGCGGGCTGATCAAAGCGATCGTGTCCTCGATGTTCTGCGCCACCGCGACCGGCTGCGGCTCCAGCTCACCGGTGGCCTTGTTCCGTGCGAGAGGCTTTTCCAAGTGCGTGTCCCCCCACCCGGCGAGCACGGACAGAACGGGTATCAGGTCGACGCCTCGACGGGTCAGGCCGTAGGTGACATGCCGGTGGCCGTGCTCCTTGCGCTCTACGAGACCGGCGTCGACGAGCTTGCCCAGCTTCGGATGGAGCTGGCCGTCCGCCAGGAGGGTGAGCTTGGACTTGACCTCGGTGTAGCGCAGCGGCTGAGGGGCCAGGGTCATCAGCACCCACACGCTCCAGGTGGGGGCGAGCATCTGCAGGCTCTCGGTGACGCGGGACAGGTCGTTCAGGGTGGCGCGGGACAGACCGGTGGCGGCTATGGGGGAGCTCCTCAGGCGGGTGGAAGGGTCAGCGGGTGCGGGCGACGGCACGCGCCGGAGCGGTAACAGGTGCGGGGGACACGGAAAGCGGGGCTTCGGGCCCCACGTCCGGGGCGCGGATGGGGATGCGGTGCAGGCTGGCCAGGACGCCACTCAGGGTTTTGACGTGGGCGTCGCGAGTGGCAACTGATGCGGAGAGGCGGCGAGCGCAGTCGAGAATGTGACCTGCTTCGAGAGGGCCGATCTTCCGTCCGGGGTCGGCTAGTTGCCGCAGCCGCTGCAACTGGAAGGCGATGTTGCGCTCGGCGAGTTGCAGATCAGTGAGGCTGATGATCAGGGCGGCGAGCAGGCTGCCCTCGGGGTTGGCTTCGGCGCGGGCTTCAAGGTCGGCCAGCGGTGAGGCGTACAGGTCCTCGATCCGCTCGGCGATCGTCTGAGCGGTGGCGTTCGGTTCGGGCAATCGCGGCTTTCAAAGACGGGGCCTTTGCTCCGCCCCGGCGCGCGCGTTGGCCGGAGCGGGCGGCAGGCTGGTGGTGATCACCGGCTGGATGAGCCGTACGGGCCGACGGTGCACCGGGCAGGACGAGGGCATGGTGCGCAGCAGCTGATCGAGCGCGGCGACGTAGCCATTGCGCCCGGCCAGGGCCGCCTCCATCCACTGCGCATCGAAACGCAGTTGGTCGGCGGACAGCTCGTTCATGTCGCGATCGGGAGCGGTGGCCGCGTGGACCCGGTCGCGTATGCGAGCCACCTGTTCTTCGGCCACCACAAGGAAGGAACGAAGTTCCAGCGCCCGCCGCAGTGCCGGGGAAGCGTCGGAGCCTGCCGCCTGCGCATAGAGCTCGCCCAAGGAGGCTCCGAACATGCGCTCCAGCCGACTGTCCTGGGTGGAGGTCTTGTCGGCCACGCTCACCGGGCGCCTCCTCGTACGGGTGCCTGCGCGGCGATGGGCAGGGACGGTGCGGTGGCGGGCAGGGCCGAGCCGCGGCGGGTGGCACGGCCCGCGCCTCGCCACGCCCCTGGGCTCCGGTGCCCGATGGCCTGGGGGTAAAGGAGATAGCGCAGCGTCATGGCGCGCCCCTCCCGCACGCCGTGCGCGCTGTTCACCGTGTTCGCGAGCTGCACGACGTGATCGGGCAGTTCGACGAATTCATCGTCGGGCACCGCTTCCGTGTGCTGGGCGAGGGCTTCGGCAAGGGCCTCCTCGGCCCTGTCCAGGACCTGCTGGGCCTCGGTGAGCAGTCCGTACCAGTGCACGATCGTGGTGGCTTCCGGGCTGGCCTGTGGAGTGGAGGCCGCCGTGCGGCGCAGCTCGGCGATCGGCATCTGGAAGCGATTCTGGATCTGCTCGGTCAGGACGCCCATTACGTCGTCGGCGTCGGGCACTGCAGAACTCCGTTCCGGTGTTTCCAAGGAATCAGGGGCTGTCATCGTCACGACCCGACTGCCCTACCGATTCCTGCGATTGATGACTGAGTCAGTTGGGTGGCGTGCTGTTAGTCCAGGCACATACGGACGTCGCGGTAGACGTAGGCGGAAGAGACCCAGCCCTTGACTCCGGTTGTCCTGTCGGTGATGTAACGCCAATTCCCACGGGTCTTGTGGACAGTGAACCTGTGCCCCTTGTAGAGGATCCCGACCGCAGTGGACTTGGCTGACGGCTTGGAGCGGATCGTGACCCCCTTCGTGCCGATCAGCCACGGTCCGGGGTCGTCACATGAACTCGTGACGAACGAGGTGGCCACCTGAACAGGTGTGGCACTGGCGGTTGCGACGGGGAACAGGGGCAGGGCCAGAGCGCTGAGAACGGTAACGGAGACAGATATATGAGTTGCGGACATGGGGGAAGTGAGCTCCAAGCCAGGAATGAGAGCCCGAGCAGGCTTCTGTGCGGTTCGGACTCAAGAGTCCGGAGAATCCCCGGTTTCGCTAGCCGGGAATGGGGTGCTATGTTTCGCCGCCGCCCGAACGGAATCCCGGTGAACCTGGGAAAAATCCGCGGGCGTTGCAGTGGTCTCAGCGGCCGGGCCGCCACGGCGGTGCGGGAGGCACGGTGCGGGCCGCAACCACGGGCGGCGTGATTTGACGGGCCGGTGGTGGAGCGGCGGGCAGCGGAACGTCGCGTCCGCCGCGCCAGAAGGCGTCCCACCACGTCGTGGCCGCCTCAAAGTTGGCGAAACCGCCCTCTCGCAGGGTGTGCGTAGAGGTCTCGGTATCAGCCTCTTCCAATAGCACCCGGAAGGGCATGGAAGCCTGCTCGTCCAGGGCGCGCAGGAGCACCGTGGTCTGGATGGGCTGCTCCATGTCGTGGGTGTAACTGCGCAGGAGGGCGAAATGGTCGCCGTCTCGGCGCAGCCGCTCCTCCAGGGCCCGGGTGGCGTCGTCAGCTGGAGTAGTGCCGAGGCCCTCGTGCAAGAGGATCGCTTCCTCGGGGCAGCCGCGGGCGATCAACCAGGACTGGGCCATGGCCGGCAGGGGCAGTTCGGCTCTGTCGAAGCGGAAGGTCCGCGTGGCGACATCGCGCTTCAGGTGCAGAGCGACGATCTGGGGGTCGCCGGGGAAGCCCCAGGTAGCGCTCCCGTCGTGCAGCACGTAATAGCTGTGTTGGTCATCGCTGGTGTGGTGTTCGGCCAGCACAGTGAACGAGGTGTCGTTGATGGTGATGTGCTGCCAGAAGTGCTCGGCAACTCGGTCGTTGACGGCCTCATAGCCGTCAAGGCGGAAGTCGGGAGCGGTTTCGGTCATAGAGGCTTTCCGGGGGGGTGCCTCTATGTCCTTCGTCAAGGCCCGGCTGGTCATGCGGTGGCTGCTTCGGGGAGCCGTGATTCGTAGAAGGTGCCGTCGCGGAGCATGGCGAACAGGACGCTGATGCGCTGCCGGGCGAGGCGGAGGAGGGCCTGGGTG
>NZ_JAMGBG010000221.1 GCF_023516595.1 Streptomyces neyagawaensis | reverse complement strand
CGGCACCAGCCCCGAGGGCGGCAACAGCCACGCCGCCGCCAACCGGCAGGGCATCCCCGCGATCCTCGTCGAGACCGGCCAGCTCGGCGACCGGCACCCGGACACCGTACGCAGGCTCCTCGACGCCCTCCACCGGATCCTGCACCACCTCGGCGTCATCGAAGCGTCCGCGCACGTGAAGCCGCCGACCGCCCGGCCCCGTGACTGGATCTGGACCGGCGAGGCCGCCTCCGAGACCACCGGCCTGTGGTACCCGGACGCGGTCACCGGCGACGAAGTGACCGAAGGACAGACCATCGGCCGCATCATCGACCCCGTCGACGGCACCGAACACAAGGTCACTGCCAACGCCACCGGGACGATCATCTACGGCATGAACGGACTCACCGTCCGCCCCGGCACCGAACTCGCCGCCATCGCCACACCACACAACTGACCGGCCGACGGCAACGGCTGCCCGTCGACCGGCCCACGGACCGCGTGTCCGCCCACAGACTCCACCCCCCAACCCTCCCCAGCTGGTCCCCCATTGCGCTACTTCCAGGAGATTTGTCATGAGTGATCACATGATCGGTCGCAGAGCGCTCCTGCGCGGAGCAGGCGGCCTGGCCGCCCTCGCCGCTCTCCCGTCCCTCTCCGCCTGCGGCACCGGCACGAGCCGTGTCTCGTCCGGCAGCGGCAAGGGCGGCAGCAAGACGGTCATCGTCCGTGACAGCGGCGGCTCTTACGGCGCGGCTCTGCAGAAGGCGATCTACACGCCGTTCACGCAGGAGACCGGTATTCAGGTCAAGGTGCTCAACCTGGACGACGCCCCGCTGCTGGCGCAGATCAAGCAGGGCCGCCCGCAGTGCGACCTCATCAACAACTCGATGATGTCCCACCTCAAGTACCTGGGTCAGAACGCCCTGGAGATGCTGGACCACGACCGGATCAAGAGCGTGAAGAGCGCGAAGATCCCCGAGGCCCAGGTCACCGACCATGCCATCGGCAGCAGCTTCTACGGCCAGTGCATCGCGTACCGCACCGATGCCTTCGGCGGCCGCAAGCCCGAGTCGTGGGCGGACTTCTTCGACACCAAGGCGTTCAAGGGCGGCCGCGCGATGTGTAGCCCCGACGGTGACCTGCCGGAGCTGGAGTTCGCGCTGCTGGCCGACGGCGTCCCCGCGGACAAGCTGTACCCGCTGGATGTGGACCGCGCCTTCAAGGTGCTGACCCGACTGCGGGGCGACATCAAGAAGTTCTGGGACAGCGGCCCGCTCCCGGGTGTGCTCCTCAGCCGCCAGGAAGTGACGATGTCGACCGTCTGGGACGGCCGGATCGCCGACCTGGAGAAGCAGGGCGTCCCGGTCACCAGGCAGCTGAACGGCATGCGCCGCCAGTTCCAGGGCTACGCCATCGCCAAGGGCGCGGCGAACGTGGACAACGCCTACAAGCTCATGGACTTCTCCCTGCGGGCGGAGAGCCAGGCCAACCTGGCGAAGGCCTTCCCGTCGAACCCGTCCTCTCCGCTGGCCTACGCCAAGCTGACCGAGGACGAGCGCAACGCTCTGGCCGGTGCGCCGAAGTACTACGACAAGGGCTTCGACACGGACGTCGAC
>NZ_JAMGBG010000220.1 GCF_023516595.1 Streptomyces neyagawaensis | reverse complement strand
TCGGTGGTGGCCCTGCGCAAGACCTACGGCGATGTCGTCGCCGTCGACGAGGCGTCCATGGAGATCGCGGCGGGGGAGTTCGTCACCTTCCTCGGCTCCTCCGGGTCGGGCAAGACCACGACGCTGATGATGATCGCCGGGTTCTGCGAACCGGACTCCGGCACCATCACCGTCGGCGGCCGCGACGTCACCCGCCTGGCGCCGCAGAAGCGGGGCCTGGGCTTCGTCTTCCAGCAGTACCTGCTCTTCCCGCACATGACGGTCAGTGAGAACGTCGCCTTCCCCCTCACCCTGCGCGGCGTGGGCAAGGACGAGATCCGCCGGCGGGTGGGGGAGACGCTGGAGATCGCGGGTCTGTCCGGGTTCGGCGGACGCAAGCCGCGTGAACTGTCCGGCGGCCAGCAGCAGCGTGTGGCGCTGTGCCGGGCGCTGGTCTACCGCCCGCCGGTCATCCTCATGGACGAACCCCTCGGCGCGCTGGACAAGAAGCTCCGCGACCAGCTCCAGATCGAGATCAAGTCCATCCAGCAGGAACTCGGCCTGACCGTCATCTATGTGACGCACGATCAGGAAGAAGCGCTGGTGATGTCGGACCGCATCGCGGTGATGCGCAACGGTCTGATCGAGCAGTTCGACACCCCCCGCGAGCTGTTCGAACGGCCCAGGACGCCGTTCGTGGCGGACTTCCTGGGCGCGGCGAACTTCCTGCCCGGCCGGGTCGAGAAGCACGACGGCGAGCACACCCTGGTCCGCCTCACCCAGTCCGGTGGCCTGCTGACGGCCCGCCGTCACCAACTGGCCCCCGGTACGCAGGTGAAGGTCGCCGTGCAGCCGGGCCGGCTGCGGGCCAGCGCCGCCGACGACGGCTTCTGTACCGGCACGGTCGAGACCGCCACCTACGTCGGCACCCTGGTCCGCGCGGGCGTACGGGTCGACGGCGGCGACGGGCCGCTGCTGCGCCTGGAAGTCCCCGCCGGACGCGGCCCCGTCGCGGGCGAGCGGGTCGGAATCACCGCCGACCCCGAGGACGTCAACCTCTTCCCCGTCGAACAGGGCGGGTGAGCCATGGCCGCCACCCTCACCGCGGGCGCTCCCGCCCGCCCCCGCAAACTCCTCGCCTCACGCAAGACCCGCGTCGGAATCCTCTACGCGCTCCCCGTCGTCGTCTACCTGCTGGTGCTGTTCGTCTACCCGATCTTCTCCACGCTGCTGCTCAGCCTGAAGGACGCGGACGGATCGTTCACCCTGCACTGGTACGCCGACGCACTCACCGGCGTCAATCTGTCGGTGCTGTTCACGACCCTGCGGATCTCCGCGGAGACGGCCGTGCTGAGTCTGGTGTTCGGGTTCGTCCTGGCCCAGGCGATCACCCGGCTCAAGCCCATGCTCGCCGGGCTGGCGATGCTGGTCGTGGTCGTGCCGCACTTCGTCTCCGCGCTGGTGCGCACCTACGGCTGGATCATCATGCTCGGCGACAAGGGCCTGGTGAACGAGACCCTGACCGCCATGTCGATGCCCGGCGCACCGTTCCAGTTGCTCTACAACGAGCTCGGTGTGGTCATCGGTACGACCTCGATGATGCTCCCCTACACGGTGCTGCTGCTGTACGGGGTGATGCGCGGCGTGGACCGCCGCCTCCTCGCGGCAGCGGCGAGTATGGGTGCGGGCCGGGTGACGATCTTCCGGCGGGTGTATCTGCCGCTGGTCGCGCCGGGTCTGGCCAGTGCCGGGCTGCTGAGCTTCATCCTCTCGCTGGGCTACTACATCACCCCGGCCCTGATGGGCGGCCCCAACCAGACGATGATCGCCACCCTCATCAACCAGCAGGTCACCAAGGAGAACCAGTGGAACGGCGCCGCAGCACAGGGCGTCATCCTGCTGGTCCTCACCCTGGCCGGACTGCTCCTGGTGAAGATCGTCAGCTCCCTGGGCGCCAGCCGTAGGAGGAGAAACGGATCATGATGGAGTTGCGCAAGACCCTCACCGGCCGCATCGCCCTCACGGCGGTGGCCACCGTGATCCTGCTGTTCCTGGCCCTGCCGATCGTCGTCATCCTCGTCACCTCCTTCAGCAACAACGCCTTCGCCTCCTTCCCACCCGAAGCGTGGACGCTGAACTGGTACAAGGCCCTCTTCGCCGACGGCAGCAAATGGCCCGCCGCACTCTCCCTGTCCGCGCTGGTCGCCGCCCTGAGCACCGTCTTCTCCCTCATCATCGGAGTGACCGCCGCGACCGCGCTGGTGCGCAGCGAACTCCCGCTGCGTTCGGCGGTCTTCGCCCTGGTCCTCGGACCCCTGCTCATCCCGCAGATCGTCACCGCACTCGGACTGTTCCTGCTGTTCGAGCCGGCCGCGATGCTGGGCAGCCCGATCGCCATCGCACTCGGCCACACCGTGCTCGCCTCACCCATCGCGGTACTGATCCTGATCGCGACCCTGCGCGGCATCGACGAACGGCTGGAGGACGCCGCCGCCAGCATGGGCGCGGGCCGGCTGACCATCGCCCGGCGCATCACCTTCCCGCTGGCCGCGCCGGGGATGATCGCGGCGGCGATCTTCTCCTTCATCACCAGCTTCGACGAGTTCTACATCTCCCAGTTCCTCTCCTCCGTCGACACCGTCACCCTCCCGGTACAGGTCTACAACTCCCTCACCTTCGAGATCGACCCCAGCGTCACCGCTGTCAGCGCCATCCTCATCGCCTTCGCCATCCTCGCCCTCGGCCTGGTCGCCCTGGTCCGCTGGCTCGGCTCCGGACGCCAGGAATCGCTGCTGTCGGTCGAGAACACCGTCGGCGTCGCCAACCCCGGAGGTGAGGCCGTATGACCGCCGCCGCCGCTCAGCCGATCGCGGCCATCGCCCAGCGGCACCTGCTGCTGAATATGACCGCCAACGGATCGCTCGGCGGCGAGGGGGAGGACCTCCTCGTCGTCCGGCGCGGGGAGGGCCCGTACGTCGACGACACGGACGGCACGCGCTACATCGACGGCCTGTCGGGGCTGTACTGCTGCCAGCTCGGCTACTCCTACGGCCCCGAGTTCGCCGAGGCCGCCGAACGGCAACTGCGTGAGCTGAGCTACAGCCCGCTGTGGACCGGCTCCGCGCACCCGACGGCGATCGAACTCGCCGAGCGGCTGTCCCGGATCGCCCCCGTCGACATCGAGCACACCTTCTTCTCGAGCGGCGGCGCCGAAGCCGTCGAGACCGCCTGGAAGATCGCCCGCCGCTACCACGCCCTGCGCGGGGAGCCGGGCCGGGTCAAGGCGATCGCCCGGCGCGGCGCCTACCACGGGCTGACCGTCGGCACCCTGTCGTTCACCGACGACCCCGGCCTCACCGAGCCGTACGGCCCGCCGGCGATCGACACCCGGTTCGTGTCGAACACCAGCCGCTTCGGCCTCGCACCGGAGTTCGCGGACGACGAGGTGTGGACGGCCTGGCTCCTCGCCGAGCTGGAGGCCACGATCCTGGCCGAGGGCCCGGAGACCGTGGCGATGCTCATCGCCGAACCCGTGCAGAACCGGGGCGGGTGCATCACACCTCCCCGGGGTTACTGGCAGGGACTGCGGGCGCTGGCCGACCGCTACGGGTTCCTGCTCGTCGCCGACGAGGTGATCACGGGATTCGGCCGGCTCGGCGAGTGGTTCGGCGGCGACCGCTACGACGCCCGCCCGGACATGGTCACCGTCGCCAAGGGCATCACCTCCGGATACGCCCCCCTGGGCGCGACCCTCGTCGGGACCAAAGTCACCGACGTCCTCAACCGGCCCGGTGTGGTCCTCAACCACGGCTACACCTTCGCCGGGCACCCGCTGAGCGCGGCCATCGCCCTGCGCAACCTGGAGATCCTGGAGCGGGACCACGTCCTGGACAACGTCCGCGCCCTCCAGGGCGACCTCGCCCAGCGCATGGCGGCCCTGAAGGACCTGCCGATCGTCGGCGACGTCCGCGGCACCGGGTTCTTCTACTCCTGCGAACTCGTCGGCGACCTCGACGACGGCGGTTTCAGCGACCTCGCCCGCGCCGGCCTGATCGCCGACCTGATCCCGCGCCGGCTGCGCGAGGCCGGCCTGCTCGCCCGCGTCTACAACCGCTCCGCCCCGCTGGTCCAGATCGCACCCCCGCTGATCAGCGACCGCTCCGTCCTCGACCGTATCGCCGCGATCATCGCGGGCGTCCTGGCCGAGGCGTCGGCCCGCATCTGATCCACGTCCTGGAAAGGTTCCCCATGTATTCCATCGGTCCGCTGACCGTCGCCCCCGGCGAGCGCGCCCAGGGTCTGATACCGGTCGGCACCAGCAGCTACGGCGTGGAACTCGGCATTCCGCTGATCGTCGTCAACGGCGCCCTCGACGGCCCCGTCCTGTGTGTGGACGCGGGCGTGCACGGCGACGAGTACGACGGGCAGGAGGCCATCCGTCGCGTGCTCGCCGAACTCGACCCGGCCACCCTGCGCGGCACCGTCGTCGGCATCCCCTGCCTGAACACCCCCGCCTTCGAGGCCGCCGCCCGCGCCAGCGGCATCGACCACCTCAACCTCAACCGCATCTTCCCCGGCGACGCGGAGGGCTCCTACTCGCAGCGGCTGGCCGCCACCTTCGTCGAGCAGGTCGTCCCCGCCGTCGACGCCGTGGTCGACCTGCACACCGGTGGCGCCTACGGCGAGATCGCCCCGCTCGTCATCCTCCAGGGCGGCTACGAGGACCTCGCCACCGACCTCGCCCTCGCCGCCGGGCACGAACTGGTCTGGAAGGGCGGCAAGTGGGGCGGCACCGTCCGCCACCCCGTCCTCGAGGCCGGCAAGCCCGCCATCACCATCGAGTGCGGCGGCGCCACCTACCGCGAGACCAACGTCGAGCACCACATGAACTCGATCCGCAACATCCTGCGCCGCCTCGGCCTGACCGACGGCGAACCGGAACTGCGGGACACCTACACCACGGTCTCCGGGACCTTCGCCCGCTCCGCCGCCGGCGGCTTCTTCGTCGCGCACGCCGAGCCGGGGGAGACCTGCAAGGAAGGCGACCTGATCGCCACCATCACCGACCACTACGGCACCACGCTGGAGGAGGTCCGCGCGCCGCAGGAGGGCATCGTGCTCTGGGTGCGCCGCATCCGCACGGTCCGCCCCGGCGACGAGGTCGTCATCTTCGGCGAGGTGCTCGGGGAGATCCGGACATGACCAACGACATGCGGTTGAACGAGCTACTCATCGACGGCAAGCAGGTCCCCGCCGCCGACGGCCGCTCCTTCATCGTCCTCGACCCGTCCGACGGCACGGCGATCGCCCAGGTGGCGCTGGGCGGCAAGGCGGACGTGGACCAGGCGGTGGCCGCCGCCCGTACCGCCTTCACCTCCCCCGAGTGGGCGGGGATGCGGGCCGCCGACCGCGGCCGGATCCTGTACCGGATCGCGGAGACCATCCGCTACCAGGGCGAGCGGCTGGCCCGGCTGGAGAGCCAGGACGTCGGCAAGCCGCTCCGCCAGGCCCAGAACGACGTCGAGGCGGCGGCCCGCTACTTCGAGTTCTACGCGGGCGTCGCCGACAAGCTCGGCGGCTCGACGGTCCCCCTCGGCCCCGGCCTGCTCGACTACACGGTGCGCGAGCCGATCGGTGTCTCCGGCCAGATCATCCCCTTCAACTACCCGCTCCAGAACACCGCGCGGGGCTCCGCCCCGGCCCTGGCCGCGGGCTGCACGGTGGTGCTCAAGCCGTCGCCGGAGGCACCGCTCACCCCGCTGGAGATCGGCCGGATCGCCCTGGAGTGCGGTCTTCCGCCGGGCGTGCTGAACGTGGTCCCCGGTGACGGCGAGACCGGCGCGGCCCTCGCCGGGCACCCGGACATCGACCAGGTCACCTTCACCGGTTCGGTGGCGACCGGCATCAAGGTCGCCCAGGCTGCCGCCGCCAACGTGGTGCCCTCCGTCACCGAGTTGGGCGGCAAGTCCCCTGTCGTCGTCTTCGCCGACGCCGACTTCGACGCGGCCGTCGGCGCCGTCGCCGCCTCCGCGTTCGGCAACGCCGGGCAGACCTGCTCGGCCGGCACCCGGCTGCTGCTCCAGCGCGGCGCCGAGGAGTTCCTCGACAAGCTGGTCGCGCACGCCGACTCCCTCAGCGTCGGACCCGGGCTCAGCGATCCGGACGTCGGCCCGCTCGTCGCCGCACGGCAGCGGGACCGGGTCCTCGGCTACCTGGAACTGGCGCGCGAGGAGGGCGCGGTGGCCCGGGCCGGCGGTGGCGCCCCCACCGAGCCCGAGCTGGCCGACGGCTACTACGTCCGGCCGACCGTCCTCACCGGACTGGACAATCAGGCCCGGTGCGCCCGCGAGGAGATCTTCGGCCCCGTCGTCACGGTCATCGAGTTCGACGACGTGGCCGAGGCCCTGGAGATCGCCAACGACAGCCCGTACGGCCTCGCCTCCTACGTCTGGACCCGCGACATCGACAAGGCGATGCGCCTCGCCGAAGGCATCCGGGCAGGCCAGGTCTACGTCAACGCCACCGGCGTCGGCACGGGCGTCGAACTGCCCTTCGGCGGCTACAAGCACAGCGGCTGGGGCCGGGAGAAGGGCCTCGAAGGACTGGCGAGCTACCTGCAGACCAAGAACGTCTGCATCGGGTTCGGGAACCGGTCATGAGATACCGCACGCTCGGTGAGCGCGGCCCGACCGTCTCGGTGGTCGGCGTGGGCGGCAACAACGTCGGCAGCCGCCTCGACGAGGACGGCACGAAGGCCGTCGTCCACGCCGCCCTCGACGCCGGGATCACCCTGTTCGACACCGCCGACATGTACGGCGGGGCAGGGGACCGGGGCGGTCTGCGCGGCGACGGCGAACGGCTGCTCGGCGCCGCGCTCAAGGGCCACCGCGACGAGGTGGTGCTGGCCACCAAGTTCGGCAAGGCGATGGGCCGCGACGCCGACCTGTACGGTCCGCGCGGCGCCCGCGCCTACCTCCGGTACGCGGTGGAGGCCTCGCTGACCCGGCTCGGCACCGACCGGATCGACCTGTACCAGTACCACGAACCGGACGGCGTCACGCCGCTGGAGGAGACGGTCGCCGCGCTGACGGAACTGGTCGACGAGGGCAAAATCCTCCACATCGGGTGCTCGAACCTCCCCGCCGAGCGGCTCACGGACGCCTTCGTGTCCACCCAGGCGCGCTACCACCTCCTCGACCGCGGCGCCGAACAGGACCTGATCCCGGCCTGTCTGCGCCACGGCCTCGGCCTGCTGCCGTACTACCCGCTGGCCAACGGCCTGCTCAGCGGCAAGTACCGCCGCGGTGAGCGGCCCCCGCCCGGCAGCCGCCTGTCCTGGCGGCGGGGCTGGCTCACCGACGCGGCCCTCGACCGGGTCGAGGCCCTCACCGCGTACGGCGCCGCACGCGGTCTGACCCTCCTCCAGGTCGCGGTCGGCGCGCTGGCCGCCCTGCCCGCCGTCGGCTCCGTCATCTGCGGCGCCATGACCTCCGAACAGGTCGCCGCCAACGCGGCGGCCGCCGACTGGATACCGAGCCCGGCCGACCTGGCCGCGCTGGACGCGATCGTCGCCCCCGGCGAACGCGTCGTCTGAAGCCCCCACCCACCCGAGAAACCCCGCGAGACGAGGCTGAACACCATGCGAGAGATCGTCACCTTCGACGCCTACGCGACCTTGATCAACTTCGAGCTGGCTCCCACGACCCTGAAGGTCCTGGAGGACCGGCTGGACCTGGACAACCTGGACGTCGACGAGTTCCTCGACGACTTCCGCGTCATGCGGTTCCAGGCCGTCCTGGAGGCCTACCGCCCCTACCACGAGATCCTGCACTCCAGCCTGCGCAACGCCATGCGCCTGCACGGCCTGGAGTACCGCGAGTCCGACGGCGACGCCCTGGTCGAGGCCGTCCCCACCTTCGGGCCCTTCCCGGAGGTCCCGGACGCCCTGCGCGCCCTGAAGTCCCGCTACGAGATCGCCATCATCTCCAACACCGACGACAACCTGATCGCGCGGAACGTCGAGAACATCGGCGTCGAGTTCGACTACGTCATCACCGCCCAGCAGGCCGGCGCCTACAAGCCCGACCGCCAGACCTTCGAGTACGCCTTCAAGACCATCGGCGTCGAGCCGTCCCAGGTCATCCACACCGCGCAGGGCTGGGAGTACGACCACATCCCGACCCGTGACCTCGGCCTGAAGCGCCGCGTGTGGATCAACCGCTACGGCCACCCCGGCAGCGCCGACTACCAGCCCTACGACGAGCTGCCCGACCTGTCGGGCCTGCCGAAGCTGCTCGGCTGCTGACCGAGGGCCCGACGGCGGTACAGGACCGAGAAACACAGAGGACGCAACGCCATGAAGCAGATCCCCTACTGGCTGGACACAGCTCCCGCCCGACCCGACCGTTCCGGAAAGGACCTGCCCGACGAGGCGGACGTGGTGGTGATCGGCGGCGGCCTCACCGGGCTGTCCACCGCCTACCACACCGCCCGCAAGGGCGCCCGGGTCGTCCTCGTCGAGAAGGACCAGGTCGGCGCGGGCGCCTCCGGGCGCAACGGCAGCATGTGCACCCAGGGCATCACCATCAGCCCCGCCGAGGCGCGCAAGCGCTTCGGCCAGGAGCGCGCCCTGGAGCTGTACAACGCCTTCCGTGACGCCGTCGACCTCGTCGAGGAACTCACCACCACCGAGAACATCGACTGCGACTTCAACCGTGCGGGGCGCCTCGGCGCCGTCTGCAAGCCCGGACACTTCGACGGCCTGCAGGCCAAGCAGCGTGACCTGGCCGACAACTTCGGCCACGAGACGATCGTCCTGAGCAAGAGCGAGCTACGAGCCGAACTCGGCACGGACTACTACCACGGCGCCCTGCTCGACCCGGACAGCGCCGCCCTGCACGTGGGCAAGTTCGTCGGCGGCCTCGCGGACGCCGCCGAGCGTGCCGGCGCCGAGATCCACGAGCGCAACGCCGCCACCGGCCTCACCCGCCTGCCCGGCGGCGGCTTCGTGGTGGAGACCCTGCACGGCACCATCCGCGCCAAGCAGGTCATGGCGGCGACGGACGCCTACACCGACAAGTCGATGCCGTGGTTCCGCAAGCGGCTCATCAACGTCGGCAGCTTCATCATCGTCACCGAGCCGCTGGGGGAGGCCCGCGCCAAGGAACTCATCCCCAACGGCCGTCTGCTGGTCGCCCACAAGAACGTCGGCCACTACGTCCGCCTCACCCCGGACAACCGTCTCGCCTTCGGCGGCCGGGCCCGCTTCGCGCCCTCCAACCCGGCCTCCGACGTCAAGAGCGGCGACATCCTCAAGCGGGAGATGACCGAGATCTTCCCGCAGCTCGCGGGGGTGCGCATCGACTACGTCTGGGGCGGCATGGTCGGTTTCTCCTGGGACCGCATTCCGCACGCGGGCGAGGTCAACGGCCTGTACTACTCCATGGGTTACTGCGGACACGGCGTCCAGATGGCCACGTACATGGGCCGCGCCGTCGCCGAGATGATGGACGGCAGGCCGGAGGCCAACCCGCTGCGCGGCTTCGGATTCCCGAAGGTCCCCGTCCCCTTCTACAACGGCACCGCCTGGTTCCTGCCGTTCGGCGGCGCCTACTACAAGGCGAAGGACCGCCTGTTCTGACCAGGCGCCGCCGGTGACACCGCGGGGGCCTTGACCGCGGCGACGCGAAAGGCCCCCGCGACACCCCTGGACGCCCCCTGAGAGAAGGCCCGTACACCCATGACCGCCGCAGTCACCCGCAGCGAACACGACCTGCTCGGCGACCGGGACGTTCCCGCCGACGCGTACTGGGGTGTCCACACCCTGCGCGCCACGGAGAACTTCCCGATCACCGGCATGCCGATCTCCGCGTACCCGCATCTGATCGAGGCGCTGGCCGCGGTGAAGGAGGCCGCCGCCCGCGCGAACGAGGAACTGGGCCTGCTGGAGGCGGGGAAGGCCGCCGCGATCGTCGCCGCGTGCCGGGAGATCCGCTCCGGCAAGCTGCACGAGCAGTTCGTCGTCGATGTCGTGCAGGGCGGCGCGGGTACGTCGACGAACATGAACGCCAACGAGGTCGTCGCCAACCGGGCGCTGGAACTCCTCGGCCACGCCAAGGGCCGGTACGAGTTCCTGCACCCCAACGAGGACGTCAACCTCGGCCAGTCCACCAACGACGTCTACCCGACCGCCGTGAAGATCGCGACGGTGTTCGCGGTACGGGGACTGCTCAAGGCGATGGCCGTCCTCCAGGACGCGTTCGCCCGCAAGGCGGTCGAGTTCCGCGACGTGCTCAAGATGGGCCGGACGCAACTGCAGGAGGCCGTGCCGATGACGCTCGGCCAGGAGTTCTCCGCGTACGCCGTGATGATCGAGGAGGACCGGTCCCGGCTTGCCGAGGCCGTCGAGTTGATCCATGAGATCAACCTGGGTGCCACGGCCATCGGCACCGGCCTCAACGCGCCCGCCGGATACGCCGA
>NZ_JAMGBG010000022.1 GCF_023516595.1 Streptomyces neyagawaensis | reverse complement strand
GTGGCCGCTCAGGTCCACGAAGAGCTGCCCGTCGGGGAAACGGTCGCGGACCCGGTGCGCCCAGTGCACGGCCAGGGCGGTCTTGCCCGTGCCCGCGGTACCGGTCAGGGCGCAGACCACGCTCCCGGGCGCGGGCTCCTCCCCGGCGGGCAGCAGGGCGTCCAGCCGGGCCAGGTGATCGTCACGTCCGGTGAAGAACGCGGCGTCGTACGGCAGCAGTGCGGGGACGATCGGCTCGGCGGCGGGGGCGCTCGGCCCGCCAGCGGGGGCCGGTGGCGCGGTCGGCCGGGAGGTGACGGCGCGCGGTACGTCCATGTGCAGCACGCGCAGCTGGGCTTCGGACAGCTCCGGGCCAGGGCGGACGCCGAGTTGGTCGTCGAGACGGTCGCGTACGTCCGTGTAGACGCCGAGGGCGGCGGCCTGCTCGCCGGAGGCGGCGAGCGCCAGCATCAGCCGGGCGTGGACGCCTTCGTGCAGCGGCTCCAGGTCGGCGGTGCGGCGCAGTTCGTGGACGGCGTTCTCCGTCGTACCGGCCGCCAGGGCGCTGTCCGCGTACTCCTGGACCAGGGACAGACGCAGCCGGGTCAGGCCGACGGCGGAGGGGTGCTCGCGCAACCCCGGCGCCATGCCCTGGAGGACGGGGCCCCGCCACAGCCGCAGGGCGGCCTCGGCCTGCGCGTACGCCTCGGCCCGGTCGGCGGGCTCACCCCCGCCGTCGGCAATTAGGGAGGGCAGGGCGCGCGAGGCCAGGACGGTGAACCGCGCCGCGTCCGATCCCTGTTCGTCCAGGTCCAGTACGTAGCCCGTTCCGGTCCGGCGCAGTAGGCCGCCGGGCGGGTCCTCGGGGCGCGTCACCGGGGTGAGCAGCCGACGCAGCCGGGCCACATAGGTGTGGACCATGTTCGGGGAGCTGGCCGGAGGGCGGCCGTCCCACAGGGTGTCGACGATCTCTTCCTGTGACACGACGCTGCCCGGATGCAGACCGAGCAGGGCCAGCAGGGTGCTCTGTTTCGCCGCGCCGGGGTCAGCAGGCCGGCCCGCCACCTGGAGCATGAGGGGACCGAGGACGTCGAGCCGGAGCCGCCGTTCGTCACCGGGCTCCGGCGCGGTGTCCGGCCCCAGTACCTCCATGAGCCTGAGCACCGAGGGACTGTGCGGTGACCGTGCCCGGCCGCGCTCGATCTCGCGGATGGTGCGGGTGCTCACCCCGGCGAGTTCGGCGAGCTGCGGCTGGCTCAGACCCAACTGCGCCCGACGGCCACGGAGCCAGGCCCCCAACTGCTCAGGCATGCACCCCTGCTTCTCCCCGCATCCCCGCCGCCCGGCACCGGCGGCGGCCTCACCAGGCGGAACCTCCCGCCACGAATGGATGACAGTACGTGTGCGAGCCGTCGCCTGGGGAGATCCTTCTCCGCCAACAACCGGCCGGAAATCTTCAGGCAGAAGTTATCTGATGCCATGTCAACTCCTTCCCTGTACAGGGGACTTGTACAGCAGAAGCGCATCAGCACGCAGGGCGGCTTCGCCGCACGCGACGGAGCCGCCCCTTCGAGGATCTACTCGCCGGCCAGCAGCTTGGTCACGATCGCGACGGCCTTCTCGGTCGTCAGACCGCTCTTGCCTTCCTCGAACTGCCGCAACGGAGGAAGGAAGCCCGACCGAACCCACGCGATATTGCACACGTGTGCTACGGAACGCTTCCGGCATGGACTCCGTCCTGCGCAAACCACTCGCCGCCGCCTGCCGTGTCCGGCCGGCCTCCTTCTTGAGCCCACCAGCGGTACCCGTCACCAGGACCGGCGGCTCCGTGCCCTGGGGCCCGGGGTCGGACTCGACTCCGTAGCCGAGTTTCCAGGGGAGAGGCACGTCACCCACTGCCCGTGCCCCCGCGTTCGAAGCGCCCGTCGATTGCCGGTTGTTGCCGGTTGTTGCCGCTCCTTGCCGGTCGCGCCGAGTTCACGGGGCTCGATGGGCAGCGATTCCGCAGGTCAGAAGCTCCGGCGATCCAGGGCGGTGCGTACAGAAAGAATCAACTTTTCTGCATGGGCCGCTTCTTAGGCTTTGCCGTGTTGGGGCGGAGAGCTGACGTGTACATGACCCAGCAGTCCTCCAACAGCAGCGTTCCAGGAAAGGGAGAAAGCTCATGCGTTCCACCATCAAGACAGGGCGACGGGCCCTGGTCGTCCTGGCTGTCGCGGCGTCGGCGGTGACCGCGGCGCCGGTCGTCAGCACGGCCGCAGCCGCAGGCTCGGATACAAGTTCGGAGGTCCAGATCAAGACTTTCGCGGACAAGTGTCTCGACGTTTACCAGGGCCGCTCCGGCGACGAGACGCCGATCTTCCAGACCACCTGCCATGGCGGGTTCAACCAGCGCTACAAGATCACCGAGGTCGGCAACGGTCAGGTCGAGATCCGCACTTTCGCGGACAAGTGTCTCGACGTTTACCAGGGCCGCCCCGGCGACGAGACGCCGATCTTCCAGACCACCTGCCATGGCGGGTTCAACCAGCGGTTCAAGATCACCGAGGTCGGCAACGGTGAGGTCCAGATCCGCACTTTCGCGGACAAGTGTCTCGACGTTTACCAGGGCCGCCCCGGCGACGAGACGCCGATCTTCCAGACCACCTGCCATGGCGGGTTCAACCAGCGGTTCAAGATCACCGAGGTCGGCAACGGTGAGGTCCAGATCCGCACTTTCGCGGACAAGTGTCTCGACGTTTACCAGGGCCGCTCCAGCGACGAGACGGGGATCCTCCAGGTCACCTGCCATGGCGGGTTCAACCAGCGGTTCAA
>NZ_JAMGBG010000219.1 GCF_023516595.1 Streptomyces neyagawaensis | reverse complement strand
TGGTTCGTGGGATGGGGTCGTTTTTCAAGGAGTGTGAGCATCCGCGGTCGCGGTGGTCGAAGTGTTCTCATCCGTACAAGATCCGGTACAGGTCTGCGGCGGGGAAGCAGGTGAAGGAGTCCGGGTTCGCCACCCAGGACAGAGCGATCGCGCGGTTGACGGAGGTCTACAACGCGAAGAAGGCGGCGCCTCAGGGTCATGCGAAGGCGGAGCGGATCGCACGGTACGGGGCGATGCGGTTCGAGGAGTACGCCGGCGAGTGGAAGGCCGGGCAGCGGGATCTGGGGCCGGCTTCGGTGGTGCATCTGGAGTCGCTGCTGAACATCCATCTGCTGCCACTGCTGGGCAGCCGGCGGATGAACACCTTCGACCACAAGGTCGTCGAGGGATTCATCAGGAGCCTGGAGCGAGGCGGGGTCGGTCTGGCCGCGCAGGCGAACGCGTTCGACAAGCTGAAGGCGATCCTGCTGGACGCGAACCGGCTCGGGCTGTTCGACGACAGCCCGGTGGCCGGCATCAAGCCGCCGCAGTACGACCCCAAGCGGGTGGTGATCCCCTCGCCCCAGCAGCTGCGTCAGATACGCACCGCCGGCGACGACAGTTTCCGGCTGGTCGCCGATCTGATGAGCGGATGCGGCATGCGCAACGGCGAGGCGTTCGCGGTCAACCTCAACAACATCGTCGCCGACGACGTGTACCGCATCACCGAACAGGTCAACCGGACCACCTGCCACTACGAGCGGCTCAAGCACCGCAAGGCAGGCGAGTACCGGGACGTTCCCCTGCCCGATCGGGTGCGGCAGAGCATCGAGTGGTACGCCGACAAGCACGGCACCGTCGACGGCTACCTGCTGCGCCACCCCAGCGACCCGACCCGCACCTTCCCGCACTACCACATCGCCAACCAGTGGCAGCGGATCAAGAAGGCCGGCCAGGTCGACATCCCCGACGGGATGGTCGTCTACGGCCTGCGGCACTTCTTCGCTTCCAACTGCCTCACCCACGGCATCCCCATCACCGACGTCGCCGAGTGGATGGGCCACAAGACCATCGAGATCACCTTCAAGATCTACCGACACCTCATGCCCGGCTCCATCAGCAAAGCCGCCAAAATCCTCAACCTCGACCTCACCGCATAA
>NZ_JAMGBG010000218.1 GCF_023516595.1 Streptomyces neyagawaensis | reverse complement strand
CACCCACGGCATCCCCATCACCGACGTCGCCGAGTGGATGGGCCACAAGACCATCGAGATCACCTTCAAGATCTACCGACACCTCATGCCCGGCTCCATCAGCAAAGCCGCCAAAATCCTCAACCTCGACCTCACCGCATAAGAAGTCGTTCTTCCCCGCCCGCGATGTGCTTCAGCTCCGGAAACGCATTCGCCGCTACAACGCCGACCATGATGTGCCCCACGGCGACGTCGTCGCCCTCGCTCTCGACGCCTAGCTCCCTGCCAAGGGCTACCCACGGACCTCGCCTTGCCCAGCACCGGGGCACGGTGATCACTTGGCTGACCTGACTGCCAAGTCACGCGGTTCATGGCCCGTTGTCGCCAGGTGTGAGACGGAGTGTGCAACTCGGCCTCCTTCGCCTACAGGTACGGTTCCGGCTCCGCCGGCGGCAGTTCGAACCTCAGGCGCATGGCGGTGCCGACGAGGCGGTAACCGGCGAGGCCGGGGGCGCTGAACGGGCTAGGAAGGGGCGTGATGCGTCGGTGGTTGCTGTCGAGGACGTGCGAGACGTAGACGATGGTGTAGGTCTCGTCCGGACGGAGATGGCTCGCCCGTTCGACTTCGGACTCTCCGAGTTCGAACTCGCCCCGGTCTCCGGTCGAGGCCTTCACCTCGTATAGGAGGGTTCGATCGCCGTCGTGGATGAGGAAGTCATAGCCGAGGCTGTCGTCGCCTGTGCCGTCAGCGAAGACATATGGGCGTAGCCCGGACTTCCAGGATTCCTCGCGGGGGACGCCGTACTGCCTCTCCAGCCAGGCGGCGACGGCCACCTCTCCTGCGAGTCCCACGGCCCTGTCCTTCTGGATGTCACGCGGAGAGACTCGGTATCCCCCGCCGCGACCGGCGGGCGCGTAGGTGGTTCGTTGTCTGGGGAGTGCGGGTGCCGACGGAGTGCCGGGCTGTGGGGAGACGGCGAGTTGGTCGGGGGTGAGGCCGGCGGCGACCTGTCGTGCGAGGTCGCGCAGGTGGTCGGGACCGATCGGGAACGCGCGTCCGTTCAGGACGAGCGACGGGCCCGGCGAGGTGGAGAGAGGGCTGCTGCCGGGGGGTGGGCTCGGCGGGAGGGGTGTGGGTTGCGTGCCGAGGGCGGCCGCCCGGTCCGTGGCGGGCATGCCCTCGGGCCAGTGGCCATGGGCCTCGAGCCAGGCGATGAGTACACGGGAGCCGATCGGCTCGAAGTCGAGCAGGCCTTCGGCATCCATCGCCGACGCGATCTCGGTAGCCGACGGCAACGAGGGACCCTCGCGGCCCTGACGGCTCCGCCAGGCGTCCACGCGAGCGCGCAGGCTGCGCAGACGCGCGTGGATCATGTCGACGCATTCCTCGTGGATCTCGGCAACCGGTCGCGGGTGGTGCTGTCGGGCCGACGTCGGGGGCAGATGCGTGACAGTCCATTCCTCGGCGTGGGCGTCGAGGACATCCACAGGCAGGTCCCAGTATTCGTGTCCCCACTGGGGGTCCGGCTCCAGGCCGGGGAGCGAGCGCAGCCGGACGTACTCCGTGAGGGAGCGGCCCGCCTTGTGTGTGACCACGTAGGCATCACGGACGCGGTCGGCCAGCCTCGCCCGGTTCTGCTGCAACCAGGTCTGGAACTGCCGTTGGTGGGTCTCCGCGTTGTCAACTGTCGGCAGGCCCAGGGCCTGCCAGGCCCGGTTGGCCTCAGCCAGGGGCACTCCCAGCGCGGACAGCTTCCGCTGCCAGTCGTTCTCGTCCAAGAGCCCCAGCAACTGGTCGGCGCGGTCGAGATCGAGCCGCGTGACCAGCCAGTCGTGGAGTTCGCCGCGATCGTGCAGGGTCTCCTGGCCGCGTTGCAGTTCCTCGGCGAGGGCGAGTTCGACGCAAGCGAGCAGGGGGACGAGTCGGGCGCTGCCGGAGCGGATCGAGGCACGGTCGGCAAGCACCGCCTCCAGACGCTGTTGCGGAATGGCGAGCACAGAGGCGATGTCCGGCTCGGTGACGTCCGCGGCGCTCCGGCCCAAGCGGTTCAGTGCGATGAACGCCAACTGTACCGCCGTGCTTAGGTACGGGGCGCCGATCAGGGTGCTCAGGGCGGTCGCGGCTGTCTCCAGCAGATGCCAGTCGGAGCGCTGCTGCGCGCACACCACGACGAGGAGGGGTTCGTCCGGATCGTCGTGCAGGAGGGAGCGGTCGTCGTCGGAGGTGTCGAGGGCGTGACCGGCGATATGGGTGACCGCGGCTCGTGCCACGACGACGCCACAGGATCGAAGCCGATGCCTGACGCGGCCTGCGGCGGGGACCCTGGCGCGGGAGGACCGCTCGTCGTCAAATTCCATCAGCGCGATGATGAGGGTCTCCAGCCAAGGCCCGGCCAAGGCGTACAGCGGCACCCGGGGAGCGTCGCCGATTGGCAGCTTGTCGACCCGGATGTCGAGTTCCGCTTCGCTCGTCGGCCGGGTCACGAAACGGCTCTGCGCCTCCAGGTGCTCGTGAACGCGCTGGCCCAGAGCCCGGTCGTCGACGGGGAGGACGGGCAGGGGTGCTTGGTCGAGCAGCCTGCGCTGCTGGGTGCCGCGGATGTCGGCCACGTAGACCGGCTCGGACTCGGACTCGGCGGTGAGGACATCCAGTGTCCCGGCCCGGCTCACGAGGAGTTCGGGGAGGATCCCGGATCGCCACCCGTTGCCGAATCCGTCCGGAGGAAGGAGGTCAGCCCAGGCCTGTTCGTAGGCTCGACGCAGCAGATGCCCGAGGTGTCCGTGGCGGAGCCGGGGCATGCGGTGGGCAGGGCGGGCAGATGGCGGAGCCGGTCCGCGGCGGTCCCGGGATCCTCCCAGCGGCGTACGCCGAGCAGTTCCAGGCGTTTGAGCACGCGGTCCGACTGCCGTCTGCGCAGTGCGGCGGAGGCTACGGTGAGGAAGGCGGGCGGTGTCTCCGCCGAGGCCCACCACCACGCCCGGTCGGCCGTGGTGAAAGCGGGTGTGTCTTCGTCGTCGCCCGTCTGGGGAATCCACGGCGCTCGGCTCAGGAAGGCGGCCAGCGGGGTGGGCCACGGTGTGCCCTTCTGGTCCGAGCCGCCCGTGAAGTGGAACTCGAGTGCCTCGGGGGCCCAGGTGTCCAGGCCGTGGATGATCAGTTCGGCGTAGAGCCTGCGGCTCTCCTCGTCGAATGCGCCGTACTCCCGCTGGCCGGGGAGCATGGCCACCCTCCTACGGGTCGGGCGGTACTCGACGGTCAAGTAGAGATCGTCTCGGCGTTTGGGCCAGCCCTGGGCCGTCGACTGCCATTGGACCCGCTCGTCCGGGTCCAGTTTCAGGGCCCACAGTCCAGGAAAGAGGGATGTACGGTTGAGATGCTGCCCCTTCACTGCCTGGAACGTTGCCACGTAGGTCGGAAGCAGTCCGTGGCGGACGCCCTGCTGTTCAAGGAAGCGCCGCAGGGTCTGCGCGTCGGTGGGGGTGCCGGCACAAATGTCGTGGGCGGGGCGGACGACCCGGTCAGCGGCAGAGACGAGGTCAGGGGAGACAGCCTCGGTACGGCCGAGGAAGCGGGCCAGTGTCCTGTCGATCGCGCCGTGTCCGCCCGACCAGCCCTCTCCGAACATGGCCTCCGTCGCGGGCACCCAGCCCTTGCGTCCCGGCACCAACAGCCCCTTGATCATTGGCCGCTTGCCGTGCAGGTTCAGCGAGGACGCCCACAGGGCGCAGGCGAACAGGAGGTGCTCGCGCAGGGCCTCGTCGTCCTCACGTACCTTGCGCATGGCATCGCCCAGCACGTCCAGGAGAGTTTGCGGACTGTAGTCGCGCACCAGCCCCTGTTCCTCCAGCCAGGTACGGCCGCGGGAGCGCCGACTGGTCTTCCTTCCCGTCCAGGCGATCTCCGTGTGGACGAAGGAGATGCTCTTCGCGAGTCCGGGCGGTAGGTCGGGTAGTGCGGCCGACGGCCCGTCCGAACGGCGGAAGAACAGCCCGGGATCGCCGGCCGGAGCCCGCTTCCCGTCGACCGTGAGGATGATTTTCCTACCCTTCAGTTCCTCGCCGGTGCCGGCGAAGCAGACCGAGAGGTCGTGGTAGTAGTCCGCCTACCTGCCCGCGTCGAACTCCTTCTCGGAGAGGTGTGAGACGACGCTCTCCGCCCAGCCGGCGAGCACGGAGGCATGCGGGAGGAGCCCCAGCGCACGGGCCGCGCCCAGCGCGACCAGCCGGTCGGCACGCAGGGGATGGAGCCCCGTGTCGATCACCTCCCGTACCCCGGATGCGGCAACGGCCTGCGGTGTGAACACGCGGGCCCTATCGGGGCCGTGCCATAAATAGCCATGCCGGTACGAGGTGCGGGCGCCGGCGGGGTGCAGTACCGGCATGAACGGCACCTCAGCGAACTCACGGCCCTGCGTCTTGAAGGCCAGCTCCAGGCGCCGCATCTGATCGTGATCCCAGCACATCAGGTCGACCAGGGCGCCTGCGGGCATCGTGACGCGCCCCTCGTCGACCAGTACGGCCGCTCGCGCGCAGGCCTCCGCCGCGGTGTCGAGGAGCAGGTCGTTCCAGTGCGTGGACTCCGCCATGGTGCGCCGGCTCACGTCCGTGTGGAACGGAGCGTTGAGGAACCCGCGCACCGGGCAGGTCGGCTGTGCACCCATGGGCAGGAACGTGTACAGCCTGCCGCGCTCCAGCGGCTCGCCCGCGGGGACCGCCACACTGACAACGGCCGACTCCCCCAGGGCATGCCAGTCGTCCGTCAGCGGTCCGGATTCGACGCCGGTGGCGATGGCCTCGTGCGCGCGCTCACGGTCCACCGCGGCCGTCACCATGATCAGGCGGGTGCGACGGCGCAGTGTGATCTTCTGGATCTTCAAGCCGCGCGATGCGAAGAGAAGATCGATCTTGCGTGTGTAGACGCTCGGGCGCCCCCGGCCGCCCACCCGGTGCGTCACGGACACCTTGCCGAGACGGTTCAGGAAGAGTTCGAACGGCACCCCGTCGTCGGCGAGTTCGCGCAGCTGGCGTACCGCTTCCTGCCGCGCTTCGGCGTTCCGCAGCGGGAGCCGGACCACGGTCACCAGTCCCCGTCGGCGGAAGGGCACCACTGCGGCTGGGACGTCGTCCACCGGCACCGGGACCTTCAACGACGACAGGTTCGCGCGCAGTTGACCTGGTGCCTCCGGATGGTCGGGAGCGACCTGGTGCGCCAGCCAGTCGAAGTCCTCGTCCCGGGCGAAGCGGAAACAGAACCCGTCGAAGGTCTTGGCTGAGGCGCCGACGACGCTGTACAGCTCCGGGGCCGCCGTGAGTTGCAGGACACTCTTGAAACCGATGCCCTTGTGGCCGATGCCCTCGTCGGGGCGCTTGCTCGACAGGCCGATGCTGCACAGCGCCTCGAAGTTCTTATATCCGAGGGGCCTGCCACCATTCGCCACGTACAGGACGCCGTGTTCGCCCTCGTCTTCGTCAAGCACGATCTCGACGCGGCCGACGCCGTCCCGCGCGGGGTGCGCGTCATGGGCGTTTTGAAGCAGTTCCACGAGCACGCGCCCCTTGTACTCGGGCGAGAGCATCCGCTCGGTGACCTCTTTGATCTCTAGGGCAGCGCGGCGTCCGCGCTTGAGGTCGGCGAGGCACCCCTCGGCCTCCATGACGGCCGTCGCCACGACCCGCTTACGCCTGGCCGAACCGCCAGCGCCTGCGGACCGCCTCGCCCGCCTCTGTCCGTCGGTCACTGTTCCCCCCGGAGCCCCCTGAACGTACTGATGCCGACGATAGGGGGGACCACTGACACACGGACGCACAACCCGGAACATGCCGGCCGGAGGGGGCTCTCGGCCTCCTCTCAGCGCTGGCATCGCCACCCCATACGCCTACCGCGAGTAGAGGTTGGGCGCCTTTTGACATCCGGCATATGGCGTGCGGTGGCCGATTCACGGGTGTATATCGGTTGTATCCTACTGTCGCGTTGCGAGGGACGCGGTAGTTGGGTGGGGGCATTGGGGCGACTGTGCGGCCAATCCCGATGGGTGAGAACAAGGAGTCGCAGCCCGCGACGCGCGAACCTGATTCCATCCAGATGAAGATCGACGGCGACGAACTCGTCGTCACCCTGGTGCATTGCAGGTACTCCTGCGAGCCGACCCCCGGCGGCCGGGTGGCTGACTTGTACGAGCTGTGCGGCCAGGCCGTCCGTAGCGCAAAGTGGCGGCAGGACCACCTGGGCCCGCTCCTGAATCACCTGGACCGACGCGCCAGAAGCTTTCGGGCCCACACTGGAGTCTCACCCTTCGAGGTCGGCAGCATCGAAGAGCTCTACCGGATCCGGGAACTCGCCCCGCAGTTGCGGCCCCGCGTCCACACCGTGCTCGCCCAGCCGGGGCTGTCCGCAGCTGCGTGCACCGAGGAATACCTGCGGCTGCTGGCCGGCGCCGAGACCTACGTCCACACTCTCACCCAGGGCACGTCCACCGTGTACTGCAGCGCATGAACTCATTGCAACGGGCCGACGGTCGTGCTGCATCCGTAGGAGCATGACTGGGCAACCCACCAACCGCCGAGGCCGTCTGCATCACCAGGCGCCACGCACGGGATCGATGACAGGCACCGATCAGCAATGATCAAAATGGACGCAACCCGTCACATCGCTGACCACTTTGAGCCAAATAGGCATCTCTACCTCTTCCGTATCAGATACTGCTCTGACTCTCGGTAGTCGCATGCGTAGACCATCCCGGGAGCGGGGTTGGGGACGATGTCGGGAGTGAGATGCAGCTGACCCATGCCGAAGTGATCAACTTTCGCGCCCTGGAGAGAGTGGACGTCCGGGTTGATCCGAAGGCCACCCTCATCGTCGGGCGCAACAACAGCGGCAAGACATCCTTCGTCAATCTCTTCGAGAAGTTCTTCGGTGAGGAAGACACAAGGTTTGTCCTGGAGGACTTCTCCACCTGCCGTATCGCCGACATCGAGCAGGCGCGGCAGATCTTCGGTGAGGGACAGGCGCACTCTGACCGGGGCGACACCGAGACGAGCGTGGACCTACTGACCAAGGCGTACGACCTCGTTCCGGCCATCCGTTTAGTTCTCACGATCGAGTACACGGAGGAGGACGACCTCGGACCCCTTACGGGTGTGATCCTCGACCTGGACGACGCTTGCTTCGAGGTCAAGATCGAGGCGACGCTGGAGGTTGCGCGTCCGCACGACTTCCTCAAGGACTTCTGGTCAGCCAGCCAGCGGGAGCCCTTCGATCGCATCAAGTGGTTGCGCAAGAACTTCTCGGACTACTTCGCCCCGGCCTATCGAGCGGTCAGCCCCTTGGACGAGAAAGTCCGCAAGGAGATCAAGCGCGGCGCCGCCGAATCCATCCTGTCGCTCAAGTTCGTCTACGCGCAGACCAAGATGGATGACGCACCGAGCGACAAGGCCCGTACGTTGTCGAAGACGTTCGAGGCCTACTACAAGGTCAACAGCGGGCACGAGGACCGTCACCAGAGCATCGAGCAGATCGAGACCGCTCTGGCGTCCGCCTCGCAGCAGCTCGACGACAACTACGCCACGCTGTTCGACCCGATCTTCGAGGACCTGCGCACCTTCGGGGTGGGCACCATCACCCCGGTCCAGAAGCCCCGTATTGTCTCCCTCATGGAGGCCTCAGGCGTCCTCCGCGGCAGTACCCGTATCCAGTACCCGTCCGGGGATGACGACTTCCATCTTCCCGAAGGCCACAACGGGCTGGGCTACAGCAAGCTGATCTTCACGATCCTGCAAGTCATCAGCTTTCACCAGACGTACGAGCGGACCACACCCAAGCCTGCGCTGCAGGTGCTGTTCATCGAGGAGCCCGAAGCCCATCTGCATCCCCAGATGCAGGAGACGTTCATCAAGAACATCCAGGACTTCATCGACCGTAAGACGGGCTGGAAGGTGCAGGTGGTCATCACCACGCACTCCTCCCACATCGTCGCCAGCAGCGGCTTCCACACGGTGCGCTACTTCGACCGTTCCGAGCCGCAGCTCACGGTCAAGGATCTCTCGACCTTCGAAGCCAACGTGAAGGCCACTCCGCAGGGTGACGAGACCCTGCGTTTCCTGCGCCAGTACATGGTCTTGCACCGGTGTGACATGTTCTTCGCGGACAAGGTGATCCTGATCGAGGGCACCGCGGAACGACTGATCCTGCCGGAGATGGTCCGGCGGTGTGCCAAAGAGCTGCTGCACCAGTACGTGTCGGTAATCGAGGTTGGCGACGCCTATGCTGTCCGGTTCCGGGAGCTGCTCGCCTTCCTGAACGTCAAGACTCTCGTGATCACGGACATCGACTCCGTGTGCCCCAAGCACCGCAAGGCCTGCCCACCCGGCCAGGGGCAGACGGTCACCTCGAACTCGACGCTCAAGAACTGGCTGCCCGCAAAGTCCGGCATCGCCGATCTGCTCGCCACCGACCCGGCTGACAAGGAACAGGGTCATGTCCGCGTCGCCTACCAGATCCCGGAGACCGATTCGGGAGCCTGCGCGCGGAGCTTCGAGGATGCCTTCATCATCGCCAACGCGGAAGTCCTCGCACGGGACTTCCGCCAGCTCGCCCTGAAGGCGGCCTTCGCCAAGGAGGTCGGGGCCGACCCCACCGCCGACGAGATCAAGGCCAAGGCCTACGACATCGCACAGCAACTCAGCGACCACAAGACGGACTTCGCCTTCGACGTCATGCTCTTGGAGGACTGGGCCGTTCCCCGCTACATCGCCGAAGGACTGCAGTGGCTAGCCTAGACACTCTCGAAGCCGTCGCCACCGAGTTGGAGGCCCGGCGCAGCTTCCTCGTCGAAGCCGGGGCCGGCGCCGGCAAGACGACCACATTGGTCCGCGCCCTACAGCGCCTTCTGACCCACCACCGCGCAGACCTGGAGGCACACGGTCGCCGGATCGCCTGCATCACCTATACCAACGTCGCCAAGAGGAAGATCCACGAACGCATCGCCGCAGATTCGCTCGTCGATGTCGGCACCATCCACGAATTCCTGTGGAGTGTCATCCAGCCATACCAGCATGAGCTCTGGCGGCAGATCCTCGACTACAACAAGGACCTATCCAAACCGGAAGACCTTGATGATGTCACCGATCCTCCCGTCATCGAGTATTCCGACCGCGGGCGCAGGCTGCACGAGGGGCGCATCTCCCACGACGATGTCATCGCGCTGTCGCTCCGTCTCGTCACGGCCCACCCCAAACTCATACGCATCATTACCAGCAAGTACCCAGTCATCTTTGTCGACGAGTACCAGGACACCTCGCTCCAGACGATCCAACTGCTGCTGGACCACCTGGCAGGCGCAGGCCGCGAGAAATGCGTGGTCGGTCTCTTCGGCGACTCCATGCAGAAGATCTACAAGTCCGGAGTCGGAGCGGTAAAGCGGCCCGGCCTGCTCACCGAGATCACCAAGCACGAGAACTACCGCTGCTCGCCTCCCGTCGTCGAGGTGCTCAACCGGATGCGTCCCGAGCTCACCCAGGACGCCGTCGGCCAGCAGCAGACCGGCGAAGTCCACCTGTTCCTCAACAGCAGCATCCCGGCCGGCCCTGAGCGTCTCACCGCCGCCGAAGCAATCCTCGCCCGGAACGGTTGGACACGGGAGAACTGCAAGTACCTGCTGCTCACCCACCGTGGGATAGCCGGCACCCTGGAGTATGCCAACCTCCTGGAGCAGTACCGAAAGCTGGGCCGCTACGGTCCCGACGACCTCATGGCACGCAACGAGCCGTATATTCAGTACCTGACCCGCATTGAGGCCATCAGCGCCGCGTTCCGCAACCATGACTTCGCCGAGCTGACCAACCTGCTGGACGAGGGACGGACACGGATCACCCGTCACGCACACAAACGCGCCATCAGTGACGCGATCCGTGCGCTCGACGCCGTACGTATCACCGGCACCATCGGCGAGGTGCTCGATCTGATGGCCGACGGCCATCTCCTAGCCCTGCCGGGAAAGCTCAAGGACCTGGAGCGCCGGAGATCCGCAACGAACCTGGACGAGCGCGACCAGCGACGGGCGGACTTCTCCAACAATCTCCGCACCGTGTCCTACCGTGAAGTCATCAGCGTCACCCACTTCATCGATGAACTCACCCCGTTCTCGACCCAGCACGGTGTCAAGGGTGACGAATTCGAGAACGTCGTGGTGGTGGTCGACGACCGCGCCTGGAACAGGTACAGCATCGGCAAGATGCTCGCCGGAACCGACAAACCCGAGCGTACAGAACGGTCACGCAACTTGTTCTACGTCTGCTGCTCGCGAGCCCAGCGCGGCCTGGCCGTGGTGTTCATCGACGATCTCCCGGCCGGAGCGGAACCCACACTCCACGACTGGTTCGAGTCAGGCACCATCCACCTGTGAAATGAGCACCCGACGGATCAGGAGCGTATTTCGGACGCCGACACAGGTAGCGCAGCCCGACGCCAATGGGCGGATTCACCCTGTGCCGCGGGTGAACAGCCTCACGCCAGGCCCGGGTGTGCGCACTGCTGCTGGGCTGGAGAGCGAGCAGCTCCGTTCGCGTGTGTCATGGGGCGGTACAACGGCGCGTGGGGGCGCCATGCCGACACCGGGTCGCAAGTCAACTCCGCGAAAGCTCATCGGACCTACCCGTACTCCCAGGACGGCACCGTCTTCCAGAACCGGGAAGGCATCCTGCCCAGCCCAGTCCTCTGGCTACTATCACGAGTACACCGTGATCACGCCGGGCTCCTCCACACGCGGCGCACGCCGCATCATCACCGGCGAGGAGTACCAGGAGGACCACTACACGGCGGACCACTACGCCTCCTTCGACCTGATCAACTACGGCTGCTGAGCCGAAGGTGACAAGAACTGTAAAGCTGGCTTTTATGCGGTGAGGTCGAGGTTGAGGATTTTGGCGGCTTTGCTGATGGAGCCGGGCATGAGGTGTCGGTAGATCTTGAAGGTGATCTCGATGGTCTTGTGGCCCATCCACTCGGCGACGTCGGTGATGGGGATGCCG
>NZ_JAMGBG010000217.1 GCF_023516595.1 Streptomyces neyagawaensis | reverse complement strand
CCGCCCGCGCCGGCGCCCCCGGAGGAGCCCGCGCCCGCGGACGGCGAGCCCTGCGGGCCCGCGGAGCCGCCCCCGCCCCCGCCGCCTCCGGCGCTCCCGGCGGCACTGCCCGCGATGCTGACCGCGCCGGAGGCGATGTTGTTGGCGGCGTTGAGGGCGACCGTGCCGCCCGAGGTGCCGCCGAGGGCGGCGGTGGCCGGGACGATCAGCTTGAGCAGGGCGGGCAGGGCGAACACCGCCATGATCAGCATGCCCATGCCCGCGATGACCGCGTCCAGATCCTTCTGGTCCTTGGTCATCGCCGTGGCCGAGTAGATGATCAGCGCCGCCGCCGGCTTGTACAGCAGCCAGGCCGCGAGCCAGCCGATGTGCTTCTTCCACCAGCCCTCGCCCCACCCGGTCATCGAGGAGGCGGCGGCCAGCGGCAGCGTGCCGACCAGCATGATCAGTACGCCGATGCGGATGTACATCAGCACGATCTGCACGAAGCTCGACAGCATCACCAGCAGACCGAAGATCAGCACCAGACCCGGCTGACTGAGCGTCAGCACGCCCAGCATCGCGGAGGCGTTGTCGCCGAGGTCGGACTTCGCGTACACGTCCGCCGCGTACGCGTCCGACGCCTTCATCAGCGCGGTGACCACCGGGACCGCCGCCGCGCCCACGAGGATGACCTTCCACATCCCCATGAAGGCCTGTTTCATCGGCTGGCCTTTTCGGTCGAGTGCCATCCGGATCGACGCGATGAGCAGGGAGGTCACCGCCACGTACGCGACGATCCAGTTGACCTCCGCGGTGATCAGTCCGATCGGACTGCCCGGATCCATCGTGGGGTTGCCGTGGGTGACGTTGCCCGCGGGCTGGTCGACGTCGATGCCGAGCCAGACGCCGTTGAGGGCCTTGAGGACCTCCGAGGCACCGTCGCCGATCGCCTTCGCGAAGACGACGACCGCACCCTCCGTGAACTGCTTGCCGCCCTCTTCGATGACGCAGTCGTAGATCTTCCAGGAGCAGCCCATGTCACGCCTCCCAGGTGACGAAGCCGTCGGTGCCGCTCACCTGCGACACACCGCCGTAGATCGTGCCGTCGGCCTCGGGGACGAGCTTCCAGTCGCCGTCCTGCCAGCGCACGGTCACCGAGGCGGAGCCGTAGCCGCCGCCCCCCATGCCGCTGACCAGGACCATCACGGTCGCCTGCGAGCGGTTGTACGTCAGGACCGTGAAGCCGGTGTAGCCGCCCGCGTCCGGCGATCCCGTCGTGGACTTGTCGCCCGACTGGGTACGGGTCTTGATCAGCGCGTCACGGCCGGCACCCGGCACGACCTGCCGGTCGACGACCTCGCGCCAGCCGTCGTAGCTGAGGTGGTCGGTGATGGAGTGGGCGGCCATGACGGCGCCCATCGGGGTGCGGGCGAAGCAGGACCAGACCGGCCCGTCGTACTTCAGCGGTCCCGCCGTCTTCGACACCGGGACCAGGCCCGTGCCGTTGGCCTTCCAGTGGAAGTCGCGCGGTGCCTTGGTGGGCTTGGCCTGGACGCTGTCGTCGGTACGGCAGCCGGCGGGACGGTCCTTCGAACCGCCGTCACCGGAGCCGGACCCGGACCCCGAGTCCGAGGTCGAGGTCGGCGCGGGGCTCGGGTCGCCGGACGCGCCGGACGACTGCTCGGCGCCGTTGCCGGTGACCGCGAAGAGCGCCGCGAGGACGACCAGCACCCCCAGGAACCCGGCCGACAGGATCCAGCCCCGCTGCTGCCAGAACGGCTGCTCCCACTCCCCGCTGCCCCCTCGGGCCCGGCCGGAGTTCAGCATCGTCGCTCCCCCTTTCGACTCGCTGGCTGACGGACTACGCGAAGACGAAGTTCACGAGCGGGCCGGCGGCGGCGACGAGGACACAGCCGCCGAGGACCATGCCGAGGCGGCCCATGTGCTCCGAGCCCTCACCGCGGCGCATCGAGATCGCCATCATCGCGCCGGTGATCAGCACGCCCGCGACGCCCGCCGCGGTACCGGCCCAGGCGACGATGCCGAGCACGGTGTCGACCTTGCCGGTGAGCGCGCCGGGGGCGTCGCGGTTCGGGTTCGGGACGGTCCCGTCGGCCAGGTAGACGGCCTGCTGCGCCTTGGTGGCTATCGCGTTCAGCATGTGGTTTCTCCCCGTTTCGGTCGGCCGCAGCGGAGCGGTCGACGTCAACTCACTTGAGCGGATGGGTGCTTGGGATGCTGGCGGGGCCGGAGCCGGCTGCTCGGGTTCCCGGTCGCTCTGTGAGCTTGGCGACTGTGGTGACCCTGAGCCAAGCGATGTAGTGATCCAGCACTGGGCGGTGACGTGGTCGTGACAGACGGGAACTGCTCGTCATGTCCGGGACAGTGACGTGCCGTCACCAAGCCCCGGACCTGCGGAGAAGCGGAGTGTGTCGTACCGGTGTGCGAAAGGGGAGGTGGGTGTGCGGATACGGTGACGGCCCGTCGGTTCCCCCGGAACCGACGGGCCGTCACCCGCGCTCAGTCACGCTCCGTCACATCACGAAGTTCACGATCGGCCCCGCCGTCGCGCCGATGATGCACGCGCCCATCACCATCGCGAACTGGGTGAGGTGCTCGTCGCCCTCCCCGGACCGCAGCGATATGGCCATCCGGGAGCCGACCAGCAGCAGCCCGCACACACCGGCCGCCGTCACCAGCCAGGCGAGGATGTTCAGCACGTAGTTCAGTTCGTAGGTGACCGCCCCCGGAGGCCCGGCCAGGGTGGTGGCCGCGGCGTACACGGTGTGGCTCATGGGGTCCTCCCGGTGAGACGGGCCAGCGCCGCGCTCTCCCGCGGCGGCGGGCCGGTGAGATCGCCGGTGCGCCAGGCGGGCACCCAGGGCACGCGGTGGACGTCGATGACCGAACCGATCACCTTGACGCGCTGGACGAGCTGCCGCGGCAGCCGCCCTGGCGCGTCCGCGACCAGCACGATCGCGTCCAGGTCGAGTCCCGGCGGAGCGTCGCCCCGCCGGAAGATGTCGAGGGTGTGCGAGACCGCGTCGAGTCCGGCGGCGTGCGTCCGGCCCACCAGCAGCACGGATCCGGGCTCACCGTGTTCCGGCCGGGGCCAGTTGCGGCCCGCGTCGTGACCACCGAAGACCGCGGCGAGGGTGGTGGACCCGGCGCCGCCGTGTGTGGCGACCCAGGAGAACCGCCGCGCGCCGGCGGCCGACAGGGGCTCCGGCTCCTGCGGCAGCACCTCCGCCTCCCCGACGGGCCCCCGCACCCAGATCTCCGGCCCGGCCGTCGCCTGCCCTGCATTCCCCTGCATCACCGCATCACCACTCTCCCCCATTTCCACAGCCATCCACCGAAGTCTCCCTGACCGACGACCACCACAGCCGCCGACCGACCCGCGCCGCGCCGCCGACGCCTGTTGCCGCCGACCAGCGTGCTAGGCCGCTGAGGCCTGTTGCCGCCGACCGACCCGCGCCGCGCCGCCGAGCGGCGTGCCGAGCCGCTGAGGCCTGTTGCCGCCGTGCAGCGTGCTACGCCGCTGAGGCCTGTTGCCGCCGTGCAGCGTGCTACGCCGCTGAGGCCTGTTGCCGCCGACCGTTTGCCGCGCCGCCGACGGTTGTCGCCGGACGGCTTTCGGTCGCCCGCGCGTTGTGCCGGTCGGCCTGTAGCCGCCGCCCGGCCTGTATTGCGGAGCCGTCCGGCGTCGCCGCCGTACGGCCTTGGTATCCGCCGACGGGTTGCGCCGGCTTCCTTGCCGAGCCGCCGGCATGCCGTCGTCGGACGGCGCGTCGGGTCGTCGGTGAGTTTCGCCGGTGAGTTTCGTCGGTCGGTCTGTCTGTCTGTCTGTCGTGTCGTCATCGTCGCCGTACGTCCTTGTTGTTCGCCGCGCCGTCCGGCGTCTCCGCTCTCGGCCGTCGGCCTCGCCGCGTTGTGCCGGCCCGTTCGTGAACCCGCAACCGACGCGCGGCCGAGCCGAATCAGCCACGTCGAGCCGACCCGGCACAGCCGTGGGCCGGATCTGTCGAGCCGGGCCGAACCTGTTCGGTTCGCGGCCCCGTCGCGGCGCCTGCCTCCGATCTTCACCGGGGTTCACGCGCTTGGGAATTGGGGCGTGAGTTCCTGCTACGAGCCTGTGACGTGCTGGTGACGCGGGGAGCGCGGGTGAGCGGAGAGACTCGACTGGCCGGCCTGGACTGGCAGGAACATGACTGGACTTCGACGCTGAGGGGAGCAGATGTCCAACGGGGGTGGGTCCACCACGAGCTGGGTCGTCGGCGGTTGCGTGGCGGCCGTGATGATGCCCGTGGTCCTGATGGTCGGGGTGAGCGGGGGAGGCCAGGCCGATGCCGAGGAACAGGGCGGCGTCGGCGGCGGCCTCAAGAACGGGCAGGTCCCGGCGGAGTACGTGCCGTGGGTGCTCAAGGCGGGCTCGATGTGCGACATCATCAAGCCGGCCGTGATCGCCGCGCAGATCGAGGCGGAGTCGGGCTGGAACCCCAACGCCCAGTCCCCCGTGGGCGCCGAGGGCCTGAGCCAGTTCATGCCGGGCACCTGGAAGACCTGGGGCCGCGACGACGACGGCAACGGCCGGATATCCCCGTACGACCCCGGTGACGCGATCATGGCGCAGGGCCGTTACGACTGCGCGCTGGCCAAGCAGGTCCAGGGCTACAAGGACCGCGGCCAGGCCAGCGGCGACACCCTCGACCTGGCGCTCGCCGCGTACAACGCGGGCCCCGGCGCGGTCCAGCAGTACGGCGGCATCCCGCCCTACAAGGAGACCCAGGACTACGTCGTCCGCATCAAGTCCCTGATCGCCAAGTACGAGTCGGTGGACGACCCGCCGGGCAAGCTCCCGCCGGGCAAGCAGATGGCGATGCCGCTGGCCGGCAACCCGCCCGTGACCTCCCCGTACGGTTGGCGCATGCACCCCACGCTCGGCGTCCGCAAGCTGCACACCGGTACCGACTTCGGCGTGGCGGCGGGCACCCCGGTGCTGGCCGCGCGCGACGGCGTGGTCACCTTCGCCGGCTGGACCAACGGATACGGCAACCGCGTCGTCATCTCCCACGGGACCATCGACGGCGACCAGATCTCCACCACGTACAACCACATGCTCGCGGGCCTCAACGTCAAGGCAGGCGACCACGTCAAGGTCGGCCAGCGCGTGGGCCCGGTGGGCTCCACCGGCTACTCGACCGGCGCCCACCTCCACTTCGAGGTGATGCAGAACGGCAAGTACGTGGATCCGGCGCCCTGGTTGGGCCTGTAGTGAGGCATGTGGGGACGGCACGGACGATGACGACGGGGAAGGACACCGAGGTGAGGAGGGGGACGACGATGATCAGGAGGAGCGACGGGCGCCAGCTGCCCGGCGCCCGTAGGGGAGCGGGCGGACGCGGCGCGTCCGGCGGGCTCCGCCGGGCCGGGGCGGTGGTGCTCGCGACCGTGACCGGCGTGGCGGTCCTCACCGCGTGCGGTCTGCAGGACCACCGGGAGACGGTCGGCGGCGGCCCCGGAGCCTCGGCCGAACCGTCGATCGCCCCCAAGGCCCCGCTGCCGTCCGGCAAACCGCTGGGCGACGACGCGCACGTACCGAGCCCGTCCGGCGTCGACGACCTGGACGCCACCTCCGTCTCCAGGGCATGGGTCGAGGTCGCCTACGGCTACGACACCAAGTACGACATGAGCCCGCACGACGCCGTCCTGCGCACCGCGCGCTGGCTCACCCCGGACAAGCGCAAGGCGGAGCGTGCGTACCGCCCCGCGAGCGGCGCGGGCGAGAACTGGAACTCCTGGGCGTCGCACAAGGCGTGGACGACCGTCGAGGTGGAGTTCGACGACGACGGCGACGCGCCCTCCGACACCGCGACCGAGGCGTACCGCGCCGTGTTCGTCGACGGCGAGGCGCACGGCCGGGACGGCTGGACGGGGACCGGTCCACAGGCCACGGTGTACCTGAAGCTGGTGCGTTCGGGGAAGGGCGAGCCGTGGCGGGTCGACGATGTGCGTACGGTGGAGGCCGCGGCGCAACCACCGACGTCACCGACGGCGTCGCCCTCCACAGCGTCGTACACGGGAGCCGGCGGGAAACCGGTGTCTCCCGCGTCGCCGGTGTCCCCCGTGGCACTGGTGTCCTTCGACCTGCCGTCCGCCGTTTCTCCTTCTGACCGACCCGAGTGAGGGAACGATGACTCGACTCAGCCGCGAACAGAAGCGGGAACTCAAGCGTGCGGGCCGCGCGCCGGCACCGGCCGGGCTCACCCCGATCGACGTGCGCGTCTCGGCGGAGGCCGGCGCGACCGTCGGCGGCATGCCGGTACCGGCGGCCGCGGGGGAGTCCCTCCAGACCGCCGCGCTCGACTACCTCCACCGTCTCGCCCTCGCCACCGGCCACCCGGTCCTGGCCACGGTCCACGACGAGCGCATCGGCTACGTCGTACCGCTCCAGGTCCACGTCGACGGCTCCAGCCGTTTCGCGGGCGAGCCGGTCCAGGTCGCCGAGCCGAGGGGAGACGTCACGACACCGCCCCGCTCCGCGCCAGCGCCCGCGGCCCCGCCCGCGCCGCCGGTGACCGAGCCTGTTGCAGCGCCGCCTGCGGCCGAGCCGGTCGTCGCGCCGGGACCGCGCCGGGACAAGTCGACGTATGTGCTGCGCGCGGTACCGGAGTCGGCGGCCCGGGGGATGCCCGAGCAGGAGCCGACGGCTCCGGAACCACCGCACGCCCAGCCGCAGTCGCAGGCCCAGGTGCCGTCGCAGCAGCCCCACGGCCGGCCCCAGCAGCCGCAGGGGTACGCCCACCAGCAGTCGCACGTGCCGGAGCAGTCCCACGCGCAGGCACAGCCTCCCGCGCAGGAGCAGCCGCACTCGTCGGAGCTTCAGCCGCAGCAGGCGCAGCCCGAGCAGCCGCGGCCGCAGGTGAAGCGGGAGCCCAGCACGCTGCGTCTGTCGGCGGTCAAGCCGGCGCCGTCAACCGGGGACCCGGTCGGTCACCCGGTGACTTCCGGGCGGCCGAAGCGGGAGCCGAGCACGCTTCCGCTGACGGCGGCGAAGGCCACCGCTCCCGGCCAGGAGGCGGGCGGGGCCCCGGCGGAACCCCCGGCTGCCGTCGAGCCGAAGCGGGAGCCCAAGACGATGCCGCTCACCGCGGCGAAGCCGGCGGCGGGCGGTGTCGCCCCGTCGACCTTCGTCCTGCGCGCCGTCCCGGAGCCCACGGACGGCCCCCTCGCCCGACCGCCCCGCACCCCATCCGGTATCGCCGCGCCCTCCGACGACGCGCCCCACCCCCAGGGCGGCCCTCAGGGCGGGGCAACCCAGCCCGCCCCCACGGCCGCGCCCGCGGCTGGGGAATACGGCGGTGCGGCGGCCGAGCCCGTCGGTACGGCTGGGCCTGAGGCGGACGCGTACAGCCGGGCAGGGGTGGATTCCGGCCACGCGGCCGGGCCCCTGACCGGCGAATACGGCCAGGCGGCGGCCCAGTCCGCCGGAGTCGCCGTACCCCCGGTCGGGGAGTTCGGCCCCGCGCGGGGTGGCGCACCCGTCCACGCGTCCGAGGCCACATCCGCCCACGCACCGGCCGCCGCACCCGCCTACACGTCGGATGCCGCACCCTCCCGCCCGTCGGCCGCCGCACCCTCCCGCCCGTCGGCCGCCGCACCCTCCCGCCCGTCGGCCGCCGCACCCGCTCACGTGCCGAACCCCGTACCCGCCCCGGAGTTGAGCCCCAGTGCCCTGGAGCCGCAGCCGTGGCCTCCGGGTCGGCACTCGGCGGCGGCGCAGGCCCCTGCCGAAGTCGCCGACGCCGTACCGGCCCAGGTCCAGGCCCCGGCCCCGGCTCCCGAGTTGAGCCCGGCAGCCCTGGAGCCGCAGCCGTGGCCTCCGCATCAGGCGCCAGGTCACCAGGCCCCAGTGCCTCAGGCCCCGGCCCACACGTCCGAAGTGGAGGCGGACCACCCGGCCGTCGGTCGGTCCGAGCACGTAGCCCACCCCTCCGGCGCGGTCCCGGAGTCGGGGCCGGTCTCGCTGGACCCGCAGCCCTGGCCGCCGGCGGCGCCGCCGACTCCGCTGCCCACCCCGGTGCAGGTGACCGCACCGGAACCCGCCCTCGTACCGGCCCCGCCGGAGGAGTCCGCGGCCGACCCCTACTCCGCTCCCGAGTGGAAGGTGGCGGACGAGGACCCCGGGCCCAAGCCGGCGCCGGTGCGCGAGTTCGACGTCGCCGAGTCCGTGCTGGACCTGGAGGAGTCCGACGGGGCGGCGGCCCCCTCGCCCTTCGCCGAGCCCGTCTCGCGCATCAACGAGGCCGTCAAGATGGGCCGTATCCAGGAGGCCGCGGAGATGGCCGAGCACACCGTGGCCCAGGCGACGGCGACCCTCGGCCCCCAGCACGCCGAGGTGCTCCGCCTGCGTGAACTGACCGCCTACATCGCCTACTTGGCCGGTGACGCGCTCAGGTCCTTCCATCTGTCCCTCGACCTGGCCGCCCTACGGCACCGGCTGCGCGACCCCCGCGCCGCGTACGGCAACGTCCAGAGCGCGGCGGCGGCCTGGCGCGCGATCCGCGACCCGCTCCAGGGGCTGCACCTGGGCCGGGACCTGATCGCCGTGTGGGCCGAGCTGGCCGCGGACGCCGGTCCCGCCGCCGACGACGCGGAGCAGTTGGAGAAGGCCCGCACCCGTATGGGCCGCCTCGCCGAACGGGCGCGCGCGCTGGACGCCGACCCCTATGTGAGGAGCCCGCACGCCCATGGCCAGTGACGACGGACACGACGGCCCCCACCACCACGCCACCCCCCGGACGGTCGGCCGGGCCCCGACACCGGGAGCGGCCCGGAACCCCACCGCTCCCGGCAACGACCGCACCCCCGCGGCCCCGTCCCCGCCCGCGCCCCTCCCGGAGGCCGCCCGCCACCGCACCGCCCGGCGGCGGCCGTCCCCACCCTCGGAGCGCACTCCTCGCCCCCGCGTGGAGGTCCACGTCAACGAGCTGACCGGCACGATGAGTTGGCGCACGCTCGATGACCGGGCCGCCCGACCGGCACGCGCCTCGGGGGCGGCGGCGTACGACGGTCATGGCACCCCCGGCCCTCGTCACACCCGTACGCCCCGGCCCCGCCTTTCCGGCGAGGCCCCCTGGAGTGTGCGTGCCGCGGCGTTGCGCTCCGCCGGACTCGACCCGGCCCGCGCACCCGCGAGGGGCGCCGCGCCGATTCCGACGCACCCGGCAGCCGTACGGGCAGCCCTGGGCGTCGACGTCGCGTCGCTCGGCCCGGAGCGGCTGGGAGCGCACTTGGCCCGGATCGGCGCCCTCCGCTCCGCGGTCGCCGCAGACCTGACCCGAGGCGCCCGCATGCCCACCGCGGTCGCCTCCCGCCTCCGCACGACGACCCCGTCCCACGCCCACACCCTCACGGCCGAACACACGGCCACGGCGACCCGCAGAGCCGCCACAACTCGCACGGCGACACCCCACACCGCGTCCATGCCCCGCACGACCACAGCGGCGACCACCCGCCGACCGGCCCCCGCGGTACGACCGGCACCGGGGCCGGGCGGGCCCCAAGGTCGCTGACCCACACGACCGGGGTCGACGCCGGGCGGGATCCACGGTTGCTGACCGGTCGGGCCGATCTTTGCCGGAGGGACCGGGTTCGGGGCCGGGCACGCCCCGCGGTTCGCTGGCCGACATGATCTGGGTTGACGCCGGGCGCGCCCTGCGGCCGCTGACCGGTCGGGCCGACCCTTGCCGGGCGGACCGGGTTCGGGGCCGGCCGCGCCCCGCGGTTCGCTGGCCCACACGACCGGGGTCGACGCCGGGCGCGCCCTGCGGCCGCTGACCGGTCGGGCCGACCCTTGCCGGACGGACCGGGTTCGGGGCCGGGCACGCCCCGCGGTTGGCTGGCCGACATGATCTGGGTTGACGCCGGGCGGGATCCACGGTTGCTGACCACACGACCGACCCCCGCCGTACGGACCGGCGTCGCCGCCGGCCGCGTCCCACCGCCGCTGCCCCCCACACCACCGCTACGTGGCCGACACGCCTCCGGGGCCGGCCGCGACGTGGCGTCGACGACCGGCCCCGGACACGAACAAGCCCCCTTGCGGAGCGCGAGCGCCGCCGCGCCACCGCTCCGCTCTCAGGGCGCGGCGCCCGTCACAGCACCCGCCCCCAGCCGGCTCCTACTCTCGCTCTCAAGAGCCCGGTGCCCGTCACGGCCTCGCACCCCCCAGCCGGCTCCTGCTCTCGCTCTCAAGAGCCCGGTGCCCGTCACGGCCGCGCACCCCCCCAGCAGGCGGCTCCTACCCTCGCTCTCAAGGGCGGGGCGCCCGTCACGGCACCCGTACCCCCCAGCCGGCGGCTCCTACCCCCGCCCCCGCCTGTCGGCCTCTACTTCGACAGCTCCCACACCGCGTACGCCAGCGCGTCCGAGTTCCGGTCCAGGGCCGTGTCGTTGATGTTGGACGTCGTGTCGCAGGACGAGTGGTAGCAGCGGTCGAACGCCTGCCCGGACGTGCCGCCCCACTTGGTCGCCTGCGCGGCGGTCTTGGTGCGGCTCGCGCCCGTGAAGAGGCCGCCCACCGGGACGCCCGCGCTCTTGAACGGCGCGTGGTCGGAGCGGCCGTCGCCCTCGGTCTCTATCTCCGTGGGGACGCCGATGCCCGCGAAGTAGTCCTTGAGGGTCTTCTCGATGGTGGGGTCGTCGTCGTAGACGAAGTACCCGGGGTTCGGCGACCCGATCATGTCGAAGTTGAGGTAGCCGCTGATCCGGGCGCGGTTCGCGGAGGACAGGTTGTTGACGTAGTAGCGCGAGCCGACCAGGCCCAGCTCCTCCGCGCCCCACCAGGCGAACCGGAGGTGCTTGGTGGGCTGGTAGCCGGTGCGGGCCACGGTCAGCGCGGCCTCCAGCACGGCGGCGGAACCGGAGCCGTTGTCGTTGATGCCGGCGCCGGAGGTGACGCTGTCGAGGTGCGAACCGGCCATGACGACGTTGTTGGTGTCGCCGCCGGGCCAGTCGGCGATCAGGTTGTACCCGGTGCGGCCGCCGGACGTGAAGGACTGCACGGTCGTGGTGAAACCGGCGGCGTCCAGCTTGCCCTTCACATAGTTCAGGGATGCCGTGTAACCGGCGCGGCCGTGGGCTCTGTTGCCGCCGTTGGCGGTGGCGATGGACTGGAACTGGGTGAGGTGGGCCTTGACGTTGGCCACGGGCAGGTCGGGCGCGGTGGCCACTGCCTCCGGGGCGGGAGCCGCCCCGGCTATGGACCCGCTGGTGAGGAGCGAGGCCGCCGCGACGGCGACGGCGGCAGCGGCACGCCTGGTGACTGGAACAGAGAGCTTCATGTGGGGGCTCCGAATTCCATGGGATCCGCATGAATCGCTGTTGGCGTGTCCATGTCGAATCCAGGTGAATGAGGTGCCTGGATGGTGCGGGCGGGGCTGACTTTCCGTCAAGAGCGGTATTCGGCCACGGGTGTTCGCATGTCGGACTCAGCGGGCGAAACCATGGCCGACGGCAGAGTGGAGCGGCCGGACAGAGCGACGGCGGGCCGCTGGGGAGGCGGCCCGCCGTCGTGTGGGGGGAGGGGATTCTGAAAGATCGCCGTCTGGTACGAGCGGGCGTGAGCGGGTGCGAGCGGGTACGAGCGGCGCGTGAAGAGGCCTGGTCGTGCCTCAGCCCCCGGTCTTCGGGGCGACCGCCTCGGCCTCCGGAGCGGTCTCCGGGGCAGCCTCCGCAACGGCCTCCGGTACGGGTGCCGACAGGGGCGCCGAAGCGGGCTCCGGCTGCGCCGCAGCCGTACGCGCCCCGCCCCAACGGCGGGCGGTCCGCAGCGCGTCCCACGTCAGCAGCGACAGCGCCAGCCACACCAGGGCGAACCCCGCCCACCGCTCGGGCGGCATGGCCTCGCCGAAGTACAGCACTCCGAGCAGGAACTGGAACACCGGCGCCATGTACTGGAGCAGCCCCAGCGTGGACAGTGGCACCCGGATCGCGGCCGCACCGAAACACACCAGCGGCAGCGCGGTGACCAGCCCGGTCGAGGCCAGCAGCAGGGCGTGCCCGGTGCCCTCCGTGCCGAAGGTGGACTCGCCGCGCGAGCCCAGCCACAACAGGTAGCCCAGCGCGGGCAGGAAGAGGATCACGGTCTCCGCGGCGAGCGACTCGATGCCCCCCAGGTTGACCTTCTTCTTCACCAGCCCGTACGTGGCGAAGGAGAAGGCGAGGCAGAGCGAGATCCACGGCGGCCGCCCGTAGCCGATGGTCAGCACGAGGACGGCGGTGAAGCCGACGCCGACCGCCGCCCACTGAACGGGCCGCAGCCGCTCCTTCAGGAGCAGGACGCCCATGGCGATGGTGACGAGCGGGTTGATGAAGTATCCGAGGGATGCCTCGACGACCTGGCCGTTGTTCACGGCCCAGATGTAGACGCCCCAGTTGACGGCGATCACCGCCGCCGCGACCGCGATCAGAGCGAGCTTGCGCGGCTGCCGCAGCAGCTCACCGGCCCACGCCCAGCGCCGCAGCACCAGCAGGGCGATCCCCACGAAGCCGAGGGACCACACCATGCGGTGGGCGAGGACCTCCACCGCGCCGGCGGGCTTGAGCAAGGGCCAGAAGAGCGGGACGAGCCCCCACATCCCATATGCCGCGAAGCCGTTCAGCAGACCTATCCGATGTTCGCCCTTCGACTGCGCCGCCACGGCCCCTCCTCCTCGACCGGCCGCGCCCCGCGGCCCAAGTCCCACGAAGGTAACGCCGACCACCCCCGCCTGTCATGCCCGTATCGCCATACGGTCATGACAGGCGGGGGTGGCCGTCATGCGGGGCTCAGGCCTTGAGCGCCGCCGTGATCGAGTCCGCGATCGGCGTGGTCGGGCGGCCGATCAGCCGGGAGAGGTCACCGGAGGAGACGACCAGCTCACCCTTCTCGACGGACGCGTCGACGCCCGCGAGGATCGCGGCGAACGGCTCGGGGAGACCGGCGCCGGTGAGGATGCCGGCGAAGACGTCGACGGAGACGGCGTTGTTCGCTATCTCCTTGCCGGTCTGGCGGCTCAGCTCGGCCGCGTACTCGGCGAAGCTCCACGCGACGTCGCCGCCGAGCTCGTACGTCTTGTTCTCGTGACCCTCGCCGGTCAGCACGGCGACCGCGGCGGCCGCGTAGTCCGCGCGGGCGGCGGACGAGACCCGGCCCTCACCGGCGGCGTGCGTGACGGCGTTGTACTCCAGGACGGGGCCGAGCTGCTCGGTGTAGTTCTCGTTGTACCAGCCGTTGCGCAGCAGCACGTACGGCAGACCGGACGCGAGCAGCGCCTCCTCGGTGCCCCGGTGGTCGTCCGCCAGTGCCGCGGTCAGGCTGCCCGGCGCGCTGGTGTAGGCGAGGAGCGCGGCACCGGCGGCCTTGGCGGCGTCGATGACGACCTTGTGCTGCCCGACGCGGTCGTTGCCGATCTCGCTGCCGGAGATCAGAAGGACCTTGTCACCGGCGGAGATGACGCCGTCGAAGGTCTCGGGGGCGCTGTAGTCGGCCACGGCGATCTTCACGCCGCGCGCCGCGAGCCCGGCGGCCTTCTCCTCGTTGCGTACGACGGCCGTGATCTGCTCGGCCGGAACCTTCTCCAGCAGGCCCTCGACGACGAACGTGCCGAGGTTCCCGGTCGCTCCGGTGACGACGATGCTCATGATGAAACTCCTCCAGGGGGGCGAGTGCGCCACTAACCCTAGGGGGTGCGCTAACTCTTCGAAAGTACCCACTTTCAGGTAAGTACCCCTCCCTGGTGGCCCCGCTGGTGGCCCCAACGGTGGCCTCATGCGAAGAGGCCCGGTCCGCACGGCGGGCGTGCGGTCCGGGCCTCTTCGCATGCGCCTCGCGGGTCAGCCGACGACCGTCCAGGTGTCCCCGCCGGCGAGCAGCGCCGACAGGTCGCCCTTGCCGTACTGCTCGATCGCCTTGTCCAGTTGGTCGGCCATCTGTGTGTCGTAGACGGGCCGGTCGATGGAGCGGAACACGCCGATGGGGGTGTGGTGCAGGGTGTCGGGGTCGGCGAGTCGGGAGAGGGCGAAGGCGGTGGTGGGGGAGGGGGTGTGGGCGTCGTGGACGAGGA
>NZ_JAMGBG010000216.1 GCF_023516595.1 Streptomyces neyagawaensis | reverse complement strand
ATCGCTCTGTCCTGGGTGGCGAACCCGGACTCCTTCACCTGCTTCCCCGCCGCAGACCTGTACCGGATCTTGTACGGATGAGAACACTTCGACCACCGCGACCGCGGATGCTCACACTCCTTGAAAAACGACCCCATCCCACGAACCAAAGAACCTGTCGCCATAAGAGAAGCTAACTCCGTACAATATTGCAGATCATTGATTGCAGTACCGAGCGGAAAAATAGCCTCAGCTATTGACCCGCTGCTGCTTCACCCAGGCTTCGATTTCCGAAACCTCAAATCTTATCTTGGAATTTACACCTGGACCGAACCTGTAAATCGCAAGACCTGAATGCCTAGCATTCTTGTATAGCCATGAGGCGGATACGTTCAAATATTCAGCCGTTTCCTTGAGATCCATAAACCGCATCGCCGCAGCCCCTCTGAGTTCAGCTCCGTTGTTTTCGCTCACGCCCGCGTACACCAGTAATCTCTCGCTAGGGTCCTTAAACTGCACGGCCTCTGGGCGTCAGCATCAATACTCCACAGGATCACCGGTTTGGCTAACCGGCGATCATCGGCTATCTTCCGGCCGCCTTAAGTGCTCCTGCCGACGGATCGATGAGGTACTCAGCGCAGCCATCTCCGCATGGTCTGCTGTACGCGAGGCGGCGGCGACCTTGGACCTGCGCGACAGTCGCATGTTGAATCAGGGCGCCATCCCTGCCAAGGTTCACGCTGCCCCAATGGCTCACTGCCCCGACTACCCGTCAGAACAGAGGCTGGCCATACCGGATCCTCCACCAGTTCACCTCGCTTCCCCCGGCCATCCCCACCAGCAGATCGGCGGCTTGGAAATACAGGGCAAGCTGCACCCGCGCCTCATTTTTTCCTCGGCGTCTCGTTCTCGGTGCAATAGGCGCGTAGGAGACCAAGCGGCCAACACCTTCTCCAGCCGGACCTTTACTTCCACGCTCGACCGTTTCCTGAAAGAGACGATGGGGGAAGGCTCTTTCTCCGCAAGCGGGGAGCGGAGAAGCACCTGCAGATATTCCGGAACGGCAACCTCGCTGCGGCGGCTCGCTGGAAGAGCGCGATGTGCTCTGGTTTCGTCCATCTGGAAATAGACGCGGCGGGCGGGGCTGAGGCCGAGTGACTGGGCGGTGCACGGATACCCAATCCCTGAGGCCCGGCGGCGAGGCGTTCCGCTGGCCCACCGGTCGGCTGCACACCGCCACCGGCCCCGAGGGCAGCGCGCTGGCTTCCCTGGTGGCAGCCCTCGTCTGGGCCGCCATCCGTCGCCGGGCGCTGGCACGATGCGAAGAACCACGCCCACCAGGCCAACGCCGCCCGACAGGCCGTCCAGCACCTCCAGACAGCCACCCACCTGGCCCTCGCCCTGACGCTCACCGAACTCACGGCCCGGCCGCCCAGGGAGCAGGCCCGCCGCTTTCTGGTCGGCGACGTACGAGCAGCCGTCCCCGACCACGCCGAGTGCATCCTCACCGACCCGGCCTGGCCCGCGCTCGCGGCCGGCGCCGGCGCCGACGGCCACGGCCACCAACCCCTCAAGGAAGCCGCCGCCCAGCGCGAGCTGACCACCGCCCGCCAACCCGCCCGCGTGCTCATCACCCTCACCAGCACACCGGCCGAAACCCAGCACCCAACCGCCGAGCCGAAGCCGCCCGCCAACAGTCGACCATGGCAGGCTCGATCCCCACTCAGCAGACCGGAACCAGTCGGTTCCCCTCGGTGGCTCCATCGTCTACCGAACAGCAGCGCCGACAGCGCCGATAGACACCGTCAGAACCGCAGGGGTTGCGTTCCTCCGGGATCGGAGGAACGCACGACGCTTTCACGGATCACGCTATCGCTGGCGCGCAGGGCCGCCGTCAGTTCTCCTCGCAGCTCGTCCGGGAGGATCCCTGTGCCGAGGGCGCAGGCGTGCACCAGCGCGCGACAGTCCTGCACTTGCCGGTCCGTGGCGATCTCAGTGAACAGAGGGTGAGCCAAGTTCTCGCGGGCCGCGTAGCCGTCCTCGGCATCTGTCGTCCTGCGGTGGAGGTTCTCGACCATGCACTGCGCGGCAAGCGCCTCGACGGACCCGATCGCGTCGAGAACTGTGAGTCCAAGCCGGGTATCGAAGACGGTTATCCCAGGTTCGGTCTTCCGTCCGAGGTAGGCCGTCACCAGGTCCGCCAGGTGGCCGTCGATCGGCTGCCCGGCGTCGCGGCGGTATAGAACGGTCAGGCATGCCGTGACGGCTTGTTCCCATGGGGCGCCGGGCATCGTGTCGGCGAGGAGACCAGCAACCCCTGCCGTGTCGTTCGCTACGAGGGCGGCGATGGCGGCGACCTGCCGACCGTCGAGCATCCGCTTTCCGATGCCATGGTGGGCTTCGATGTGCGCCAGCGCCTCGGCCCACCGCCCCTCGGTGGTGAGGGTGCGCGTGCCGTCTGCGAGGAGGACGCGCCACAGCCACGCGCGAACCTCCTGTCGGTCTTCGCCGGTCGCAGTGAGGTCCGCAGGTACGGTGACGCCCTCGAACCGGGCGATTGCGCCCGTCTCGACGGCCTTGTACAGGTTGAGGAGTCGCTGACGGCCCTCATCGGCGTGGCCGGCGCGAATCTGGAGGCGGGCGAGGTTGACCACCGGCTCCAGCCCTCGGATCGCGCTCATGCCGGGCAGGGGGCAGGCGTGGAGGTAGGCGGCGGCGTGCTGGTGGCACATCTCGCGGGCGAGGTCGGGAAGGCCGAGGTCGGAGGCGATGAGCGCGGCCTGGTTGTAGACCGCCGATGCGAGCCCTTGATCGCTCTTCTTCACCGCCGTGTCAGCCAGTTCTACGAGGCCGCGTACGCGCTCACGCAGGGGCAGGCAGGCGGGTCGGAATCGGGCGACGAGCGGAAAGCGCTGGGCTATGGGTCCGTGCGGGTCCATGGGTCCCCCGGGGCGTAAGTGAGGACTGCGGAGCGACGGTGCCCGCCAGCCGTACGCCGACGAGCACCGTCCACTACACGTGGGGCGTCACTGCCAGTCGACGACGATGCGGTTCAGAGGAGTGTCGAGAGCGAAGAGGCCGGGGCGCTGCTCGATGGCCGGGGCGTCAAGGGACTGGATCTCGAACGTCGCCTCACGGTCGCGGTACTCGCGGTCCCAGGTCCGGATTGCGTCGGCGACCTTCGCAGCCAGCTCGTCGCTGCCGCGTCCGTGGCCGATGACGCCGAACTCCCAGAGCTTGCCGCCGTCGGGAGTCTTCTCCGTCGACAGACGCCGGGCGAGGTAGGTGACGGCGCCCTTGTCGACAGTCGCGGTCGAGGAGGGGTAGGGGTCCTCGGTGAGCAGAGTGCCCTTGGCGCCCTGGGGGAACAGCATGCGGATCAGGCCGGAGGGGAGGGAGCAGGTGAGGAACAGTTCCATCCACTCCGGCGACTCCATGGCGCGGACCATCATGCCGGTCCACTCCTCGGTCCGCGGCTGGCCCAGGACGCCGGCGAGGACCTCGGCGTCGATGCTCTGTCCAGCGGGGGCCTGCAGGCGTACGGTGCCGTCCGCGCTGAGCGGGATGGCGCGGCGGTCGTCGTCTGCGATGCCGCGACGGAGCGGCATGAAGGTGTTCATCTCGCTGCTGAGAGACACCCATCGGCCGTCGCGCAGCTCGTAGGCGATGGAGCGGGAGACAGTGCCCTTGAGACGCTGGGGGACGAGGAGCCGCCCGCCAGGCGCGAGCTGCTGCAGCCAAGCGTGCGGTACGCCATGCGCTCCGACGGTGGCGATGATCCGGTCGTACGGTGCTCCTTCGACGTAGCCGAGGGCTCCGTCGCGGGTCACAGCCTCGACGTTGGTGATACCGGCGGCGGCGAGGTGCGCTCGGGCGCCCTCCACGAGGTCGTCGTCGACATCGAGGGTGGTCACGTGTCCGCTCTCGCCGACCAGGTGGGCGAGCAGGCCGGCGTTGTAGCCGGTGCCGGCGCCGAGTTCGAGGATGCGCTCGCCGGGCTGGGCGTCGAGCTGGTCCAGCATGAGGGCGACAACGCCCGGCTGGGAGGCGCAGGAGATCGACGTGCCGTCGGTGTCGTACTTGATGTGCACCGGCGCGTTGGCGTAGGCGTCTTCGAGCGCGGCATCCGGCACGAACGCGTGGCGGGGCACGGTACGCAACGCGGTCTCAACGACTGTCGTGCGGGCGTGTCCGTCCGCGAGGAGCTGGTCGACCAGGGCGTTACGGAGGCGGCCGGCGTCCGCTGTGGGGGTGGTGAGCGTGTCGGCGTTCACCGCGCTGACGCTATCGGTGTCAGCCGCTGCCTCGCTGGGCGCGGTGTTGTCGCTCGTTCCCATGACTACCTCTCGTGCGATGTTGGACATAGCGCTCTGGTCACCCCGGAGGAGACCGGCGCGGTTGGAATGGAAGATCACGTGGTGGGCAAGGACGGCTCGCAGACCGCGAGTGAGGGCGCCATGATTGGCGAGGGAAGCCAGCGTGGCGCCCGCCTCCTCGAAGGCCGACACCCACCCGTCATGCCCAGCAAGTGGGCCACTCTGTCGGCACAGGCTGCGAGCGTCGATGGTCATCAGCTTGCGCATCGCAGGCGCCAGTTCGGCGGCCCGCTCGGAGAGCAGATGGCCAGTCACCGGCCGAAGCGCGGCGACCTTCACCCACACATCACCCTGCTCGAACCAGTCCAGGCCAGCCGCCCGCATCATCGCGCTCGCCAGCAGTACAGCGGTTTCACGGCGCCCAAGGTTCTCCGGGCCAGGCTGATGGCTGAGCAGGTGGCGGCTGTCTTGGTGGAACAGCTCGTGAGCGACATCCATGGCGTCGGTCCCGCCGAAGGCGTCGGTCTCGGGTTCGTAGATGCAGGGCAGCCATGACACGGCCGTGCCGTCGTCGACGAGATCACTCAGCAGCGCTTCGACGACGGGTGAGGGCTGGGCGGCGCGGTACCGCAGCGGCCAGGGCTGCTTTTTCATGAACCACCAGCCGGTGAGCTGTCCTTCCGCCTCAGCCGCGAGCAGGACGGGGGCGATGCGTTCGGCGATGGCGCGCTGAGCGCTCTCGCGGTCGGCGAAGGTGACGTTGTGTTGCTGCCAGCGGTCCGGGGGCATGCGGGGGTCCTTCGGTCGGTGGGGTCAGGCGATGAGCAGGCAGGCGTCCCAGGCGGATCGGGGCGGTGCGGCGGTGCCGGGCGCGAGGAGGGCCAGGGCAATACCGGCTGCGCCGTCGAGGAGGCCGAGGCCGCGCTCCTCGTCCTGCATCAGCGTCGTGGCGGCGTGTACGGGGTCGGTGTCCGGCGGGTGAACTGCGGCCAGAAGTGCCGGGATCATGGCGCGGAGCTGCCCGGCGGTCGAGGGGTGGGCGTCGGCGGCCGTACGGGCGGCGACGTGGGCGAGGCCGGCGAAGCCGTGGCATAGGGCTTTGTCCGTCGTGGCCTTGAGCTGAGCAGGATCAGTGAGGGCGGTCACGAGCACGTTCTCGGCGTCCAGCTGACGGTTGACGTCGCCGAGGGCGAGCGCGGCGAGTTGCTGGGCGCGGGCTAGGCCAGCAGTGCCGTAGCACCAGGACGGCCTCCGTGGTGCGGACGGGGCGAGGCGTCCGGTGTGCAGCTCATCCCGGGTGACCCAGTATGGCCAGGCCGGGCCTCGGCCGGTGTCCTCTTGCCAGCGGTCAAGCCATGCCAGGATCCGACCGAGTGCTTCGTCGTGGCCGTCGACGAAGGTGCCATGCCGGACGGCGAGTGCCAGCAGCGCGAGCACGCCGCCGATGCCATGCGCCATGCCGCTGTTGGCGTGCCCGCCTGGGAAGCGGTCGTCCGGGCGGCCCGAGGGCCCCGTGTCCGTCCACCAGCCCGGCAGTGCCTCTCCGTCGTTCATGATCGGTTGGGTGAGGCGTACGCAGTAGTCGAGGACGGCGAGCAGGGCGGAGGCGCTGGGGTTGCGGCGCAGGAGGTAGGCGCCGTAGCCAGTCAGGCCCCGGATGGTGTCGAACTCGCCGAGAGCTGGCAGGCATCCGGCGTCCATGCGGCGGTGAGCGGCGTCGAGGCGCCGGTTCACATCGACTGTCATCTGCCGGTCGAGAGTGTCAAGAGCGCACCGATAGGCGCCGGGCAGGTGATCGGCGGCACAGGCCAGGGCGTGCGCGAAGGCAGGCGCCCCGTAGAAGGGGTAGCTGTCGGATCCACTGGTGAGCGGTTCACGGGAGGCGGCGGTGAGCCATTCGTGGGCACGCTGCCACGGTCCGAGGCCAGCTGCGGCTCGCTCGATATGCAGCAGCGCGATGCCCGAAAAGCCATGGGCAAGGTGCTGTCGACGTGCCGCTGGGCCGAGGGGCGCGCTGTGGGGGTCGGCGAGCTGATCGGCGACGGCGTCGGCCAGATCCAGCGCGGCCTGTGCGGTCACGGTGTCCTCCCTGTGGTGCGAGCGGTCCAGGCCAGGGCGGCAGCACGGGCGAGGTAGAGGCAGACCTCTTCTTCGGGGAAGTTCACCGCGATGTGCCGTACGAAGTGGACGTGCAGCAGCGAGGTCAGGACGTCATCAAGGGCGATGCCCTGCGTGTGGGGGCCTGGTAGGTGCCGCCGGTACGCTGCTAGCGCCGCGTCGCGGTCGGCCCACGCCGACACGATGGCCGCTCCTCCGGGAGCGCTGCGCAGCGCCGCCCAGTCGTCGCCAGGGTCGGCGAGACGTACCGCATCAGTGAGCTGCGGTCGTGGTACGGACACCGGCGCTGTGGGCGGGATGTGGTCGATCAGCCAGCGCATCCCGGCTTGCGTGCTGCCGAGGAACGCGGAGGCGATAGCGACAGTGTGCGCGACCACCAGCGTGCGCTGGTGTGGGCGCCGTGGCTGGGAGAGCTGGGCCAGGGTGGCGCGCGAGTCTGCCCGGAACACTTCCTCGGCCGCGACCCATGCCGCTCCGGAGCCCCAGCGGCCCATCTCGCGATAGGAGGTGGGATAGCGCAGGTCCGCCAGCAGACCGGCTCCGCGCAGTTCGTCGGCCCACTCGCTCACCATTCGTGCCGTCTCGGCGAATGCGTCAGGGGCGGGGAGCGCGATGCGCAGCCGCAAGTGCTGCTCAGGGTCCCGGAAGCGGATGAACCACCACGGCGGGCCACTGAGCCGTACGAGGAGATCAGGCAAGTGGCGGGAGAGCAGCGTGTCCTGGCGGCGAGCGTCCCCGTACAGGGTGGCCAGTAGCACCGACGAGGTGGCCGGTGTGTGCCTCTGTGCCGGGGAAAAGGCACGGGCCGGGGTGGGAACGGGCAGAGGCGGCCACGTCGGCGGCCGGGTCGCCTTGAGCGGCACGACTACCTCGTGAGCGCGACCGTCGCACCAGCCGAACGCCTCCGGTTCCGCGGCCTCGACGATCACGGCCAGGCCCACTCGGTCGAGGTGCTGGCGCAGCAGCGTCCGGTGACCGGCCTCGTCGAGGTCGAAGTACAGACGCCGGTCGTCCTCCACGAGGTAGACCCGTCGAGGCAGTCGCCGCCGGGCCCGCCAGTCGGTGAGGGCGGAGTCCCATGCGGTACGAGGACATGCGCGGCCAGGCAGATCGGCCGCCTCCAACCGCCAACGTGCCGGGGCGAGCACCGTACGGCCGTACCGCACTCGCGGCAGGAACGGCATCGCCGCTGCGGCGCCCCAGTCGAACACGGTGACCTGCGCGCATTGAGCGCGGGGCAACTCGGTGAGGAATCGCACCAGCGGCGGAGTGTGCGTGTGCAGGTTCAGCGCGTGCATCCCGACGGCCTCGATGCGCAGGCCACGCTCGGGGGCGGCCAGGTACATGCGGCGGCCGTCGCACCCCACCGCCAGGTCCGCAGGGGTCAGGAGGTCGTCGGCGGGGGCTCGGTGTTCCTGGAGGCTGATCGCGATGGGCAGGACTCGCGGGGCGCGCGTGACGTGGGCGCTCTCGGCCAGGAGCGGCGGAAAGGAGAGCTGCGCGGGCACGGTGTTGCTGTCAGCGGTCGGAAGGTCAGCCAGCTCAGCGGCCATGGCCTCACGGCCTGCGGGGGTCAGGACGCTGAGGAACCGGCCGGTGGAGACGCCGGCGCCGCGAGACACGCTCACGACCTCCAACCGGAACCGCCCCCTCTGCAACTCGCCCACGCTGGCCGCATGGACTCGCACCCCCAGCTCCAGGTGCGGCGGCAACCGGGGTTCGTCGGGCCCTACGTCCAGGGCGTCGATCAACTCGTCGGTGAGGACCACCTCGTCGCTGCCGTCGAGCACAGCGGCCTGAGCCAGCCCTACGAGGGCGTCATCCCGAGCGGAGACGCGAGGTCGAAGGGCGCCGGGCGGAGTACCCGGGTAGCCCTCGGGGTAACCAGTGCCGCTGTCTGCGACGACTTCCTGGAGCGGCACCATCGTGCCGATGCCGTACCTCTCGTAGAACCGCTGGTGGTACGCGCCCCAAGCCGCGGTGCCGTACGGGCGGGCGCTGACTCGGGTCAGGATCAGGGCGGCGCGCTCGATCTCTCGGGCGACCGCGTCTGGCAGGACGAACTGCGCGTCCAGGCGCAGGTCGACCGCGACGGGGTGGCGGCGCAGGCCCGGCACGAGGGCCCTCATCCGCGCTGCGACGCTGTCCCGCCCACCGCGCGAAGTGAACCTTTTCAGACCGGTCCGGATCGCCTGCAATTCGCGCACGATCTCTGCGACCGGAGGGAGGGTGTCGGCGTCGGTCGCGTCGAGTTGGTCGAGCAGATACCCGAGGGCGTCGGTCTCGGTGCTCGGCGCGTGCAGGCTCGTGTTCAGCACACTCCGCTGGACCAGCTCCACCAGCAGTCGTCGCACCTTCTCCGGCCCGGCCTCGGGGAACTTTGCCTGGAGTTTGTCGGCGAGCGCACCGGCCCGAATCGGCGCCCGTGTCGCGGCGAGGACTGCGCGCACGGGCCCGGTCAAGGCCAGGGATGCCTCAACCGCGCGAGTCTGATCGTCTTGGGCGTCGGATTGAAACGGCACGATGAGCCGGTCGCCGCGGCTCGTCACGGTGTTGTTGACGACCACGGGCAGTCGTTCAAGGAGGTCGTGGCAGGACTCCAACTGCTCGATGACGGCTGCCAACCACTCTGCGCTTGCATGACCGACGGCCACGTGTTCCACACCCCAGCCGGCGCGTACCTGTGGACCGAAGTCGGCGGTGGTCACCCCGGCAAAGAGTCCGAACGGCGTCGCCCGATGCTGGGAGCGCAGCAGGTAGCGGGCCACGGACAGTGCCGTACGCCGGACGTCTCGCGTTGACGGCTCAGCGGCCGTGCCCACGGTCCGTACCTGCGCAGCAAGGACCGGGCTGGCGTGTTCCAGGGCTTCGGCGAGGTCGCCGTTCGCCCAGACCGCTCGCAACCAGGCGACACAGGTGGCGGAGCCGTTAGGAGAGCGATCGTCAAGGTCCGGAAGCGGAGGACACTGCAGTGTCGGCCGGGCAACGGCTCGTACGAGAGCGGTCGTGCCGGTTCGGAATGCCGCGAGCGGAGCAGCCACCACTACCTCCGTAGGTGAGGGACGGGCGGCTGGTGCCGCCACGCCACGAGGCGCGACGGCACCAGCCCGGAGAGACGTGGAGCCTCGGGTCAGGCGACGTTGGTGGTGCAGGCGCCGCAGGTGGTCCCGCAGTTGTCATCGGTCAGGTTGACCAGACCCGCCGGGTCGGCGACCTCGACGAGGGAGACGTCCAGGTCGAAGCCGTCCGACGCCCCCGGGGTCCGCTGGGGCGCGTAGGTGCTGCTCGGTACTACGGCTGTGCGTGTCACGCCAACTCCTCTTAGTTGTTGGGATGTTGTTGTGCGGTGGTGCCCCCCTTCGGCCGTACGCCACAACAGCACTGCATAGCCGAAGGCGGGAGTCTGATCAGACGGCAGCCGGCCGTCGCTCCATGAAGTAGGCGAACGCCTGAACCTTGAGGCGGTCGAGGTACGGGCTGCAGGAGTAGACCAGGGCGTGCTGCCCCTCCCACTGAAGCGGGCCGAGCCAGATCACCGGCACTCCAGTACGCCCGCACCCGAGCCAGCAGCCATCGGTGACCCAATGCTCGTCCACGCGGGGAGTCACGCCTCGGCTCCGGCCGGTGTCCCGGGGGTGGGCGACCGGCAGGTCGGCCCACAGACCCAGAGCCGAAACAGCAGGCCCCGATAACGCACATCACCCAACACCTCGCCGTTCGCCCCCAGGTACCGGGCGCAGCGTGCGCACTCCATGGCCATCTGCTGCCGGGGACGGAGGCGGGCGACGTCCGGGAGGGGCGGGGTCACCGCGGCCGAGGTGCTCACGCGTCGCCCCCGATGAGGAGTTCCGCCCAGACCTCTTTGCCCCAGGGACGCCTCTCCGGACCGTGCAGGTCATAGCCCCAGCGGTCGGCGATGCCGTCGATCAGGAGCAGACCACGGCCTGACTCGTCGTCCTCACTAGCCTGACCAAGGACCGGGAGGCGCGAAGGCGCCCGGTCCACGACCCCGACACGGACCCGTGTCGCGCTCGGCCGCCCGACGATCAGGCGGATCGAGTGGCATGGCGTGTGGCTGACGGCGTTCGCGATCAGCTCCGACATGATCAGCGCGGCGATGTCGGCGAGGTTGTCGAGGTGCCATACGCCAAGGGCGTCACGGACGAGCTTGCGGCCGATCTCGGCCGTGGACGGCTCGCATGGGAAGGACTGGCTGTAGGCGGGGTGCCCGGTGGGCGCGACCTGAACTGGTGTACTGAGACTCGTCATTGGGGTTGAGCCTTCGCGTTGTCTCGGCGCCCGGGTCACCCCGGAGAAGGCATCAGGGGGCGGGCCGGGCCGTCAACAGTCGCCCGCACCGGAGGGAGTGGCGGGCGACCAGTGACCAGACAACTCCCTTTCGCAGCACAGTGATTAGGGCGATCAGCCGTCCACCCGACGGAAAGACCTAGGGCGATTTGACCGTCCCTTTACCTGGTGGCGGAGAGGGCGTCAGCGCTACCGTGCGTGCATGGACACCACGCGCAACACCGTTCTTGAGGCGTGGATGGCCGAACACGGCTACAGCTCAAACAGCCTCGCCGACGCTGTGAACAGCGCCTTAGAGATGCTGACCGGGCGGCCCGGCGGCCTCGACGGCTCATCGGTTCGGGCATGGAAAGCAGGCCGGGTCACGTGGCCCAAGTCGGCTACCCGCAAGGCGCTCGAGGACGTCAGCGGCCTGCCCGCCGTCGCTCTAGGGTTCGTGCCACGGAGCCGGCCTTCGCCGACCCCAGCCTCACAGCAGCAGGAGGACCCCGACATGAAGCGCCGTAGCCTGGTTGGCAGCCTTGCGGCGGCTGCCGCCGTAGCCGCAGCCGCGCCCGGCACCGGAGCGCCCCGCCGAATCGGCATAAGCGATGTCGACCGCCTGAACAAGCGCTTCGCCGAGATCATCGCCAGCGACCACCGCCACGGCGGACAACTCCGCATCGAGCAGCGGGCCACCGCACTCACTGACGAGGCACTGAACCTCCAGAACGCAGGCAGCGCCACCCAGCGCGTACGCAGCAGCCTCTACGCCTCCGCGGCAGCGTTCCGCTCATCGGCGATGTGGGCCGCCATCGACGGCCGCCGCTACGACATTGCCAAGACGCACATGCGTGAGGCCCAGGCCCTCGCCGAGATGTCCGGCGACCAAGCCATCAAATTCCGCATCTGGAGCCACGCGGGCACCATGTACCGGCACATGGGCCGACCCGCCGACGCGGTCGCCGCCAACGACGTCGCCCGCAACCTGCACCTCACCCGCCGTGACCCACTTTTTGCGTCCCTGGGCTTGGCCCGGCAGGGCGCCATCAACGGCACGGGACAGGACCGCACCGGCACCCGCCGCGCGTTCGAGCAGGCGCAGGAGGCCATGCTGCGCGCCAACCCCGCCGACTACCGGCCGGTCTGGATGCTCGCCTTCTACGACCAGGCCGAGCTGGACTCCCTAGCCCTGTCCGCCTACTTGGCACTCGGCGACTACCCGACCGCCGAGTACCACGCCCACCGCTGCCTGTCAGCCCTGCGGCCCCATATGGTCCGGTCCCGGGCCATCGCCACTACCCGTCTCGCACACGCCCAGCTCGCGCAAGGCGCCGCCGACGCCGCCACGGCCACCGCGATGAAGGTCCCCGCCGACGCCGCTACCCAGCACGCCCGGGTAACGCGCATGCTGCAGGAGTTCGGGGCTGCGCTGCGGGCCATCGCTCCGGGTAGCTCCACCGTGCAGACCTGGACCGAGCACACCGCCTCCTGGAGGATGGCCGCATGACCACGGCGCCCGCCATCGAACTGCGCACGTACACCACCCTCGACACCGTCCGCGGCGATCTCCTCGACGTGTACGCCGATGTGCGCGCCCCGCTCCTCCACCTGCCGAACTACGCGGTCACCGCGTTCGGTGAACGCCTGGACCGGCACGGCACCGAGCCCGGATTCGCGGCTGTCCTCGCCTACGCGGACGGCCATCCGGTCGGCTACGCCTACGGCAACACTATTGAGCACGGCGACCGGTACTGGCAGCGCACGAGCCCGACGCCGGCCGAGAAGTACACCGAGCGCCCGGCCGTGGCCCTGAAGGAAATCGGCGTCCGGCCGACCTGGCGGAAGACGGGCACCGCCCACCGTATCCATGACGCCCTCCTCGCCACACGCGACGAGCCATTCGTCACGCTCATGGTCAACACGGCCGCCGGCGACGGAAAAGTCCACGCGCTCTACAAGTCGTGGGGATACGAGGACATCGGACAGAGCCAGCCGTCACCAGCGTCGCCAGTGCTCACCGTGATGATCCGCGCCATCAGCTGATCGATGCCTGCGGCGCCCCACCGTTTTCGAACGACGCAACCGCTCGAAGGGAACGGCCCACGACGACAGCCAGCCGACTCATCTATACAGATGAGTCGAGGCATGCAAGATGCTCCCGACGGCTTCGAAAGCGCGAAGTCGACGTTCTTGCCCGGTTGGGCGGTCAGTCCCCGCAGCCGGTGGAGGATCTCCTCGGCCAACTGGTCCACTGCCGTCTCCTGGCAAGCCCAGCAGCACCTCAGAGAACACGACGAGATCTGCTGGCGCCTGCCCGAACGCGGCGCGCCGAGCAGCGTCGCACCAGGAACGTGACCCGGCACCCGCCCGCTGCCCCGCACCGCTCCGGGCGGCGCACGGAGGGGAAGAGCCGCCGCACGGCTGCCGGTTCAGGCCCGGTCCGGCACTAGAAGGCCGTCGAAGAACGACTGCAGGAGGCGCGGGCTGAACTGGTCTACTGCCGTCCAGCTGGTTCCCGGCAGCGGACGGCTAAGCTGAGTGACGGCTGCCATGAGCTCCTCCAGGCACACGTCCGCGCGCACTTGTCCCGCCTGCTGCGCACGGGTCAGCAGCAGCTGAGCGGCGTGCACCAGGCGATTCTTCTGGCGCACCAGTTCCGGCCGTGCAGTGGCGAGTTCACCGGACAAGCAGCACAGGGAGGCAACCCGCTGACGGGCTGCGGTCTGCAGGAAAAGGCTGAGCGCGGCGAACAGGTCGTCCTCCCGGGCGGCGGCTTCCCCGGCCGCTTCAGCGCATGCCGTGGCGACCCTCTCGAGCACTTCCGCCAGGAGTGTGGCCCGCCCCGAGAAGTGCCGGTAAAGGGTGGCGTTGCCGACTCCTGCGCGGCGTGCGATCTCGTCCAGGGGTGCCTGCGGCCCCTGCTGCACGAACAGCTCCTGGGCTGCGTCCAGGATCCTGGTCCGGTTGCGTGCCGCGTCGGTCCGCAGCCCTGTGCAGCGTCGTCCTTCGGTGTCCGCGTCCGACCCGCAGGCCCGCATCGCTCGCCCCTTTCTCAGCGCTTGCGCGCCTCCAGCATTCCATTGTCTCCGCCGCAGGCCCGACTACCCCTCAGCGCCAGGGGTTTCAAGGACCAGGGCGGTCCGGATGCGCAGATGCGCGACAGGCTGGTCCCATGTGCCGCCCGCACGCGCGCAGGGGACGTGATGGACGCTGCGCGCACCGCCTCGAAATCATCCGCCCCCGCAGCTATCGCTGCGCGGTGGGCCCCACTGGATCCCGAACTGCTCACGGCACGGGAGGGGTTCATGGACTTCGACCTCCGAGCAGTTCCACAGCAGCCTGCCCGTCATGCGGATCAGCCCCATCCCCCTGTCACGCGGGACAGGAAGGGGGATGGCGGAACGTGTTGCAGCGCTACGACTCCAACCTGCGGCTCTAAAACCACAAGCCCGGCACGCTGCTGGACCTGGAGGAGGAACTCCACGCACGCACCGGCGGCTACACGGACACCCTCGACCAGCTCATCTGCCAGACCGCCCATGAAGCCATCGAAGACGGACGAAGCCCTCGACAACATGATCGTCGGCCGCAACGACTCCAACGAACACTGACACCACGCCGGTACCGAGCACCGTGAACCAGGAGCTCGTCGGCCCCGTCCTGAACACGCTGGCCCAGTGGCGGTGCCCCGGTATGCCGCGGCCAAGCCGACCGCCGTCGTAGATTCGCGAACGGACCGAGTACGCAGCGAGCTCGATAAACGGCCAAGTACGCGGGGCCGTTCCGTGCGGGCCGCAGCCGTGCCTTCGGCCGCATGTCATCGGGCCGATATGGCCTCCCCCGCTCGGACGGCTGGCAGCGCAGCTGTGCCCGGCGCGGCTTACCGGCCACGGTGAAGATGACAACGGGCTCTGCGCACCCGCTTTCAGCGTCTCATCCGGCGGAACTTGAGAGTTGCAGTCGCACCGGTGCAATGCGGCCAAGGCGGCATGCCCAGGCGGCGGCCTCCCAGCGGCCCGCATGGGGAGCGAAGATCACCGCGATGATGCTGTGGAAGCCCAGTTCCGGATCGTTGAGGAGTTGCCTGTAGGTGGCGGTGTCGCGAGCGCTGGGGATGGGGCGGCTGGTGGGGTGGGTGTGCCATTCGCCGACCCAGACGCTGCCATCGCTCGCGAATGCCTCGTCGGCCAGTGCCTGAGCGTGTGCCAGGTCGCGGAGGAAGTAGGTGGGGGTGCGCACGGCGGCAGGTCCGGGTGTCCCCGTACTCGTGTGAATGCACCACCAAGTACGGGGATATGTGCACCACTCAGGCCACGTCGGTGTCTCGCTCGATGGCCTGGAGCCGGTTCTTGAGCCGGTAGCTGTTGCCGTTGATGGGAACGACCTCGCAGTGGTGC
>NZ_JAMGBG010000215.1 GCF_023516595.1 Streptomyces neyagawaensis | reverse complement strand
GCCTGGTAGGTGTCCACGCCGACCTCCTTGGCCAGCGCCAGGATGTGGTCCTGGGTCGGACCCACATACTGCCCGCCGATCTCGGTCACCTGACCGTCGCCGAGGTCGTGGTTGAGCAGCCGGCCGCCCACCCGGTCACGGGCCTCCAGCACGGCCACCGACTTGCCCGCCGCGACGAGCTCCCGCGCCGCGGTCAGACCGGCCAGCCCCGCACCGACCACCACCACATCCGCCCTGCGGGCGTGGTGAGCCGTGGCGACGTCCTTCTTCTGCGTGCTGCTCATGATCACTCCTTGTCCTGCGGTGGTCCCGGCGCTGCGGACGTGCTCCGCGGGGAGAGCGGCGCAGGCCCATGACCTGGCTCTTCCCGGGGGCGGTGTGCTCCGGTGACCATCACCATACAGGCGACATGGTCAACTGACAATGTCGTTAGTTCTAGTTGAATGATTTAGTCACCCAACTTGAGCAACTGTTAAAGTCGGTGCTCGAAGCACTCGGATGCCGCCCTGGCACCGAAATGCCTCATGCCCGCAGCCGCTCCACGGCGCGGCCGACCCGTTCCGCCGTTCGTCCCGCGTCCGTGTCCGCGACGAGACGTCCGAGAAACCCCTTACCGCTCTTGGGAGTTCGCCATGGCAGTCCTGCTCCATCGGCTGGGCCGCAGTGCCTACCGCCATCACAAGCTGGTGCTCGGTATCTGGCTCGTGGTCCTGGCCGCGCTCATTACGTGCGCCGGCGTCTTCGGCGGCAAGCTCGACGACCGCTTCACCGTGCCGGGCACCGAGTCCCAGCGCGCGCTGGACACGCTCGGCGAGACGCTGCCCGAAGCCTCCGGAGCGGGCGCCCAGATCGTCTTCACCGCACCCGAGGGCCACCGCATCACCGAGGCCCCGTACACCGCGGCCATCGCCGGAACCGAGGCGGCGGTCGCGAAGGCGCCCCAGGTCGAAGCCGTCATAGGCCCAGGCCTGTCAGGGGCCGTCTCGGCCGACCGGAGCACGGCGATCGTGCAGGTGCAGTACTCGGTGCAGCGGGCCGAGGTACACCCTTCGTCCCTGGACGTGATCGAACGGGCGGCCGAGGCGGCCGAGAAGAGCGGGCTCAGGACCTCGGTGGGCGGCAGCGCCTACGGCAGCAACGGCGTGCACATAGGCCCGTCCGAGATCATCGGTGTCGCCGTCGCCGTGCTCGTCCTCGTCGTCACCTTCGGCTCCCTGCTCGCCGCGGGCATGTCGCTGCTGCCCGCCTTGCTCGGCGTGGCCGTGGGACTTGCCGGGCTGCTCGCCCTCACCCCGGCGGTCAGCATCTCCTCCACCGCCGTCACGCTCGCGCTGATGCTGGGACTGGCCGTGGGCATCGACTACATCCTGTTCATCCTGACCCGCCACCGCCAGCAGCTCGCCCGCGGAACCGACCCGCAGGAGTCCATCGCGCTGGCCAACGGCACGGCCGGCAGCGCGGTCGTCTTCGCCGGCGGCACCGTGATCATCGCCCTGGCCGCACTCAGCGTCATAGGCATCCCGTTCCTGACCGTGATGGGTCTCGGTGCCGCCGGAGCCGTCCTCGTCGCGGTCCTGGCCGCGATCACCCTGCTCCCGGCCCTCGCCGGATTCGCCGGCACCCGGTTGACCCCGAAGCCCGGCAGCAAGGAGGCCCGGCGGGCCACCGATCCCGACGGATCCGCCGGCCGGGCGACCCTGGGCGCCCGCTGGGTGAGGACCGTCGTCGCCAAGCCCCTGCTCACCGTCCTGGCCGTCGCCGGCATCCTCGTCGCACTGGCGCTCCCCGCGGCGGACCTGCGCCTTGCCCTGCCGGACAACGGCTCGGCCCCGGCCGCCTCCTCCGAACGCACGGCGTACGACACGGTCGACGACAAGTTCGGCCCCGGCTTCAACGGCCCGCTCCTGGTGCTGACCGAGACCGACAAGGGGCCGGGCGCGCACGCGGGTTCTCAGGCAGCGCGGAAGCTGCGGGACCTCAAGGGGGTCAAGGCGGTCCTGCCCCCCGTACCCACACGCGAGCCCGCGCAGACCGTCATCCAGGTCATACCCGAGACCGGTCCCGACAGCGCCCGCACCGACCGGCTCGTCCGCGACATCCGTGCCGCCGCCCCGGACATCCGCGAGACAACCGGAGCGACGGTCGCGGTCACCGGCACCACCGCCGTCAACATCGATGTCTCGACCCGCCTCAGCGACTCCCTGCTGCCGTTCATGGCGATCGTCGTCGGCCTGAGCCTGATCCTGCTGACCATGGTGTTCCGCTCGCTGGTCGTCCCGCTCAAGGCCGCCGTCGGATTCCTGCTGTCGGTGGCGGCCTCGCTCGGCCTGGTCGTCGCCGTGTTCCAGTGGGGCTGGCTGGCGGACACCCTCGGCCTCGCCCACACCGGACCCGTCGTCAGCTTCCTGCCGATCATCCTGATCGGCGTGCTCTTCGGACTCGCCATGGACTACGAGGTGTTCCTCGTCTCCGGGATGCGGGAGGAGTGGGTCCACACCGGCGTCGCCCGCGGGTCGGTGATCGACGGCGCGCGGCACAGCGTCCGGGTCGTCACCGCGGCCGCCCTGATCATGGTCACCGTCTTCGCCGGGTTCTTCCCGCTCGACGACGCCCTGATCAAGCCCATCGCCTTCGCGCTCGCCGTCGGCGTCGCCATCGACGCCTTCGCCGTCCGCCTGACCCTCGTCCCGGCTGTCCTCGCCCTCGCCGGACGGCACGCCTGGTGGCTCCCCGCCTGGCTCGACCGCGTCCTGCCCGACCTCGACGTAGAAGGCACACGCCTCCAGAAGGCCCCGCAGGTGCAGCACAAGCAGCCCGAGCGAGTCCCCTGACCCGGCTGCGCGCCCGGCGCATCAGCCGCCGCGCGCCGAGGCCCTGGCCCGGAGGAAGCACCCCCTCCGGGCCAGGGCCTCGGCGCAAGATGTTCTGGGCCGACGTCCGCCTGTGTGCACGGTCGTGTTCTTCCAAGTACGGCCCGCCGTCGTACGACACCTGCGCCGCAGACGACTTGGCTGAACCCTTCTTGGCAGCCGGGCCCTACGGCGTCCCCGCCCCCGTAGCCGGGCAGGACGTCGCCCTGCAGCAGGTCCGCCGCGCTTCGGCGAGTGGTGGGCTTGTTCGCAGGAGCAGCGCCACAAAGTGCTCCGACCACATCAGAGGCTCGACCGGCTCCGGCCTACATCCAGCGAGCCGTCTACCACCATGCACGTCCGACACCGTCCGCCTGGTTCGGGAACGCCGTCTTCTGCCGAGGCTCCGGATCTCGCAGGCACAGCCCGAGGTCGACATCGGCAGAGCCCAGCTACCCTCTTCACTCGATCCACCGAGGGCAAGAACCTCCGATGAATCGAGTAGCTCAGCCCGGCGCTCGAACGCGTCTGTAAGCGGCAATCTCGGCTTTCGTCTGCCAATTTCCGTCGAGACCCTAGACAGATGACCGACTGGTGTCCGCTAATACGTCCTATGTTAGTCGCTGAACACACGCCGTATTCAAGGCCGGTCATGGCCGCGTGTGCTGTCCTGTGAACTGCCAGGAGAAGACCTTGTCAGAGCCGATCTCCTGCCGAAGGGGCCGCTCGTCGGCATGCTGGTCCTCCACGGCGGGCTTCGCCGTTGCGCCCGGGTCCCTGTATCGAACGGAAGACCTGCTGCCCAGCGCCTAACGCCTGTGCCGGGGCCGAACTCAGGGGGTCAATTCACCTGGCGGGCCAGCCTGCACGTAGTTCCGTGATAACGCCGGTTGCGTCGACTCCCCAGCACGCTGTCACCGCCATCCATGCCATTCGATCCACAGGAGCGGGCCATGTCCTCATCGAGAATGACTCGCCGTACGTTTCTCGGCGCGGCGGGTGCGGCGAGCGCCGCGACCGCTCTGCCGCTCGTCCCCGGTTTCTCCGGCCTTCTGTCGCAGGCGTCCGCCGCGGACACCCGACCAACCTGAGCAGGATGGTCGACATGCGGTTCAGCATGTTCAACCAATTCAGCCTGGGCACCTTCTCCAACCAGGAGTGGGCTGCCCCGAACCAGAGCCCCACCCTCTTCGCTCCCCCGAGTGTCAACTGCGGACAGTGGGCCGACGCGGCGGCTGCCGCGAAGATGAGTTACGGCATCCTGACCACTGATCCGGGACCGCACCTTCGGCGTCGAGGCATGGGAGAGCCGGCACAAGGTGGCCGGGCTCAAGATCACCGACGCCATCCAGCCCGCCGACATGACCTTCATCCTCGGCCAGATCCGCGAGCTGCTCACCAACTACGACACCATCGACATGTTCATGACTGACGGTTACGCATGGCAGATGGGGCAGCAGGCCGTCTCCTACCAGCGGATCCGTTCACTGGTGAAGGAGCTTCAGCCCGACTGCGTAATGCTCGACATCGGCGGACTGTCGGAGCCCTTCCTCAGCGACGCGATCTTCTTCGAGGAGCCGCTGGGCGTCACGGCGCCCGCAGGCAACACCTACGCCGGAATGCAGGGACAGACCATCAGCGGCGGCTGGTTCTGGCACCCGACCACGCCGACCGAGAGCCTGATGAGCAAGGACGCGATCCTCTCGCACCTGGCCGACCTGGAACCGAAGTACACCTCGTTCATCCTCAACTGCCCGCCCAACCGCAACGGCCTGCTGGACACCAACATCGTCAACCGACTCGCCGAGGTCGGCGCGGCATGGAGCCCCGACACCTCCCGGCCGCCGCTGCCCACCCAGCCCCTGCGAGCCGAACACCCCGTCACACCGGTCAACGCGAACGCCACCGCCTTCCGCACCGGCGAGGGCCCGCTGAACGCCATCGACGGACTCAGCGACGTCCGCTACGAGACCCGCTGGTCGACCTGGGGACTGCCCTCGCCCCTGCCCCACTCGATCACGATCGACCTGGGCGGGTTGTGGAGCAACGTCTCCACCCTGGAGTACCTGCCCAAGCAGTGGAGTCGCAACGACACCACCGACGGCACGAACTTCACCCAGGTCGCCACCGGCACGTGGGCCGGCAACCGCGCCATCAAGGTGGCCGAATGGCCCGCCCGGAACGTAGGCTTCGTGCGGATCCAGGTCAACGCGGCCACCGGCGGCTACGCCAACATCGGCGGCGTCAGGATCGGCGGCCGGACGGCCGAGCCGGCCCTGGTGTCCACCACGCTGCCCGGCGACGGCACCGTCTACCGGCTCGTCGCCCGGCACAGCGGCAAGGCTGCCGACGTGCAGAGCGGGGGCACCGCCAACGGCGCCAACGTCCTGCAGTGGCCATGGCTCAACGGTCCGGCCAGCCCCCCAGAGGAGACCGACCGGAGCCACTACTCAAGGATTAGGACCCCTTGGCCACGCCCCCCGCGACTCGGCCCGGTCACTCGGCGTTGATCAGCGTCCACGGTGTGGGCCGGCCGAGCGCCTGGCGTGGCTTGCTCTGCGCCCAGTGCCGTACCGATGCCGCCATCACCCCACCCGGGTCGGCCACCCGACAGGTGGGCGGGAACGGCTCGCTCATGCTGGTGTAGCTCTGGAACATCGCCAGCAGCTTCACGGCCTGTTGCTGGACCGGGGAGAGCCACTGCTCGGCCAGCGGCAGGAAGAAGCGGTTCCAGCTCTCGGTGGACACCGTCGGAGGCTTGGCGATCGGTTCGACGCCGTGCTCGGCCCGGAACGCGTTGAGAGTGTCGCATGTGATGTCGACGAGGGTGTCCAGACGCAGGCTGTCCTGGCCTGCGGCGATCACCTCGGTGCGAGGCGCGGACGGTGCCGGACCCAGAGCCGTGGCGGCGATCACCTCGGCGACCTCGTCCACGGGGCTGATCTCGGCATAGCCGGCCGGGTCGCCGACAACGACGGCCGCGAGGCCGGAGACGAACGCGGGGAAGAGGCTGTAAGGGCCGGAGAAGCGGGCGATGCGCCCGTCCTCGCGGCGTCCCATGACCAGTGGTGGACGGACGATGGTCACCGGTCCGCGGTGCTCGGTCGTCACGATGTCCTCGCATACGGCCTTCGACCACTCGTAGCCGTTGCGGTAGCCCTCGAACTCGGCGCCCCGGAGATCCTCCGGGGCACGCACGCCACCGACGTAGGCGGTGGACACATGCACCACATGGGTGTCGGGACCGGCCAGTGCGAGCACCTCGCGCAGCGTGCGGATGTTGGCGTCGGTGGCCTCGGCACGGGTCATGGTCCAACGAGTGGAGGCCGCTGTGTGCACGATGACGTCCCACGGCCGGGCGGTCAGGGCATCGGGCGCCGGCTCGGCGCCGATGTCCCAGCGCACGGGCGAGTTCCCGGTGGGGCGGCGTGCGGTGGGGACGATCTGGGGGCCGCTGCGGTCGGCGGTCCCGGCGGCGAGAAGCGAGGCGACTTCGGCGCCGACGACACCGGTGGCACCAGTGAGAAGGATGCGCATGGCAGGAGTTCCTCAGAAGTTCACGTGGCGGGCAGCAGGACCAGGCAGACGTTCTGTCCGCCGAAACCGAAGGAGTTGGACAGCACGGGGGCACGGTCCACGCTGCGTGGAGCACCGAAGACCACGTCGATCCGGTCGGCCTCGGAGGGCTCCGTGAGGTTGGCGACCGGCGGCACGATCCTGCGCTCCGCGCAGACCAGGGAGATGGCGGCCTCCAGCGCCCCGGAGCCACCGATGAGATGCCCGGTGACGCCCTTGACGGCGGTCACGGGTGGCGCCTGGCCGTCGAAGCACCGGTGTATGGCGGTGGCCTCCGAGCTGTCGTTCGCCGGCGTTGAGGTGCCGTGGGCGTTGATCTGGCCGATATCGGCCGGCAGCAGTCCGGCGTCGGCGATGGCGTCGGCCATGCAGGCGGCCGCGACAGCCCCATCGGCATGCGGTGCGACGATGTGGTGGGCATCGGCGTTCGTGGCGTACCCCGCGACCTCGCCGAAGATGTGTGCCCCGCGGGCGAGCGCCGATTCGCGTCGCTCCAGTACGAGGACGGCGGCACCCTCGCCCATCACGAAGCCGTCACGCTGGGCGTCGAAGGGGCGACTCGCCTGCTCCGGAGCATCGTTGCGGGTGGACAGCGCCTGCATCCTGGAGAAGCCGGTGAGCATGAAAGCCGTCACCGCCGCATCGAAGCCGCCGCCGACGGCGACGTCCAGCTCCCCGTACTGGATCCGGCGGGCGGCCTCCCCGATGGCTGTGGCGCCGCTGGCACAGGCCGTGTTGTACGTGACGCACGAACCACGGAAGCCGTAGCGCATCGCCACCCGGGCGGCGGCCGAGTTGGCCATGGTCCGGGGCACGGCGTGCACGGGCATGCGCCTGGAGTCCCCGTAGTGCTCACGCACGCTCGACTCCATGGTGGGCAGCCCCCCGATACCGGTGCCGAGATGGACGCCCACCCGTGCCGACGGCAGGCCGGACAGTGCGGCCTGTTCGACGGCGTCAGCGGCGGCGCACAGCGCCAGTTCGGTGGGGCGGTCGATCTGGCGGCGCTCCCGGCGGGTGACGTAGGGCTCGGGGTCGAACTCGGGCACACGGCAGGCGAAGTGCACCGGAGAGCCACCTTCGGCCAGCTCGTCGTGGAGCGCGGCGGTGGAGCGTGCTGCCAGGACAGCGCTCATGGCCTCATCCAGGGTGAGGCCTGCCGGGGTCTTCACACCGATCCCGGTGACGACGACGCGCGGGCGTTCGGACGGCCATCGGCCGGCCGTTGAGTGGTGCTGTTGCGGAGTCATTCCCGCCCCGCCTTCCGCTGCGCGAGGAGTTCGACGGCCTGGCCGACGGTGTCGGCCCCCATCAGGTCCTCGGCCGATATCGGAACGTTCAGTACGCGTTCGAGCTGGGCTCCGATCGCCATCAGCTCCAGGCTGTCGATGCCGTACTCGGTTCGCAGGTCGGTGCTGTCCACGATGGCGTCGGGCGTGGTCCCGAGGACCTCCGCGATGGTCTCGCGGACCACGGCGGACAGGTCGGCAGAGGACGTGTCAGAAGAGGACGGTACGCCGACAGAGTCAGCGGTCCTGGTGCCCGCGGGGCCGTTGTGCGTCAACTCGGTTCCTTTGATGCTGGTATGAGTGAGAGGAGGTGATGGTTCATCTCCGAAGGGTGAGTTTCCGGAGTCGTGCGGTGGAGCGGCAGCGCTCACGGGACCTGCGGTCAGTCGTGGACCGCCGTGCCGGCCGCCGTCAGCGCGGTGTCGAGGATGTCCATGGCCTCGTCCAACTCCGCATCGGTGGTGACGAGCGGCGGGAGGAGACGCACAGTGGTCGGGCGGCCCAGGCACGGGGAGACCAGCAGCCCGTTGTTGGCCAGCGAGACCACGGTCTCGCCCGCCGCCGCGGGTGTGGTGAAGTCGATGCCCCACAGCAGTCCCCGGCCGTGGTATCCGCTCATCACGCGGGGATGACGCTGCCGGAGGTCACGCAGACCGTCGACGAGCGCGTCCGACAACTTCCTGCCGTGTTCGGCGAGTTCCTCGACGGCGTCCAGCGCGGCGGGGAGAGCGGCACAGCTCAGCGGGTGCCCTCCGAAGGTCGCCGAATGAAGGAACGGGTCCATTTCCAGCGGCCGGTACAGCTCCTGGGTGCATGCGACGGCGGACAGCGGCATCACGCCGCCGCCGAGCGGCTTGCCGACGAGCACGGCGTCGACGGGCAGGCCGTCGGCAAGGGCGACCGAGCGCTCCCCGCACCGCCGCAACCCGCACTGGATCTCGTCGGCGATCGCGAAGGCACCGTGGGCGCGGGCGTCCTCGCACCATTGCCGCAGGACGTCCGTCGGCAGCGGAACCGCGCCGTTCTCGCCCTGCACGGGCTCAAAGACGACGGCCGCGACGGGGCCTGCCGACACCTGTTCGCGGACGGCATGCGGGTCGTGGGGGTCGAGATGGACGACATCCACCACACAGCCCCGCAGTCCGGCCCGGAACATCGGACTGTGCGTGAGGGAGAGCGCCCCGAGCGTCTTGCCGTGGTAACCGCCGGTCACCGCCAGCACCCGCTCCCGCCCGGTGGCGAGCCGCGCGAGCTTCACCGCCACCTCGACGGCGTCGGCCCCGTTGAGGCCGAAGTAGACCTTGGGCAGTCCGCCCCCGAGGTAGTCGGCGAGCCGCGCCGCCGCCTCGGCCGCCACGGGATTGGCCAGACTGCGGGTCGACGTCGGCATGACGCCGAGCTGTCGGCCGACGGCTTCCACCACACGGGGATGACGGTGGCCGAGCAGGGTGACGGCGTAGGAGCCGAAGTCGAGCACGGAACGGCCGTCGGAGAGGGTGACACGGGCGCCCAGCGCACTGGACTCCACGGCACCCTGCCCCGCGAGCTTGCCGGTCAGGGCGAGTTGCGGAGACTGGTGACGGCGGAGTGTGTCGAACACCCGGCTGGCGGCGTGGGCGCTGGTCATGGAGCTGGTTCCCAACGGGAACTCCTGTGGAAAGGGGCGGCCGGACCGGGCCGCGTTGGACGGGGGACGAACAGCCGGGTACGTGGTCTTTTCGGGACGGCATCGGTGAGGGGACGGCGGCGGCGAGCACCGGCTCAGCCGTCGACAGCGGCGGTGAGCCGCCGCTCCAGCGCCTGGAGCATCTGCCGGGCGTTGTCCCGCAGCGCGGCGGCGGCGACCGGGTTGAGCATCTCCGCGAGGAGGGGGATACCGATCTCGAACTCCACCGTCAGCGACACGAGGCTGCCGCCGCCGTCGGAGGGGCGAACCGCCCAGTGGCCCACGAAGTGGGCGAGGTCGCCGCTGACCTGGTGGAAGTCGAAACGCCGGGACGCGTGGTCGAGCTGCTCCGCTTCCACCCACTCCAGAACGGAGCCCTTCAGACGGACGGACCACGCCGTCGTCCTGCGGTCCTCACCGGAGCCTTCGAGGACCACCACGGACTGGACGCTGTCCATGCAGGCGGAGTAGCTCTCGACATCGACGACAGCCTTCCAGCTGTCCTCGGGCGGGGCAGCGATGGTGATCTCGACCTGGACAAGGGGCATGGCGGTCTCTTTCTCGTAGGGGGTGGCAGGGGGCGGCCGTCGGCAGGCACGTCGCGGTCAGGACTTCGGGGCCAGCGCCTGTTCGCGTGCGGTTTCCAGCGCCCGTGGCAACAGCAGACGCAGCACGGCGCGGGGCAGCCGGCGGGTGTGGGTCATCGCGTAGTTCTGCTCGACCAGTTCGCAGCCGAGTTCCCGTTTCGGCTCGTAGGCGGTCTGCGCGAAGCGGATGTGGCGGCAGCCGCGGGTGATCGCCAGCTCGATCGCCGCGTAGTGGAGGTTGTGGTAGAGCCGCGCCCGGTGGGCCAGCCGGTAGTCCAGACCGATCCGGGCCCCGACCGCGCCGCGGCCACGGAACAGGCAGTGCAGATAGCCGACAAGACGGTCGCCCTCGAAACAGGCGACCAGCCGCTGATCGGCGTCCGGGCTGTTGGCCAGGCGCCGGACGAATGTTTCGTCGAGCACGTCGAGCGTCTGGTCGGCGCGGTCCATCACCTGCCGGTACAGCCCCATCATGTCGGGGACGAGGTCGCCGAACTCCTGAAGCACCTCGATCCGCAGTCCCTCCTGTGCCCGGAACTTGCGTATCTTGTTGCGGGCGTTGCGGCGGGGCTTGGCCGGCAGCGAGACGAGGTACTCCTCGAAGTCGCGGTGGCCTAGCGGGAGTTCGGTGTCGGGCAGACCGGCGACGATGAAGAACCCCTCGCCGTCCAGCGCCGGGCGCAGCGCGTCCAGGTCACGGGGGGCGAAGTCCTTGAAGACGACAGTGCCCAGGCGGTGCCGCCGGGCGAACTGCAGTACTTCCCGCACCAGCAACTCGGCCGCCTGCGGCGCAAGCGGGTCCTCGCCCGGGATGTGCCCCTGCCCGAGGAAGTTGCCGCAGAAGAGCATCGGCACCCGCAGCAGCCGGGGGAACAGCCGGGCCACTGGGGCGAGCAGGCGCCGCTCGCCGGGACCCACGACCCGCTCCAGCCGCAGACCGTGAACCGCGCTGAGGGGCAGCACCGCCACCGGCCGATCGCCAAGGCGTACGAGAAGGTAGGCGTACGCGTCCGGACCGATGGCCGCCCCTTCCATGGCCGCGAAGACCTCCCGGCCCCACATGGGATCGTGGGCCGGCGCCAGTGCTTCCCACAACTCCCGCGGCAGGTCGTCGACGGTGGTCAGACACTCCACCGTGTACCGCGGGGCCATCTGGACCACCTGTCCGCCCGGAGCGGAGGGCCGCGGGTCGCCGTCCCCGGGTGAGCCCTCAACCGACATGCAGCGGCTCCCCGTCCAGGGTCGCGCACAGCGACTGCGCCATCCGGCCCCGCGACGGCGGGTGGAAGCTCAGCCCCGCGGCCGCCGACGCCAGGTACGTCCCCTCGTCCGAGGTGATGAACGACATTCCGCCGAGCGCCTCCAGCGCGGTTCGCGTGGTGCGCGCGATGGCGTCCTGCGCTGCATAGCGCGCCGTGAGTGCGTCCACGAGCAGCGATTCGTCCCATGCCTGCGACTCCCGCATGGCGCGGGCCACGGCCTCGACCCCGAGCATCGCCGCGTTGACGTCCGTCACCAGTTCCGCTCGCACCGAGGCGGCGGAACGTCCGTGCCGCAGCACCCGTTCCACCAGGGCGCTCGCCGTACCCAGGTAGTCGGCGGTCATCAGCAGCTCGAACCAGAGGAATCCCGCGATGTGAAGCGAGTCCAGTACGGCGTCGGCTCCGACATCGGTGAGCACGACCAACTGCGGGTCCAGCACGACGTCTTCGAGGACCACTTCCTCGCTCTCGGCACCGGCCAGCACCGTGCTGCGCCAGAACGGGCGTACGGACACGCCCTTGGTTTCGGCCGGGACGATGGCCACCGCCAGTCGTTCGACGCCGCTGTCGTCCGTCATCACCACCGAAGCGGTCAGCAGATCCATGGAGCGGGCCAGGCTGCACGGCTTCTTGCTGCCGTTCAGCACCACGTCGCCACCGCGCCGCTCGGCGCGGATGGCGGGCCGCAGGATCGACTGACCGGTCTGGCCCTCCGCGAATCCCGAGGCCAGCAGCATCCGCTTGCCGACGATCGCCTCCAGCAGCATCCATTCGAAGCCCGCCCCGTGCTTGGCGGTCTCCACGAGGCTCGCCACGGAGAAGTGATGCATCGTGGTGGCCACGGCCAGGGACGGGCAACGTGCCCCCACGGCCCTCTGCAGCCGCACGGCCTGGAGCGGGTCCGCCCCGATGCCGGTGTTCTGCGCCGGCACCAGCAGGGCCGGACCACCGGCCTCCCGGAACGCCGCGATGGCGGGGCCGCCAGGCCGCTCCAACTCCGCCAGCGAGTGGCGGGCGAGCGCTGCGTCCAGACCGGGGAGCAGTGATTCGAGCACCTCGCGCTCGGTGCCGAGGAAATTCATGACGACGTCACTCCTTCGCTGTCGTGGCGGGTGATGGTGGTGGCCCGGTCCGGGGACGTCACAGAGCCGTGGGCCGTCAGGGGGAGGTGCTCGTACACCCGGAGGCTGAGGGACTCGCGCCGCACCGGGACGCCCGACACGGCGAGCTCGGGGAAGCGGGCGAAGAGGCGGCGCACGGCCACCGTGCCCTCCAGACGTGCCAGAGCGGCGCCCAGGCAGTAGTGGGGACCGGCGCCGAAGCTGAGCACCTTGGTTCCGGAGCGCCGCACGTCGAAGCGGTGCGGGTCGGGGAACTGGGCGGGGTCCCGGTTGGCCGCGGTGAGGACTGTGGTGACGTTGGCACCCACCGGGATGGTCACGCCTGCGATCTCGGTCCGCTCGGTGGCGATCCGCTCGGTCATCAGGACGGGCGAGTCCCAGCGCAGCGCTTCCTCGACCGCCTGAGCCGCGAGCTCGGGGTCGCCCGTCACGAGGTCCCGCTGGTCCGGGTGTGTCAGCAGTGCGTGGGTGACCAGTCCGAGCGTGGCCGTGGCCGTCTCGAAACCGGTGACGAAGACAAGGAGCAGTGTGTCGACCAACTCCCGCCGGGTCAGACGCTCCTGTCCCTCCTGGGCCTCCAGCAGCACCGTCGCGAGATCCTCGCGCGGCTCACGCCGACGGCGCTGGAGCAGTTCCTCGAAGTACGCACGCAGTTCGGTCACCGCCGCGTCGGCCCGTGCCCAATCCTCCGGGCTGCGCACCGGCTCGAGCAGCCGGCTGGCGTCACTGCCCAGCCTGCGGAACCGGGGGCGGTCCGCCGCCGGGACACCGATCAACTCCCCCGCCACCGCGACGGGCAGGGGGTAACCGACCAGTTCCTGGAAGTTGACCGCACGGCCGTGCGCGGAGGCGTCGGCCAAGGCGTCGAGATGGCCGTCGGTCAGGTCCTCGACGGCGGATTGCAGTGCTGCCACGCGGCGAGGGGTGAACCCGGCATTGACCAGTCGGCGAAGCCGGCTGTGGTCGGGATGGTTGGCGCGGAGCATCGAAGCGTAGAAGAAGTCGGCCGCGGGATGGTCGCGCCAGTCCGGGAGATGCTCCTCGCACCAACTCAGATCGGGGGTGCGGAAAGCCGTGTCGGTCAGCACGGCCTGGCAATGCGCGTACGTGGTCAGGAAATAGGTGTCGAGGTCTTTGTCGTAGTAAACCGGGGCGGTCTCGCGGAGCGCTTCAAGCGCCGGGAACGGGTTCTCCCGCCCCTCCGGCGTGAAGATGGAGAGAAGCAGAGTTTGCGGGTCCAAGGGAATCCTCGGTAGATCGACTCTTTGGAATGACGTGAAGTGCGGCTGAAGGCAGCGCGACCAGCTGCTACGGATTCAGCCCGGATCCACCGGCTGACGTCTGTGGACAACTTCTCCGGGAACGAGAAAGAGCCTTGTGACCTGCGATGATGGGAGTTCTTGAGGCTTCCAGCACGCACGATGACAAGGCTCTTCCGAGATGCAATCTTCCCATGCCGCCGTCCATGTCTCCGCACTCTTCGACGAGCCGAATCTGATCGCGGATGCGGGGCTGCTTCCGCTGGTCGCGCTCGCCGAACGGGTCGGCCTGCCGGGTCTGGCCGCCCAGGTCCGCATCGAGGCTGCCGACAACAGCGGCGGCGCGCATCCAGCGGCCAAAGTGATGTCGCTGCTGGGCGCGATGTGCTCGGGGGCCGACTCCATCGATGACGCCGACCGGCTGCGGCACGGCGCGATGGACCGGGTCTTCGCCCAGATACGCGCCCCGTCCACGCTGGGCACCTTCCTTCGCTCCTTCACCCACGGCCACAACCGGCAACTCCACCGGGTACACCGGGAGTTACTGGCCCGCCTCGCGGCCCACACCCCGCTGCTGCCCGGCGCCGGGCAGCTGACGTTCATCGATATCGACCCCACCCACCGCCGGGTCTACGGACGGGCCAAGCAAGGCGCCGAGCACGGGCGCCTGAAGGGGCAGCGCACCCTGCACCCGATCGTGGCCACCTTGTCCACCCCGCTCGCCCGGCCGGTGATCGGTGCGGTCCGCCTGCGCCGCGGCAAGGCCGCCGATGTCCGCGGCGCGAAAAGCTTCGTGCGTGAGGCCCTGGCCATCGCTGTCCGCGTACAAGTGAACGTGCACCACCTCGTACGGATGAGAGTGCACCGTTCTTGATGCGGTGAGGGGCATGGGCCGCGAGTCTGCTGCTGTCGGTTCGGGGTGGCAGAGGGGCGGCTGACGGTGGTCTTGGATCCGCATCGCTGGCTGGAGCTTCGGCGGTTTCGCGGTTTGTATGAGTCCGGCGCGATGAGCCTGCGGGAGATCGCGAAGGAGACCGGACTGAACCGCCGCACGGTCGCGAAGTACCTGTCGGGTGAGGTGGCGGCTGCGCCGCCGCAGCGGGAGCCGAACGGGCAGCCACGGCGGCGGGTGGTGGACGAGGTTGCCCCGCTGATCGACGCGATGCTGCGGGCGGAGATCCTGCTCAAGGGGGCGGTGATCCACGAGCGCCTGGTCCAGGAGTACGGGGTCGCGATCAACTACCAGCGGGTGAAGCTCTACCTGCAGGAGGCCAGGCCCAGGATCGCCGAGGAACTCGGGATCAGCCCGGGTGAACTGGCCGGTCTGCACCGCCGGTTCGAGGTGGTCCCTGGCGCTCAGGCCCAGGTGGACTGGGGTGATGAGGGCAAGGTCCTCGCTCATGTCGGCATTCCGAAGGTCTACTCGTTCCACATGACGTTGTCGTACTC
>NZ_JAMGBG010000214.1 GCF_023516595.1 Streptomyces neyagawaensis | reverse complement strand
CGGCATTCCGAAGGTCTACTCGTTCCACATGACGTTGTCGTACTCGCGCGACCCGTTCTGCTGCTTCACCACCAGCCAGGACCTGGCGACCTTCTTCGACTGCCACCGACAGGCGTTCGCGCACTTCGGCGGGGTGCCGATGACGATCGTCTACGACCGCACCAAGACCGTCGTGCGCCGGCACGTCGCCCCGGGCGAGGCGGTCCCGCTGCATCCGGAGGCGGTCGCGTTCGCCGGGCACTACGACTTCGACATCGATGTGCTGGCCGCCTACCGGCCGCAGGCCAAGGGCCGCGTCGAGCGGCAGGTCGGCATCGTCCGCGATCACGTGCTGGCCGGGCGGGCGTTTGCGTCCATCGAGGAGATGAACGCCGCTTTCGCAGCCTGGGTGCCGCTGCGGCGGGCGAAGGTGCACGGCACTCATGGCGAGGTCATCGGCCATCGGGCGGTGCGCGACCACATGGCCCTGCGTCCGCTGCCCGAGACTCCGTATGTGGTCGCCCAGCGGCATCTGCGGCATGTGGGCAAGGACTGCTTGGTCGCCTTCGACGCGAACCTCTACTCGGTGCCCGCCCGCAGGGTCCGCCCCCGTCAACTGGTCGAGATCCGGGCCACGAAGTCCCAGGTCACGCTGCACTCTACGGTCCCCGGCTCGGACGGTGAGACTCTGCTGGCCGCCCATCCGCGGGCTGTTGGCCGCGGCGCCCGCATCGTCG
>NZ_JAMGBG010000213.1 GCF_023516595.1 Streptomyces neyagawaensis | reverse complement strand
CCACTCGGCGGGCCCGGCGGGCTCGGGCCACTCGGCGGGCCCGGCGGGCTCGGGCCACTCGGCGGGCCCGGCGGGCTCGGGCCACTTGGCGGGCCTCGCTGGTGCGGCGTACTCAGTCGGCCCGGATGGTCACGCCAGTCACGCCGGTCGAGCCGGTCAGGTCGGCCAGGTCGGGGCGGCCGGAGTGGGCGGCGTCGGGGTGGGGGCCTGGGCAGGGGCGGCCGGGGGTGGGTCCGTTCGGTCGGCTGACGTGTCGTGGCAGTGTTCGGACATCTCCGCCGCCGAGGAGGCGCTCGGCTGGTGGCCCGAGTACTCCCTCGACGACGCCCTGACCGCGCTCTGGGAAGGCCCGCGGTGAGCCTGCTCGTGCCCCTCTACGTCCACCCGGCCGAGGACCCCGGGGCCTGGCACCGGCTGATCACGGCCGCGGCCCGCACCTACGCGGTCGTCCTCAACCCGGCGAACGGGCCGGGCGACCACCCCGACCCCGCGTTCGGCGCGGCCGCCGCCGCGCTCCGCGGGGCGGGGGCCCGGCTCCTCGGCTACGTCGACACCGACTACGGGATGCGCGACCGCTCCGAGATCGCCGACGACGTACGCCGTCACCGGGAGTGGTACGCGGCCGACGGCTGCTTCCTCGACCAGGTGACGGCCACCCCGGACGGCCTGCCCGCCTGCCGTCGGCTGGTCCGCGCGCTGCGCCGGCTCGGCGCGGAGACGGTCGTCCTCAACCCCGGCGTGCACCCGGCCCCCGGCTATGCCCGCCTCGCCGACCTGACCATCACCTTCGAGGGCCACTGGTCGACGTATGTGTCGTCGTTCAGCAGACCGGCGTGGACCGCCCGCCACCCGCCCGAACGGCTGTGCCACCTCGTCTACGGGGTGCCCGAGGCGCTCGTGCCGCTCGCCGTGCGCACCGCGCACGAGCGGGGCGCGGGCGTCTGCGGCCCCGTCACCGGCGAACCACCCAACCCGTGGGCCCGGCTGACGCCCGCGCTGACCGGGAGCACCGACCGATGAGGCGGACGGCACTGGCGTACACGACCCTGCTGGCCACCCTGGTGGCGTCGGCGCTGGCGGGCTGCACCGGCACCCCGGACCGACCGGCCGAGGGGCGCGGCACGCCGACCTCCCACCCGGCCGGGGAACGGTGGCGACCCCGTCCCGGGCTCGCCTGGCAGTGGCAGCTGGACGGGAAGGTCGACCCCTCGGCGGACGTGCCGGTCTACGACATCGACGGCTTCGAGAACTCCGCGGCGGACGTGGCCCGGCTGCACCGCGACGGCCGCAAGGTCATCTGCTACGTCAACGTCGGCGCCTGGGAGGACTTCCGGCCCGACAAGGACGCCTTCCCCCGCTCGGTGCTCGGCGAGCGCAACGGCTGGGCCGGCGAACGCTGGCTGGACATCCGACGCCTGGACGTCCTGCGGCCGCTCATGGAACGCCGCTTCGACATGTGCCGGGACAAGGGCTTCGACGCGGTCGAACCCGACCTGGTCGAGGGCTACGGCAGCGACACCGGCTTCCCGCTCACCGCCCGCGACCAGCTCGCCTACAACCGCATGATCGCCGACATCGCCCACGAGCGCGGTCTGTCGGTGGGCCTGAAGAACGACCTTCCGCAGATCCCCCACCTCCTCGCCGACTTCGACTTCGCGGTCAACGAGGAGTGCGCCCAGTACGACGAGTGCGCCGACCTCAGCCCGTTCATCGCCGCCGGGAAGGCCGTGTTCCACGTCGAGTACACCGAACCGAGGAGCAGTTTCTGCGCGGAGTCCCGGCGGCTGCGGCTGTCCTCGATGGTGAAACGACTGGAGCTGGACGCATGGCGCAAGCCCTGCTGACCGCCCGCGCCCCGCCCGGTCGCTCCGTGCCCCCCTCCGGACACATTGCGTGAACTGCGGTTTTTCTCGATGCCGGAGACGCGCCGTCCCGGCTTCGGGATCCTATGGTGGAGATCGCAGAACAAGCACAGACGCTGAGGCGGCGCACCATGGCGGAGACGGAGACGGACTACGCGGCGGTGTTCCAGGCGCTGCCCGGCATGCTGGCGCTGCTGACGCCCGACCTGGTCTACGCGGACGCGAACGACGAGTTCCTGCGGCAGTCGGGCCGCACCCGGGACCAGGTCGTCGGCCGGTACCTCTTCGACGTGTTCCCCGACAACCCCACCGACCCCGGCGCCAGCGGCATGCGGAACCTCGCCGCCTCCCTGGCCCGGGTGGTCGAGAGCGGCGAACGGGACGCGATGGCGCTGCAACGCTACGACGTGGAGTCGGCGGAGAAGCCCGGCGAGTGGGAGGAGCGCTACTGGAGCCCCGTGAACGCACCCCTCGTCGGCCCCGACGGCACCGTGGTGCTGCTGATCCACAAGGTGGAGGAGGTCACCGAGCTGATCCGGGCCCGTTCCCGCCCGCTGGGCGACCGGGCCCAGGTCCTGGAGGCCGAGCTGTACACCCGCGCCCGTGAGCTGCAGGAGGTCAACGATCGCCTCCGCCGGGCGCACGCCCGGGAACGCGAGGTCGCCCTCGCCCTGCAACGGGCGATGCTGCCCGCGCCCGGACCCGTCCGCCACCACCGCGCGGCGGTGCGCTACCAGCCGGCCACCGGCGCGCTGAACGTGTGCGGCGACTGGTACGACCTCGTCGACATGCCCGGCGAGGACCGGATCGGTGTCGCCGTGGGCGATGTCGTCGGGCACGGGCTCGCCGCCGCCTGCGCCATGGGCCAGCTGCGCAGCGCCCTTAGCGCCGCGTCCCTCGTCGCGCACGGTCCCGCCCAGGCGCTGGACGCCCTCGGCCTGTACGCCGACTCCGTCGAGGGCGCCGAGAACACCACCGTCGTCCAGACCTGCATCGACTGGAGCGACCACACCATCATGTACAGCAGCGCGGGCCATCTGCCGCCCGCGCTGCTGTGCGCGGACGGCTCGGTCACCTTCCTCGACCAGGCGACCGACCCGCCGCTCGGCGCCCGCCCCGACCGCGTCGCCCGCCCGCAGGCCACCGTCGACTTCACCGAGGGCGACACCCTCGTCCTGTACACGGACGGGCTGATCGAGCGCCGCGTCGAGGACATCGACACCGGGCTCGCCCGTCTCGCCGACGCCCTCACCCGCCATCGCGCGGCCGACGCGGAGGACCTCGCCGACGCCCTCCTGCTCGATCTGCTGCCCCTGAGCGGCGCCACCGACGACACCGCCCTCGTGATCATCGACCTGTGACCGGTCGGCCCCGGATCACCCCTGGACGAGCTGATCGGCCAGCCGGCGGGCCTGCGCCAGCAGGGTGCCGTGGGTGCTGAGGGCGTCGGGGTCGTCGCGCACGGCGTCGGGCAGCAGGCGGTGCAGGTCGTCGAGAGCGCGGCACAGCTCCTCGACGGTCTCCCGCAGCGCCCGGTCGGCGTCATGGTCGGCGCCGCCCGCGGAGAACCGGGCCCGGCTGTACAGGCCGACGGCGCGGGCGGTGTGCCGCAGGAAGTCCGCGTAGGGGCCGGTGATCTCCGGCACGGGCCGGGCCGGCCGGGAGCCGTGGGCGGAGGTCTCCAGCACGGTGCGGGTCACGCCCGCCGTGTGCACGGCGACATGGTCGAGCACGGTGAGGGCGTCGTCGTAGGCCCGGCCGGGCGGCGCGAGGGCCCGGGTGCGGCGGCCGCGCGGGTTGACCCGCATGCTCTCCTGGCTCCAGCCGATCGCCGACCGTGCCTGGTCGACGAGGCGGGACAGGCGCAGCGCCCGTTCGTGCCACTCCCCGGCGGCGTGCGGATCCGGATCGCCCGCGCCGTCGGTGAGCCCGTCGGCCACCGCCTCCAGGATGGCCTGCGCCTCCCGGGCGGCCTCGGAGAGAGCGGCCCGGGTGTCGCGCAGATACACCGGCGGACGGATCAGGGCGTTGACGGCGATGCCGACCAGCGCCCCGAACACCGCCTCCGCGAGCCGCGCCCCGGCGGCGGCCCCGGTGACCTGGCCGCCGGTGAGCACGAACAGGGCGCCGGTCGCGGCGTAGATGCCCTGGGCGCCGAGCCGCTGCCACTGGGCCAGCAGGAGCACCACTGGCAGGACCAGGACCATCGCCACCAGGGTGTGGTCCAGCAGCAGGGCACCGGCCGTCGCCGCGACCGTGCCGACCGCGAACGCGGCCAGCTGTTGCAGACCGTGGGCGACCGACCGGTACACCGTCGACTCGACCAGCACGATCGCGAACCAGGGTGCGACGAACGCCATCGGCGCGCTCAGCCACCAGCCGGCCACGGCCCACGCCACGCACGCGGCCAGCGCGGCCTTCCCTGCCTGCGCCATCAGGTCCCGCTCGCGGCCCGGCCCCGACCAGGCACGGCGCACCGCCAGCACGACGGCCCCGCCGTGCCGCCGCACCACTTCCGTTCCTC
>NZ_JAMGBG010000212.1 GCF_023516595.1 Streptomyces neyagawaensis | reverse complement strand
AGGTCCCGCTCGCGGCCCGGCCCCGACCAGGCACGGCGCACCGCCAGCACGACGGCCCCGCCGTGCCGCCGCACCACTTCCGTTCCTCGCCTCGTCCGGTCCATGGCACTGCAAGTGCCACGGACCTCGGCCGTCACACCACGGGGCCGGGCGGACGTGTCGTCCGCCCGGCCCCGTGACCGTGGGATACCTGCCCGGACGGTCAGACCGCCGGGGCCGGGTACGTGGGGTACTCCACGCCGGAGACGTGCTGGACGACCCGGATGACCTGGCAGGAGTAGCCGAACTCGTTGTCGTACCAGAGGTAGAGGATCGCGTTGTCGCCGTCGACCTTGGTGGCGCCCGCGTCGACGATCGAGGCGTGGCGGGAGCCGATGAAGTCGCTGGAGACCGAGTCCGGCGCGTTGGTGAAGTCGATCTGGCGTTTGAGCGGCGAGGTCAGCGAGACACCCCGGAGGTACTCGAGGACCTCCTCGCGGTCGGTCTCCCGGCCGAGGCGCAGGCTGAGGATCGCGATCGACACGTCCGGGACGGGGACGCGGATCGAGCTGCCGGTGATCGGCGCCTTCAGGTCGGGCAGCGCCTTGGCGACGGCCGAGGCGGCACCCGTCTCGGTGATGACCATGTTGAGCGGCGCGGAGCGGCCGCGACGGTCCGACTTGTGGTAGTTGTCCAGCAGGTTCTGGTCGTTGGTGAACGAGTGGACGGTCTCCACGTGACCGCGCAGCACACCGAACTCGTCGTCCATCGCCTTCAGCGGCGGCACGATCGCGTTGGTCGTGCAGGACGCGCAGGACAGGATCTGCTCGTCCGGCTTGATCGTGTCGTGGTTGACGCCGTGCACGATGTTCGGGACGTCGCCCTTGCCCGGCGCGGTCAGGACGACCTTGTCGATGCCGGGACGCAGGTGCTGCGAAAGGCCCTCGCGGTCGCGCCACTTGCCGGTGTTGTCGATGAGGATCGCGTTCTTGATGCCGTACTCGGTGTAGTCCACCTCGGACGGGTCGTTCGCGTAGATCACCTTGATGGTGTTGCCGTTGGCGACGATCGTGCTGTTCGCCTCGTCGACGGTGATCGTGCCCTGGAACTGGCCGTGGATGGAGTCGCGGCGCAGCAGCGAGGCGCGCTTGACGATGTCCTGCTCGCCGCCGCCGCGCACGACGATGGCGCGCAGCCGCAGACCGTTGCCTGAGCCGGCCTTCTCGATCAGCAGCCGGGCGACGAGGCGGCCGATGCGGCCGAAGCCGTAGAGGACGACGTCGCGGCCCTCCGCGCCCTCGATCTTGTTGGCGCCGGTGGCACCGGCGACGGCCTCGGCGGTGAACTCCGCGATCGACCGGCCCCGGTCGTCGGCCTGGTAGGCCTCGGCGAGCAGACCGATGTCGATCTGGGACGGCCCGAGGTCGAGGGTGGTGAGGGCCTGGAGGAACGGCAGCGTGTCGGTGACCGCGAGCTCCACGCCGGCGATCTGCCGGGCGAAGCGGTGCGTCTTCAGGATGCTGACCACCGACTTGTTCACCAAGGAGCGGCTGTGCAGCAGGACCGTGACGTCCCGCTCGCGGTGCAGCTTCCCGATGATCGGGATCATCGACTCCGCGATCTCCTCGCGGTGCTTCCAAAGGGTGAACGAGTCCTCGTTGACAGTCACAGATTTATCTTTCGAGCTAGGCGGCGCTCATATGCTAAACCGCCGCCCGCCCGATCCCGCCACCGGGGTGGTCACAAGCCCCGACACATCAGGGCCAGACCCCCGAAAAGTCGATCTTCTCGGCCCACTCCGGGTGGTCTATCAGCGGATTCCGGTTGCCCTGGAGCTCCGCTATGGCGGCGTTGCGGTGCAGTTCGTACTCGGTCACCGGCTCGCTCGCGTGCCACGACAGCAGCAGGGGCAGCCGGTCCTCCGGGAACTCGCGCGCCGTGTCGCCGACCTGCTTCGGGTAGCGCAGCAGGAAGTACAGGGTGGCGCGGGCGACGGTGCCCTTGCCCTCCTGCGGCTCGAACCCGTTGGACTCGCGCAGCCCGCAGGCGTCCCGCACCGCCTCGTCGAAGTGGGGGAAGTCGAAGTACGGGAAGTTGCCGCGGAAGCTGTTGCAGCCGACCTCGCAGGCGAACAGATGGTGCAGGTCGCCCCGCATCGGCTCCTTCTTCAGGAACCACGACTGCGGCACCACGTGTTCGCAGTTGAACGGCATCGACGCCTCCAGCGCGTCGAACTCCGCCTCGAACTCGGCCGGTCCCGCCGTCCCCTCGTGCAGGAACAGCTCCTGGATACGGGCCGTGCGGGCCGCCTCGACGGCCGCGTCCGCGCGGATGAACTCCTCGGCGGAGAAGTCGTTCCCGGAGTAGATGCTGCGCAGCCGGCCGTCCCGGTGCAGATCCACCCACGGGTAGACGAGCCGCATCGGCTTGTACCGCGGCCGCGGACCGTGGGTCCGGGTCAGCAGCTCGGTGAGCGCGCGCCGCAGCGCGTCCCCGTCGTCGGTGGCGACGCCCGCGTAGTAGGCCTCGCGTGCGGCGGTGTCGGCGGGCCGGTCGTAGTACGGCCGCTCGCGGGCGAGCCGGTGGTTGACGAGGGCCGCGTCGACGTCGCGCTCCGCGGCGGACGCCGTGTCGGGCCGCCCGGCCGGGGGCGGTGCCACGGGCACGGGGCCGGGCGGCGGGGCGGTCACGCTCGCGACGGGGAACACCGACGGGTCGAGACCGACGCTGATCCGCAGCGGGATCGTCAGATGGGCGGTGCCGTCGGCGACGAACGCCCGCGAACCGTCGGGTCCGGGCCGGGCCGCCGCACCGTTGCCCGACGGAGCGGGCGCGGCCGGCGGCGGGGCGCCCTCGACCGGCGCCGGGGCGGGCCCGGCCGCGGCGGTCCGGGGGACGAACACCTCGTCACGGAGCCGGGCGGCGGCCCCGGTCAGGGTGATCTCGCGCAGGGCGCGCAGCACCCGGCTGATCCGCACCCCCTCGTTGGCCTTCCACGCCAGCCGGTCGTCGCCCATGTCCGGCGTCCACGGCACCCCGTCGACGCTCAGCGGACGTCCCTCGGCGTCGGTCTTCGGAACGGCCGAGTGGTGCAGCGCGACGACCTCCCACTGGTCGTTGAAGACCGGCGAACCCGAGGAGCCCTCACGGGTGTCGCTCTCGTAGTGCGTGAACCGGTCGAGGATGTCCACGATCTGGTTCTCGCGCAGCGCCAACTGCTTGGGCTCGCCCCGCGGGTGCTGGATGATGTTGACGAACTCCCCGACGACGACCGTGCCCTGCGCCTCGCTCAGCGTCAGCCGGCCGAAGGACGACAGGGCCTCGCCCCGCGCCCCGCGGTCGGCCACCGCGACCAGACTGAAGTCCAGCTCCCGGTCGGTGACGAAGAACCGGTGCGGCTCCAGCTGGAACACCGAGGGTGTCAGCGGCCTGCCGTCGATCCCGGCCTGGAGCGAGAACGCGACCACACTGCGGCGGGCCTCCTCCTGGCTGCGCAGCACATGGTTGTTGGTGAGCAGCAGGGACGGCGACACCATGAAGCCGGTGCCGTGACCGCCGCCGGGCCCGTTGATGGTGACCCGGCCGACCGAGCGGGAGACGAGCGCCCCCTCCTCCAGGAACGCCACCGGGGTGAGGTTGTTGCGTCCGATCAGCCTCTCCAGCCCCAGCAGGTCGCTGCCGAAGCTCTCCGGCGGCAGCCGCAGGGTGCTCCCTGCCGCCGCGACCGGGTCCGACGGCTCCCGCTCGATCGCCGTCGCCAGCGACCAGTCCGCGCCGAGCCGCGCCAGCCGCTTCTCGACCCGCTCCGGTTCGTCGGCGTGCAGCACACCGCGGGTGCGCAGCACTTCCCGGTTCCGCTCCCGTCGCTCGGTGCGGTCCGCGTAGCGTGCGGCGGCGCTCGTCAGCTGGGACAGGTAGTCGGGTTCCGTGGGGGAGAAGAGTTCCGTCGTTGTCATGATCCGCCTCCAGGGCCGGCGGTGGGGATGGATGGGGGGTGGGGAGCGCTACGCCACGAGCCGTGTGCTGCGCGGCGCCTGGTCGGGCCGACTGCCGAGGTAGCCCTGCGCGGAGAACGCGCCGGGGGAGAAGGCGCCCGGTGTCACGTCGTCGCCCGCCGCGAGTTCCACGCAGGCGGTCTGCGGCGGGGCCGCGCTGAGGCCGATACGGCAGGCGGTCGCCGTGAGCTTCACCGTGACGAAGTCGGTGATCTGCGCGCCGAACTCGATGGGCCGTCCGGCGATGGTGATGTCGCCCACGGTGAAGCCCCGGTCGCCCGGCACCTCGTAGACGGCCCGTACGGGGACGTCGGTGTCTCCGCGCTCGAACCGCCAGAAGCTCTTGGGGTCGGAGCCGTCGGGGGTGCTCCAGCCGTCGGTGGCCAGATCGTCGAAGTAGATGCCGACGGGGTCGCTGAGCGCGATGTCCGCCTTCTGCCGGGCCACCGAGTTGACCACCTCACCGATGTGCGGATCGCTGTTGCGGTCCGGTACGCCGTACTTGGCGCAGGCGATGAGTTCCTGCGCACCGGTGAGCTCCCGCCCGCCGATGACCCGCCGGATCGTCGCCGCGGCCGCCAACTCGATCTCGGCGCCGAGGGTGTTGGACTGCTGGATGAGGTGCATCGCGCCCTGCGACGTGGAGTCGTTCCACTTGTTGCGCCGCACGTACCGGCCGTCCGGGCCGAAGAGATCGCTCCGCCGCACGGCCGGGCCGATGTGCGCGCGGTAGAGGTCGAGCACCTTGTCCGGGTCGGTGCGCGCGAGCACGTCCCAGTACTCGGGGCCCTCACAGGTGAACGTGACGCGGGTGATCCGCCCCGAGTCGTCGCGGGTCACGCTCCACTCGCAGTACTCGTCCTGCACGTCGCGGCTGGCGTCGGCGCGCTGCCAGCGCTGCCGGTCGGAGATCGCGGACCTCAGGCGGTTCGGGAACGCCGTCCAGGTGACGGCCGCCCGGACCGCGTCGTCGGCGGTGTCCGTCCTGGTGAGGTTGTAGAACTGCGGCCGGGGACTGTTGTGGAGCACCTCGGCGGGGTCCGGTCCGGTGATCGCCTCGTCGACGCTGTCGCTGATGAAGACGTGCCACGCCTGTCTGCCCGCTTCGTCGAGGTCGGTGAGCCGCCCGGGAGGCCCGTACGCGCTGATGGTGGTCATGGAGAACCTCCGCTGGTCGAGACACCGACGGTGCCGTCCTCGTGCATGCGCAGCCGAGGGGCGTCGGCGGGGATGTCGGTCGTCGGCAGGGTGAGCGCGAACTCGTTGAGCCGCATCTCCTTGAACGTGCGGCGACGGGACTCCGCGAGCCGCACACAGTCGTCGAAGCCCGACGCCGTACGGATCCGCGCCGCGACCTTCTCCAGGTACGCGTCCACCCGCCGGGCGAACACCTCGGGCCACTCCGCCTCCGGGACCGCCCAGTTGCGCGCGAACTCGGCCTCGGGACTGTCGGCGGGCAGGGTGCGCGCGGCGTCGACCACGGCCGCGGCGATGTCGGCGCACCATGTCGCCACGGGCACCGGCGCGGTCGGCACGTAACGCATCAGATGGGCGCGGGCGGGGCTGAAGACCGGCTCGGTGAAGTCGACCATCAGCGCGCAGGCCGCGAACCTCGCGGGGACGAGACCCCGCTCCACCGCCTGCCGCACCACGTCGTTGTCCTCGTACGCGGCCTCGGGGACCATGAAGGCGAAGAACGTGTCGCCGGGCCGTGTGAACCCGCTGACCCGCTCCTCCATCCGGAAGCCGAACGCGGCGACGCTGTCCGCGTACAGCGACGCCGGCGCGGACGGCGCGCTTCCCGCGCCCACCGGCAGCCCGAGGTCGTTCAGCAGGGCGTCGGCGTTCAGCCAGAACCCCAGGGGCAGCACCAGGTCCTGGCCCGAGGCGGCCACGGTCGCGCTCTGAACGGACGTGCTGGCCAGGTTGACCGTGGTGCTCGTGAACAACTGCCGCAGCAGTCGGTCGGGATGGGCCACCACGCCGTCGGTGACGACCGTCGACAGGCGCGCGGCGGTCCACCGCGCGATGAGGCCCTTCACCGTGAGTTCCAGGCGCTCGGCGCCGATGACCTGGCGGTACAGGGGGTTGTCGCGCAACGGGTCGTCGGGGGCGAGCTGGATCGTCGCGGACATGGACTGCCAGTTGCTCCAGGGCTGCTTCAACTCCTTCATGACCACGCTGCCGTTGACATGGCTGTCGAAGCAGCCCTTGCCCCGCGACCGAGGTGCCAGCGCCGACCACGAGTCACCGGTCCACACCCAGGCCGGTGAGATCCGCATGTAGTAGTTGAAGACCCGCGCCCGCGGATCCCAGGCGGCGACCTGGAGGAAGACCGAGCCGGGGTCGCTGCTGACCAGCAGGTCGGCGTCCTTGCCCGGTTCCGCGCGGGTGATCGCGAAACGGAAGTCGCGACGCAGCCCCGGTGCCTCGTGCGGGGGGATCTGACCGGCCTCACCGATCAGGTACACGGACTGCGCCGGGAGTTCCCCCGCCTCGGTGAGCCCGTCGAGCACCTCCTCCAACGTCATCGGCCAGCGGCCCCGCCGGAAGAAGACCCGGGCCATGGGGTCACGGAGCCCGTCGAACTGCTCCGCGGACATGGGCACCGGCCCCCGGTCCACCCCGCTCACCCCGCGGTGGAGCGTGCCCGGCCGCAGCCCGCCGCCCTCGTCGGCCGCCGTGACCGCCGCGGCCGTTCCGGGCGGCTCCGCCAGCGGCCAGGCGGTCGCCCGCCGGCGTTCGGGGGTGCGCTCCCACAGCGACATGGTTCCTCCGCGCTCTGTGCCGCCCGTTCCCGGACCGTCAGCCGAAACCGTCGAGGGCGAAGGACAGGGCCGCGTCGACGTTCACCAGACCCGCGCCGGTCGCCTCGTCCGGGCCGATCCGCGCCGGACGGTTGAATCTCGGATGGTTCGCGCCGATGGTGACGTCGACCGCCGTCGTGGCGAGCGCCTCGACGACCTGGGCCGGGTTCAGCTCCGGTCGGGCGCCGAGCAGGACCGCCGCCGCGCCCGCGACCTGCGGCGCCGCCGCCGACGTACCGGAGAACAGCGCCCATCCGTCGTTCGGCCCCGTGTCGTCGCCGCGCTCGGGCCGCTGCCCGTCGCCCTGGACACGGCTCTCCGACACGTCGAGCGCGCAGCCGGGCGGCACCGGCAGCATCAGATACTGCGCCCGGGGCCGCATCCCGACCAGCCCGGACACGACGGGTACCACGACACCCTCGAACCAGGGGCTCGCGTACCCGCTCGCGTAGTCGGAGGCCCGCAGCTCCAGCTCCGGTCCCACGAACACCCCACCGACCGAGAGCACACCCGGCACCTGCGGTTCCATGGCGAACTGCCCGTTCATCGCGGAGAAGACGACGGTGACGCCCTGCTCGATCGCGTCCCGGATCTCCAGGGCGAACACGTTGTCGGTCTCCGTCGGCGGACCCACGGGAGGGAAGGTCCGCGATCCGCCCCAGGAGTTGGTGAGCACCTGGGGGGCACCGCCGGCCCGCGCGGCCCGGCAGTCGGCCTTCGCGCGGATGAACGCCGTGAACGCGCCCGTCAGGTTCCCGGAGTTGTCGCTCGCCCTGTAGGGCCGCAGCTCGGCCCCGGGTGCCACGGCGAAGACGTTCGCCGACTCCCCGGTGCCGTGCCCGATGGGGTCCTGCGCGGGGTTCGTGCCCGGCAGGACCGCGACGGTCGGGGCGATCCGGTAGCCGTGCGCGGCGAAGTAGGTGTGCGGGTACTGCCCGGTGTCCACCATGGCGACCTGGATCCCCGCCCCCACCTGGCCGCGGGCGTGGGCGCGGGTGGCGCCGAGCAGCATGGCGACGTCGCCCGGCAGCCGCAGATGGTACCGGTCGACGTTGGGCGGCTGTGCGGACGGCACCAGACGCGCCGGTGTCCGCGGCGACTCCAGTGCCACGGCCTCGATCGCGTCGGTGCCCGGTACGTCGCCCACCCCGAGGGCCTCGGGCTGCCGCTCGCCCACGATGTCCAGCTGGGTCACGTAGCGGATGTGGTCCATCTCGACCTGGTGCAGGTCCTCGTACGTCTCGAGCCGCCCGCCCGTCAGTTCCTCGTACGCGGCGGGCGGCCCGCTCACGGCGAAGCCGAGCCGGCTCTCGGCGGTGATGGTGAGCCCGGCCGCGAGGAGGTACGCCTCGGCGCGCTCCTGGCTCTCCGGGTCGGTCCGGAACGGCTCGGCCGCGTCCCACCGCGTGGCCCGGGTCATCGGCACCCCGCCCCGCGACCGGGCGGACACATAGCCGTACACGAACTCCGGAGCGGGCTGCCCGTACTGGGGCGTCATGGGGAGCGTCATCGGGTCCTCCAGGGGTCGCCGCGGGGGAGGGCGACCGGGGCGGTCGTCGCTCAGTCCGGGAAAGGGGGGTCGGCATCCGGGAATGGGGGGTCGGCGCCCAGGGCGGGCAGCGGCAGGACGGTGACGGACCGTGCCGTCCCCTTGAGCGCCGCCGGGACCGGGAGGGACCGGGGTTCCGTACGATCGCCCGGTGGTTCACCGAAGGCCTCGGTGAATCGGTCGGCGGGGCCCGTGAGAAGGGCACCCGCGGCCATGGGCGTCACGTCGAGCCCGTGCTCGCCGGCCCAGTCGGCCAGCCCGTCCGCCGGTGCGTCGGCGCGCAACCGCACGAGGGCCTCGACGAATTCCACTCCGGAGCCGTCGCTCTGTTCCGCTGCCACGGTGTCTCCGGTCTGTTGTGTTGGCGGTCCCCCTTTCGATGCTGACAGGTGCGGTAAATATGCGCAAAAGGGGTATTTTCCTGCCGAGGTGCGGGCCACGCCGTCCGTGCGGGTGCCTCCTTGACGCGTCCGACCGGCCCACCTACGGTCCCCTGGACGTGATCAGCGCGATCAGACAGGCAGGTCGACGATGACGGACGCCCCGCCCTCCGACGGCACCCCCGCGGTCCGCCCGCTCCAGGTGGAGACCCACGGCCTCGACGTGATCGGTGACGCCGACCGCAAGGGCACCCCCCGCACCCTCTTCTGGCCCTGGTTCGGCGCCAACGTCTCCGTCCTCGGCATGAGTTACGGCGCGTTCGCCCTCGGCTTCGGCATCTCCTTCTGGCAGGCCCTGGCCGCCGGGATCCTCGGCATCGTCTTCTCGTTCCTGCTGTGCGGCTTCGTCGCCGTCGCCGGGAAACGCGGCTCTGCGCCCACGATGGTGCTCAGCCGCGCCGCCTACGGGGTGCGCGGGAACCGGCTGCCCGCGGCCGTGTCCTGGCTGCTCACCGTCGGCTGGGAGACCGTCCTGTGCGCCCTCGCCACCATGGCCACCGCGACCGTCTTCCGCAGGCTCGGCACCGGCGGGGGCGACGAGACCAAGGTGGTGGCGCTCGTCGTCGTCGCCGCGCTCGTCGTGGTCGTCGGCGTCATGGGCTTCGACCTCATCATGCGCTTCCAGACCGTCATCACCGTCGTCACCGGGATCCTGACGATCGTGTACGTCGTGCTGGTGGCGGACCACATCCACTGGTCCACCGTCAGCGCCCTACCCGCGGGCTCCGCCCAGAAGTTCATCGGCGCCCTCGTCTTCATGATGACCGGCTTCGGCCTCGGCTGGGTCAACGCGGCGGCCGACTACTCCCGTTACCTGCCCCGCACAGCCTCCGGCCGGGGCGTCGTCGGCTGGACCACCTTCGGCGCCTGTCTCGCCCCGCTGCTCCTGCTGGTCTTCGGCCTGCTCCTCGCCGGCTCCTCCGCCGAACTCGGCGAGGCGATCGCCCTCGACCCCATCGGCGCGCTCACCACGCTCCTGCCCACCTGGTTCCTGATTCCGTTCGCCGTCGTCGCCGTGCTCGGTCTCGTCGGCGGCGCGGTCCTCGACATCTACTCCTCCGGCCTTGCCCTGCTCGCCGCGGGCCTGCGCGTGCCCCGCCCCCTGGCCGCGCTGGTCGACGGCGTCCTGATGATCGCGGGCGCCGTCTACGTCGTCTTCTTCGCCGACGACTTCCTCGGCCCGTTCATCGGCTTCCTCACCACGCTCGGCGTGCCCATCGCCGCCTGGTGCGGGGTGATGCTGGCCGACCTGCTGCTGCGGCGGCGCGACTACGCCGAGGAGGACCTGTTCCGCGCGGACGGCCGCTACGGCGACATCCCACCGGGCCCCCTTCTGCTCACCCTCGCCGCCACGGCCCTCGGCTGGGGCCTGGTCACCAACACGGCGGCGGGCTGGCTGGACTGGCAGGGCTATCTGCTCGGCCCCCTCGGCCTCGGCGGCAGGACCGGCGACTGGGCCTTCGCCAACCTGGGCGTCCTCATCGCCCTGGCGGTCGGCTTCCTCGGCACCCTGCTGCTGTCCAGGGGCCGGGTGCGGGCGCAGGAGGGACGCGCATGAGCGGGCACCCGTCCCACGGCGCCCCTGACGCCCAGCCCACGGAGTCGCCCCACGGCGCCCCCGACGCCCAGCCCACGGAGTCGCTCCACGGCGCCCCGGACACCGCGCCCGGTCTGCTCGCCGTCATCGACATGCAGCGGGTCTTCGCCGAACCGGACAGCCCCTGGGCCGCGCCCCGCTTCGACGAGGCCGCGGCCGGGGTGCGGCGCCTGCTGCCGGCGTTCGGCGACCGCGTCGTGTTCACCCGCTTCATCGCGCCGGAGCACCCCGAGGGCGCCTGGCGGGCGTACTACGACCGGTGGACGTTCGCCCTGCGGCCGGCCGACGCCCCGCTCTGGCACCTGGTCGACGACTTCTCCAAGGACCTCCCCGGCGCCGCACGGCACCTCCTGGACGCGCCCACCTTCGGCAAATGGGGCCCGGACCTCGCCGCCCGCCTCGGCGGGGACGGGCCCCTGGTCCTGGCCGGGGTCAGCACCGACTGCTGCGTGCTGTCCACCGCCCTCGCCGCCGCCGACGCCGGGGTCGAGGTGCTGGTCGTCGCCGACGCCTGCGCCGGCGCCGACGACGACTCCCACGCCAGGGCCCTGCACGTACTGGGCCTGTACCGGCCCCTGGTGCGGGTGGTGACCGTCGACGAGGTCCTCGCTCAGTCGCGCCCCGCGCCCCGGTAGAGGTCCAGTTCCCCGTCGAGTTCGACGGCGAGCACCGTCGCGTACGGGTCGAGGTCGGCCTCACCGGGGGCGTCGATCCAGGTCACGCCGGGCACCGCGTCGAGGCCGCCGATCACCCGGTGGTCCAGCTCGGTGCCCGTGCCGAGGACGGTGACCCGGGTGACCCGGTTGCGTAGTCCCCGGACCGCCACGGACTCGCGCGGCACGTCGAAGCACATCAGATACAGGGTGCGCCGGTCGGCGGAGAGCGTGCTGGGGCCGTAGTGGTGCCCGGCGGGCAGCCCGGCGACCGTGCCGTACACGGCGTCGCTGTGGCGCCCGATCCACGCGCCGAGCCCCTCCAGCCGCTCGACCTGCGCGTCGGTGAACGTCCCGTCCTCGCGGGGCCCGACGCCCAGCAGCAGATTGCCGCCCATGCCGATCGTCTCGGTGAAGTAGCGCACCAGTTGGCGCACCGACTTGTGGTGGTCGTCGTGGTGCTGGAAGCCCCATGAGTCGTTGACGGTGAGGCACAACTCCCATGGGCCGTCGGGTGCTTCGAGCGGCACGCCCTGCTCCGGGGTGGCGTAGTCGCCGTGGCTCAGCATGCGGGCGTTGAGGACGGTGTCCGGGTTCTCCGAGAGGATCAGCCGGGCCAACTCCGCGATCCGCCACTGCTGTTCGGTGCGTTCCCACTCCCCGTCGAACCAGAGCAGGTCGGGGCGGAAGCGCTCGACCAGCTCACCCACCTGGGCGTCGCGGTAGGCGAGGAAGCGGTCCCAGGCCACCGGGTCCTCCTCGCCGTGCGCGGCGTGGGAGTACGGGTTGGCGTCGTTGCCACCGGGATGGCTGGGCGGCCACCGCTCGATGTCGGGGTGGCGGACGCTCGCGTAGTCCGGGTGGTTCCAGTCGGAGTGCGAGTAGTACAGGCCCACCTTCAGGCCGCGCTCGCGCAGCGCGTCGACGTACCCGGCCACCAGGTCCCGGCCCGCCGGGCTCCGCCGGACCACGCTCAGGTCGCCCTGCGCGGTGTCCCACAGGGCGACCCCGTCGTGGTGCCGGGCGGTGAGCACCGCGTACCGCGCCCCGGCGCGGGCGAACAGGTCGGCCCAGGCCCGCGGGTCGTAGCGGGAGGCGGTGAAGCCGTCGAGCTGTTTCATGTACCGCTCGTGCGTCACCTCGCCCCAGTAGAAGGACCAGGACTCGGGCACCCCGTCCACGGCGTAGATGCCGTAGTGGAGGAAGATGCCCAGCTTGGCGGCGGGAAACCAGGGTTGCATGGTCATGCGCCCACGCTAGGGGGAGCGTCTCGGCGGGCGCGTGGGCGCCGGTCACCACCGCTGGTCCATTCTCACCACCGGCCCTCCACGCCTCCCATCACGGGGCCCCCACACCTCTCACCACCGGGCCCCCACGCCGCGCTCGCCACGACACACGAGCCCGTCCCCCGTCCGCCGTGTGGACAGCGGCGGAGCGCAGGAATGGGCGTCCGCGGATCGGGTACGCGAGGGACGTCGTGCCCGGTACGGATCTTGTCCCGGGCGGCCCGTCCCCACTATCAGGGATCTTCCAATGGACATACCCGCCAACAACCATCCCGCGCCCCAGGACGCCACACCGGCCCAGCGGGCGCTGACCGCCCTCGCCCTCGACAACGGCGACACGGCCGCGCTGGACACCCTGGCTGGAAGCGACGTCCTGGTCCCCGTGCCGGACGACGCCGACGACGCGGCCCTGAACGACCCCACGGCCGTGGCGCTGCCCGTCCTGGAGCAGCCCGGAGGCGAACAGGTCGTCCCGGTGTTCACCTCGGAACCGGCGATGGCCGAGCTGCTGCCGTTCGTCTCCCGCTACCGTCTGGTACCGCTCGGGGCCCTCGCCTCGCAGTGGCCCGACAGCGATCTGTCCCTGACCATCGACGCCGGCTCACCGTACGGCCTGACCCTTGACGCCCACGACGTCGGCACCCTGCTCGGGGGACACGAGATCTGACCCCCACCCGCCAGGGAGGGGGCCTTCGGGGCGTACAAGCCTCACCCCCTTCCCGGGGGAGCGGGCGCCGCCCCCGGTTGGGATCAGTCGCTCCGCAGCGTCCTCGCGAGGACGTCCCGCTGCAGGGGCAGCACCTCCGAGTGCAACGAGCGTCCCTTGTCGGTGAGGGCGACCCGCACCCCGCGCCGGTCCTCGGCACAGACCGCGCGCGTGACCAGGCCGTCCTTCTCCAGCCGTGCGATCAGCCGGGACAGGGCGCTCTGACTGAGGTGGACCTTCCCCGCGATGTTCTGCACCCGGCAGTCGTCCGCGTCCGCGGCGGCGAGCCCGGACGCGAGGATGTCCAGCACCTCGAAGTCGCTGGCCCCGAGGCCGTGGGGATGCAGCGCGCGGTCGATCTCGCACATCGTGCGGGCGTGCACCGCGAGGATGGCCCGCCACCGTTCCTCGAGCCGGGCATCGGCCGTGTTCGCTGCCATATGTGCACGGTAACAGAGGGTGCGGGGAGGCCGTCTGCGCAGTTCACGCCGGGACCTACACGGGCTTGAGCCAGATCGTCGCCAGCGGGGGCAGGGTCAGCCGGAGCGTGGCCGGGCGGCCGTCGTAGGGGGCGGGCTCGGCCTTCACCGGGTCGGGGTTGACGACGTCGCCGCCTCCGTAGGCCGCGGCGTCGGTGTTGAGGACCTCCTCCCAGGCGGGGATGTCGCCGGGCGCCCCCAGACAGTAGTCGTGGCGGACCACGGGGCTGAGGTTGGAGACGGCCAGCAGCGGCGTGCCGTCCGCGGCGAGCCGCAGGAACGCGAAGACGTTGTCCTCGGCGGCGTCGCCCTTCACCCACTGGAAGCCGGCCGGATCACTGTCGCGCTGCCAGAGCGCCGGGGTGCCCCGGTAGAGCGTGTTCAGATCACGGACCAGGTCCCGCACACCCCGGTGATCGGGCTCCGCGCCGTACGCCGGGTCGAGGAGCCACCAGTCGGGGCCGTGCGGCTCGGACCATTCGCCGCCCTGGGCGAACTCCTGCCCCATGAAGAGCAGTTGCTTGCCGGGGTGCGCCCACATGAAACCGAGATAGGCGCGGTGGTTCGCCCGCCGCTGCCACCAGTCGCCCGGCATCTTCGACACCAGCGCCTGCTTGCCGTGCACCACCTCGTCGTGGGAGATCGGCAGGACGTAGTTCTCGCTGTACGCGTACACCATCGAGAACGTCATCTCGTTGTGGTGGTACTTGCGGTGCACGGGCTCCTTCGCCATGTAGCCGAGGGAGTCGTGCATCCAGCCCATGTTCCACTTCAGCCCGAAGCCCAGCCCGCCGCCGTCGGTCGGCCGGGTCACGCCGTCCCACGCCGTGGACTCCTCCGCGATGGTCACCACGCCCGGCGCCCGCCGGTACACGGTCGCGTTCATCTCCTGGAGGAAGGCCACCGCGTCCAGGTCCTCACGCCCGCCGAACACATTCGGCGACCACTGGCCGGAGTCACGCGAGTAGTCCAGGTAGAGCATCGACGCGACCGCGTCCACCCGCAGCCCGTCGACGTGGAACTCCTCGCACCAGTACACGGCGTTCGCCACCAGGAAGTTGCGCACCTCGCGGCGGCCGTAGTCGAACTCGTACGTCCCCCAGTCCGGATGCTCGGCCCGCCGCCAGTCCCCGGGCTCGTACAGCGGCTCCCCGTCGAAGCGGGCCAGCGCCCAGTCGTCCTTGGGGAAGTGCGCCGGCACCCAGTCCATGATCACGCCGATCCCCGCCCGATGCAGGGAGTCGATCAGATGCTTCAGGTCGTCCGGGCCGCCGAGCCGGGCCATGGGCGCGTAGAACCCGGTGACCTGGTAGCCCCAGGAGCCACTGAACGGGTGCTGGGAGACCGGCATGAACTCCACATGCGTGAAACCCAGGTCCCGCACATACGCCGGAAGCTCCTCCGCCAGCTGACGGTACGTCAACCCAGGCTTCCAGGAGGGAAGATGGACCTCGTACACGGAGAACGGCGCCTGGTGCACCGGGGTGTCCCCACGGCGTGCCATCCACTCCGCGTCGCCCCACTCGTGGTGCGAGACCGTCACCACGGACGCCGTCGCGGGCGGCACCTCCGCCTGCCGTGCCATGGGGTCGGCCTTGAGGAGACGGTGCCCGTGCCGGGAAGTGATCTCGAACTTGTACCGGGTGCCCTCACCGACGCCCGGCAGGAACAGTTCCCACACCCCGGACGACCCCAGCGACCGCATCGGGAACGCCGTACCGTCCCAGCAACCGAAGTCCCCGACGACCCGCACCCCTTGCGCGTTCGGCGCCCACACCGTGAAGCGGGTGCCGGCCACACCCTGGTGGACCATCGGCTCGGCACCCAGCGCCTTCCACAACTGCTCGTGGCGGCCCTCACGGATCAGATGCAGATCCAGGTCGCCGAGCGCCGGAAGGAACCGGTACGGGTCGTGGATCTCCAGGTCGGCGTCCTCGTACGACACCAGCAGCGTGTAGTCGGGGATCGCGTCGAACGGGATCACCCCCGCGAAGAGACCGTCGCCCTCCGACGAGAGGTACGTGCGCACCCCGTCGATCACGACCCGCACCGCGTGCGCGTACGGCCGCAGCGCCCGGACGGCGATCCCGCCGGGCACCGGGTGCGCGCCCAGCAGGGAGTGCGGGTCGTGGTGGGCGCCCGCCAGCAGCCGTCCCCGGTCCTCGGCGGACAGGGGAGGAGCACCCGCGAAGGTGCCCGGCGGGTGCGGCGGCGGACCGGCCGACTCGGGGGGAGTGATGTCGCGCAGGGCCACTGCTTCAGCCTCCTCTTACGGCGAGACGCTCGATCGCCGCCATCGGTACGGGGAGCCAGTCGGGTCGGTGCCGTGCCTCGTACAGAACCTCGTACACGGCCCGGTCGGTCTCATACGCGCGCAGCAGACCGTGCTTCTTGCGCGGGTCCCAGCCGGCGCGGGCGGCATAGCCCGCGCAGTACGCCTCGCGACACAGGCGCGCCCACTCGGGGCGCCAGGGACGTCGCTGCCGGGCGGCGTAGTCGAAGGAGCGCAGCATCCCCGCGATGTCCCGCACCGGGGACTGGGCGCCGCACCGCTCGGCGAGCGGACGGGACGGCTCGCCCTCGAAGTCGATGACGAACCACTCCCGGCCGGCCCGCAGCACCTGCCCCAGATGCAGATCGCCGTGGACGCGCTGCGCGGGCGGCCCGGCATCGCAGGTGAGCAGCGCACGGAACGCGGTCCGCAGCCCGGGCACGTAGGGCCGCAGCGCCGGCACACAGCGCGCCGCCGCGTCGAGCCGCTCGGTCATCGCGGCCGCCGTCCGCGCGTTCTCGTCGTGCTCCCCGGCGGGGAAGGCCGACGCCAGCGCGAGGTGCACCTCCGCCGTGGCCCGCCCCAGCTCACGGGCCTGCGCCGTGAAGTCGTCGCCGGCAGCGAGCGCGCCCAGCGCCAGGGTCCAGCCGTCGGAGGCGTCGGGCAGGAACGGCTGGAGCACACCGAGGGTCGCCGCGAACGGACGGGTCGTCCGGAACCACGCCACCGGCGCCGGCACCCGGCCGCAGCCCTGGCCCGCCAGCGCGCCGGGCACCTCCAGATCGGGATTGACACCGGGCTGGATGCGCCGGAACACCTTCAGGATGAACGCGTCGCCGTACACCAGCGACGAGTTGGACTGCTCGGCGTCCAGCAGCCGCGGCGCCAGCCCGGCCGGTACGCGCGCCGACGGATCCGCCTCGAATCGCAGCGGGCCCGCCGCGCCCGGGTTCCGCAGCCGCTCCAGCAGCAGGTGCGCCGACCGGGGGTCGTACAGCGCGTCGTAGACCGTGTGCCCCGCGAGCGGGCCCTCCTGCACCTGCCCGATGAGGGCCCGGCCCAGGCGCGGCGCCGGATGGTCCCGTACGCCGAGCAGCAGCTGGTAGCAGTCGCCGGCCGGGGGAGTGCCACCGGGAGCCGGCACCCCGCCGTGACTGCTGTGACCGGCATGACCGGTGTGCACCAGGAGATGCAGACACCCCGGATACAGCTCCGTCATGGACAGCAGCGCGAGGTCCGTGACCGGCCGGTCCTTGCCGGCGAACCAGCGCTGCCGGGGCAGCCAGTCGCGCAGCAGTCCCGCGAGCGAGGTCATCAGGTCGGCGGCCCTGTCGCTGCTCGGACGGAGCAATGCGGTCTTCGGCATGGTGACGTCCTTTCACCGGCCCGCGCTTCAACGCCCTAGGGCAGCGCGGGAGAGGACTCGGGAGAGCCGGAACCAGTAGAAGCCGTGGCCCGCGAGGGTGAGGAGATAGGGGAGTTCACCGATGGCGGGGAAACGGACCTGGCCGATGAGTTCGACGGGGTGGCGTCCTTCGTAGGCGCTCAGGTCGAGTTCGGTGGGCTGCGCGAACCGGGAGAAGTTGTTCACGCACAGCACCAGGTCGTCCTTGTACTCGCGCAGATAGGCGAGGACCGCCGGGTTGGACGAGTGGAGTTCCGTGTACGACCCCAGTCCGAAGGCGGGGTTCTGCTTGCGGATCTCGATCATGCGGCGGGTCCAGTGCAGCAGCGACGAGGGCGAGGACATCGAGGCCTCGACGTTGGTGACCTGGTAGCCGTAGACCGGGTCCATGATCGTCGGAAGGTACAGCTTCCCCGGGTCGCAGGCGGAGAAGCCGGCGTTGCGGTCGGGGGTCCACTGCATGGGGGTGCGGACGGAGTCGCGGTCGCCGAGCCAGATGTTGTCGCCCATGCCGATCTCGTCGCCGTAGTAGAGGATCGGCGAGCCGGGCAGGGACAGCAGCAGGGCGGTGAA
>NZ_JAMGBG010000211.1 GCF_023516595.1 Streptomyces neyagawaensis | reverse complement strand
CGGCGGCTACGGCTACCCGCCCACCGGCGCGCCCGCCGGCGCCCCGCCCATGCCGGCCACGCCGCCGCCCGGCGGCCGTCCCGGCTCGGCCCCCTACCTCCAGCGCGCCGGGGCAGCCCCGGGCGCTGCTGGACGCACGCGCTACTGGATCGAGATCAACGGCACCCGCCATCAGATCTCCCGCCCGACGCTGGTGCTGGGCCGCAGCACCGAAGCCGACGTGCGGATCGACGACCCCGGCGTGTCCCGCCGGCACTGCGAGATCCGGACCGGAACGCCCTCGACGATCCAGGATCTCGGGTCCACCAACGGCATCGTGGTGGACGGGCAGCACACCACCCGCGCTACGCTCCGCGACGGCTCGCGGATCGTCGTGGGCAGCACCACCATCATTTACCGGCAAGCCGAAGGGTGAAGCGGGGGCAATGTCAGAGCTGACCCTCACGGTCATGCGGCTGGGGTTCCTGGCCGTACTGTGGCTGTTCGTGATCGTGGCCGTGCAGGTCATCCGCAGCGACCTGTTCGGTACGCGCGTCACCCAGCGGGGGTCGCGCCGAGAGAACGCGCGGCCGCAGAACGCCGCCCGGCAGGCCGCGCCACCGCAGCAGCGCGGCCAGCAGCCCGCCGCCACCGGTGGCCGCCGCGGGCGCAACGCCCCCACCAAGCTCGTCGTCAGCGAGGGCACGCTGACGGGGACGACCGTCGCGCTGCAGGGCCAGACCATCACCCTGGGCCGCGCGCACGACTCCACGATCGTGCTGGACGACGACTACGCCTCCAGCCGGCACGCCCGGATCTACCCGGACCGCGACGGCCAGTGGATCGTCGAGGACCTGGGGTCCACCAACGGCACGTATCTCGACCGGAACCGACTGACGACTCCCACGCCGATCCCGCTGGGCGCGCCGATCCGCATCGGCAAGACCGTCATCGAGCTGCGGAAGTAGTGCTACATCATGAATAGGCGCGAGCGGAGCGAGCACGCAGCGGTGGTCCCCACCAGGGCCCCCGGCGCGCTCCCGACCGGAGGGTGGGCACCGTGCGGATGTACCCGGAGCCGACGGGCGAGGTGCGCATGAGTCTGTCACTGCGCTTCGCCGCCGGATCGCACAAAGGCATGATCCGTGAGGGCAACGAGGACTCCGGCTACGCCGGCCCGCGGCTGCTCGCGATCGCCGACGGCATGGGCGGCCAGGCGGCCGGCGAGGTCGCCTCCTCCGAGGTGATCTCCACCCTGGTCACGCTCGACGACGACATCCCCGGCTCCGACATCCTGACCTCCCTCGGCACCGCCGTGCAGCGCGCCAACGAACAGCTGCGCGCCATGGTCGAGGAGGACCCCCAGCTGGAGGGCATGGGCACCACGCTCACCGCCCTGCTGTGGACCGGCCAGCGTCTCGGTCTCGTCCACGTCGGCGACTCCCGCGCCTACCTCCTGCGCGACGGCGTCCTCACCCAGATCACCCAGGACCACACCTGGGTGCAGCGCCTGGTCGACGAGGGCCGCATCACCGAGGAAGAGGCCACGACCCACCCGCAGCGCTCCCTGCTGATGCGCGCGCTGGGCAGCGGCGACCACGTCGAGCCCGACCTCTCCATCCGTGAGGTCCGCGCCGGCGACCGGTACCTGATCTGCTCCGACGGCCTGTCCGGCGTGGTGTCCCACCAGACGATGGAGGACACCCTCGCCAGCTACCAGGGCCCCGAGGAGACCGTCCAGCAGCTGATCGAGCTCGCACTGCGCGGCGGCGGCCCCGACAACATCACGGTCATCGTCGCCGACGTCCTCGACCTCGACACGGGCGACACCCTCGCCGGCCAGCTCCACGACACCCCGGTCGTGGTGGGCGCGGTCGCCGAGAACCAGCTCCACCTCCAGGACAACGGCATCATGCAGACCCCCGCCGGCCGCGCCTCCGGGCTCGGCCGCCAGGGGCACGCGCAGGGTGGCGGCGGTGAGTTCGGGCCGCCCGGCTCCGGCGACACCACCGGGTACATGCCGGCCGGCAGCTTCGGGAACTACTCCGACACCGACTTCGTCAAGCCCCGCAAGAAGGGCCGTTGGCTCAAGAGATCCTTCTTCGGCATCCTCGGCCTCGCCGTGATCGGCGGGGGCCTCTACGGCGGGTACCGCTGGACGCAGACGCAGTACTACGTCGGCGCCAACGCCGACCATGTCGCGCTGTACCGCGGCATCAGCCAGGACCTGGCCTGGATCTCGCTCTCGAAGGTGGAGAAGGACCACCCCGAGATCGAACTCAAGTACCTGCCGCCGTACCAGCAGAAGCTTGTCGAGGCCACGATCGCCGAGGGCGGTCTGGACAACGCCAAGAAGAAGATCGACGAACTGGCCACCCAGGCGTCGGCGTGCAAGAAGAACGCCGAGCGCCGCGAGGCGGCGGACAACAACGCCAAGACCGGTGCGGGTGAGGCCGGGGGCACCACGGGAACCACGAAGACCTCCCTCACGTCCAAGGCCACACCGTCCCCGACGTCGACGCCATCGACGTCCCCGAGCCCGACCAAGTCCACACCCACACCGTCAGCCGGCCCCAGCCTCTCGGAGGAGGAGCAGAAGCTGGTCTCGCGGTGCGGTGAGCAGTAGGCAAGCCGCGAGGGGCCCACGCACACGATGAGCAGTACTACCAACACGTCGACGCAGCACACGTCCACGATCGGCGCGATCGGCGCGCCGAGCCGCCGCAACACCGAACTGGCACTGCTGGCTTTCGCGGTCGTCATTCCGGTGTTCGCCTACGCCAACGTGGGTCTCGCCATCAACGACGAAGTACCCACCGGCCTACTGGGCTACGGCCTCGGCATGGGCCTGTTGGCCGGCATCGGCCATGTCGTCGTACGCAGGTTCGCGGCTTACGCGGACCCTTTGCTGTTGCCGCTGGCCACACTGCTCAACGGGCTGGGGCTGGTGTTCATCTGGCGCCTGGACCAATCTGAGCGGCTTCAGAACCTCGCCGAGAACGCCTTCGGCGCCTTCACGCCGTCGGCCCCGAAGCAGCTGCTGTTCTCGGCTCTGGGCCTCGCGCTGTTCGTCGTGGTCGTCATCTTCCTCAAGGACCACCGCATCCTGCAGCGCTACACGTACATCTCGATGGCCGTCGCACTGGTGCTCCTCGTCCTGCCTCTCGTGCCCGGCCTCGGCGACGACACGTTCGGCGCCAAGATCTGGATCAGGATTCCCGGCGTGGGCACGATCCAGCCGGGCGAGTTCGCGAAGATCATTCTCGCCATCTTCTTCTCGGGCTACCTCATGGTGAAGCGGGACGCCCTGGCACTGGCCAGCCGCCGTTTCATGGGCCTGTACCTGCCGCGCGGCCGTGACCTTGGCCCAATCATCACGATCTGGGCCGTCAGCCTGCTCATCCTCATCTTCGAGAACGACCTCGGTTCGTCGCTGCTGTTCTTCGGCATGTTCGTGATCATGCTTTACGTGGCCACCGAGCGAACCAG
>NZ_JAMGBG010000210.1 GCF_023516595.1 Streptomyces neyagawaensis | reverse complement strand
CGCGCGGCCGTGACCTTGGCCCAATCATCACGATCTGGGCCGTCAGCCTGCTCATCCTCATCTTCGAGAACGACCTCGGTTCGTCGCTGCTGTTCTTCGGCATGTTCGTGATCATGCTTTACGTGGCCACCGAGCGAACCAGCTGGATCGTGATCGGTCTGCTGATGTCCGCCGCGGGCGCCGTCGGGGTGGCGTCGTTCGCCAGCCACGTACAGGCCCGCGTCGACGCCTGGCTGGACCCATTCGGCTGCTATGCCGACTCCGGCGCCTGTGAGCAGATCGGCCAGTCAATTATGTCCTTCGGTTCCGGCGGTGTGCTCGGCACCGGGCTCGGCCAGGGCAACTCGGACCTCATCGGCTTCGCCGCCAACTCCGACTTCATTTTCTCAACCGTCGGTGAAGAGCTCGGCTTGGCCGGCGTCATGGCCTTCCTGCTGCTGTACGGACTGATCATCGAACGGGGCGTGCGTACCGCGCTAGCGGCCCGCGATCCCTTCGGCAAGCTCTTCGCGGTCGGCCTCTCCGGAGCCTTCGCCCTCCAGATCTTCGTAGTCGCTGGCGGCGTCATGGGCCTGATCCCGTTGACCGGTATGACCATGCCGTTCCTCGCGGCCGGTGGTTCCTCCGTGATCGCAAACTGGGCCTTGATCGGACTGCTGCTCCGCATCAGCGACACCGCGCGCCGTCCGGCCCCCGCGCCCGCATCCAACCCCGACGCCGAGATGACCCAGGTGGTCCGACCGTGAACAAGCCCCTGCGCCGGATCGCGATCTTCTGCGGGCTGCTCATCCTCGCCCTGCTCATTCGAGACAACTGGATCCAGTACGTACAGGCCGACGCCCTGCAGTCTCGCGACGAGAACCGCCGCGTCTCGATCGAGCGCTACGCCACTCCGCGCGGCGACATCATCGTCGACGGCAAGGCCATCACCGGCTCGGTCGCGACGAAGGGCACGGATTACAAGTACAAGCGCACTTGGAAGAACGGCGACATGTGGGCCCCAGTCACGGGATACGCCTCGCAGATCGTCGGCGCCACCCAGCTGGAGAACCTCGAGGACGGGATCCTCACCGGCAACGACGACCGGCTGTTCTTCCGGAACACGCTGGACATGATCACCGGCAAGAAGAAGGAGGGCGGCAGCGTCGTCACCACCCTCAACGCCGCCGCGCAGAAGGCCGCCTTCAAGGGCCTCGGCGACAAGAAGGGTGCCGTCGCCGCGATCGACCCGAAGACCGGCGCGATCCTCGCTCTGGCCTCCACGCCGTCCTACGACCCGTCCTCCTTCGCCGGCATCAGCCAGAAGGACAGCGAGACCTTCTCGAAGCTGGAGAAGGACAAGGACAAGCCGATGCTGAATCGCGCGCTGCGCGAGACCTACCCTCCGGGCTCCACGTTCAAGGTGGTCACCGCCGCCGCCGCCCTGGAGAACGGCATCGTCGACGGCATCGACAAGGCCACGAAGACCCCGGACCCGTACCAGCTGCCCGGCACGAGGACCGACCTCACCAACCAGCACGGCAAGTGTGAGAACGCCACCCTGCGCGAGGCCCTGAAGGTCTCCTGCAACACCGTCTTCGCCAAGCTCAGCGACAGCGTCACCAACGAGAAGATGATCGAGCAGGCGGAGAAGTTCGGCTTCAACGAGGCCGAGCTGGACATCCCGGTCCGCGCCGCGGAGAGCGTCTACCCCGTGGACAACGAGCCGCAGAACGCGCTCGACGGCATCGGCCAGGGCTCCAACCGCTCCACTCCGCTGCAGATGGCGATGGTCACCGCGGCCATCGCCAACGACGGCGAGCTGATGAAGCCGTACATGGTCGACCAGCTGCGCGCCTCCAACCTCGACGTCATCGAGTCGCACGACCCTGAGCCGCTTTCCCAGGCCGTCTCGCCGGAGACCGCCCAGAAGCTGCAGGAAATGATGGAGACCGTCGTCAACGACCCGGGCGGCACCGGTGGCGCGGCCAAGATCAACGCGGACGGCGTCACCGTCGGCGGCAAGACCGGCACGGCCCAGCACGGCGTCGACAACAAGGAGCTTCCGTACGCCTGGTTCATCTCCTACGCCAAGCTCAGCGACGGCAGCTCGCCGGTCGCCGTGGCCGTGGTCGTGGAGGACGGCAGCGCCAACCGTGGTGAGATCTCCGGCGGTGGTCTCGCCGCCCCGATCGCGAAGAGCGTGATGGAAGCAGTGATCAACAGCAAGAAGTGACCCCGCTCACGTCACCTCCACATCGGTGCACGTTGCGATACCGGTCCTGTATCGGGTGACGCGGTTGGCCAGGTCATGAAAGGCGAGACGGGTACCGTATGCCCGGAGCACAGCCGCCGGACCACACAGAGGTGCGGTCGGGACCGACGGAGAGGGCTGGTAGGAAGCTATGGAAGAGCCGCGTCGCCTCGGCGGCCGGTACGAGCTGGGCCAGGTGCTCGGCCGTGGTGGCATGGCGGAGGTCTACCTCGCGATGGACACCCGCCTCGGCCGCACCGTGGCGGTGAAGACGCTGCGAGCGGACCTCGCGCGCGACCCCACCTTCCAGGCCCGGTTCCGCCGGGAGGCCCAGTCGGCCGCCTCGCTCAACCACCCCGCGATCGTCGCGGTCTACGACACGGGCGAGGACTACATCGACGGGGTCTCGATCCCGTACATCGTCATGGAGTACGTCGAGGGCTCCACTCTTCGTGAGCTTCTCCACAGCGGCCGCAAGCTGCTGCCGGAGCGGGCCATGGAGATGACCATCGGCATCCTCCAGGGTCTGGAGTACGCCCACCGCAACGGCATCGTCCACCGTGACATCAAGCCGGCCAACGTCATGCTGACGCGCAACGGCCAGGTCAAGGTGATGGACTTCGGTATCGCCCGCGCCATGGGTGACTCCGGTATGACGATGACGCAGACGTCCGCCGTCATCGGCACCGCCCAGTACCTCTCTCCCGAGCAGGCCAAGGGCGAGCAGGTGGACGCCCGGTCCGACCTGTACTCCACGGGCTGTCTCCTCTACGAACTGCTGACGGTCCGTCCCCCGTTCATCGGCGACTCCCCCGTGGCGGTCGCCTACCAGCACGTACGGGAGGAGCCGCAGCCTCCGAGCGTCTTCGACCCGGAGATCACGCCGGAGATGGACGCCATCGTCCTGCGTGCCCTGGTCAAGGATCCGGACTACCGCTACCAGTCCGCCGACGAGATGCGCGCCGACATCGAGGCCTGCCTCGACGGCCAGCCCGTCGCCGCCACCGCGGCCATGGGCTCGGTCGGTTACGGCGGCTACCCGGACGACCAGGCCACCACGGCCATGCGCTCCCAGGACGCCGGCGCCACCACGATGCTGCCCCCGATGAACGGGGACGACGGCTTCGGCTACGACGACCGCCAGGGGCGTCGCCGCCAGCAGAAGAAGAACAACACCTCGACGATCCTGCTGGTCGTCGCGGGTGTGCTGGTGCTGGTGGGCGCGATCCTCATCGGACGGTGGATGTTCGCCGGAGGGGACACGGGCGGGGACACTCTCAAGGCCCCGAACTTCGTCGGCCAGACGGAGAAGGAAGCCAGACAGGCGGCGACCAACGTCGACCTCAAGGTGAGCACCACCCAGAAGGCGTGCGAGAACCAGAAGACCGGCAACGTCTGCTCGCAGAATCCTGCCGCCGACAAGCTGGTGAAGAAGGGCGACACCATCGCCCTGGTGATCTCGACGGGCGCCCCGAAGGTCTCCGTCCCCGACGTCACCGGGCTCCAGTTCAACGAGGCCAAGTCGCAGCTTGAGGACAAGGGCTTCGAGGTCGAGCGGAAGAACGAGGAGTCCGACCGCAAGCCCGGCGTCGTGATCAGCCAGGACCCCGACAGCGGCAAGCTGGAGAAGGGCTCCACGGTCACGCTGACGGTGGCCAAGGAGGCGGAGAAGTCCGTCGTGCCGACGGTCGCGGGCCGCAGCTGTGACGACGCCAAGGCGCAGATGGAGGCCAACGACCTCGTCGGCACCTGCACCGATGTGGAGACCGACGACGACAACCTCGTCGGCAAGGTCGTCGCGACCAACCCGGAGGCGGGCACCGAGCTCAACCCGGGTGACACGGTGACCATCCAGATCGGCAAGAAGGCCGAGGAGAAGAAGGCCAAGGTCCCGAACGTGGTCGGCCAGACCGTGGGTCAGGCGAAGCAGATCCTGCAGCAGAACGGCTTCACCAACATCCAGTTCCAGCCGGGCAGCGACCAGAGCGACACCGCGCTGGTCACCGACCAGGACCCGGACGGCGGCAACGACGCCGACCCGGCCAAGACGACGATCACCCTCGCCTCCGTGAGCTTCGGCGGCAACAACAACGGCGGCAACAACAACGGCGGCAACAACGGCGGGGGCTTCTTCGGAGGCCTCACCGGCGCCCGCTTCGAGGACTGATCACCACCTCGTCCAGCATCAAGACTGATGCCCGGCCCCTCTTGAGGAGGTGCCGGGCATCGGTCGTTTCGGTAGGAGTCGGGCAATCAGCCGCCATACTGATGTTTCACGTGAAACAGTCGCGGCTAGCGCAGTTCCTTCGGCAGGGTGCGTTCCGCGTTCACCCGTTCCACCCGCTCCAGCTCGCCCCACACCACGTAGCGGTGGCGGGAGGTGTAGACGGGGGTGCAGGTGGTGAGGGTGATGTACTTGCCGGCCTTCTTCTTGCCGGACTCCTTGGGGATGCTCGACAGGACCTTGACGTTGTACTTCGAGGTCTCGGAGAGGGTGTCGTAGACCTTGTAGACGTACCAGTTGTCGCGGGTCTCGAAGACGATCGGGTCGCCCTTCTCCAGCTTGTCGATGTTGTGGAACTTGGCTCCGTGACCGTCGCGGTGGGCAGCGAGGGTGAAGTTGCCGTCCTTGTCGGCGGTGGGGAGGGTCGCCTTGACCGGGCTTGTGTAGTAGCCGGCGACACCGCCGTTGAGGACCTTGGGCGAGGTGCCCTTCTTGACCAGGACCTCGCCGTTCTCCATGGCCGGCACATGCAGGAAGCCGATGCCGTCCTTGGTGTCCAGGGCGCCCGGGCTGTCGTCCGCCGCCTCCCAGTTGTCGCGGACCTTGTCCGCCTCCTCGCCGGCCTCGCGGTCGGCCAGGACGTTCGTCCACCACAGCGAGTAGACGACGAACAGACCCAGCACCACGCCCGCGGTGATGAGCAGTTCACCGAAGACACTGACCGCCATCGCGATCCGTCCCATGCGACGACGCTTCGGCGCGGTCTCGGACGTGTCCGTCCGCTCTTCGGTCTCGTCGGTGGTCACTGCCACAGTTCATCCGCCCTTGATCGAGCCCCTACTGAACGAGCGCGTCGGGCTTCCCCCTGCTGCGCGGCCGTTCCTCCACCATCTTGCCCCACACGATCATGCGGTACTTGCTGGTGAACTCCGGGGTGCACGTGGTGAGGGTGATGTAGCGGCCGGGCCCGGTGAATCCCGAGCCCGGGGGCACCGGATTGAGCACGCTGACGTTCGACGGCGCCGTCACGGGCAGGATCGACGCCATGTCGTAGACGTAGTACGTGTCCTGGGTCTCCACGACGATCGGGTCGCCCGGCTGCAGACGGTTGATGTACCGGAACGGTTCTCCGTGAGTGTTCCGGTGTCCCGCGATACCGAAGTTGCCCGTCTTGTCCTGGGGCATCGCCGTCTTGATGCTGTTCTCGTCGTAGTGCCCGACCATTCCGCGGTCCAGGACCTTCGACTTGCTGATGCCCTCGGCGATGGGCACGACCACGTCGAGCTTCGGGATGTGCAGGATGGCGAAGCCCTGGCCGGGCTCGAACGCGCCCGGCGCGCGCTTGCCGCTCTTCCACTCCTCCTGAAGGCTGGTCGCCTCGCGGCCCGCCTGCTGCTGGGCCCGGATGTTCGACCACCAGAGCTGGTACGTCACGAACAGCAGCATCAGCACGCCGGTGGTGATGAACACCTCGCCGATCGCCCGGCTCGCGACCACGCCCATGCTGGGCTTGCGCGCTCGCGCCGCCCGCCGTGCCTCGACCCGGGAGAGCGGCGCAGAGGCCTCTCCAGCCGCCCCTAAGGGCTTGTCCGGCCCGTGAGCGGCTCCGGAGCCCGCGTGAGCGGCTCCGGAGGTCGCCCGGGCTCCCGGGGACCCTCCGTGCCTCCCGTGCCGTCTGGCGGCCTTACGGCGCGCCGCTCGACCCCCGGCAGCGGGCGGCGTCTGTATCGCCTCGGCCTCGGCGGCAAGCCGCCGGGCCTCCTCCACCCGGAGGGCCACGGTCTCCTCGTCGATCGGAGGGTGCTCCTGGGCGATGTCGACCGAGGGGTGCTCGTGCGCGGCCGGTTCATAGGCCGCGGGCCGTGCCGCCTGATAAGCGGTCGGTTCGTAGGTCTCGAAGGGCTCCCCGTAGGGCGCCCGGGAGCGCGGTTCGTACGACGGCTCCGCGTGGTCCCGCCGGCCGTACCAGTCGCCCTGGGGGTAGTCCATCTCCTGGGGCTGGGCCTGCGGCGGGGCGTACCACTGCTGCGGCGGATCGGCCGGGGAGCGGGTGCGGAAATCCTCCGCCTCGAACGACTCGGCGCCCCCGTACGCGGCCTCGCCGCCGTAGGGGGCACTCTCGCGCTCGGGGCGCAGGGCTGTCACGCCGTGGCCCTGCCCACCACCGGGGCGAGCCCTGCCGACCTCGCCACGGCGCCTTCGTCCCCGCATTCCACCAGCCAGTTGGCCAGCATGCGGTGGCCGTGCTCGGTGAGCACCGACTCGGGGTGGAACTGCACGCCCTCGACGGGGAGTTCGCGGTGCCTGAGGCCCATGATGATCCCGTCGTGCGTACGAGCCGTGACCTCCAGTTCGACGGGTACGGTCCCGGGCTCGGCGGCCAGCGAGTGGTAGCGGGTCGCGGTGAAGGGCGTCGGCAGACCCGCGAAGACGCCTCTGCCCTCGTGCTCCACCAGGGAGGTCTTGCCGTGCAGCAGTTCGGGGGCGCGGTTCACGACCCCGCCGTACGCCACCTGCATGGACTGCATGCCGAGGCACACCCCGAACACGGGCACGCCGGTCTCGGCGCAGTGGCGGACCATGTCGACGCAGACGCCGGCCTCCTCGGGGGTGCCCGGTCCGGGGGACAGCAGGACACCGTCGAAGTCGTCCTGGGCGTGCGCGGTCGCGACCTCGTCGTTGCGCAGCACCTCGCACTCCGCGCCCAGCTGGTACAGGTACTGGACCAGGTTGAAGACGAAGCTGTCGTAGTTGTCGACGACGAGGATGCGGGCGGGGCGGGCGGCACTCACTGGTCGTTCACCGTCACATCGTTGAAGGGAAGCAGGGGCTCCGCCCAGGGAAAGACGTACTGGAAGAGGACGTAGACGACGGCCAGGGTGAGCACGATGGAAAGCAGCGCCCTCACCCACACATTGCCGGGCAGATGCCGCCAGATCCAGCCGTACATGCCGTCCCTTCCTTCACACCACGGCACCGGATTCACGCCGTACCGCCACCAGACTAACGGCGTAGTGCCCCAGGTTTCCCTGACTCCACAGGCTTCGTGGATTCGAGATGGCCCCACACGATGAGCCGATGGCTGTGGCCCCACTCCGGGTCGCAGGTCGTCAACGTCAGATAGCGCCCCGCGCGCGTGTAGCCCGACTTCTTCGGCACGGGGTCGATGACCTGGACGTCCGTGGGCAATGTCCGATAGGGCCCCTTGTCGATGACGTAGGTGTACCAGTGGGCGCCGTCGGTCAGCACTACCGCGTCACCGGCCCGCAGCTTGGGAAAATCTTTGAAGGGATCGCCATACGTGCGGCGATGGCCGGCGACCGCGAAGTTTCCCTTCTGTCCCAGCTGAGCGGTGTTCGCGTAGTGCCCGAGCCCCTTTTTCAAGGTGCTGCTTCTGGTGCCCTCCAGCACGGGCTTGTTCCACGTGAAACCAAGGCGCGGGATGTACATGAGAGCGAAGGGTTTCGCGTCCTTGTACGGCGCGGGCGGCTTCGGACTCGCCGTGGTCCCCGGGCCGGCCGTCGGTCGCACCGGTTGCCTCGCCCACTGGTCCTGGAGCAGGTCGACCTGGCGGTCCATCTCGGTGTCGGCCTTCACGCCGGTCCAGAAGAGCACGTAGACGACGAAGAGCACGATCAGGGTGCCTACAGTGATGCAGAGTTCGCTGACGGTCCTGACGATCACACGCACCGACACAGGTCCCCCGGCTGCCGTTACGGGCTTCTACTCCACGGGCTTGGCGTACTGCAGATCCACTGTGCCCGAGTAGCCGGGCAGAGTCACCGGCCCGTCCTCGGTGACTTTCCAGCCGAGTCCGTAGACGTTGACGTACACCATGTAGTTCTGGATCGCCTTGCTCTCGGCGAGCGCCTTCTGGAGCTTCTCGGGGTCACCGACCGCCTGGATCTTGTACGGGGGCGAGTAGACGCGGCCCTGGAGGATCAGGGTGTTGCCGACGCACCGCACGGCGCTGGTGGAGATGAGCCGCTGGTCCATGACCTTGATGCCCTTGGCGCCGCCCAGCCACAGGGCGTTCACCACGGCCTGCAGGTCCTGCTGGTGGATGACCAGGTAGTCGGGCTGCGGCTCGGGGTAACCGGGAAGCTTGGCGGTGGCGTTCGGCGGGGCGTCGTTCAGGGTGACGGTGATGGCCTCGCCCTTGAGCCTCTGGGTGCCGGCGTTCTTCTCCAGCGCCGTGAGCCGTGCGTCCTCGGCCTCGGTGCTGCCGTCGTCCCGCTCGGCGAGGGCCTCGACATCGTCCCGGAGCACCCCGTTGGACTCGTCGAGCTGCCCGTTCTTGTGGCTGCGCTCCTGGATCAGGTCGGAGAGCTTGAGCAACGAGGCGTCCGTACGGATGTTCGTGCCCTTGGCCGTGTCGAAGCTGGTGAAGAAGATGAGCCCGGCGAGGGCGAAGACCCCCACGGTGAGCACGCGCACGGGCCGGACACCGCCCCGGGCGGAGGGGTCACCGGTCGCCGGGGACGAGGAGCCGTCGGACTCGACGGTCCGGGAACCCGGCCCGGAGGAGTCGCCGGAACCGGCCTCGGGGGAGTCGGCTGAATTGCTCAACGTACCCTTATCTCCTTAGGCGGCGCGGAAGCACTACGCTAACGGACGCCCGGGGGAGCAATCAGTGTCCCCTTGTACGCTGCCCCGGAGCCCGCCCCGTTCCCTGCGCGGCCACGCAGCGCATCGACAGGAGAGACCCTCGTGCCGAAGTCACGTATCCGCAAGAAGGCCGACTACACGCCGCCGCCGTCGAAGCAGGCCACAGCCATCAAGCTGAACAGCCGTGGCTGGGTGGCTCCCGTCATGCTGGCCATGTTCCTCATCGGTCTGGCCTGGATCGTCATCTTCTATGTGACTGACGGCTCGCTGCCCATCGACTCCCTCGGCAACTGGAACATCGTGGTGGGCTTCGGCTTCATCGCCGCTGGATTCGGCGTCTCGACCCAGTGGAAGTAGCACCTTCCGCACCCGTGTGACCAGCCCTCCCCAGAGCTATCCACGGAGTTATCCACAGGTGTTTTCCACAGTGGGGAAAAAGAACGACGATCTGTGGATAACTCATCGGGCGTTGACGCCGGTATGACTGATCCGTCACCCCCGCAAGCATGTTCGCCCCCTGCCTGACCTGCGGAAACGCAGGTGAGCGACAGGGGGCACACCTGTTCCCGCACCCTATGCACAAGATCCGCCACGGTCTGTGGACAACAGTGCCAGCAGTACCGTCCGGGTGCCCGCTCACAGGCGAGTCAGGGCTGATCAGGTGAGCTGGGCGGTCCTGACGACAGTCATGATCAGGACGGCGGCCAGGACCAGGGCACACACCCCGAACTGGATCAGCGACCGCCGCTCCCGAGGAGCGTGCACCATCGCGTAGCCGACCACGACACCGCCGACGAGGCCGCCCACATGGGCCTGCCACGAGATGTTGAAGTACGGGCTGAACGTCAAGATCAGGTTGATCACCAGCAGGATGACCAGCGGCCGCATGTCGTAGTTGAGGTGCCGCATGAGGACGCCGGTCGCACCGAAGAGACCGAAGATCGCGCCGGACGCACCGAGGGACGGCTGGCTCGGCGCGGCCAGCAGATAGGTGAGGGCACTGCCCGCGAGGCCGGAGACGAAGTAGAGCGTCAGATAGCGGGCACGGCCCAGCGCCGCCTCCAAGGGGCCGCCGATCCACCAGAGGCTGAGCATGTTGAACAGGATGTGCGTAACGCCGGTGCTGTGCAGGAACATCGACGTCACCAGCCGGTACCACTGGCCCTCGGCGATGCCCTGGAGCCCGAGCTCCGGGACCCAGGCTCGCCCGATGAGGTCGAACCGGTCGGTGAACCGGTCGCCCAGCGACGTCTGCACCAGGAACAGCAGCAGGTTCGCACCGATGAGGATCTTGGTGAAGAGCCGGGGATCGGCGCTGACGGTGCCGCCCGCGAGGGTGCGTGGCTGGGAGGCGGAGGGCGCGTGGCCCGTGCCCGAGCCGTTGCGGACGCAGTCCGGGCAGTGGAAGCCCACAGAGGCGCTGACCATGCACTCGGGGCAGATGGGGCGTTCGCACCGGGTGCAGCGGATGCCCGTCTCGCGGTCCGGGTGCCGGTAGCAGGAGGGCAGGCTCTGCGCGTCCTGCGGGCTGCTCGGCACCTGGTCCATCGGTCCCCTCCGTCTCGTGTGTGGAACACATCGGCCCCGCTCATCCTTACGGTTGAGCGGGGCGAATGGTTCCCTTGAGGACCTTGCGAACCTTTCGGTTCCGGCGCATGCGGGCGCCCTGAGGCCCCGGCCCGCATGGCGGGCCTTCGGACGGCTCAGCCCTTGCGGGTCTCGACCACGACGGACTCGATGACGACGTCCTTGACCGGGCGGTCGGTGCGCGGGTTGGTCTGGGTGGTCGCGATGGAGTCGACGACCTTCTGGCTGGCCGCGTCCACGACCTCACCGAAGATGGTGTGCTTGCGGTTCAGCCACGCCGTCGGGGAGACGGTGATGAAGAACTGCGAGCCGTTGGTGCCCGGACCGGCGTTGGCCATGGCCAGCAGGTAGGGCTTGTCGAACGCGAGGTCCGGGTGGAACTCGTCCCCGAACTGGTAGCCGGGGCCGCCGGTGCCGTTGCCCAGCGGGTCACCGCCCTGGATCATGAATCCGCTGATCACCCGGTGGAAGACCGTGCCGTCGTAGAGCTTGTCCGTGGACTTCTGACCCGTCGCAGGGTGGGTCCACTCACGCTCGCCCTGGGCGAGCTCGACGAAGTTCTTGACCGTCTGGGGCGCGTGGTTCGGCAGCAGCCGCACCTCGATGTCGCCGTGGTTTGTCTTCAGGGTGGCGTACAGCTGCTCAGCCACGATCTGCCTTCCGTTGTCCTCTGTGACTCCCCCGATCCTCGCACGGACGACGCCCGGAGTCGCCCGACGGCCACGCCCTGGTCCGGCATGCGCACCGAAAACGGGTCGAGTACCCGCGGTATCGGCGCGCTTGGCGACGATCCGTGGCATTGTCGGCACTGTCGTGGACAAGCTCCCGTTGCCCCGTATTCATCCGCAATTGCACAGCACCGGATCGCGAACGGTTCCCAGCTTCCTGACCGCGCGGAGTCGACTCGCATGACCCGGATGCCCGCCCTCACATGCTTCAGAGCGTTCCGAGAGGCATGATCGCCAAAAGGGTGGAAAGTCGAAATACCGTACGCCACCGAGGAGGAGGATCCCGTGACCCGCATCGACAGCGTGCGCGCCGCGACCGGTTCGGCGAAGGACAGCGTGCTGCACGCCGCGGAAGTGGTGGCGCCCTACGCCGACACGGCCAAGGAAAAGGCCTCGCACTACGCACACGAGGCGCGCGTGAAGATCGCGCCCAAGGTGTCGCAGGCCGCGGAACAGGCACGCGTCCAGTACGGCGCCCTTGTCGTCCCGCGTCTGGAACAGGCACGCACGCATGTACCGCCGAAGATCGACAGCGCGGCGCATGAGGCCGCCGTGCGCACCCGGAAGGCGGCCCGCCAGGCCGCCGACTACTCCCGCCCGCGACTCGAGCAGGCAGTGGCCGCTGCCGGCCCCATGCGGGAGGAGGCCACCGCCCGGAGCGTGGCGGCACTGGCCGCGCTGCGCGGTCAGGTGTCGCCCGAGCAGATCCAGAAGCTCGTCCGCAAGCAGCAGCGTCGTGCCAGGGCCGGCCGTGTCTTCAAGGGCGTGGCCGTGATCAGCGTCCTCGCGGGCGGCGCCTTCGCCGCCTGGAAGTGGTGGGACAAGCAGGCCAACCCCGACTGGTTGGTCGAGCCCCCCGCCGCCACCGAGGTCTCCGAGCCCGGACGGCTGTCCTCCGTGGGCGGCAGCGACCAGTCCGTCCTCGACCCCGAGGTCGAGGCCAAGCAGGCCGAGGACGAAGCGGCGAACCGCGACGACCGCCGCTGAGACGAGCGAGCACCACCGCCGTCCACTGGGCGGTGTCGTGCCGTGGCGAGGCCGGCCGTGCCGCCGTGGAAGCGGGCGGTACCGCCACAGAGGCCGGAAGCCGGGGACTTTGGTCCGCGGCTGATACGAGTGTGCCCGGCCCGCCTCGGCCCGTCTGAGGCGCGGCGCCTTCAACAGCCCTGTGGGCCGGAAGACTTGATGGTCTTCCGGCCCACAGGGCTGTTTCACGTGAAACACACCTGAGCGCGGACGACCGAGAATCTGAACCGGAATGTGCTCATCCGATTGCAAAGAGTGATAGCCGCCTCCGACCCTGCACTCCTGTGACGCAGACCATGGTTTTCGCATATGCGCACGCCAGCAGACGCCTTGAGCCGTCTCACGGCTCCAGAGGCAGTCCGCTCATCCAGTGCACAGATCGCGATCGCGACGCGGCTCTCCTGGAACGCCATGGGACGGGCGGCCGCGGGACCACAGAAAAGAGACCGGGCCGGACGTCTCCTGACGTCCGGCCCGGTCTATCCGCTGTGGAGCCTAGGGGAGTCGAACCCCTGACATCTGCCATGCAAAGACAGCGCTCTACCAACTGAGCTAAGGCCCCGGAAGGGATGCGTCCGCCCGGAAGTACCGACCACCGGGTGGCGCCGCAGACCAGAGTACCGGGTCACCCCCGGTATCTCGCAAAAAGATTGGGGGTCCCCGTGAACGACCACTCTCCGTAAGATGCTCGTCGTGGTTCGCTACAGCGAACCGCAGTTTTTGGGGAAGCGATGGGGAGACGCAATGGACGCCGCACAGCAGGAAGCGACCGCAAGAGCCCGGGAGCTGCAGCGGAACTGGTACGGAGAGCCACTGGGGGCGCTCTTCCGTAGGCTCATCGAGGACCTGGGCCTCAACCAGGCACGCCTCGCGGGGGTACTGGGCCTTTCCGCTCCGATGCTGTCGCAGCTGATGAGCGGTCAGCGGGCCAAGATCGGAAACCCGGCCGTGGTTCAGCGGGTGCAGCTGCTGCAAGACCTGGCGGGGCAGGTCGCGGACGGCAGCGTGAGCGCCGCCGAGGCGACCGAGCGCATGGACGAGATCAAGAAGTCGCAGGGGGGATCTGTGCTCAGCAACACCACGCAGTCGACGACGAGTTCCGGGGCGCCCACGGTCAAGCGGGTCGTCCGCGAGATCCAGTCGCTGCTGCGCTCGGTGGCAGCCGCGGGCGACATCATCGAGGCGGCGGACACCCTCGCCCCGACCCACCCCGAACTGGCAGAGTTCCTCCGGGTGTACGGCGCGGGCCGCACCTCGGACGCGGTGGCCCACTACCAGTCCCACCAGAACTGAGATCGAGGCCCGGTCACCGAGACGGGGTCGGCGACCGGGCCGCGGCCGAGACGGGGAACCAGTGACGCAGGCTGGGGGGACCAGTGACGCAGGCCGGGGGCACAAGGCTGAGCGGGCCCACCAGCACCGACGCCACGAAGACGCGGACGTAGGCTCGACGAGAGCCGAAAGGGAACGGACCGGACCGCCGGAAGGGCGGGCCGAGGCAGAGGTCCGGAGAAGCAGATGACCGAGCCAGGCAGAGGACCGGGCCAGGCAGAGGCTGTGGAGGGGGCTGAGGGGACGGGCCACACAATGCGGCTGGGGGACAGAGGTACGGAAACGAGCTCCGTGGGAAACCGGTAGGCAGAAGCCGACTCCGCGGAGGGCGGCTCGGAAGCCGTGTCCTCCGCCGATGGGCAGCCAAGGGGGGAGCCGAAGGGGGAACGACGCACAACCATGGGTGAGGTCTTCGCCGGCCGGTACGAACTGGTCGACCCGATCGGACGCGGGGGAGTCGGCGCGGTCTGGCGCACCTGGGACCACCGACGCCGCCGGTATGTGGCCGCCAAGGTCCTGCAGCAGCGCGACGCGCACGCCCTGCTCCGCTTCGTCCGCGAGCAGGCCGTGCGGATCGACCACCCCCACGTGCTCGCGCCCGCCAGCTGGGCCGCCGATGACGACAAGGTCCTGTTCACCATGGACCTGGTCGCCGGAGGCTCTCTGGTCAATCTCGTCAACGACTACGGCCCTCTCCCTCCTGCCTATGTCTGCCTCCTGCTCGACCAGTTGCTGTCCGGCCTCGCCGCCGTGCACGCGGAAGGCGTCATCCACCGCGACATCAAGCCCGCCAATGTGCTGCTGGAGGCCACCGGCACGGCACGGCCCCGCCTCCGCCTGTCCGACTTCGGCATCGCCATGCGTCTGGGCGAGCCCCGGCTGACCGAGACCAACTACGTGGTGGGCACGCCGGGTTACTTCGCCCCCGAACAGATGCTGGGCGCGGACCCCGATTTCCCCGCCGACCTCTTCGCGGTGGGCCTCGTCGCCCTGTACCTCCTGGAGGGCGCCAAACCCGACTCCAAGGCGCTCATCGAACACTTCGCCGCCCATGGCACTCCCAAGGCCCCCAGGGGCATCCCGGAGCCTCTGTGGCAGGTCATCGCCACACTGCTCCAACCGGATCCCCATGCCCGCTTCCGTACGGCCACGGGTGCCCGCAAGGCCCTCGCCGCAGCCACCGAGTTGCTCCCCGAGCCCGGCCCCGACGACGAGCTGGTGGAGGTCTTCGACCAACTCGGCCCCCTGCCAGTGGGGTTCGGCTCGGAAGGCCCGCTACAGCGAGCGTCAGGGCTGGATGTGAGCGGGACGAGCACGGGCGCCACGTCCTCGTCGAGGTCTGGACGGGGGGCGGACTCCTCTCGGGCCAGTGGGGATGCCCGCGGTGCGGACAGCCCGCCGCCGGGAGCGGAAGGCTCGTTGCCGAGCCCGGGGCTCCTGCCGCCGAGTGCGCATGCTCCTCGGTCAGGCGCTGACACTCCTTCCAACTCACCAGGCTGGTCCGCCTCTTCGCCGTCCGGCGTCGACGTGACGCCTCCGCCTCCCTCCACACCGCCTCCCTCCACCCCGCCCCTTCCGGCTCAGCTGCCCGAGGCCACACCGTCCCAGGGCTCGCTCGCGCAGCCCGGCGCCGCCGCCGTACCTCCGCCTCCACCCAACGGCTCTGCGCCGCCTCAACCTCCGTACACCGGTGCCGTTTTGCCGCCGCCGATGCCCCCATCAGCGCCGCCCGGGACCAACTCAGGCACGGGGACGAGCACAGGCCTAGGCCCAGGCCCAGGCACAGGCACAGGCACAGGCACAGGCACAGGGCAGTGGTATCAGGGTGCGGGCTCCCCCTCTACGGAGCACGAGGATCAAGTGGCCCCCGAGCCGCCCCCCATCGCCGTACCGTCGCAGTCCGAACCCATACCGCCCCGTCCCGAGCGCGGCCCCGGGCCATCCCAGCCGTCCACCATGTCGGACACCGGTAGCTTCCACCTGCCGCCACCGCAGGTGCTGGCCACCCACGCTCCACCACTCCCGACGAAGCCGCAGTACGCGGAACCACAGCGTGCGGAACCGCTGCACACGGAGCCCCGGCACGCGGAGCCGCAGCACAACGCTCCCGGCTACTCCCAGCACCAGCCGAATCACCACGCCACTCCCACAGCCGGGACGCCCCTGCACGCTTCGCCGCTCCACGAACCCACGCATGTGCCCTCCCCCCAGCCGCAACCGCCCCTGGACCCCTCTCAGGTCTCGACTCCGGCGGTGCACCAGCCTGCGTACGCCTCTACTGGTTCATACACCGCTCAGCCGTCGCAGGTTCCACGCCGATCGAGGGCGAACACGCGGCGCCGCCCCGGCCCACCCGCGAAGGTGGTCATTCCTGTCCTGCTGCTGGCCATGGCCTGCTTTGCTGTGGGGTTCTGGGCGCTGGGCCAGCTCTGACTCCCGTCCAAGGATCGACCTGTCCAAGGACCGACTGCCCCGCGACCATTACCTGCCCGCCGGCGCTACCGCCCCCGGGACGACCCGTGCCGCCCCCGCCGCGAAGCCCTGCCTCCGCCTGACGGTGCCGCGGGCCGCTCAGCCGCAGCCCGACGGCGTGCCACGAGCATCCAGAGCACCAGCGTCAGCACCAGCAGGCTCCCCGTGCCGATCCCGCCGGCGGCAACCGCCGTCATGGCGAGACGCCTCCCCTCGCTGATCGTGGACCCGTCAGAACCACCGGCGCTCTCCTCGCTGCCGGAACTCCCCGCCTCCCCGTCCCCTCCCAGCGTGTCCCCCGTCCCCGTCCCCGTCCCCGTTCCGGCCCCCGTCTCCGCGGCCTCCCGGTCCTGGTCGGTGACCTCGAAGGCCCCGCGCGGCTCGGCCGAGCCCAGGTACCCGGGTCCGGACTCGGCCCGACCGGACACCCGTATCCGCAGGGTCAGCCCGATCGGCTTCTCGCCGAAGCGCTCGGCCACCGCCGAGCCGAGGTGGACCGCCAGGTAGTACCAGCCGGCGAACCGCATTCCGCTGACCTCGTCGTCGAGGGAGTAGCGGTTGTCGTAGCCGACCGGAGGGAGCGGGTCGAGGGCGGCGGAGCGCTGCTCACCTCCGTAGTTGACGAGCGCATCGTCGACGAGCCCCCGCGCCGGGTTGTACAGCGACATGACAAGCGCGTTGCCGACGTACCCTTCACCGCCGGTCGTGCTGCCCAGTTCGGCCGTCGCATGGAGCTGCTGCCCCCAGTCGACGGGGACCTTGTAGTAGCGGGTCTCGCCGGCCCTGATCCCGGCCTCGTCCTGCCAGATTCCCTGGGCCAGGGGGCCGGCCGAGGCGAAGCCGCTCCCCCCGCGTCGGCGCTCGGGGTCTCCGCGCAGGGGTTCGGGCGGCGCCGAGTTCCAGGTCTCGGGGGCAGCCGTCGAGCCGCCCTTCTTCACGGCGGGCTCCCACGCGTAGCCGAGTTCAAGCCCCCACTCCTGCCCAGCCCCCTGCCCACCGGACCCCGACGATCCACCCGACGACGTACCCGATGCACCCGGCCCCGACGACCCGCCTGATGACGGACCTGACGAGGCCCCGGACGACGTGCGAGGGCCGACGCGCTCGACGACGAGGTAGTACGCCCCGGCCGCCTGGCACATGTACTCGTCGGTGCCGATCTCACGCGAGGCCCAGGCGGTGACGGGGTGGGCGCTGCGCGTGGGGCCGAAGCGGGCGTTCCCGTACGAGCAGCGGTGGGCGTCGACGTCCTCGATGGAGACCCTCAGCCCGTCGGAGGAGGCGACGCTCGCCCCTGCCGCGGGTACGGCGGTGCCCGAGACGTACGCGTTGGCGACGGCGTCGAGGTCGAGGCGGAAGTAGAGCTTCTCGCCGGGGCCGATGGCACTGCGGTACGTCCTGCCCGGCGTCAGCCGGACCGCTTGCGTGGTGCCCGTCGAGCCGTCGACCGTCCTGGCGTCCTCGGCGTAGGAGTACGGCGTCGGCTCGTCGGCCGCCAGGGCGGGAACGGGCTGTGCCGTGGTCATGAGCAGGGCCGCTCCCACGGCTGCCGCAGTGCGCCCCCAGACCGTGCGCCGCCCCATCACGCGCCACCCCTCGTCGTAGCCCCGAACGCGCCCATCCTGCCGTTCCCTCCGCACAGATGCGCGCCTTCTCAGGGACGAGCGGCCGAAATAGCGCTCTTGACAAAGCACAGCTTCGCTATAGCAAGCGAATCATTCGCGACAGTGAAGTGCAGGCGTCTTCGCGGCACCCGCGGGCCCGGGACTACGGACCCATGACACACAAAACCCCGGCCGCGAGTACGGCCGGGGTCTGCTCTGAGACTGATGTCGATGTTCACGAACCCGTGGGCACGGAGTCAGTCGCCTCCGTCCACAGATCCTGCTCGGCGCGATCCGCCTGGATCTGGCGGTACACGAGGAGCCCGCCGATGGCGGCCAGTGCGACCAGGAGAAGCTTCTTCACCGCGCGACCTCGTCTTTCCTTGACGTAGGGGACCTCTGGCGCCCGACTATACACACCGACCGATATCGATCGGTGACCTGCGTCGGCCCCTCAACTCCCGGCCGGAAGACCCCAGTAGAACCGGATGCCGCCGTTCCTATCGCAGGTTCATCGGACCGGTTTCCCAACGACTTCGCAGCTCCAGGGAACTCTCGCATCCCCTTGCGCCCATCCGAGTGGTGTTGATCTGAAGATCGACGCGCCACGGGCGTCGGTCCCTCACTTCGCGGCCCACATACACATCATGAGGAAAGTACGCAAATCGCCCGACCCGAAAGTGAGGGGCCATGGCCCAGAACAAGGTCATGAAGCTGTGGACCACCATCGTCACCGCCTTCCTCGCGCTGTGCACGGCGCTCGGACTCATCACGACCACGGCGACCGCCGCGGTACCGCAGCCCGAGACCACCCGCAACTGCGCGGCCCGCACGACGACCGCGGACCTGCCCCTCCCCTCCCGCCCTCGCGATCGCGCCCTGCCACCGACGATGAAGCAGCGCATCCGCGCGGAGGCACACGGCTCCTCGCCCTCCTGCCGCCACCTCACGGCCCCGGACAGCCCTCCGGACGCGGCGTCGGCCCTTACGATGCTGCCGGCCTCCCCCGAAGCCCCTGTCGCGCCGACCAGGCCCTTCACCCGCCTTCAGCGCTGATCCACGGACCGCGGACATCACGACCGACCACGACCGCGAAGCCCGCGACCGCCGCGCCCACCCGTACACCACGGCGATCCTGCGTACGACGCCCAGACCAAGACGAAGCCCCCGGCTCCCGGCCGGGGGCTTCTGCCGTTCACACCGATGAGCAGCAGCGCGAGCTGTCGACAACGCCAAAGACCCCCAGCCGTTTCCGACTGGGGGTCTTTTCATATGTGGGGCTAACAGGATTTGAACCTGTGGCCTCATCCTTATCAGGATTCAGCCCTAACCGGATGATCTCCGCAGGTCAGCTGACATGCAGCTCAGCGCCCCATCTACACCCTTCTACCCTGCCCATATCCGCCCCGCCCCTGGGCGACGTACGCCCCTCCCGGGAGAGTTCCGGGATAGTTCCGGGAGGCCTC
>NZ_JAMGBG010000021.1 GCF_023516595.1 Streptomyces neyagawaensis | reverse complement strand
AGACGGGGATCCTCCAGGTCACCTGCCATGGCGGGTTCAACCAGCGGTTCAAGATCATCTGACCTGGCCCGCCCGGAGTAGGAGGGCGATGCGGCAGGACCGACGAGCGGCCCTGCCGCATCGCCGCCCAACCGAGGCACCGCAGCGGAGAGAATACGTCGTGGGCTACGCCACCACTCCCGGCAGCCGCACCGACATCTGGAATGGCAACGGCAGCCCCGCGCAGAAGTGGGTCTCGTTCACTCCTCCGCCGTGACGGCGAGTCCATTCCAACCTCTGGCGTCGGCTGGCCAGTCGTCGCCTGCGCGGTTGACCTGCTGCAACGGAGGAAGGAAGCCCCGCCGAACCCACGGGATATTGCACGATAGGCCGGCCGGCGTGAGCCAGTCCTACCTGTTGGAGGGAACCACCGGCCCCCGGGCGATCAGGACGTCGGCTTCGTGGTGCCAGCCCAGGGAGGAGTAGAGGCGCTGGCCTTCCTCACTGGCAATGAGAAGACCGGTACGGGCGCCATGGGCCACGGCGGCTTCAGCCAGAGCGCTCATCATGGCGCGGCCCAGGCCGCGTCGGCGGTGCGCCGGGTCCGTCTCGATGCGATCGGCGATCGCATCGGCGCCGACCACGGCGATGGCGCCGCGCGCTGCAACCTCTCCGGAGGGGCCATGGAGGGAGACGACCGTGACTGCTCCCTCCGTGCGGACCTCGCGCTCGTACGTCGCGGCGGGTGCGTGCTGCGGGTGCTCGGTCAGATCGGTCGTCGTGAACCACTCGGATCGGTGGAGCAACTCCATTCCGGCAGCGCTGACGACGGCTTCGACGGCGCCTGGGCGCAGCGTAGGTACCGTGAGCCAGGTGGTCTGCCTCGCGGCGGCGACGGCTGCCGCCAGCCGTGCCAAGGACTCGGGCTCCTCATCCGCACGCAGCGCGAACACCTCGACCTCACGGCCGGGTTGGTCGCACTTGGACCGCAGGCCGTCCCCAGCGGACTCGACCGGCTCAGCCTCGGGCAGGGAGCGCACCACGGTCCAGCCGCTCAGCCAACGTCGTATCAGCCCTGATTCGTCATCACTCTGCGTATTCACTAGCCGAGGGGTGTGCCCCAACAACAGGTCTCGGGTCTTTGGAGGAGACCGGAGACGGCCAGAAGGGCGGTGGGCAGGACAGTGCGGATACGCATGGCCCTCCCTGTGGATGTGAGTGGAGTGGGAGTCGGGACGATCTCTTCCGGGTTTCACGCGAAGCCCCGTCGGTCGGCCGCTTTCTGACTCCGAGCCCAGGAAGCGGCCCCGCAGAAAGGGCTGGAGTCGATCTGTATCCGGTCGACCTGTCTACCCATAGCTGCTGACCCGCGGAAACGCCGCTCATTGAGCGCGGTGGCGCATCGTGACCGGCAAGTGAGGAGACCGGCAATCGCGCGGCAGGGGCACGATGCGGGCGGCCAACCCCGTCTCTTCACCGGCCTGCGCGACGGAATCCGCCGCACCAGCGAGGCCCAGCCGGGCAGATCGATCTCCACGAGGACCGTCTTGCCCGGCGGGTCGCGGTCGACGATCTCCCAGCGGTCGCGGAGCGCGTCGACGAGGGCCAGGCCGCGCCCGTTCTCCGCCAGCGGGCACGCCTGCCGTACGGCGCCGGGGCCGGGCGGCAGGCGTTCGGCGATCAGCGCGTTCGGCGATCAGCGCGGCCGGGACCGCAACCGAAGTTGAAGGATGCACTGTTCGAGGAGTCCGAGCCGCACGGGCTGACGAGCGGGCAGCGGGTGGACGGAAGACAATGGAAGAGGCGACGTCCGAGGCCCATGGCCTGCCAGGAGCCTGCCGCCCCACCTCTTTGTCACACCTTCACCTTTCTCGGCTGATGCACTCCGCCCCAGAATTCGCTCTGCGAGCGCTGACCGCCCTGCTGATGAGCATCGCGATCGCGTGGGGGCCGACGGCTCTCTTCCCGCCGGGTGCCGTGGCCCAGCCGGCACCGATAACTCTCACCCCGGACAAGGGACCGCCGAAGACCCCGGTGACGATCGGCTTCGACGCCTGCACCGATGAGACACCGCATCCGGAGACCTCGCCCGATGAGTCCCCGGACTCGACCCCGCACACGCCGCCGGAGACGACCCCGGACGAGGAGGGGGACCTGGAGCTCGGACTGTCCGAGGCCAGGGCTGAGGCGGCCGGGGCACCGCGGGCCGCCTCCATCAGGAGGATCACCTGGAACGGCAGGACCATAGGCAAGGGCACCTCATTCGTCGTGCCGGCCACGGCGAAACCGGGCAAGTACACCGTCACGGCGTACTGCAGCAACGATGACACGGGATCAAAGACGTTCACGGTGACGGAACCCGAGGAGAGGGACCGCGATCTCACGCTGGCCCCCGACAAGGGCCCGCCCAGGACGAAAGTCACGGCAACAGGTTCCGGCTTCAACTGCTTCGACGTGACCCTGGAGTGGGACGACGGCACCCGGCTCACCACCACCGGTGTCACCGACGAAACCTTCGAGACGACATTCTCCGTTCCGGCCGACGCGAGCGCGAAGAAGCACCCCGTACAGGCCAAGTGCACGAAATACCCCGAGTGGTACGCCGAGGACGATTTCGAGGTGACCGACGAAGAGACGAACGGGAACACCACCAGCAACCAGACCGAAGGCAACACCACGGACGGCAACAGCACAGACGGCACAACCACAGACGGCAACACGAACGGGGACACCGACGGCGCCGGGAACAGCAGTGGGAACGGCACGAACGACGGAGGCGTCGGCGGCGGAAGCGGCGACGGTGACACGGCGGTGCCCGTCGCATGGGTCGTCGGGCCCTCCGCCTTCGCCGCCCTGCTGCTCGTCGCCCTTCTGTTCTCCCTGCTGAGCCACCGCCACCGCGGTGTGCGCTGGGTCCACGACCATCTGCGTGCGGCGCTGCGCTCGGGCTCCGGCGCCGGGACGGCCGCGCTGCGCCGACGCCGCGACGGCGATTCACCGGACCGGAGCGTCCGGTTGGAACCCCATTCCGACCCCGGCGACCAACGCCTCAACTGAACGGCCCACGGCGCCCCGGAGGGCCGCCGCACCGAGAACCCCGCGGAGGTGACGCCATGACCGCGCCCGCACCGGCACCACCGTTCACCGTCCGTTCCTTCCTCCTCGGCCCCGACTGTCCCGATCCGGCGGGCGCGCTGACCGACCCGCTCCACGGCAGCGGTACGACCCGGCGGCTCCTCGGCGACACGGGCCGCCCTCTGACGCCGGCGGGCGACCGGGCCGTGGAGCAGGAAGTGGCGGGCTCCATCGACTCCTTCCTCTCCCTCGACGTCTTCGACGTGGCCGCCGGCGGCTGGCGGCGGCACGTGGCCCTGACCGACGCCGCGCACCGCACCCGCGCCGTCCCCGGCAGCGAGGAGGTCGTCGCGCTGGCGAACCACGAGATCGCGTCCAAGCACCGCCCGTACGTCGACGTCTTCCTGGACGGCGCCAAGGTCGGCACCCTCGACATCTGGCTCGACCTGATCTTCCACATCAACGGGCTCGTCGCGGTCGTGCGCGACGCCCACCTCGTCGCCATCCGCAGCGGGGAGTGCGTCCTGGACGCCCGGCTCGCCGTCCAGCAGCTCCTTCTCGCCGAACGCCAGGGCCGCCTCGACCTCCCCGGCATCTGGCACCTCCACTCCCCGCTCCCCCTGCTCCAGGAGCAGCCGGCGCCGGCCTCTCCACCACCGCCGCCCCAAGGGCCACGGCAGCCCCCGCCACCACCGCCCCCGCCACCCACGCGGGCCGAGGCCCCCACCCGTGTCCTCAACCGGCCCGACCGGAACGTCCGGTACTGACAGGCATGCGGCGGCGCTCTCTAACTGCGTCTCTTCGGCGGCCTCGCCACCGCCAGCCGCCGCATCAACGCCAGCCAGCCCGGTACGTCGATCTCCACCAGCACGGTCTTGCCGGGCGGCGTCCGCTCCCGGACCTCCCACCGGTCGGCCAGCGCCTCGACGAGCGCCATCCCCCGCCCCGACTCGTCCAGCGGACCGGCGGCGCGTACGGCACCGGGGTCCGGTGGCCGGCCGTCGCCCCGTGTGTCGGTGACCTCGATGCGGAGCGAGCCGGTGGGCAGGGACAGGCGCAGCTCAAAGTCCCGTCCGGGCACGCGGCCGTGGGTCACCGCGTTCGCCGCGAGTTCCGCGACGACGACGGCCGCGCGCTCGGAGACGTCGGAGCCGTACGGGATGCCCCAGGCGTTCAGGGCGGTCAGCGTCGTGCGTCTCGCGAGACGGGCGCCGAGCGGGGTCGAGCTGAAGCGGCGCGTGAACGAGGGCGCCGTGGCAGTGCGTCGAGCAGCGGGCGGTGCGGTCATGCCCAACAATCTGGCCGCGGCTGGGGCCGTTTGGCCACCGGAACGCCGCGTACGCTCACGCAGCGTACGCCGTGACTCGCTGGACAGTATTGGTGACGTGACGTGACGATGTGCGTTGAGCGGTGTGGTCTGGTGGGCGGGCGCGCGGGAGGTGGCCGATGGGGGCCGACAGCAGCGATGTGGCGGTACTGGGCGGGAGCGGCGAGCCGGAAGTCTCCGACAGTCTGCGGACGTTCGGAGCGATGGTCCAGGCCCTGCGCGAGCACGCGGGCCTGGGCCGGGAGCAGTTGGCCGAGTCCATCGGCTACTCCAAGCACATGGTGGCCTCAGTGGAACAGGGCCGCCGCATGCCGGACACGGCGTTCGTGGAGGGGGTCGACCGGGCGCTGGGAGGGACGCGGGCGCTGCTCGCGGCGGCACAGCACCTGGGGCGCCAGCCGGGATTGGCGGCGTGGTTCCGGAAGTGGGCGCGGTTGGAGGCGACGGCGATCACCCTTTACACGTACGAGTGCCGCATGATTCCGGGCTTGTTGCAGTCGGAGGCGTACGCGAGGGCTCTGTTCGAGGATCGGCTGCCGCTCCTGACCGACGACGAGATCGAGGCGCAGTGGACGGCTCGGGCGGAACGACAGCGGCTGTTGCGGGAGCGGCCGAACACGGCGTTCAGCTTCATCCTGGAAGAGCAGCTGTTTCTGCGGCAGACGGGAGGAGGCGAAGTCACACGTGAACTCCTCGACCACGTGCTGAAGATCGCCGATCAGCGGAACGTGGAGATCCAGGTCATGCCCCTCCTCCGCGAGTCACATGCCGGGCTGGCTGGTCCCATCCGGTTGCTTGAGACCCCCGAGAACCGCTGGTTCGCCTACTGCGAAGGCCAGCGTGGCGGGATGCTGGTCGTCGACGCGAAGGAGATCAGCATCCTGCAAAGCCGGTATGCCAGGATGCGTTCACAGGCACTGACTATCCCGGACTCGGTGAGCCTGTTGCAGCGGATGCGAGGGGACCTATGAGCACCAGCGAACTGTCCTGGTTCAAAAGCAGCTACAGCAGCGGCGACGGCGACGACTGCGTAGAGGTCGCCCTCTCCTGGCGCAAGTCGAGCTACAGCAGCAGCGGCGACGGTGACTGCGTCGAAATAGCCACCACCCCCCACACCATCCACGTCCGCGACTCCAAAAACCCCACCGGCCCCACCCTCACCCTCTCCCCCGCCGCCTGGACAGAATTCGTCTGCCACTCGGCCCAGCGCCGCAGCTCCGGCCGCACGTTCTAATAGAAGTTTTGTTAGATTGGGGCCGTGAGTGAGCACGCCTACGGGCCCGGTGAGGGGCCCACGAAATCCGTGTCCGTCTCCGTCCACGAGGGCACCATCGCGGCCGTCCGGACCAGGGTCGGCAAGCGCGGCATCTCCGCGTACGTGGAAGCCGCTGTCCAGCGCCAGATCGAGCGCGACCAGCTCGACGAACTGATCGCCGCGAACGAGGAGCTCCACGGCCCCCTCACCCCGGAGGAGATCGACGCGGCCGAACGCGAGATGTTCGGTGATGGCCAAGGCGACCGGGCCGTGGCATGAGCGGCACCTGGGTTCTCGACAGCGAGGCCCTCTCCCTCTATCTGCGGGCCGACCGCACCATGACCGCCAGGCTCGCCGCCGCACGCAAGCGTGACGTGCGGGTGATCACCAGCGCGGCAACGATCGTCGAAGCCGACCCGCAGGGTGTCCACACGGCCCGCCTCGCCTGGGCCCTCTCCAGGCTGGTGGTGGAGCCGGTCACCAAGGACACCGCCCAGGAGGCCCTCGCACGGATGAAGCACAGCGGGAGGACCGGCGGACACAAGTACGCCCTGGACGCGATCGTCGCCGCCACCGCTCGCGCGGCCCGGCCCCCCGTCACCGTACTCACCTCCGACCTCGACGACCTCAAGCCGCTCTGCGGCAAGCAGGTCGACGTCAGGCAGGTCTGATCCGGGGTCGCGCCGGCCCCGCCACATTCGCGTGGCGCCGCCGTTCGGTCCCCGGGGTCTTCTCCGTGTCCCCGGGAACCGAACGGCGGCCCGCTTCAGCCCGCGTGTTCCACGAACCGCTGCGCCGTCTGCGCGAGCAGCGCGCGCCCGTCGCCCGCCCACAGCTCGTCGTTGAACAGCTCGACCTCGATGGGGCCCGTGTAGCCCGCGGCCTCCACGTAACCCTTCCACTCCCGCATGTCGATCGCGCCGTCGCCGATCTGGCCGCGGCCGGTCAGGACGCCCGCCGGGAGCGGGGTGATCCAGTCGGCGAGCTGGAACGTGTGGATGCGGCCGCCGGCGCCCGCGCGGGCGATCGCCGCGGGGGCCGTGTCGTCCCACCAGATGTGGTACGTGTCGACCGTCACGCCCACCTGGTCCGCCGGGAAGCGTTCCGCGATGTCCAGGGCCTGCGAGAGCGTCGACACCACGCAGCGGTCCGAGGCGAACATCGGGTGCAGCGGCTCGATGGCGAGGCGGACGCCGTTCGACGCCGCGTACGGGCCCAGTTCGGACAGGGCGTCCGCGATGCGCTCCCGCGCCCCGTGGAGGTCCTTCGAGCCCTGCGGGAGACCGCCCGAGACCAGGACCAGCGTGTCCGTGCCGAGCGTGGCCGCCTCGTCGATCGCCTTGCGGTTGTCGGCGAGGGCCGTCGCCCGCTCGGCCGGGTCGATCGCCGTGAAGAAGCCGCCCCGGCAGAGGGTCGTGACCGTCAGGCCCGCGTCGCGGACCAGCTTGGCCGTCGCCTCCAGGCCGAACTCGGCCACCGGCTCGCGCCAGAGGCCCACGCCGGGGATGCCCAGCTCCACGCAGCCGGCGACCAGGTCCGGCATCGACAGCTGCTTCACCGTCATCTGGTTGATGGAGAAGCGTTCCAGTCCGGTACTCGCGCTCACTGGGTCACCCCGTACACCGCCAGGAGGTTCTTCATCCGGGTCTCCGCCAGCGCCGGGTCCGGGAACAGGCCCAGGCCGTCGGCGAGTTCGTACGCCCGCGCGAAGTGCGGGAGGGAGCGGGCCGACTGGAGGCCGCCGACCATCGTGAAGTGCTCCTGGTGGCCCGACAGCCACGCCAGGAACACCACGCCCGTCTTGTAGAAGCGGGTCGGGGTCTGGAAGAGGTGGCGGGACAACTCGACGGTCGGGTCCAGAAGTGCGCGGAAGCCCTTCACGTCGCCCGTGTCGAGGACGCGGACCGCCTCCGCCGCCAGCGGGCCCAGCGGGTCGAAGATGCCGAGGAGGGCGTGGCTGAAGCCCTTCTCGTCGCCCGCGATCAGCTCGGGGTAGTTGAAGTCGTCACCCGTGTAGCAGCGGACCCCGCTCGGGAGCCTGCGGCGGATGTCGATCTCCCGCTGGGCGTCCAGGAGCGAGACCTTGATGCCGTCGACCTTGTCCGGGTGGGCCGCGATGACCTCCAGGAAGGTCTCCGTGGCCGCGTCCAGGTCGGACGAGCCCCAGTAGCCCTCCAGCGCCGGGTCGAACATGGGGCCCAGCCAGTGCAGGACGACCGGCTCGGCGGCCTGGCGCAGCAGGTGGCCGTAGACCTCCAGGTAGTCCTCGGGGCCCTGCGCGGCGGCGGCGAGTGCCCGCGAGGCCATCAGGATCGCCTGGGCGCCCGACTCCTCGACGAGCGCCAGCTGCTCCTCGTACGCCTTGCGGATCTCCGGCAGGGAGGCCGGGCCCACGAGCTGGTCGGTGCCCACACCGCAGGCGATCCGGCCGCCGACCGCCTTCGCCTCGGCCGCGCTGCGGCGGATCAGCTCCGCCGCGCCCGCCCAGTCGAGGCCCATGCCGCGCTGGGCGGTGTCCATCGCCTCGGCGACGCCGAGCCCGTGCGACCACAGGTGGCGGCGGAAGGCGAGGGTCGCCTCCCAGTCGACGGCCGCCGGGGAGTCCGGGGACACGTCGGCGAAGGGGTCGGCGACGACGTGCGCCGCCGAGAAGACCGTGCGGAAGGTGAAGGGGGCGCCCGTCGTCAGGGCCAGGGGTTCGGGGCGGGGGGTGTAGGTCTTCAGCCCGCCCGCGCCGTCGGGGAGTCGGATCGTCACAGCTGGATCTCCGGTACGTCGAGGCGGCGGCCCTCGGCCGAGGACTTCAGGCCCAGCTCGGCGAGCTGGACGCCGCGGGCGCCGGCCAGCAGGTCCCAGTGGTAGGGCGCGTCGGCGTACACGTGCTTGAGGAACAGCTCCCACTGCGCCTTGAAGCCGTTGTCGAACTCGGCGTTGTCGGGGACCTCCTGCCACTGGTCGCGGAACGAGTAGGTGGCGGGGATGTCGGGGTTCCACACCGGCTTCGGGGTGGCGCTGCGGTGCTGGACGCGGCAGTTGCGCAGGCCCGCGACCGCCGAGCCCTCCGTGCCGTCGACCTGGAACTCCACCAGCTCGTCACGGTTGACGCGCACGGCCCAGGAGGAGTTGATCTGGGCGATCGCGCCGCCGTCCAGCTCGAAGATCCCGTACGCGGCGTCGTCGGCCGTGGCGTCGTACGGCTTGTCCTGCTCGTCCCAGCGCTGCGGGATGTGGGTGGCGGTGAGGGCCTGCACGGACTTCACGCGGCCGAACAGCTCGTGGAGCACGTACTCCCAGTGCGGGAACATGTCGACGACGATGCCGCCGCCGTCCTCCGCGCGGTAGTTCCAGGAGGGGCGCTGGGCCTCCTGCCAGTCGCCCTCGAAGACCCAGTAGCCGAACTCGCCGCGGATGGAGAGGATGCGGCCGAAGAAGCCGCCGTCGATGAGCCTCTTCAGCTTCAGCAGGCCGGGCAGGAACAGCTTGTCCTGGACGACGCCGTGCTTGATGCCGACGGCGTGGGCGAGGCGGGCCAGCTCCAGGGCGCCCTCCAGGCCCGTGGCCGTGGGCTTCTCCGTGTAGATGTGCTTGCCGGCCGCGATCGCCTTCTTCAGGGCCTCCTCGCGGGCGGAGGTGACCTGGGCGTCGAAGTAGATGTCCACCGTGTCGTCGGCGAGGACCGCGTCCACGTCCGTGGACCAGTGTTCCAGGCCGTGCTGCTCGGCCATCGCCTTCAGCGCGTGCTCACGCCGGCCGACGAGGATCGGCTCGGGCCACAGGACTGTGCCGTCGCCGAGGTCGAGTCCGCCCTGCTCGCGGAGGGCGAGGATCGAGCGGACGAGGTGCTGGCGGTACCCCATGCGCCCCGTCACGCCGTTCATGGCGATCCGTACGGTCTTGCGTGTCACGGCCGATCCCTTCGTGTTGTCTGCGTCGCTGACTTGTTCGTTCTGGTGCGTACGCGTCCGGCGCCGCGTACGCCCGGGGACCCGTGAAGAGGTGAGCGTGACAGCAAGCGCTTTCTATCTAGTGAGAAGCTAGCCTCTGAGCAGCGGTCCGGACAAGACCGTAGGGGGTTCGAGTTGTTCGAGGGGGCGAACGGTGATCGCGGTCGTATGGTTCCCCGAACGAGCCGCGCCGCCCCGTCCAGGGGCCGTCCGACCCACTGGACGAGCCGCCCGGCTCACGACGACCCGAACGAGACGCTCACCGGAGGCGAGTAAACGATGACAGTGACCCTGGCGGACGTGGCGGCCCGTGCGCAGGTGTCGCCCGCGACCGTCTCCCGGGTGCTCAACGGGAACTATCCGGTGGCCGCGTCCACACGGGAGCGGGTGCTCAAGGCCGTCGACGAGCTGGACTACGTCCTGAACGGGCCCGCCAGCGCCCTCGCCGCCGCCACCTCCGACCTCGTCGGCATCCTGGTGAACGACATCGCCGACCCCTTCTTCGGGATCATGGCCAGCGCCATCCAGAACGAGATCGGCGGGCCGGGCGGGCGCGCGGGCGGGGAGCGGCTGGCCGTGGTGTGCAACACGGGCGGCTCCCCGGAGCGTGAGCTGACGTATCTCACGCTGTTGCAGCGGCAGCGGGCCGCGGCCGTCGTACTGACCGGTGGGGCGATCGAGAATCCCGCGCACCTGAACGCCGTCGGGCACAAGCTGCGGAAGCTGGCGGAGGCCGGGACACGGGTCGTGCTGTGCGGACGGCCGCCCACACCCGAGGCGATCGCGATCACCTTCGACAACCGGGGCGGCGGACAGCTGCTCACCGAGCATCTGATCGGACTGGGGCATCGGCGGCTCGGGTACATCGCCGGACCCGAGGAACGGACCACGACCCGGCACCGTCTGGAGGGGCACCGGGCCGCGCTGGCGGCGGCCGGTATCGAGGACGACGCCAGACGGACCGTGTACGGACGGTACGACCGGCTCTCCGGGTACGAGGCGACGCTGGAGCTGCTGCGGCGCGACCCGACGCTGACGGCGGTCGTCGCCGCGAACGACACGGTCGCGCTGGGCGCGTGCGCGGCGCTGCGCGACTCCGGCCTGCGCATCCCGGACGACGTGTCGGTCGCCGGGTTCGACGACCTCCCGTTCAGCATCGACGCGGTGCCCGCGCTGACGACCGTACGGCTGCCGCTGACGGAGGCCGGGGCGCGTGCGGGACGGATCGCGATGGGGCGCGAGGAAGCGCCGCACGGGGGGATCGCGACGGTACGGGGCGAACTGATGGTCCGGGGCTCGACGGGGGCGCCGCGCGCGGAGTGAGCCGGGCGCAACCCCGCCGTGTGGAGGGCCGGTTGGGCGGCGGGCGCGGCGGCGGGGGCGATGGCGGCCGTGGTGGCGGGTGCGGCCTCGGGCGCGGCGGCGGGCGCGGCGGCAGGCGCGAACTCCGGTCGGGGCGGCCGACCTTGCTCCGCCAAGACCGCGATCAGGGCCGTGGCGTCCCGTGCGGTCGGCTCGGCGGCGCCGGGCAGCGGGGTGGCGTGGTCGGGGTGCGGGTGGCCGGTGTCGCGCACCGCCCTTTGCGGGCAGGCGAGCTGGCGGGTGGCGGCGGGCCCGTCGTCGCGGGCGTCGGGGCCGGACTCGGCGGTCGCCGACTGCCGGTCGCGGCGGGCGTCCGGTCCGGTGGCGCACATCAGTGATCAGCGCCCACCCCAACCCCGCTACGGACAGTGACGCTTCGGATCGCGGGGGTGACGAGTCCGGCTTACGTTGAGGGGGAAAGCTTCACCCCACTCAGGAGGAAACACCATGGTCGCCAAGGACAAGGGCAACATGGACAAGATCAAGGGCAAGGCCAAGGAGATGACCGGCAAGGTCACCGGCGACCGCGAGCAGCAGGTCGAGGGCAAGATGCAGCAGGCCCGTGGCGAGGCGAAGAAGCTCAAGGGCAAGGCCCAGGAGCGCGTCCAGGGCACGCGGCGCACGGCTCCCAAGGGCGAGCGCGTCTGAACGGCGCCGACCGCGCGCGCTCGGCGCACGCCGAGCTGAGCCGGTGAAAGGGGCCCCGCGGCCGCGGGGCCCCTTTCCCGTGCGACCAGGGTCGGCACCCCGGCGCCGAGCAGTTCGTCGGCGCGGGACTTCTCCGGCTTGCCCGGCGGATGCAACGGGAAGCTCGGCGCGAGCACGGCCGCCGCACCGAGTTCCTGCGCGGTACGGCAGACCACCCGGCCCCCGGCGCTGTGCCCGCCCGCCCGCGATCACGGGCAGCCCAGGCCCCGTCAGCGCGGGCCACAGGCCCCGCCGGCCGACGTCCAGGGTCGTCGGCGCGGGTGCGCGCTTCTTGCCGGCCACCCGCCAGGGCTCGACGAGCGCGACGGGCGCGACGGGGCGGGAGCACGCGGCCCCACCACCGGCATGGCCGCGCCGGGGGACCGAACCCCGTCCGAGCCCTGCCCTCACGCCCTCAAAGGCGCGCACCGGTCGTCCCGGCGCAGGTCGCGTGCGGGGGTGCCGCGGAGTGGCCGATCTTCGGGTGACTAAGGACGTGTCCTGGGGTACCCGGCGCGCATGGATGTCCGGTCGGAGGAACCGTCGCTGCCCCAGGGAAGGGGCCCGCTCTCGGATGCCCTCGTGGAGTGCCTGCGAGGGGGCGGGCCGCCGCCCGACGCGTGGGAGGTCGCGGGGGCCGACCCGTTCGGCGAGGATCTGCAGCTCGCGCTGTACCTCTGCTACGAGCTGCACTACCGCGGATTCGCGGGCGTCGCCGACGACCGCGAGTGGGACCCGGAGCTGCTGCGGTTCCGGGCCTCGCTGGAGTGGCCGTTCCTGGAGGCCCTGCGGGCCGTCGCGCCCCGGCACAAGCGTGCCGACGAGGCGCTGGACGATCTGCTCGTGGAACCCGTGAACAACACGGACGGAACCGGCGTCAGCCGGTTCCTCGCGGAGGAGGGCGAGCTGTGGCAGCTGCGGGAGTACGCCGCCCAGCGCTCCCTCTACCACCTGAAGGAGGCCGACCCGCACGCCTGGGTGCTGCCCCGGCTGTGGGGGCGGGCGAAGGCGGGGATGGCCGCCGTGGAGTTCGACGAGTTCGGCGGCGGCCGGGCCGACCGGGTCCACGCCCGGCTCTTCGCCGACCTGATGACGGACCTGGGGCTCGACCCGGCCTACGGCCGCTACGTCAACGTGGCCTGCGCCGAGACTCTCGCCCTGGTGAACCTGATGTCCCTCTTCGGGCTGCACCGGTCCCTGCGCGGCGCCCTCGTCGGCCACTTCGCGACCGTCGAGATCACCTCCTCCCCCGCCTCCCGGCGGCTCGCGAAGGCGATGCGGCGGACGGGGGCGGGTGCCGCCGCCGAGCACTTCTACACCGAGCACGTCGAGGCCGACGCCGTCCACGAGCAGGTCGTACGGCACGAGGTCGTCGCCGGGCTGCTGGCGGAGGAGCCGCACCTGGACGCCGACGTGGCGTTCGGCGTGGACGCCACGAACCATCTGGAGGACGTTCTCGCCGACCGCTTCCTCGACGCCTGGCGGGCCGGCCGGTCCTCGCTGCGGGCGCCCGTCTGACCCCGCTCCCGCACGGCAGCCGTTCGGCACCCGCTCGACCGGCCCCCGCCCCTCTCCCCCACACCCGGAGGCCGAACACCGTGAACCCCCTCTCTCCACCCCTCGCGCTGCCCGGGGTCTACGCCCCGCAGGACGACACCGAGCTGCTGGTGCACGCCCTGGGGCAGGAGTCGCTCGCGCCGCGGGCCCGGGTCCTCGACGTCGGTACGGGCACGGGCGCGGTGGCGCTGGCCGCCGCCCGGCGGGGAGCGCGGGTGACCGCCGTGGACATCTCATGGCGGGCGGTGATCAACACCAAGGTCAACGCCGTGCTCTCGGGGCTGTCGCTGAGCGTCGTCCGGGGGAATCTGCTGGCCCCGGTGTCGGGCCGGTCCTTCGACCTGATCCTGTCCAACCCGCCGTACGTACCGGGACCGGAACCGGAACCGGAGCCCGGCGACGGCGGCACGGGGCGGGCGGCGGCCGTACGGGGTGCCGCGCGGGCCTGGGACGCGGGGTGGGACGGGCGGCTCGTCCTGGACCGGATCTGCCGGGACGCCCCCGCGCTGCTCGCGCCCGGCGGGGTGCTGCTGCTCGTGCAGTCGACGCTGAGCGACGCGGAGCGGACGCTCGCGCAGCTGCGGGCGGCGGGCCTGCGGGCCGAGGTCGTGGACCGCCGGTACGTCGCGTTCGGGCCCGTGCTGCGGTCGCGGAGCACCTGGTTGCGCGACCGGGGGCTGCTCGGGGACGAGGGGGACGAGGAGAAGGAAGAGCTGGTGGTCATCCGTGCCGAACGACCCTGCTGAGCGCCGCCGCATCACCGTCCAGCGCCCCGGCCCGCTGCTGGTCGAGGGCCCCGTCGAGGTCACCACGGAGGACGGGACGACCGTGTCCTCGGACCGCTTCCGCGTGGCCCTGTGCACCTGCCGCCGCAGCCGGATCTACCCCTGGTGCGACACCAGCCACCGGCAGCGCACCGGCGGCGGCGGCGACACCGACCGCCGGCGGCGCACCCCCGACGGCCCACCCGACAGCCCACCCGACCCTCGCTGAGCCCTCCGTCCCGAAGGGAACCCGGCCGCCATGCACACCTACACGGGCAAGCAGAAGTCGTACTGGATCGACACCGCGCCCGAGGCGAGCCCGCACCCGGCGCTCGACAAGGACCTCGTCGTCGACGTCGCCGTGGTGGGCGCCGGCATCGCCGGGATCAGCACGGCGTGGGAACTCGCCCGGACCGGCCGCACCGTGGCGCTGCTGGAGGCCGACCGGGTCGCCGCCGGGGTGACGGGCCACACCACGGCGAAGGTGAGCGCCCTGCACACCCTCGTCTACGACCGGCTGCGCCGCCACCGGGGCGCGGAGGCCGCGCACCTGTACGCGCGGTCGCAGACGGCGGCGATCCGGCACGCCGCCGCGGTGGTGGAGGAACTGGGCATCGCCTGCGACTGGGAGGAGACGGAGGCGTACACGTACGCCGAGGACGAGGGCCGTGTCGACGAGCTGAGGGCCGAGGCGGAGGCGGCGCGGGAGGCCGGACTGCCCGCGTCGTTCGTGACGGAGACGGGCCTGCCGTTCCCGGTGGCGGGGGCGGTACGGGTGGCGGAGCAGGCGCAGTTCCATCCGCGCGCCTATCTCCTCGCGCTCGTCGACGATCTCGTGCGCCAGGGCGGTGTCGTGCATGAGCGGACACGGGTGACCCGGCTCAAGGAGGGCTCGCCTTGCCGGCTGACGACGGAGGCGGGGTTCACGGTGACCGCCGGGGACGTCGTGATCGCCACGCACTACCCGGTGTTCGACCGGGCGCTGCTGTTCACCCGGCTCTCCCCGCGCCGTGAGCTGGTCCTGACCGCGCCGATCCCGGCGGACGCCGACCCGCACGGCATGTACATCACGCAGGAGCAGCGCACCCGTTCCGCGCGCACCGCCCCGTACGGGGAGGGGCGGCGGCTGCTGATCGTCACCGGGGAGCACTTCACGCCGGGCACCGGCAATGTGGAGGAGCGGTTCGAACTGCTCGCCGAGTGGGCCGTCGAACGGTTCGGGACGCTCGACTTCACGCACCGCTGGGCCACCCAGGACAACGACTCCACCGACTCCGTGCCGCTGGTCGGCCCCTTCCACGCGGGCAGCCGGCACACCTGGGTGGCGACCGGGTTCGGCGGCTGGGGCATGAGCAGCGGTGTCATGGCCGGGCGGCTCCTCACCGACCTGATCGACGGGCTGAGGACACCGTGGGCCGACCTGTACGACCCGCGCCGCATCCTCAGCGCGGTACGGGAGGCGCCGAGCTTCCTCATGCACCAGGCGCGGGTCGCCCGGCACTTCGTCGGCGACCGGCTCTCCCCGGCCTCCGACACCTCCTTCGACGCGCTCGCGCCGGGTGACGGGGCGATCGTCCGGGTCGGCGGCCACCACTGCGCGGTCCACCGCGACGACGACGGCATCCTGCACACCCTGTCCGCCCGCTGCACCCACCTGGGCTGCCTCGTCGCCTTCAACCGCGCCGAACGCGCCTGGGAGTGCCCCTGCCACGGCTCCCGCTTCGACCCGGACGGCCGCGTCCTGCAAGGTCCGGCGACGAAGCCGCTGGAACAGCGGGACATCTGACGAGCGCCGGTGTTCCCACGGGGGACGACCCGCGTGACCACCCCGGCGGCGGGCAGCCGCACGACGTACCGACCGACGAACGACGAGTAGGGTCCGAAGACATGAAGCTTGCGTTTTCCACTCTTGGCGTGCCCGGTGTTCCCGTGTCCGAGGTCGTGCGGCTCGCCGCCGGGCACGGCTACCACGGTGTCGAGTTGCGGGCCCACCCCGAGGAGCCGGTGCATCCGGGGATCGGGAGCGCGGAACGGGACCGGGTGGCCGCCGAGTTCAAGGCGGCCGGCGTGGAGATCCTGGGGATCGCCGGGTACGCGAAGGTCGCGGCGCCGGGCGACGACGGGCCCGTGCTCGACGAGATCCGGGACCTGCTCGACCTGGCGCGGGACGTGGGCGCGCCCTTCGTCCGTGTCTTCCCCGGCGGCGACCCGGACGGCGGGCAGAGCACGGAGGAGGCCGACGCGGTCGCGGCCCGGCGGCTCGGCACGGCGGCGGAGGACGCGGCCGACCGCGGGGTGCGCGTCCTGCTGGAGACCCACGACTCGCACCGCACCGGCGCCGACGCCATCCGCGTCCTCGGCCCCGTGGGCCACCGCAGCGTCGGCGCGCTGTGGGACGTCATGCACACCTGGCTGGGCGGCGAGCAGCCCGCCGATTCGTACGCCGCCCTCTCCCCCTTCCTCGGCTACGTCCAGGTCAAGGACATCGCCTCGGCGGAGGACACCACCCCGCTCCCGCTCGGCGCGGGCGCCCTCCCGCTCGGCGAGTGCCTGGACGTGCTCACCCGCAAGGAGTGGGACGGCTGGCTGTGCTGGGAGTACGAGAAGCGGTGGTACGAGACCGCCGCGCCGCTGCCGGAGCTGCTGACGGCGGGCAGGGAGCACCTCACGCGGCTGCTCAACGAGGCGGCCTAGGGTCTCTTGGGAAGGGGCCCTCGGCCCGGACGGCACGACGCTGTACGCGGGCAGCGCCCATGTCCCGTTGCAAGCGGTACGACCTCGACACCACCCGCGCCCTGGCGCGGGTGTGCGCCCGCGCGGGCGGATCTGGACCGAGCCGCTCCCAGTGGCACACGTACGTATCGGACGCCCACACCCCGTACCGCCGGGTGTGCGGAGCCGCGTGAGCGCGCGCGAGAAAAGGGTCGCAACGGAATGCGACGGAACGTAAAACGCTGGCCTGAGCTTGAAGAATCAAGGTTCGCGGGGATTTTGACCGCGAATCAACATCGAGCCAGACAAAGCCGATCACCCCGCGAGCCAATACCGACAGTAACTCGCGGAAAACGGAGCGCCTCGGCCTTTGCTTATCGCAGACTTACCTCCCGCTATTAGCGCATCAACTGGCCGAGCTCTGGGGGGATTTGGCATATGCAAGGCACGGTCGACGGATTCAGCTACGGCGCGGTCACCCCGGTGGCCGCCTACATCATGGCGTGCCTCGGCGCGGCGCTGGGACTGCGCTGCGTCGTCAGGTCCGTCTACAACGAGCGTTCCTGGAAGCCCGGTTGGCTGGTCCTCGGCGCGGCCTCGATCGGCTGCGGCATCTGGACGATGCACTTCATCGCGATGATCGGCTTCCGGGTCAAGGAGAGCCGGATCCACTACGACGTCACCCTGACCGTCCTGAGCCTCGCCGTGGCGATCGTCGTCGTCGGCATCGGCGTCTTCGCCGTCGGCTACCGGGGCGTCAGCACCGCCACCCTGTGCACCGCCGGCGGCGTCACGGGGCTCGGCGTCGCCGCCATGCACTACCTCGGCATGGCCGCCATCCAGCTCAACGGCTACATCGAGTACGACATCGCCGTCGTCGCCCTGTCGGTCGTCATCGCCATCGTCGCCGCGACCGCCGCGCTCTGGGCGGCCGTGTCCATCAGCGGCTTCCTCACCAGCCTCGGCGCGAGCCTGGTCATGGGGGTCGCGGTGTCCGGCATGCACTACACGGGCATGGCGGCCGTGGGCGTCCAGCTGTACGGCAGGGCCGGTGGCCCGCTGACCGGGGAGTCACCGACGTCGATGCTCCTGCCGATGCTGATCGGTCCGGTCATCTTCCTGGTCCTGGCCGGCGTGGTCATCATGTTCGACCCGCTGCTGGTGCTGGGCGACGGGGAGTGGAGCAAGGGACGCGCGACGACGAACCAGCCGACCCGGGATCGGGTCGCCGCGGGCGGGGGACCGCGCGTACCGGCGGCCTGGCGGGCCGACCGCCCCGACCGCCCCCTCCCCCACCCGGACCCCGACGCGGGCTCCCTGTTCGAACGCCCGACACGACGGGAGAGGGAGCCGGGGGGAACGGCGGGGCCGCGGGTCCAGGAGTGGTGAGTTCGGGGGCGGCGAGGGGTTCAGCGCGGGTGGGCCCTTCAGCTGAAAAGCACGGGGCGCAGCCCCGGGCGCTTTCAGGGGCGCGGGGAACTGCGCGAGAAACCGCCCACCACCCGCACCCGCCACAACCACACGCACCCCCGAGCTACTGGGCGCCCGGCCCTACGCAGACGGCTCAGGCAACAGCCGCGGCTCGACCCGGTCCTCCACCACCCCGTCCCCCTCCCGCCGCACGACGTACGCCCCCTTGCCCGGCACCTCGGAGACCACCTCCGTCAGCTTCGTGCCGTGGTACACGAGGCCCACCCCGTCGTCGGTGCAGTGCGTCTCCGGCAGCGTGCCGTCCGCGACGAGGTCGTGGACGAGGGGGCGGCGGCCGGCGTCGCTGTCGTAGTGGACGCCGTTGCCGTACGGCAGGAACGCCAACGCGTTGGTGACGGGCCGCAGTCGGGGCCCGAAGGAGTCGGTCGTACCGCCCTGGAACCAGCAGATGGAGCCCGCGCTCACCCCGCTGAGGACGACCCCCGCCTCCCAGGCCCGCCGGAACACCGCGTCGAGGCCGTGGACACGCCACACGGCGAGCAGGTTGGCCACCGAGCCGCCCATGACCCAGACGACGTCCTGGTCGAGAACCGCGCCCTCGACGTCCTCGATGTTGGGCATCGGGAACAGCTGGAGCGGGGTGAGGTCGAAGCCCGCCACCCGCGCCGCCTCGCTCATGCGGGCCGTCATGTGCTCGGCGTCGCCGATGGCCGTACCGACGTACATGACCTTCGGGCGACGGCCGTTCACACCCGACAGCTCCACCGCGTGGTGCACGAGGGAGTGGAAACCGACCCAGATGCGGTCCCCCCTGCGGTGGCCGCCCGAGGTGGCGACGATGGTGGGCTCGGTGGCAGTCATGGCCGGGAGATTAGCAAGGCGGGACGGCCCGTCAGCCCTCCACTGCTGTACGGGCGTTCAGTTGGCCGACGGACCGCCGGACAATCCCCGCCGAAGCTCCGCGAACGCCGCCCCGAACTCCGTGTGGAAGTCCGGGAACGTCTTCCGTACGCACCCCGGGTCGTCGAAGGTGATGCCGGGCACCCGCAGTGCCGTCACCGCGAAGGACATGACGATGCGGTGGTCGCCGTACGTCTTGATGTCCGCGCCGGTCGTGGGCGCCCCCGGGCGGATCTCGATCCAGTCGGGCCCGGTGGCGACCTCCACGCCGAGCCGCCGGAGGTTCTCCGCGCAGGCGTCCAGCCGGTCGCACTCCTTGACCCGGGTGTTGGCGACGTCCTCGATGCGGACCGGCCCGGAGGCGAACGGGGCGATCGCGGCGAGGGTCGGCATGGTGTCGGAGATGTCCCGCATGTTGACGGTCAGGCCGCGCAGTTCGCCGGTGCCGCACACGGTCGTCCGGTCGTCCCGTACGTCGACCCGTGCGCCCATCCGCCGCAGGACGTCCACGAAGCGCAGGTCGCCCTGGAGGGCGCCGGCGCCGAGGCCGGGGACGGTGACCTCGGTGCCGGTGAGCGCGGCCGCGGCGAAGAAGTAGCTCGCGGTGGAGGCGTCCGGCTCGACGGCGTAGGTCGTCGCGCGGTAGCCGCCGGGCGCGACCGCGTAGGTGACGCCGGTGCCGTCGTCCTCGCGGCGGACGTCCGCGCCGAACGCCCGCATCATCGCCGTGGTGATCTCGACGTACGGCTCCGACACCAGGTCGGTCACCTTGATTCGGAGGCCGTCGCGGGTGAGCGGGCCGAGCAGCAGCAGGGCGGTGAGGTACTGCGAGGACTGGCCGGCGTCGAGGGTGACGTCGCCGCCGGTCACACCGTTCGCCGTGATCCGCAGCGGGTGGTGGCCCTCGGCCTCCTCGTGCACCAGGTCGACGCCGAGGTCCCGCAGGGCCCGGGTGAGGGGGGCGAGGGGGCGGCGGCGCATCTGGGCGGAGGCGTCGAAGCGGTAGGTGCCGTGGCCTGCGGCGGCCAGGGTGGGCAGGAAGCGGGCGGTGGTGGCGCCGTCCCGGCAGTAGACGTCGGCGGTGGTGACGGCGGGCCCCTGCGGGCGGCCGTCGACCTGCCAGGCGTCCGGGGTCCGGCCCACGCGGTAGCCGAGCCGGGCCAGCCCCTCGGCGAAGCCCTCCGTGTCGTCGGACCGCAGGGGGCGGCTGAGCGTGGTGACTCCGTCGGCGGCGGCCGCGAGGAAGAGGGCGCGGGCGGTGATGGACTTGGAACCGGGGATGTGCACGAGGGGCATGGGGCCATGGTCGCGCCCGACCGCCGCCGCGCGTGGGGGCGTCCGCCAGGTGGACCGGGCGCCCAGTGGCTCGGGGGTGCGCGGTTCGTCGGCGGGTGCGGGTGAGCGGGGGCTGGTCGCGCCCACGCGGCGGAGCCGCATGTGTCACTGCCCCGCGCCCCTGGAGGGACGGGCCTACGGCCCGCCCTCCCCCGGAAGGCGTGGGCCTGACGGCCCCGCCTTCACCCGATGGCGCCGGTGAAAAGCACGGGGCGCAGCCCCGGTCGCTTTTCAGGGGCGCGGGGAACTGCGCGAGAAACCACACACCACCCGCAGACGCCGACGAACCCGAACCCCCTCCCCCTCACGCGCCCCCGCACCCCCACCCCCACCAACTTCCGAAATCCCGCCCCTCCCGGGGAACCCGAACCCACCCCACCCCGTCCAACCCTCACGCTGCCGGGTGAGTCTCCGCAGCGCGGCCCGTCGGCCTCGCCGCTGGCTGCGATCGCTGACCATCCCTCTCCACCGCCTGCGGCCGGCAGCACGCCGTCACCGGCGCGCCCCCCTCCGACAGCGCCGGTGACGGCCCCTCCGACACGCACCCCCGGCGCCCCTCCCCACCGCCGCCCGACCCCGTCCCGTGCGCTCCCTTGACCGGAAGAAACTTCCCGGATATTCGTGACTCCTCGGAAGTTTCCTTCAGTGGATCTTCTCCGGAAGGAGCGCACGTGCCCTCCAGACGTACCGTCCTCGCCGCCTCGGCGGGCGTCACCGCGGCCCTGGCCGTCGGCCCCACCGCGCAGGCCGACGGACCCGACGACAAGCGACTGCGCCGCCTCGTCTCCCGTATGACGCTGAAAGAGAAGGTCGGCCAGCTGTTCGTGATGCGGGTCTACGGTCATTCCGCGACCCGGCCCGACCAGGCCGACATCGACGCCAACCTCCAGGAGATCGGCGTCCGGACGGCCGCCGAGCTGGTGGCGAAGTACCGGGTCGGCGGGATCATCTACTTCTCCTGGGCGCACAACACCCGCGACCCGCACCAGATCGCCGCGCTGTCGAACGGCATCCAGAAGGCCTCCCTCAAGCTGCCGCGCGGGCTGCCCGTGCTGATCTCCACCGACCAGGAGCACGGCATCGTGGCCCGCGTCGGCAAGCCGGCGACGCTGCTGCCGGGCGCGATGGCGCTCGGCGCGGGAGGCTCTCCGACCGACGCCCGCGAGGCCGGGCGGATCGGCGGGGCCGAACTCCGCGCGCTCGGCATCCGCCAGGACTACGCGCCCGTCGCCGACGTGAACGTCAACCCGGCCAACCCGGTCATCGGCGTCCGCTCCTTCGGCGCCGACCCGACGGCTGTCGCCGGGCTGGTCGCGGCGCAGGTGAAGGGGTATCAGGGGTCCGGGGTCGCGGCGACCGCCAAGCACTTCCCGGGGCACGGGGACACGGCCGTGGACAGTCACTACGGCTTCCCCGTCATCGAGCACACCCGGCAGCAGTGGGAGACCCTCGACGCTCCGCCGTTCACGGCGGCGATCCGGGCCGGCATCGACTCGATCATGACCGCGCACATCATGGTCCCGGCCCTCGACCCGTCCGGCGACCCGGCCACCCTCTCCCGCCCCATCCTCACCGGCATCCTGCGCGAACGGCTCGGCTACGACGGGGTCGTGGTCACCGACTCGCTCGGCATGCAGGGCGTACGGGAGAAGTACGGCGACGACCAGGTGCCGGTGCTGGCGCTGAAGGCCGGCGTCGACCAGCTCCTCAACCCGCCCTCGCTGGACGTCGCGTGGAACGCGGTCCTGAACGCCGTACGCGCCGGGGAACTGACCGAGGCCCGCCTCGACCGGTCGGTGCTGCGGATCCTGCGGCTCAAGGCGAAGCTGGGGCTCCTCGACAAGCCGTACGTCACCGCCGCGGGCGTCGACCGGGTGGTGGGCGTCCGGCGGCATCTCGACGCCGCCGACCGGATCGCCGAGCGGACCACGACCCTGCTGGTCAACGAGGGCTCGCTGCTGCCGCTGTCCCGGCGTACGCACAAGAAGGTGCTGGTCGTCGGCGCCGACCCGGCGTCCCCGTCGGGCACCACGGGCCCACCGACGGCCGTCCTCGCCGCCGAACTCGCCTCCCTCGGCTTCACCACGAGCCGGCTGCCCACCGGTACGGCGCCCACCCAGGCCCTCATCGACCAGGCGGTCGCGGCGGCGCGCGGCAAGGACGCGGTGGTCGTGGGGACGTACAACGTGACGGCGGGCAGCACCCAGAGGACGTTGGTCGAACGGCTCCTCGCCACCGGGGTCCCGGTGGTCGCGGTGGCGCTCCGCAACCCCTACGACGTGGCTCAACTGCCGCAGGTGAAGGGGTATCTGGCCGCGTACTCGTGGACGGACGTCGAGATGCGGGCCGCCGCCCGGGTGCTGGCCGGGCGGGTCGCGCCGCGCGGACGGCTGCCGGTGCCGGTGCAGCGGGCCGACGAGCCGACCCGGGTGCTGTACGCCATCGGACACGGGCTGACCTACCCGTCCTGACCGACCCGCTCCGTCCCGGCGTACGGGCCCTGACGTACGGAACCTACGCCGCTCTCCTCGCACACCACACCCGCAACGTACGCAATGCGCCCGGTATGCCGGGCAGGGCTCGGCGCCTCCGGGTCACGCTGGACGCGTACGTCGGGGGGTGATCATGCGAGGGGTGCGCCGCGCCGGAGGGGTGCGTCCGGCGGCCGGGCTCGCCGCGGCCGCCGCGCTGGCCGTGCCGCTGCTGTCCGGCTGCCAGGTCTGGCGGGGCGATGCGGGTCCGGATCCCGAGGAGCGGACGACGACCACGGCGCCCACCCGGCCCGCCGGGTACGGGACCGTGTTCCTCGGGATCGACGAGTGCAGCTCCTTCGGGACGACCAGCTTCACCGAGGTGCCCTGCGCCAGCGAGCGGGCCGCCGCCCGGGTCGTCGCCCGCCATGACGGAACGGTCCCGCAGGGGCCGCCGTGTCCGGCGACCACCGACTTCGTCCTCCACATCAGCGAGTCACGGCCCGCTCCCGGCGCGGACGAGGACGGCGACGGCTCGGTACCGCAGGGCTACGCCTGCATGCGCAAGCTCCAGCCGCCGCACCCGGGCGACCCCGGCGGCGGCGGCGGACCCCGCACCATCGTCGGCGACTGCGTCTACGGCGCGGGGCGCGGCGAGGTCCGCGAGACGGCCTGTGACGCCGAAGGCGACGGTGACAGCGGCGGCGGGCACGCCCCGGAGTACCGGGTCACGGCCGCCGTCGAGAAGAGGACCCAGTGCCCCGTCTCCACCGACCTGTACGTGCAGCTGGGCGGCAGCAAGCCGGTGGGCTGCGCCCGACCCGTATGAACTCCCGGTGCCGCGCGGACGGTTGACGACACCCCAAGTCGAACACCCCTCCGAACGGCCGCATGCCGGATCGATATCATCCGCTTACGGTCCGTACGACGACGGTGGGGGGACGATGGCCCAGGAAGCCCAGGGCGCTCCGGGCAACGAGGAGCTGCCGGACATCCCCGGCTACCGCATCGACTCCCACCTCGGCTCCGGCGGCATGGGCCACGTCTATCTCGGCACCTCGCCGTCGGGCCGCCAGGTCGCCGTGAAGGTGATCCGCGGCAACCTCGCCCACCAGCCCGACTTCCGCGGCCGTTTCCGGCGTGAGGTGACCGCCGCCCGGCAGGTCAGCGGGGCCTTCACCGCGCCCGTCGTGGACGCCGACCCGGACGCCGACCCGCCCTGGATGGCGACCCTCTTCGTGCCGGGGCAGCCACTCGACGAACGGGTCACCAAGGGGCCCGCCCTCACCGACGAGGAGCTGTACCGTCTCGCGACCGGGCTCGCGGAGGCGCTGCGGGACATCCACCGCGTCGGGATCGTGCACCGCGACCTCAAGCCGGGCAACGTGCTGCTGGCCGACGACGGGCCCCGGGTCATCGACTTCGGCATCGTGCGCGCGGCCGACGACGCCGCGCTCACGGCCCCCGGGCTCACCGGCACCGGCGTCACGATCGGCACGCCGCCGTTCATGTCGCCGGAGCAGATACGCGCCCAGAAGGACGTCGGGCCGCGCAGCGACATCTTCTCGCTGGGCTCGATGCTGACGTACGCGGCGAGCGGACGGGTGCCGTTCGACGCGACGGACGTGTACACGCTGGTGTACCAACTCGTGCACGAGCCGCCGAAGCTGGACGCCCTGCCGGGCTGGCTGCGGCCGACGGTGGAGCGCTGCCTGGCCAAGGAGCCGGAGGACCGCCCCGACGCGGCGGAGTTGCTCTCCCTGCTGGCCGACACGTACCCGGGCACCTTGGAGGGGCCCGCGACCCCGCCGGCCGCGAGCCCGACCCCCGGCGCGGGCGCGGACGGGGCGGCCGGCACTGCCTCGGAAGAGGCCGTGGACGCGGCGACCGACACAGGCTCGGACGGGGGCGTGGACGCGGCGACCGACACAGCCCCGGGCGCGCGCGGGGACACCGCGTCCGTCTCCGGGGCGGACGCCGACACCGCCTCCGACGCCACGGACATGGGGTCCGTGACGACGGACCTGGGCCGCCTCCCCACACCCCCGCCCCGGCGCGTGCGCCGCCGCCGGGCACTGGCCGTGGCGGCGGCGGTCGTGGCGGTGAGCACGATCGCGGGCGGGCTGGTGTACGGGTTCCGCGAGGGCGGGGAGGCCACCGGGACGGGGCCCACGACGCGCGCGCGTACCGTGACGACCCAGCCGAAGGGCTCCGCCGAGTACATCGCGGCCCGGTCCGGCTCCGGCAACTTCTCGTTCGCGTACCACGACAGCCCTCAGCGCCGCCCGGACGGCTGGCGGCAGTGGCAGTACAACCTCCAGAACAGCGACTGCGTGTACGCCGACTCGTCCCTGGTCTGCATCGGCGACCGGGCCGTCCGGATCGACGCGGCCACCGGCAAGGAGCTGTGGCGCAACAGCAAGGTCTCGACGTACGGGAACCAGAACAGCCCGGTCGTCGTGGGTGACATCGCGGTCGTCAACGTCGGCGACCGCCTCGTGGGACTCTCGCTCGCCGACGGCTCCGTGAAGTGGCGCTATGCCACGGCGGTGCTCGCCGAGCGCATGATGAGCGACGGCGAGCGGGTGTACTCGCTCACCGAGGACGGCACGGTGTACTCCGTCGACGCGCGCACGGGCACCAAACCCTGGGTCGAGGGCTCCCACATCCCCAGCAGGAGCGGCGCGGCCGGGCAGCGGGTGCTGGGCGACCGGTACTACGTCTTCACCACCAAGGACACCGAGGTCGGCGACGACTACGTCACCGTCCTCGACAAGGACAACGGCAGGCGCCTCACCTCCTTCAAGCTGCCCGCGGTCTGCTCGCCCGGCACGGAGGCACTGCTGGAGGAGGACGGCAAGCCGCAGTTGTACTGCGCCGCCGTGGACAAGTACTCGGCGCCGTTCGGCCAGGGGGTGCTCCGCATGGAACTGGCCAAGGGTGCCGAGGTGACCCGCACGGAGGCCGGAGCGACCCTGGGCGCCGGACAGGACGGACCCGAGCTGTCGGTGACGCCGGGCCGGGTGATGTACGTGGCGGCCACCGCGACGGGCGGCGAACTGGTCTCCGTCGACGCGGCCCGGCGCAAGGAGCTGTGGCGGGTGCCGATCCCCAGCAAGGGCCAGACCGACGCGCCGCCGATCCAGGCCGGTGACCGGGTCTACGTGGTCAACAGCCGGGGCGCCGCCGCCTTCGACGCGCGTACCGGCAAGCTGTTGTACCAGCACAGCGTGCCGTACCTGGACGACGAGAGCGGCTTCGACACCGGCCTGGACACCGAACCCCTCGTCGCCGGCGGCATTCTCTACGCGCCCTCGAACAAGGCCGGCTGGGTGGCGCTGGACACCGAGGCCACCTGAGCCCTCCGGGGCAGCCGGACGCCGAACACGGGTGAGCCCCGGTGCCGCCGTCGGGCGGCACCGGGGCTCTGGCGCGCGTGGTGTTACGGACGCAGCGTCATCTCGCGCTCGACGTCGCGCTTGTCGAGCTTGCCGTCGAACTTCGCGAGCGGCTTGGCCTTGCTCGCGTCCTGCTGGACCGCGGCCGGGGCGACGCCCGCCCACTTCAGGATGCGGGCCGTGGCGAGGTCCTTCTCCGACTCGACGAGGCCGGCGACCCGGGCGCCGTGGTTGGCGCCGGGGGCCGTGAAGACGTACGAGTCGCGGGCCTTCTTGCCGAGGTGGAACGGCTCGGCGCCCCACGGGTCGTTCTCGCCGTACACGAAGAGCATGTGGCGGGCGTTGTTGCGGACCCAGGTGTCGACGTCACGCATGGCGTGCGGCTGGAACTTCATCTTGATGTCCCGCGGGACGAAGTTCCGCGGCGGCTGGTAGCCGTAGCGGATGTACTTCTTCTCGATGTGCGGGAACCTGATGGTCGGCGCGCCGAGCTGCGTGCCCGCCTGGTAGTAGTACGGCGTGTACGTCTCCAGGCCCTGGTCGGCGTAGGCGGAGAAGCCGGAGATCGCGTCGATCGTGTTCCAGATCTCGTCGTCCGTGGCGGCCTTGGCGTTCTTCGGGATGGTGTCGCTGTCGCAGTCGGCGAGCAGGCTGTACTGCCAGAAGCCCCACACGTAGTCGAGGACGACGGCCTCGTACGCCTTGTCGAGGCTGCCGATGGTGTTGAAGGTGAGGTTCTCGGCGGCGGCGAACTCCGCGTACTTCTTCTCCAGCGGCTCGCGGCGCACCAGCGCCTCGCGCTGCACCGCGTTCAGCCGGTCGCGGCACTCCTTGGTGCCGACCTTCGCGAAGAACCGGTCGTACGCCGAGTCCTCCTTGTTCACCACGTCGTTGGGGGCCACGTAGGCGACGACGCCGTCCATGTCCTTCGGGTAGAAGCGCTCGTAGTACGTGGCGGTCATGCCGCCCTTGGAGCCGCCCGTGGAGACCCACTTCTTGTCGTAGATCTTCTTGAACGCCTTGAAGATGCGGTGCTGGTCGCTGGCGGCCTGCCAGATGTCCAGCTTGGTCCAGTCGGCGGGGGCCGGACGGGACGGCGTGAAGAAGCGGTACTCCATGGAGACCTGGTTGCCGTCCACGATCTGCGTGGGCTCGCGGCGGCTCGGGGTCGTGGAGACGTTGTAGCCGCCCGTGTAGAAGACCGTCGGGCGGCTGGTGTCCTTGTGCAGGACGGTGATCCGCTGCTGGAAGGTGCCCTTGCCCGGGTGGCGGTGGTCGACCGGCTGCGTGAAGTTGAGGACGAAGAAGCGGTAGCCCGGGTACGGCTTCTCCTCGATGAGGCTCACACCCGGTATCGCGAGCAGTCGGTCCTTGATGTCGGTGGTGTCCGGCTGTGCGGCGGTGGCCGCGCCCGCCGTGCTCAGAGTGCCTATGAGCACCACGAGCGACAGCACCCACCTGAGCGCTTTGCGCATGCGTTCTCTCCCCTATGGAACGGCTGTGCGCCGGAAGCTATCGGAGCGGCCGCCGGGGCACCAGGGAAGAAAGGGGCCAACTGGACTGCTTTCAGGCGCAGATGGCGGAGATAGGGAAAACCCTGTGCGCCCGGCCCCGGTCCCGGCCCCCGTCCCGGTGGCGGGGACCGTGGCGGGGGCGGGTGGTCAGCGCAGGATCCAGCCGGAGGTGTAGCGCACGGAGCCGACCCGCGCCTGCACGCACACGGGGCGCCGGCCCGCGTGCACGGTGACCGGGCCCGCCGGGTACTGCTTGTTCCGCACCCACTGCCCGGCCCACGCCCGGATGCGGATGGTGCCCTTGCGGGCCTTCCCTCCGCCCTTGCCCATGACCTGCTTGCCGGGCACGAGCACGGCGCACACATACCGGCTGCCCTTGCGGTAGACGTGCACGGTCCCGGCGTCGAAGGTCAGGGTCCGCACCTTGCGGCCTACGCAGGACGAGGCCGCCGTCGCACTGCCCGCGGGGCCGGCCAGGGCCAGCAGCCCGGCCATGGTCAGGACGGCCAGCGCGAGCGCCAGCGGCCGACGGATCGCGCCCTTCGCACCCCTGCTCACCGACTGTCCCTCCCACCGCAGAAGCGTACTGATATTCGGACGCGCGACAGGTACCGAACGGTTGCGCGACGGGAGGGAAATCGGGAGGGAAATACCGGCGGCGAACGCCTACGCCTTCATCGCCGGCTCGCCCACGAAGGTCCGCCAGAGGCGCGCGTACTGTCCGTCGAGGGCGAGGAGTTCGTCGTGGGTGCCGTCCTCGGCGACCCGGCCGTGGTCCATGACGACGACACGGTCGGCGCGGGCGGCGGTGGTGAGGCGGTGCGCCACGACGAGCGTGGTGCGGCGGCCGGCGAGACGGTCGGTGGCCTGGTTGACCTGGGCCTCGGTGGCCAGGTCGAGGGCCGCCGTCGCCTCGTCGAGCAGCAGGATGTCCGGGTTCACCAGCTCGGCCCGTGCCAGGGCGATCAGCTGGCGCTGGCCCGCGGAGAGGTTGCGGCCGCGTTCGGCGACCTCGTGGAGGTAGCCGCCGTCGAGGGTGGCGATCATGTCGTGGGCGCCGACGGCCCGCGCGGCGGCCTCCACCTCGGCGTCGGTGGCGTCGGGGCGGCCGTAGGCGATGGCGTCCCTGACGGTGCCCTGGAAGAGGTACGCCTCCTGCGGGACGACGCCCAGCCGGTGCCGGTACGAGGCGATGTCGAGGGCGCGCAGATCGGTGCCGTCGACGGTGACCCGGCCGCCGGTGGGGTCGTAGAAGCGGGCGACCAGCTTGACGAGGGTGGACTTACCGGCGCCGGTCTCGCCGACGAAGGCGACGGTCTGCCCGGCCGGGATCCGCAGGGAGATGCCGCTGAGGGCCGCCTCCTCGCCGTCGGAGCCCCCGTACTGGAAGTCCACGCCCTCGAAGGCGATGTCGCCGCACAGCGACAGCACCTCCAGGGGTTCGTCGGCGGACTTCGTGGACGTCGGCTCCTGGAGCAGTTCCTGGATACGGCCCAGGGAGACGGTGGCCTGCTGGTAGCCGTCGAAGACCTGGGAGAGCTGCTGGACCGGGGCGAAGAACAGATCGATGTACAGCAGGTACGCCACCAGGGCGCCGGTGGTCAGGGTGCCCGCGTCGACCCGCTGGCCGCCCACGACGAGCACCGCCGCTGCCGCGACCGACGACAACAGCTGCACGAACGGGAAGTACACGGAGATCAGCCACTGGCCGCGCACCCGGGCCTCGCGGTAACCGGCGCTGCCGGCCGCGAACCGCTCGCCGCTCGCGCGCTCACGCCGGAACGCCTGCACGATCCGCAGTCCGGCCACCGACTCCTGGAGGTCGGCGTTGACGACGGAGACCCGCTCACGGGCGAGTTCGTACGCCTTCACGCTCGCCCGGCGGAAGAAGAACGTACAGAAGATCAGCGGCGGGAGCGTCGCGAACACGACCAGGGCGAGCTGTACGTCGATCACGATCAGGGCGACCATGATGCCGAAGAAGGTGACGACGGAGACGAACGCGGTGACCAGGCCGGTCTGGAGGAACGTCGACAGGGCGTCCACGTCGGTCGTCATCCGGGTCATGATCCGGCCGGTCAGCTCCCGCTCGTAGTAGTCGAGTCCGAGCCGCTGGAGCTGGGCGAAGATCTTCAGCCGGAGCGAGTACAGGACGCGCTCGCCGGTACGGCCGGTCATCCTGATCTCGCCGACCTGGGCCGCCCACTGGACGAGGACCGAGAGCAGGGCCAGCAGGGACGCGGCCCAGACCCCGCCGAGGACGGCCTGGGAGACGCCCTCGTCGATGCCGTGCCGGATCAGGACCGGCAGCAGCAGACCCATACCGGCGTCGACGGCGACCAGGGCCAGGCTCAGCAGCAGCGGCAGCCCGAAGCCGCGCAGCAGCAGCCTCAGGCCGTAGGAGCGCTCGGGGGCGACCGCGCGGGCCTCGTCGATGTCCGGGGTGTCCCGCGCCGGGGGCAGCGCCTCGACCTGGGCGAGGAGCTCGGGGGTGGCGGGGGTGCCGGCGAAGGCGGCGTCCCGGGGCTCCCGGTCGCCGGTCCACAGCCGGGGCGTGATGCCGCGTTCGGCGTCGAACTCGGCGTCCAGCTCGTCCCTTATCGCGGCCCCCATCGAGTCGCGCACGGCGTCCTCGGCGGCGGGCGCCTGCGGGAGGTGGCCGGGTGAGACGCCGCCCAGCTCGTCGGGGTCGGTGAGCAGCCGCCGGTACAGGGCGGAGCGGCGCTCCAGCTCCTCGTGGGTGCCGATGTCGGCGAGGCGGCCCCGGTCGAGGACGGCGATGCGGTCGGCGAGGCCGAGGGTGGAACGGCGGTGGGCGATGAGGAGGGTGGTGCGGCCCTCCATGACATGGGTCAGGGCCTCGTGGATCTCGTGCTCGACGCGGGCGTCCACGGCGGAGGTCGCGTCGTCGAGGACCAGCAGCCGGGGGTCGGTGAGGATGGCGCGGGCCAGGGCGATGCGCTGGCGCTGGCCGCCGGACAGGGTCAGGCCGTGTTCGCCGACCTTGGTGGCGTAGCCCTCGGGCAGCTCGGCGATGAAACGGTCCGCCTGAGCGGCGCGCGCGGCGGCCACGATCTGCTCGTCGGTGGCGTCGGGGCGGCCGTAGGCGATGTTGTTGCGGACGGTGTCGGAGAAGAGGAAGGAGTCCTCGGGGACCAGGCCGATCGCGGCGCGCAGCGAGTCGAGGGTCAGCTCGCGGACGTCGTGGCCGCCGATGAGGACGGCGCCGCGGCTCACGTCGTAGAAGCGGGGCAGCAGCAGCGAGACGGTGGACTTGCCGGAGCCGGAGGAGCCGACGACGGCGAGGGTCTCGCCGGGCCGGATCTCGAAGCTCAGCCCGTCCAGCACGGGGCGGCCGTCCTCGTAGCCGAACGACACGTCGTCGAACTCGACGGTCGCGGGCGCGTCGGCGGGCAGCGTCTTCGTGCCGTCGCTCAGTGTCGGCTCGGTGTCGATCAGCTCCAGCACCCGCTCGGTGCCGGCGCGGGCCTGCTGGCCGACGGTGAGGACCATGGCGAGCATCCGGACGGGGCCGACCAGCTGGGCGAGGTACGTCGAGAAGGCGACGAAGGTGCCGAGCGTGATGTGCCCGCGCACGGCGAGCCAGCCGCCGAGCGCCAGCATGGCGACCTGGCCGAGCGCGGGGACGGCCTGGAGGGCGGGGGTGTACCTGGAGTTGAACCGGATGGTGCGCAGCCGCCCGGCGAACAGCCGGCGGCCCACGTCGCGCAGCTTCCCGGTCTCCTGTTCCTCCTGTCCGAACCCCTTCACCACGCGTACGCCGCTGACGGCGCCGTCGACGACGCCCGCGACGGCGGCGGCCTGGGCCTGCGCGTACCAGGTGGCGGGGTGCAGCCGGGCGCGGCTGCGCAGGGCGATCCACCACAGGGCGGGCGCGACGGCCAGCGCGACCAGGGTGAGCGGGATGGACAGCCACGCCATGACGACGAGGGAGATCAGGAACAGCAGGAGGTTGCCGATGGTCATCGGCAGCATGAAGAGCAGGCCCTGGATGAGCTGGAGGTCGCTGGTGGCACGGCCGACGACCTGCCCCGTGGACAGCTCGTCCTGACGGCGCCCGTCGAGCCGGGTGATCGTGCCGAACATCTCCGTGCGGAGGTCGTGCTGCACGTCGAGGGCGAGGCGTCCGCCGTAGTAGCGGCGGATGTAGGTGAAGACGTAGACGAGGACGGCGGCTCCGATGAGGGCACCGGCCCAGGGCATCATGGCGCGGGTCCTGTCCCCGATGACATCGTCGATGATCACCTTGGTGATCAGGGGGACGACGGCCATCACGGCCATGCCGGCGAGGGACGAGCCGAGGGCGAGGACGACGTCCTTGGGGTACCGCCACGCGTACGCGGCGAGTCGACGCGCCCATCCGGGCGCCCTCTCGGCCCGCTCCGGTCCCGTCGCCGGCTCTCCCATCCGGTCCTCCCCCTGTCGCGCGGCCACGCGGTGCCCTCCTCGTCGTCGTCCGGGGTCGCCCCGGAGGTATCCGGAACACACCAACGCGGGGAACTGCGGATTTCATCCCGGCGCAACAATCGGCGCCCGGCGCCGGGGCGGGGGCGGCCGGGGCGGGGGCGCCCTGGAGGCACGAGGCACGAGCTCGCACAGCGGCGATTGAGCCTACCCCCGCAGGAGCGATTTGACCGAAATCGTCACGATGACCTCCAGGCGGAGGGAGAGCATATTGCCACCTACGGGGTTTTTGGGTCGTCCACCCACAGCAGGCCGAATGACCGATATCGATCACTCGTTCGACTAACTGCTTGTAGATCCCCGAACGCCTGGGTGACCATCGGTGTCGATCAAGGGAGGCCCTGCGTCCGAGGGAGACATGGGGCCACCGGAACCAAGAGGGGGAACAAGATGAGTACTCGCACGCGCACAACCGCCATCTGCGCTGCGGCGGCCATGGCCACGATCACGCTCACTGGTCAAGCGTCGGCCACTCCGCAGAGCTCCGGCCCCGGCACGAAGTCCGCGACCTCCGCCTCCCAGCCCCCAGTCGCGGGGGGCACCGCCAGCTGCTCGACGACCGGGGCACGAGGCACCATGGGCACGAAGCGGCCCTCTGGGGACCACTGGCCCTACGCGGAGTTCAAGGTCGCTCTGTCGGTTACGGACACGGTCGCCGACGATCACCACGTACGGGTCCGCTTCCTCCACAAGCCTGTCGGGAGCCAGCAAGTCTTCACGTGGTCGTGGCACTCACTCACCTCGGGCAAGGGGGACACCCTCACACTCAGCACCACCGCCCAGGCCGAGGGCGGCATTGCTGAGACCGGGGTCGAGGTGGCGCGCTTCGAGGGCAATCGAAAGCTCAACTCCTGCACCGACTGGACCTGAGCGGCTGCGGCCGCGGTCGGGCCATGAGATGCCCCGAGACCCCGTCCACAGCGGAAAGGCTGTGGACGGGGTCTTCACACATGTGACCCGCTTACCGTCGGCGGCAAGCCTCTGCGGCACTACGGCCGCGGCCTCCCCCGCTCCTCGGTGGTGATCGCGGGCCGTAAGGTGTCAATTTCATCCCGGCGGCTCTTGAGGGCCGGTGCGGGGACGAAGCCCGGCCTCGGCCCTCTGGTGACCGGTCGGTCAGTACAGCTTCTCGACGGCCGTGGTCATGGTCTTCTTCGCTGATGAACGCCGATCCGCGGCTCCCTCCACGTCGCGGCCTCCGCCTGTTCCTGCGCGGACGGTCGACGACCCAGCCGTCTGAAGAAGGTTCGGTGACCTGCTGGGCAGCAACAGCCGCGCCCAGCCGGCCCATCCGACCGCGAGGAGCGGCCTGCTGGACGACGCCGCGTCGAGCGCCTGCGACTGCTCCCGCCCCACCTGAGGTCCACCAGCCGCCGCAGGTGAAGCCCACCGGCCCCCGCACCTGAAGCTCACCGGCCACCCCACCGGTCGGCCCCACAGGTTCCCGCACCGGATCAGCGGCCGCCGCCCCGCCCTGGCACGTGTCCGGTCCGGCGGCGCGGTTCCGGGCCGCACGCCGCCCACACGGCGAGCGTCGCCGCCAGGATCCCGGCCCACAGCGTGTGGGCGTCCGCCCAGCGCGGGTCGCCGGGGGGCACGAACAGCGCGTGCTCGTAGGGGAGGAACACGGCCGCCGCGACCGGGAGCGCCGGCAGCGCGGCGGCGACCGCCGGGCCCGGCAGCCGGACCGCGCTGAACCGGACCGCCGCCCCG
>NZ_JAMGBG010000209.1 GCF_023516595.1 Streptomyces neyagawaensis | reverse complement strand
CGCCCCCGGGCTCCGCGACGCCCCCGGGCTCCGCGACGCCCCCGGGCTCCGCGACGCCCCCGGGCTCCGCGACGGCTCCGGGCCCCGCGACGGCCCCGGCCGCTGTGGCACCCGCCGTCACGGACAGGACCAGAAGAACAACCAGCAGACGGCGCAAGGCCGTTGAGGGCGATGGTGAGGGAGACGACATGCGAGCCGATCGTGCCACATCGCACGGACGGTACGCCCCCGGCCCTCGCAAGCGAGGGGGCACGCTCCGCTTCGGCGGGCGTCACCCCTGAAACGGCTGCCCCTGCCGCGCACGGCGGGCCGGCCGCGGCGGAGCGCCCCCACGACCCCGGGTGATCCACCGGGCGGGCACCGGGGCCCGGCCGACGCGGGGGCGGGCTGCTCCGAGTGGAGCCAACGAGTGGTGGACGTCCTGTCCCCGCCGGAGGCTGGCGTACGCAGTGCCCGCCGGCCGACGCGGCCGCGGGCGACGTCACACGGCGCGTTCCCCGGCCCTGGGCGGGCCGGGCGGCCGGCGTGACCGAGACCTGGGAGAGACGGGATCACATGACGGAACACCACAGCGGAACGGACCCCCGGCCACCCCTCCGAGGGAGCGACGGGACCGGACCCGGACGGACAATGCACAGGCGTGCCTGGCGGCGTTCCCGGGCCGCGCGCACCGGGAGCACCCTGGTGGCGGCCGGGCTCGCCCTCCTCGGGACGCTCGGCGCGACACCGGGCAGCCCCGTGTCCCCGCCGGGGCAGGGACCCGCGCCGGGAGCACCGCCGCGCTTCGTGCCCGCGCCCTGCCCGGACACCCCCGAGCCCATCCCCGGCCGGT
>NZ_JAMGBG010000208.1 GCF_023516595.1 Streptomyces neyagawaensis | reverse complement strand
CCCGCGCCCTGCCCGGACACCCCCGAGCCCATCCCCGGCCGGTGCGGGCTCCTGGAGGTCCCCGAGGACCGCGCCCGCCGCCACGGCAGGACCATTCGGCTGACCGTCGCCGTCATCCCGGCCGCCTCCGCGTCACCCGCCAAGGACCCCGTCGTGTTCATGGAAGGAGGCCCCGGTGGCGACGCGATCAGCGCCATCCCCTTCCTCATCGACTCGGGTGTCAACCAGGACCGCGATCTGATCGTCATGACCCAGCGCGGCGGGCTCCACTCGCGACCGAACCTCGCCTGCCCGGAGGTCGACCGCTTCAACGCGGTCTCCGTCGGCCTGCGCTACGACGCGCCCTCGACGGGCCGACGCCTGGTACGCGCGGCGAAGGCGTGCAGGGACCGCCTCACCGCCGCCGGCATCGACCTGCGCTCCTACAACACCACCGAGAACGCCGCCGACTTCGCCGACCTCCGCACGGCACTGGGCCTCAGGCGGTGGAACGTCTACGGCTACTCGTACGGCACCGAACTGGCCCTGACCTATCTGCGCCGCCACCCCCGTGGCATCCGCTCCGTGGCGATCGACTCGGTGGTGCCTCCGCAGATCGTGAGCCTGCCGTGGACCTGGGACAGCGCACGCGAGGGGATCGGCGAGATCTTCGCGGCGTGCGAGGCCCAGCCCCGCTGCGCGCACCGCTACCCGGACCTCCCGCGCACCCTGACCCGGCAGGTCCGCCGCCTCGAGGCGCACCCCCTCACCCTGACCGTGCCGCCACCGGGCGGCGGCGATCCGGTGAAGGTCGTGCTCGACGGGGGAGCCCTGGTGAACCTGCTGGTCGCCGACGGCTCCGCGCTGCCCGCCGTCGACGTCCCCGCGGCCCTCGACGCACTCGCCCACGGCAACCCGGAGCGCTTCGCACGCGCCCGCGCCGCCGGCGCGAACCCCGCTGTCGGCGAGTTCGCCCACGGACTGACGAACTCGGTGTCCTGCGCCGAGTGGGCGCCCGGCTTCACGGAGGCCGACGTGTTGGAGGCGGGACGCCGGGCCTTCCCCGGCTGGCCCGACAGCGTGCTGGCCCAGCCGCCGCAGCTGCCCTTCCAGTACGACGTGTGCCGTGTCTGGAACGTCCCGGACCGCACCGCGATCCAGCGGGTGGCCACCTACAGCAACGTGCCGACGCTCATCGTCAGCGGCACCTTCGACCTCAAGACCGGCGCCGGCTGGGGGCCGTACACGGGCCGGACGCTGCCCCGCTCGACCGCCGTGCGCATCCCCGGGATCGGCCACTTCGTCGTGCCCCAGTCGCCCTGCGCACAGAGCGTCCTCGACTCCTTCCTCACGCGTCCCACCGCACCCGACACCGGCTGCGTCGCGGGACTCGAACCGAAGCCGTTCACCATCACCCCCGAGCCGGAGACCAGCTGATGTCCCTTCACCCACCCCGCCCACGCCGCACCCCCGGACGGCTCCCGATCCTGCTGGCCGCGGCCACGACCGGAGCCCTCGTCGCCGGCCTCGCCGCGACCCCCGCCCAGGCCGGGCCCGACACCCCGGCCCCCCTTGGCACGGTCGCCCGTACGGCCGGTGACGCCCGCTTCGTGCCGGGCCCCTGCCCGAGGACGGCGGACCCGGTGCCCGCTCTGGAGACGGCCCGCTGTGGAACGCTCACCGTGCCCGAGGACCACTCCCGGCCCAGAGGGCGGAAGATCACCCTCGCGGTCGCGATCGTGCCCGCGGCCACCCGCAGACCGGCACCCGACCCGATCGTCTGGTTCGCGGGCGGACCCGGCGACGACGCGGTCTCCGAGATCCCACTGGCGCTCGACGGCGGCCTGAACCGCGACCGCGACCTGATCTTCATGTCCCAACGGGGCACCTACTCGGCCGTCCCCGAGCTGACCTGCCCCAACATCGACGCGTTCAACGCGCGCGCCCTCGGCCTCGTCTCCAACGCCCCCTCCACCGGGCGCCTGCACGTCCAGGCGACCCGTGTGTGCCGCGACAGGGTGGCACGTCAAGGGGCCCGCCGCAGCGCCTACAACGACATCGAGAGCTCAGCCGACTACGACGCCCTGCGCCGGGCCCTGGGCCTCAGGCAGTGGAACGTGTTCGGCATCTCCTACGGCACCCACCTGGCCCTCAACTACATGCGCCTGCACCCGAGGGGCATCCGGTCGGTGGGCATCGACGGCGTCCTGCCGCCGTCCATCGCCGGCGGGGCCGTGACCTGGAAGGCCGCAAGGGAGGGCTTCGACGGCCTGTTCGCGGCGTGTGCGGCGCAGCCCGACTGCGACGCCCGCTACCCGCGGCTGAAGGCCACCTTCCTGCGCCTGGTGAGGGAACTGGAGGCTCGCCCCATCACCACGACCGTGACGGTCCCCGTCCACCCGGACCCGGTGAAGGTCGTCCTGGACGGAGGATCCCTGGTCACCTGGCTCACCTCCGCCACCCATGTGGCGGCCGGCGTGCCCCGCTCCATCGACGAACTCGCCCACGGCAACCCGCAGCGCATCGCCGAGCAGTTGGCGGGCGGCAAGCTCAGCCCGCAGGCGATGGGCAGGGTCGCGCACGGGCTCGTCTACGGCATCTTCTGCAGCCAGTGGACCCCGTACGAGAGCGAGGCCGACGTGATCCGCGGCGGACGGCGGGCGTTCCCGTCCTTCCCCCGCTCGATGCTCGCCAACGCCCCGCAGCTCGCCTGGCTCCACGACGACTGCCGCGCCTGGGACGTCCCCGCCCTGCCGCCCTCCATCCGTGACGTGACCCGCAGCGACATCCCGACCCTGCTTCTGTCCGGCGGTTTCGACGCCCAGACCGCGCCGAGCAACGGCGCGTACGCGGCCCGCACCCTGAGCCGGTCCACCGCCGTCACCGTCCCCTACGTCGCCCACGTCGTCTTCGCCGACTCACCGTGCGCGCAGACCATCACCACGTCCTTCTTCGCGACCCCGAACCGGCCGAACACGCGCTGCCTGGCAGGTGTTCAACCGCCCCGCTTCGAGATCGCACCGTGAACCGCTGAAGGCGGTCGTGGCTCCGGTCCGGGTGAGCGCGGGAGCGTTCTCGGACCGGAGCGCGGGCGGAGGCTCTCGCGGGTGATCGGTGTCGGGGTTTCACCCACCTGACGCCGACGCGCCGACCAGCGCCCCCTCAACCTCGGCCGCGGGAAAGGCAGTTCGCTTGCTCCCCGTCAGCAGGCGGTGGTGGAAGTCGTCCAGGACGAGCGCGTGCGGAGCATGACGGTCGAGGACCGCGCCGATGTCGGCCGGGACGGCGGCGGGACGACGGCCCTGCACCCAGGCCCGCAGGAAGGCCGCGTGGTCGCTGCCGCCCCGCACGTCGTCCGGCAGGTGGTGGCGCAGCAGGTGGGCCGGCGCGTACGAGCGGTCGTACACGAGGTGAGTCGCGAGGAACTCGCGTTCCTCGGCCGAGAGTTCGAAGTCGAGGCTCGACGCGAGCCCGAAGTCGGCGAAGTACACCTGCCGCCCGTCGGTGAGCAGATTGAGGAAGTGCGCGTCGAAGTGGACCATTCCGCGCGCGCTCATGAACTCCGTCCCCCGCAGCACGGCGTTCTCGACCCAGTGATAGGGCGACTCGCCTCCCGGCCCCGGCAGGGCCGTGCCCCGCATGTCACCGAGCCACGCGGCGAGCGTCTGGGGCACATGCTCCAGGAAGAGCACCAGGCTGGAGGAGGACGCCCCGATGGCCTCCAGCCGACGGCGCACGGCCGGTGAACCCTCCCAGTGCGCCACGGCTCCCTCGACCCCGCCGAACTTGTCGACGAAGCCGGCAGGGGGATCGTCCGGCAGAACCCGCCAGTGGTACAGCAGCGGGAAACCCCCGTACGCGTTCGTCAGGGCCCAGCCCGTCGTCATGAGGTGCGCGGCCAGCTCACGCCAGGCGCCGAAACCCGTCGACCCCAGCCCGTACTGGTAGAAGAGGGGAAGCTCGAACACGTTGGCCGTCGACCGCACATGCTCCGGCAGCAACTCCACGTCCGTCAGCGGGACCCGCTTGACGAAGACACGTCTGCCCTCGACCTCCATCTCCGCCGACCTGCCGCCGATCCCTGCCCCGAGACTCGGCGCGGCGGCCACCGCGTCCCGCAGCCGACGGTCGCTGAACAGGGACAGCCGTGTTCCCACGGCCGCGTAGGCGGACACGCGCGCGGCATGCGCTGGGTCGGTCACGTCCACCGGTGACTCCCTCCCCGACATCGAGACCTGCTCCGGCCGATCATGCCAGGGCACCGCACGCGCCACGCCGCCGCGAAGCGGGTCGAGGCGCCTCTGATCAGTCACGACGTGTCAGTGCCGTCTCCTACCATCCGCACCATGCGCGAGTTCTTCATGGTGGGCGGGCGGAAGCTGTCGTATCTGGACTTCGGGGGGCCGGGGGCTCCGCTTCTCGCCCTGCACGGGCACTACAACGAAGCCTCGGCGTTCGCGCCGCTGGCCGCGGCACTGACCCCACGGTGGAGAGTGATCGCCCTCGATCAACGCGGACACGGAGACTCCGACCGTTCCCGCACCTACGAGCGGGACGAGTACGTGGCCGACCTGGCCGCCTTCCACCGGCAGCTGGCGGTCGGCCCCGTGGCGGTGCTCGGGCACTCCCTCGGAGGAGTGAACGCCTACCAGTTCGCGGCCCGGCACCCGGACCTGGTGAGCGCGCTGATCGTCGAGGACATCGGTGCGGTCGTCGACTGCGACTGGTCGTTCACCACCCGCCTTCCCGACGCCATGCCGTCCAGGGAAGCGCTGGTGGCCGCCCTGGGCACGGCGGCCCCCTATCTGGAGTGTTCCTTCCGGCAGACGGAGCGGGGCTGGGGGTTCTCCTTTGACACCGCCGACACCGTGGCCTCGCAGAAGGCCCTCAACGGCGATCACTGGGACGACTGGACAGCGGTGTCCTGCCCCACGCTGCTGATCCGTGGAACGCGCAGCGACGAACTGGCTGCCGAGCACGCCGCGGACATGGCCGCCCGCAGCGCCGGCGGAGTCCGCCTCGCCGAGCTGCCCGCCGGTCATGTCGTCCACCACGACGCGCCCGCGCGGTTCGCCGACGAGGTCACCGCCTTTCTCAGCGCGTCCCGCTGACCGCGGCGCCCGCGCCGAGGGCCTGGGCGAGCGTGCGCTGTCGGGTCAGAGCCGGGGCGCCCGCAGTCCACTCCGGCGGGTCGCCCGGACGTAGCGTCGGGGAGACCCGCCCCGCCAGGGGCTCCCCCTTCCGCGTCGCCGGTGTGCGCCGGTGGACCCGGAGAACGTGAAGGACACCTCATCCCCATGCTCCAGTTGACGGTTCTCAGACGAATGGGCCGACGCGCGCTCGGCGCCCTCGTGGCGCTGGCGTTATCCATCGGCATGCTGGGCCTCGCGGCGCCCGCGGCGTCCGCCGATCCCGACCGGACGCTCACCGTGCACGACTGGGTCATCGACGACCTGCTCAACGGCGGTCAGGACCCGCACCAGGAGTACTGGAACATGATCGCGGCCATGCACCGCGTCACCGGCCACGACTTCTTCCGCGACACGCTGGACGAGACGACCACCAACGGCAACGCGCTCTTCCAGGTGAGCGTGCACCGGTACGGCACCTACGTGGGCGCCCTGTACTTCTGGACCAACGACCTGTACCTGGCGGGCTTCTACCAGGCAGGTCCGGGCGGCGGCCACTACGCCTTCAACGAGTCCCGCCGCGCCAGGTTCAACGAGCTGCTGCGCGTCAACTCCACAGCCCTCCCATGGAACGGCAGTTACACCAACTTCTCCGACGGGGCGGGCGACCAGGACAGCCGCCGGAACCTCCAGATCAACGGTCCCCGACTCGACAACGCCCTACAGCAGTTGGGCCGGGCCAGTACCCATCTGCAGACCCAGAACGGCAGGTCGGTCCTGAGCCACGCGCTCGTCATGATCATTCAGGCCACGTCCGAAGCCGCTCGCTTCGGCCGCATCTTCGACAACATCCGCACCAACATCAGGTCCCACGGCACCGGCGGCGCCCAGATGGGCGAGGAGAACGTCGACCTGCAACAGAACTGGGGCACCATCTCCAACTGGACCTACCGGGTGCTCCAGAACGCCGGAGTACGGCCGCTCCAGATCGGCGCCGGCGCGTTCCTGCGCACCTTCGCCACATTGCAGCAGCTGATCGCCTACGTCTTCTACATGGAGCTGGCGAGCGGATCACGTCCCCGCTGACCCGGCACCACGACCGCGGCGCTCCTCCAGCTGTACGGTTTCTCCCGGCGGCAAGATCACGTCTTCTCGTCCGGCCGTGACCATCGAGACAGGAGGAGCCGTTCGCGATGGGGACCGTCGTGCACGTCCCGCAGACCCGGGACATGATCGGGGAGGAGCTGTCCGGGGACGAGGCGCTCACCGCGCTGCGTCGCTACGGAGGCCGTCGGCTCCTCCTCGACGCTTTCGCCCGCTTCCGCTACGCCGACGGGTTCACCAACGCCCGCTCGCTCGCCTTCCAAGTGGTCCTCGGCCTGGTGCCGTTCACCATCGCGCTGGTCGGCGTGGCCACCACGGTGCACACCGAGAGCGTCGGGCGGATCATCGAACTCACCCTGGGCCGGATCGTCCCGGGCGCCAGCGCGAAGCTCGTCGAGGACGCCCTCGACGCCACCGCCCGCAGCGCCGGCTCCGGGGTGTGGAACGCCGTCGCCATGTGGCTGGGCCTGGCCTTCGCGGTGCTCAACCTCGCCTCGGCGATGGGGCAGGTGGAACGGGGCGCGAACCGGATCTACGGCATCGAACGGGACCGCCCGTTCCTCTCCAAGTACGGGCGGGCCCTGCTGCTCGCCCTCGCGGCGGGCATGCCGATGGTCCTCGGCTTCCTCGTCCTCGTCGCCGGGGAAGCCGTGGGGAACGCGGTGGTGGAGGCCCTCGGCTGGTCCGAGCACTGGCTCGACCGGTGGCGGCCCCTCGAAGTGCCGCTGGGCGTGGCACTCGCCTGGGTCGCGTCTGCGGTGATCTTCCGCTGGGCCCCCCGCAGGGACCAGCCGGGCTACACCTGGCTCGCGTTCGGCTCGGCGGTCCACCTGGTCCTGTGGGTCACGGCCACCTGGCTGCTGGCGCTGTACGTCGCGGAGAGCGGCTCGTTCGGTGCCGTGTACGGACCGCTGACGGCGTTCGTCGCTCTGCTGCTGTGGGCGAATGTGACGGGCGTGGCACTGTTCCTGGGCATCGCGTTCGCCGCGCAGCTCGAAGCGGCCCGGGCCGGCATCACCGAGGCCGTACGCCCGGACCCGGGCCCGGGTCCGTGACCCACGGGGCCGCTGGTGGCGCGCCCCATCGGTGGACAGCGGCAGTGCGGGAAGGCGTGGCGATGACGCCTCCCCGCACGGCGCGGTCACACCTGCGGACCAGTGGGGTCGGGAGGGCGGCGGCCGCTCAGTTCCAGGGGTTGGCCGGCTGGTCGTTGATCGTGGCCCAGAAGCGCGTGTTCGGGGGCAGGTACCCGTGGGCCCAGAACGACCAGCCGCCGCTCGACTCCAGGTTGCTTCCGTAGCGGCCGTCGTGGAACTCGGCCATGCGCCAACCGGTGCCGTAGTACTGGACGCAGAGGTTGTTGGCGACGGCGAGGCTCGTCAGCGTCTTGCCCTGGACCGGAGGTGTGGCGGCGACGGTGCCGCGAGCCCAGCCCGCGTAGAAGTCCGGGGTGATGCCGGCGGGCACACCACTGCCGGTGACGCGCAGACACAGCACGGGCAGTGTGGCGGTGGCCGGGGTGTCGCCGTAGTACGGGTCGGTCGCGGAGTCCGCCCCGACGCGGACGGTGCCGTTCCCGGCGCCCTGGGCGAGCACGGTCCAGGTCATCCCGGACGGGATGGCGGACGGAGCGGCCTGGGCGGGGGTTGCCGCTGTGGGTAACAGTGCGAGCGAGGCGGCGGCCGAGAGGCCGATGATGCCCTGGCGGAGCAACTTCCTCATGGTACTCCTCGTGGCAGGCTCGACGAATGTGTGTGCTGGTCGTGGTGCGGGATCCCGGGCCGGAGCCCGAACCAGCATCCGGCACGCACACGAGTCCGTCACGAATCCTTCACATCCATGGCGGCATGCAGTCGCAGATCGGCTCAAACGGCTCCTGTCGCCCATGAGTTACGTCAACTGCCCTCAAGCACAGGCGAGTTCGGGAGTGCATGGGCCGCACGGAAGAGACCGTCGCGGCGGAAATCCTCCAACTCCTGCTGACCAGCCTGCTGTTGCAGGTCGGCCGATTGCCCGTTTCCGGGCCGAGTCGGAGCGCTCCTGCGCCAGGACCCGGCGCGCCGCCGACTGCGCCCATCGATTCGGCTACACCGTGAAGATCCTCACGCGAGCCTGCGTGGCCGCCACCGGGCAGCCCACTTCACCCGCCTCGGCGGCGCGCCCCCCGGCGCCTTCCGGCAGGCGCATGGGGTGAGCGGGGGCCGTGGCAGTGCCTGACGGTCAGGCACTGCCCTGCGGCGGGGCCGGCGGGACGGCGGCCGAGCCGGGTCTCGCGGCTTTGCTCGCGACTGGACAAGCCCGTCTTACGCGCCGGTGGTTCCGTCGATCCGCTCGCGGATGAGATCGGCATGGCCGTTGTGCCGTGCGTACTCCTCGATCATGTGCACCAGGATCCAGCGCAGGGAGACACTCGGACCGCCGACGTGACCCGCTTCCCGTTCGGGCAGACGCCCGGAGTCGTCCAGCGACGCGTCGGCGATCAGCTCACGGCCTCGGGCGATCTCCGCCTGCCAGGCGTCCGTCGCCTCGTCGAGTCCACGGTCCGACTGGAGCGCGAAGCCGTCGAGATTGTCCGCCCCGAAGACAGGCGGTACATCCTGACCTGCGAATACACGCTGGAACCAGTTGCGTTCCACCTCGGCCATGTGCTGTACGAGCCCCAGCAGCGTCATCGACGAGGGCGACGCCGGAAGCCGTAACTGCTCATCCTTGAGGCCCGCACACTTCACGGCGAGCGTGGCACGGTGAAAGTCCAACCACGCCTCCACCATGGTGCGTTCGTCGGCGTGCGGGGGCGGTATGGGCCGTCCGTCAGGTGTCGTAGGCATCGACCCACCCTCGCAGCAACGGCCATGTTCCGCAGCCGCCTTCGCCGGACGCCGATGTAAACGGAACGGAACGCGTCGGAAATATTGACGCACCCGTGGCAGAAATCTATCTTCTGCACGAGCTGTCGCACAGTGTTCGTAATTCCGAACAAATCGGCATTCCCTGTCACGGTGGTGATCGCTCAGACGGGCACAGGCACAGGCCGGAGGAAACGTTGAACAGAAGCAAGAGAACGCTGCTCGCCCTGCTGGGGCCGCTGCTGCTGGTCCTGTTGGGCGTCCCCGCCCTCCAGGGCACCGCCGCCGCGGCCGCCCCGCCGGCCGGGCAGGCCACGCGGTACACGATGACCGCCTTCACCAACTCCAGCGAGTCGAACATGTACGTGTACGACTCGCCGGACGCCACCGGCTTCACCCTCCGCAAGGGCCCGGCGTACAGCCCGCCGTCCGGGCTGATCCGTGACCCCAGCATCTTCAAGCACACCGACGGCTTCTACTACATCACCTACACCACCAACTGGACCGGGAACACCATCGGTTTCGCCCGCAGCACCGACCGGCTGAACTGGACGTTCCTGTACAACTACACGATCCCGATCAGCGGACTCACCCGCACCTGGGCACCCGAGTGGTTCATCGACACCGACGGCAGCGTGAACGTCATCATGTCGCTGACGTCGGCGAGCACCGCCACCCACTTCACCGCCTACAAGATCACGGCGACCAACTCCGCGCTGACCACCTGGTCGGCGCCCACCCAACTGTCCGGCATCGGCCCGAACTACATCGACACCTTCATCGTCAAGGTCGGCTCCACGTACCACGCGTTCACCAAGAACGAGACGACGAAGTACATCGAGTACGCCACCTCCTCCAGCCTCACCGGCCCCTACACCTTCCGGAAGACCGGCAACTGGGCGGGCTTCGGCGACTGGGTCGAGGGCCCGGCCCTGGTCCCGCTCGACAACGGCGGCTGGCGCATCTACTACGACGGCTACAGCGCCCATAAGTACTGGTACAGCGACAGCTACGACAACTTCGCCACCTGGACGACCCCGACCGAGCTGCCCGGCCTCACCGGCTTCGCCCGACACCTCACCGTGCTGAAGGAAACCGTCTCCGGCGGTGTGACCCTGCCGACCAACACCACCCGGTCACTGCAGTCCGTCAACTACCCGAGCCGCTACGCCGTGGCCCGCTCCGACAACCTCGGCTACATCGACCCGGTGAGCGGCTCCAGCACCACCGCCGTCAAGCAGAGCGCCACCTTCACCGTCGTGCCCGGACTCGCCGACGCCAACTGCTACTCCTTCCGCGACTCCTCCGGCCGCTACCTCCGCCACTGGGACTTCCGCATCCGCTTCGACACCAGCAACAACACGGCCGTCTTCAACAAGGACGCCACCTACTGCGCCCGCCCGGGCACCGTCGCCGGCTCCGTCCGCCTGGAGTCGTACAACTACCCCGGCCGCTACCTCCGCCACTACAACTACGAACTCCGGGTGGAGACCTATCAGGACACCGACACATTCCGAGCCGACAGCTCCTTCACCGCAGTGAACCCCTGGGCCTGACCCTGACCTGCCCCTTCCCTGCCGTGCCGTCGCGGATCCCCCCTCCGCGGCGGCACGGCCTTTCCGCGGCCCGCGGGATCACCCCTCATCCTCAGCCGGGGCGAACCGCCCCGAGCTGGGCCCGGTGCAGCCCGGGGGCGGTGAACCGCTGCGCCACCGTGCGCAGGACGCGGGCCATCGCCTGGGCGGGCGGGGTGGCGGGGCGGGCCTCGGCGCGGGCCAGGAGGATGCGGCGGGTGGGCGCGGGCACGTCGGAGGCGAAGGGCAGCAGGCGTACGTCGCTGCGGCGGCTGGTGAGGGCCAGGCGCGGGGCGAGCGCGATGCCGAGCCCGGCCGCGACCATGGCCTGCGCCTCCTGGTAGTCGTGCGAGGCGTAGGCGATGCGCGGCTCGAACCCCGCCTGGCGGCAGCCGCGGCGCAGGACATCGGCGACCGGGTGGTTGTCGGCGCGGATGATCCACTCCTGGTCCGCGAGATCGCCGAGCCGCACGGAAGGATGCGTGCGCAGGGGCGAGTCGGCGGGCACCACCAGCACCGTCGGGTCGTCCAGCAGGTGGGTGAGGGAGAGCGCCGGGTCGTCGACCCGGTTCCACTCGTAGTCCCAGAGCAGTCCCTGCTCCACTTCCCCGGTGTGCAGCATCTCCCGGAGTTCCGCAAGAACGCCCGCGCGCACCTCGATACGGATGCCGGTGTGGCGGCGGCGGAAGCGGGTGAGCGCGAGCGGCAGCAGGGACGCGCTCGCCGTCGGGAAGGACCCGAGCCGCAACGTGCCCTGGTCGAGGGCGGTGAAGGAGTCCAAGTCGGCCTGCGCGGCGCGCAGTTCGCGACGGATCGCCTGTCCCCGCTCGACCAGCGCGGCGCCCGCCGGTGTGGGCCGGATCCCTCGCGGCAGCCGCTCGACCAGGGGCTGTCCGGCCTCCTGCTCCAGCAGGGACATCTGCTGCGAGGCGGCGGACGTCGTCATGCCCAGCGCCTCCGCCGCCGCGGTGAGCGAACCGCGCTCGGCGGCCTCGGTGAGCAGCAGCAGGCGACGTACGTTCAACATGCCTGTGACTTTAGCTGAGCTAAACCCATGTGAAGCGAACTGCGATTGTTCCGAAGTCACGCCTCTGCGAAGGTCTCCGCAGTCGCCGAGCGGTTCACCGGCCCGCAATGCGCCGGTAACCACCGCTCGGCCCTCACCTCCCCTCATTCAGCAAGAAAGAGCCTCAGACGTGCACACTCCCGCGACCCTGGTGCGAGGCGGCACCAGCAAGTGCTGGCTGTTCAACCAGGTCGACGTCCCCGCCGACCGTGGCCGACTGGAGAAGCTGCTGGTCTCCGCGTACGGCGCCACCGACCCCGTGGAACTGGACGGCGTGGGCGGGGCGACCCCCACCACCTCGAAGGCGGCGGTGGTCAGCGCCTCCTCCGAACCCGGCGTGGACGTGGACTACCTCTTCGCCCAGGTGGGCATCGGCACCGGCTCGGTCGAGTGGACGAGCAACTGCGGCAACTGCGCCACAGGCGTCGCCCTCTACGCGGTCACCAAGGGCATGGTGGCGATCACCGGCGACCGGACCCGCGTGGTGATGCGCAACACCAACACGGGCGCGGTCCTCGAAGGGCTCGTCGACACCACCGGCGGCGTCGTCCACCACTTCGGCCGCCAGACCGTACCCGGCACCCGGGCCGGCGGGGTCGCCGTCGGCCTCACCTTCCTCGAACCGGCGGGCGGCACCACCGGTTTACTGCTCCCCACCGGACAGGCCGCGCAGAGCCTGCGGGTCGCCGACGCCGAGCCGGTACGGGTGACCATGGTGGACGCCGGGGCCCCCGTCGTCCTCGTCGACGCCCTCGACGCCGGCCGCACCGGCGCCGAGTCCCTGGACCGGATGGACACCGACGTGCCCTGGCTGCGCTCCGTGCGCCATGCCGCCGCACCGCTGATGGGGCTGCTGGAACCGGGCAGCGAACCGGGTGACGCGGTGCCCAAGGTGGGCCTGGTCGGCCCGCCCGTGCCGTATACCACCACCCTCGGTGAACCGGTCGCGGCCGAGGACTACGACGTCTCGGTGCGCATGCTCAGCATGAACGCCCCGCATCCCGCGATCGGTCTGACCTCCGCCGTCGCCGTCGCGGCGGCCGGGCTCGTCACCGGCTCCGTGGTGTGCCGTACCACGGGCGGCCCGACCGACGAATGGCTGCGCCTCGGCACCCCCGCCGGCATCGTCGCGGTCCGCTGCACCGACGTACAGGACGGCCTGCCCCGGCGGGTCACGGTGCAACGCGCGGCACGGCTGCTCGCCGACGCCCGCATCTACGTCCCGGACACAGGCACCACGCGAGCCGCCTGAAGCGGGACGAACATCACCTCGGTCGGCCGGTTCCCCAGCCGTCCGCACCGGGGCAACCTCGCGCCCTCGGGGCGCGCCCCTCCCCATCGCACCAAGGACAAAGATGTCTGCTGAAGTGATCTCCATAGGCGCGCTGTTGGTGATGTTCGTGGTCGGCACGGTGCTGCCGATCAATCTGGGCATCCTCGCCTTCGTCGCCACCTTCGCGGTCGGCACCGCCTCGCTCGGCCTCACCGAGGACGAGATCTTCGAGGGGTTCCCGGCGAAGCTCTTCGTCACCATCGTCGGTGTCACCTACCTCTTCTCCGTCGCCCGCCGCAACGGCACCATCGACTGGCTCGTCGCGGCCGGCGTACGGCTGGTGCGCGGCAAGGTCGCGCTCATCCCCTGGGTGCTGTTCCTGGTGGCGGCTCTGCTGACGGCGTTCGGCACGTTCACGCCGGCGGCGGTCGCGATCCTCGCGCCGATCGGCATGAACTTCGCCTACCGCTACAAGCTCAACCCGCTGGTCGTCGGCATGATGGTGATCAGCGGAGGGCACGCGGGCGCGTTCTCCCCGCTCGCCGTCTCGGGCGCCCTCGTCCTCGGCCTGGTCGACAAGACCGACCTGCACGTCTCCGCGGTCACCCTGTTCAGTGCCAGCTTCCTCATCAACCTCGTGCTCTCGGCGCTCACTTACGCCCTGCTGGCCAAGCGCCCCGCGCCGCTCGCAGAGGCAACCGACGACGCGGCCACCGACGAGGACCTCGCCGTGTCCGGCAGGCCCGACTGGCGCCAGTGGCTCACCCTCGCCTGCCTGCTCGCCCTCGTCGTCGGCGCCCTCGGCTTCCACCTGGAGATCGGCTTCCTGGCCCTGGCTGCCGGCGCCCTGCTGGCCCTGGTGGACATGAAGCGGCAGGAGAAGGCCGTGGACGGCGTCAGCTGGTCCACGCTGCTGCTGGTCGCGGGCATGATGACCTACATCGCCATGCTGGAGAAGGCCGGTGTCATCGAGAGCATCTCCGAGCACGCGGCGGGCCTGGGCGCACCCCTCGTCGTCGCCCTCCTGCTGTGCTTCACCGTCGCCATCACATCCGCCTTCGCCTCCTCCACCGCGATCCTGACTGCGATCATCCCCATCGCCGTCCCGCTGCTGCTCTCCAGCCACCTCAGCGCCGCCGGACTGATCGCGGCCCTCGCCATCTCCACGACGATCGTCGACACGTCCCCCTTCTCCACCAACGGCGCCCTCGTCCTCAGCAACGCCCGCGGCGTCGACCCCCGCCGCTTCTACCGCCAGGTCATCGGTTACACCGGCGGAATCGTCGCCCTCGGTCCCATCGTCGCCTGGGGAGCGCTGGTCCTGCCCTGGTCGTAGGCGGGCCGGGGTGAATATATTTCAGGCTGGAACTGAAACAATATCTGGTAGGCTCTGCCTCAAGCAGCCACGACGAGATGCGTGCACGCCTTGAAGAGAGAGGACCTGCTGATGACGTCGACACCGAGTCCGGCGCTGGCCAACTACCCCAACAGGTTCGACCCCGCGGCGCTCGGCGACCTGCCCGAGCGCCTGCGGTCCACCGTCCGACGGCGGAACAAGGTGCTGGGCCCGGGCTACGCGCTGAACTACCGGGAGCCGGTCGAGTTCGTCTCCGGCCGGGGCGCTCACCTCTTCGACCGGGACGGCAACGACTACCTCGACGCCTACAACAACGTGCCGTGCGTCGGTCACGCCCACCCACACGTCGTCGAGGCCGTCTCCCGCCAGTTGGCGGCGGTCAACACCAACACGCGCTACGTGCAGGAATCACTCGTCGACTACGCCGAGCGCCTCCTCGCGACGATGCCCGAGGAACTCTCCAGGGTCAGCTTCGCGTGCAGCGGGTCGGAGGCGAACGACCTGGCCGTACGCGTGGCGCGATTCCACACGGGCGGCGAGGGCATCGTCGTCACACGCTGGGCCTACCACGGTCTCACTCGCGAGGTCGCGAGCTTCTCGCCGACGCTCGGCGCGGGTTCACCGCTCGGGCCGAACGTCCGCGTCATCGATGCTCCGGATCCGCGACTCGTCCCGCCCGGCTCATCTCTCGCCGACCACATGCGAAGCCAGGTGCGCGGCGCCGTCCACGACCTCGAACGCCACGGCTACCGGCTCGCGGCGCTGATCACGGACTGCGCGTACTCCAGCGACGGCATCTTCACCGATCCGGTCGGCTACCTGCGTGACATGGTCGAGGAAGTGCACGCCGCGGGCGGTGTGTACATCGCCGACGAGGTCCAGTCGGGATTCGCCCGACTCGGAGACTCGATGTGGGGGTTCAGCCGCCATGAGGTGGTTCCGGACATCGTCACCATGGGCAAGCCCATGGGCAACGGCATGCCGATCTCCGGCGTGGTGTTCAGACCCGAGGTGAGCGACGAGTTCGGACGGAACGTCCGGTACTTCAACACCTTCGCGGGCAGTTCGATCGCGGTCGCCGCCGGCGCGGCGGTTCTGGACGTCTTCGAAGCGGAGAACGTACGGCAGCGGGTCCTCGACAACGGCAAGGCACTGCGCGCCGGTCTCGAGGAGCTCACCCGTGAGTCGCCCCACGTCGCGGAGGTCCGGGGGAGCGGCCTGTACGTGGGAGTCGAGCTGGTGAAGGACCGTGAGTCGCTGGAGCCCGATCGTGTCCTCGCCGACCAGGTCATCAACGACATGCGTGAGCGTCGTGTCCTCATCAGCGGCACCGGCGAAGCAGTCAATGTGCTCAAGATCCGACCGCCGTTGGCCTTCGACTCGGACGACGTGACGCGATTCCTCGAGACCTTCGCGGAGATCGCCGAGAAGCGCCTGTAGCAGGCCGAAAGCCGACCGCCCGAAGGGACCGAACGGTGAACACCTCGCCCCCCGCACGTATCGCCCAGCAGTTGTTCGAGGAGAGCGGCCTGGCGTCGTCCCACGAGCCCATCGCGACGCACGTGGTGGACGCTCTCCTGGCCCGGCACTACCGACTGAGCGGACGTCTCGAACGGCTGGCGACCGAGAAGGACGACACGTTCCGGCTGCGCACCGACACGGCCGACCACTTGGTCAAGGTGTCGCCGCCCGACGAGGCGGTGGCTGTCGTGGCTCTCCAGACGGCGGTGATGCGCCACCTCGAAACCGCCGCCCCTCACCTCCCCACCCAGCGGGTCAAGCAGACCGTCGAGGGCGGCGACCACGTGCCGATCGAGACGAAGGACGGCGCGGTGCGGGTCCTGCGTGTTCTCGACTTCGTCGAAGGTACCGTTCTGGCGCGGACGGACCCCGATCCCCACCAGTTGGCCCTGGCCGGGCAGATGCTCGGGCGAGTGGATCTGGCTCTGCGGTCGTTCAGGCACCCAGCGGACGATCGGCGCCTCGTGTGGGACCTTCGGTACTTCGACCAGCTGCGGGAACTGATCGACCACACGCCCGACCCCGCGCACCGTCGGCTGGCCCGGGAAGTCTTCCGCCTCTTCCATGAGGCGGTCGTTCCGCGGCTGGGTGAGCTGGAGACCCAGGTGATCCACGGCGACTACAGCCCCTACAACGTCCTGGTGGATCCACGGACCGACAGCTTCGTCACCGGAGTGATCGACTTCGGTGACAGCATGCGCAGCGCCTTGATCTTCGATCCCGCCGTCTCGCTCGCGAATCTGCTCGGCCGGACGCCCGAGGACCCCTGGTACGAGGGGTGCTGCTTCGTCGCGGGGTACGAGCGAGCTCGTCCGATCAAGGACACCGAACTCCCGCTCCTGCCCGTGGCCGCGCTTGCCCGCCTCACGCTGCGCGCGCTGGTCACCCATTGGCGCGCGGAACGAGTGCCGGAGCGTCGCGACTATCTCCTCGAGCACGCCAGGGACGACTGGGTCAACGTCGAGCGGGCCATGGCCGTCGCCCCGGAGGAGATCGCGGCCCGCCTGCTGAGCACCCGTCGCGGGAGCGCCCCCGGCTGAGCCCTTTGGTTCGGACCACGCACGGTCTCGATAAGGTCATGAGGTGAGCAGCATCAACCCCACACCACGCGACTACAACAAGGCACGTGTCCTTGATGTGCTTCTCTCCCGTGCGCCGTTGACCAGGAACAAGCTCATCGACGTCACAGGGTTGAGCAAGGCGACGGTGTCGCGGGCCGTCGAGGAACTGCGCGCCGACGGGTTCGTCGTGGACGGGGGAGTCGACGCCGTCGTCGGGCGTGGCCGTCCGTCGACGTACCTCGATGTGCCCGAGACGGCCGGACATGTCGTGGGGGTCGGCTTCGGCGCCGTGACCACCGGCGTGCTGGTGACCGACCTGCGCGGCCGAGAGATCGGCCAGATGATCGTTCCGACGGTCGAGCACGACGACGTCTCCGCGGCCGGCCGGTGGCTGGTCGACCTGATCGCGCAGACGGCGGCGTCCGCACAAGGGCCACTGCGCCAGGTCGTCGCGGCGCTGCCTGCCCACGTCCGCGACGGTGTTGAGGTCTTCCGGCCCGCCGATCGAATGAAGATCTTCTCCGGCAGGGAACTCCAGCGAACCGTCGCCGAACTCCTGGATGCTCCGGTGACCTTCGACAGTGACGCGAACGCGTCCTTGCTCCAGGTGCTCACGGACGACACGAGCATCCGCAACGCCGCCCTGTTCAGCGTCAGCAGCACCCTGAACTTCGCCACCTGCAAGGACCACGAACTGGCTCGTGGCCGTACCCCCGCGTTCGGCGACATCGGTTCCCTCTCCTCGGGCATCGACGGCCTCACCCTCAACGAGCTGCTGAGTACCGGGGGGTTGGTGAGGTTCGCTCGCGACCAGGGGTGGGACATCGAACACGTCGAGGACCTGTCGCCGACGCCTCACCATCATTCAGCCCGTGCGGAGACGCTCCACGCGTTCACGACGGCGGTCACCACCGCCGTGAGCATCGTCGCCGTGACCCTCGATCCAGAATCCGTCTATTTCGTCGGCAGGTTGAGCTCGTTGGTGGATGAGGTACTCCCCGACGTACGGAAGCGGCTCGAGCACACCCTGTCGGCCGTCCCCCGCATCACCACCGTCTCCCAGGTTCTGGGGCTCTCGGTGGCGAACGGCGCCGTCCACGCCTGCCTCGCCATGGCCCACGATCACCTACGGGACACGCTGCTCAAGGCACGCAGCCAGGGACCCCACCAGGGACACACCGCGCCGGCCTTCTGATCGGGCTCGGGCTCAGGGGCGGACCCTGTGGGCAGTGGAGAGGGCTTCCCGCTCGAAGTAGGTCACGCAGGGTGTCACCAGGTCCAGGCCGCTGAGCGCCTGCATGAAGAGGAACTGCCCCTGAGGGTTGATCTCGAGCCAGACAGGAACCCCGCTGCTGTCCGGCTTCATGTCGATCACACCCATCCTCAGCCGAAGGCGCCTGAGGACATCCACCAGCCCGGTCCGAGTGGCGTCGTCGACCTGGGCGATCCGGAATTCTCCGGGAAGCCTTCCCCGCCAGTCCAGATCCTCGCTGTGGATGGAGACGGCATGGATCTCGTCCCCGAGGACCAGCGCGCGAAGATGCTCCTGGCCCGGAACGCATTCCTGGTAGATGGCCGGGGCCAGCCGCATGGACGCCTCTTCTCTGAGGTGGGCGTCCGTCACCTTGCTCGTGAACACCGGTGCGGAAGAACAACCCCGCACGCTCTTCACGATCACATCGCCCCCGACCGACCGGCAGAAACTTCTGATCTCTTCCGGGTCCTGGCTGACGAGGGTACGCGGTACGGGTAGTCCCGCGGCCTGTGCGGCCCGCAGTTGAACGAGCTTGTTCTCGGCCATGGCGGTGGCGTGGGGATCGCTCACCCACGTGCCGTGGAAGTCGTTCCAGAACGCTCCGGCCAATGCCGTACGGCAGTCGTTGTTGATGACTTCCACATCGGCGCTGTCGGTGATGCCCGGCGGGATCTTCTGCGCATTGCTGCCGCGCCGCCACCAGACGACATCGAGGTCCCCGACGTCAAGGTAACCCCCGCCCTTGACGGCCATACGGCTTCGGGTGTCCGACCAGCTCAATCCGCCGTCCCCGCAGAGGCTGTCCGTCTCGATGACGTCGCAGGCGACCCGTCCGCGGTCATGGAGTACCCGCTGGATGAGCAGGGCGTGGAGATCCGCCGACTCGGTGAGTATCGCGAGATGGCCCTGCCGCACCGTTCACCTCCGAGGCCGACTACAGAAGGGTGTAGTCCACTTTGGAGTCATCGGGTTCAGAGGGGGTCCCACTCACGGAGAAGGCGCAGGATCCGCCGGATCCCTCCGGGATGTCATCCCTCAGTTCCGCGAAACGAATGACTGCCGCTTCCCATTCTCTGAGTTCCTGAGGTACCGGGGTGCTCACACTGCCCGGCGGCGTACCGAGGAAAACGATAGGGCGTGGGTTTCCGGATTCCGAGGCCATGGTTCGCATCCGTTCCTACGATCAATCAACCCTCTTTCCATGGGATCACCATGCATCGGGCGTGTCAAAGCGATCGCTGACCGAGTCCCCCAGATCGTTGCTCATTCCACTGGTGAAATCTGTATCAACCTTCCGAACCCTCCGTCAGCCCGATCTGTTCGGCCAGCGCGAGGATGATGCCGGACGGGCCGCGGAGATAGCAGAGCCGGTAGATGTCCTTGTAGCGCGCCACTTCGCCGAGGAGTTCGGCGCCATGGGGGCGCAGACGGGCGAGGGTGTCGTCGAGGTCGTCGACGGCGAACATGACCCGATGCAGGCCCAGCGTGTTGGCCGGCGGGTTGTGCGAGGCGTCCCCGATCGCCGCGGGGGCGTGATACTGGGCGAGTTCCAGCTTGCCGTGGCCGTCAGGGGTCCGCATCATCGCGATGTCGCTGCGGACGCCGTCGAGTCCGACGGCCTGGTCCGCGAAGAGGCCCTCGATCTGTGCCGTGCCTTCGACCTCCATGCCGAGCTCGGTGAAGAAGGCGACGGCGGCGTCCAGGTCTGCGACGACGATGCCGACGTTGTCCATCCGCTGAAGCGTCATGACGGTTCTCCCTCTGCGTGGTGCGGTCCTCTGAATCCACCGGTATACCGAGGACGGAGCCGGCGCCCCGCCCTCGACACCCGTGAACGCCCGAGTTCCGCACCCCATACCGACCGGGCCGGCTGTCGGCTCAGCAGGCGATGACGTACCAGACCGGTGTCCAGAACACGTCATTCCTGGCGGGGGCGTCGATGGAGAACATCCACGCGCCGTTCGCGTCGTAGAAGTGGGCCCTGGTCCCCGGCGTCTGGTTGTTGTGGAGGGAACCCCAGCCCACGAGGTTGGGCAGGGTGTACGTCGTGTTGCACGTGGTGTAGTCGAATCTGTTGCCGTTCGCCCCCTTCCCGCACACGTAGTAGTACGCGCAGTTCAGCGAGGCGGCGGCCGAGGCGCCGGATCCGGCCGCTTCTGGTGCCACCGCGTTCCTCATCTGAGCCGCCGTCAGCGACGGCTGCCGGGCGTCCTCGGAGGTGAGGATGCCGGTGCCGCCGCTGGAGCTGTCGGTGTGGGCGGCGGCCGTACCGTCGAGCCCGACCGTCGAGACCGCGATCGCCGCTGCCGCGAACAATGCCGCGGCCACTTTGCGGAAAGTCATGCGAACTCCCTCCTCGTGCCTGCCCCATGGTCCCGTCACCGGTCGACCCGGACCACGGCTTTCGGGCGTGGCCGAATGCCGCAGGTCGGACCGTTTCCCAGAAGGTCGGTGCCCAGACCGGTGACGGTGTGCAGAACGGCGCCGCCGATGCGCCGACTCGTGAGCAGGCCCGACTCCCGCAGCACCGCCACATGGTGACTGACGGTCGCCGGACTGATCCCCAGGCGCAGCGCCATCTCGCTCGTGGTCCGGCCCTCGACCACCTCCTCCAGGACGGCGGCCCGTGACCTCCCGAGCAGCGCGGCCAGCGCCTGGTGGGTGCCGGCACCGGCCGTTCGCGGGGGCGCCAGCCAGCGGGGGTCATGGGTCACCGGGTGCACGAGCACCGGCGGCAGGGAGCCGTCCTTGAGCACGATCGGGCCGGGCCAGCAGAAGAAGGAGGGGATGATCCGCAGACCTCGGCCCTGTAAGTGGAGGTCTCCCCGCAGATGGGCGCCCGCGATGTACAGCACCGGCGCCGACCAGCGCACACTCGGATGCAGCCCCGCCGCCAGATCGGCGAAACCCGACCTGAGCATGGCCCTGGCCGCGACCGACCGGGCCTCGTCGAAACGGGTGCGGACGTGGGTCCAGAAGGGGGCGACGAACCGTTCGTGATGCCGTCGGACCAGGCCGCCGAGCCCCCGCAGTGCCTGGGTGTCGCCGTCGGCGAGCGGGCGCGCCCAACTGGGCAGGGGGCGGGTGAGGGACAGTTCCGTCAGGTCGGTCCGCAGGCGGGCGCGGGGTGTGGAGAGCAGTGCGTCCACTCCCGCCTCGAACCCGGCGGAGGCGCTTCCCGGGGTCAGGAAGTCCGCCGAGTAGCCGCGTGGCGGGGCGAGATGACGCAGCCGGGACAGCGCCGGGTCGAAGGAGCCCCGCGTGGCCCGCCGCCAGTGGCCGAAGACCAGCGGGCCGTCGCGGTTCTGCAGCAGATGAAGGCTGAGCAGCCCCTCCCACAGCGGATCGGGCTCCTCCGCCAACACCACCCGGGCCAGGTCCTCGTACGTGAAGTGAATGCGCAGTCCCACCGGCTCGCTCTCCCGGACTCGCCTTGGTCAGCCGCGCACGAACGTGTGCGCTCGGACGAAACCCGGGGCGCGCCATCAAGGGGCGGGCGCCTCCGGTTTCGTGTCGGACGGACGGCTCCGGCGATCGGAGCCGTCCGCTCATGGACCAGCCCGCAGCGCGAGCCGGTCAGCTCACGTCGCCGATGCGCTCCACGCGCTCGTCGACGCCGTTGCGCAGTTCGTTCAGCGTCGTCCCGGGCGGGGCGACCTTCGGGGCGGAGGACGGCGGCTGCGTCTCGTCCGCGCAGGTGGTCCCGGCGGCCGGGACCTCCAGGTCGACGAGGTAGTCCACGACCGCGTCCGTCGCGCAGACGCTGCGCCCGAACGCCGTGTGCCCCTCGGCGTCGAACGTCAGCAGTGAGGCGTTGTCCAACTGCCGGGACAGAGCGACCGCGTCCTGGTACGGCGTGTCCGGGTCACCGGTGGTGCCGAGAACCAGGAGCGGCGCCGAACCCCGGGCCCGGAAGGAGCCGTCGTAGCGGCTGGGCGTCCGAGCGGGCCACTGGACGCACGCGGTGGCGTGCTGGTGGTCGTAGGTGGGCGGACCGTAGGCCATGGCCGGGCCGAGCAGCGGCGCGTCCTCGGCGTTGTCCGTCACGTTCCGGTACAGCTTCCGCAGGCTCTTGGGGTAGTCCTTGTCCACGCACTCGACGGCCACGTTCGGGCCGAGGAAGTCGAAGCTCGCCGGGGACGGCGGACGCAGCAGGAACGAGGTGTTGTCCCGCAGCTGCGCCTTCTTGAGGGCGGCGCCCAGCGACGGCCAGATGACCTTGCCCTCGTTGATGTTGAACATCAGCCGGTACACCAGCGTGTA
>NZ_JAMGBG010000207.1 GCF_023516595.1 Streptomyces neyagawaensis | reverse complement strand
CGGGCAATGTGAGCATGCGCGACGGCGACCGGATCGCGGTCACCGCCACCGGCGCCGTCCTCGGACAGTGCACGCCCCACCAGGTGACGGTATTGGGCCCCGACGGCGGGACACTCGCCGGGAACCTCGAACCGACCTCCGAACTGGAGCTGCACCTCGGGATCTACCAGCGGTACGGCGCCGGCGCGGTGGTGCACACCCACTCGCCCCAGGCCACCGCGTTGTCCCTGGTGCTCGACGAACTTCCCTGCGTCCACTACCAGCAGCTGCTGCTCGGCGGGTCCGTGCGCGTGGCGCCGTTCGCCGTCTTCGGCACCCCGGAGCTGGCCCAGCACGTGCTCACGGCACTCGACGGCAGGTCGGCGGCGCTGATGGCCCACCACGGCGCCGTGGCATTCGGGCCGACGCTCGCCAAGGCCGTGGAGAACGCGCTGCTCCTGGAGTGGCTGTGCGGCGTGTACCTGCGCGCCGCCCACATCGGCAAGCCGCGGGTCCTCGACGACGACCAGCAGACCGCCGTCGTCACCTCCGCCCTGCGGCGCGGCTACGGCACCACCCACCCCACAGGAGAGGACAGCACCCGATGAGCCAGACAGTCATAGCCCTCGGCGCTCACGTGTTCGACGTGCAGGTCCGGCCCGTCGAGGCCATCCCGGACGGGCAGGGCGCGACCCTGGTGGACCAGATCCGGTTCAGCCCGGCGGGCACGGCCGCCGGTACCGCGCTGACCCTCTCCAAGCTGGGAGCGGCGGTGCGCACCGCCGGCGCGGTGGGCACGGACCCGATCGGTGACCTGCTGCTGAGCATGCTGGCCGGCCACGGCGTGGACACCTCTCTCGTCCTGCGCCGCGACGACACCCAAACCTCGGCCTCGGTGCTGCCCATCCGCCCCGACGGCAGCCGCCCCGCGTTCCACGTCCTGGGCGCGAACATCAGCTACGGACCGGACGACGCCCCGCACACGGAGATCGCCGAAGCCACCCATCTGCACATGGGCGCACCCGAGTTGATGGGCGGTGAGGCCGCGGCGAAGACACTCGCTCCCGCACGGGCCGCGGGTGTGGTCACCTCCGCCGACCTGCTCGTCGCCGGCGACAGCGGCTTGTTCGACTGGATCGCGCCCGCACTCCCGTATCTGGACCACCTGTTGCCCAACGAGGAGCAGGTGCTCGGACTCACCGGCGCCGCGACGCTGGAGGACGGTGCGCGCAGGTTCCTCGCGGAAGGGGTCGGGTGCGTCGCCGTCACCCGGGGCGCACGCGGTGCGCTGGTGGTCACGGAGGACGAGGTGATCGAGATTCCGGCCTTCGCCGTCGACGT
>NZ_JAMGBG010000206.1 GCF_023516595.1 Streptomyces neyagawaensis | reverse complement strand
AGGACGAGGTGATCGAGATTCCGGCCTTCGCCGTCGACGTGGTGGACACCACCGGCTGCGGCGACGCCTTCTCGGCCGGCTTCCTGCGCGGACTGGGCCTGGGACGCGGACCGCGCGAGTGCGGCGTGCTCGGCTGTGCCGCCGCCGCGCTGGTGGCACAGGGCCTCGGCAGCGACCACGGCGACTTCGACCTCGCCACCGCCGACGCCTTCGCCACCACGGCCGCCACCCTGGAGAGCCGCTGACATGGACACCATCGACACCACCCGGGCGCCCGGCACCGAAGCCGCGGCCACCGTTGCCCGACTGCGTACCGTCTTCGCATCCGGCCGCACCCGGTCCGTGGCCTGGCGCCGCGCCCAACTGTGGTCCCTGCGAACCCTGTTGACGGAACACGCACAGGAGCTGGGGGAGGCTCTGAGAGCCGATCTCGGGAAGAGCCCGACGGAGGCGTTCACCACCGAGATCGGGTTCACCGTCAACGAGATCGAACACACGCTCGCCCGCCTGCATGGATGGCTGCGCCCGCGTCGGACCGGTGTGCCGCTCGCGCTCGCACCCGCCCGCGCCCGGGTGATCCGGGAACCCCTGGGCACCGTCCTGATCATCAGCCCGTGGAACTACCCGGTGCAGTTGGCGCTGGCCCCCCTGGTCGGAGCACTGGCCGCGGGCAACTGCGCCGTCGTCAAACCCAGCGAACTCGCCCCCGCCACCTCCGCTGCCCTCGCCCGGCTGCTGCCGCTCCACCTCGACCCGCAGGCGGTGGCCGTTGTCGAGGGCGGCGTCCCCGAGACCACGGCCCTGCTGGAACAGCGCTTCGACCACATCTTCTACACCGGCAACGGCACCGTCGGCCGGATCGTGATGGCCGCCGCCGCCCGCCACCTCACCCCGCTCACCCTGGAGCTGGGCGGCAAGAGCCCCGTCGTGGTGGAACCCGGCACCGACCTGGCCACGGCCGCCCGCCGTATCGTCTGGGGCAAGTTCATGAACACCGGCCAGACCTGCGTGGCACCGGACTACGTCCTCGCCGTGGGCGAGACGGCCACCGCACTCGAACCGCACCTGGCCTCAGCGGTCCGCGAGATGTACGGCGACGACCCGGCCACCAGCCCCCACTACGGCCGCATCGTCAGCACCCGCCACTTCGACCGGCTCGTCGGCTTCCTCAAGGACGGACGCACCGTCGTCGGCGGAGACCACGACCGCGACAGCCGCTACATCGCCCCCACCGTCCTCGCCGACGTCGACCCCGGCGCGCCGGTGATGAACGAGGAGATCTTCGGCCCCGTCCTGCCCGTCGTCGCCGTCCCCGACCTGGACACGGCCATCTCCTTCATCAACGACCGGGACAAACCCCTGGCCCTCTACGCCTTCACCGCCTCCGCCGACAGCAAGCGACGCCTGACCGCGCAGACCTCCTCCGGCGCCCTGGCCTTCGGCGTCCCCAACGCCCATCTCACCGTCCCCGGCCTGCCCTTCGGCGGCGTCGGCGAAAGCGGCTTCGGCCGCTACCACGGCGAGCACTCCATCGACACCTTCAGCCACACCAAGGCCGTCCTCGACAAGCCCCTCTTCGCCGACCCGCTCCGGATCGCCTACCCGCCCTTCACCACCTGGAAGGACCGGCTGCTGCGCCTCCTGCTGTGAACGACGCATGCTCCGCTGCTGGCTGCGGAGTGGTTACGGGCGCTGTGTCATGGTACTGAGGGCACGGCCAGGCCGTGACGAGGGCGAGCAAGCGGTAATCCACCGCGTGGGCGGCGAGGGGCGGGGGGCGGCTGACGCACGTGCTTCGCAGTGCCCTCCGCCACGAGCGCGGCCACCTCCGTTTCCCGGCGTCCAGGGGACACGGGCAACTGCGGCACTCCGCCGGGCGTCGGCCGACGCCACCAGGGCCAATTCGACCGCACAGGCCGGACTGTCGTACTGACTTCCTTCCGTGACGGCATTCTCGAACGCCGTCGGGCCGAGGGCCGCCATGTTTTCCTTCTCGAAGCGGGCCTGGAACCGGGACATGCCTGCGATCCAGGCAGGGAGGCCATGACCAGCGGCTCTACCCGGTACGGACCGCCGGTGACCCACGTCAGCGCTACCCGGCAGTAGTACGGCCGCGACTGACGGTTGGCCAAACAATTCCTCAAACTTTGAACATGTCCGGCGTGGGAGCCGTATGCAAGAACACCGTGATTCCCTCCCCGTGGTGGGCTCCCCCGTGCTGGGCTTCCGTCCAGGAGGCTGCGATCCAGCCCGATCCGGCCCCCGAGGAGACGACGGACAAGCCAAAACGGCTCTACACGCCGCGATAACTGGGGAAGCGATTCCCCCACCGGCTGAAACTGGTGGCCCCTTCGCCAGGAGACTGATGGCGTCAATGGAAGGACGCACAGAGGTATGGACATGCAACATTCCTCACATATCGGTACTAACCGCCCTCCGGCCCCGTCGCCTTGCCACGACCGCCTGCCTCACCCTTTGGGCCGCGAACTGACCGTCGGCCTCGCGTGTGCCGAAGACGACTGGCCGTACTCGGAGTGGCCCGCCAAGAACGGTCTGGTCCGGACCCGGTTTGTGCTCCCGCCGTATGACCAGCTGCACTCCGGCCACCGGGACGGCCCGGACGCCGTGGTGTTGCGCTGCGACGATCCTGTGGACGCCTTGATGCCACTGCTCGACGCCATGCGGGGCAGGACCATCCCGGTGATCGTGAGCAGCCCGGTATGGCAAGCCGACCGGCTCGCTGAGGCACTCCGCCACGGAGTGAGTGGATACCTGGTCGACGGCGACCACTGCTCATGCATGCTCAACTCGGCGGTCCTGAACTGCGTGGCCGGCAACACCTATCTCTCCCCCATGGCCTGCACGGCTCTCAGAAAGGGAGCGTTCCCCGTGGCGGCCGTGGGGAGCGGGGACCCGGGACCCGCGGAGGCGCTGAGGGTCGGCCTCTCCCCCAGGGAACGGCAAATCATCGAGCTGCTGTCCTCTGGCTACGGAGCGCCCGAGATCGCCAAACGGCTGCATCTGGCCGAGAAGACCGTGCGCAACAACCTCAGCAACATCTACGCCAAGCTGGACGTCCGGAGCGGGACGGAGGCGGTTCTGCTGTGGCTGGGCGCCAGTCGAAACCCTGCGGGGGCCACGGTAGCCGAGAGGCAGGACCCGCGGTTCGGGCAGGCAACGCTTCCTGCTGCGCACTCCAACACGGGCTGACAATTCCCGTTCACATAAAGTGGTCCCCCGGCAAAGCCCGGAGGGCCCTTGCTTCGCGTCGGGCATCGAGATTTCGACGCTGGCGGCGTTGCTGAACCTCACTGTCGATTCCCGGGATATTTGACCCTGGCGGTAATCGGCACAGCAGAGGAAATTTGAAATCCGTAACGTCCTGCTGTGGCCTGGCACCCCCGGTCAGTAGTTGACGGCCAGGACATCGACTCTGAGCCCCTGGCCGAGAAAACCACGCTGTGGCCGACCGCATAGTCTCCGGAGGCGATCTTCTAATGGCCGGTCCATCCGATCCGGTTATCGAGACCAAGGCCCTGACAAAGGTGTACAAGAGTAAGACCGGTTCACACGTTGCGGTGGACGGGGTGAATCTGCGGGTCGACAAAGGAGAGTTCTTCGGACTGCTCGGCAGCAATGGAGCCGGCAAGTCCACGCTCATCGGCCTGCTGACCACGGTGATCAAACCCACCCGTGGCCGCATGCGGGTGGCCGGCGCCAGTGTCAAGCACCGCCCAGTGGCGGTCAAACGGGCCATCAGCGTGGTCCCACAGCGCAATTCCCTCGATCCGCAGCTCACGCTGGCGGAAAACCTCGAGTTCCACGGGCGGATGTTCGGGCTGGGAGCTCGCCAAGCGCGGCGGCGTGCCACACGCCTGCTCCAGGAGTGTGGCATCGAGGATGTCGCGTCGAGAACGATCAGGAGGGTGTCGGGCGGCCAGGGCCGGCGTGCCCTGATCGCCCGGGCACTGATGCACCAACCACAGGTGCTCTTCCTCGATGAGCCGACAGCCGGCGTCGATATCAAAGCCAGGCGGCTGGTGTGGAATCTGCTGCGCGGGGTCCACGCCGCCGGGACCACCATCGTGCTCACCACCCACTACCTGGAAGAGGCACAGGAACTGTGCGGTCGCATCGGCATACTGAACCGAGGGAAGATCACGGCCATCGGTTCGCCCGACAAGCTGCGCTCCGAGGCGGGGTTGCAGACGGTGGTGACCATCCAGCTCAGCGGGGACGCCGAGGCTGTCGCTGCAGCGGCCGACCAGATGCCCGAGGTGACCAAGGTCGAGCATCACGGTGACACCTTGCGGCTCTACACCCACAAGCCGGATGGCCTCATCAGAGAGGTCGTCTTCCTCGCCGAGTCCGCAGGACTTCACGTCACATCGGCTACCACCGCTGCTCCGAGCCTGGACCGGGTGTTCCTCACCCTGACCAGCAAGACCCAGCCGGGTCCGAGTGTGCCGGTATAGCGGCCGGACCAAACCCGCCCCGCCGACCACCCAGGCCGACCGTAATATTCTCCGGCACCGAGTGCCCGGGCGTCGACGCCTGCGTGTATCACCTCGTCGGCTATATCGACCGGCTCCACTACGAATTCGCGCTGGAGAACGGCCTGCTAATCGCGTCGGAATCCTCGACGCCGGTCTCCCTCACGGCCGCCTTCTCCCTTGGTTTCCGACGCATTCTCCGCGACCGAGGTTTCGCTGAGAGTTCTTTACGGTGACTCGGGATATTTGACCCTGGCCGGGACCGGCTCGGTAGCGCACACTCGATTTCAGACAGTTGATCAGCCAGTCTGGTCCAGTCCAGTTTCACTCGTTCCCGAGTGTCGATCAAGACGTATCGAGCGAGGGGTCAATCGAACTCCTTTTGATGCCCCCTCACTAAGGAGGTTGACGCATGCAAGCGTGGACCACGGTCCTCGAAAAGGCCAAGGAATTCGAGGGTACCCAGGTGGGGTCCGAAACGGAGTCGACGATATCGGCGGTGGAGCGGCTGAATGCGGTATGTGCGCTCGTCGGGGCGTTGGAGCAGTTGAGCCGCATCTCCGACTACCGGGACGACGGTACCGTCTCATGGCAGGTGATGCGGGAGCGGTTCCCCGATCAGGACCACTGGAAAGTGCGGGTCATGGACCGGGTGTTCAGCTATCCGGGAGTGGCGGGCATGACCATCGTGCGGGGCCTGGCCGCGGCACGGCTGCTGCTGGGCCGGCCGGGGCCGACGGAGCGGAAGCTGCTCGACGGTGTGCTGGTGGCCGCCGCCAGTGTGGGCAACGCGCGTACGCACTACGGCGGTGACGGTTCCGATCACATCTCCTACGTGGGTCTGGTCACCACGTTTTTGGCCCGGCTGTTCCCGGACGACGCGCGTGCGCAGCGGGTGTGCCTGAAGTTCCTGTCGTTCCAGGCGTGTCTGTCGTATCCGGTCTCGGGTGCGGTGAAGGTGGCCTCGCCGACGTGGCGCAGCGGCCGGGCGATCACCGGGATCTTTCGTACAAGCACCTACGGCGACAAGTGGCTGTACGAGCTGACGAAGAAGCATCCGGCGATTCCGGTGTTGCTGGCGTGGATGGTGATCCTGGGGGAGTTGGCGTTCCCTTTGGTGCTGGTCGCGCCGAAGCCGGTCGCCCGTGCGATGCTGACCGCGTCGACGATGTTCCACCTGGCCAACGGCCGGTTCATGGGATTGAACCGGTTCGTGTGGGGATTCGCCTCCAGCTACCCGGCGGTGGCGCACATGTCCCGCGGGCTGGGCCCGGCCGCGCCGGCTCGTCTCGAGTCGGGGGTGCGGTGATGCGGGCCACGTGGAACGCGCTGTCGGGATGGTCCCGGCGGTGGGGTACCGCGGAAACGGTCGAGAATCTGGTGATCGGTGGCACCCTGACCGCGGTCACCGCCGCGATCGCCATCCGCGAGGTGCGGGGCCCCAATTCCCGGGTACCGGGGCGGATGGCCGGGGGCGGCGGGGTCCATGTGATCACCCGTCCCGGTGGCGGCCCGACGGTGCTCTTCGAGAACGGCCTGGGCTACCCGGCCACGATATGGTCGTGGGTCCAGCGGGGATTGCCGGCCCAGACCGCCTCGATCGCCTACGACCGGCCCGGTATCGGGTGGAGCCCTGCGCAACGCCGGTCGACCGCTCTGGCGTATCCCGAGAGCCTGCGTGCGACGGCGCGGTCGGTGGCCGCCTACGGGCCGTTCATCCTGGTGGGTCACTCGGTGGGCGGGCTGCTCACCCGGATCTTCGCCCGCCACTTCCCGGAGCTGGTCGGCGGGATGGTGTTCGTCGATTCGGCCCACCCCGCGCAGTATGTGCGCTCGCCCGGGCAGGCCGCCGCGCTGGAGCAGCTCCGCAACGACCTCGACCAGATGATCGTGCGCGGCCGGCTGGGCATGCCCCCGTCGTGGAACAGCACCATGCCGCTGTTCCAGCTGCCCCCGGACGTGGCGCAGATCACGAGCAAGGTGACGTTCCAGCCCCGCAACCTGCGGGCCGCCCGACGCGAACTCGATGTCGCTGAGCGGGAGTGGAGCGCCCACGCCGACGAACTGACCGCACTGGGGAGGCCGGTCGCGGTGATCAGCGCGCAGCAGTCCCTCGCCAAGGACCCCGTCATGGACGAGCTCCACCAGGAACTGGCCGACCTGTCCCCGGTGAACCGGCGAGTGGTCGTGCCCGGCGCCGACCATCTGACCGTGCTGACCCACCAGCCGTTCGCGGCGCACGTCACCGACGCCATCACCTGGATCATCAACGAACTGTCTCCGGCCACGGCGAAGCCGGCGGCGCAGCAGGGAGGACAGAAGTGACCACCGACCCCCTCTCCCACCGAATTCCGCAGCTGCGGCCCCGGGTCAGGCGCACCGCGTCGTGGACCGCGCTGTACTCCGCCTTCGCCGTGTGGGGAACGTTGACCGTGCTGCGCAACCTGGACGTGTCCCCCGCGCTGCTGCACAAGTTCACCCGGTACGGCCTGGCGGTACCCAACTACCGGTTCTTCGGCCCCAACCCGGGCACATACGACTTGAACCTACTGATCCGCCACCGGAACCGTGACGGCTCTCTCACCGAATGGCAGGAAGTCGTCGTCGGCGAGGAACGGAACCTGCTCCACGCCGTCTGGGCCCCGTTCCGCCGCCCCGAGAAAGTCATCAACGACGCGGTCCGCGAGGTGTACCGGACCGGTAGCACCGTCCTGAGCAATGACTTCCTGCCACAGACGACAGGCTACAAACTCCTGCTGAACGTGGCACGGAACCAGGTACCCCACGACAGCACCGCCACCGACGTCCAGTTCGCGGTATGTCAGCTCGCCGTCTACGAGCCACTACTGACCCCGCAGATCACCTACGTCTCCGCGTTCCACGACCTGGCCACCGCGGACATGACTGCTGAACACGTCCCGCAGCCGACAGCGGCCACGGCTGAGCCATCGTGACCGCACCCGGCCAAAACGATCGCTCCGGCCGTCATGCCGAGCTGCTCTACGACAACGACTGCGGATTCTGTACCCGCAGCGTGCAATGGCTGCGCGACCACAACGCCCTCAGCCACACCCGCACCGTCGCCTGGCAAAGCCTCGACCCACGTCGCCTCCCCGTTGCCCGACAACGACTCGAACGCGAGATCATCCTCGTCAGCGACGGCGACATCCACGGCGGCGCCACCGCCCTCGCGCACGCGGTGAGCAGCGGCTCACTCCCCTGGCGACTGACCGGCCACGCGCTGCGCCTGCCCGTCATACGCACCCTCGCCGCATACGTCTACCGGAACGTGGCCGTCAACCGGCACCGCATGCCCGGCGCCACCGCCGCCTGCGAAATCCCCACCCGAGCCGCGCCATCACCGAAGTCGCGAACCTGACGGCCCGACCGGCCCAGCCGCACGCCCGCGCCAGACAGATGAGCAGGCGGCCCATCGTCCGCCCCCGCAGTCCCCTGCCCGGCGACGTCGTGCGCGACACGTACGTCAAGCCTGGCCCCAAAGCCACCGGCGGAACGATCCGACGGAAACGAGAAGGGAAGCAAAGATGTTTCAACTGAAGAAAACCAGGGCGGCCGATTACGCCGACCTGTCCCCGGTCAACCGCACCGGGTTCATCTCAGCGGCCGACCCCATCAACTGCGTGGTCGAGGCGGGTGCCGTCGTCGCTGAAGGGGCGGTTGAGGCGGGGGAAGCGGCGGCGGAGGCCGAGGGCGAGGCGTTCGTCGAGGCCGAGGCCGAACAGTTCGCGCAGGCGGAGTTCGGGCAGGCCGCACAGGAAGTCGCCGAGGCGGAGGCCGCAAACGCACCCGCGGCCGCCGAGGGCGGCGTGAACGCGGCTGGCGCGCAGGTCGCCGAGGCGGAAGCCGCCAACGCACAGCAGCAGGCAGTAGCCGCGGCACAGGCCGATGGCCAGCAAGTAGTCGACGGAACTCCCGCAGGTCAAATAGTCAACGGCGCCCAGGCAGAGGCACAAGCCGCGGCAGAGGCCGATGGCGTGCAAGTAGTCGACGGAACCCCCGCAGGCCAACTGGCAGCAGCCCAGCAGGCGAACCAACTGGCCGCGGCCGGGGTGGGAGTCGGAGCCATCGGCGCCGCAGCCGGCACGGCAGCCGCCGGCAACGCTGTGGCGCAGAACGTCAACAACGGCTAGTCGCCTCCGTGCAGGGCTGCCCCTCACGGTGATCTCGGGAAGCCCTGAAGACCCCCGAGGGTACGGGTTCCGCACCGCCGACGCGTCATCCCACTCGTCATGCTTGCCCTTGAGACGACCGCCCCCGAGGGCAAGCATGACACCAACTCGCTCCAGTCTGACTGACACATCGCGGACATGACGAATTCTTCGGCCTGCTGGGCAGCGACGGAGCCGGTAAGTCGACCTCGATCGGCACGCTGACCGCCGTGCACTGACCAGACGCAGTCCACCGGCCACCGCAAGCCGGTGGCCACGACCGAAGACGGAAAACCATGGCATTCACAGCGACCCGAGCCAAAGATGTCAAACTGACCATCTGGCGGCCATTTCTCGTACTCGTGTTCCGCGAGATCCGCCGGCTCCGCAAGGAAGCGGCAGGGTTCGTCATGAAGATCGCCATCATCACGCTGTCCACCGTCTTCGTCTTCGACTTCGTCCTGCCGCAACTCGGTGGCCAGAGCCTCGGCGTCACCCAGGGGTACGCCACGGTCCTGGCGCCGGGAATGGTCGCCGTCGCCACCTGCAACCAAGCGTTCACCGCCGCTCTCACCGCTGTCAGCCTCGACTTCGGGCCGCTGCGCCGCATCGACCAGGCCCTCATGGCCCCGCTCCCCGTACCGCTCATCGCCCTGACCAGGATCGTAGACGGCACCCTGCGCGGAGTTCTCGCGGCATGCGTCGCCCTGCCGATCGTCGCTTTCGTGCACGCCCCCGGCGCACCACCAGCGCTCGACCTGACCCGATGGCCCTTTCTGCTGGGCACCGTGGTCGGAGCCTCCATCCTGTTCGCCGCGTTGGGGATCGTAGTCGGCACCGCCGTCAACCCCGGCAAGGTGTCCAACGTCCTGCCCTTCGGCCTGCCCGTCATGATCATGCTCGGATGTGTCTACTACCCCTGGGCGGCGCTCGGCCCCCTCCCCTGGCTGCAGTACGTCGTACTGGCCAACCCGGTCGTCTACATCACCGAGGCCACTCGCTTCGCCATCGCTCCCCAGCTGGGGCACCTTCCCGAATCAGTCCTCCTCTGGACGATCGGCGTCGGCCTGATCCTCACCACCGCCGTCGGACTGACCCGTTTCACCATTAAAGCTCGCCCATGAACGGCGTTCGGGTGTGGCCGGGAAAGTCCTTCAGCAGCGGCGGTATCCAAAGAGCCGGGCCTGCCCGGCCCCTCCCCCCATCTTGGACGAAGCCTCACACAGCGCCGACGATGAGGCTGATCAGCGTCCCAGCAGCCGCATCACCGGAGCGAACTCCGCCGCCATCCCCGCCGGCACCGTGACCAGAGAGAATCCCCACCGCTCCCGGCGGGCCAGCAACTTCTGTGCGACCTGCTCAGCGGTGCCGACCAGATACGGCACAAGGCGCGGCACCGTCTGCGGCGAGCAGCCCCAGCGCCGGGCGAGCGCATCGGTCACCGCTGCCGGGTTCTGGGTCACGAAACACCCCCACAGCAGATGATTGAGGCGTGGCGGTACGTCCCGTCCGGCCGCCCCAGCACGCACCCAGGCCAGTTGTGCCTCGACGCTGGCGTCAAGCATCCCGGTGTATTCCGTAGGTCCGTCCGGTCCCATCGGCGGGAGCAGGCTCACGATGTCCGCCTCCTGCCCGGCCAGCTCCAGCATCCGGCGACGGGCTCCCCCAAGGAGCAAAGGAGGGGGTGACGTGCCGTCCGCGGCGGCTGCCGCGGCCAGGACTTCCCGCACCTTCGGCAACGCCGCCCGCAGCCGGTCGAACCGCGACACACCGGCTTCCAGTTCCACGCCGGACTGCACGTAGTCGTCACGCATCCAGCCTGCTCCCAGGCCCACCACAGCCCGGCCCCCAGAGAGGGTGTGCACCGTCGCCATCTCCGAGGCCAACAGGGCCGGACTGCGTAGATCGCTGTTCAGGACATAGGTGCCCAGCCGGATCCGACTGCTCACCCCAGCAGCCATGGCCAATGCGGGGACCGCAGCCAACCGAAGCCGTAGATGATCGGTCACCAACAGGGCGTCGTAGCCGAATTCCTCGCTTCTGCGGATCACCGTCAACCATTCTGCGGCACCGTAGTCCGGCTCCGCCACGACGGCGAATTCGAACGGTAAAGAATCTGCCACGTCACCCTCCCCGCTCGCCATGGCCACCATTTCCGGACCCGGGCAGCATGCTACTTGCTGATCGCCTCCGACTGCCGGGCGGTAACCAGCACGTCGGAGCGGACTACTCCGGGACATTTGACCCTGTGATTTCGCCAGCCGGTCGACTAGCGTCTTCCGGTACTTGGGCAACCTGCATGCGAAGAGGGCAGAGGATGGTCACCACATGAGCTTGACTTTCGTCGTCAGCACGGGACGCTGCGGCTCAACTCTACTGTCGCGACTTCTGCATACGAACCCCGATATCCTGAGCATCAGTGAATTATTCGGCCTCGTGCCCATCAAAGACCGGCTGGCCGGGCACCTGGACGGGGGCGATTTCTGGCGACAGATCGCTGATCCCGTACCCTTCATTGACGCCATGGTGCGCGACGGCCTCACCCTTCCGGAATTTCTCTACCCCTACACCACCGGACGGTTCACTCCGGAAACCGGGGTGCCCTTCATCAGCCACATGACCCTGCCGACGCTGACCGATGACCCGGACGGCGTCTTCGACTGGCTGGCGGCGATCGTGCCAGACTGGCCGACCCGGCCAGTCCCCGACCACTACCGCCACCTGTTCTCCCTGCTTTCCGACAGGTTCGGCGGTACGGCGACCGTGGAGCGCACCGGCGGTTCCATCCGGGCGGTGGCGGACCTGCGCAGCGCGTTTCCGGAGGCACGCTTCATCTATCTCAGCCGGGACGGGATGGACTCCGCCCTGTCGATGAGCAAGCACGCCGGTTGCCGGATACCCGTACTCGTCGAGAGGGAGGGCTCCTGGACCCGAGCAGTACACAATGCGGCGGATCGAGCCACTGGACAAAGCGGACGATTCCCGGCAATCGACGCAGAACGGATCATGGAATGTGAAATTCCGCTGGCCTCGTTCGGTGACTTCTGGTCGACCATGACCCTGAAAGGCGCCGCGGAGCTGGCCCGGATACCCCTCGACCGCTGGACCACCGTTCGCTACGAACAGCTCCTGCTCGACCCCGTCGCCAGCCTCTGCCGGCTTGCACGGTTCCTCGGCGTCACCTCCTCGCCCGAGTGGCTCTCTTGGGCAGAGAAGCAGGTCAGACCGGAAAGAATCGGAACATCCATTGATCTCGCCTCGGCGGACGTGGCCGAGCTGCGCGCCGCATGCTCCCCGGGCTACGCCGCTGACGAAGCCCTCCACGCCCAGCATCCGCCTACGGCTGCAGGCATCGAACACGGTCGGTCAAAGCGGTGACGACGCCACCGGGACGAGAGGCCCGCCGTGACACCGCTTCAGGTTGCGGCATCATCCCGGCATGGGCGAGAGTCCGTCCTGCCGGGGCTGAGCAGACCGAGGCAACCAGCTCACCCGGGGGAAGTCGTGTCCGGTTCGGTTCCGCCGGCCGGAGGCGGTAGCGTGCCCAGGTGGGCCTCGACACGGGAGCGCAGGAGTTGGCACTCCGCCCAGTGGCGGGGCAGCGGTCCAGCAGGACGCCAAACCACACAGGCGGCGCTGACCACCTGACCGCGCTGGAACTGCTCGCGGGTCAGATCGATATGCACGACCTTGATGTCCTGCCAGAAATGCTCACCGTCTGGCGACCTGCGCCCGCAGGACCGCACTCCACCCCCTGGACACCGGATCCACGGCCGGCGTCGTACCTCCAGGAGGCGCACATCAGGGAAGCACGCATCACCGGCCCCGGCCCGCGCCCGCCTCCTGGCTGGCGACCGTCTTCGAACTGCCCGGGGAACTGAACGCCGGGGCGCTGGAGCGGGCACTGCTCGGCTGGATCGACCGGCACGAATCGCTGCGCAGCCGACTGCTCCCCCACGGCGGGCCTGGTGCCGGGCCCAGGGGCGGTCGGTGAGCCGGGCGACGCTGCGGGCGGGGACGGTTGCCATGCTGTAGCGAGGCCGTCGGCGATGTCACC
>NZ_JAMGBG010000205.1 GCF_023516595.1 Streptomyces neyagawaensis | reverse complement strand
CGACCGGCACGAATCGCTGCGCAGCCGACTGCTCCCCCACGGCGGGCCTGGTGCCGGGCCCAGGGGCGGTCGGTGAGCCGGGCGACGCTGCGGGCGGGGACGGTTGCCATGCTGTAGCGAGGCCGTCGGCGATGTCACCGGTCAGATCCGGGCCACGGACACGTAGGGGACCGGGCACAGGTCGGCGGCTGCGAGTGGCTCCTCGACGAGCAGGGGGCGCAGGCATTCCAGGCCGCCTGCGTCAGCAAGGGCGGGAACTTCTTCTCCGGGGCGCTCGCGTGCCTGGCGATCGTGGCGCACGAGAACACGGGGCAGCAGCAGTTCCGTGCGATCGCACCCTTCCACACCCGGACCGATCC
>NZ_JAMGBG010000204.1 GCF_023516595.1 Streptomyces neyagawaensis | reverse complement strand
CAGTGGGCCCAGTCGGTCGGCTGGTACGTCGGACTGGCGCCGGTCGGATTCGCGGTGCGCGGCACCGACGCCTTTCGTGAAGTGATGGCGGGAGCCGGCCTGGCGTTGAAACGCGCGAGACCCCTGGCGACCGTGCCACTTCCCCGCATCACCGAATTGCTCGGGATGCCACTCGAACCACGGTTCATGGTCTCGTACATGGATATACGCAGAACTCCGGGCGCGGAACAGTGGGGCGAATGGCGGGCGTTCGCGCTGCGCAGCCGCCGCATACACCCCCACGAAGTGTTCCTCTGGATCATGCGCTCACACCGCGGCGTCTACCTGAGTTTCCGATATCCGGATACCGAGGGCATCAGAACCGCCGTTCCACGCTATATCGAACAGACCAGATGGCTCATGGAACAGATTGCCAATGAAGGCAGTGAAGACTGCCGAGGAAAGGAATCCGCAACATGCTGATGACACCGATCCTCGAATACGCTCCGGAACCCGGTGAACTGGTCGAATTCCGGGTACCCGCCGCGGTACTGGCGGTCACCGCAACGGCGCCCGAGCACCCGGCCCCGCCGTCCTACGTACAGGAGAACCACATCTGGCGGCGGCTGGCCAACCAGATGGCGGGCAAACGGCACTCGGGGTGGCTGGGCATCGTGTTCGACGTGCCCGGCAGACTCGACACCGGGGCGATGGCAACGGCGCTGGAGAAATGGGCCACACTGCTGACCTGGTTCGACGTGGAAACGGTCGCAACAGGGGCGGACACCCTTCCACGCCTGCGGCGCCATGCGCTCAACCCGGAAACGGAAACGTTGTGACCCCTGTTGGACGCAGCCGTGACCCCTTGGCGACCAGTTTCTCGGCTTCGGCGATGGACCGATGGCCGGGCACGAGCACGCTCCTTCGGGCCGTCTGAGAAGCCATGAGACATTGACGGCACGCAACCCGCTCATGGCCCAATGCGCATGAAAGCCATGGCGACAGCCGACCACCGGCCGAGCGGCGCTCGCGGCGCCGCTCTTCGTGATGCGGCGCAAGCTGTTACGGGCCCTCAGCTGCATCGTGGGAAATGATCTTGACGAGCGCGGGATGGCGACGGCTAGAAGTCTGATGAAGATCTTGGTGAGGGCCCGATCATCGCCCAGGACGTCGAGCCCGTCACCCACCGGGACACGCCCGAGCAACTGGTCCGCAACGGGCGGGACATCGAGCGGCGCGTGCTGGCCAGGGCTGTCCGCCATCATCTGGAGAGCCGAGTGCTCCTCAACGGACGTACGACCGTGGTTTTCCCGGACTGACGGTTCCGTTGCGGGCGCCGCCTGGAGCAGCGCCCGTAACAGTCCGTCCTGGCCTCCGAGCGACGGCAGCGCGGTGCAGCCGTGCTCCTGGCAGAGGCGGTGGAAGATTTCCTCCGCAGGCCGCTGCTCATGGCCGCGGCGACGAGCAGCGTTGAGCGACTACGGCCTCCGGCTCGAGTGAGGCGCCCCCAGGGCTTCCGCAACAGTCAATCGGACTCGACACCGGATCGCGTCTGCCGGCCGATCTCACTGGTGCCACCGGCCTGACCAGCGTCTTCACCACCGCTCTGCGCAGGCTGCGCCCGCGCGGCACCGGCCACGAGCCGGGCCGGGTCGCGGTCGATCTCGCCGTGATGCTCGCCGACGGCGGCGAGACCATCACTGAGCCGAAGGGCACGCGCGCAAAAGCTGGACTTCGACACGCTGGTGTCTGATCTGCAGGCACAGGCGTTGCGTCTTTCTCAGACGGACTCAGTACACCTTCGCCCCATGGTGATCACCATTCCGCGACCGCACAGACAAGGAGCTCGCTGAGTCCGCGTTGTGCCTTTGCTACCCGCGCAGCTTGACAGAACTGCCATCAAGATCGATTCCCGTGTCGGAACCGGTCAGGCGCCTTGCGCAGCGCGCGGCGGCCGCGGCTCTGGCCGCACCAAGAACCTCATACGAGCACCGGCGTGGATTCCGGAGCGTCGGTGTCGACCAGCACCACGTCATTCTTCGCGTCATAGGAGACGCCGACGCTGTAGTCGACCGTGTTGTCAGCGATCCAGCCTTTCGCCGTGACCTCCTGCTCGAGCTGCTGCTCCTCGTCCTTGGTGAACTGGCTGATATAGCCCAGGACGTTCATACCGGCCGGGAACTTCGACTCGAGCTGGTCCCCGTCGGCGGGGGGTGTGTCCGCGGGCAGCGCGAGCATCGTCAGGGAGCCGTCGTCGGCTGTGTAGACCCCGAGGGGGTGGTACTGCTGGGCGACATCGTCGAGGGTCTGGTACTGCTCCTGGCTCGTCGCCGACGTGGACGTGGCCGACTCATCGTCCGCATATGCGGCGACGGGTGATGCCAGGGACACCGTGGCAGTCGCGGCCGCCGCGACCAGCGCCGCGGCGAGGCGCCTTCTTCTCGTTGTGGTTCTCACTTTTTCTCTTTCTCGCAGAGGGAACCGACGGCCGGATCGGCAGGGTCGGCTCACGAAGGAGATGAATTTTGCGAACGGCGTGCGGGCCACCGCGTTCGACCCATTGGGCCCGGTAACCGAAGGTGACCGGGGCCGCCCGGCGGGTCGGACCGCTTCAGAAGAACGAGAGCGCTCTCACCGAAGGAGGAGACAAGCGCTTCCACCAGCGTCGCTCATCCGCGTGTGGCCTGAGGGCGTGAGGCTCTCGGTGCCCGGGACGGTCTGAGCGGCACCGGCTCGCAGGTTGCGCTTTTTGCGAGCCCGCCCTGCGTGCTGTGCTTCATGCCGCAAAGCATCGGTGCGCACCCGTTCCCGCACATGCGTAGTTCTACGGGGGGTGCTTACCTGATTTTTATAGGGCGGGTACCTGGTTCGCCGTCCACCAGGCCGCGACCTGGGTCCGGCGGCTGCAGCCGAGCTTGGTCATGATGCTGTCCATGTGCCCGTCGACCGTACGCGGCGACAGCACCAACTGGGCGGCGATCTGCCGGTTGGTCATGCCCTCGGCGACCAGCGCGGCGACCTGCCGCTCCCGGCGGCTGAGCGGGCACGGCGCGGTGGCGGCCGGGGCGGTCCGCCCGCTGTCGGCCCCGGTGCTCGTGTCCAGGGCGAGGGCGATGGCCCGGGCCGGGCTGTCGTGCCGGGCGCCTTCCGCTAGGGCCTTCTCGTATCCGGCCGGGCCCAGAGC
>NZ_JAMGBG010000203.1 GCF_023516595.1 Streptomyces neyagawaensis | reverse complement strand
TAGGGCCTTCTCGTATCCGGCCGGGCCCAGAGCGGAGATAGCCGCCTCCTCGCAGCGGGCTCGGTGCCGGGCGTATGTGGAGTCGGGGCGGGCTTCGATGTCCCGGATCCCGCTATGCCAGGTCAGGGCGTGCGCGGCGCCCAGCAGCTGTGCCGCCCGTTCGTGGTCGCCTTGGGACGCGGTGATCCAGGTGAACACCTCCAGGGCTATCGCGGTCCCGGTGTAGTCGTTGAAGCCCCGCAGGATCTCCAGCGCCGCCCGTGTCAGCGCTGTGCCCTCCTGCCTGTCGCCATGTGCCCAGAGCACGTAGCCCAGCGCCCACTTCGCGTAGGACCCCCACAGACGTTCCTCGGATGCTTCCGCCAGCCGCACCGCGCGCCTGCTGGCCTCCTCCGCAGCGTGCGCGTTCCCGAGACGGACCTGGGCCATCGCCACCTGGAGGAGCCAGAACAGTCCCTGCGGTCCTTCGCCCGCCGCCTCGTGAGCGGCCCGCGCCCCCTCGTACAGGGGCACGGCTTCCGCCGTCCGCCCCTGGAACAACACAGACATGCCACGGTAGTCCTGGATGTAGGGCAGGTCCGATGGGTCGTCCAGCCGTTTGCTCAGCTCGTCGGCCTCGTCCAGCCAGCGGTCGGCCGTCGCGAGATCTCCCTGGAGGATCGCTACCCAGGCGGCGGCCCACAGTGCCCGGGCCCGGGCCGGGGTGGGTTCGGGTGCCGCCGCGAGGAGACGGTCGAACTGACGCCGGTCTCCCCGCCACTCGGGTTGGGAGGTGGCCTGCCCTTCGAGACCGCAGAATTCACTCTGCCCGAGGGCTCCCGGCTGGTCCTGTACACCGACGGGCTGATCGAGGACCGGCACCGGGACATCGACGTCGGCCTCGAGAAGTTGCGCGACGCCCTGGCACACCCTGGCCGGAACCCGGAGGAGACCTGCCAGGCCGTCCTCAGCGCCCTGCTGCCGGCACGGCCGAGTGACGACATCGCCCTGCTCGTCGCCCAGTCCCGCCTGCTGGATCCCTCCCAGGTCGCCGAGTGGGACGTGCCCAGCGACCCCGCCCTCGTCGCCGGAATCCGTGCCGATGTCACCTACCGGTTGGAGGAGTGGGGGATGGAGGAGCTGACCTTCTCCACCGAGCTAGTGATCAGCGAATTGGTCACCAACGCCATCCGCTACGGCACCGATCCGATCGGGCTGCGCCTACTGCGCGACCGTAGTGTCCTGATCTGCGAGGTCGCCGACGGCAGCAGCACGTCACCGCATCTGCGCCGGGCGGCCGCCACCGACGAAGGGGGGCGGGGGCTGTTCCTGGTCGCCCAGTTCACGCAGCGGTGGGGCACCCGGTACATGCCGCGCGGCAAAGTGATCTGGACCGAACAATCCCTCCACAGCCCGGCGCCAGAACCTGACCTCGACATGGCCGATGCCCTGCTGGAGCAATGGGGGGACGCGGACTGATGAGCGGCCACGGAGCGGCCTCGCCACATGGGGCGGACAAGCGGCGGCGAGACTGCCATCGCCCGATTCAGCGAGGCGTTACACCACTGATACCTCTTGAACCACGCTGAGCTGCCAAGCCATCCGACTCAAACCTCGGACCTCGGACCACAGGATGGTTGTGCAGAAGGACCAACTCCGCTCAACGCCTTCGAGGTGCTCGGTGACCGTCTTGCCCCCCACACATCGCTATTTGGCGGCCGCCTGGGGCGCGGAAGAGGCGCTGGCCACCAGGGGGAGGTGGTGGGCCTCGTGGTCAGGGTGGGCTGGACAGGGAAATAGCGATGACGGCCCTGCTCACCCCTGTGGCGTGGTACGCCGTTCTCCTCGCGGGCGGTTGACGATGCTGGACAAGGTGAGGGCGGTGACTGTGTCGCGTACGCCGGGCATCTTGGCGATGTCCTCCCAGATGCTCCGTACGCGTTCCAGCGAGGCCGCTTCGAGGCGCACCATGATGTCGAAGTCGCCGCTGAGGATCTCGCAGATGACAACCTCGGGAATGCGTTTGAGTGCGGCCAGGACGTCGCCGCCGCGCATGCGGTCCTGGCGATAGACGAGTACGAGCGCCGAGACGACCGTGCCGGTGTCGTGGCCCGCGCGGACGATGGTGTAGCCGGCGATGTGGCCCTGGCGCTCCAGTCGTTCGACGCGCTGGCGCACCGCGTTGCGGGACAGCAGCACCTTGCCGGCCAGATCGGAGTGCGAGATGCGGGCGTTGCGGGTCAGCTCGGCGATGATCTTCTCGTCGATGGCGTCCACAGCGGACCGTCTCCTTCGTCAAGTCGGTGGAGATGGCAGCCCCCACGGCACGCGGATCGCGGGTGGCATGTGTTCCTGCGGAACTTGGTGCAGTCCCGGCGAGGACGAACCGCTCCCCACCGGGCTGCCCCGGCTGTCTGACGCCCCAAACGCCTGCCCCACGGCTGCTGGATGCCCCTTGCCGTCGGTAACCAGGAGCTCAGAGGCAGGCACCGACGGCAGGAACTGCTTCACGCCGCCGTTCCTGTCGGGGATCCGGTCGGACGACCGGGCTGGCGGCATCAAGGCCGCCGGAGACTGGCGGCCTCCCTTGGCCGTGCCGCTGGTGGACGACCGTCACCCCGGTCACCGTGTTGCCCTGCTCGACGCGGAAGCGGGCTCCGCTGGTGGCGGCTTGCTCAGCTGTGAAAACCGGGCATGGACAGGTACTTGAGCTGCTGGTACTCATGGAGGCCCTCGGGTCCGCCCTCGCGGCCCAGGCCGGACTGCTTGATCCCGCCGAAGGGTGCCGCGACCTCGGAGACCAGGCCGCGGTTGATGCCGACCATCCCGGCCTCCAGCCGGGCGGCGACCCGCCGGGCGCGGTCGATGTGGGAGGTCATCACATACGACGCGAGGCCGTGCTCGGTGTCGTTGGCCACCGCTATGGCCTCGGCCTCGGTGGAGAAGCGGTGGATGGCGGCGACGGGACCGAAGACCTCCTCGTGCATGATCGCGGCGTCGGCGGGGACATGGTCCAGCACGGTCGGTGCCGCGTAATGGCCCGGCCCGTCAGGAATGTCCGCCTCCGCGACGACGACGGCACCACGGGCCACGGCGTCCTCGACGAGATGACGGACCTTGTCCACGGCCCGGTGATCGGCCAGCGGGCCTAGCCCGGTGTCCTCCCGGTCCGGGGCACCCACCCGGATCGCGGCGATCCGTTCGCCGAGCGCCGCGGCGAACGCGTCGGCGATTCCCTCCTGGACGAGGAACCGGTTGGCCCCGACGCAGGACTGGCCGCCCAGCCGCATCTTCGCGATCATCGCTTCGCGGACCGCGAGGTCGAGGTCGGCGTCGTCGAAGACCAGGAACGGCGCGTTGCCGCCCAGCTCCATCGAGGTGCGCAGCACCCGCGCACCACTCTGCTGGAGCAGCAGCCTGCCGACCGGTGTGGACCCGGTGAACGACAGCTTGCGCAGCCGGGGGTCGGCCAGCAGCGCCGTGGTGACCGCTGCCGCGTCGCTGCTGGTGATCACGGTCAGGACACCGGGGGGCGCGCCGGCCTCACGCGCCAGCTCGCCCAGCGCCAGGGAGGACAGCGGGGTGAGAGCGGCCGGTTTGAGCACGGCGGTGCAGCCGGCGGCGAGGGCTGCGGCGGCCTTGCGAGCGGCCATGGCCAGGGGCACGTTCCACGGGGTGATGAGCAGGCAGGGTCCGACCGGTTCGGCGACGGTGACGATGTGACTCCTCCCGTCCGGGGAGGGGGTGCTGCGCCCCTGCGGACGGACCGCCTCCTCCGCGTACCAGCGGAAATAGGCTGCGGCGTAGTCGACCTCGCCCCGGGCTTCGGTGATCGTCTTGCCGATCTCCAGGGTGATGATCCGGGCCAGACGCTCACGGTGTTCGATCAGGGAGTCGGTGAGCCGGTGCAGGACGGTCGCACGGTCCCGTGCGCTGGTGCGGGCCCACTGGTCGGCAGCCGCGGCCGCCGCGTCCAGTGCGCTCACCGCGTCCTGCGGGCCGCAGTCGGCGACGGCGGCGATGACTTCCTCGGTCGCGGGGTTGCGTACCTCGAAGGCGCGGCCACCGGTGGCGGGTCGCCAGTCGTGCGCGAGGAAGCCACGGGGGACGGATTCCAGGACGTCCGCCTCCCATGAGGGAGCGGTGAGCGTGTCAGTCATGCGCGTGGCTCTTTCGCTGATCGAAGACTGGTGTGGTCGAGGGAGCACGATCGGTGGGCGGTCATACGGCGTCACCTGCGGGGTTGGCGACGCCGACGGTGTTCTCGACGGAGAGGAGGGATTCCTGTCGTCCGGAGCCGAGCCAGCGGACCAGGGCGACGAGGCCGAGGGCGAGGATGGCGAAGGCGATGAGGATGGCGCTGACGGCGGTGACGCTGGGGTCGATCTCGAAGGTGAGGGAGTTGTAGACCTGCACCGGGAGGGTGACGGTGTCGACGGAGGAGAGGAACTGGGAGATGTAGAACTCGTCGAAGCTGGTGATGAAGGAGAAGATCGCCGCCGCGATCATCCCCGGCGCGGCCAGCGGGAAGGTGATGCGCCGGGCGATGGTGAGCCGGCCGGCGCCCATGCTGGCGGCGGCGTCCTCCAGCCGCTCGTCGATCCCGCGCAGCGTCGCGATCAGGATCAGCACCGCGATGGGTGAGGCGAGCACGGTGTGGCCGAGCGCGATGGCGATCGGGCTGCCCAGCATCGCCGCGGGCTCGAACAGCAGGAACAGGCCCAGTGCGGTGACGATCTGGGGGATGAGGAGGGGGCCGAGGACCAGGGCGAAGACCGCCGAGCGCAGCGGGAGTTCGCTGCGGACCAGGGCGGTCGCCGCCGTCACCCCGATGATGAGGGAGAAGACGGTGCTCAGGGCGGCGACGAGGGCGGACAGGGAGAGTGCGGCGGGCCATTTGCTGCCGTCGGCGAAGAGGGCCTTGTACCAGTTCAGCGTCCACGTGTCGGGTGGGAAGGAGGCGAAGGCGTTGTTGCTGAAGGAGGTGACGAGGATGACGACGATGGGCAGGGCCAGGAACAGCAGGATCACGGTGGCCACGGCGGTCAGGGCGATCTTGCCGGTGAGGGTCTTGCGCAGCTCCATCATGATCCGTTCCTCCTCCTGCGGCTGGCGCCCAGGGAGCTGACGACCTTGACCAGGAGCAGTCCGGCCAGGGTGAGGACCAGCAGGATGACGCCCTGAGCGGCCGCCCCGTTCCACTGGTTCTCCTTGGTGACCTGCTGGTTGATGAGGGTGGCGATCATCGTCTGGTTCGGGCCGCCCATCAGCGCCGGGGTGATGTAGTAGCCCAGCGAGAGGATGAAGCTGAGGAGTCCGGCGCTGGCCAGGCCGGGGGCCACGAGGGGCAGGTAGACGCGGCGGAAGATCGTCACCCGTCCCGCGCCCATGCTCGCCGCGGCGGCGAGCAGGCGGCGGTCGACTCCGCGCATCACGCCGTAGAGCAGCAGCACGGTGTAAGGGAGCATCATCGACGTGGTGCCGATCACGACGCCGAGTTCGTTGTAAAGCAGTTGGTACGGCCCGCCTGGGAGCCACTCGTTCACCAGTCCCCTGTCGCCGAGCATGATGATCCAGCCGTAGGTGCGCACCAGCGCGGAGACGAAGTGCGGGACGACCACGACCAGCATCGCCAGACCCGCCCACACCGGCTTCAGCCGGGAGATCGCCTGGGCCAGGACGAACCCGAACACCAGACTCAGCACCGCGGTCTCCGCGGAGATCCGCAGCGTGGTGAACAGCACCGACAGGTTCACGCCCGTCAGTGCGTCGGCATACCAGTGCAGCGTGAACGATCCGTCCGCGTCCTTCAGGCTGAGCAGCAGCGTGGAGAAGATCGGGTAGACGAACAGCACCAGCAGATACACGACGACCGGCAACGCGTAGAGGATCCCGACGCGGGTCCTGCGTGAGGCCAGGAGCTTGCGGGGGCGGGCGGGAGCGCCTGCGGTGAGGGTGGCGGCCATGACTCACCCGCCCTGTTCGGTCGGGAAGAGGTTCACGTCGTCCGCGTCCACGGTGATCCCGACCCGCTCGCCCGCGACGGGGCCGCGGCCTGCGGGGACTTCCAGGCGCAGCAGCGGCCCGTCATCACCGTCGATGCGTACGCCGGCGCGCACCAGGGTGCCCACATAGGTGGCGGTCTCGACGGTGCCGGTACAGAAGCCGTCGTCGGCGGCGCTGGCCCGCAGCCGGCCCGGCTGCACGGCGACCTTCACCTGCGTGCCGGGGGCCAGTTGGTGACGGCGCGCCGTCAGCAGGCCACCGGACTGGGTGAGGCGGACCAGGGTGTGCTCGCCGTCGTGCTTCTCCACCCGGCCCGGCAGGAAGTTCGCCGCGCCCAGGAAGTCCGCCACAAAGGGGGTCTTGGGCCGCTCGAACAGCTCGCGGGGGGTGTCGAACTGCTCGATCAGACCGTTGCGCATCACCGCGATGCGATCGGACATCACCAGCGCTTCTTCCTGATCGTGCGTCACGTAGATGACCGTCAGGCCCAGTTCCTGCTGGATGGACTTGATCTCGATCTGCAGCTGGTCGCGGAGCTTCTTGTCCAGGGCGCCGAGGGGTTCGTCCATGAGGATGACCGGCGGTCGGTAGACCAGCGCCCGGCACAGGGCCACACGCTGCTGCTGGCCGCCGGACAGCTCACGCGGCTTGCGGCCGCCGAATCCGGACAGGCCCGCGATCTCCAGCGTCTCCCCCACCCGGCGGCGGATCTCGTCCTTCGGCACTCCGCGCAAGGTGAGGGGGAAGGCGACGTTCTCGCTGACGGTCATGTGCGGGAAGAGCAGGTACTGCTGGAAGACGAAGCCCAGGCCCCGCTTCTGCGGCGCCAGGCGCGTCACATCGCGGCCGCCGACGGTGATGGTGCCGGAGTCGGGCTCGCAGAACCCGGCGATCATCATCAGCGTCGTGGTCTTGCCCGACCCGGAGGAGCCGAGGAAGGTGACGAACTC
>NZ_JAMGBG010000202.1 GCF_023516595.1 Streptomyces neyagawaensis | reverse complement strand
CACCTGGCACATCGCACCGGCCGGTACATGACCACAGGGGCTGTCCGGCCTGACGGCCGGACAGCCCCTCACCAAGATCTTCATCGACCTTCTAGGTCGTGTCCGCAGCCTAGATCTTTTTCCGGCTCGTGAATTCTGTGAGAAGTATTGACGCTGGTGGCCGGATCTTTATTATCCACTTGCTCGATACTTCGATCTGTGTTCGAAATTTCGAATGCATCGAGGTCGCGCCGCATCACCCCACGCACAGCCTCCGAGGGGCCGGCAGAGCCGCGCACTCAGAAAAACGAGGTCCCCATGCACAGACTCAGCTTCAGCCGGAGACGTCCGTCCGCGGTGCTCGCCGCCACGACCGCGACCCTGGTCTCACTGGCGGCGCTGCTGGTCGCCAGTACGACCGCCCAGGCGGCCAGCAGCGGCGCCCTGCGCGGCACCGGCTCCAACCGGTGTCTCGACGTGCCGGGCGCCAGCCAGACCAATGGCACCGCCACCCAGATCTGGGACTGCTGGGGCGGGACCAACCAGCAGTGGACGTCGACGGACAGCAACCAGCTGACCGTGTACGGCAACAAGTGTCTGGACGTCCCGGGCCACGCGACCGCGCCCGGGACCCGGCCGGTGATCTGGGACTGCAACGGCGGTGCGAACCAGCAGTGGCGGGTGAACGCGGACGGCACGGTCGTCGGCGTGGAGTCCGGGCTGTGCCTGAGCGTCACGGGTGCCGGTACCGCCAACGGTACGGCGGTGGAGATCGCGACGTGCAACGGCGGCAGCAACCAGAAGTGGTCCGGCCTGTCCGCGTCGGGCACCACGTGCTCTCTTCCGTCGACGTACCGGTGGACGTCGACCGGGGCGCTGGCGCAGCCGGCGAACGGGTGGTTCGCGCTGAAGGACTTCACCACCGTGACGTACCAGGGCAAGCACCTGGTCTACGGGACGTACTCCGACGGCAACTGGCGCTCGATGGGCTTCGGCGGCTTCACGAACTGGTCGGACATGGCGACGGCCCCCCAGACCGCCATGAGCCAGACCGCGGTGGCGCCCACCCTGTTCTACTTCGCTCCCAAGAACGTCTGGGTGATGGCCTCCCAGTGGAGCGGCGGCTGGACCTTCAACTACCGCACGTCGACCGACCCCACCAACCCCAACAGCTGGTCCGCGCCGCAGCCGCTGTTCACCGGCACCCTCCCCGCCTCCGAGAACTCCCCCACCGGCGCGCTCGACCAGACCCTGATCGCCGACGACCAGAACATGTACCTGTTCTTCGCCGGTGACAACGGCAAGATCTACAAGGCGACCATGCCGATCGGGAACTTCCCCGGGAACTTCGGCTCGTCGTACACGACGGTCCTGAGCGACACCGTGGACAAGGTGTTCGAGGCGCCGGAGGTCTACAAGGTCCAGGGCCAGAACCAGTACCTCATGATCGTCGAGGCGCGGGGCGCGAACGGGCGCTACTTCCGCTCGTACACCGCCTCCAGCCTGAACGGTCCGTGGACCGTGCAGGCCGGCACCGAGAGCAGCCCCTTCGCGGGCAAGGCCAACAGCGGCGCCACCTGGACCAACGACATCAGCCACGGTGACCTGGTCCGCAACAACCCCGACCAGACCAAGACCATCGACCCCTGCAACCTGCAGTTCCTCTACCAGGGCCGGGGCTCCACCCCGGCGGGCGCCCCCTACGAGCAGTGGCCGTACCGGCCGGGTGTCCTCACCCTGCAGCGCTGATCCGCCCGACCCGCACCACCCAGGGGAACCCCAGCCGCACGTCGGCTGGGGTTCCCCCTTGGGTGGCCGACGGGCGCCCGGCGGTCATCCCGCCGTTCCCGTCATCCCCGCCGTTGCGGTCATCCCGCCGTTCCGGCGATCTCCTTCGGCCGCGTGGGTTCCGCCCGGTCCGCCCCGTCGCCGTACCGGGACCGCAGCTCCGACAGCACGCCGAACGCCGCCGCCGTCAGCGGCACCGACAGGAGCATGCCGAGGATGCCGGCGATGGAGGCACCCGCGGTGAGCGCCAGCAGGATCGCCGCCGGATGCATCTGCACGGTCCGGCTGTGGATCATCGGCTGGAGCACGTTCCCCTCCAGGATCTGCACCGCGAACACCACACCGACCGCCCACAGCGCCGTCACCAGCCCCCGGTCGGCGAACGCCACCAGGATGGCCACCGCGCCCGACAGGAACGCGCCGAGATACGGGATGTACGCGCCGACGAACACCAGCGCGCCCAAACCGACCGCACCCGGCACCTGGAGGACCAGCAGACCGATGGCGATGCAGACACCGTCGATGAACGCGATGATCGTCGTTCCCCGCATGAAGCCCTCGATCGCCTGGAA
>NZ_JAMGBG010000201.1 GCF_023516595.1 Streptomyces neyagawaensis | reverse complement strand
TGATCGTCGTTCCCCGCATGAAGCCCTCGATCGCCTGGAACGCGCGCCGGGCCATCACCTCCAGCGTCTCCCCGCGGCCGCGCGGCGCGAGGGAGTGCAGCGAGGCGACCGCCTTGTCGGAGTCGCGCAGGAAGAAGAACATCAGCAGCAGCGCCAGGATCGCCATCGCGACGAAGGAGCTGACCGCGCTGACCCCGGTGAGCACCCCGGAGGCCGCCGTCCCGCCGAACTTCGACAGCAGTCCCTTGGCGTTCTTCGCGAGGTCGTCCAACGACGTCCCGGCCAGCCCGAACTCGTCGCTCAGCGACTGCGCCGCGTCCCGCAGCGAGGCGATGATCTGGTCGCCGGTGTCTATGAGCGCCGCCACCACGATGTACGCGGCGCCGCCCATCACCACGACCACGGCCGCACAGGTCAGCCCGGCGGCGAGGGACTTGTTGAACCGCATCGCCACCAGCCGCCGGTAGAACGGCCCGAGCAGCGCCGTGCCGAGCAGCGCGAGCAGCACCGGCGTGACCGCCGTCTGGAACGTCACGCAGATCCACACGCCCACCGCCACGACCCCGGTGACGAGCAGCGTCAGCGCGCTCCACACCGCCACGTGCCGCGCGGGCCCCGGCAGGAAACCACCGGCGCCGACCGGCGTAGCCGGGGCCGCCACCGGTGGCGGCAGCTCCAGGTGGCCGCCGCCGGTGGTCCGTATCGTCGTCCGCGTCCGGTGCAACGGTCTGCGCGCGGGACCGCCCCGCCGGCCCTGCCGTCCCCCGCGCACCCGGCGAGGGTCTCCCGTACGGCTGTTCATGCTTGCTCGTCTCCGCTCACTCAGGGGGTCGCGCACACCCCCTGAAGATCACGGGATGGCCGTGGCGCCATAGCGTAGACCCGGCGTCCGAACGGCCGTTGCCCGCCTACTCGGTGACCGGCAACGACGCCCCGTCCCGCAGGAACAGCGGGATGCGGTCCAGGGGCGCGTCCACGGTGACGGACGCGCCCCCGTCGTACGCCTCCCCGGTCCACGCGTCGGTCCAGCGGGCGCCCGCCGGGAGATACGTCGTCCAGGTGATCGCGCCCGCCTCCAGCACCGGCGCGACCAGCACGTCGGGGCCGAACAGATAGGCGTCGTCGACCGACCAGGCCCGCTCGTCCCCGGGGAACTCCAGGAACAGTGGACGCATGACCGGCAGTCCCTGCTCGTGGGCCTCGCGCATGACCCGCAGGACGTACGGCTTGATGCGTTCACGCAGCCGCAGATACCGCTCCAGGATCGCGCCGGCCTCCTCGCCGTACGACCAGACCTCGTTGGGGCCGCCGGTCATGGCCGGGCCGAGCGGCATGCCGGGCTCGCGGAAGCCGTGCAGGCGCATCAGCGGGGAGAACGCGCCGAACTGGAACCAGCGGACCATCACCTCCCGGTACGCCGGGTCGTCCGGGTCGCCGCCGTGGAAGCCGCCGATGTCGGTGTTCCACCAGGGGATGCCCGACAGCGCGGTGTTGAGGCCCGCCGCGATCTGCCGGCGCAGGGTCGGGAAGTCGGTGCCGATGTCACCGGACCACAGGGCGGCCCCGTAGCGCTGACTGCCCGCCCACGCCGAGCGGTTGAGGGAGACGATCTCCTCCTCGCCGGCCGCCTTCAGCCCTTCGTAGAAGGTGCGGGCGTTCTCCGCCGGGTAGATGTTGCCGACCTCCAGGCCGGGGCCCGCCCAGTACCGCAGGTTCTCCTGGAAGCCCGGCTTCAGCTCCGGCTCGCAGGCGTCCAGCCAGAACGCCGTGATGCCGTACGGCTCCAGGTAGTTCTCCTTCACCCGCGCCCACACGAACGCACGGGCCTCGGGGTTGGTCGCGTCGTAGAAGGCCACCTGGACCGTGGAGGCGACCTCCTTGTCGGGCCAGTCGGCGTGGGCGGTCGGACCGTACTGCGTGCCGATGAAGTAGCCGCGCTGGTCCATCACCGGGTGGTTCTCCGACAGCGGCGACACCGACGGCCACACCGACACCACCAGCTTGATGCCCATCCCGGCCAGTTCGTCCACCAGGGCCGCCGGATCGGGCCACTCGCTCAGGTCGAACTTCCACTCGCCGAGGTGCGTCCAGTGGAAGAAGTCGCACACGATCACATCGATCGGCAGACCCCGGCGCTTGTACTCCCGCGCCACGGCGAGGAGTTCGTCCTGGGTCCGGTAGCGCAGCTTGCACTGCCAGAACCCGGCCGCCCACTCCGGGAGCATCGGGGTACGGCCCGTCACCGCGCTGTAGCGGCGCTGCGCGTCGGCCGGTTCGCCCGCGGTGATCCAGTAGTCGATCTGCCGGGCCGAGTCCGCGACCCAGCGCGTCCCGTTGCCCGCCAGCTCGACCCGGCCGATCGCGGGGTTGTTCCACAGCAGGGTGTAGCCGCGGCTGGAGGTCAGCACCGGGATGCCCACCTCGGCGTTGCGCTGCACCAGGTCGAGGACCAGCCCCTTCTGGTCCAGCCGCCCGTGCTGGTGCTGGCCCAGGCCGTACAGCCTCTCGTCGTCGTACGCGGCGAAACGCTGCTCCAGCCGGTGGTGGCCGTTGCCGACCGCCGTGTAGAGGCGGGAGCCCGGCCACCAGAAGTGGGCGCGTTCCTCGGACAGCAGTTCACGGCCGTCGGCGGTGCGCGTGAACCGGATCAGGCCCTCGGCGCCGACCTCGGCGGTGAGCGCGCCGACCGTCAGCCGGCCCTGTCCCTCCTCGATCTTGACGCTGCTCTCGGTGCTCTCCGCCTCGTCGAGCAGGGCGCCCGGCAGCCCGTCGAGGATCGGGCCGCCCAGCCGGGCACGGACCCGGACCGCGTCCGGCCCCCAGGGCTCGATCCGCAGGGTCTCCTGGCGTCCGCTCCACTCCAGGGCGCCGTCCCGCTCACGGAACGTGCCGACGGTGGGGGAGGACTGGGCGAGGCTGACCGCGCCCGTCGGGGTCTGGTTCTCGTTCTCGGCAGACTGATTCACGAGACGGCTCCTGGAAGGAAGGAGTGACGGCCCACCCGGCACGTCCGCTGCGGCCGGGGGAGTGGGGTCGGGGGCAGGGGCGTCGGGGCAGGGGCGGGAAGCGCAGGGCTCGCCGCCCGGACGACGTGCGGGTCGGCGGGAGAACATGCCGGACGAGCGGCAGGACGGTGGGGCGGTTGGTGGGCGGGTCGGTGGGCGCTGGATGACCGGGCCGGGGACCGGAGACCGGGGCCGGAGCCACGCGGGCGGGTGGAGGGGGAGTGCGCGCGACGGGCGACGGGGGCGGCCGTCGGCCTGCGGGAGCTGGATCCCGCATGCCATGCCCCGCCCCCGGTGTCAGCCGCCGGTCAGCGGTCCCGTGCTCGCGCGGACCGTCAGCTCGGGGGCGAGCAGCACCACTTCGTCCGTCTCCCGCCCGTCGAGCTTGGCGACGAGCTGCTCCACGGCCCGCCGCCCCATCTCCTGGGCGGGGATGGCGACCGAGGTCAGCCGCACCGACGCCTGGAGGGCGACCTGCTCGGGGCAGACGGCGATCACCGAGACGTCCTCGGGCACCGCCCGGCCCTGCTGGCGCAGCAGCGCGAGCAGCGGCTCGACCGCGGACTCGTTCTGCACGACGAACCCCGTGGTGCCCGGCCGTTCGTCGAAGATCCGGGCCAGCGTCGCGGCCATCGCGTCGTACCCGCCCTCGCAGGGCCGGTGCAGCACCCGCAGCCCCAACTCCCGCGCCCGCGACCGCAGCCCGTCGAGGGTGCGCTCGGCGAAACCGGTGTGCCGCTCGTACACCGCGGGGGCCTCGCCGACGACGGCGATCTCGCGGTGGCCGAGCATCGCCAGGTGCTCCACACACAGCGCCCCGGTCGCCCCGAAGTCGAGGTCCACGCAGGTCAGGCCGCTGGTGTCGGCCGGCAGCCCGATGAGCACGGACGGCTGGTCGGTGTCGCGCAACAGTGGCAGGCGCTCGTCGTCCAGTTCGACGTCCATCAGGATCATCGCGTCGGCGAGCCCGCTGCCGGTGACCCGGCGGACCGCGTCGGGACCCTCCTCGCCGGTGAGCAGCAGCACGTCGTAGCCGTGGATGCGGGCCGTGGTCGCCACCGCGATGGCGATCTCCATCATCACGGGCACGTACATGTCGGTCCGCAGCGGGACCATCAGCGCGATGATGTTGGACTTGCTGCTCGCCAGGGCGCGCGCCCCGGCGTTCGGGTGGTAGCCCAGCTCCTGGATGCTCCGTTCGACCCGTTGGCGGGTGCCGGCGGAGATGGACCGCTTGCCGCTGAGGACATAGCTCACCGTGCTCGCCGAGACTCCGGCGTGCTGGGCGACCTCGGCGAGGGTGACCATCCAGCTCTCCCAGCGTGTTTAAGCGCTTCGACTGCGCATGGGTTCCGTACAGGGTGACGTGAGGGTGGCTCGACAGTAGCTCGATGGTGGGTGCGTGTCCATAGGTTGTCGAAGCGCTTCGATACCGGGTCGGGCACCCAAGGGGTGGGGGGAGGGATGAAGCGAGGGGCCTCGGGCTCGTGGGGGCTTGGCGCGTGGCTTTCCGCGCCCCTTTCGGGCGCCCTCTGCTTCCGGAGGTGCCGTACGCCTCAGCTTAGGGCCGTGGGGGCGGCTTTCGGCCGTGGGTGGCGGGGAGTGGCCGGTCCGGGGGTGAAGCGGTACTCGGCCACCGGCGGCCGAACGCGGACGCGAGGGGTGGCGGGGGGCGTCCGGATCGGGTACCAACGATCGAGTAGCACCCATCGGTAACCAATCAGGTACTCATCCGGTACAAGATCCCGATTCGCGGCGAGGTGAGCCTCATGTCCGCCCCACCCCTCAAGAAACCCGTCGTCACCGAACGTGAGGCCCGCCAGGTGGCGGAGGCAGCCCGCGAGCGGGACTGGCGCAAGCCCAGCTTCGCCAAGGAACTGTTCCTGGGCCGGTTCCGCCTCGACCTCATCCACCCCCACCCCCTGCCCACCGACGAGGCCGTCCGGCGCGGTGAGCAGTTCCTGACCAAGCTCCGCGCGTTCTGCGAGACGAAGGTCGACGGCGCCCTCATCGAACGCGAGGCCCGGATCCCCGACGAGGTGATCAACGGCCTCAAGGAACTCGGCGCCCTCGGCATGAAGATCGACCCCAAGTACGGCGGCCTCGGCCTCACCCAGGTGTACTACAACAAGGCGCTGGCCCTGGTCGGCTCGGCCAGCCCGGCGATCGGCGTGCTGCTCTCCGCGCATCAGTCGATCGGCGTACCGCAGCCGCTGAAACTGTTCGGCACCCCCGAGCAGAAGCAGAAGTTCCTGCCGCGCTGCGCCCGCACCGACATCAGCGCCTTCCTCCTCACCGAGCCCGACGTCGGCTCGGACCCGGCCCGGCTGGCGACGACCGCGGTGCCCGACGGCGACGACTACGTCCTCGACGGCGTGAAGCTCTGGACGACGAACGGCGTGGTCGCCGACCTCCTCGTCGTCATGGCGCGGGTGCCGAAGTCCGACGGCCACAAGGGCGGCATCACCGCCTTCGTCGTGGAGACGGACACGCCCGGCGTCACCGTCGAGAACCGCAACGCGTTCATGGGCCTGCGCGGTATCGAGAACGGCGTCACCCGCTTCCACCAGGTCCGGGTCCCGGCGGCGAACCGCATCGGCCCGGAGGGCGCGGGGCTGAAGATCGCGCTGACCACCCTCAACACCGGCCGGCTCTCGCTGCCCGCGTCCGGTGTGGCCGCCGGCAAGTGGTGTCTGAAGATCGCCCGCGAATGGTCGGAGGCCCGTGAGCAGTGGGGCAAGCCGATCGCCCACCACGAGGCCGTCGGCGCCAAGATCAGCTTCATCGCGGCCACCACCTTCGCCCTGGAGGCGGTGCTCGACCTCTCCTCGCAGATGGCCGACGAGGACCGCAACGACATCCGGATCGAGGGCGCCCTCGCCAAGCTCTTCGCCTCCGAGATGGGCTGGCGCATCGCCGACGAGCTGGTCCAGATCCGTGGCGGCCGGGGCTTCGAGACCGCGGACTCCCTGCGGGCGCGCGGCGAACGTGCCGTGCCCGCCGAGCAGATGCTTCGCGACCTGCGGATCAACCGCATCTTCGAGGGCTCCACGGAGATCATGCACCTGCTGATCGCCCGCGAGGCCGTCGACGCCCATCTGTCCGTGGCCGGAGACCTCATCGACCCCGAGAAGTCCCTCTCCGACAAGGCGAGGGCAGGAGCGAACGCGGGCGTCTTCTACGCCAAGTGGCTGCCCAAGCTGGTCGCGGGCACCGGTCAACTCCCGCGCGCCTACGCGGAGTTCCACCCGGCGGGCCACCCCGACCTCTCGGCCCACCTGCGCTACGTCGAGCGCTCCGCCCGCAAGCTGGCCCGCTCCACCTTCTACGCCATGTCCCGCTGGCAGGGCCGGATGGAGACCAAGCAGGCCTTCCTGGGCCGGATCGTGGACATCGGCGCCGAGCTGTTCGCGATGAGCGCGGCCTGCGTCCGCGCCGAGCTGCTGCGCACCACGGAGGGGCACGGCCGCGAGGCGTACCAGCTCGCCGACGTCTTCTGCCGGCAGTCCCGCCTCCGCGTCGAGGAACTCTTCGGCCGGCTGTGGAGCAACACCGACGACGTCGACCGCAAGGTGGTCAAGGGCGTGCTCGGCGGTGCGTACGAGTGGCTGGAGCAGGGTGTGATCGACCCCTCCGGTGACGGCCCGTGGATCGCGGACGCCACACCGGGTGCGAGCGAGAAGGAGAACGTCCACCGCCCCATTCGCTGACGCCGCTCCCTTCGCTGACGCCGCCTTCGCCGACCGCCACGCGCGGAACGCACCGTCGCCCCGCTCCGCCGTCCCGCTGCTTGCCGCGCTCACCCCACGAGCCGACAATCGAAAGGACGGCGGACGGGGCGACAGCGCCGAGGTGATGCTGCGATGTCCGAACTCGGCTTGAATTCCCTCACCCACAAGATCATGCGCGCGGGCGAGGGCCGGATACTGCGCCGACTGCACCGGATCGCCGACGAGGTCGCCTCGGTAGAGGAGGATTTCGCGGCCCTGGACGACGCCGGCCTGCGTGCCCTCACCGACGAGTACCGGCAGCGGCTGGCCGACGGCGAGACCCTCGACGACCTGCTGCCGGAGACCTTCGCCACCATGCGGGAGGCCGCCCGCCGCACCCTCGGCATGCGCCCCTTCGACGTCCAGGTCATGGGCGGCGCCGCCCTCCATCTCGGCAATGTCGCCGAAATGCAGACGGGCGAGGGAAAGACCCTGGTGGCCACCCTTCCCGTCTATCTGAACGCCCTCACCGGAAAGGGCGTCCACGTCGTCACCGTCAACGACTACCTCGCCCGCCGGGACGCCGAATGGATGGGAAAGGCGTATGAATTCCTCGGGCTGACCGTCGGCGTAGTCCGCTCCGAATCCACCTCGGACGAACGCAGGGCGGCGTACGCGTGCGATGTCACCTACGGCACGAACACGGAATTCGGCTTCGACTATCTCCGCGACAACATGGCCTGGTCGCGAGCCGAACTCGTCCAGCGCGGCCATCACTTCGCGATCGTCGACGAGGCCGACTCCATCCTCATCGACGAGGCCCGCACCCCGTTGATCATCTCGGGCCCGGCGGACCCGGCCACGCACTGGTACGAGGCCTTCGCGACGCTCGTCGGCCCGATGAGGGGCGTCGAGATCCAGGAGGAGCGCTTCACCCGCCCCGCCGACAAGGAGCGGCTGGAGCGGCTGCGCGCGAGCCACGACTACGAGTACGACCCGCGCAAGCACACCGTCGCGATCCTCGACGCCGGCGTCGAGTACGTCCAGGACCAGCTGGGCATCGACAGCCTCTACGAGTCCGACCACACCCCCCTCATCGGGCACCTCAACAACGCCCTCAAGGCCAAGGAACTGTTCCGCAGGGACCAGGAGTACGTGGTCATCGACGGCGAGGTCCTGATCGTCGACGAGCACACCGGCCGCCTGCTTCCCGGCCGCCGCTACAACGAGGGCCTCCACCAGGCGATCGAGGCCAAGGAGGGGGTGTCGGTCAACGCCGAGAACCAGACCCTCGCCACCATCACCCTGCAGAACTTCTTCCGCCTCTACGACAAGCTCTCCGGCATGACCGGCACCGCGATGACGGAGGCCGCCGAGTTCCACCAGATCTACGAGCTGGGGGTCGTCCCCGTCCCCACCAACCGGCCCATGATCCGCGAGGACCGGCCGGACCTGATCTACCGGACCACCGACGCCAAGTTCGCGGCGGTCGTCGACGACATCGCGGAGCGGCACGCCAGGGGCCAGCCGGTGCTGGTCGGCACCACCACGGTCGAGGTCTCCGAGGCGCTCTCCGCCCGTCTGCGCGCCCGCCGCGTCCCGCACCAGGTCCTCAACGCCAAGAACCACCGCCTCGAGGCCATGATCGTCGCCCAGGCCGGGCGCAGGGGAGCGGTGACGGTCGCCACGAACATGGCGGGCCGGGGCACCGACATCATGCTCGGCGGCAACCCGGAGGCCCTCGCCCGGGCCGCGCTGCCCGACGACGCGGACGACGAGGAGCGCCGGGCGGTCCTCGACCGGATCACCGCGCAGGTGGCGGCCGAGCACACCGAGGTCACCGCACTCGGCGGCCTCTACGTCCTCGGCACCGAACGTCACGACGCCCGCCGCGTCGACCACCAGCTGCGCGGCCGTTCCGGCCGCCAGGGCGATCCCGGGGAGTCCCGCTTCTACCTCTCCCTCCAGGACGATCTGATGCGGCTGTTCCAGGCCCAGCTCGTCGAGCGCGTCATGGCCGCGACGAACGTGCCCGAGGACGTCCCCATCGAGAACAGGATCGTCACCCGTGCCGTCGCCTCCGCCCAGGCCCAGCTGGAGCGCCAGCACTTCGAGTCCCGCAAGGACGTCCTGAAGTTCGACGAGGTCCTCAACCGCCAGCGCCGGCTGATCTACGCCCAGCGCCGCCGCGTCCTGGAGGGCGAGGACCTGCGCGGCCAGCTCCTCCGCTTCATGGACGACACCGTCGAGGCGTACGTCGCCGCCGAGACCGCCGAGGGGTACCCGGAGGAGTGGGACCTGGACGCCCTGTGGCGGGCGCTCGGGCAGCTCTACCCGGTGGGGGTGACGATCGAGGACCTGGAGCGGGAGCACGGCGGTCGCGCGAACCTCACCGCCGGGGACCTGGTGGCGGCCCTCACGGACGACATCCGCACCCACTACGCCGAGCGCGAGGCGGAGCTGGGCGAGGGCACCCTGCGCGAGCTGGAACGCCGGGTGGTGCTGTCCGTCCTGGACCGCACCTGGCGCGAGCACCTCTACGAGATGGACTACCTCCGCGACGGCATCGGCCTGCGCTGGACCCTGGGCCGCGAACCCATCATCGAGTACGAGCGCGAGGGCTTCGACATGTTCGTCGCCATGACCGACGCGATCAAGGAGGAGTCCGTCGGCTACGTCTTCCACCTCGACACCGCCTCCACCGGCCTCGCCCCCTCCCGCGACGAGGACGCCCTCCACTTCACGGCCCCGACCGTCGACACGGCGGAGGGTGTGGTGGAGGGCGCCCGGCGGTCGTAGCCGCTCAGCGGTAGGTGCCGCCGCCGCTCAGCAGTACTTGTCGCTGGCGTCGCGCGTGGTCCACGAGCACGAGTCGACCTTGGTCCCGCTCGCCCGCAGCAGCGTCGCCGTGTCGCTGGTGTTGTTCCAGACGTAGGCCCGGCGGTTCTGGTACTTCGTCGCGCTGGTGTCGGTGCCCGAGCCGGTGCGGACCTTGATGTACTTGCCGGCCCCGATCTTGATGTTCGGGAACGTGTACTTGTGGTTGTCGGGGTCCTTCAGCACCCAGCCGTTCAGCGAGACCGCCGACGAGCCGGTGTTCCTGATCTGCACCCATTCGCCGTTGAGGCTCGTGTTGGTCCGGGTGTCCTTGCCGGGACTGTCGAAGTACACGCGGTAGATGGACACGCCCCCCGCCGCCTCGGCCGGGCTGCTCAGCACCGTGCCGGTCAGAGCGACCGCTCCGGCGAGAGCGGGCAGGACGGCGCGTATGCGCTTGCGCATGGATTTCCCCCCAGGGACCTCGTTCACGATCGCCGTCATCCAGCGGCGATCGGCTGATACGACGTTCGGATCAGCTGGGAAGAAGTCATATCACCCTGTCTTCACACCTGCTTCACAAACGGAGAAAACGCATCGTCGACGGCACACCACCCGAAGTGGGTCAACAGGGGGCCGCGCGGTCCTGCCGGACACCGGATGCGGCAACAATGGGGGGATGAGTGACAGTCCCGCCCCTCTCTCCGATCCCCATCTCGTCTTCGACCCCGTCGACGGGGTCCGGGACGTGGTGATCCTCGGATCGACCGGCTCGATCGGCACCCAGGCCATCGACCTCGTCCTGCGCAACCCGGACCGCTTCCGGGTCACCGGACTCTCCGCCGCCGGAGGGAGGGTGGAACTGCTGGCCGAGCAGGCGCACCGGCTGCGGGTGCGGACCGTCGCCGTCGCCCGCGAGGACACCGTCCCCGCGCTGCGCGAGGCCCTGACCGCCGCGTACGGCACCGGCGAGCCGCTCCCCGAGATCCTCGCGGGCCCCGGCGCCGCCGCCGAGCTCGCCGCCTCCGCCTGTCACACGGTGCTCAACGGCATCACCGGCTCCATCGGCCTCGCGCCCACCCTCGCCGCCCTGGAGGCCGGCCGCACCCTCGCGCTCGCCAACAAGGAGTCGCTCATCGTGGGCGGCCCGCTGGTGAAGGCCGTGGCCAAGCCCGGCCAGATCATCCCGGTCGACTCCGAGCACGCCGCCCTCTTCCAGGCCCTCGCCTGCGGCACCCGCGCCGATGTGCGCAAGCTGGTCGTCACCGCCTCCGGCGGCCCGTTCCGCGGCCGCACCAAGGCGGAACTCGCGGACGTCACCCCCGCCGACGCCCTCGCGCACCCCACCTGGGCCATGGGCCCCGTCATCACGGTCAACTCCGCGACCCTCGTCAACAAGGGCCTGGAAGTCATCGAGGCGCACCTCCTCTACGACATTCCCTTCGATCGCATTGAGGTCGTCGTCCACCCCCAGTCGTATGTCCACTCGATGGTTGAGTTCACGGACGGATCGACAATGGCGCAGGCCACGCCCCCGGACATGCGCGGCCCCATCGCCATCGGCCTGGGCTGGCCGCAGCGCGTCCCCGACGCCGCGCCCGCCTTCGACTGGACCAAGGCGTCCACCTGGGAGTTCTTCCCCCTCGACGACGACGCGTTCCCCTCGGTCGGCCTCGCCCGGCACGTGGGCCGGCTCGCGGGCACGGCCCCGGCGGTGTTCAATGCGGCCAACGAGGAGTGCGTGGACGCGTTCCTGCACGGCGGTCTCCGGTTCGACGCGATCATGGAGACGGTGACCCGGGTCGTCGAGGAGCACGGCACCCCCGCCACGGGAACTTCCCTGACCGTGGCGGACGTCCTCGAAGCGGAGACCTGGGCGCGCGCCCGCGCCCGTGAACTGACCGGTTCCCCAGGCAAACCCACCGAGCGGACGACCGCGGAGGCCCGTGCATGACGACCCTGATGTTCATCCTCGGCATAGTGGTCTTCGTGATCGGCCTGGCCTTCTCGATCGCCTGGCACGAGCTCGGCCACTTCTCGACGGCCAAGATGTTCGGCATCCGCGTGCCCCAGTTCATGGTGGGCTTCGGCCCGACCATCTGGTCCCGCAGGAAGGGCGAGACGGAGTACGGCGTCAAGGCGATCCCGCTCGGCGGCTACATCCGCATGATCGGCATGATCCCGCCCGGCGCCGACGGCCGCGTCGAGAGCCGCTCCACCTCCCCGTGGCGCGGGATGATCGAGGACGCCCGCGAGGCGTCCTTCGAGGAGCTCCAGCCCGGCGACGAGCAGCGCCTCTTCTACACGCGCAAGCCGTGGAAGCGCGTCATCGTGATGTTCGCCGGGCCCTTCATGAACCTGATCCTCGCCGTCGTGATCTTCGTCGGCGTGATGATGACCTTCGGCGCCAAGACCCAGACGACCACGGTCAGCAAGGTCTCCGACTGCGTCATCTCCGCCAGCGAGAACCGCACCAAGTGCAAGGACGGCGACAAGGAGGCCCCCGCCAAGGCCGCCGGCCTCCAGCCCGGCGACAAGATCGTCGCGTTCGACGGCGCCCCCGTCACCGACTGGTCGGCCCTCCAGGCCGACATCCGCGACAACCCCGGCAAGAAGGTCGTCCTCACCGTCGAGCGCGACGGCAAGCAGGTCGACATCACCCCCACCCTCATCAAGAACGACGTCGCCCAGACCGACGGCCAGGGCGGCTACGTCGAGGACAAGTTCGTCTCCGCCGGCTGGCTCGGCTTCACCCCGGCCACCGACATCGTCCCGCTCTCCTTCGGGCAGTCCGTGGACCGCATGGGCGACATGATGGAGAACGGCGTCGAGTCCCTGATCTCCCTGCCCGCCAAGATCCCCGCCCTGTGGGACGCCACCTTCGGCGACGGCGAGCGCGCGGCGGACTCTCCCATGGGCGTGGTCGGGGCCGCCCGCGTCGGCGGTGAGATCTTCACCATGGACATCCCCGCCACCCAGCAACTCGCCAGCTTCCTCATCCTGCTGGCCGGCTTCAACCTGTCCCTCTTCCTGTTCAACATGCTCCCGCTCCTCCCGCTCGACGGCGGGCACATCGCGGGCGCCCTGTGGGAGTCGGTGCGTCGGAACACCGCCAAGGTGCTGCGGCGGCCCGACCCCGGCCCCTTCGACGTGGCGAAGCTGATGCCCGTCGCGTACGTCGTGGCCGGCGTCTTCATCTGCTTCACGCTGCTGGTCCTCATCGCGGACCTCGTGAACCCGGTGCGCATCTCGTAGACACCGCGCGTTCACGGCGGCCGGGCACCCTGGGGTGCCCGGCCGCTTCGCTGTCCCGCCCCCGGCCTTCCCTTACGGGTGGGTTTACGGCCCGTGATGTGCTGGGGCCCGGGGCCGTGCCGTAATCTCGATGCCTGGAGCCCGCCTGTTCCGGGACCCGATCCTGATCCACAACTTGGGGTTGCACAGCAGATGACTGCGATTTCTCTCGGCATGCCGTCCGTTCCGACCAAGCTCGCCGAGCGCCGCAAGAGCCGGCAGATCCAGGTCGGGTCCGTGGCGGTCGGCGGGGACGCACCGGTGTCGGTCCAGTCCATGACGACCACGCGTACGTCCGACATCGGCGCCACGCTCCAGCAGATCGCCGAGCTGACGGCCTCCGGCTGCCAGATCGTCCGGGTCGCCTGCCCGACGCAGGACGACGCCGACGCCCTGCCCGTCATCGCGAAGAAGTCGCAGATCCCGGTCATCGCCGACATCCACTTCCAGCCGAAGTACGTGTTCGCCGCGATCGAGGCCGGCTGCGCCGCCGTCCGCGTCAACCCCGGCAACATCAAGCAGTTCGACGACAAGGTCAAGGAGATCGCCCAGGCGGCGAACGACCACGGCACCCCGATCCGCATCGGTGTCAACGCCGGCTCCCTCGACCGCCGTCTCCTGCAGAAGTACGGCAAGGCCACCCCCGAGGCCCTGGTCGAGTCGGCCCTGTGGGAGGCCTCCCTCTTCGAGGAGCACGGCTTCCGGGACATCAAGATCTCGGTCAAGCACAACGACCCGGTCGTCATGGTCAACGCCTACCGTCAGCTCGCCGCCCAGTGCGACTACCCCCTCCACCTCGGCGTCACCGAGGCGGGCCCCGCCTTCCAGGGCACGATCAAGTCCGCCGTGGCCTTCGGCGCGCTCCTCGCCGAGGGCATCGGCGACACGATTCGCGTCTCCCTCTCCGCGCCCCCGGTCGAGGAGGTCAAGGTCGGCAACCAGATCCTGGAGTCCCTCAACCTCAAGCAGCGCGGCCTGGAGATCGTCTCCTGCCCCTCCTGCGGTCGCGCCCAGGTCGACGTCTACAAGCTCGCCGAAGAGGTCACCGCCGGCCTCACCGGCATGGAGGTCCCCCTTCGCGTCGCCGTCATGGGCTGCGTCGTCAACGGCCCCGGCGAGGCCCGCGAGGCCGACCTCGGCGTCGCCTCCGGCAACGGCAAGGGCCAGATCTTCGTCAAGGGCGAGGTCATCAAGACCGTCCCCGAGTCCAAGATCGTCGAGACCCTCATCGAAGAGGCCATGAAGATCGCCGAGGAGATGGAGAAGGCCGGCATCACCTCGGGCGAGCCGACGGTGGCGGTAGCGGGCTGACCCCTGCGAGGGCCGCAGGCCCCTCGAGGGGCGCGGGGAACTGCGCGACAAGTCACGACGTACCCGCACCCGCCAGAGCACAGCTACCCCCGAGGCCACCGGGCGCCCGGCCCGTGGCGCAGCCACCGGGCACCCGGCCACAGCTCGCGGGGTATCGTGCGGGTGCCGCAGCATCGTCTCGTGGGCCGCAGGCCTCTCGAGGGGCGCGGGGAACTGCGCGACAAGTCACGACGTCCCCGCCCCCGTCAGAGCCCAGCTACCCCCGCGGCCACCGGGCGCCCGGCCCGTGGCGCAGCCCCCGGGCACCCGGCCACAGCGCGCGGGGTATCGTGCGGGTGCCGCAGCATCGTCTCGCGGGCCGCAGGCCTCTCGAGGGGCGCGGGGACCTGCGCGACAAGTCACGACGTACCCGCACCCGCCAGAGCACAGCTACCCCCGAGGCCACCGGGCACCCGGCCCGTGGCGCAGCCACCGGGCACCCGGCCACAGCCCCGCAGGGTATCGTGCGGAAATCAGCGCAGACCAAGGGTGAGGCCCCCGCACGTGTTGACGCAGACCACCACCCGGGTCCTCGAACCGAGTGACCTGGACGCCGCACTCGCCGTCCTCGACCGCGAGCCCGTCGCGAACGCCTTCGTGACGTCCCGCGTCCAGGTCGCCGGCCTGGACCCCTGGCGGCTCGGCGGCGAGATGTGGGGCTGGTACGAGGACGGCGCCCTCACCTCGCTCTGCTACGCCGGCGCCAATCTCGTCCCCATCTGCGCCACCCCGCGCGCCGTCCGCGCCTTCGCCGACCGCGCTCGCCGGGCCGGCCGCCGCTGCTCCTCGCTCGTCGGCCCCGCCGAACCCACCGCTCAGCTCTGGCGTCTGCTGGAGCCCAGTTGGGGCCCCGCCCGCGAGGTCCGCGCGCACCAGCCGCTGATGGTCACCGACCGGCTGCCCGACCCCGCCGAGGTCGCCCCCGACCCGTACGTCCGCCGGATCCGCAAGGACGAGATGGAAACGATCATGCCGGCGTGCGTGGCGATGTTCACCGAGGAGGTCGGCGTCTCCCCGATGGCCGGGGACGGCGGCCTCCTCTACCAGGCCCGCGTCGCCGAACTCGTCGGCTCCGGCCGCTCCTTCGCCCGCCTCGACGCCGACGGCCGCGTGGTCTTCAAGGCCGAGATCGGCGCCGCCACCCCCCAGGCCTGCCAGATCCAGGGCGTCTGGGTGGCCCCCGAGTACCGCGGCCGGGGCCTGGCAGGGCCCGGCATGGCGGCGGTCCTGCGCTACGCGCTCGCCGACGTGGCCCCTCTGGTCAGCCTCTACGTCAACGACTTCAACACGGCCGCGCGGCGCACCTACCGCAGGGTGGGTTTCCAGGAGGTCGGGGAGTTCATGAGCGTCCTCTTCTGACGAAGGCCGACGCACCCCCGCCCCGGACACGGGAACCGTACGGTCGGCCACATCCGACCGGCGCCCCGCGCACCACCCGAACCCCCCTGTAGCATCCGCAACATGAGCCTCGTCATCGGCCCCCTGGACCTCCCCGCCCACGTAGACGAGGCCCTGGCCGTCCAAGCCGTGGCGTTCGGTCTCGGCCCCGACGAGGTGGCCGTACGCCGCCAGATCGTCCTGCGCCACATGACCTACCCCGGAGCGAGGGCACTCGGCGCCACGGCCGGCGGCCGTCTCGTCGGATTCGTCTACGGCATGCCCAACGACCGCACCCACTGGTGGTCCACCGTCGTGGAGCCCTACCTCCGCGCCCGGGGCCACGAGGACTGGCTGGACGACTCCTTCGTGATCACCGAACTGCACGTCCACCCCGCCTACCAGAACCGCGGGGTCGGCCGCTCCCTCATCACCACCATCACCGACAGCGCGACCGAGCCCCGCTCGATCCTCTCCGCGATCGACATCGAGAGCCCCGCCCGGGCCCTGTACCACTCCCTCGGCTACGAGGACCTCGCCCGCCAGGTCCTCTTCCCCAGCGCCCCGAGGCCCTACGCCGTCATGGGCGCCCCCCTGCCCCTGCGCCGCAGGTAGCCGCCCTACCGCCGCCGCCCGCCACCGCCGGATTTCCACGGTCCCCCGCCCCCCGGCTAACCTCCTGCCATCAACCGATCCGCAGCAGGAGTACGAGAACCATGGCGAACGCACCGGTCCAGCGCATGTCCCAGTTGATGGCGAAGACGCTGCGCGACGACCCGGCGGACGCCGAGGTACTCAGCCACAAGCTGCTGGTCCGCGCCGGCTACGTCCGCCGCACCGCCGCCGGCGTGTGGACCTGGCTGCCCCTCGGCAAGCGGGTCCTCGCCAACGTGGAGCGGATCGTCCGCGAGGAGATGGACGCGATCGGCGCCCAGGAGGTGCTGCTCCCCGCCCTGCTGCCGAAGGAGCCCTACGAGGCGACCGGCCGCTGGGACGAGTACGGCCCGGAGCTGTTCCGCCTCCAGGACCGCAAGGGCGGCGACTACCTCCTCGGCCCCACCCACGAGGAGATCTTCACGCTGATCGTGAAGGACCAGGCGTCCTCCTACAAGGACCTGCCGGTGATCCTCTACCAGATCCAGACGAAGTTCCGCGACGAGGCCCGCCCCCGCGCCGGCATCCTGCGCGGCCGTGAGTTCCTGATGAAGGACTCGTACTCCTTCGACCTGGAGGACGAGGGCCTCGCCCAGTCGTACGCCCTGCACCGCCAGGCGTACCAGAAGGTGTTCGAGCGCCTGGGCCTCGACTACCGCATCTGCGCCGCCACCGCGGGAGCCATGGGCGGCTCCAAGTCGGAGGAGTTCCTGGCCCCGGCCGGCGCCGGCGAGGACACCTTCGCGGACTGCCCGAACTGCGACTTCGCCGCCAACACCGAGGCGATCACCTACGAGTTGAAGCCGGTGGACGCGGGCGACGTGCCCGCCCTCGAGGAGATCCCCACCCCCGACACCCCCACCATCGAGACCCTCGCCGCCCACCTCGGCGTCCCGGCCTCCGCCACCCTGAAGAACCTCCTCGTGAAGGTCGACGGCGAGATCGTCGCCATCGGCGTCCCCGGGGACCGCGAGGTCGACATGGGCAAGGTCGAGGCGCACTTCGCCCCGGCGGTCGTCGAGATGGTCACCGAGGACGACTTCGCCGCCCACCCCGAGCTGGTCCGCGGCTACGTCGGCCCGCAGGGCCTCGGCGAGAAGGTCACCTACGTCGCCGACCCCCGGGTGGCCCCCGGCACCTCCTGGATCACCGGCGCCAACAAGGACGGCACGCACGCCAAGAACGTCGTCGCGGGCCGTGACTTCGAGGTCGGCGCGTACGTCGACGTCGTGGTCGTCCAGGAGGGCGACCCGTGCCCGAAGTGCGGCACCGGCCTGAGGCTGGACCGCGCCATCGAGATCGGCCACATCTTCCAGCTCGGCCGCAAGTACGCCGACGCCCTCAAGCTCGACGTCCTCGGCCAGAACGGCAAGCCCGTCCGCGTCACCATGGGCTCGTACGGCATCGGCGTCTCCCGCGCGGTGGCGGCCCTCGCCGAGCAGACCGCCGACGACAAGGGCCTGTGCTGGCCCGCCGAGGTCGCCCCGGCGGATGTGCACGTGGTCGCCGCCGGCAAGGCCCTCCAGACCGAACTCGCCCTGGAGGTCTCGGAGAAGCTGCGGGCCGCCGGCCTGCGCGTCCTCGTCGACGACCGCGCCGGGGTCTCCCCGGGCGTGAAGTTCACCGACTCCGAGCTGATCGGCGTGCCGCAGATCCTGGTCGCGGGCCGCCGCTCGGCCGAGGGCGTCCTGGAGCTGAAGGACCGCCGCACCGGCGAGCGCGAGGAACTGACCGTCGACGAGGCGATCGCCCGGCTGACGACCGCCTGACCCGGCGCTGGCGGTCGTGCCGTCGACGGCCGCCCGAGCCCCCACCGGCGGTCGAGCCGTCGACGGCCGCCACCGGACTCCGTACGGACGAGCAGGTGCGTGGGGACTGGTCGCGCGGTTCCCCGCGCCCCTGAGAAGCGGGGGCTGCGCCCCGCGCTTCTCATCGGCCCGCAGGGCCGTTCCGGGTGCGCGGGGAACCGCCCGAGAACTCCCCGCGCACCCGCTCGCCGTCGACGAACCCCAACCCTTCCGAGGGTGACCTCAGAGCCAGCCGGCGAACTCCAGCAACAGTTCGGCGTCGCGCGGGCGGCCCACCCGCCGGGCCCGCACCCCCGACTCCACGGCCCGGAACAGCGTCCACCCCCGCAGCCGTTCCTGGTCCACGTCCAGTGAGTCGGCCAGCTTCCTCACCCGTCGCCGTGTCGTCGCCGCCCCCGACGGGGAGGCGATCAGATCCTCCACCCGGTCCCGCACCAGTCGCGCCAGATCGAACGCGCACTCCCCGACCACCGGATCGGGCCCCACCGCCAGCCACGGCAACCGGTCCCCGGCCAGCACCTTGCTCTGCCGGAACGTCCCGTGCAGCAGCCTCTCCTCGGGAGCGGCGGCGAGCAGCTCCTCCCGCGCGGCGAGAGCCGCCTCGACCAAGCCCCGGACCTCAGCGTCGGCCTGGGCGCCCGCCCGCATCGCCTCGGCCTGACGGCCCGTCCGCTCGCCCACGGTCTCGAACACATGCGCCTCGGGCGGCTCGACCCACAGCCGCCGCAGCGTGGCCGCCGCCTCCAGCAGCGCCTTCGCCTCGGGCAGCGACCGCACGGACAGGTCCGGCCGCAGCCGCTCCAGGAGCAGCACACCCTGACTGTCCCCGGGGTTCAGCAGCTCCACGGCGCCCCGCCCGTCCCAGTGGGCGAGCGCCGCCCGCTCGCTCTCCGGCCGCGCCCGCCCGGGCGCCAGCTTCAGCACGGCCGGGGTGCCGTCGATCTGCCGCACGAGCAGCACCAGACTGCTGCGCCCGCCGGGCGCCTGCACCCGTTCGAGAGTCAACTCGCGTAGATCCAGGGCCTGTTGAAGGATGTCCGGTAGCCGCGACAGCCACTCCTGGGCGCCGTCGCCCCCGCTCTGCCGGGTCTCGGCGAGCGCCCGCACAAGCCGCTGCGGCGGTTCGAAAGCCTCGAAAGCCCTGCGCGTCATGTGCGAGTCGTTCCCTTCCAGGCCGTGATCAGGTGCGCGGTGCCGCCGAGGCGGTGGCACCGGCCGCCCGCTCGGCGAGACCAGGGAAGGCTACGCTTCCCCCGCGCCACCTGACCGCCCGCACCGCCGCCTCCCGCAGCGCCTCGGCCGCCGAGGCCCGTCGCTCACCGGTCGCCGCCCGCACCAGGTCGGAGTACACCCCGGCCACCCGCTCCTCCAGCTCCACGGCCAGCCGTACGGCGGAATCCGCGTCCGTCACCGGGAAGGGCAGCGCGTAGGCGGCCGCCGAGGCCTCGGGCCGGCCGTCGAGGTCCCGCACCGCCCGCGTCAGCAGGTCACGCCGGGCCCGATGGGCGTCGTACGCCTCCCGCGCCTCGCTCTGCCGCGCGTCACCGATCTTCCCGCCGACGATCCCGTACCCGTACACGGCGGCGTGCTCGGCCCCGAGCGCCGCCTGCATCGCCTTCAGCTCCGCGCCGCTCACTTCGCACCCTCCGTCAACATGTACGCGTGCCCGGCCCCCGCCGCGGCCACCGACGCCATCAGCCGGGCCAGCTCGCCCGGCACCTCCAGCAACGCCTTGCCCCGCCGGTCGGCGAGCTTCCGCTCGGCCGCGGCCAGCTCGGCGAGCGCCGCCTTGGGTTCGGCCGGCACGGGGTCGGGCCCGCCGGAGGCCGAGGGCGAGGCAGAGGCCGTCGCGGACGGCGACTGCGACTGCGACGGCGAGGGGGACGCGGAGGAGGACGCAGAGGAGGACGCGGAGGGCTTCGCCGACCGCTTCCCGCCCCCGAACGCCTCCGCGTGGCGTACAGCCTCCGCCCGCAACGGCGTCAGCAGCCCGGCGAGGTCGGGATGGGCGGCGAGCACGGCGTCGTACCGCTCCACGAGCGCCTCACTGTCCCGCGCCGCCCCGGCCCGCGCCTTCTCGGTCGCCGAAGGACTCTCCCCGGCGGAATCAGACCCCTCAGCCCCGGACGAGCACCCCACGAGGAGGCCCAGACCCGCGGCCCCGGCGAGCAAAGTCCTTCTGCGCGGCCCCGACGGGGCACGCGACGGCAGGCTGAACGACACAGCAGACGTCCTAGGGGGGTCGTACGAACAATAGAGCGGTGTGATCACGTTACCCGGCCGCGCCCCACGCGGGGCGCGGGGAACCGCGTGACCGGCCGCGGACAACCCGCTCGCGCCAACGGACCACGTCCCCCGAGCGTGCGGGCGGACGGCAACACCCCAGCGGAGCGGCTACCCTTTGACCTGACACGCGCCCTACCCACAACAGCACACGCGGCCGAGGAGTCACCCGGATGAGCACCACCCAGAGCGAGAGGCTGCGAGAGCTGCTGGAACCCCTCGTACGCTCCCAGGGTCTGGACCTCGAAGAGATCGCCGTGGACGCGGTCGGCCGCAAGCGGGTGCTGCGCGTGACCGTCGACTCCGACGAGGGCGCCGATCTGGACACGGTCGCCGACGTCAGCCGCGCGCTCTCGGCCAAGCTGGACGAGACGGACGCGATGGGCCAGGCGGAGTACACCCTGGAAGTCGGCACGCCGGGCGCTGAGCGCGCCCTCACCGAGCACCGCCACTACCGGCGGGCCGTGGACCGACTGGTGAAGTTCCAACTCCGCGAGGGCGGGGAACTGATCGCCAGAATCCTGACCGTGGACGACGACGGCCTCGACCTCGAGGTGCCCGGAGTGAAGGGCCGCAAGGCCACCGCCCGCAGGCTCGCCTTCGACGAGATCGACAAGGCCCGCGTCCAGGTCGAGTTCAACCGCAAGGACAAGAACGACATGAAGGAAGAGGAGGAGGCGTAGCCGTGGACATCGACATGAGTGCCCTCAGGGGCCTGGTGCGGGAGAAGGAGATCTCCTTCGACCTGCTCGTCGAGGCGATCGAGGCGGCCCTCCTCATCGCCTACCACCGCACCGAGGGAAGCCGCCGCCACGCGCGCGTGGAGCTCAACCGGGAGACCGGCCATGTGACCGTGTGGGCGAAGGAGGACCCCGAGGACCTGGAGGAGGGGCAGGAGGCGCGCGCGTTCGACGACACCCCGTCGGACTTCGGGCGCATCGCCGCCACCACCGCCAAGCAGGTGATCCTGCAGCGTCTGCGGGACGCGGAGGACGACGCGACGCTCGGCGAGTACGCCGGCCGCGAGGGCGACATCGTCACCGGTGTGGTCCAGCAGGGCCGCGATCCGAAGAACGTGCTCGTCGACATCGGCAAGCTGGAGGCCATCCTGCCCGTGCAGGAACAGGTCCCCGGCGAGACGTACCCGCACGGCATGCGGATCCGGTCGTACGTCGTTCGGGTGGCGAAGGGCGTACGCGGTCCGTCCGTCACCCTTTCGCGCACGCATCCCAATCTGGTGAAGAAGCTCTTCGCACTGGAGGTGCCGGAGATCGCCGACGGCTCCGTCGAGATCGCCGCCATCGCGCGTGAGGCCGGTCACCGGACGAAGATCGCCGTGAGGTCCACCCGTTCGGGCCTGAACGCCAAGGGCGCCTGCATCGGCCCCATGGGCGGCCGTGTGCGCAATGTCATGGGTGAGCTGAACGGCGAGAAGATCGACATCGTCGACTGGTCCGACGACCCGGCCGAGATGGTCGCCAACGCGCTCTCCCCGGCCCGGGTCTCCAAGGTCGAGGTGGTGGACCTCGCGGCCCGCTCCGCGCGGGTAACGGTGCCGGACTACCAGCTGTCGCTGGCGATCGGCAAGGAGGGCCAGAACGCCCGCCTCGCCGCCCGTCTCACCGGCTGGCGCATCGACATCCGCCCGGACACCGAGCAGCCGTCCGAATAGCCGAGGGCGACCGGCAGGCGCATGATCGGGAATAGATCCAAGCCGCAGGTCGCTCAGATCACGTCAGTTATATGCGCGGCAACTGTTCGATTCTTGCCCCAAAGGGGTGAGGTCGGTGCGGGGAGGTAGACTTAGCAGTGTCTGGCCGGACGCGTGCCCGCGCATGCCCTGAACGCACCTGTGTGGGGTGCAGGCAACGAGCGGCCAAGACCGAGCTGCTGCGCGTCGTGGCGATCGAGGATGAATGTGTCCCCGATCATCGCGGTACGCTGCCCGGCCGGGGTGCGTACATCCACCCCGCCCTGGTCTGTCTCGACCTGGCGGTTCGCCGCCGGGCGTTCCCGCGGGCGCTCCGTGCCCCGGGACCGCTCGACAGCGCGGCGTTGCGCCTCACCGTCGAGCAGGCAACACAGTAAGACGCGTCGCATGGAACCCCCGTGCGGCCCTGGTACCCCGCGAGTTGGAAGTAGGTCGAGATTGCGATGAGCACTCGATGAGCACGCGATGAGTACGCCCATGAAGTAGCGACGGTCCGGCGTCAACCCGGACCTAAAAGGAGCGAAGTGGCTAAGGTCCGGGTATACGAACTCGCCAAGGAGTTCGGGGTTGAGAGCAAGGTCGTCATGGCCAAGCTCCAAGAGCTCGGTGAATTCGTCCGTTCGGCGTCCTCGACGATCGAGGCGCCTGTAGTACGCAAGCTGACTGACGCCCTCCAGCAGGGCAGCGGTGGCGGCAAGCCCGCCCCGCGCAAGGCCGCCCCGGCCCGTCCGGCGGCCCCCTCTCCGGCGCAGGCCTCCCGTCCGGCCGCCCCGCGTCCGGGTCCGGCGGCTCCGAAGCCGCCCGCCGCGGAGAGGCCCGCGGCGCC
>NZ_JAMGBG010000200.1 GCF_023516595.1 Streptomyces neyagawaensis | reverse complement strand
GATGGTGCGTCCTTCGCGTTCGGCTGCTTCCCAGTCGCGGGGGCGGAGTTGGTACTTCTCGGAGTCGAGGTACTCCTCGCTGCCGGGTTTGAGGGGGGTGTTCTCGCACAGTTCGTAGCCGGCGTAGACGCCCCAGGTGGGGGAGAGGGTCGCGGCGAGGACGGCGCGGAGTTCGAAGGCGGGGCGGCCGCCGTGCTGGAGGAAGGCGTGCAGGATGTCGGGGGTATTGACGAAGAAGTTGGGGCGCATGTAGCTCGCGGCGTCGCCGGCGAGTTCGGTGGCGTACTCGGTCAGCTCCTGCTTGGTGGTGCGCCAGGTGAAGTAGGTGTAGGACTGCTGGAAGCCGGTCGCGGCCAGGGTGTGCATCATCGCGGGGCGGGTGAAGGCCTCGGCGAGGAAGATGACGTCGGGGTCGGTGCGGTTGATGTCCGCGATGACCTGTTCCCAGAACACCACCGGTTTGGTGTGGGGGTTGTCGACGCGGAAGATCCGCACGCCGTGGTCCATCCAGTGCCGCAGGATCCGGCACGTCTCCGCGATCAGGCCGGGCATGTCGGCGTCGAAGGCGATGGGGTAGATGTCCTGGTACTTCTTCGGCGGGTTCTCCGCGTAGGCGACCGTCCCGTCGGGGCGGTGGTGGAACCACTCCGGATGCTTGTCCACCCAGGGATGGTCGGGAGAGCACTGCAGGGCGAAGTCGAGGGCCACCTCCATGCCGAGGGCGCGGGTCTCGGCGACGAAGTGGTCGAAGTCGTCGAGGGTGCCCAGGTCGGGGTGGACGGCGTCGTGGCCGCCCTCGGGGGAGCCGATCGCCCAGGGCACGCCGACGTCGTCGGGGGTGGGCGAGAGGGTGTTGTTGCGGCCCTTGCGGTGGGTGGTGCCGATGGGGTGGATCGGGGGGAGGTAGACGACGTCGAAGCCCATCGCGGCGATCGCGGGCAGGCGGCGGGCGGCGGTGCGGAAGGTGCCGTGGGGCTGTTCGGCGGTGCCCTCGGAGCGGGGGAAGAACTCGTACCAGGAGCCGAACAGGGCCCGTTCACGCTCGACCAGCAGGGGCAGCGGGTCGGAGGAGGTGACCAGCTCCCGCAGCGGATGGCGGGCCAGCACCTCGTCCACCTCCGGCGCCAACGCCGCAGC
>NZ_JAMGBG010000020.1 GCF_023516595.1 Streptomyces neyagawaensis | reverse complement strand
CCCGACCGAACCGGCCGGAGACGGGGTATCAACATATCTGGCGTTGATTTTTGGCACGCTGTTGAGTTCTCAAGGAACGGACGCTTCCTTTGTACTCACCCGATCTTCTCGGGCTTTCCTCCGGGCGCTTCCCTTCGGTCTTGCGTTTCCAACCTTACCAGATTCGTTTTCCGTTCCGTTTCCGGTCGGAATTCATTTCCGGTAGCCGTTGGAGGGCTTTTGCCTATTCGTTCGCCTTGCGGCTCCCTTTCGGCGAGTCCGACTTTATCAGAAGTTTTTGACCGGCCTTACCGGCCTGTCTTTCTGATTCATCGGGGCGGGCTCACTCGCGAATCTCGTCCACGAGGAACCGGTAGATGTTCACTGTCACCTGGGGCATGTCCACCACTAGGCAACTGTTCGAATCTACCTCCCCGCTAGCACCGTGTCAACGGCTCTCGCGGGAACGACGACGACCCTAACAGCCCGACGGGGGTGGATGCACATCAGGCAGCTGTGGGCACCGTGGCACTGCGCTCATGCTCCTCGATGTCGCCTGTCTCGCCGGCCCGAGCCGCACGTCCGCCCAGGACATAGACGTAGGCGAGGAAGGCGAGTTCGGCGAGGACGCCGATGCCGATGCGGGCCCAGGTCGGCAGGCCGGACGGGGTGACGAACCCTTCGATGGCGCCGGAGACGAACAGGACCAGCGCCAAGCCGATCGCCATCCCCACTGCGGCCCGCCCCTCCTCGGCCAGGGCCGAGCGGCGGGTTCGGGGGCCTGGGTCGATGACGGTCCAGCCGAGGCGCAGGCCCGTACCGGCGGCGACGAAGACCGCGGTCAGTTCCAGCAGGCCGTGAGGTAGGACGAGGCCCAGGAAGACGTCGAGTCGGCCCGCCGAGGACATCAGGCCGATGCCCACGCCCAGGTTGAGCATGTTCAGCAGAAGGATCCAGAGGACCGGCAGGCCCAGGAAGATGCCCAGGACCAGGCACATGGCTGCGGCCTGGGCGTTGTTCGTCCACACCTGGGCGGCGAAGGAGGCCGCGGGATGGCTGGAGTAGTACGTCTCGTACTGGCCACCGGGACGCGTCATCTCGCGCAGTGCGTCGGGGGCCGCGATCGACGCCTGGACTTCGGGGTGAGTACCGATCCACCAGCCCAGGAGGGCGGCGACCAGGGTGGAGAGAAGTGCGGTGGGGACCCACCAGCGCCGGGAGCGGTAGACCGCCGCGGGGAAACCGTGGGTCAGGAAGCGGACGACATCGCGCCATGAGGAGCGGCGGGCACCTGTGACCGCGCTACGCGCGCGTGCCACGAGTTGGCTGAGACGGCCGGTGAGCTGAGGGTCAGGGGCACTGGACTGGATCAGGGAGAGGTGGGTCGCCGTGCGCTGGTAGAGGGCGACCAGTTCGTCGACCTCGGCGCCGTTCAGGCGGCGCTGGCGGCGGAGCAGTGCGTCGAGGCGGTCCCACTCGGCGCGATGGGCGGACACGAAGACATCGAGGTCCATCGGGTTGGCTGCTCCTCGTCCCTCTCGAACTGCGTGTCAGCTTGTCGTACAGGTCGTACTGCGGCGCGATGTGGCTTCAGCTTGGCAGACTGGCCAGTCTCGGGGCAGGTCAGGGGATGGAACCGGAAGGACTACGGGTGTGAGTGAGCTAGTGACGGGCGAGGCGGTGGCGCTGGAGCTGCGTCCCGCGAAGCTGCCGAGCCGGGCACTGGCCGTGCTGCTCGACCTGGTCGTGGCGATGGTCGTCTACCTCGTGGTGACCCTGCTCCTGGCTCTCGCCACGGCCGGTCTCGACGAGGCGGCGCAGATGGCGATGGCCGTCGCGAGCTTTCTGCTCCTGCTGGTGGGTGTACCGATCGCGGTGGAGACGCTGAGCCATGGGCGCTCCCTGGGGAAGCTGGCCTTCGGGCTGCGGGTCGTGCGGGACGACGGGGGGCCGATCCGGTTCCGGCACGCCCTGGTGCGCGGTGCCGTCGGCGTCGTCGAGATCCTGATGACCTTCGGGGTCGTCGCGTGTATCGCCTCCTTGGTGTCGGCGCGGGGGCGGCGGCTGGGGGATGTGTTCGCGGGGACGCTGGTCGTGCGGGAGCGGGTGCCGGCGGGAAGGTCGCCGTTCGTGCCTCCGCCGCCGCCCTGGCTGGCCGGGCAGTTCTCGGGGCTCGACCTGTCCGCTGTTCCGGACGGGCTGTGGCTGGCCATCCGCCAGTACCTGACGCGCATGGGACAGCTCGACCCGCAGGTCGGAGCGGCGATGGCGGAACGTCTCG
>NZ_JAMGBG010000002.1 GCF_023516595.1 Streptomyces neyagawaensis | reverse complement strand
CGAACCCGGAAGCTAAGCCTCACAGCGCCGATGGTACTGCAGGGGGGACCCTGTGGGAGAGTAGGACGCCGCCGAACAATCATTGATAGAGCTGGTCCCCGAATTTCGGTTCGGGGACCAGCTCTTTTTTGTTGTGCGTCACTTGGCGTTCACGTTGCGCGACGAGGATCCGCGCTATGGGTACCGTTGGAATGCTCAAGGCTGCAGGTGTCGGCGTCGGTGACGAGGTGGTCGTGCCGGCGTTCGGGAACCCCGAGGTCGCCCAGGCAGTGAGCCTGACAGGGGCAGTGCCGGTCTTCGCGGACATAGACCCGCTGTCGTACTGCCTGGACGCGGCGGCCGTCGAGGCCGCGGTGACCACGCGGACCGTGGCAGTCGTCGCCGTACACCGCTTCGGTCGGTCGGCGGACATCGCGACACTGCACCAAGTAGGGCAACGGCACGGCCTGTTGGTGCTGGAACAAGGCGAGTCCGAGGCGCCGTACAGAGAGGTCGGAGTGCGCAGGGAACGCGCCGCGTACCTCAACACCAAGCTGAAAGGCGTACGGACCCCTATCGGATGCGACGGGCACACCTTCCAGCAGTACGTCGTACGGGTGCCGGGCAATGGGCGGCCGGACCGGGACGCGTTCGCTCGGGCCATCAAGGCCAAGGGAGTTGAATGCAGCGTGCCGGTGAAGACGCCGGTGCACCGCATACCGGAGTTCCGGCGGGACATATGCCTCCCCGAGACCGAGAGGGCCGCCGACGAGACGCTCGCGCTGCCCATCGGCGGGGACATGTCGCGGCGCGAACTGCACCGGCTGGTGTCCGCCTGCAACGCGCTCGGCGGGCTCCTGCAGCCGGCGTTCTGAGAGCAGTCGCCGGGCGCACGAGCTTGGTTTGGGAGCACGGCTCTGTTCGGGGTATGATCTATCCCGTTGCCGCGAGGGAAACCTCGAAAGCGACAAGCCCCTATAGCTCAGTCGGCAGAGCGTCTCCATGGTAAGGAGAAGGTCAACGGTTCGATTCCGTTTGGGGGCTCAACCAAAAGGCCCCGCCCGGATGGGCGGGGCCTTTCTCATGCCCTTTTCCGGTCGCCGCCCGCTCAGTCCTTGTGCAGGCCCGGAACACGCATCGCCAGGATGGCCATGTCGTCCGACGGGGCGTCCGAAGCGAAGCGCTCGACCGCGCGCATCACACGGGCCGCCACAGCGCCGGCCGTGAGACCCGTACAGGTCGTGAGGACCTCCGTCAGGCCGTCGTCGCCCAACATGCGGGTGCCCTCACGGCGTTCGGTGACGCCGTCCGTGACACAGAGGAGCACGTCCCCGGGATCGAGGGTGACCGTCTGCTCGTACAGCTCCAAATCCTCCATGACGCCCAGGAGGGGCTGCGGTTCGGCGGCGGGCTCCACCGTGCCGTCCTGGCGGAGACGGAGCGGGAGCGGGTGCCCGGCGCACACGACCTTCAGGACGGCGCTGCCGTCCTCCTGAGGCCACAACTCGCCGTACAGGAGGGTCAGGAAGCGACTGCGGGCGCCCTCGTCGATGATGGCGGAGTTCAAGCGCTCCAGGACGGCCGGGCCGCCGTAGCCCTCGCGGGCCAGCAGGCGCAGGGCGTGCCGGGCCAGGCCGGTGACCGCGGCGGCCTCCGGGCCCGTACCGCAGACGTCGCCGATGGCGAAGCCGTACGCGCCGTCACGGATCGGGAAGAGGTCGTAGAAGTCACCGCCCACCTCGTTGCCCTCGCCGGCCGCGCGGTAGATGACCTCGACCTCGACGCCCTCGATGTCCGGGAGCTCCGGCGGGAGGAGGCTCCGCTGGAGGGACTGGCTGATGGCCATGCGCTCCGAGTACAGACGGGCGTTGTCCAGGGCCAGGGCGGCCCTGCGGGACAGGTCCTCCGCGAGCTCCAGGATCTCCTGGCGGAAGTGCTCGTCCGTCGGCTTGCCGAGCGTGAGCATGCCGATGACGCGGTTGCGGGCCACCAGGGGCAGGACGACCGTCTCCCCGCCCACCGCCGAGGCCGTCGCCAGGGTAGTGCCGATACCCGAGCTGACCGTGGCCGGCTCGCCGAGACCCAGGCTGCGCATCGAGGTGCGCAGAGCCGCGCGGTGGGCCGCCTCCGCGGGGGCCGTCCAGACGCGGGCGCCCGGCGTCGGGATCGGCTCCGGCGGTGCGATCTTGGAGAGGAGGGCCTTGAGGCCGTCGATGAGGTCCTCGTCCTCGTGGAGCACGTACGAGAGATACGGGTCGGAGGCCTGGTCGGCGATCGTGTACACCGCGCACCAGGTGGCGAGGGTCGGGATCGTCATCTGGGCCATCAGGGCCAGCGTCTGATCGCGGTCCAGGGTGCCCGCGAGGAGGTCGGAGGCCTCGACGAGGAACGACAAGGAGCCGCGGCGCAGGCGCTCCAGCTCACCCAGGCGGGCCGACTCGACGGCGAGAGCGATGCGGTCGGCGGCGAACTGGAGGCGCAGGGCCTCCTCGTTGGAATAGCGGCTCGCGGCCTCCGCGGCGACGCCGAGGGAACCGGTGAGGCGGCCCTCGACCTTCAGCGGGACCGTGACGACCGAGCGCATGCCCGTGCCGCTGAGCAGGGGGACCGCGCCAGGGACGGCCGCGAGATCGTCATGGACGGCCGGCATGCGGGCCGAGCCGTAGCGGCCGGGGCCGGCCTCCACGGGGACGCGTGCGAAGCGCTGGCGGGCCGAGGGAAGGCCGGTGGAGGCCCGTACCTCCAGCTCGGTCTCGTCGTCGGTGGCGAGAAGCAGGAACGCGGAGTCCCCGTCGAGCATGTCGCGGGCGCGCTCCACCGTGCGTTGCAGGAGGCCGTCGAGGTCGTCCGGGGCGGGGGAGCCGATGAAGACCTCGAACGGGTCCGTGGCCTGGCCGCCCTCGCCGGAGCCGCCCGAGTCGCCGGTGGGGACGCGGATCGGGGTCTGCAGGACGGCGCGCTCGTGGTCCCGTACGAGAAGGCAGACCGTGGACGGTTCGCCGGCCGTGTCGCGGACCCGGAGGTGGGAGGCGTACACCGGGGTCACCCGGCCGTTGGCGCCGCGGATGCCGTAACTGCCCTCCCAGCGGGAGAGTTGCAGGGCCTCCGCGACCCCGGTGCTGGTGCCGGGGGTGTGCGGCCAGGCGGCGAGGTCGGTGAGCGGCTTGCCGATGACCTGGTCCGGGGCGTAGCCGAACAGTTCCTCCGCGTCCTCGTTCCACGCGTTGATCGCGCCCGTGCGGTCGATCTGGACGACGGCGACGCGGACCCGGCCGTCGGCGAGGGGCAGCAGATCGGCGGGGAGGGAGGGGCCCGCGGTGCGGGTGCCCACGGGGCGGTCGGGGAGGTCGAGTTGGAACCAGACCTGCTTGTGGGTGGGGGTGTACTCGACGCCCCAGTGGCCCGCCATCGCCGCGCACAGCTGGAGGCCGCGGCCTCCCTCGCGGTCGGGGCTGCCCATGTTGACGGCGCTGGACTGGAGGGGGATCTCACGCTCGGGGTATCTGTCGGCGACCTCGATGCGTACCCCGTCCTCCGAGCGCAGGCACAGCACGTCGGCGGAGGTGCCCGCGTGGACGACCGCGTTGGTGACCAGCTCGCTGGTGAGGACCACGGCGTCGTCGACGATGTCGGCGAAACCCCAGCCCTGGAGGGTGTCGCGGACGAACGAGCGGGCCGTCGCGACGGATCGCGAGACGGGGTCGAAACTGGCGGCCGCGCGCGCGGTGATCACAGAACTCCTTGTCCGGTTCTCGTCGTGCGAGGACCCACGACCGACCTCCTGCCGAGGCAGAGGCTGATCATCCGTCGGCCTGGGTTCCTGGGGGGCTTCCCCAGGATGCAGTCCGGTGGTCATGGTGCGGCCGCCCCTCCGATGCCTGCCCGCTCGTGCTCGTGCGCCACCGCCCAGGCCGGACGGGACCGGCATGGCTGGACAGCCGCATGCAAGGTTACTTACCTTCGCCGTCCATGCGGATGCCGGTCGTCAGTGTTTCCGTCCGGAGGTGTGCGGACCGTGTGCGAAGCTGCCGAACTGTTATGGCCTGGTTCAGCCATGGTGAAACACTGGGCAGGATTCCAGGAGAAGGCCGGTCGGACCGCGTCCTGCCAGGTGTACCGGGGAGTGGTGTCCGGCTCACCGAGCAGGAGTACCCGCGTACGAAGTAGTACGAGTGGTACGAGCAGTGCGATGCGGCCCAATGGGCTCAGTACGTCCAGCAGGAACGGTCGACCCTTGCGGGAGGGACACAGTGGAGTCTGGCGCAGCGACGCGAGGCACTAAGGCGCGCGCGAAAGGCGGACAGTCCCTGAACAAGCAGCGCAAACCGCGAGGCGGGACCACCACCGTGGACACGGCTGCCCTGGATCGGCTGTTGACGGCGCTGGAGGCCATGCGGGACGGCAACTTCCGTAAGCGGCTCACCGTCTCCGGTGACGGTGTCATGGCCGAGATCGCCGCCGTGTTCAACGAGGTGGCGGACCGCAATCTGCATCTGACCGGCGAGTTGTCGCGGGTGCGGCGGATGGTCGGCCGTGAGGGGAAGCTCACCGAGCGGCTGGAGACGGGCGCGACCGAGGGGTCCTGGGCGGCCGCGATCGACGCGTCGAACGCCCTGGTCGACGATCTCGTACGGCCGGTCTCCGAGGTCAGCCGAGTGTTGTCGGCCGTCGCCGAGGGTGACCTGTCGCCGCGGATGGAGCTGCGGACGCACGCCCCGGACGGGAGCGGGCATCCGCTGCGCGGGGAGTTCCTGAAGGTCGGGCGGACCGTCAACAACCTGGTCGACCAGCTGTCGACGTTCACCGACGAGGTCACCCGTGTGGCCAGCGAGGTGGGCACCGAGGGCAAGCTGGGTGGGCAGGCCCGGGTGCGCGGGATGTCCGGTTCGTGGAAGGACCTGACCGAGTCCGTCAACACCATGGCGTACCGGCTCACCGCGCAGGTGAGGGACATCGCGCTGGTGACGACAGCGGTCGCCAAGGGTGATCTGTCACGGAAGGTCACCGTTCATGTCGCCGGCGAGATGCTGGAGCTGAAGGAGACCGTCAACACGATGGTCGACCAGCTGTCCGCGTTCTCCTCCGAGGTGACGCGAGTCGCCCGTGAGGTGGGCACGGAGGGCCAGCTCGGCGGTCAGGCCGAGGTGCCGGGTGTGGCCGGAGTGTGGAAAGAGCTCACCGATTCGGTGAACCTCATGGCCGGCAACCTGACGGCGCAGGTGCGCGGCATCGCGCAGGTCACCACCGCCGTCGCCAACGGTGATCTGTCGCAGAAGGTGACCGTCCCGGCGCGCGGCGAGGTCGCCAAGCTGGCCGAGACGATCAACCAGATGACCGAGACGCTGCGGATCTTCGCCGACGAGGTCACCCGTGTGGCCAATGAGGTGGGTGCCGAGGGGCGTCTCGGCGGTCAGGCGCAGGTGCCGGGTGCGGCGGGTACGTGGAAGGACCTCACCGATTCGGTGAACACGGTCTTCCGGAACCTGACGATCCAGGTGCG
>NZ_JAMGBG010000199.1 GCF_023516595.1 Streptomyces neyagawaensis | reverse complement strand
TCGCGGCGATCGCGGGCAGGCGGCGGGCGGCGGTGCGGAAGGTGCCGTGGGGCTGTTCGGCGGTGCCCTCGGAGCGGGGGAAGAACTCGTACCAGGAGCCGAACAGGGCCCGTTCACGCTCGACCAGCAGGGGCAGCGGGTCGGAGGAGGTGACCAGCTCCCGCAGCGGATGGCGGGCCAGCACCTCGTCCACCTCCGGCGCCAACGCCGCAGCCAGACGGGACGCGGCCGGACGGTCGGTGTCACGCAGGGCGTCCACGGCGGCGAGGACGGCACCACGGGCGCGCCCGCCCTCCGGAACCCCGGCGGCGGCACGCTCGTACAACCGCGCGCCCTCCTCCAGGACCAGCTCCGTGTCGATGCCGGCCGGGACCTTGATCCGGGCGTGGTGGCGCCAGGTGGTGACCGGGTCGCCCCACCCCTCCACCGCGTACGTCCACCGGCCCTCGCTCGGCGCGGAGACGGTGGCGCCCCAGCGGTCCGTGCCGGGGGCGAGTTCCCGCATCGGCGTCCACGGGCCCGGACGGCCCTCCGGGTCCGTCAGGACGACATTGGCGGCGACCGCGTCGTGGCCCTCGCGGAAGACGACCGCCGAGATCTCGAACTCCTCGCCCACGACGGCCTTCGCGGGCCGGCGGCCGTGATGGACGGTGGGCCGTACGTCCAGAACCGGTATCCGGCCGACGGTCGCCGTGTCCGGAGGTGAGGCCGACGGCGCGGGCGGGCCGGTGTGCGCCCGGCGTGCGGGGCGCGCGGCGGCGCTCGGGGTGGCCGCGGCGGGGGTGCTGGTGTGCGCTGTGGTGGTGCTGGTCGTCGGGGGTGCTGACGAGTGGTGCGTGGCGGGCATGACCGCTCCTGTCCGCGTCAACGTGGGTGGGCGGATGAGGGTGTGGGGAGGTGGGGCCAGCGGGATGTACCGGTGGAGCCTTCCCACACAGTGCGGGTGAGCATTCCGGCACTTTGTTAACTACTCACGCGTATGTCTACACACAAGACCGGCCTCGTCCGAGGGGGTCGAGGCCGGTCACTCTAGTCGCTTTGGGTAAAGGGACGTTCACCTGTGGTGTTACCGGGGCCTACGGGACGTCGACATGGAGAATCCGGTCCGGAGAGCCCGGAAATCTGTCCTTGACCTTGCCCGAAACCGCACCCTCCACCAGCGTTTCGGCCACCTGCGCCGGTGTCGCGGCGGGATGGTCGGCCAGGTACAGGGCAGCCGCGCCCGCGGCGTGCGGCGCCGCCATCGACGTACCCGAATAGGTGACGGACCCGGTGTCGCTCCGGTGCGAGGCGGAGGTGATGGCCACCCCCGGCGCGAACAGGTCCAGACTCGTACCCCAGTTGGAGAAGGCGGCGCGGGTGTCCTTCTTTCCGGTGGCGCCGACCGTGATCGCCTGCTTCACCCGGGCGGGTGAGGAGAAGGAGGCGGCGACGGCGTCATTGCCCGCGGCGACCGTATACGTCACCCCGGACGCTATGGAGGTGCGTACGGCGGCGTCGAGCTGGGCGTTCGCCGGGCCGCCCAGACTCAGATTGGCCACCGCGGGCTTCTTCGCGTGCCGGGTGACCCAGTCGATGCCCGCGATCACCCGGGCCGTCGTCCCCGCCCCGGCGTCGTCGAGGACGCGTACCGCGACCACCTTCGCCTTCTTGGCCACCCCGTATCGGGCGCCGGCGACCGTGCCCGCGACATGGGTGCCGTGGCCGTTGCCGTCCTGGGCCGTCCTGTCGTTCTCGACGAAGTCCCAGCCGTGGACGGCCCGGCCGCCGAAGTCCTTGTGGGTGACGCGTACACCGGTGTCGATGACATACACGGTGGTGCCCCGGCCCGCCGACTCCGGCCAGGTGTACCTCTTGTCCAGCGGAAGTCCCGCCTGGTCCAGGCGGTCCAGGCCCCAGGACTGCGGGTTCCGCCGGCTGCCGTCGTACCTGACCGCCGTGTCCTGCGCGACGGACGCCACCCGCGGGTCCGCCGCGAGCCGCTTGGCCTGATTCTCACCGGCGCTCACCGCATAGCCGTTGAGGACCGAGCTGTACATGTGGCGTATTTTCGCCCCGTACCTTCGGGCGATGTCCTTCCCCTCCTTCGACGGGGCACCCGTCCCCGCCTTGAGGGTCACGATGTAACTGCCGCTGACGGAACCGGCGCCCCCGGCTCCGAGGACGCGTCCCTCCGGAGCGGCGTGCGCTGGTGCGGGGGCGACCGAGAGCACCGCGGCCGTGATGACCGCCGTGAGGCCTCCCGCCCAGCGCAGACGCCTGTTTCTCGCCTCTGCCCGGTCGTGCATGGATGCGGACCCCCTCCTCGGTCGGCCGGTGCGCCATTCGGCAGCCTCTCGTGCGGGGTGAAGCGCCACAAGGTCGCACAGAGGGGCGGAATCGGCCATACCGCCCGTCGGGGTACAGGGGTGGGCCGCGACGAATTCCGGACTGAACACGGGGGAGCGGACTGCGCGGCCGGGGGGCCGGGGTACGGATGCGCCGTAATTGCATACCGAGGGACGCGTCGTGCTTGCGGACCCGCCCGCCCGCGCCGCTACCGTCGTGGTGACGAACGGTCGCACGCAACAGGTGCGTCCCCTTGGCCCGTACGTCCTGGCGTGAAGGTGGAATCCTCTGTGAAGGCCATCCGCAGATTCACCGTCCGACCCGTCCTGCCCGAAGCCCTTCAGCCGCTCAGCGAGCTGGCGCGCAATCTGCGCTGGTCCTGGCACGCGGAAACCCGTGACCTCTTCCAGTCGGTCGACCCCGAGTGCTGGGCCGCGTCCGGCGGCGACCCCGTACGCCTTCTCGGCTCCGTCTCCGCCCGGCGCCTCGCCGAACTCGCCGAGGACCGGCGCTTCCTGCGCCGGCTCACCGTGGTCGCCGACGAACTGCGCGACTACGTCACCGGCGACCGCTGGTACCAGACCCGGACCACGGAACCACCGGCCGCCATCGCCTACTTCTCGCCCGAGTTCGGCATCACCGCCGCGCTGCCGCAGTACTCCGGCGGCCTCGGCATCCTCGCCGGCGACCATCTGAAGGCCGCCAGCGACCTGGGCGTGCCCCTGATCGGCGTCGGCCTGCTCTACCGGCACGGCTACTTCCGGCAGTCGCTGTCCCGGGACGGCTGGCAGCAGGAGCACTACCCCGTCCTCGACCCGAACGAGCTGCCCCTGGTGCCGTTGCAGGAGACCGACGGCTCCCAGGCCCGCGTCGACCTGGCGCTCCCCGGCGGCCGCCGGCTGCACGCCCGCGTCTGGCAGGCCCAGGTCGGCCGCGTGCCCCTGCTCCTGCTGGACTCCGACGTCGAGGAGAACGACCTCGGCGAGCGGGGCGTCACCGACCGGCTCTACGGCGGCGGCAGCGAACACCGGCTGCTCCAGGAGATGCTGCTCGGTATAGGAGGTGTCCGGGCGGTCCGCACGTACTGCCGCCTCACCGGTCACGCCGCACCCGAGGTCT
>NZ_JAMGBG010000198.1 GCF_023516595.1 Streptomyces neyagawaensis | reverse complement strand
GTACTGCCGCCTCACCGGTCACGCCGCACCCGAGGTCTTCCACACCAACGAGGGCCACGCCGGCTTCCTGGGCCTCGAACGCATCGCCGAGCTCTGCGACGAAGGGCTCGACTTCGACGCCGGTCTGGAGGCGGTCCGCGCCGGCACTGTCTTCACCACCCACACCCCGGTCCCGGCCGGCATCGACCGCTTCGACCGGGAACTCGTGGCCCAGCACTTCGGCCCCGACGCCGAACTGCCCCGTATCGACGTCGAACGCATTCTGGGCCTCGGGATGGAGACCTACTCGGGCGGCGGCCCGAACGTCTTCAACATGGCCGTGATGGGCCTCCGGCTCGCCCAGCGCGCCAACGGGGTGTCCCTGCTGCACGGCCAGGTCAGCCGCGAGATGTTCTCGGGCCTGTGGCCGGGCTTCGACGCGGACGAGGTCCCCATCACCTCCGTCACCAACGGCGTGCACGCCCCGACCTGGGTGGCGCCCGAGGTGTTCCGCCTCGGCTCCCGGCAGGTCGGCGCCGAACGCACCGAGGACGCCATGACCGTCGGCGGCTCGGACCGCTGGGACGCCGTGGCCGAGATCCCCGACGGCGACATCTGGGAACTGCGCCGCAACCTGCGCGAGCAACTGGTGCTGGAGGTACGGGAACGCCTCGCCGCCTCCTGGCGCCAGCGCGGCGCGGGCACCGCCGAACTCGGCTGGATCGACGGCGTGCTCGACCCGGACGTCCTGACCATCGGCTTCGCCCGCCGCGTCCCCTCGTACAAGCGGCTGACGCTGATGCTGCGCGACCAGGACCGGCTGATGGAGCTGCTGCTGCACCCCGAGCGGCCGATCCAGATCGTCGTCGCCGGCAAGGCCCACCCGGCGGACGACGGCGGCAAGCGCCTCATCCAGGAGCTGGTCAAGTTCGCCGACGACCCGCGGGTGCGCCACCGGATCGTGTTCCTGCCGGACTACGGCATGGCGATGGCGCAGAAGCTGTACCCGGGCTGCGACGTGTGGCTCAACAACCCGCTGCGGCCGCTGGAGGCGTGCGGCACCAGCGGGATGAAGGCCGCACTGAACGGATGCCTGAACCTTTCGGTGCTGGACGGCTGGTGGGACGAATGGTTCCGGCCGGACTTCGGCTGGGCGATCCCCACCGCCGACGGCACGGCTACGGACGACGACCGCCGGGACGACCTGGAGGCCGCCGCCCTGTACGAGCTGCTGGAACAGCGGGTGGCGCCCCGCTTCTACGAGCGCGGCCAGGGCGGACTGCCCGACCGCTGGATCGAGATGGTCCGCCAGACCCTCACCCACCTCGGCCCGAAGGTGCTGGCCGGCCGGATGGTCCGCGAGTACGTGGACCGCCTGTACGCGCCCGCGGCGCGCGCCCACCGCGCGCTGAACCCTGACACGGCACGGGAGTCGGCGCGGTGGAAGGCGCGGGTCCGGGGCGCCTGGCACCGCGTCAAGGTCGACCATGTGGAGGCGTCGGCGGCGCCGACGAGCACCGCCGAACTGGGCGCCACGCTGATGCTGCGCGTCCGTGTGGACCTCGGGGAACTCGCCCCCGACGACGTCGAGGTGCAGGCGGTGTCGGGCCGCGTCGACTCCGAGGACCGGATCACGGACGCGGCGAGCGTCCCGCTGAAGCCGACCAGCGGGCCCGACGAGGAGGGCCGCTGGGTCTACGAGGGCCCCCTCGCCCTGGACCGGACGGGCCCCTTCGGCTACACGGTCCGCATCCTCCCGTCCCACCGCCTGCTCGCCTCCCCGGCCGAACTGGGCCTGCTGGCGGTGCCGTCGGAGGAGACGGGGGAGGGGGCGGGGGTACTGATGCGATAGCCGGGGCATCCGGCCGGGTGGGCCCGGCCGGTGTTCCGTTCGCCTTCGTGCCTCGTATGGGCCCCCGCCCGTACGGGGCGCAGCGCGGTCACGGCGCCCGGCCGGGCGCCGAGTAGACGTGTGACGGACAGGCCTTCTTCAACCTCAGCGGGTCGTTAATCCAGGTAATGGAGCGTGGCGGCGGCGAGATTGAATATTGGCGCATTTCCGATGTTGTGCCTTACCTCCACTGAAGTTGTTGAACCTTGATGTACTGGGTGTTCGTTGGGCCTCCGGGTCGATCCCGACGGCACCTTCTTTGCTTGAGTGCAACTTGGTGTATGGCCTGATCCGATCGCCCCACCGGCTCGCTGTGTGCAGAACGTGAAGATGGTTAGAGGCGTGGTAAGGGATTCCCCTGGCTGGTATCCGCGGCCGTTGTCGCAGTTGAGGGTATTCCCTTCACTTGATCTTGTGGTGCGGTTCACATTGACGCCGGGAGCTGACGCAGCGTTAACTCGCCGGGACCTATGAAGGTTCTGTGATTACGGGGTGGGGTCGTGGGTTTGGTGCGGGGGCGCCGTCATTTTCGGGTGCGAAGAAGCCGATCTCGGCGTTCCGTGGGCGGTATTTCGGCGGCCGTGACATTGCTGTCGCTTCTACCCGCCGTGTCGTTCGCGACTTCCGGCGAGGCCAGGGCGGATGCGTCGACGGCGTCGGTGACCGGGCTGTCGGCCTCGGAACGCGCCGCTGCCACGGGCGAGTCGGTCGAAGTGCTCTCCGAGCGGACCGAATACACGACGACCGTCGCGAACCCGGACGGCACCTTCACGCTCACACAATCGACGCAACCCCAGCGCGCGCGGGCTGACAACGGCACTTGGCGGGACATCGACCTGGAGTTGGAGAAGCGGTCCGACGGCATGGTCGGGCCGAAGGCCGCTGTGGTGGACGTGGCTTTCTCGGGCGGCAAGAGCGGCTCCCAGCTGCTGCGGCTGGGTCACGAGGGCCAAGAGCTGAGGATGGCGTGGCCCACCTCTCTGCCGGCTCCCACCCTGGACGGCGCCACCGCCACGTACACGAACGTCCCGGTCGAAGGCGTCGATCTTCAGATGACGGCGACGGCGGAGGGTTACCGCCAGGTACTGGTGGTGAGGTCCGCCGAAGCCGCCACCAGCTCGGAACTGGAGCAGATCAGCCTCACCGCGACGGGCGACGGTCTCAGCGTCGTACCCGGCGAAGGCGGTGGTCTCCGTGCTGTCGACGCCGACGGCAACGCCGTGTTCCGAGGGCCTGCCGGGCAGATGTGGGACTCGGCGGGCAACGACGCGGTGGCCGGACCACGAACGCAACTGATGTCCACGGCCACGGAGGATGAGGCACCCCAGACCCAGGCTGACGACTCCTCGCAGCCCGGTGAAGGGGACACCACGGCGGAGTTGCCGGTCGCCGTGGGCGGCGGCACCGTGTCCGTGAAGCCGGCCCTGGAACTGCTCCGCGGCCCGAAGACCGTCTATCCGGTCTTCATCGACCCGCCGGTGGGGCTGGGTGTGTCCGAGTGGACGAAGCTGTCCTCGGACGGCGACCGGTTCTGGAAGTTCACCGAGCCCAAGGGGGTCGGCCGCTGTGGCGTCGCGGACGGCTATGCCTGCGGTCCCGGCTACACGGACCGCATGTACTTCGAGTTCGGTGCCGGGAAACTGGCCGGCAAGCACGTGCTGGACGCGACGTTCCGCGCGTTGGAGACCTGGTCGTTCAACTGCACGCCGTACTGGGTGGACCTGGAGCGCACCGACAACATCTCGGAGGGCACCCGCTGGCCCGGCCCCAGGCAACTTGACCAGTTGGGGGACAAGTACGTCTCCGCTGGACGCGGCGATCTGTGCACCCCCGAACAGCCGAACAAGTGGATCGAGTTCAACGACAATCCCGGAGAGGCCGACGAGAACCTCACGTCCACGGTGCGGGCCTTCGCGGCCGGCAAGTTCCCCCGGCTGACGGTGATGCTGCGGGCCAAGGACGAGACCGAGCCGCGCGCGTGGAAGAGGTTCGACAACGACGCCGAGCTCAAGGTCCGGTACGTGCACAAGCCGGGGGTGCCGACCACTGTCGGTGCGATTCCGGGCACGGGCAGCAAGACAGGGCCGTGCCGTCCCTCGTCGGATCCCTTGACGGTGACCGTGGACACGCCATCCATCCACGCGCGGGTGCAGACGCTGGTCCAGCCGGGCGGGGACGAGACGACGCCGGCCTTGCAAGCCGAGTTCGTGATGCAGCGTTCCAGCGACGACACGCGCAAGGGGTCCTGGTCCCAGGTGTGGAGTGGGCACAGCCCGGAGAAGGGCTGGGCCACTGATGGGGATCTCGAGAAGATCACGACGAGCAAGAGGGCGGACGGGGGACTCTACCGGTTCCGAGCCCGCACCCAGTCCCACTGGAGCTACGACAACAGATCCGGCGATCTGTTCTCGCCGTACTCGTCCTGGTGCTACTTGAGGATCGATTCGACAGCTCCCAAGGCGCCGACGATCGCGACGGGCGGGCCCTACAGGGAATGCACGGCCAATGACTGTGCTTCCAACGGTGCTCCTGGCACACCCGGAACGTTCACCTTCCGCCCGAACACGGCTGACAAGGATGTGAAGGCCTACCGCTGGCGCTTCCTGTCCACGGGCGCCAGTGCAGTCAAGCAGGTGAATGCGGCCTCGACCAATGCGCCGGTGACACGCAAGGACGTCGCGCCCGGACTGTCCGGCACGCAGACATTGGCGGTCGAGGCCAGTGATCTGAAGCTGGACAAGGACGGCCGTGTGCGGTGGGGCCCACCGGCGGAATTCGTCCTCAAAGTGGGTCTGCCCGAGGGACCCACCGGCCGCTGGCGCTTCGACGACGGCAAGCCGGGGTCCGGCGTGACGGTGGCCAAGGACAGCGGCGAAGCCGGCATACGCCACAACATCGTTCTGCGTGACGACGCGGGCACCGGATGGTCGACGATGGGCCGCCGTGGGGCAGGCGACTACTCACTGTGGCTCAACGACAGCACCGACCCTGCCAAGCAGACGGGCTACGCGTCCACCGAGGGGGCCGCCGTCAACACCCAGGACTCGTTCACCGTGTCGGCGTGGGCGTACCTCACGGACGCCGCCGAGAACAGGACGGTCCTGTCCGCGCCTGGCGACCAGGGCTCCGCGTTCACGCTGTACTACTCGTCCGCGTACAAGAAGTGGGTCTTCAACCGGACGGACCAGGACAAGAAGGACCCCGTCTACATCCGCTCGGTGGCGGACGAGGCGAACCCTCCGTTGCGGGTCTGGACTCATCTGGCCGCGGTCTTCGACACCCAACAGGACGTCGACAAGGGCAACGACACCATTCAGCTCTACGTCAACGGCAAGCCGCAGGGCGAGCCCGTCGTCCTGGCCAAGGCGGCCGCCACCTACACGCCCTGGGCCGCCGATCGGAACACGATGCTGGGCGTTTCCAAGGTCGACGGTGCCTTCGGCGAGTACTTCCGGGGGCGTGTAGACGAGGTCGCGGTATGGCAGCAGGCGCATCAGCCCGAGCAACTCCGCGAGGAACACCAGCTCAAGGTGGACGAGGTGCCGACCAATGAACTGGTCGCCCACTGGGACGCCACGATCTCGTCGGGCACACAGGTCGCCGAGAGCCCCGAGGATCCCGACGACCCGGCCAGCACGTCGTTCCCGTACCGCCGCGGTGGTCTGAAGCTGTCCGGTACCGCCAGGCTGACAGGTGAGGACGCCACGGCTCTCGTGCTCGACGGCAGCTCCGGCTACGCGTCGATGACGGGACCGGTGATCGACGAGACCGGATCCTTCACCGTGTCCGCCCGCGTGCGTCTCGACAAGGCGCTGCTGGGCGCCAAACCGGTCGGCTATCGCGGACTGGTCGTCGGCCAGGCGGCCGGGGTGGGCAAGGAGTCCTCCTGGGCGCTGTGGGTGGAGAAGATCGAGGGCGGCGCCTATGAGTGGAGGTTCGGCCGGACAGCCGTCGACTCCACGGGCAAGGTGGTGGGGACCGCGTTCGCTGTCGCTCACGAGACCATCGGCGCCCACGAGTTCGACACGTGGGTCGATCTGACTGGTGTCTTCGACGTGACGAGGTCGTTCGGCGCTGCCGATGGAACGCAGCGTTTCGGGGTGTCCCAGCTGTTCGTCGGCCAGTTCCCGCAGAACGCGGAAGACGGCGGCCTCGAAGTCGAACAGCAAGGCGCGGGCGCTCTGTCGGTCGGCCGAGGCGCGGCGAACGGGACCACAGGGCATCACCTGCCGGGCGATGTGGCGAAGGTCCGTGTGTGGGTCGGCGCGATGACCAACGACCAGGTGAAGAACCAGATCACTGATCAGTCCACCTGACCGCTCCGGCGCTCCGCCCCCTCCCTGCCTTCTTCGGCCTCGTCGGCCTCCGATTCACAACAGCGAGCGGCCGCTCCCACGTGGCGCGGCCGTCGCCAGGAGACTTGTCATGAACCAGTTCATCGCGGGCCCGCCCGGAAGCGGGACCGCCACACCTGCCAGACGTGTGTGGACGCGGCGCATCGCCGCGCTGCTCGGCTTCGCCATGCTCCCGAGCCTGATGACTCCGGTCGTCTTCGCCGCGGACGTCGAACCGCTGGGCAGGCCGGACCTGGAAGCCCCGAAGGCTGCCGAGGTGTCCCCGTGGACCGTGCAGACGAACAAGAAGCTCGCTGCGCTCGGCAAGCAGATCGAGGCAGCCAACCGGGCCGCTGCGAAGCGGGGGAACAAGGACCGCGCACGCGTGGTGGACTGGCCCGACCACGGCTCGGTGACACTCTCCCTGTCCGGCCGTGGCAAGGCCAAGGGCACCCCTGGCTCACTTCCCGTGACCTTGACCGAGTCGAAGGCCGCCAAGGACGGAAGGCAGCCACGTACCGCCGATGCGGTCAAGGTCGAGGTCCTGGACCAGAAGGCGGCGAGGAAACTCGGCGTCAAGGGCGTGGTCCTCAAGGTCACCGGCCCGGCGACGGGCGGCCGGGCCCGACTTGACCTCGACTACTCGGCCTTCGCCTCGGCCTACGGCGGTGACTGGGCAGGCCGACTGAATCTGCTCAAGTTCCCCCACTGCCTGCTGGGGGACAGCGCCAAGGGCACGTGCCGTGCTCCCCAGCCCCTCGTGGCGGTGAACGACCGTGCCCAGGGGAAGCTGTCGTCGACGCTGACCTTCAAGGGCGCCGCCGGCAAGGCCCGGACGATGGTCCTGGCCGTCGCGGCCGGCTCCCAGTCCGGCGCAGGCGACTACAAGGCGACCCCCTTGTCGTCCTCCTCGTCCTGGGAAGCGGGCGGTTCGTCCGGCACCTTCACCTGGTCCTACCCGCTGCGGACCCCGCCTGCCGCGGCGGGTCCGGCGCCCGATCTGTCGATCTCGTACGACTCCGGGGCCGTCGACGGCCGTACCGCGAACTCGAACAACCAGGGCACGCAGGTCGGCGAGGGCTTCGACCTCACCTCCTCCTACGTCGAGCGCAAGTACGGGTCCTGCGACGACGACGGCCAGAAGGACAAGTTCGATCTGTGCTGGAAGTACGAGAACGCGTCCCTGGTCCTGAACGGCAAGGCCAGTGAGCTGGTCAAGGACGACACCACCAAGAGATGGCGCCTGAAGAACGACGACGCCTCCAGGGTCATCCACTCCTGGGGCGCGGACAACGGTGACGACGGCGACGCGAACACGGACCCCGACGGCGACCCGGTGACCGACGACGGCAAGGGCGACGGCAAGGGCGAGTACTGGACGGTCATCACCGGAGACGGGACCAAGTACGTCTTCGGCCTGAACAAGCTCGACGGCGCCGGCGCGGACGACCGCACGGAGTCCGTCTGGACCGTCCCGGTCTTCGGGGACGACTCGGGTGAACCGGGCCACAGCAGCGGCAGTGGCTTCTCCGGCCGGGACAAGAAGCAGGCGTGGCGATGGAACCTCGACTACGTCGAGGACACCCACGGCAACGCCATGAGCTACTGGTACGAGGCCGAGCGCAACCACTACGACATGCTCGGCGACGACACCACCGGCACCGAGTACGTACGTGGCGGCTACCTCAAGGAGATCCGCTACGGCCAGCGGAAGGGCGCCCTGTTCTCCGCCACCCCCGCCGCCTCCAACAAGGTCGTCCTCGGCTACAGCGAGCGGTGCATCGCGTCCGGCAAGGGCTGTGACGCCCTCACGGAGGACACCCGCGACAACTGGCCCGACGTACCGTTCGACGCGGTCTGCAAGAGCGGTGACAAGTGCACCGGCAACACCGGGCCCTCGTTCTTCACACGCAAACGGCTGACCGGCGTCACCACGTACGCCTGGGACGCGGCCGCCACCACTCCCGCCTACGCGGCCGTCGACGCCTGGTCCTTCCAGCACAGCTACCCGGACCCGGGCGACACGGGTGACTCCGCCGACCAGTCCCTGTGGTTGAAGCAGATCCAGCACACCGGTAAGCGCGGCACCGATCTGGCGCTGCCGCCGGTGACGTTGGAGCACACACTCCTCACCAACCGGGTCGACGGCCAGCACGACAACATCCTCTCCTTCGACAAGCCGCGTCTGAAGAAGATCACGTCCGAGGCCGGCGCCGAGACGGTCGTGTCGTACATGGAGGCCGACTGCGTCCACGGGCAGGCCATGCCGAAGGTCGACGACAACGACAAGCGGTGCTACCCGGTGTACTGGGCGCCCAACGGCGAGAAGACCCCGATCCTCGACTGGTTCCAGAAGTACCCGGTCACCTCCGTCACCACCTCGGCGCCCCACGGTGGCAGGGAAGCCGTCCGGCACACCTACCGCTACTCCACCCCGGCCTGGCACTACGACGAGAACCCGTTCGTCCCTGAGAAGGAACGGACCTGGTCGCTCTGGCGCGGCTTCCAGCGCGTCACGCACATCACGGGCACCAGCGGCACCGATCAGCTGAAGACGACCACGGTGTACATGCAGGGCATGAACGGTGACCGGGTCCTCGGCTCCGACAACAGGACGCCGCACCCGGACAACCGCAAGTCGGCGTCGGTGACGGGTATCTCGGCGGGTGCGGTCACGGACCGCGACCAGTACGCCGGATCCGTCCGCGAGACGGTCACCTACAACGGCTCCGAAGAGGTCTCCGGGACCGTCAACACCATGTGGTCCAGGAAGACCGCGGTCCAGCACAAGTCGTACGCCGACACCGAGGCCTACATGGTCAGGGTCGCCGACTCCACCGACCGCACCCGTGTGACGAGCACGGGCACCGCCGTGGACCGTTCCCGTACGACCGCCTACACGTACGACGACCACGGCATGGTCAGCACCACCGAGGACCAGGGCGACGGGGCGGTCACCGGCGACGAGAAATGCACCCGCACCTGGTACGCCCGCAACGCCGACAACGGCATCAACTCCCTGGTGTCACGCACCCGCACGGTCGCCAGGACCTGTGCCACCGCGGACTCGGCCCTCGACCTGCCGGCGGACAGCAGCCGGCCCGGTGACGTCGTCTCGGACGCGGCGACGCTATACGACGACGCGACGGCCACGGCATGGACGGCGTCCCAGAAGCCGACGAAGGGCGAGGCCGTCTGGACGGGCCGCGCCAAGTCCTACGGCAGTGACGGCGCGCCGGCCTGGCAGAAGATGGCCACCACCACGTACGACGCCCTGGGCCGCCCACGTACCGTCAAGAACACCAACGACAAGACGGTCTCGGACACGACCTACGTCCCGGCGGGCACCGGCCCGATGACGTCCAGCAGCGCCACCAACCTCAAGGGCCACAAGACCACCACCAACGTGGCGTTCGCGACCGGCGCCCCCGTGAAGGTGAGTGACCCCAACGACAAGATCACCGAGACGGAGTACGACAGCCTCGGCCGCGTCACCAGCGTCTGGCTGCCCAACCGGTCAAAGACCCGCAAGCAGACGGCGAACTTCGTCTACGCCTACAACATCACCAACTCGGGCCTTTCGTGGGTGTCCACCGGCGCCCTGAAGGGCGACGGGACCGGCTACAACACCACCTACGAGTTCTACGACAACCTGCTGCGCCTGCGGCAGGTCCAGACCCCCACTCCGGTCGGTGGCCGCCTCGTCTCACTGACGCTGTACGACAGCCGAGGCCTGGCGACCAGCGCGCAGGGAGACATCTGGGACGACAAGTCGGCCCCCTCCGGCTCCGCGGTCCAGACCGAGGGCAGCCAGGCTCCGATCCAGACCGACACGACGTACGACGGTGCCGGCCGCGCCACGAAGACGGTCACGAAGACGCATGGCGTGACCCGCTGGAGCGTCGACACGACGTACACCGGGGACACGGTGATGGCGACCGCTCCCTCCGGCGGTCAGGCCACCGCCGTCGTCACCAACGCGCTCGGCCAGACGACCGAGCGTCGTGAATACGCCGGCTCCAAGCCGACCGGCACGGACTACACCACGACCAAGTACACGTACACGGACGCCGGACAGCAGGAGACCATCACCGGCCCCGACAAGGCCAAGTGGTCCTACACGTATGACCTGTTCGGCCGCCAGGTGGCCGCCACGGACCCCGACAAGGGCACGAGCAGGACGACTTACGACTCTCTCGACCGCGTCGACAGCACCTTCAACACCGAGGACGCGGACAAGAAGCTCCTCTACGGATACGACGAGCTGAACCGCAAGACCGGCCTGTGGCAGGGCGAGAAGAAGGACGCGAACCAACTCGCGGCCTGGACCTTCGACTCGCTGTACAAGGGACAGCTCGACACCGCGGTCCGCTACGACGGCGGCCTCACGGGCAAGGCCTACACGAAGAAGATCACGAAGTACGACCCGATGTACCAGGTCATGGAGAGCCAGCTCCTCCTGCCCAAGACGGACGAACTGGTCGCGGCGGGCGTACCGGAAACCCTGAGCTTCGCCACGGGGTACCGCCCGGACGGCACGATCAGCATGGCGTCCCAGCCGGCGGCGGGCGGCCTCCCCTCGGAGTCCGTCGAGTACACCTACGACGCGACCGGCCATCAGCTCACGTCCAGGGGCACGAGTGGCTACCTGCAGGGGGCGACGTTCTCGCCGCAGGGCGACCTCAGGCAACTCGCCCTGGGCAAGAGCGGGGCGGACACGGCGAAGAAGATGTTCCTCAACTGGGACTACGAGCCGGGCACACGCCGTCTGACCCGCGCCCACGTGACCGACGACGTCCACGGCTACATGCCGCAGGAACTGAAGTTCACCCAGGACGACGCCGGCAACGTCACCTCGATCTTCGACGCGACGACCCAGGGCGGTACGACCAAGCCCGACCACCAGTGCTTCACCTACGACGGCCACCGCCGCCTGACCGAGTCCTGGACCCCCAAGACCGCCGACTGCGCAGCCTCCGGCCGCACGGTGTCGAACCTCGACGGCGCGGCCCCCTACTGGACGTCGTACACGTACACCGACGCCGGTCAGCGCAAGACGGAGACCAAGCACTCCGGCACCGGCGACAGCACCACGACGTACACGTACGACGACACGACCGAGGCCGGTGACAAGAAGCCCCACACCCTGGACAACACGTCTGGCGCCAGGACCGCGACGTACGACTACGACGTGCACGGCAACACGACGTCCCGACCGGGACCTGCCGCTCAGCAGAGCCTGCTCTGGAACGGCGAGGGCAAACTGGCCAGGACGACCGAGGGCTCGGCGCAGACGAGCTACCTCTACGACGCCGACGGGGAACTGCTGATCCGCCGAGCGAAGGGCGACGGCGACACGATCCTCTACCTCGGCGGCATGGAGGTCCGCCTCACGGTGAAGGGCACCACCAAGACCCTCTCCGGCACCCGCTACTACACGGCCAACGGCCAGACGATCGCGGTCCGCACGGCGGCCTCGGGTACGTCGGGTACGAAGCTGAGCTTCCTGGCCTCCGACCACCACGGCACGTCCAGCCTCGCCATGGACGCGACGACGTACGCGGTCACGAAGAGGTACATGACCCCGTTCGGCGCCTCACGCGACCTGAAACCGGGCGTCACCTGGCCGGACGACAAGGCGTTCCTGGGCAAGCCGGCGGACGCGGGCACGGGGCTGACGCACATCGGGGCGCGCGAGTACGACCCGGCGCTCGGCCGGTTCATCAGCGTCGACCCGCTCCTCAGCCTCGACCAGCACCAGTCCCTCAACGGCTACACCTACGCCAACAACACTCCTGTCACGGCCAGCGATCCCACAGGATTGGAAAGCTGCGGGGTGAACTACTGCTCCGGCAGCAACGGGACGTACGACACGTACAAGCCGGCCAAGGATCCGGCATCCAACTGCTACGGCAGCAAGAACGCGAACTGCGGTCTCCCCCGTGGGGGCGGCAAGGGCGGGTCCGGCGGAACCGCAAGCACCAACAGCGGTGGAAACACGGGAAGGCCGGTCGTCCAGAACGTCCCCATACCGACCGAGGAAGAACTCACCGCACGTGGAGCGATGATCTTCGGCAAGACGTACGACGTCGCGCTCCACGAGTGGATGGTGGGCATCTGCCAGAACAGCCACAGCGGTGACGGCTATCAGGGCTTTTGCTCGTCAGTGCACAAAGCCGGCCTGCTGGAGCCCCTGGGGAATGATCCCTTCGGAGTTCAGGCCAACATCAACTGCGCTACAGGCAAGGGTGACTGTGTAGAAGCGGTGGTCACAGACATCCTCTACCTCGTGGGCCTGGGCCTCAGCCGACTGGCCGCGCGCTCGGCCGCGGTGGAAGCGGCTGCCGCAGGGAGAACCGTGGGAGGCGGGTCAGTCAGTCGTACCCTCCGTGCTCTCGGATGCAAGTGCTTCCTCGCTGGCACTGACGTCCTCATGGCAGACGGAACGACCAAGAACATCGAAGACGTCGAACTTGGTGACAAGGTGCTGGCCACCGACCCGGAAACTGGTGAAACCGGGCCTCGAGAGGTTACGCGGCTCATCAGGACCGAAGACGACAAGTTCTTCAACGAACTCTCTGTCGCCACATCGGACGGCGTCGAGAAGCTCACTGCGACGCACGAGCACCCGTTCTGGTCCCCGTCCGAACACGACTGGACCGCAGCAGGCAAGCTCAAGCCGGGCATGACCCTGCTCACCGATGACGGCGACACGGTGATCGTCACCGGAAACAGGGCCTACGGGCAGCATGCGACTACGTACAACCTGACTGTCGCTGACCTGCACACGTACTATGTACTTGCGGGCGAAACGCCGGTGCTGGTGCATAATGCCGGTGGTAATGGGCCGGAAGTTCCGGGTATCATCCAGCAGCGCATTGCAGAAATTCTGGCCGGGCAAGCGCAGCCAAGGCTGAATGGTGATCGCACGGGCCCTGACAGGTTTGAGGTGAGAACGGGCCGCAACAACCCGACCCCCGGCGCGCACGCGCGAAAGTGGGGCCCTTCATCTCCAGGTGCCGACGATGCGGCATTGATCTACGACATGGGTGACGGTGAGAATAGATATCGGATTCTCGTGAACCGGCACGGTGACGTCGGTTGGGTAGACAACCACAACTACCGAAACATTAGAGTTTACACGCCGGGATGCTAATCTCGTGAGAGATTCGCTCGACTTCGCCGGATGAATTAATCGTTGTGTTCTGCGTGAGGTCGGCCGGATGATTCTGGCCGACCTCACGCGCGCGTCACATTGTCCACGCATATCAACTGTTTGGAGCCTTGGGTGGAGCGGATTACCGAAGATCAGATTGCACGGCTGGTCTCGTTCGTATATGCAAGAATCTCGGATGCTGATTCGCTGCAAGAAGAGGCGCGTCGCACCGTGACCGCCTTGCGTCTGGTTGCCGATAAGCAGGTTGCTGCCGTTCGCTATTTTCGGGCCTCTCCCTCTGGCGGTGCTGCTATAGCTGAGCATGCAAATGCCTCATGGAATCTTCTCGTCTCTATCGCGCGTATTTGGCGGGACCACTCCGAGTTTCCGATCGACGCCGCGATGGAGACGTTCGACTTTGATGCTGAGAGCCCTCTCATGCCGACAAAGTAGGCCGCGATTCGCCGGTGGTTGCGCACGAATATTCGATCACTTCGGATCCGCATGGATCGATTCGAACAGGGTGCCTCATCATTTCAAGCATGCTGCTGACTTCGGGATCACTGCGAAGGAGAGTAAAGCGAGCAAGCAGGCATTCGTGAACACTTTGGAAGGCTTCGTCAAGGGTCCAGGGACGTCCAGATTGCGGGAGCGTATCGCGGGACGCCTCCCCGCCACTACGTGGATTTCAATACTGGGCGTCACGTCTCGGTGGACATGAAGTCGGGCGAGATGCTTGGTGCCTGGAGATCGAATGTGACTTCAGACCAGTTCTGGTACCTGACATGCAAGGGAAGCTGTAGATGGCGACTTTGGAGCCGTTCCTTGTACTCACGGAGGCCGTTTCCGAAGGGAGGATCTCTCCTTCGGAGTTCTCTCTTGTCAGTCTTCCCTTGTACAAGGGGTGCGGTGGACCGTATCCGTCTGCCGAGCAGTATCAGGCGGCGACAGATCTCTTCTATGTCGCGCATGACTACTCAACTCCGGCTTCGGAGACGGCGGCTAGCGCCGAACCACCTCATTGTGTTACTGAGGTTGAACTCGTGGAGTCGTAGGGGCTGACGACTCATCACCCGTGCGGTATCACCGAAGGCATGCGGTATCCACAAGGGGGCGGGCTGACCGCCGAACGGCAGCAGTTCCGCGAGGAGTTACGGCTCAAGGCGGCCGAGAGGTTCGCCCAGGGTGAGGCGAGCTCGGCGATCGCGAAGGACCTGCGGGTCAGTGTCCGGTCGGTGCAGCGGTGGCGGCAGATGTGGGACGAGGGCGGCCCGCGGGCTCTGCGGTCGCAGGGGCCGGCGTCGCTTCCGAGACTGAGCCAGAAGCAATTTGCCCAGCTGGAGGCGGAGCTGGCCAAGGGGCCGGCCGCGCATGTCTGGGAAGACCAGCGTTGGACGCTGGCGCGGATCAGGACAGTGATCGGCCGGCGCTTCCACCTGACCTACACGATTCAGGGTGTGCGCAAGCTCCTGGTGCGTAATGGCTGGTCCTGCCAGTCCCGGCCCGACGGGCCATGGAACGGGACGACGACGCGGTCGCGGGGTGGGTCAAGGAGGTGTGGCCGTGCGCGGAAGACTCGCGGCGGCCCGTGGAGCCTGGCTTGTCTTCGAGGACGAAGCCGGCTTCTCCATGACGCCGCCGCAGGCGAAGACCTGGTCGCAGCGCGGCCGAACCCCCGTGGTGCGAGTCCGAGGCCGTTCCCGCAGACGAGCGTCGATCGCCGCGCTGACCTGCTACAAACCCGGCCACCGGTCCCGGCTGATCTACCGGCCGCGCCAGGACGACGGCCGGCGCGACGGCCGCAAGAGCTTCTCCTGGCGCGACTACCGCGACCTGCTGATCGCCGCACACCAGCAGCTCGGCGGCCCCATCGTGCTCATCTGGGACAACCTCAACGTCCACAAGGCCGCCGATCTGCGGGAGTTCGCCGAAGCCCGGGACTGGCTGACCATCTACTACCTGCCGCCCTACGCACCCGACCTCAACCCCGTCGAAGGGATCTGGTCACTCCTGCGACGCGGCTGGCTCTCCAACGTCGTCTTCTCCACCCCCGAACACCTCGTCCAGCGCATCCGACACGGCCTACGGCACATCCAGTACCGCACCCATCTCATAGACGGCTGCCTCGCCGAGACCGGCCTGACCGTCAGCCCCGCCTGACCAAACAGCACGACATCACGAGTTCAACCGCAGTAGCCGTTGTCAATGAGCGGCGGCAGGACTCGGGTCGGTGTTCTCAGCGGAGTACAGTCGGCGTCTCACCGGCAGGCTGAGGGGTGCGCCGATGGGGTGGGGCGCCTGTGGGGTCACTCCTTCGGATCCCCCGCCAACCCCCGCAGCACCACCCCGCACCGCCGTGCGTACGCGTGCTGCAGGCCGCGTGTCGCCGCGCCGCCCGCCCGTGCGTACCACTTCGCCGGGCGGCTGAAGGCCGTCACCGTCAGCCAGACCGTGCCGTCGCCCGTGCGGGCGACCACGAAGGATTCCTCGCCGGATTCGGGGTGGCCGGGGAGCGTGCCGTAGGCCCAGCCCTTGCGGCGGGGCTCGTCCACGGTCCAGACGACGCGGCAGGGGGCCTTGATGACGCCGCCCAGGGTGACCGTGACGTCGACGCCCGGCGCGGCCTCGGGCGCGTCCGTGTGGAGGCCCACGCCCAGCGCGCGGTGCATCTCCCAGGTGAGGACCGCGTGCGCCGCCCGTTCGAACAGGTCCGTGCCCTCGCCGAGGCGGGTGCGGACCTGCATCTCGTGGAAGCCGGGCGGGCAGCGGCCCTCGCGGGTCGCGCCGACGGCCTCGTAGGTGAAGCCGTCCGGGAGGGGGTGTGAGCCGTCGGTGTGGGACATGGGGCCAAAGCCTAGGGCGGTACCCGGAGTCGCCTTCCCTCCGGGTACCGCCCCCACACAGGCCGCGATGTGCTACGCGGTCACGTTGACCGCCGCCCACGTGGCGTTCACCGCGTTGTACTCCGCGCTGCCGGAGCCGTACAGGTCACGCGCCGCGTTCAGGGTCGCCGTGCGGGCGCCCTTGTAGTTGGTCGTCGAGGTCATGTACGTGGTCAGCGCCTTGTACCAGATCTGGACGGCCTTGGCGCGGCCGATGCCGGTGATCGTGGCGCCGTTGGAGGTGGGGGAGTTGTAGCTGACGCCGTTGACGGTCCTGGCGCCGCTGCCCTCCGACAGCAGGAAGAAGAAGTGGTTCGCCGGGCCCGACGAGTAGTGCACGTCGAGGCTGCCCAGGGACGACGACCAGTAGTTGGCCGACGAGCCGTCCTTGCTGGGCTGGTCCATGTACCGCAGCGGGGTGCCGTTGCCGCGGATGTCGACCTTCTCGCCGATGAGGTAGTCGCCCGGGTCTTTGGTGTTGTTCGCGTAGAACTCGACCGCCGTGCCGAAGATGTCGGAGGTGGCCTCGTTCAGACCGCCCGACTCGCCGGAGTAGTTCAGGCCCGCCGTGTTGGAGGTCAGACCGTGGGACATCTCGTGGCCCGCGACGTCCAGCGAGGTCAGCGGCTTGACGTTGCCGTCGCCGTCGCCGTACGTCATGCAGAAGCAGCTGTCGGACCAGAAGGCGTTGACGTACGCGTTGCCGTAGTGGACGCGGGAGTACGCGGCCACGCCGTTGTTCTTGATGCCGTTGCGGCCGAGGACGTTCTTGTAGAAGTCCCAGGTGACCTGCGCGCCGTAGTGGGCGTCCACCGCGGCGTTCTGGTCGGTGGAGGAGCTGGAGGCGCTGCCGGTGCCCCAGATGTCGTCCGCGTCGGTGAAGAGCGTGCCGGCGGATGACGACGTGGAGCGGGCCTTGTTGTACGTCTTGTGGCTGCCGCGCCCGGCGTCGGTCAGGTTGTACGTCGAGCCCGACTTGGTGGTGCCGAGGGTGACCTGGCCGTTGTACTGGCTGTTGCCGGTACCGGTCTGGACGGCCTCCCACTCGTACAGCTTCTTGCCGGTCTCCGCGTCGGTGATGACGTGGAGCTCCTGCGGGGTGCCGTCGTGCTGGAAGCCGCCGACGACCGTCTCGTAGGCGAGGGCGGGCTTGCCGCTCGCGGCCCAGACGACCTTGCGCGGGGCCTTGTCGGCCGCGGTCTTGCTGGAGCCCTCGGCCTTGGCGGCCTTCAGCGCCTGCTTCTCGGCGGCGGCCTTCGTCACGTCCGCGGTGAGGTCGGCGACCTTCACGGTGGCCTTCGTCGCTCTGGTGACGCTCTTGACGGCGCCGGCCTTGGTCTCGTGGACGACCAGGTCGCCGCCGAGGACCGGGAGGCCGCCGTAGGTGCGCTCGTAGCGGGTGTGGACCGTGCCGTCCGCGTCCTTCAGGACGTCACGGACGACCAGTTCCTCCTTGGCGCCGAGACCTATCTCGTCGGCGGTCTCGGCGGTGGCCGCGTCCGCCTTCTTGATGAGGGCCGTGCGCGCGGCCGGCGTCAGCGCGACCGGTGCACCGGCGGACCGGGCCTTGTCGGCGGCCGGCGCGGGCTGGGCGGTGGCGCCGGTGGTCAGACCGGTGGTCAGCAGGGCACCGGCGGCGACGGCGGTCGCGATGGCCAGCGTGGTCCGCTTATGACGCGCGTAGAACGGAGTCACTCATGCTCCTTGGTGGGGGAGACCGGTGCGGCGTGGGGTCGCCGTCCGGTGAACTGAAGTTACGAGTGCGGCGGTTGAGTGAAGAGTGACACCCGGACGCGTACATGTCAGGAGGTTCAAGTGATGTTGGCCGAAAGTCAACTGTCCAGAAATGTTGCCGCTCTGTAAATCCGCTTCGAACGAGGCAAAGGGCGGATCAAGTGCCCCCCGGAGAACGGCAAAGCGAGCGCCGCCCCGGGGGCGGAATCCCCCGGGGCGGCGCCGTGTTGGTTCAGGCCCTGTATACGAAGGGCTTGCCCTGTTCCCTACGGGAACGTCAGCTTCCAGCTGTTGATGTAGCCGGTGTCCCGGGCCGCGTTGTCCTGGACCCTCAACTGCCACACGCCGTTGGCGACTTCGGAGGACGCGTTCACGGTGTACGTGGTGTTGATGTTGTCCGAACTGCCGCCGGTGCCGTAGGCCTTCAGCGTGTACGCCGTGCCGTCCGGGGCGACCAGCTGCACCTGGAGGTCACCGATGTAGGTGTGGACGATGTCGACCGCCACCGCGAGGTTCGACGGTGCGTTGCCCGTTCGGCCGGAGACGGTGATGGGCGAGGTGACCGCCGCGCCGTTGTCCGGAATCGATACGTCGGCCGTGTTCTCGAACGACGTGCCGCCGCCCCCGCCGCCACCGGGCCGCGAGCCCACGTTGACGGCCGCCCACGCGTTCTGCACCGCCGTGTACTCGGCGGACGTGGTGCCGTACAGGTCGGCGGTCGCCGCGAGGGTGTGGGTGCGGGCCGACGCGTAGTTGGTGGTGGAGGTGAACTTGGTGGTCAGCGCGCGGAACCAGATCTTCTCCGCCTTGTCCCGGCCGATGCCGGTGACCGGCAGGTTGTCCGAGGTGGGCGAGTTGTAGCTGACGCCGTTGATGGTCTTGGCGCCGCTGCCCTCCGACAGGAGGTAGAAGAAGTGGTTGGCCGGACCCGACGAGTAGTGCACGTCGATCGAGCCGATGCCCGAGTACCACGCGTCCTTGGACGAGCCGTCCTTGCTCGGCTTGTCCATGTAGCGCAGCGGTGTGCCGTCGCCGTTGATGTTGATCTCCTCGCCGATGAGGTAGTCACCGACGTCGGAGCTGTTGTTCGCGTAGAACTCGACCGTCGAGCCGAAGATGTCGGAGGTGGCCTCGTTCAGACCGCCGGACTCGCCCGAGTAGACGAGGCCGGCCGTGACCGACGTGAGGCCGTGGGACATCTCGTGCGCCGCCACGTCGATCGACGTCAGCGGGTTGGCGTTGCCGGAGCCGTCGCCGTACGTCATGCAGAAGCAGCCGTCCTGCCAGAACGCGTTGACGTAGTTGTTGCCGTAGTGCACGCGGGAGTAGGCGCCGACGCCGTCACCGCGGATGCCGCTGCGGCCGTGCACGTTCTTGTAGTAGTCCCAGGTCAGCGCCGCGCCGTAGTGGGCGTCGGCGGCGGCCGACTCCAGGTTCGACGGGCTGCCGTTGCCCCACACGTCGTCCGGGCCGGAGAACAGGGTGCCGGTGCCGGACGTACCGCGGTTCAGGTTGTACGTCTTGTGGTTGCCGCGCGCGCCGTCGGTGAGGTTGTACGTCGACCCCGACTGCGTGGTGGTGAGGTTGACCGAACCGGAGTACACCGTGTTGCCGGTGCCGGTCTCGACCGCCTCCCACTCGAACAGCTTCTCGCCGGTCCGGGCGTCCGTGACGACGTGCAGCTCCTGCGGGGTGCCGTCGTGCTGGAAGCCGCCGACGACCGTCTCGTACGCCAGGGTGGGCTTGCCGCTCGCGGCCCAGATCACCTTGCGCGGGGCGCGGTTGATCTCGGCGTCCTTGGCGTGCTCGGCCTTCGCCGCGCCGAGCGCCTGCTTCTCGGCCTTCGCGGCGGCGAGGGTCGGCTTCAGCGAGGCAACCTTGATCGTGGCCTTGGTGGCCTTGACGACGCCCTTGGTCGTGCCCGCCTTCGAGGTCTCGACGACCAGGTCGCCGCCGAGGACCGGGAGGCCGTCGTAGGTCCGCTCGTACCGGGTGTGCACGGTGCCGTCGCGGTCCTTGACCACGTCACGGACGACGAGCTTCTCCTTGACGCCGAGGTTCAGCTCCTTCGCCGTCTCCGCCTTGCCGGCGTTGGCCTCGCGTATCAGCTCGGCCCGCTGGGAGGGGCTGAGCTTGAGGGAGACGGCGCCCTTGCCCGCGGCCGACGGTGCCTTCTCCGGGGCGGCGGTGGCGGCGCCCGACTGGACGGCCGCGGCCAGCAGGGCGCTGACGGCGACGAGCGCGCCGGTGGCGACGCGTCGCTGGGTGGAACGGGAACGGACGTCGCTCGTGTGGGAGGTGCGTCTGTGGGACTGGCGTCTCAACACTGACTCCTTCTGCATGGCCGCGGTTCGCGCGGCCAGGGGAGACCGGGCGGTTGGTGGCCGCCCGGGCAGAACAAGGGGTGGAACGCGAACACCACATGCGTGGGAGGTGCTCCGCGGCACGGCGGGGGGAGCTTGTGAGGTTGCTGTGACGCGGATGTGGGCAGCGTGGCAGGAGATCGCGCCATCTGTCAGGAGCGCGTCAACAAGTTGGCCGGAAATCGTCCGTTGACCGGAGGGTCATGTTCGATATACGGGTTGTTGGCTGAACCGTCGACCAAGCGGGCGTCGGCTGGGGGCGGCCGGGGCCGCGTCAGACGGGACTTTCGCAACACGCCCTAGAAGGCTCATGAAGATCTTGGGTTCTGGCCCTGCCGCGTCAGCGGCAGGGCCAGACTCGTCTTGTGGCGATGGGTGAGTGGGTCGGCGAGACGGTCGGGCCAGACGTGTGGGAGACGTGCCGGGGTCTGATCCCGGCCGGGAG
>NZ_JAMGBG010000197.1 GCF_023516595.1 Streptomyces neyagawaensis | reverse complement strand
CCGACTCCTGCACCACTGCGAGGTCGTTCCCATCAACGGCAACAGCTACCGGCTCAAGAACCGGCTCCAGGCCATCGAGCGAGACACCGACGTGGCCTGAGTGGTGCACATATCCCCGTACTTGGTGGTGCATTCACACGAGTACGGGGACAATCGCGAAGGACGCGGGCGGAACCGGGATCCGGATGGTGCGGGCGGACAGCAAGTTCTACACCGCCGATGTGGCCGCCGCCTGCCACCGAGCCGGTGCCCACTTCTCCCTGACCACGGGCATGAACCCCTCCATCGCCGCCGCGATCGGCCGCATCACCGAAGACGCCTGGGTCCCGATCCGCTACCCCGACGCATTCGTGGATCCCGACACCGGCGAGATGGTCTCGGACGCCGAGGTCGCCGAGATCGAGTACACCGCGTTCACCGGACGCAAGAAAGCCGAGCAGGTCACCGCCCGTCTGATCGTGCGCCGGGTCAGGCGCCTGAACCCGCAAGCAGCCACCGGGCAGGGCGAGTTGTTCGACTCCTGGCGCTACCACCCCGTCTTCACCAACAGCCCCTTCGGCATGCTTCAGGCCGAACTGCATCACCGGCAGCACGCCGTCGTGGAACAGGCGATCGCAGACGGGAAGTCCTCCGCGCTCGCCCACCTGCCCTCGGGAAACTTCCAGGCGAACGCCGCCTGGCTGACCCTGTGGGCCATGTCGCACAACCTGCTGCGGGCCGCCGGTGCCCTGGCCTCGGCCTTCCACGCCAAGGCCACCACCGCCACACTCCGCGCCCACCTGATCCACGTCCCCGCCCGACTCGCCCGCACCGCGAGGATCAAGCTGACCGCCCACCTGCCCGCCAACTGGCCCTGGCAGGGCGCCTACCAGGACCTGTTCGAAGCCGTCCACCACTCGCCGTCGACACCCTGACGGCCTCCACCGACACCGCACACTGACGGCCGCACCGGCCACCAGCGCCACCACCCCAGCCCCGACTCGAAAGACACCTCGGACAGGCCGCGACCCGAGCGCGGCGGACGCTGCACGCCCTCGAACCCGTGCCCCACACACCATCAGCCCTCGGCGAGAAATCCGACCTCCGAAACATCAGCCGGTGGATCCGGGCTGAGTGCAGGTCATGCTGAATCAGCGCCGCAGGACCGTCATAGCCTGCGCCGCCTGCCAGAGCTGCATCCATCAGACGCAGATGGCCAGATCATTCACCGGTAGGCGCGCGGTGGTTCACGGGGTGAGGACGAGGCGGATCAACTCACGACCTGACCGCCGCCCGTGCTCACGGCGTGATCGAGAACTGCCACACGCGACAGATCCTCGTCCTGGCCGACCGCGCCTACCAGGGCGCCGGCGCCACCGTCCGTACCCCCTACTACCACCACCTCGAACTG
>NZ_JAMGBG010000196.1 GCF_023516595.1 Streptomyces neyagawaensis | reverse complement strand
CCGAGCACTACCAGCAGTACAACCGGGACCACGCCCGACTACGCGCCCCTGGCGAACGCGCCTTCGCACAGCTGAAAACCTGGCGCCTCCTTCGTCGAGCCCGATGCTCAACCAACCGCATCGGACGCATCGTCGCCGCCGTCCACACCCTCCTGATCTGCGGATACGGAGGATGAAAGAGGTTCAGTGAGAGACTAGTACAATTCTTGGGTAAATGCACGTCTGCGGGCCCCGATTACCGCTTTCGCTTCATCCGCATATCACCGATGAGCGGCACCACGAATGCCTCCCGAATTCTGACGGATGAGAAAGAGAATTCACTGTGAAGTGAATACCAGTACGGCATTTTGTCCGCCGAACCCGAAGGAATTACTCACCGCGACGTCGACGCGTGCCTTCCTGGTACCGCCGTGGACAATGTCCAACTCGATCTCGGGGTCCTGCCGGGAGAGGTTCGCGGTCGGCGGGATCACTCCCTTGTCGATCGTGAGCACCGTGAGGGCCGCCTCGATGGCCCCGGCCGCGCCGAGAGTGTGTCCAGTGACACCTTTCGAGGAGCTGACAGGAACCACGGTGCCGATGGCCTTCGCCACGACTTTGGCCTCCACGCTGTCGTTGAGAGGGGTGGAGGTGCCATGGGCGTTGACGTAGCCGACCTCTCTCGCGCTCACGTCGGCGTCAGCCAACGCTCCCGACAGAGCGCTCAAGGCGCCCCGGCCTTCTGGGTCAGGCGCCGTCATGTGATGGGCGTCGGCTGACGCACCGTACCCGGCGAAGATCGCCCGGGGGCCCACGCGGCGGGCTCGGGCATCCACGGCCCGCTCCAGCACAAGGAAGCCACTGCCCTCGGCGATCACGAACCCGTCCCGCCCGGCGTCGAACGGCCGGGAAGCCGAAGCGGGATCCTCCAGCCGCCGTGACAGCGCTCCCATGCGCGCGAAGCCCGTGACCGTGAGCGGCGTGACGCTCGCTTCCGTACCGCCCGCGACCACCACGTCACACCGCCCCTGCCGTATCAGGTCAAGCGCGATTCCAAGGGCGGTAGCGCCCGAGGCACAGGCGGTTGCGGTGACCAGGTTGGGACCCGTGAAGCCGAGATCCATCGCGATCTGCCCGGCTGCCATGTTGTGCAGCAGCAGCGGCACGAACAGAGGGGAGACTCCCCCCGGCCCGCGTTCCGCCATACGCTGGGCCTGGTGCTCCCACGTCGAGACCCCGCCGAAGGCGGTGCCCACCACTACGGCCACTCGTTCTGCGGGGTAATCGCCGCAGACGATCCTCGCATCCGCGACCGCCTCCCGAGCCGCTACCAGAGCGAGTTGCACGAACCTGTCATGCGTCAGAGTGCTGCGGGCCCCGACGTGCTCCGACGGATTAAAGTCAGGCACGGTGCACGAGATGTCCACAGGTGCCCCTGCCAGCGCGGGATCTGTACGTGCGGTTGATGTGCTGGAACACACCGACCGCCACGTCTGCTCCGTCCCGATTCCGGCGGCAGTGACGAGGCCCACTCCGGTGACGACAACCGTGCCGGCGCTCATGAAGCGAGTCCGGCCTCACGTCGGCGCTGCTCGACCAACTCGGCCACAGCAAACAGTGTGTCCGACGAACTGAGTGCGTCCTCACTGATAGAGACGCCGAACCGATCCTCCAGTGTGAGGGCGAACTCGACAATGAACAGAGAATCCAACTCAAGGTCGGCGAGAGTCGAGTCGGACGTCGCGGTGGCTCTGTCCACCTTGAAGCGGTCGACGAGGATCGAGAGCACTGTCTCGTAGGTCTCGGACATGGGGCGGGCCTACCTTTCAAGCCGTCAAGGAATGCGTCTTCATCTGGTGATTCGTAAGACCGCCACCGGTCTCCGGTGGCTCGGCGACTTCCCGGCAGCGGTCTGGCATCCCCATCAGGAGAACTTTCGGGGCGGTACGGTAATGGTGTTCAGCGAGCGAGGGCTGGCCAGGTCAACAGGGTCGAACCCCAGGTCAGGCCGCCCCCGAAGGCGGTGAGCAGCACCAAGTCACCCGGCTTGAGCAGCCCCTCGCGGTGGCCGTGCTCCAAGGCCAGGGGGATGGAGGCAGCGGCTGTGTTGCCCACTAGATCGATGTTGGAGATGCTCCGCTCCTCCGGAATACCGAGGGAGTCGGTGAGGCTCCGCAGAATCCGGGCGTTGGCCTGGTGACCCACCAACCAGTCGACCTGATCGGCATCCAGGTCCGCCTTGTCGAGCACCCTGCGGGCTGAACGGTTCATGTGCTGAACGGCGTTGCGGAAGACCTCCCGCCCTGACATGGAGAAGTATGCGTCGCGCATTCGGGAGCCGGGCTCCTCCGCCCACTGTTCCGATCCGCCGGCCCGGACGGTGATCAGATCGCGCCCGGACCCGTCGCTGCCGAGGTCGAAGGGCCCCAGCGCACCGAGTTCCCCGGTCTCTCCGGACCGCAGGACTACGGCACCGGCGCCGTCGCCGAAGAGCACCGCATTGGAGCGGTCGTCGGGGTGCACCAGGGACGAGTAGGTCTCTGCGCCGATGACCAACACAGTCTCGGCGAGGTCCGCGACGATCAGGCCGGACGCGGTGGCCAGTCCGTAGAGGAAGCCAGAGCAAACGGCCGAGACGTCGCACGCGGCCACCGGTCCAAGGCCCAGCTTGGCCGCGATCGTGGGGGCGGTGGCCGGACAGGGCCGGTCGGGGGTCGTGGTGGCCAAGATCACTACGTCGACCGAGTCCATGCCGGCGCACCGCATCGCTTGCGAGGCGGCCTCTGCTGCCAGGTCCGAGGTGGCCGTACCCGGCGCCGCCCGGTGCCGTCGGGAGATGCCCGTCCGGGTCCTGATCCATTCGTCCGACGTGTCCAGCTGTCCGGCCAGGTCCTCATTGGTCACCACCGTCGGGGGCAGGTAGCCGCCGACGGCCGTGAGTACGGCGCATCTGGTCATCGCGTTCGTCTCCTGGTACCCGTAGGTCGTGTGGCCGTATGCATGGCCGACTACCTCCTTGATGCCGTTCGCCGTGAAGACGTCACACCCGTTCCGCTGTCACCCGCCAGACCGGCATGGTGATCCGTTCGTCGGCGTCGAGGCCGAAGGGCGCCGACGGCTCCCAACCGGGGTCGGAGATGTGCTGCCGCAAATCAGCCGTAGTGAAGACAGTGGTGTACAAGTCGTGCTCCAGCCGGGAGATCTTCCAGCCGTCCGCGAACGCCTTGCGCACGTCAGCCTCGCTGAGCCGGTCCGGCACCGGTATCCCGGCCGGCATGGCGTCGGAGAAGCACAGCACGTGCATCAACGCGCCGGGGGCGCAGACACGGTGGACCGCCTCCAGGTACGCCTCACGCCGCGGCTTGTCGAGGCAGTGCAGCAGGGCACTGTCAACAACCGTCTCGAACGGCCCCGACATTCCCTGCAAAGACGTGGCGTCGGCCACCCGGAAGTCGATGTCGAGGTTTCGCTCCCGAGCCTTCTCCCGGCACCGCTCGATGGCCCACACCGAGAGATCGGTGCCGGTCACCCGGTAGCCCCGCTCGGCCAGGAAGAGGGAGTTCTGGCCGAGACCGCACCCCGCGTCCAGCACCGCACCGGTGATCTCACCTCGCCGCTCCAACTCCACGAGGGCGGGCTGCGGGACGGGCACGTCCCACGGGATCGTCTCCGTCGTTCGGTACCAGGCCTCGACCTCCTCGGCCGTACGGGCAACCACGTGATCGTCCTGCGACATGCTTGTTCCTCTGTTCTCGAATGGTGATCTGGTGCGTGTACAGCGGTCACGGAGGCTGCCCGGGGACGCGGTGACCATCGAGTTCAGCCGGTGGGCCGACAGCCGACGACGCGACCGCGCTGGGTCATCGGTCAAGGACCGGGTCCAATCCGAGGCCTACCTTGCCGATGTACTCAAGCGCTTCGTGCGGTGAGAAGGGCTGCATGAAGGCCCCGGCACGGGCGTCCCGGTACAACCGGCCCAGGGGATTTCCGCTCATGTAGGCTCCGCCGCCGCAAACAGTCATCGCACGGTCCACCACATCCACCGACGTGCGGTTCACCACGTACTTCGCGCACTGGGCCTCCTTCATCAGTTGATGAAGCTCCCCGACTTCGTGAACGCCGGACTCGTCGCGAACGATAAACGCGTCCACCAACCGCCCTATCCGGTCCATGAGCGCCCGGCAGACAGCGAGATCCACGTCGATCCTGGCCATCAGCTGCTGTATGGAACTCCGGTCGGCGAGTCTGCGGGAGCGGGGGCCCTTACGCCGCTCCGCGGCACGAAGCGCGTGGGTCCTTGCGGCTTCCGCAATGCCGAGATAGGACGCGGCGAGCGGCATGTTCACGGTCAGTGCCGAGGCGACGTAGCCCGGCGCGATCGTTCCGTACGTGTCCGCCGGGGCAAACATCTGGTCGGCCGGGATGAAGCAGTCGGTGAAGGTGACGTCGTTGCTGCCGGACGCCCGCATCCCGAGCGCGTCCCAGTTGTCCTCGATCCGCAGCCCCGGGGTGTCCCTGGGGACGACGGCCGTAGCCGTGAGGTAGCCGCCGCCGGGCTTCGCCACCCGGACACTGGGGAAGAACATCTGCGCAATCGGCGAGCCCGTGCCGAAGATCTTCCGGCCGTTGAGCACGTAACCGTCTCCGCGAGGCGTCGCCTCGGTTTGCGGGGCGGTCTGGTCCGTGCCCCGCTCAGTCAGCGGAAAGCACATTACCGCCGAGCCGGAGCCCGCCAGGGAGAGCATGTTCGACACTGCCCCCGCGGTGCCCTCGTCGCCTTCCGCTCTGGCCCGCCGCAGCACGTGGACCATTCCCAGGACGCCCGTGATGTGCATGTTCGCGGCGATGGCCGTGGACGCGTCGCCTCGCGCCAGGCGGCTCATTGCCACGATCAGATCGTGCACGGAGGTGACACCGAGACCGCCGAACTCCGTCGGCACAGTCGCCATCAGCAAGGAACTGGCTTGCATCTCCTCGAAGTTAGCGAAAGGAAAACTTCCCGCTCGGTCGTGCTTGTCCGCCCGTTGCGCGAAGACCTCGGCATGTTTTTCCGCGAGCGTGGTGAGTTCACGGCCGGCCACCGTGTCCGCGACCAGGTCGAAGTTGACGGTTTTGTCCTCGGTGCCCCCGATGCCACCTTCGGGCGCTGGGTTAGCTTCGGGCATGGGTGTCCTCCTCGGTGGAACAAGCACGAGCGGGTGGGTGTCCCTGGCAGACCCTGCCTGCGACCGCGTCGGGAGGCTGCAGGGCCAGCGGACCCGTTCGCTGCCGTCTTTACTGGGCGACCGGGGCCGCGAACTCGGTTACGTTGTCGAGGTATTCGGTGGGATCGGGAACCTGAGCGTCGCGGAATGACTCCCTACGCTCGTAGCACGTCCCGCAAGTGCCGCAGTGGATGTCAGCACCCCTGTAGCAGGACCAGCTCTGGTCCAGTGGTGCGCCGAGCCGGGTACCGTAGGCGGCGATCTCGGTTTTGGTCCACCTGAGAAAGGGCGCCTCGACGTGCGGTGCCGAGAAGCCCTCGTTGGCTACTAGCGCCAGTCGGTCCACGGCTTCGACGAACTCCGGTCGGCAGTCCGGGTAAATGAAATGGTCGCCGCTGTGCATTCCCAGCGCCACGACCGACGCCCTGCGCGCAACGGCCAGACCGATGGCCACGTTGGCAAGGATCGCGTTCCGATTCGGTACGACCGTGGCGCGCATCGTCTCCTCGGCGTAGTGGCCGTCCGGAACCTCGACACTCGGGTCGGTGAGGGCGGAACCACCGAGCATGGCGCCGACCGCGCTGAGATCGACGACATGGTGCTCGGCGTTGTAGTGCCGCGCCACGAAACGCGCGGACTCGATCTCGCGGCGGTGCCGCTGGCCGTAGTTGACGGTCAGGGCGATGATCTTACGTCCGAGCGCGGCGTAGTGCGCTGTGAGGGTGGTCGAGTCCATTCCGCCGGACAGGACCACCACGACGGGCGCTGGCTCATAGGCGGTTTGATCGCTCATGGCTTACTCCGTTGGCTGAGGGCGACGGGCATGTCCGGAACAGGAGGGCAAAGCCTCTGTCCGCTGCTCCACACCTGGCTAGCGGGTCTTTCTTCCCTTAATCGGATCGACCCGGCGCCAGCTTTGCCCGTGGCGCGCGGACGTACATCTCGGTGCTCACCGAAAGAGATCACCCACACTCCGAAGGTTGGCCTCGCTGTTACCCGATGACCCCGTGCTGCGTTCGTCCGGACTGATAGAAGTCGAACAGCAGAGCAGAGAGACCAGTTACCCCCGCCAGGAGGTGCGCCGTGGGAGCGAACATTTACATCGCCGGGATCGGGTCGTCGATTCCGATGGCTGTGCCTGTGGAGACGGCTGTGGCGGACGGCCGCTACGACCGTGTTCGGGCCAGGCAGGGCCGGCAGTTGGCCGCAACCGTCGCTCCGGACCACACCGCCCCTGTGCATCTTGCTGTGGACGCCTCGGTGCGGGCCTGTGCCCAGGCCGGAGCAGAACCGGGCGAGGTGGGCCTGGTGCTGTACTGCTCCGTCTCCGACACAGGGTTCGACATCTGGAACCCGCCGTCCTACCTCCAGCACACGCTCGGCGTGCCGGGCGGCGCCTGCGAGGTGGCTGAGGTGCGCAGCGGTTGCGCCGCCGCGCTCATCGGGCTGCGCATGGCACGGCTGCACCTACTGGAGGAGCCGGCCCGGCCGTATGCCCTGGTCGCAGCGGGCGAATGCTGGCGAGAGCCGGTGATCGACCGCTGGCGCACCGACTCGCAGACAGTGCTCGGCGACGCAGGAGCGGCGATTGTACTCTCCCGGAACGGCGGGTTCGCTCGTGTGGCCGCCGTGTGCAGCCACACCGACCCCGCACTCGAACCAATGGCGCGCGGAGACGAGCCGTTTAGCTTCCCTCACGACCGCCGCCATCCCGTCGACTTGGCACAGCGGGCGTTGTCCTTCTCCCGCACCATGTCGTGGTCAGACATCACCGGCCGAATCCGCGACGGCTTGCGCTCCGTGGTCGACCGTGCTCTTGATGAGGCGGGGATCAGTTTGGACGACGTGGCTCAGGTGGTGATGCCCTTCCTCGGCTGGCACTCGCTTAGCCCCATGTATTTCGACTCCAAGGGCTTGGGGCTCGATCCCGACAGGACCACGTTCGAATACAGCCGCCGGATCGGACACACCGGAACGAGCGATCCCTTCCTGGGTATGGAACACCTGGCCTCGTCGGGGCGGCTGGCACCGGGAGAATTCGCCCTTGTGGTCGCTACAGGACTCGGTTTCGTGTGGACAGCAGCCGTTTTGCAGTCGACGCTTCAGTGAACCTCTTTGGGTGCAGATCTTCTGAGGGTGCCTCGTTGGGGTGATTCGCAGAGGTTCGGGATGTGGCTGGTCGTGCCGGCTTCTACCGTCGCCGGGGTCGAGTCCGCCGTGAGGGGTGCGGGTGCTGAGCGAGGGTGGGTGTGGTGTGCCGTCGTTGATGGAGGCGTTGGAGGCCAGGCGGGCTGAGGTGCTGGGCGAGGCCGAGCGGCTGCGTGAGCAGATCGCGGGTCTGTCCGAGGAGTTGTCGCGGGCCGAGGAGCGGCTGGCGCGGTTGCAGATCGCAAGGGAGTCGGTGGAGGAGGTGCTGGCCGCGCCGTCTTCTCCGGTGCCGGGCACGGAGGCGAGTGAGGGCGTCGGCGGGGTCGCCGTGGCGATGGTGAAGGCCGAGGCGGAGCTGGATGTGACGGTGATGTCGCCGGAGTACCGGGAGATCATCGCCCTGTTCGCGACCTCGGGGGCGGCGATGCGCTGCAAAGAGGTCTGCCGGCACCTGGGTCTGGGGACCGAGCCGCGGCATGTCGAGGGGATGCGCTCGAAGCTGAAGCGGCTGGTGGAGCGCGGGATCCTGGCCGAGCCTTCGTCCGGGCTGTTCAAGGTCGACGGCAGGAAGCAGGGGTGGTGAGCGCGGTGGGGCCGGCCCACGGGGCGCTCACGGAGTGTGAGGACGCTTTCGCCGCCTCGGCGGGTCTGTTCGCCGCGGCGTGCGCGGACCTGGCGGCCCCGGAGGCGGCGGCGATGACGCACGCGCAGCTGGAGGACCTGCTGGGGGCGCGGATGCGCGAGGTCACCCGGCAGTTGTTCCAGGATCACCTGACGCTGCGGGCCAGGGACGAGGTGCGTTGGCAGGAGGTCGTGGACACCGCCGGTGTCGGGCGCACCCGGATCGAGCGGGGTCGGCGCCGGATGTTGGCCACGGTGTTCGGCAAGGTCATCGTGACCCGGATCGCCTACCGCGGCACCGGCGTGGCGGACCTGCACCCGGCCGACGCGGTGCTGAACCTCCCGGACGGAATGCACTCGCACGGGCTGGCCAGGCTCGCCGCGATCGAGTCCGCCCGCGGCAGCTTCGCCGACGCCTGCGAGCGGATCAACACCGTCACCGGCTCCGGCATCGGGCACCGGCAGGTCCAGGAACTCGCCGTCGGCGCCGCAGCGGACATCGACGCGTTCTACGACGCCCTCGTGCCGGCCCCCTGCACCGACACCACGCCACTGGTCTTGTCGGTGGACGGCAAAGGCGTGGTGATAAGGCCCGAAGCGCTGCGTGAGGACACCGCGAAGGCCGCGGCGGCCAAGGGCGGCAACGCGATGAAGACCCGGCTGGCATCCGGGGAGAAGCACGGCAGGAAACGGATGGCCACCCTGGGAGCCGTCTACGATGCCGAACCCGCGCCTCGCACGGTCGACGACATCATCGCCGACCCCGACCGGCACAACGCCGACCACGGCGCGGCGCCCGAGCGCCGCCAGGGGCCGAAGGCCCGCTCGAAGTGGCTGTGCGGCTCGGTGACCGACACCGCCGCGCAGGTGGTGTCCGCCGTGTTCGACCAGGCAGAGCACCGCGACCCCGGACACCGCCGTTGCTGGGTCGTCCTGGTCGACGGTGCCCGCCATCAGATCGACCTCATCAAGGCCGAAGCACGACAGCGCGGCGTGGACATCCACATCATCGTCGACCTCATCCACGTGCTCGAATATCTATGGCGAGCAGCCTGGTGCCTGCACGACAGCGGCGATGCCTCCGCCGAGAGCTGGGTCGCCCGTCACGCCCGCGTCCTGCTGGGCGGCGGCGTGCAGCAGACCGCCGCCGCACTCGAGGAAGCCGCCCGTGCTCACGGCGTGATCGAGAACTGCCACACGCGACAGATCCTCGTCCTGGCCGACCGCGCCTACCAGGGCGCCGGCGCCACCGTCCGTACCCCCTACTACCACCACCTCGAACTG
>NZ_JAMGBG010000195.1 GCF_023516595.1 Streptomyces neyagawaensis | reverse complement strand
CCGAGCACTACCAGCAGTACAACCGGGACCACGCCCGACTACGCGCCCCTGGCGAACGCGCCTTCGCACAGCTGAAAACCTGGCGCCTCCTTCGTCGAGCCCGATGCTCAACCAACGGCGGTCAGCCCGCCCCCTTGTGGATACCGCATGCCTTCGGTGATACCGCACGGGCGATGAGTCGTCAGCCCCTACGACTCCACGAGTTCAACCTCAGTAATTGGCAGCCGAGTCGTCGTGGGGCACCGGGCGGCCGATCACTGAAAGCCACAAGCGGCAGAGCCTTTTGAACCACACCCGGCACCCCTGGGTGGGTGAACCATACGAAGGGCTCACCACGTCCCGCAGACCAACGTAGGGAGCCTCTTTCAGGCTGGCGGGCATGGTGGGTGGGAGACCGGCACGGCCGCAAACAGGTCCTCCTCCCAGCCCGACGCTCCGACCGGGCCCAGCTCACCGCGCGCCAGGCGGAAATACTCGACCGAGAACAGGGGCTGCTCCAGCCCGTTCGACAACGCGAACGACGTTTCTCCGACCTGGATCTGACTGGCTGTTCTCTATCCGTTCGCGTGCTCGGTTGGCCTCGAACAGGGCCCTTGATCGGGTGAGATTGCTGGTGCCGAGGCATGGGAGAAGGGCCTCTTGGTAGCTCGCGGATGTCGAGTCCAGCGAGGAGCAAGAGGCCCTGTTGTCGAAGTGTCGCGTGGTCACGGTCGCCGGGTCCAGTCCGGCCACTCCTGGGTGTGACTGTCTCGCCCACAGGTTCGGGAACGCAGCCGACCGGCCGGAGCGCCGGCCCCGGTACGGCTCGGACATGAGCGATGCCGAGTGGGCTGTGGTGCGGGATCTGCTGCCGGTTCCGGGATGGCTGGCGGGCCGGGGCGGGCGGCCGGAGGGCTACTGCCACCGGCAGGTGATCGACGCGGTGCGCTACCTCGTCGACAACGGCATCAAGTGGCGGGCGATGCCGTCGGACTTCCCGCCCTGGCCGCGGGTGTATGCCTTCTTCGCCCGCTGGCGGGATGCGGGATTGATCGCCGAGTTGCACGATCGGCTGCGCGGGTCCGTCCGCAGGGCTGAGGGCCGTGACCTGGAGCCGAGTGCGGCGGTCATCGACTCGCAGTCGGTGAAGGCGGACGCCACCGTCGCCCTCACTTCGCGGGGCTTCGACGCGGGGAAGAAGATCAATGGACGTAAGCGGCACCTGCTGACCGACACCCTCGGACTGCTGCTGTCCGTGCGGGTGACGCCTGCGTCCACGACCGACCGGGACGCCGCCCGGACCCTGCTGTCGGCGGCGACGGGCTGCTTCCGTCGGCTGTCACGGGTCTGGGCCGACGGCGGCTACAGCGGACACCTCGTCGACTGGGCCACCGCACACCTCGGACTCGTCCTGGACGTCGTCCGCCGCAGTGACGACGTCCAGGGCTTCCAGGTGCTGCCTCGCCGCTGGGTGGTGGAGAGATCTTTCGCCTGGTGCCTGCGCAGCCGTCGTCTGGTCCGTGACTACGAACGGCGCACAGATACCAGCGAAGCCGTCATCCTGTGGTCGATGACCATGCTCATGAGCCGCCGCCTGGCCGCCCGGCAGCTGAGTCCTGTTCCGCTGCGGGCAGCGTGAACCTGCCTGGTTTTCCCTCGACCAGCCAGCCCCGTTCCACCAGCCTCTTCAGCCGTGCCCTCGCACCCTCGACGCGGGAGGCGGACGCGCTGTCCCAGCCCAGCACCACCGCTGCCCTCCGGGCGCCGAGTCCGTCGCCTCCCGCCTCCACCGCGGCGGCCATCAACGCCTGGTAGTCCACCGACAACACCTCGGTCCCGGAAGCGTTGTCCCGGTGGGGCACCGCCCGGCGCGGCCCCACCGGCTTCTTCTGTGGTGCTCTGCCGATCGCCTCGGAGGGCGCCTCTTCCTCGGCCAGCGCCTCCAGATACTGCTCCAGGCCGATCACCCGGCGCCTGAGCACCTCTTCGGCCTCCGCCAGAGCCGCCTGCACCCGTTCCAGCTCGGCTTCAAGTTCCTCCACCCGCACCGCCGCGGCCTTCTGCCGCGTTTCCAACACCGCCCGCATCGACGGCATCAGCCACCCCTCACGACGTCTCGATCAGCAACGGACCGAGACTCCCTCGCCAGCCGCCATGTGATGCCTGACCAGCGGAAACCGCACACGAGGTTCGGAAAGAGAACGACCTCTGAGAGACGTGCGCCCGCATCGCCGCCTTTTTGCGCTCCTTGTATGCCCCGCCGTCGACCGCGGTCGTCACCAGCGTGTCGTCCACCAGTCCCGGGAAGTCCTCCGGGGAGGCGAACCCGTCGAAGTGCCCCGCGTCCGGGTGGTGCCGCAACTCAGCGAAGGCGTCCTGCACCACTGAGCGTGGACCACAGCACCAGTAAACCTTATGAACTGCGTGCGGCTCGTCGGGAGTCGACCGCGGGCCCGGCGCCGCCGCCAGATCCACCGCCCGCATCGTCACCCGGTGCGCCTGAATGTGGTCGGGATGCCCGTAACTGCCGTCCGGGCCGTAGGTGACGACCACCTGCGGACGCACCTCGCGGATCACCTCCGCCAGCTCGGCGGCGGCCCGGCCGACGTCGGCCCTCCAAAAGCAGTCGGACCGGTCGTTGCCCGCCGAGTCCGCCATGCCGGAGTCGCGGTAGCGGCCGGGTGCGCCCAGGATGCGGTGGTCGTATACACCCAACTGTGCTAAGGCGGACCGTAGTTCACCCTCCCGGCGCTGGCCCAGGCGGTCCTTCCGTCCGGAGACCAGAGAGGCCAGATGCAGCGGGATCACCTCTCCCTCCTCGCCCAGGGTGCAGGTGACGAGCGTGACGGCTACGCCTTCCGCCGCATAACGAGCCATCGTGGCGCCCGTGCAGATGGTCTCGTCATCCGGATGGGCGTGCACGAGCAACAGACGCGGCACGGTGAAATCACGATCGGCGCAATGCGTCCTCGAGGGTGACATGGCCGCAGCGTAGGCCCGCCGCGCTCGCGGTCAGCTGGTCGGCGGCACTCAGTACGGCCGCCTCAGCCGATTGCTTCGGGACTGCAAGCCGAGTCTTCGGTATCTCAGGAGGGCATCTCGGAGCGCGGCGGCGGTACTTCGGTTCCCGCCGAGATGTGGCCGTGCCCGTTGTCACGGGACCGTTTCGGCACGTACCAAGGGAATTCCCCCTGACTGCCGTTCCACAGAAGCACCACGGCCGGCCGGGGAGGAGAACAGCAAAGGAAGATCGATGGCCTTTCGCATTACCAAGGAGTTCAACTTCTCAGCCAGTCACATCCTGGGCATGCTTCCGTCCGGCCATCAATGTGCCCGGATGCACGGACACAACTATGTGATCGAGTTGGAACTGGTTGCCGCGAGCGACCAGTTGACCGAAGCGGGATTCGTACGTGACTACGGCGACCTTGCGGACTTCAAGAAGTGGATCGACCACGAGGTCGACCACCGCCACCTCAACGACGTACTGACCGACCGCAACCCCTCGGCCGAGCACATCGCCCGCTGGGTGTACGAGCGCTGGACGGACCGTTATCCGGAGCTGGCCGCGGTTCGCGTCCGGGAAACGCCGAAGACCATGGCGGAGTACCGCCCGTGACCGCCGCAACCGTTTCGGCGGACTTGCCATTGGTCGTCAGTGAGATCTTCGGGCCCACGGTCCAGGGCGAGGGCCCCTCCGCGGGCCGCCGCTGTGCCTTCCTTCGGCTCGGCGGCTGCAACCTGTCGTGCCGCTGGTGCGACACCCCCTACACCTGGGACTGGACGGGTAGAGCCGACGGCGGGATCGCCTACGACGCGAAAGCCGAACTGCGCACCCTGAGCCAAGCCCACGTCCTGGAGCGGCTGCGTGCCTACGAGGTGGACCTGGTCGTCATCTCGGGTGGTGAGCCGATGAACCAGCAAGACCGGTTACCAGCCCTGCTGCGCGAACTAAACGCGAGTGGACAGCAGGTCGAAATCGAGACCAACGGTACGCGCGTGCCCTCCGACGCCCTCGTCGCGAGCGGGGCGCGATTCAACGTCTCGCCCAAACTTGCGCACTCCGGTGACACCGCCCGGCAGCGCATCGTGCCGGAGGCACTGCGAGCGCTGGCCGCACTGCCGGACACTGCCTTCAAATTCGTCTGCCGCGACACCGGCGACCTCGACGAGGTCGACGAACTCGTGGAGTGCTACGGCTTCAGGTCCGTCTGGATCATGCCGGAAGGACGCAACCCCACAGACATGGGCCGCCACCTCGCCTCTCTCGGCGACGAGGTCGTGGCCCGCGGATGGAATCTCACCACACGGCTGCATGTGGCCGTGTGGGGAGACAAACGAGGAGTCTAAGCATGAACCCGAACACTGGCGCAGTGACACCGCTGGACATCCTGGACGCTCCGGCCTGCGATCCCTTGGAGGACATCGCACGCTCGCTCCTTGTGGAAATCGGAGAGGACCCGGAACGCGACGGACTGCGCGATACCCCCGCGCGCTTCGCCCGCTGGTGGCGAGAGTTCAGCTCCTACGAACCGGGCCGGGTGGACACCCTGTTCTCTCTTGAGGCCGAGGGCCAGACGGTCGTCGTCTCCGGCATCGACGTGTGGTCGCTGTGTGAGCATCACTTGCTTCCCTTCTCCTGTTCGATAGCGATCGCCTACCGGCCCAAGGGGGATGTGCTCGGCCTGTCCAAGTTCGCCCGGGTCGCGCACCGCCACGCCCACCGGCTCCAGGTGCAGGAGCGGCTGGTACAGGACATCGCCGCCGAAGTCCGCGCCATCACCCGCTCCGAGGACGTGGCCGTCATGGGCCGCGGGGAGCACCTGTGCATGACGATGCGCGGCATCCGCACCCCCGCAGTTATGACCTCGCTCGCCTTCAGCGGTGTGTTCGGCGAGCACGGGCCCGAGCGACAGGAGCTCATGACCACCTTGCTCGGATCTCGCTGATGAGCCGGCACAAACTGACTCCGCCGATGTGCACGTGGCATGGCGGGACTCCCGTAGCCCTTTCCCACCCCTGGAGGAACCACCCGTGGCCACGCGTGACATACCAGTCGGTCTGAGCTTCGACGACGTGCTGCTCGTGCCGCAGCGCACCTCCGTTGTGAGCCGATCGGCGACCGACGTGAGCACCGTTCTCGTCGGGGATCTGCGCCTGCGAACCCCCATTCTTTCCGCCAACACCCCTTGGTGCACGGGGGCATCGATGGCGATGGCAATGGCCAACGCCGGCGGCGTCGGCGTCCTGCACCGTATGCAGACCGCTGAACAACAAGTGGCCGACCTGATCGCGGTGAAGAAAGAGACCCCTGAGAGCGGCACTGCGACCGTCGACCGGGACGGCCGACTCTGCGCGGGCGGCGCCATCGGCGTCACCGACGACTGGCTGGAACGGGCCGGGATGCTGGTGGACGCGGGCGTGGACTTCCTCGTCACAGACGTCGCCCATGGCCACGCCGACTACGTGATGGCCGTCGTGGAACGACTCAAGGAGCAGTTCCCCGATGTCCCCGTGGTGGCAGGCAACGTCGCCACCGCGGCCGGGACACGTGACCTCATCGACGCCGGGGCCGACGCCGTGAAGGTCGGTATCGGCCCCGGCGGGATCTGCACCACGCGAATCGTAGCCGGGAGCGGAGTGCCGCAGCTCACCGCCGTGTTGGACTGCGCCGGGGAAGCCGAGCGCGACGGCATCCCGGTGATCGCGGACGGCGGGATCAAGGAACCGGGAGACGTGGTCAAGGCTCTTGCCGCAGGCGCCCGTTCGGTGATGCTGGGCAGTGCGCTGGCCGGTGCCGACGAGAGCGAGGCCCTGCTGGTCGAGGGCGCCGACGGCACCATGGTCAAGGTCAGCACCGGGTTCGTCACTTTCGGTATGCGCTTGACCCTGAAGCGAAGCCGCGGCGAGGCGGTCACCCGAGAGGAGCTGGAGGCCTACACGCCGGAGGGCGTGGAGGCAGCCTTCGCCTACAGCGGCGCGGTCGCCCAGACCCTGCGGCATTTCGTCGGGGGCCTGCGTTCGGGGATGAGCTACTCCGGCGCGCACACACTCGCCGAGTTGCGCGAGCGAGCTCAGTTCGTCCGCATCACGCCCGCCGGACTGACCGAGAGCCGACCACACGCGCTCCAGCGGGCCGAGCAGGTACCCCTCGACTACGGCAAGGAGGCCGTCGGATGACGACCCCCATCGACTCCGGCCGCTATGGCAGCGACCGCATGCATGGGCTCTTCCGTGACGAGTACCGCTACCGACTTTATGTGCGCGTCGAAGGTGCCCTCGCGGCGGCCCAGGGCCGGCACGGCGCCATCCCACCCGAGGCTGCCGAACTGATCTCCGAACGGTCCCGGGATTACCGTTGCGACCTCGAGCGGGTCTCACGCTCGGAGGAGGTCACCCGCCACGAGCTCTTCTCGGTGGTCAACGAGTTCGCCGAAGCCTGCGCGCCCCACCAGAGGTACGTGCACTACGGGGCCACCAGCAGTGACATCCTCGACACTGCCCTGGCACTACAGCTTTCCGAGGCGCTGGACGTGCTCGAAGAACGCCTGCGGAAGCTGCTCACAGTACTGATTGCCGCCATTTCCCGGAACGGCCAACACGTGATGATCGGCCGTACTCACGGTCAGCACGCCCAGCCGGTGACCCTGGGCTTCAAACTGGCGATCTGGCTCGCGCAGCTCGGCCGGTGCCTGCGACGGCTGAACGAACTACGTGGCCGCGCCGTAATGGGCAAAGTCGCCGGGGCAGTGGGGTCACTGGCCGGATTCGGCCCGCATGGGCTGGAGATCGAGCGTGACACCCTCATCGCGCTCGGCCTGCCCGAACCGGAGATCTGCGCCCAAGCGGTCGCCCGAGACCGCATCGCGGAGTTCATGTGCTGGGCGGGGCTGACCGCTACCTGTCTGGACAACCTGGCCACCGAGGTCCGCAATCTCCAGCGCACCGAGATCGGCGAAGTGGCCGAGACTTTCCACGAGGGCGACCAGATCGGTAGCTCGGCCATGCCGCACAAGCGTAATCCCGTACTCAGCGAACGTGTGTGCAGCCTGGCCCGCCTGGTCCGCTCGCTCATCGGCCCCGCGCTGGAGAACGTGGTCACCTGGCACGAGCGGGACCTGGCCAACTCCGCCAACGAGCGGTTCACCCTGCCAGAGGCCTGCATCCTGCTGGACGAGATGCTGATCACCTCGGCCTCGGTCGTAGAGAATCTCAGAGCCTTTCCTGACCGGATGGCCGACAACCTTGGCCGGTCACGCAACGCACATCTGAGCGAGGCGGTCCTGCTGCGGCTGGTGAACGGGGGCATGGACCGACTCACCGCCTACCGCCTCATCCAGGAGGCGACCGCTCGGGCCGCCACGGAAAAGCTGGATCTGATGACCGTACTCGCCGGTGACCGTCGGGTGAGCGGCATCGTCGACGAGCACTCCCTGACCGAACTCGCCGCGCCCGGCGCGGACGTGGGCCGCTGCCGCGAACTTGCCGCCGTAGCGGTCGAGGACTGCCAGCGCCTGTTGAAAGAGGTATGAGCCATGAGCTGCACCGTCATCGTGGGCGGACAGTGGGGTGACGAGGCCAAGGGGAAGGTCGCCGCCTATCTGGCGCTGACCGAACAACCGGGGGTCGCGGTACGCGCCGGGCTCGGTCCCGGGGCAGGCCACACCGTTGTCCTGGACGGCCGTACGGTCAAGCTGCGACAGGTGCCCAGCGCAGTCGTGAGCCCCGGCACGCGCCTACTGCTCGGCGCGGGCGTGCTGATTCGGCCGCAGGTGCTGTTGGAGGAGATCGACACGCTCAAGGTGCACGAGCGCGTCGGAGTCGACTACCGCGCCACTGTCATCCAGCCTAACCACATCGAGCGGGAACGCGCTGACCAAGTGCTCACCACGACCGTGCGCAGCACGGGCAGCGGTCACGGCCCGGCCCAGGCCGACCGGGCGATGCGCTCTGCTGTACAAGCGAAGGACATACCTGAGCTGCGCCCCTATCTGGTGGACGTGGCGGCCGAGGTGAACGCTGCGGTCGACGAGGGCACGGGGGTGCACGTGGAAGGGACCAACGGGTTCGGTCTGTCCGTGCTCTACGGCACCTATCCGCACACCGTCGCCAAAGACAGCACCGCTGCCACCGCTTGCGCCGACGTAGGCCTCGGACCACTCGCCGTGGATGACGTCGTCCTGGTCTTCCGGGCTTTCCCCACCAGGGTGGGCGGCGGCCCCTTCCCTACAGAGATATCCCCGGAGGAGGCCCAGCGAATGGGCATTGTAGAGTTCGGCACGGTCACGGGCCGGCCCCGGCGCGTGGGACGCTTCGATCCGGAGCAGGCCCGGGAGGCGCTTCGCATCAACCGGCCCAGCCGAGTGGCGCTGACCTTCCTCGACTACGTCGACCCCGACTCCCGTGGATTGCGCGAGGAGCTCCTTCCCGCGCCGGCGGCTGAGTTCATCGCGCACGTGGAGAATGAACTGGGCCGCCAGATCGATCTCATCGGCACCGGCCCTGACACCCATGACATGATCGACCGCCGGGGCCGTGGCCCGGCTCAGATAGGGAGCCGGCCATGAGCAAGGCTCTGTGGGCACGCGAGCGGCTGCTGCACATCGACTGGGAGACGATGGGCCGACTCCTGACCGGCCTAGCGGAAGAGATCCGCGGCAGCGGCTTCCGGCCGGACGTCGTGGTCGGCATCGCACGCGGCGGACTGCCCCCCGCGGTCACCCTGTCCAATCTCTTGGACATACCCGAGTTCGCCGTTCTCGGCATCCCGCGCAATTCCTCCAACTCCCGGTACAGCGACCGGGCCGAACCGTACCTCGAGTACCTGGTACCGGACAGGTCACTGACGGACCGTCGGGTGCTGCTGATCGACGACATCATGGGCGATGGCGGCACCATGGCACTCGCCAAGGAACTGATGATGACCCGCGGCGCGGCTGAGATCCGCACCGCCGTAGTGGTCCGCAACGTCAACTGCGCAAGCATCGCCGACCATCACGCCGTATCCGTCGACGACTGGACGGTCTTCCCCTGGGAAGTGCCACCTGGATCCGAGGAACGGGTCGTCGAGCTGGGAGCCGGACGGTGAGCGACGAGCCATCCGTTCTCTCCCGGACCACGGTCATTTTCGACCGGGATGGTACCCTGCTCGACTTCTACGAGATGTTCCATCGCTTCATTGTGGACCTGCACCGTACCGAGGGCGTGGTGCCGCCGCCCTCGGCGGAGCTCCTGGGCCTGGAGTACTGGCAGTCCATCGTCAGCGGACGGCTGAGTGTCGGTTCCGTGGTCGTCCGCGACCAGGTTGATGACGTGGTCTACCGCTACATGCAGCACGGACGCCTGTACACCGGAACGGTCCGCGCAGTGCGCGAGCTGGCCGCCGCTGGCGTGCGGCTCGCTCTGGTGAGCGGGTGGGTGGGTACTGAGGCGACCGAACGGCTCCTCATTGACAACGGGGTCCGCTGCGCGTTCAGAGACCTGGCTACCCGGGATGACCTGCCCGCCGAGAACGCCGGGTTCTCCGACGAGGAGTGCAAGGTATTCCTGGCCAGGAGGTCCCTGGAGCGGGTCGGCCACCGGCGCGGCGACCCGCTCGTCGTGGTCGGCGACTCTCCGGCCGACGTTGCGCTCGGCCGGGCGTTGGACGCCCTGGTGATCGGAGTGCGCACCGGAAACGGAACTCGGCTGCTCACCGGCGACTGCACCCCCGACCTGCTGGTCGACTCGGCGGCTGACGCCGCCGACGCGGTGCTCAGTGGTGTCCGACGACCGGTGTGACCACGGGCCCCGGGCCGGACCTCCAGGGGGGTGGGGCTCGCCCACCCGCCCCACATCGACAGCCTGGCGCGCCACCTGCGCGCTCACGAGAGGAGAGAAGGACGTTGTACGAGGACACTCCCCTGACCGAGTCCTTGCAAGACATGCCCGAGGACTGGGACAGGGCCCTGGCCGTGGCGGCCCACCCCGATGATCTGGAGTACGAGGCGGGTGGCAGCATCGCCCGGTGGACGGCGGCCGGCAAGGAAATCACCTACCTACTGGCCAGCCGGGGTGAGGGGGGCATCGCCACGACATCTCCCTGGGACACCGCTCGGGTGCGAGAGGAGGAGCAACGGGCCGGAGCGGAAGCCATCGGCGCGGCAGGCGTGGAGTTTCTGGACCACATGGACGGTGTGATCGAGCATGGCACCCGGCTGCGTCGCGACATCGCAGCCGCCATACGTCGGCACCGCCCCGAGATGCTCATCGCCCAGAACCACCACTACTTCTGGCCTGGCCGGATGGCCCTGAACATGGCGGATCACCGGGCGGTCGGCCTCGCCACGCTCGACGCGGCACGAGATGCGGCCATCCGCTGGATATTCCCCGAACTGCTGGGACAGGGACTGGAACCGTGGACCGGGATCCGCTATATCGCCATCTCCTGCTCCCCATACGCGACACATGCCGTGGATGTCACCGAATCACTGCCCGTGGCCATCACGGCACTGCGGAAGCACCACGTCTACCTGGACGCCCTGGTGGGTGACCCCATCTCTGAGGACATGGCCGATCCCGAGGCATGGCTCACCGGACAGGCCACCCTCGTTTCGGCCCGCTACGGCGGCCGACTCGCCGAGGCGTTCGAGCTGTTCCAGCTCTGAGCTTGGCGTTTAAGAAGCCGTTGTCTTTCCGGGCGTGAGCTTTGAGTTCCCGCTGCTCAGGCATGGTTTCGGTGTGCCCGCGGGAGGCTTGGGCCGTTCTGTTCGTCGGGGATGGCAAGGAGGCGCCCGGTGGCTTCGGTGATGGGCTTGTTGGAGGAGCGTGAGACCGCTGCCCGGGTGCGGGTGGAGGAGCTCCGGGCGGAAGCGGGGCCGCCGTCGTCGAGGGCGATCGTCTCGCCCTACGACACCTCGGCCCGCTACGCGCGGCACGGACACATCATCAGCTGGAAGGGGTTCGCCGCTCACCTGACCGAGACCTGTGCTGCCGACGGCCCCAACGTGATCACGGATGTCGCCACCACCGCGGCCACCACCCACGACAGCCAGGTCCTGCCCGGCATCCACACCCGCCTCGCCCGACGCGGCCTGCTGCCCGCCGAGCACCTGGTCGACGCCGGCTACACCTCTCTGCCCCACCTGGAACAGGCCGCCCGTGAACACCAGGTCACCGTCTCCGGTCCGCTGAAGAGCAACCCCACCCGCCAGCACCGCCGAGGCGAGGGCTTCGCCCGGGACGACTTCCACATCGACTACGACAAGCAGCAGGTCACCTGCCCCCAGGGACAGGTCAGCGCGGGCTGGCACGGCCCCTACCCGACCTCCTCGCCCACCGCCGCCCCGCTGATCGTGGCACGGTTCACCAAAAGCCAGTGCCGCCCCTGCCCGGCCCGCACCCAGTGCACCAGCACCGCCGACAACGCCCGCACCGTGGGCTTCCCCCCACGAGATCTCCGTGACCTGCAACTCCGCGTCCGCGCCGAGCAGCAGACGCCCGAGTGGAAGACGCGTTACGCGGTCCGCTCCGGAGTCGAGAGCACGGTCAACGAGTTCGCCCACGGACACGGCATGCGCCGCTGCCACTACCGAGGACAGGGAAAGGTCCATGTCCAGCACGTGTTGACGGCCATCGCCGTCAACATCGAGCGCCTCGGCGGACTGTCACCGGCTGAGGAAGCCCCCACACCCCGCCAGCCGACTGCCTTCCAGAACTACCTCGACCAGCGCGAGATCCCTCGCCTGAAGTCCTGGCGAACCCTGGGCAGTTGACTCCGCCGACACCAAGATCCCCGACAGAGTCAAGCTGAGAGGGCAGACGGAAGAGGCCCACGGGGGATGGCCCTTCACGCGTCGGAGAGGACCGCCCACAGCTCCTGGCTGGCGAAGAGCTTCGCGAACTCCTTACGGCCGCAGATGCCCAACTTTCGGTAGGCGCTCGACAGATGAAGTTCCACTGTGCGCCGTGTAACGTGCATGATCTCGGCGATACGGGTGTTGGAGTCCCCGCGCAGCGCCGCACTCAGCACCCGGCGCTCCTGCGCTGTCAGGGCCAGCAGCCCCACACCGGCGACGGTCGGGCGGTGCGGGCTGGCGGCGGTCAGCCTGTGCCGGGCCAGTTCGGCAACGGGAACAGCGCCGCAGTCCTTCGCCAGGCGCTGCGCCCGCTCCAGCGCCTCCCGCGCGTCCTCGTACCGGCCTTCATTGCCCAACAAGCGTCCGATTTCACACCGGGCCCGGGCCAGCAGGGCTTTCGCGCCACAGCTCTCCAGCTGCACCGATGCCTCGTCCAGCAGGCTGATGCCCTGCTCACCGCCCGTCACCACGCCCGCGGTCAGCAGCACCGTTCCGAGCCCGAGCGGCGAGGGGTCGCGTCGTGCTTCGGCGACATCCCGCTCTACAAGGTGAATCGCCTCGGGCTGGCGGCCCAGGTGATGCAAGGTCACAGCTATGTGGCTACGCCAGGGAACGACCTCCTGACGGATGCCACCGAGCGCGGCAGCGCGCGCTTCGCAGTCCCGTAGATCTGCCAGCGAGCCATGCAGGTCTCCTGAGGCCGACTTCAGGCGCGCCCGCTGCAGAAGCAGACTCAGACCGTCCAAGCGCGTGGGCAGTTCACCGACCAGTCCATTGTCGTGCAGGAGCTTGCGCGCTGAAGCAAGGTTTCCCTTGCTAATCAAGGAGTCCAGCAGGCCGGCGACCACGGCGAGACGCTGGGGCTGACCACGCCACACCTTGTGGTCGTCAAGGGTGCAGAGGGCCTCCCTCAGCATCTGCTCCGAAGTGATGTAGTCACCCAGCAGATTGGCCGCCAGCCCGCACACGAGCCGGAATGCGGCGTCCTGAAGAGGCTGGCCCTCGCACCGGGCGGTGCGTGCCAGGCCATACGCTGCCTCGTATGCCTCTTCGCCGGCGCCGTAATAGACCAGCACCAACAGCGCCGACACAAGGGGCAGAGGGGTGGGAAGTTCACGCAGGACGGGGTCGGCAGACGCCTGTCGAGCCACTTCGACCGCCGTCGCCGCCGGACGGCCGATGCAGTAGTCGGTGAGGGCGCGGAGCATGGTCGCAGCGCTCCGTACGCGGGACCGGCCCTCGGGAAGCAGAGTCAGCAGCCGGTCGGTCCTCTTGCAAAGACTGCCGCCCGGGGTGCGGAAGGCCTCGTCGTACAGGAGATTGAGGTCGGCCCAGAGTGCCTGTTCGTTTGGGGGAGCCGTCAGCGGCCTTGCCAGATCAGTGAGGACCTGGCGTCCACCCACATGGCTGTCGCACAGATGCAGCGCATAGCCCAAGCGGCAGATCAGGTCCCAGCTGCGCTTCGGGTCGTTGTCCTTGGCCAGTGCGCCCACCAGCCCGTCGATGCCCCGCGGGAGATCGACCAGCAGCAGCAGATCCGCCAGTTCGGTCTTCAGTATCTCGCGCTCGGGCCCCTTGGCGCCGCCAGCGGCCCGCCGCAGGTAGCCGATGGCCGTGGAGTAATCGCCGCGCTGCCGTGCCGTGAGGCCGACCTCCCGCAGCACGCCGACGGCCCAGGGGAAGGGCGCTTCGGTGTCCGTCTCGATCAACTGGCGGGCGATCACCTCGGCGGAGGCCCCTGCGCCATGCAGGTACTCCGCGGCCTCCAGGCGAGCGGCGTTGTGCTCCACGGCGGACAGTTGGCCGACGATCCCAGACCCGCTCACCGGCGGGCATAACTCCAGCAGTTCGGAGTTATGCAGCACCCCCATGCTGATGAGAGCGTTGGCGGCGCACCGGGCATCCTTGAGGCTCATCCCAGCCAGATGGGCAACCGTTGGCAGGGTCGCAGCGCCGGGCCCGAGCACTGCCGCCCAGACCGCCAGCCGCGCGGCCTCGTCGGAGACCTTTTGTAGTCGCTCGAATACACAACGGCCGATTACAGCCGCGCTGGTTCCGGTGATGTCCGCCGCGTCATGTCCCCGTGCCGCCAAGCGGTGCAGGATACTCCGGACGAACAGGGGCTTTCCGGCGGTGGCCCGGTATACCTCGTCGATGGTGGCGCTGTGTGTGGTGCCCAGCACTTGTTGGGCTACGTGGGCCGTCTCGGCCCGAGTGAACGGCCCGAGCGCGATCCGGGCCGACTTTTCGCACAGGTCCTCGAGTTCGGCCGGTGCCCGTACCGGCTCTCCGGTCGTCATCGCGACAACGATCAGAAGTTTCAACTCCGGTGCCCACCGGGTCAAACAGCCGAGTGTGGTCAGTGAAGAGGCGTCCGCGAGATGGCTGTCGTCGACTGTGATGACCAGTGGCGACTTCTGCGCCGTGCATACGACGGCTTCGCGAAGCACCGCTGTGGCAACGTTGACCCGCTGCTGTTCGTCCACAGCCTCGACAGCGGCGAAGACGCGCCCGGCGTGCACGTCTTGGGTCTGCGGCTCGTCCGCCCCGTCGGTCGCCACGCCACGTATCTCTGCCACCAAGCGCTGGACGAGGGAGAACGAAATAGAGCCCTCGGCCGCAATGCAGCGAAGTTCCAGTGTGGTGTGGCCCTGTTCACGGGCCTTGTCCCGCAGCGCCTTCAGCAGGCGTGTCTTTCCCATTCCGAACCTGCCTGTGACAGTTCGGACTGCGGTCTGCCTGCGACTCTCGGCAAGAGATTTGAGAAGGGATCGCAGTTCTGACTGCCGACCCACGAATGGTTCGTGCACGTTCTCTGACTCCGGTAGCGTGGGGGGTATTCAATTTTCGACGCGCCACTCAAGATAAAGAAAGCGAAGCTTCAACCGATTGGGAGGAAATTGCGTCGGTACCAGACGAGAGGGGTCTTCATGCTTTCTATCTTCATTCCTAAAAATCTCCCGATCAGTAAGTCGTGGTCGCCGAATGTGGCACGGTCCGCAACTTCACAGTGGATGACCACGGGTGCGTCGGCCAGGAAGGGGATTCCCAGATCCTTCCAGTGCTCGATCCGAACGCCGGCGAACCGATCCACGCCACTGGCGGCGAACCTCATGGCCAGATCCCCCTGATCGGCGCCGAGAATGTTCACCATCAAGTCCGTCGCGCCACTCGCGACCGTAAAGCAACTGGACGTGTGAGACACGCCGACAAGAAGCAGGGGGGGCTCGAGAGAAAGCGAGGTGACGGAACTTGCAGTGAATCCTCGAGGGTTGTTTTTTTGGTCCCGCATCGTTACGACGGTAATCGGAGATGCAATAAGGGACATTGCTTCACGGAAAGCGCCTTGAGGAGTGTCAAAATGCGCATTTTTGGTAGGGTTATCCATGTCAGAAAGTACCCGACTTCGGCATAATGCTTGAGAGTTCAATTTCGCGAAGTGTGATCACACTAAGATGGAGTCTCCTTTGATGCTCCAAGCGCGCCGGAGTACTGGTGGGAGGCTCTCACGCAGTCGGTGGAGGACTTCTCGTCACCCGTCTCGTCGGTGATCAACACGGCTTCGTTGTCGGCAAGTTCGGCCGCGACCCAGGCGGCGAGATGGTCGCGGGCCAGGTCATGGTCTGGGTGAGGGCGGATCTCTGCGAAGGGCGCGGGCCGGGTTCGCCGAGGACCCGGCCCGCAAGCGGCGGGCGGCCGCTGACCTTCGTCACCGTCAGCCGGTGTTCGTGTCCTCGGATCGCAGCAGGGTGTTGAGGTTGGCCATGGAGGTGCGCATGCCGGCGCGCATCGAGGACTCCTGTATGGAGTCGAGGAGCTGGCCCAGGGGGCCGAGGCCGATGGTGTACTCGACCTGGTAGAGCATCTCCGTCGCCTCCCGGCCGTCGGCATTCTTGACCGGGCGGAACTCGAAGATGTTGGTGACGTCCTGGAGCGGGGCGAATCCGACGCCGGTGTCGACGCGGCGCTTCAGGGGCACGATCTCCACGACGGTCCACACCGAGTCGGTCTTGAGCGGGCCGAGGGTGCGGTTGCGCTCGGAGTAGGTCTTGCCGACGGTGGCGACGCCGTGGTGGTCGGTGACCTCGATGGCTCCGGCGACCCACTCGGCGTACCGGTCGGTGCGGGAGATGACCTCCCACACCCGCTCGACGGGGGCGTCGATGACGGCGGTCTCGGCGACGACGAAACGGTTCATGACAGGGTTCCCTTGCTATCTGCGCCCATGACTCAGAGCTGGTGGAGGAGTTCGGTGGCGGTGTGGCGGCCGGAGCGGACCGCGCCGTCCATGTAGCCGTTCCAGTAGGGGGAGAACTCGGCGCCCGCCCAGTGCACGCGGTGGTGGGGGCGGTCCCTCCACTGGCCGAAGTCGGT
>NZ_JAMGBG010000194.1 GCF_023516595.1 Streptomyces neyagawaensis | reverse complement strand
CGGCGGGCGGCGGTGCGGAAGGTGCCGTGGGGCTGTTCGGCGGTGCCCTCGGAGCGGGGGAAGAACTCGTACCAGGAGCCGAACAGGGCCCGTTCACGCTCGACCAGCAGGGGCAGCGGGTCGGAGGAGGTGACCAGCTCCCGCAGCGGATGGCGGGCCAGCACCTCGTCCACCTCCGGCGCCAACGCCGCAGCGAAGCGCTCCGCGACCGGCAGCGTGTCGTCCCGCAGCCGCCGCACGGCGGTCATTAGCACGGCGTGCGCGTCCGCCTCCGGGACCCCGGCCGCGGCCCGCTCGTACAGCTCGGCGCCCTCCTCCAGGACGAGACCGCCGTCGATGCCCGCGGGGATCTTGATGTGCGCGACCCGGCGCCAGGTGGTGACCGGGTCGCCCCACGCCTCCACCCGGTACGTCCACCGGCCCACCGACGTCGGCGTGACCGAGGCGGCCCATCGGTCGGTCCCGGACCCGAGTTCCCGCATCGGCGTCCACGGCGCGGGGCGGCCCTCCGGGTCCTTCAGGACCGCATTGGCCGCGATGACGCCGTGGCCTTCCCGGAAGAGCGTCGCGGTGACCTCGAAGGACTCTCCCACCACCGCTTTCACGGGACGCCTCCCGCAGTCGACGAGCGGGCGGACGTCCCTGATGGGGATACGGCCGATGGCCGGGGTCTGGCTCATGGGTCTCACCTCCGCCGAACTCGGGATGGGAACTGCGCCGAACGGGTGCCGACCGCCCTACCACCCCGCGGCGGAACGCCGCTCGGACGGGGGGCCGTGGGGCACCGCACGGCTCTTGCGGGTCTGACCGGTCTGCTCCTGGAGGTAGGCGGGCAGAGTCGTCTGGAGATAGCGCTCGGCCGCGGCCACCGCCTCCCGGGCGCAGCGCTTGCCCATCAGCACGCACAGCGTGTAGCCCGAGTCCTCGAAATGGTCCCGGGCGGCCGTGTCCGCGGGGGCCGCGAGCATCACGCGTTCCCACATGCGGTAGCGCCGCAGTTGTCTGGCCACCTCGTTCTTGGCGGGCAGCAACATGTGCTGGTCACCTCCCGGCACTCTCGGTGGAGCACGCTTCCCGTGGGAGGCCGTGCACTGAGGAGCACCGACGCATGAGGAGCCGGTGCCTTCACTCATGGTGCACGGACGGCGATGACGCGTCTTGTTGGCGCTTCAACCACCCCGTCCGTCCCTCGTGTTGCACGAATGGCGTAGCCACCCCACGCTGGGATCTGACTCAGAAGTGATCGGTGCTCACGCTCCGTGTCCCGAATGCGTCCCGCGGACCGTTCCGGGGCTCGTTCCAGGAGGAACGGAGCGGGGCGGGAGCTTCGCCGGTGAGGAGCCAACGACGATGAAGACCGCAGTGCCTCGCTACTACCACCTCGACGTGGAAGTCAGTCCGGAACGGGTCGGACAGGTCAGGCGCATCCTGGCCGCCCACCTCAGGTTCTGGGACCTGGAGACCCTCGTCGAACCCGTCTGCCACAGCGCCGAGCTGCTGCTGCACGCGATCGACGAGCACGCGTCGGACAAGAACACCTCGGTCGAGATGTGGTGGAACGGTCAGCACCTCATCGCCGCGATCGCGGAGAACGACCGCGAGCTGCGCCCCGACCGCGAGCTGCGCCCCTGCCTGACCCGCATTGCCGCGCTCAGCGACGGCTGGGGCTGCTGCGCCACCGACACCGGCAGCACGGTCATCTGGTTCACCCAGCGGGCCCCCGTCGACGAAAGCGTCCCCCTCGTCCCCACGGCTCCCTCGCCGACCCTGCGCGAGGTCCTCCAAGTGCCGCGCGAGGTACGGGTCGTCGCGCTCGCCGGCCCGCAGGGCGACGCCCCGGCCGACGCGCCGGACACCGCCCCGGCCGCCGCGACCGTGGACCGGCCCGCGAGCCGGGTGCCGACCGGGTCGAGCACCTGCGACGCCGCGCGGTGACGGCACGGGGGAAGCGGAACGGGCGCGCGCGATCCGGCGGGAGCGGGTCCGCGCGCCCGGCCGGCAAGGACAACGCGCGGAAGGACAGCACACGGAAGGACCACGCACGGAAGGACGACGCGCGGGCGGACAAGGCGCCGCTCGCGCGGCCCTCGTCGCGCAAGCCCGTCACCGTGTGGAGCGGGCAGCCCTACCCGCTCGGCGCGTCCTACGACGGCACCGGCACCAACTTCGCGCTGTTCAGCGAGGTCGCCGAGGGAGTCGACCTCGTCCTCGTGGACGACGACGGCGGCTCCCGCACGGTCCCGCTCACCGAGGTCGACGGCTTCGTCTGGCACGGCCACGTCCCCGGCCTCGGACCGGGACAACGCTACGGCTACCGTGTGCACGGCCCCTGGGACCCGGCCGCCGGACACCGCTGCAACCCCGCGAAGCTGCTGCTCGACCCGTACACCCGAGCCGTCGACGGGCAGGTGGACAACCACCCCTCGCTGTACGACCGCACCGCCGACAGCGCCGGGCACACCATGCTCGGCGTGGTCACCGACCCCTACTTCGACTGGGGCGAGGACCGCCGGCCCCGCCGGCCGTACGCCGACACCGTGATCTACGAGGCCCACGTCCGGGGCCTCACCCGCACCCACCCCGACATCCCCGCCGAACTGCGCGGCACCTACGCCGGGTTGGCGCACCCCGCGATCATCGAGCACCTCACCGAGCTGGGCGTCACGGCGATCGAGCTGATGCCGGTGCACCAGTTCGCGCAGGACGGCGTGCTCCAGGACCGGGGCCTCGCCAACTACTGGGGCTACAACACCATCGGCTTCTTCGCGCCCCACAACGCCTACGCCGCCCACGGCACCCGCGGCCAGCAGGTCACCGAGTTCAAGTCGATGGTGAAGGCACTGCACGCCGCCGGCCTCGAAGTGATCCTCGACGTGGTCTACAACCACACCGCCGAGGGCAACGAGAAGGGCCCCACCCTGTCCTTCCGGGGCATCGACAACGCCTCGTACTACCGGCTGGTGGACGGCGACTGGGAGCACTACTACGACACCACCGGCACCGGCAACAGCCTGCTGATGCGGCACCCCTATGTGCTCCAGCTGATCATGGACTCGTTGCGGTACTGGGTCACCGAGATGCACGTGGACGGCTTCCGCTTCGACCTCGCGGCCACGCTGGCCCGCCAGTTCCACGAGGTGGACCGGCTCTCGGCGTTCTTCGACCTCATCCAGCAGGACCCCGTGATCAGCCGCGTCAAACTGATCGCCGAACCGTGGGACGTCGGCGAGGGCGGCTACCAGGTGGGCAACTTCCCGCCGCTGTGGTCCGAATGGAACGGCAAGTACCGGGACGCCGTACGGGACTTCTGGCGCGGCCGGCCCGGCATGCTCGGCGAGTTCGCCTCCCGGCTGACCGGCTCCGCCGACCTGTACGAGCACAGTCGGCGCCGGCCGCGCGCCAGCGTCAACTTCGTGACCGCGCACGACGGTTTCACCCTGCGCGACCTCGTCTCGTACAACGACAAGCACAACGAGGCCAACGGCGAGGGGAACCGGGACGGCGAGAGCGTCAACCGCTCCTGGAACTGCGGTGCCGAGGGCGACAGCGACGACCCGCGCGTCCTCACGCTCCGCGCCCGCCAGCAGCGCAACCTGCTGTCCACCCTGCTGCTCTCCCAGGGCATCCCCATGCTGTGCCACGGCGACGAACTCGGCCGCACCCAGGGGGGCAACAACAACGCCTACTGCCAGGACAACGAGGTCTCCTGGGTCGACTGGCGGCTCGACGACGAGCAGCGCGCGCTGTTCGACTTCACCCGGCGGCTGATCGCCCTGCGCGCGGCCCATCCGGTGCTGCGCCGCCGCCGGTATTTCCGCGGCTCCACCGCCACCTGCGCGGACCAGCCGCTGCCCGACCTGGTGTGGCTCACGCCGGACGCCCACGACATGACCGACGAGGACTGGGCGCGCCCCGACGCCCACTCCGTCGCCGTGTTCCTCAACGGCGACGCCATCGCCGAACCCGACCCGTACGGCAGGCCCGTCGTCGACGACTCCTTCCTTCTGCTGCTCAACGGCCACTGGGAACCCGTCGCCTTCCGCCTGCCCGACGCCGCCTACGGGGAGCGCTGGACCACCCGCGTCGACACCGCCGCCGAGCCGGACGGCACCCCGGACGAGACGGAGCACAAGGCCGGCACCGAGATCCTCGTCGCCGCCCGCGGCCTGGTCGTGCTGTCACGGCCCTCCAGGTCGGCCTGAACGGCGGGCACGGAACCGCCCCGGCGGGTCGCCGGGGCGGTTCCGGGTTCGCGGTCGGACCGGTCGGTCAGGCTTCGCGGTCCGATCGGGGTGGTCAGGGTTCGCGGTCCGAGGTGATCGTGAACTGGGCGCCGTCCGGATCGCGCAGCACCGCCTCGTGCGGGCCCTGGGTGAGGACGGTGCCGCCGTGGTGCTGGGCGGCCTCGACGCAGGCGGCCACGTCGGAGACCGAGAAGTGGACCTGCCAGTGCGGCCGGATCGTGGGGTCGGGCGCCGCCTCCAGCGCCCCGGAGGTGATCCGGGCGACGACGTCGCCCTGGCTGCGCAGGACGACCTCGTTGGCCTCGTAGCGGACCTCGCAGCAGCCCGGCTTCCCGGAGGCCCACTCCAGGACCTCGCCGTAGAAGATGGCCGCGTCGAAGGCGTCCCGGGTGTGGAGGCGGACGAAGGCGGGCGCCGCGCGGTGCCAGGCCTCCCAGTCCGTGAAGAGTTCCCCCTCCCAGATCCCGAATGTCGCGCCGTGGCGGTCGGCCAGCAGGGCTGCCCGGCCCGGCGGGAAGGACAGCGGGCCGACCGCGACGGTGCCGCCGCGCTCACGGGCCCGTGAGGCGGCGGCGTCCGCGTCGGACACCGCGAAGTAGGGCGTCCAGGCGACCGCCATCTGCCACAGGGTCGCCACCCCGGCGATCCCCGCGACCGGCACACCGTCCGCCAGCGCGATCCGGAAGTGGTCGCCGAGCTTCGCCGTGCGCCATGTCCAGCCCAGCACGGCCTCGTAGAAGTCCTCCGTGGCCGGCAGGTCCCGGCTGGTGAGGCTCACCCAGCAGGGTGCTCCGCACACGGATCGGGTGGACACGACACTCGTCGTGCCTCTGGGTTTCGTCTCGCTGTTCATGGCAGTCGCGTCCTGGTCTAGTCCACCGGCACACACCGGCCGCACTCCAGTGTCCAACCGGAACCCGAGTCGGCGCCTGCCGAGTACCCCCGAGTCGGCGTTCCGATCCCGGTGACGACGTGATCCTCGGGCGACCGTTCGAGTGATGACGGCGCGGTCGCGTCCTTACCGTGCGCCACTCGCGCATGCGCTCCGTGTCCGGCGGAGGCAGGATGCGACACATGTCCGACAAGACGGAACGCTCCGCGCCCGGGTCCGCACCCACCGGCTCCGCCGCGCCCCGCCAGACCCTCGCCCTGGCGGCAATGATGTTCGCCGTGTCGATGACCTTCATCGACCAGACGATCGTCGCCATCGCCGCTCCGAGCATTGTCGACGAACTCGACCTCTCCTCCTCGGGCATGCAGTGGGTGGTCAACGCCTATCTGCTCGCCCTGGCCGCGTTCTTCGCGCTCGGCGGGCGGCTCGCCGACATCGTCGGACACCGCCGGATCATGGTGGTCGGCACCCTGCTCTTCGTCGTCTCCTCCGTCCTGTGCGGCTGTGTCCCCGACGACGACGTCGCCCTGGCCTGGCTGATCACGTTCCGGGCCACCCAGGGCCTGGGGGCCGCCCTGATGTTCCCCGCCGCGCTCGCGGTCGTCGTCGCCGTCTTCCCGGTGGACCGGCGCGGCCGTGCCCTTGCCCTGTTCTTCGGTCTGTCCGGCGCCCTCACCGCGCTCGGCCCGCTCCTCGGCGGCTGGCTCACCGACTGGACGTGGCGGGCGATCTTCTGGGTCAACGTGCCCGTCGCCCTCGTCGCCCTCGTCCTGACCGCCCTCGCGCACATCCCGCCGCAGTCCCGCAGGGAACGTCTCGACGTACCCGGCGCCGCCCTCGTCGCCGTCGGCATGGGGGTGAGCGTCCTCGGTCTGCAGCAGGCCTCCGCCTGGGGCTGGAGCAGCGTGGCGACCTGGGCCTGCATCATCGGCGGCCTCGCGGTGCTCGGGGTGTTCTGCGCCTACGAGCTGCGCGTGGAGCAGCCCCTGATCAAGCTGGCGGTGTTCCGGGACCAGGCCTTCGGTGTGGACGCGGCCGTGCTGTTCTTCTCCATGCTCGCCTTCGTCCCGGTGTTCTTCTTCGCCTCGGTGTACGCGCAGGTCTCCCTCAGTGCCTCACCCAACCAGGCGGCGCTGTTCCTGCTGTACTTCTTCATCGGCTTCGGGATCGCCTCCCAGTGGGGTGGCCGGATCCTCGACCAGCGCGGGGCGCGGCCCGCGCTGAAGCTGGGCACCGCCCTCGGCGCCGTCGGGTTCGCCCTGTGGGCGAACAAGCTCACGGACCTGTCCATGCACGACCAGTGGCTGTACGCCGCCCTCGCCGGCGCCGGCATCGGCTTCCTGCTGGCGCCCGCCTCCACCGACGCCGTGAACCGCTCCCTGAACGCCTCGTACGGCGAGGTCACCGGCATCACCCAGACCGTGCGCAACTACGCGGCGGCCGTGGGGCTCGCCGTGTTCGGCACGATCCTGACCCATGTCACCACCGACAAGGTCACCGAGACGCTCATGGCGAAGGGAGTGCCCGACGACGGGGCGCGCGAGGCGGCCCGGGACATCGCCGAGGCGGTCACCGGCCACCCGGACAGCCGCACGCCCAGCGGAGAGGGCCCCCTGGCCACGGCGATGCGCGACTCGATGGACGCCATCCGCATGGACTTCGCCGAGGCCAACCAGTGGGTGTTCTACGGCATGGCCATCGCGCTCGGCATCGGGTTCCTGTGCGCGCTGCGGCATCCCGGCACACAGGTCACCGAGGAGCAGCGCACGCCCGGGCGGGAGCCCGCACACCAGTAGGGCCTGTTGCGAAAGTGGCGTCGTCGCCCGAAGGGCGGCCGTGCGGCGTCCGGTGCGTGCTCTCGGCGTGCCGCCCCAAAGCCCTCGTACCGGGTGTACTCGGGCTTTGGGGCGGTGCGGCGAGAGTGCGTGCCGGGCGTCGCACGGCAGGCGCCACTTTCGCAACAGGCCCTGAGCCGCCGCCCGTGCGGGACGGCGCCTCAGGTGGAGTCCCGCAGCACCAGTTCCGTCGGGAGGATCACCGCCGCCGGGTCCTCGCCGCCGATCTGCGCCAGCAGGACCCGCACCATCTCGTTGCTGATCCGGTCGTACGGCTGGCGGATCGTGGTGAGGGCGGGCACGGACTCCGTCGCGGCGGCCGAGTCGTCGAACCCGCCCACGGCCACGTCCTCCGGCACCCGGCGGCCCGCCCGGCGCAGCGCCGTCAGCGCGCCCTGCGCCATCAGGTCGGACGCCACGAACACCGCGTCCATGTCCGGCACCCGTTCCAGCAGCCGTCCGGCGCCCGCCTCACCGCTGGCCCGGCTGTAGTCGCCGGACACGATCAGCCGCTCGTCGATCTCGACACCCGCCTCGGTGAGCACCTCCTTGTAGCCGGCCAGCCGGTCCACACCGCCGGGTGTGTCCAGCGGTCCGGTGACCATGCCGACGCGGCGGCGGCCCAGCGACAGCAGATGGCGCACCATGTCCCGGGCGCCGTCCCGGTCGTCCGCCGCCACATAGCTCACCTTGGACCCGAGCCCCATCGGCTTGCCGCACTGGACGAGGGGCACCCCCGCGTCCCGGAGCTGCTCGGCGACCGGGTCACCGGAGTGGCTGGACACCAGCAGCACCCCGTCGACATGGCCGGCCGTGATGTACCGCATGATCCGGCGCCGCTCGTCCTCCGTGCCCGCCACCATCAGCAGAAGGGGGATGTCGTGCGCGGCCAGCGCCTGGGTGCAACCCCGCAGCAGGACGTTGAAGTTGGGGTCCTCGAACAGCTTCTCCTGCGGTTCCGTGAGGAGGAAGCCGATGGAGTCGGAACGGCCCGTGATCAGTGAGCGGGCGTGCCGGTTCACCACGTAACCCGTCTTGCGGATCGCCGCGTTGACCGCTTCCTGCGCAGCCGGGCTGACGTAGTGACCGCCGTTGAGCACCCGCGACACGGTGCCCCGGGAGACCCCCGCGACCCGCGCCACGTCGTGAATGGTCGGCGGTTTGCGCCTGCCCCCCGTGTTGCTCATGGTCATGACTTTACGGCCCCCGACAGCAGGTCGAGGCTCCAGAACCGCTGGACGACCAGGAACAGCGCGATCAGCGGGAGCACCGCGAGCAACGCGCCCGTGATCACGAGGGTGTAGAGCGCCGGGGTGTTGGAGCCCTGCTCCAGGAGCGTGTACAGGCCCAGGGTGATCGGGAACTTCTCGTCGTCGCTGAGCATGATGAACGGCAGCAGGAAGTTGTTCCAGACGGCGACGAACTGGAACAGGAAGACCGTCACCAGACCCGGCACCATCATCGGCAGCGCGATCCGGGTGAAGATCCGCCACTCGCTCGCCCCGTCCATCCGCCCGGCCTCCACCACGTCGGCGGGGACCGCCGCGGCGGCGTAGATCCGGGCCAGATAGACGCCGTACGGCGACAGCACCAGCGGCAGCAGCACCGCCCCGTACGTGTCCGCGAGGTCCGCCTTCGCCAGCAGCAGGTACTGCGGGATCGCCAGGATCACCGGCGGCATCAGCACCCCCGCCATCAGGACGCTGAACACGGCCTCGCGGCCCTTGAAGCGGTAGATCGCCAGCGCGTAGCCGCTGATCGCGGAGACGGCGGTGGACAGCAGGGCGCCGACGCCCGCGTACAGCGCGGAGTTGCCCATCCACTGCCAGTAGACGCCCTCGCGGTAGGCGTTCAGGTCGGACAGGTTGTCCGTGAATCCGGTGCCCGGGAGGAAGGTGAAGGTGGAGAACAGCTCGCTGCCGGACTTGGTGGCCGCGATCACGACCCAGGCGACCGGCAGCAGACAGTACAGCGCGCCCAGCAGCAGGGTCAGCGTCGGGACGAGCGCGATCCGGCGGCGCAGCGGCGGCCCCTGCGCCGTGCCGGGCGTCGTGCCGGCGGCCGGGGCGGTCTTGCGGACGGCAAGAGAACTCATCCTGCGGCTCCTTGACTGACGTCCCGCTTGTTCCGGGAGTTCGCGGCCCTGAGGAAGCCGAACGACACCACCAGCGTGACCAGGGCGATCACCACCGCGCCGGCCGCCGCCCCGTGGATGTCGCCCTTGCCGAAGGCGTCCACATACACCTTCATCAGCGGACTCCACGTCGTGGAGACGGAGTTGGTGAGGGGCTTGAGGGTGGTCGGCTCGCTGAACACCTGGAGGGTGGCGATGATCGAGAAGAAGAAGGTCAGCACCAGCGAGGGCGTCACCATCGGGATCTTGACGCGCAGGGCGATCTGCAACGGGGTCGCACCGTCCAGCTTCGCCGCCTCGTACACCTCGGCGGGGATCGCCTGGAGCGAGGTGTAGATGACGATCATGTTGAAGCCGGTGCCGCCCCACACGGCGATGTTCGACAGCGCCGCGTACAGGCCGCCGCCGTCCAGCAGGTCCGGCTGCGGCAGGCCCAGCCGGTCGAGCACGAAGTAGAAGGGGCTGACGTCCGGGAGGTAGAGGAAACCCCACAGGAGGGCCGCCACGACACCCGGCACCGCGTACGGCAGGAAGATCGCGAGCCGGGTGAAGGGAGCGAGCCGCACCTTCTCGCTGTCCAGCATCAGGGCGAGGACCAGCGCCAGGCCGAGCATGACGGGGACGACGATTGCGCCGTAGCCCAGCACGCGCAGCGCGCCGTCGAGGAACTCGGAGTCGCTGAGGGCGTCGGTGTAGTTCTCCAGTCCCGCCCACACCTCCTGCCGGGCGCCCGAGCCCAGACCCAGCCCCTTGACCTGCACCTTGTGCAGGCTGAGCCAGATGGCGTAGCCGATGGGCAGGGCGAAGAAGAGGGTGAAGAGGACCGTCGCGGGGAGGAGGAAGGCATACGGGGCGCCCTTGACCCCGTACGACTTCCGGCGTGCGCTGGTCACTCGGAGACCTCGAAGCCCTGCTTCTTCATGTCGGCGACCGTGTCGTCCCGCATCTTCTTCAGGGCGGCACCGAAGTCGGACTTGTCCTTGGCGGCGGTGCCGAACGCGTCCTTGAAGCTGGTGTAGGCGACGTTCACGTTCGGGCCCCACGCGGAAGGCGCCGTGGTCTTGGCGATGTCGGAGGCCGCGGTGTAGAACTCCGTCTGGTTGGAGAAGAACGCCGGCGGCTGGGCGAACGCGTCACTGGTCTGCGCGGTCGTGGCGGCCGGGTAGATGCCGCCCTCCTTCGCGAGCGCGGTCAGCGCCTCCGGGTCGGTGTTCAGCCAGGCAGCGAACTTTGCGGCGGCGCCCTTGTGCTGCGAGTCGGTGGTGACGGCGGTCGATGAGCCGCCCCAACTGCCGGTGACGTTCTCGGAGTCGGACCACTGCGGCAGCGGGGCCATCCTCCACTTGCCCTGGGTGTCGGGCGCGGCCGTGGTCAGGGTGCCCGGCGCCCACACGGCGCTGACCCAGGCGATCTGCCGGCCCGTGTTGAGCGCCTTGTTCCAGGCCGGGGTGTACATCGGCTGGTTGTCGATGGCGCCCTCCTTCACCAGACCGCCCCAGAAGTCGGCGACCTTCCGTGTCGCCGCGTCGTCGATGCCGACCTTCCACTTCTGGCCCTCGGTGGTCCACCACTTCGCGCCCGCCTGCTGGGCGAGACCGGCGAAGAGGCCCGAGTCGTTGGCGGAGAAGGTGGTCAGATCGACGTCCGGCTCCTCCTTCTTCAGCTTCCGCGCGGTCGCGGCGAACTCGTCCCAGGTCTTCGGGACGGTCAGGCCGTACTTCTCGAACAGGTCCTCGCGGTAGTAGAACATCATCGGCCCGATGTCCTGCGGGATCGCGTAAACCGCGTCCGAGCCCAGCGTGGTCTGCTGCCAGACGCCGTCGGCGAACTTGCCCTTGGCGTCGCCCGACTCCTTCGCTATGTCGGCGACCGCGTCATTGCTGACGAGCGTGGGCAGCGCCTGGTACTCGGCCTGTACCAGGTCGGGGCCCTTGCCCGCCTTGTGCGCGGTGAGGATCTTGGTCACGAGGGTGTCGCCGGACGCCTGCTTCTTCACCGTGACGGTGATCTGCTGCTCCTTGCCGGGACCCTTGTTCCACAGGTCGACGACCTTGTCCATGCCCGGCGTCCAGGTCCAGTACGTCAGCTTCGCCGGCCCCGACCGGGCATCGCCGTCGTCGTCGGACCCGCCGCAGGCGGCGAGTGTGGTCGCGCCGAGCGTCACGGCGACGGCAGTGGCCACAAAGCGCCGGTGCTTCGTGATGTTGGGCATGGATGTTTCTCCCCTGACCTGGGTCCTCGCCTGTTGCGAAGACCGTGTCATGCTTCTGTGAGCGTTCACAGTAGAGAAACATCCCGGACACTTGTCAATGGCTGCTGCTGTGCGGTTATGTGGGGCTCGCACCGCCGCCGCTGTGTGTGAACGTTCCCAGACGATCGACAAAACGGGAGAGATCCATGCCGGAGACCACCCCCACGGGCCTCACCGGGCTCGCCTTCGGTGGGGACTACAACCCGGAGCAGTGGCCGGAAACCGTCTGGCACGAGGACGTGCGGCTGATGCGCGAGGCGGGCGTCACCATGGTCAGCGTCGGGATCTTCTCCTGGGCCCTGCTGGAGACCTCCCGAGGCGTGTACGACTTCGCCTGGCTGGACCGGCTGCTCGACCTGCTCCACGACCACGGCATCCGCGCCGACCTCGGCACCCCCACCGTCGTACCGCCGGTGTGGTTCTACCGGGAGCACCCCGAGGCGCTGCCCGTGGCCGTCGACGGCACCCGCTACGAGTTCGGCTCACGCGGCGCCATCTGCCACAGCAACCCCGACTACCGCGCCGCCGCCGCCAACATCACGACCCGGCTCGCCGAGCGCTACGCCGACCACCCCGCGCTCGCCCTGTGGCACGTGCACAACGAGTACGGCGTGCCCGTCTCCGCCTGCTACTGCGACACGTGCGCCGCGCACTTCCGCCGCTGGCTGGAGCACCGGTACGGCGACGTCGCGGCGCTCAACGAAGCCTGGGGCACCGCCTTCTGGGGCCAGCACTACACCGACTTCGCGCAGATCAACCCGCCGCGCGTGTCACCCACCGTCGGCAACCCCGGCCAGGCCCTCGACTACAAGCGGTTCGCCGACGACACCATCCGCGAGAACTTCGTCCGGGAGCGGGACATCCTGCACCGCCTCGCGCCCGGCATCCCCGTCACCACCAACTTCATGACCGCCCTCAGCCAGTGCGACTCCCTCGACTACTGGGCCTGGGGCCGCGAGGTCGACCTCGTCACCAACGACCACTACCTGATCACCGATGGCCGCCGTACCCATGTGAACCTCGCGATGGCCGCCGACCTCACCCGGTCCGTCGCCGGCGGCGCCCCCTGGCTGCTCCTGGAGCACTCCACCTCCGGCGTCAACTGGCAGGCCCGCAACCCCGCCAAGGCACCCGGGCAGATGGCCCGCAACTCCCTCGCCCATGTGGCGCGCGGCTCCGACGGCGCCATGTTCTTCCAATGGCGGCAGTCCCGGCGCGGCGCCGAGAAGTTCCACTCGGCGATGCTGCCGCAGGCCGGCACCGACTCGCGGGTGTGGCGCGAGGTCGTCGAACTCGGCGCGTCCCTCGACTCGCTCGGCCGGATCCGCGGCAGCCGCACCGTCGCCGACGTGGCCGTCCTGTGGGACTGGCACTCCTGGTGGGCGCAGAACCTCCAGTGGCGCCCCAGCGAGGACCACGACGCCCGCGAACGCGCCGACGCCTTCTACGAGGCCCTCTACGACCGCCACCTCACGGTCGACTTCGCCCACCCGGAAGCCGACTTGTCGACCTATCCTCTTGTCGTCGTCCCCGCCCTGTATCTGATGACCGAGGCGGCGCGGGACAACCTCAGGGCGTACGTCGAGTACGGCGGCACCCTCGTCGTGTCGTACTTCTCGGGGATCGTCGACGAGCACGACGCCGTCCACGAGGGCCCCTACCCGGGCGCCCTGCGCGAGGTCCTCGGGCTGACGGTGGAGGAGTTCTCGCCGCTGCTCGCAGGGGAGAGCGTACGGATCACCGGGCCCGACGGCTCCGAGCTGACCGGCGACGTGTGGACCGAGTTCGTGGTGCCGGACGGCGCCGAGACGGTCTGGACGTACGCCGACGGGCTCACCGCCGGCCTGCCCGCCGTCACCCGGCACCGGCTGGGGGAGGGCTCCGCCTGGTACGTGTCGACCCGCCTCGACCAGCACGGCCTCGACGCGCTGCTCGGCTGGGCCGCCGACGACGCGGGCATCGCGCCCCCCGCCGAACTGCCCCGCGACGTCGAGGTGGTGCGCCGCACGGGCGAGTCGGGCGACTTCCTCTTCGCGATCAACCACACCGCGCTCGACACGAAGGTGCCGCTGGACGGCGACGGCACCGAACTCCTCACCGGCGAACGCGCGGCGGGCCACCTCGCCGTCCCCGCCGGCGGCGTCAGGGTCGTCCGACTCGACCCCTGACCGACCCCCCGAACACCGGCCGGATTCCTGGGGACGTCCGGTCGGTCACGGCGGCGCCGCGCCCACGGCCTTCGGGCGCGGCGCTGCCCTCGCACCGCGCGACCGGGTCCCCGCCTTCGTCGAAGGGACGACGATGTTCCACGCGAGACGCGCCCTCAGGGCCCTGCTCATACCGCTGTTCGCGGGCCTGGCGCTCACGACAGTGCCCGCCGGCTCCGCCCACGCGGCCTCCACCCTGACCAACGGCGGCTTCGAGTCCGACGGCACGGGCACCGCGACCCCGGCCGGCTGGTCCACGTACTCGGCGGCCGGGCAGAACTACGCCTCCTTCACCGAGACCGGCGGCCACAGCGGCGGCTACCGCCTCTCCCACTGGTCGTCGTCCGCCTACAAGGTGGAGACCTACCAGTACCTGTCCGGGCTGACCAACGGGAACTACAGGCTCACCGCGTGGGTGCGGTCCGGCGGCGGCCAGAACTCCGCGTACCTCGCGCTGAAGAACTGCGGCGGCGCCGAGCAGCGCACCGACATCCCGGTCTCCGCCAGTGGCTGGATCCGGATCGTCACCTCGATCGCGGTCACGAACAACCAGTGCACCATCAGCGTCAACTCCGACGCCAACGCGGGCAACTGGCTCAACGTCGACGACCTCACCTTCACCTCCGGCAGGACGGGCCTGTCCATCAAGGGATCCGACGTGTCGTCGCTCATCAAGAGCGAGGCCAAGGGCGGCGTCTACAAGAACAGCTCCGGCACCACCGGCGACGCCCTCGCCATCCTCAAGGGCGCCGGCCAGAACTGGGCGCGCCTGAAGGTGTGGGTGAACCCCGCCGACGGCTACAACAACAAGACACGCGTGCTCGCCGCCGCCAAACGCGTCAAGGCGCAGGGCATGAAGCTGCTCGTCGACTTCCACTACTCGGACACCTGGGCCGACCCCGGCGCCCAGACCGTGCCGTCCGCGTGGACCGGCCACTCCTACAGCCAGTTGAAGACGGACGTCTACAACCACACCCACGACGTGCTGAACGCCCTCAGGTCCCAGGGCACCACCGCCGACATGGTCCAGGTCGGCAACGAGATCAACGGCGGCATGCTGTGGAACGCGGGCTCCACCTCCAACTGGCCGCAGCTCGCCGGACTGCTCAACTCCGGCTACGACGCGGTCAAGGCGGTCAACTCCTCCACCCAGGTGGCGCTGCACCTCGCCAAGGGCGGCGACCTGTCCGGCACCCGCTGGTGGTTCGACAACGCCGTCGCCCACAACGTGAAGTTCGACGTCATCGGCCTGTCCTACTACGGCTACTGGCACGGCACCCTCGCCGACTTCCAGACCACCCTCGACGACGCGGCCTCCCGCTACGCCAAGCCGGTGTTCCTCGCCGAGACGGCCTACCCGTTCCGCCTCGACAGCGAGGACGCCCACGAGAACATCATCGACGTGCCGAGTGAGCTGGTGTCCGGCTACC
>NZ_JAMGBG010000193.1 GCF_023516595.1 Streptomyces neyagawaensis | reverse complement strand
CGAGAACATCATCGACGTGCCGAGTGAGCTGGTGTCCGGCTACCCGGCCAGCACCGCCGGTCAGACACGCTGGATGAAGGACGTCGCCAGCATCGTCGAGGCCGTACCGAACGGCCGCGGCCTCGGGATCTTCTACTGGGAGTCGACCTGGACCGCCGTCAACGGCAACGGCTGGGACCCCACGGACGCGTCCTCCGGAAACGGCTGGGAGAACCAGGCGCTCTTCGGTTACGACGACAGGGCGCTTCCGGCGATGGCGTGGTTCAGCCACCGGTAGCCCGAGGGACCGAACCGGGGCGGCAGGATCACCGTCCGCTTCACTGTCGTCGGCGGCGTGCAGCATCTCCCCGGACGAGGTGATGCTGCACGCCGCCACACCCTGCACCAGTTGCGCCGGCTGCCCGCCAACGGCATCGGCATCGAGCCACGAACGTTTCGGTGATGTCTTCGACTGCACCGGCTCCGCCCTCCCCCCACTGGGGAGTGCGGGGATGCCCGTCATGCCCGCAGGAAGGCGAGGACCGCCAGGACCCGTCGGTGGCCGTCGGTGTTCACCGGCAGGTCCAGCTTGTTGAAGATATTGCCGATGTGCTTGTTGACGGCCCGCCTCGCTGATGAACAGGTGTGCCGCGAGGTTCGCGTTGGTGCGGCCCTCCGCGATCAGCCCGAGCACCTCGCGCTCCCGGGCACTCAGGCGCTCCAACGGGTCCTGGCGCAGCCGGACCAGCTGCTGGATCGCTTCCGGGTCCACCACCGTCCCCCCGGCAGCCACCCGCTCGATCGCGGCCGTGAAGTCGGCCACCGCACCCACCCGTTCCTTGAGCAGGTAGCCCACCCCGGCCCCGCCGCCCGAGTCCAGCAGGCGCAACGCGTAGGAACGCTCCACGTACTGGCTGAGGACGAGCACCGGAAGCCCGGGGAACTCCTGGCGCAGCTTCACCGCGGACCGCAGCCCGTCGTCGCTCTGCTGCGCACCGTCGGTGCCGCCCCTCACCAGATCAAGCGCATGATCATCGGTGAGGCCGCGGTGGTCGGCCTGCTCGGCTCGCTCGCCGGCTGCGCGGTCGGCGTGGCTGCCGCCCCGCTGCTGCACTCCCTCCTCGACGACCTGGGGGTGGCCCCGCCCGGCATGGAATCACCGTCGCCGCCTGGCCGTTGCTCACGGCCTCCGCGATCGGTGTCGGTGTCAGTGTGATCGGCGCCTGGACCGCCGGCCGCAAGGCAGCCCGGGTCGCCCCCCGTCGAGGCCCTCCTGGACAGCCGCTCCGCCAACAAGGGCATGGGGAGCGGCCGTTGGATCGCCGGACTCGCGGTCCTCGGTACCGGTGTACTCCTCGCTGTCGGGACCGCCACCGCAAGCGCCGACAACCGCGTGAACATGGCGATCTTTGCCACCATGACGCTGATCGTCGCGGCCGCTGTGCTGACCTCCGCGTTCATCGGGCCCGTCGGCCGGTTCCTGACCGCCCCGTTCCAACGCGGCGGCTCCGCGGGCCCGGTCCTCATCCGAGCGGAACTGGTCGCCAACCCGCGCCGTGCCGCCTCCCTGGTGGCGCCCGTGATCGCTGCCATCGGCTTCACGGTGCTGCTCAGCGGCATGGTGGAGACCATGCGGGTGGCCTACCCGGCGGGCGAGGCCCTGAAGGTCTCGGGCCAGACGATCGTCACCCCGGACGGCACGCCCGGGAACACCGACGAGGTCGTCGCCGCCCACCCGGTGGGCAAGGCCGCCCTGCCGACCCGCGCCTTTGTGCTGGACGACGGCGGGGCCGACAGGAGCGCGGAGCGGGGAGGGAACACGGCCGACGCCACCGTGCTGGACGTCCTGGGCAGCCGGGACCCTCGCTGGAGCAAGCCGGGCGAGGCCGTCCTCGGCGAGAGCACCGCCGGGGCCCTGGGTCTGAAGAAGGGCCAGAACGTCTCGGTCCGGTTCGCCGACGGCAAGGTCGTCACGCTGCGGGTCGGGGCGGTCCTGCCCGACGACCCGGCCCGCGGTGCCTTCGTGGTCGCCCGCGGTCTGGTCCGGGCCCACGACCCGGCCGCGCTCACCGACGACATCTTCGTCCCCGGTGACGCCAAGGCCACCGACTCCGTCCCCGGCACCGCGCTGCACGACGCCGCCGCGTACGCACTGGCCGACTACGACACCGACGCCGAGCTCACCGACAGCCTCGCCTCCATGCTCATCGTGCTCGCCGTCGGCTACAGCGTCATCGCCGTGGTCAACAGCATGGCCATGGCCGCCCACGGCCGGCGCCGCGACTTCGAGGTGATGAGGACCGCCGGTGGCACCGTCCGCCAACTGCTGCTGGTCTCGGCGTGCGAGACCGCCCTGATCGTCGCCGTCGGCGCCGCGCTCGGTGTGCTGGTGACGCTGGCCCCGCTGTCGGGCATGGCGACCGGCCTCTCCGAGACCACCTCGTCCGACGTGGACCTGCACCTGAACACCGGCGCCATCACGACCGCCGTCGTCGGCACCCTGCTGGCGGCCGTGGTGGCCGGGATCGCGGTCACCGCGAAGACGATGCGGAGGCAAGCGGCATAAGGGATACGCGGACGGGGGGGGAGGGGGGAGGAACCGCCTCCACTTCGTCGGCGGCCATGGGGAGGTGGATAGCGTGCGGGTATGGCGATGACGACGAAGCGGCGGGTCCTCTACCGGCAGGGGACCGGGTTCTGGCGGATGACGACGAAGTGGGTGCTGGTCTTCGGAGCCCTGTACCTGTTGGACGGCGGACTGTTCCGGTCGTGGGGCGACGCTCTCGTATGGCCGATGATCGGGGTCCTGCTGTGGGTGCCGTTCGGGGTCGGCGTCGTCTGGTATCCGAAGAAGGACCAGCGGGTCGTACTGACGACGCGTGAACTGCGGGTGAGGCGCAAGCGGCTGCCGATGGAGAAGGTGAACCTGCTGCACGTGGCGAGGCTGTGGCTGGAGGGGCGGTCGACCGCGGACGACCAGCCGGTGCTGGACTGGCCACGGTTGGAGCGGGTGGTGTGGGTCCCCCTGCGGGACGGCCGGGCGCTCGGCGTGGAGTTTCGCGACCCGGCCGCGTTCGCCAAGGTCTTCGGCGCCTTCGCGGTCGAGGCGTGCGGCGGACCGGACATCGTCCGCGCGAGGGCGGCCGCGGAAACCTACCCGCAGCCGCGTCCGCTGCGGGCCCGCCCGGCGGACGACGACGGCTCCTGGACGGACCTCCTGGACATCTTCAACTGACGGCCGAAGGGCCCGTCAGGCCACGTCCCTGTAGAGACGGGTCACCACGGTGCGCGGTGGTGACCCGTCGCAGGGGCTACGGACGGCGCAGCGAGGTGTTGGTGATCGGGAGCCTCTTGTGCGCACCCGCCACGTAGAAGTCCCTCGGAGCCGTGCGCAGCGCGAACGTGTCGTCGTAGCCCGAGACGCGCACCGACATCACGAAGAAGCCGTCGTCCTCGGTGGTCGTCCTCACGTCGTACTCGCTCTCCCAGTTGGTCTGCAGGAAGACTTCGGTGCCCCCGGGCTCGACCCCCTTGGGGAGGGTGACCTTGCCCTGAACGGTGAGGATGTCGCCCGCCTTCACCTTCTTCTTGTTGACCTTGTAACTGACGGAGCTGGTCTTGGCCTTGGTTGTCACGCTGGTGTCGGCGTAGTAGCCGTCCTGCGGGGTGTTGAGGTCGCCGTCCTCGTCGTAGAGGGCCGTGATGTCCACGCCCCGCTGGACGTTGAGCAGGCTGCTGCCGGACATGTGGTCGATGTTCACATTGCGGATGGTGAACTTGCCGCTGGCGTCGGTGACCGGCTTGCCCAGGTCGCGCGGCTCGTAGTAGTTGGGGTCGATCGGGTCGCCCCACGGATTCCAGGTGGTGAAGCGGATGACCTCCTGGACGGTGACGGGGAGGTGGGGCGCCGGGGTGCCGTCGGCCTTGGTGACGGTGCCGGTGACGTCGACGCGGCGTTTGTCGTAGCCGGTGCTGGTCGGGTTGGTGCTGACCTTCAGCACGTAGGCGTCGCCGGGGGAGGCGCCCGAGGGCTGTGCCGCGGCGGCGGGCGCGGGCAGGGCGCCTGCGGTGAGCAGGAGGGCGGCGGTGGCGACGAGCCGTGTGTGCGGGGACTTCCTGGGCACGGTCAACTCCGAGTTCGGTCGGGACTGGAGGAGTCGCGCCGGGCGGCACCGGTTCCGCCGCGGCGCAGGTGTGCGACACACCGGGTTCGACCGACAGGGTGGGGCGGGAGTTGCACCGCGGAGCCGCTGTTACACGGCTGTGGCGGGACGCGGTTCTGCGGGGGTCGCGAGTTCACCTGGACGTCGACCGCGGGCCACCCGGGACGCTCCTCCGGTCGTTCAGCGCCCGGCGGTGCGCAGGAAGGCGTGGAGGGAGTCGGCCATGGCCTCGACGAAGGCGTCCCTGGTGGACTCGGGGACGCGGTCGAGCGACAGATACGGGTTGAGGTCCTCCAGCTCGACCAGCAGCAGCTCGCCCTCCCGGGTCCGGCACGCGTCCACCCGCTGGATGCCGTGGTCGAGGGTGTTCCAGTCGATGAACCGCCGTGCGAAGGCGAGGTCGGCGTCCGTCGCCTCGTACGGCTCCAGCACCCAGCGCCGTTCGGGGTCGGGGGCATGCAGGGCGTACTGGAACGTGTCGTCGACGTAGTAGAAGGACACCTCGTAGCGGAAGTCGACGCGCGGCTGCACCAGCACGTCGTCCCAGGTCAGGCCCGCCAGGTCCGTACCCGTCACGAAGCGCAGGCCGATGGAGTCGGCGCCGGCCCTCGGCTTGACCACGTACGCGTCGGCCCCGGCCAGCCGCCCCAGGTCCTCGGGCCGGTCGACCGTGGGGATCACCGGGAACCCGGCCGCCGTGAGGTCGAGCAGATACTGCTTGCCGTCCATGTCGGCCCGGCCGGTCAGCGGGTTGTAGACCGGGGTGCCGCTCGCCGCCGCCCGCTCGCGGAAGGCGTCGTACTCCCGCCGGTAGCGCAGCACGGGCCCGCTGTTGCGGACCACGACGGCGTCGAAGCCGTCCATGAGGGCCGCCGCGTCCAGCGGGTGGCACAGGGCGAGGTCGAACTCCGCGCGCAACCGTGAGGTGAGGAAGACGTCCTCGTCGCCGTAGCGCCGGCCGCGGGCCGGGTAGGCCAGATCCGTCACGTACAGCAGGCGGGGGCGAGCGGGCACGGCACAACCTCTTCGATCGGTGGGCCCAACCTAACCCGAGGTCGCGGACACGGGAGCGACCGCCTGCGAGGATGGGCCACCGACCCGAGGACCACCACGACCGGACGATCACGACCGGACGACCGCAACCGGTCCACCACCACCGGTCCACCACGACCGGACGACCATCGGGAGGCGACATGCCGGGCACGACGCGTACCGCGCACGGAGACGGAGGGGGCGTCGGCCTCGTACCGCGCGCGTTCGTCGGGATCGGCGGACGCGGACCCGAGGACGTCGTCGCCGACGACCGGGGACGGGTGCTGACCGGCGTCGAGGACGGCCGCGTCCTCAGGCTAGAAGGTCTCGCCCCACCGGGACGGGCCCGCGTCGAGACGATCGCCGACACCGGCGGCAGGCCGCTCGGCCTCGAACTCCTGCCCGACGGCGACCTGTTGGTGTGCGACGCGGAGCGGGGCCTGCTGCGGGTCACCACCGGCGACGGCACCGTTCGCGTCCTCGCCGACGAGGCGGGCGGCGAGCGGCTGCGGTTCTGCAGCAACGTGGTGGCCCTCTCCGACGGGACGGTCTACTTCACCGTCTCCACCCGCCGCTACCCCCTCGACCGGTGGATCGGCGACATCGTCGAGCACACGGGGACCGGGCGGCTGCTGCGCCTCGCACCGGGGGAGAAGGAACCCGAGGTGGTCCTCGACGGGTTGCAGTTCGCCAACGGACTCGCCCCCTCCGCCGACGAGTCGTTCCTCGTGGTCGCCGAGACCGGGACCCGCCGGCTTCTCCGCCACCGGCTCACCGGACCGAGGGCGGGCACCGCCGAACCGTTCGTCGAGGACCTGCCGGGCTCGCCCGACAACATGTGGCGCGGCCCCGACGGACTGATCCGGGTGGCGCTCGCCGGGCCGCGCATCGCCGCGCTCGACCTGCTCCACCGCGCCCGCCCCGCCGTGCGCCGGGCCGCGAGCCGGGTCGCGGTGCGGGCGCCGTACCGCCCCCTCGGCTTCGCCGGGGTCGTCACCGTCGACGACGGGGGCGGGATCGTCCACACGGCCGTCGACCGTCACTCCCGGTTCCGCATGGTCACCAGTGCCTGCGTGGCCGAGGGCCGCCTGGTCCTGGGCAGCCTGTGGGAACGCGGCGTCGCGGTGTGCGAGCTGCCGGGGGTGGGCGACTGAGCCGCCGTCCGGCCCCCGCGTTACGCTGTCGACCAGCCGCGATCCGCCGGGCGGCGCGGCGGTGCGGGCGCGAGTAGGAGACGTACGCACATGACAGTCCCGCACTCCGAGAGGGCCGAAGCCGCCGAAGCCGCCGAGGTCCCCGCCACCCCGCGAACCCCTGCCCGCCGGCCGTCCCCGTGGCACGGCCAGGGGCCCGTCGTCGCGGTGGTCGCCGTCGGCGGCGGCATCGGCGCGGCCGCCCGCTACGGCGCTTCCCAGCTCTGGCCCACCGAGGCCACCGGCTTCCCCTGGACCACGTTCTGGGTGAACGTCGTCGGTTGCTTCGTCATCGGCCTCTTCATGGTCGTGATCACCGAGGTATGGGCGGCCCACCGTCTGGTCCGGCCGTTCTTCGGCACCGGTGTGCTCGGCGGCTTCACCACCTTCTCGACCTACGCCGTCGACATCCGGAACCTGTTCGGCGAGGGTCACCCCCGCACCGCCCTCGCCTATCTCGCCGCGACCCTCCTGGCCGCCCTCGCGGCGGTCTGGCTCGCGGCCACCACGGCACGCCTGACCCTGGCACGGAGGCGACGATGACCCCTGGCACCCCTGACACCCCTGACACGGCGGACCGCCGGACGTGGCCCCGGCTCACCGGGCCGGCCCTGCGCCTGACCGTCCTCATCGGTGAGCAGGACACCTGGCACCACCGGCCGCTCTACAGCGAGATCGTGCACCGGGCGCACACGGCGGGCCTCGCCGGCGCGAGCGTGTTCCGGGGCATCGAGGGCTTCGGTGCCTCCTCGATCGTCCACACCTCACGTCTGCTGTCGCTCAGCGAGGAACTGCCCGTCGCGGTGGTCGTCGTGGACACCGAGGAACGCGTGCGGGCCTTCCTGCCGGAGCTGGCGGACCTGGTCCCCGACGGGCTGGTGACGCTCGACGCGTGCGAGGTCGTCGCCCCGGCCGGCCGCGCCGGAACACATGAGGAAGGTAAGAGAACGTCGTGAACTGGGTGTTGGTCGTCGTCGGTGGCATGGTCGGCGCACCGCTGCGCTATCTCACCGACCGGGCCGTGCAGTCCCGGCACGACACGGTCTTCCCCTGGGGCACCTTCACCGTGAACGTCGTCGGCTCCCTCGTCCTCGGTGTGCTCACCGGTGCCGTGGCCGCCGGCGCCGCCAGCTCCGACCTGCGACTTTTCCTCGGCACCGGACTCTGCGGGGCGCTCACCACCTACTCGACCTTCTCCTACGAGACGCTGCGGCTCGCCCAGGACGGCGCCCGCCTCCACGCCACCCTGTACGTGATCGGAAGCGTCGCGGCGGGGCTGGGCGCGGCCTTCGCCGGTGTGGCGCTGGCGGAGGCCCTCTGGAGGTGAGCCGGGCACTCGTCCAGCTGTTCGGGGCCCTTACCCGGCTGTAGTACGACACTGCCTGTCGTCGCGTCCTCCGCTGAGCAGAACTGGACCACATGAGCGCCATCACCGTCGGTCAGGCCGTCGTCCTCGGAGCGGTGGAAGGGGTGACCGAGTTCCTGCCGGTGTCCTCCACGGGCCATCTGAAGATCACCGAGGGGCTCATGGGGATCCAGGTCGAGGACCGCGCGGTCGTCGGGTTCTCCGCGGTCATCCAGGTCGGCGCCATCGCCGCGGTGCTCGTGTACTTCCGCAAGGACATCGCGCGGATCGTCGGCGCCTGGTTCCGGGGACTTCGCGACGCGGGGGAGCGGGAGAACCGCGACTACCGGTTCGCCTGGTGGGTGATCGCCGCGACCGCCCCCGTCGTGCTCGTCGGGCTGCTCGCCAAGCCGCTGATCGAGGGGCCCCTCGCCTCGCTGTGGGTGGTGGCCGGGTCGCTGATCGGCGGCAGCGCGGTCATGTGGGCCGCGGAGCGGTGGGGACGGCACAAGCGCGGCGAGGGAGACACCTCCGTCCGGGACGCGATGCTGGTCGGCGGTTCGCAGATCCTCGCTTTGCTGTTTCCCGGCTTCTCCCGCTCGGGCGCCACCATGTCCACCGCGCTCCTGCTCGACCTCGACCGGGTCGCCGCCACCCGGCTCTCCTTCTTCCTCGGCATCCCGGCCCTGACCGGCGCCGGGCTCTACGAGCTGAAGGACGCCCTCGGGGCCGGCGTCGGCGCCACGCCGCTCCTCGTGGGAACAGCTGTCTCGTTCGCGGTCGCATACGCCTCGGTGGCCTGGCTGCTGAGGTTCGTGACCCGCAACTCCCTCAACGTCTTCGTGGCGTACCGGATCGTCGTCGGTGTGCTGCTGTTCGGGCTGCTCGCGGCGGGTGGCCTCAGCTGACGAAGGCCCCGGCGCGCGACCGTCGGAGGGTGATCCACCCTCCGACCAGCGCCAAGATCGAACCGGTCACCCCTTGACAGCCCTGTCCCGTCACCCGCAGGATCACCCCCGTGAACCTGTCAGACAGCCAGACAGGTGGCTCGGCACCCCGGCGCGTCAGCGCCATGGAAGCGGTGCTCACCCACCTTCGCGGCGCCATCGAGCGCGGCGAGTACGCCATCGGTGACAAGCTCCCCTCCGAGGCGGAGCTGTGCCGGCAGCTCGAAGTGAGCCGCCCGGTGCTCCGTGAGGCACTGCGCGCCCTCCAGGTGATGGGACTGACCCAGTCCCGCACCGGCAAGGGCACCTTCGTGATCGCGAACGCCGTCGAGGACCCCACCTTCGGCGACTACGCGGCGAGCGACCTGCTGGAAGTGCGTCGGCACGTGGAGATCCCGGTCGCCGGGTACGCGGCGGCCCGCCGCACCCCGGAGAACCTGGACCACCTGGCGCACCTCCTGGACCGGATGGAGCGGGAGACCGACACCACCGCCTGGGTCGCGATGGACACGCTGTTCCACCTGGCCGTGGCGGAGGCCGCCCAGAACCCGGTGTTCCGCCGGGTCATCGAGGAGATCCGGGACGCACTGGCGCGTCAGTCGGCCTTCCTCAACGAACTGGGCGGCCGTCGCGAGCAGTCCAACCGGGAGCACCGGGCCATCGTCGAGGCACTGATCGACGGTTCCGAACACGACGCGGTGGAGGCCATGTCCCACCACCTCGACCGCGTCGAGACCACCCTCACCGACATCGTGCGGTCCCCACGCACGACCAGTTCCACGGAAGGCGGACCCGAGGCGTGAGCGAGCAGCACCTCAAAGAAGAGACGCGCACACCGGCCGCACCCCATGTCGACGCGGGCGACGAGGGCTACAGCAAGTCCCTCAAGGCCCGGCACGTCAACATGATCGCCATCGGCGGTGCCATCGGCACCGGCCTCTTCCTCGGCGCCGGCGGCCGCCTGGCCGACGCCGGCCCCTCCCTGTTCATCGCGTACGCCGTCTGCGGCGTCTTCGCGTTCCTCGTCGTCCGCGCCCTCGGCGAGCTGGTCCTGTACCGGCCCTCGTCCGGCGCCTTCGTGTCCTACGCCCGGGAGTTCCTCGGCGAGAAGGGCGCGTACACGGCGGGCTGGATGTACTTCCTGAACTGGGCCACCACCGGTATCGCCGACATCACCGCGGTGGCCGTCTACACCCACTACTGGGGCATGTTCTCGGACGTACCGCAGTGGGTGATCGCGCTCATCGCCCTCGCGGTGGTCCTCACCGTGAACCTGATCTCGGTGAAGATGTTCGGCGAACTGGAGTTCTGGTTCGCGATCATCAAGGTCGGCGCGCTCGTCGTCTTCATGTGTATCGGCATCTTCCTGCTGGTCACCCAGCAGCCCGTCGACGGCCACAACCCCGGCCCCGCCCTGATCACCGACAACGGCGGTGTCTTCCCCAACGGCATCCTGCCGATGCTGCTGATCATCCAGGGCGTCGTCTTCGCCTACGCCTCCGTCGAGCTGGTTGGCGTCGCCGCCGGTGAGACCGAGAACCCCGAGAAGATCATGCCCAAGGCGATCAACTCGATCATGTGGCGTGTCGGCCTGTTCTACGTCGGCTCCGTCGTCCTGCTCTCCATGCTGCTGCCCTGGTCCTCGTACAAGGCCGGCGAGAGCCCCTTCGTGACGGTGCTCTCCAACATCGGAGTCCCCGCGGCCGGCGGCATCATGAACCTGGTCGTCCTCACCGCCGCGATGTCCTCCCTCAACTCGGGTCTGTACTCCACCGGCCGCATCCTGCGCTCGATGGCGATGTCCGGCTCCGCCCCGAAGTTCACCGGCGTGATGAGCCGCAGCCAGGTCCCCTACGGCGGCATCCTGCTCACCAGCGGCATCTGCGTCCTGGGTGTCGGCCTCAACTTCGTGGTCCCCGCCGAGGCGTTCGAGATCGTGCTCAACTTCGCCGCGATCGGCATCATCTCCACCTGGGGCATGATCATGATCTGTCACCTGCTCTTCTGGCAGAAGACGAAGAAGGGCGAACTGACCCGGCCGAGCTACCAGCTCCCGGGCTCCCCCTGGACCGAACTCGTGACGCTCTTCTTCCTCGCGTCCGTGCTGGTCCTCATGTACGCCGACGGCGGCGCGGGCCGCACGACGGTGCTGTGCGTCCCGCTGATCGTGGGCGCGCTCGTGGCGGGCTGGTACGGCATACGCGGCCGTGTCGCCCGGAAGTCGACCGGAGCGGATGCGTGAACCAGGCAGTGACGTACCACCCCACGACCACCGGCGCCCCGGGTACCCCCGCGGCTCCGGTGGCCGCGGCCCCCGCGATCCGGGAGCCGCTCCACGCCCCCGTCGCCCACCTCGTACGCGGTGGGGTCATCGAGGGCATCCACTACGGCTCCGTCGTGGTGCTGGGTGCCGACGGGGAGGTGGAACTCCAACTCGGTGACATCGAGGCGGCGTTCTACCCCCGGTCGGCGCTCAAGCCGGTCCAGGCCGTGGCCATGCTGCGCGCCGGGCTGCCCCTGGACGGCGCACTGCTGTCGCTGGCCGCGGCCAGCCACTCCGGCGAGGAACGCCACCTCGCCGGAGCCCGGCAGATCCTGGAGCTGGCCGGCGCCACCGAGGACGACCTGCGCAACGTCGCGGACATGCCGTACGGCCCCGCCGTGCGCGACGCGTGGATCCGGGACGGGCGCCGGGCCTCCCGGCTCGCGCAGAACTGCTCCGGCAAGCACGCGGCCATGCTCCACACCTGCAAGCTCAACGGCTGGTCCCTCGACGACTACGTCGACCCCGCGCACCCCTTGCAGCAGGCCATCGCCGAGATCGTCGAGGACCTCACCGGGCAGGCCATCGCCCGGGTGACCGTCGACGGCTGCGGCGCCCCCCTGTTCTCCGTCTCCCTGCACGGCCTGGCCCGCGCCCTCGCCCGGATCACCACCGCCGCCGAGGGCACCCCCGAGCGCCAGGTCGCCGACGCGATGCGCGACCATGCCGAGATGGCCTCCGGCGCCGGGCGCGACGTGGCGGCGCTGATGCGGGCCGTACCCGGACTGCTCAGCAAGGACGGCTTCGAGGGCGTCCAGGTCGCCGCCCTCCCCGACGGCCGCGCCGTCGCCGTGAAGATCGCCGACGGCGCCGACCGGGCCCGGGTCCCCGTCACCGCGGCGGCCCTCGCCCGGGTGGGCGTCGACCCGGTCGCCCTCGCCGAGTTCGCGGGCGCTCCGCTGCTCGGCGGCGGCCACGTGGTCGGCCACATCCGCCCGGCGCGCGCCCTGGACCCCCTCACCCCCTCCTCGTACGCATGACCACGCCCGAAGCACTTCGTACGCCCTGAGCACCACGTACGACCGACGAACCTCGTACGTCTGATCCACCTCAAACCTCAAAGAAGAGGACCCGTACCGCGATGACCGCCGCAGTCACCCGCAGCGAACACGACCTGCTCGGCGACCGGGACGTTCCCGCCGACGCGTACTGGGGTGTCCACACCCTGCGCGCCACGGAGAACTTCCCGATCACCGGCATGCCGATCTCCGCGTACCCGCATCTGATCGAGGCGCTGGCCGCGGTGAAGGAGGCCGCGGCCCGCGCGAACGAGGAACTGGGCCTGCTCGCCCCCGAGAAGGCGGCGGCGATCATCGCCGCGTGCCGCGAGATCCGCGACGGAAAGCTGCATGACCAGTTCGTCGTCGATGTCGTGCAGGGCGGCGCGGGTACGTCGACGAACATGAACGCCAACGAGGTCGTCGCCAACCGGGCGCTGGAACTCCTCGGCCACGCCAAGGGCCGGTACGAGTTCCTGCACCCGAACGAGGACGTCAATCTCGGCCAGTCCACCAATGACGTCTACCCGACCGCGGTGAAGATCGCGACGGTGTTCGCGGTGCGGGGACTGCTCAAGGCGATGGCCGTCCTCCAGGACGCGTTCGCCCGCAAGGCGGTCGAGTTCCGCGACGTGCTCAAGATGGGCCG
>NZ_JAMGBG010000192.1 GCF_023516595.1 Streptomyces neyagawaensis | reverse complement strand
CGCGCCCGGCGCGGCAGAACCTTCCTGCGGCTTCGGCTGGCGCCCGGCGGCGGCCCGCTCGGCCCCCGCGGCGGCGGACCGGCTGCGCGGCTGCTCGTCGGACTCGGCGTCCGCGGCCACATGCTCGGACCCCTCGCCGTCCCCGCCCTGCACGGGCACCGACGGCGGCGCGTCCTCCACGGTCGCGCCGACGTCGCTCTCCCCGGCGGGAGCGGGCACACGGGCTTCTCCGTTGGCCCCCCGTCGGGGAGTGGACGGCTGAAGCGCCATTCCCCCTGTCGTACGGAAGAGTTCGTCGGCCCCCGGCAGACTCACTCGGCGTGACACCGGGCGAGCACCTCCCTGGCGAGCTGGCGGTAGGCGGCGGCACCGACGGAGTTGGAGGCGTACGTGGTGATCGGCTCACCGGCGACCGTGGTCTCCGGGAAGCGCACCGTGCGCCCGATGACCGTGTGGTAGACGTGGTCGTCGAACGCCTCGACGACCCGCGCGAGCACCTCACGGCTGTGCACCGTGCGGGAGTCGTACATGGTGGCGAGGATGCCGTCGAGCTCCAGCTCGGGGTTGAGCCGCTCCTGGACCTTCTCGATGGTCTCCGTCAGCAGCGCAACACCGCGCAGCGCGAAGAACTCGCACTCCAGCGGCACGATCACCTTGTGCGCGGCCGTCAGGGCGTTCACCGTGAGCAGGCCGAGCGAGGGCTGACAGTCGATGACGATGTAGTCGTAGTCGGCCATCAGCGGCTTCAGCGCCCGCTGGAGCGTGGACTCGCGCGCGACCTCGGAGACGAGCTGGACCTCGGCCGCCGAGAGGTCGATGTTGCTCGGCAGCAGGTCCATGTTCGGGACCGCGGTCTTCAGCAGGACCTCGTCGGCCGACATGCCCCGCTCCATGAGCAGGTTGTAGACCGTGAGGTCGAGCTCCATCGGGTTCACCCCGAGGCCGACCGAGAGGGCGCCCTGCGGGTCGAAGTCGACGAGGAGGACCCGGCGTCCGTACTCCGCGAGCGCGGCACCCAGGTTGATGGTCGACGTGGTCTTGCCGACGCCGCCCTTCTGGTTGCACATCGCGATGATCTTCGCGGGGCCGTGGTCGGTCAGCGGGCCCGGGATCGGGAAGTACGGCAGCGGGCGCCCGGTCGGCCCGATGCGCTCGCGGCGCTGACGGGCCGCGTCGGGCGCGAGCGTCGCCGCGTACTCCGGATCGGGCTCGTACTCGGCGTCGGGGTCGTAGAAGTGCCCGTCGGGCAGCTCGTCGTAGTCGGCGAAGTGGTTGTGGACCCCGCCACTTCCGTCGCCGGCCATGGCGTTCACGTGTTGGCCATCCATGCTCTGGTGTGCTGGCTGAGTCACCCCTGAGGACTGGTGACCCTGGTGGGCTGCGAAGGTGCGGACTGCGACGGAGCCGACAGCCGCGAACCCCGTGGGTCCCGAGACCCGCGCAGGCATTCCTGGTTGACCACCCCCGGGAGTAAATGTCGACTCATTCACAAGTCGTCTTACCTCCTTGGTGACCAGGAAACTTCTAGATAGGTCAGCGTGGCACCATGCCGACGGTTGGCGACTCTATGGCGTGTCGGCGGTCCGCAGCAACACAATCCGCCGGACCCGGCCCGATGTGTCGACAATGAAACATGCGGCTGTCAAGGGCGTAGGGCCGTCGCACAGCAGGTTTCACCGGTGCGTGAAACATCCGAAGGGTTACGTTCGAGGCGAGTTGCGCGAGTGTCGCAAAGTGACCATACACACATCCGGCCGGACCTTGTCGGGCAAGATCCGGCCGGGAAAAGGCTGTTGACGACCTGTGTTGACGTATCGCCTTTTACTGAAAGGTGACTCAAAGCAGCCCGTCAACGGCCCTTCGGTCAGCCGAGGAGCGAGGCCAGTTCGGTGTGCTCCAGTCCGTGCGCCTCCGCGACCTCGCGGTAAACGACCGCCCCGTCATGGGTGTTGAGGCCCTTGGCCAGCGCGGGGTCACGGCGCAGTGCCTCGACCCAGCCATGGTTCGCAAGTTCCACGATGTACGGCAGCGTGGCGTTGGTCAGCGCGTAGGTGGAGGTGTTGGGCACCGCGCCGGGCATGTTGGCGACGCAGTAGAAGACCGACTCGTGGACCGGGAAGGTCGGTTCGGCGTGCGTGGTGGGCCGTGAGTCCTCGAAGCAGCCGCCCTGGTCGATCGCGATGTCGACAAGGACACTTCCCGGCTTCATCCGCGACACCAGCTCGTTGGTGACCAGCTTCGGCGCCTTGGCGCCCGGGATGAGGACGGCGCCGATGACGAGGTCGGCCTCCAGGCACGCCTTCTCCAGTTCGAAGGCGTTGGAGACGACGGTCTGGATCTTCGTGCCGAAGACCTTGTCGGCTTCCTTGAGCTTGTTGATGTCCTTGTCGAGCAGGGTCACGTGGAAGCCCATACCGATGGCGATCTGCGCGGCGTTCCAGCCGGAGACGCCGCCGCCGATCACGACGGCCCGCCCGGCGAGCACGCCCGGCACACCGCCGGGAAGCACCCCGCGGCCGCCGTTGGCGCGCATCAGGTGGTAGGCGCCGACCTGGGGGGCGAGCCGGCCCGCGACCTCGGACATCGGGGCGAGCAGCGGCAGCGCGCGGTTCGGCAGCTCGACGGTCTCGTAGGCGATCGCGGTGGTGCCCGACTCGACGAGCGCGTCGGTGCATTCCTTGGACGCGGCCAGGTGCAGATAGGTGAAGAGAGTCTGGTCCTTGCGGAGGCGGTGGTACTCCTCGGCGATGGGCTCCTTGACCTTCAGCAGCAGGTCGGCGGTGGCCCACACCTCGTCGGCCGTGGCCAGGATCTGGGCACCGGCGGCGACGTACTCGGCGTCCGGGATCGACGAACCGACACCGGCGCCCTCTTCGACGACGACCTGGTGGCCGTGGCGCACCAGCTCGTGCACACCGGCCGGGGTGATCGCCACTCGGAACTCGTTGTTCTTGACCTCGCGGGGGATGCCGACCTTCACGTCGATCACGGTCCTTGGATCGGAGGGGTGTGGGGGCGCGCACGCACATTCGGTACATGCCCGCACGATGCAGGACATACCCGTACGCATAGGAGCGCACCGGGAGACACCGCAGGAGAACCGGCGGCGCAGCCAGTCTAATGAAGGTATCCCCGCTGTCTAGCCTTTCAATGCATCAATCTTTCGCGGATGCACTACGGATTTCGTAGGCGTTAGGGCCGTGTTCCGGCTCCGTCTCGCCGGTCCCGCCGTTCTCGGGTGGCATGTTCTCGCCGTCGAGCAGCCGCTCGGCGGCCCCCCGGTGCAGCCGGGCGGCCGCCGGGTCGCCGAGGCGTTCCAGGGTGTCGGCGAGCCGGATCTGGAGCGCGGCCTGCAACCGGAGGTCCTCGGCGCGGCGGGCCCACTCCACCGCCTCCTGGCAGGTGGAGAGCGCCTCCTCGGGGCGCCCGGCGTACTCCTGGACGCGGGCCATCTCGCTCAACGCCCTCGCCTGGGCGCCCACATCGCCGAGCCTGCGGTGGCCGGTGAGGGCCGAGCTCCAGTTGCGCAGCGCCTCGCCGTAGCGGCCCGCGTAGGTGTACGCGGTGGCGATACGGCCGTACAGCCGGGCGGCGTCCTCGCGCTCGTCCCGGGCGAGCCGCTGGGCTAGCGCCCTGCCGTACCAGTCGGCGGCCCGTTCGTAGTCCTCCAGCTCCTGGTGGGCGCCGCCTACGGATTCCATCGCGCGGCCGGTCGCGTAGGGGTCGTTCGCCTGCCGTCCGGCGTCGAGGGCGGCCCGGTAGCGGGCCAGCGCCGCCTTCGTCCGGCCGGTGCGGGCGTCCAGGTCCCCCAGGTTCAGCAGGGCCGCCGCCTTCTCGCGGGGCAGGTCGCGTCGCTCGGCGACATCGAGGACGAGCCGGTGGACGCCGTACAGGTCGGCGGCCACGGCCTGGGTGCCGAAGTGCGCCACCAGGGCCCGGACGAGCTGGGACATCAGCCGTCGGGCGAGGGTGTCCAGCTGACCGTCGGCGACGGCGAGGCGGGCGGCGGCGAGCAGCGCCGGCCGGCGGACCCGCAGCCACTCCTCGGCGGCCCGGGGGCTCGGGAACCGCAGCGCCTTGGGCATCTCCAGGAGCTTCTCGCGGGCCAGCGGGCTGTCGGTCTCGGTGATGGCCCGGCAGGACTGGAGCAGCCGTACCGTGCGCTCCAGCATCCGTGCCCGGGCCAGCTGGAGCTCGCCGGGCTTCTCCTGGCTCTCGGCGGCGGCGCGCAGCAGCGGCTGGAGGCAGCCGGGGACCTCGTACTGGGGCATCGCGGAGTCGGCCCGGTGCAGGAACCCCAGGGCCACGAAGTCGTCCAGCGCGGTGCGGGCCGCGCCGACGGAGCAGCCGGCGAGCCCGGAGGCGATGTGCGGGTCGACCAGGCCGGCCGGGGCGAGGGCGAGCAGACGCAGTATCCGGGCGGCGGCGCCCGGCAGCGCCGTGTACGAGAGCCGGAAGACCCTGGCGAGGACCGGGCCCTCGTCGTCCCCGGCGCGCAGTTGCTTGGCCAGGTCGGAGACGGCGGCGGTGGGCCGGGCGGCGAGCCATCCCCCGGCGAGCCGCAGCGCGGCGGGCTGGGCCGCGCACACCTCGGCGAGGATCTCGGCGGATCGCGGGTCGACGGTGACGCGCACCGAGCCGGTGAAGCGTTCCAGCAGGGCCACCGCGGACTTGGTGTCCAGTCCGCCCAGGGTGCACGGGCGGACGTCGGAGATGCCCGTCAGCGGCCCCCCGGAGACCGCGACGACCAGCGAGTCGGGGGTGTCCGGCAGCAGCGCGTCGACCTGCTCGGCGTCGACCGCGTCGTCCAGCAGCAGCACCACCCGGCGGTCGGCCAGCGCCTCCCGGAGCACCTCGCTGAGGTCGTCCTCGTCGGCCCCGGCGGGGACCGGGAGACCGAGTTCGCCGAGCAGGTGACCGGCGGCCCGCTCGACCGGGACGCGGGAGCCGTCCGGCTCGGCGAGACGGGCCCGCAGCACCCCGTCGGGGTAACCGTGGGCGACCTGCCGGACGAGTTCCTCGGCGAGCGCCGTGCGGCCGAAGCCGGGTCGGCCGGCGATGAGCAGCACGCGCGCGTGCGGTGCCTTGCGGCCGGCGAGGGTGTTGAGCCCGGCGCGGTCGATGTCGGCCCGAAGCTCCTTCAACTCCCGTGCCCTGCCGAGGAACTGACTGTCCGTGGGGGCGGCCTCGACAGCCGGGGGCCGCCCTGTTCCGGGCGCCGGGACTCCCCCGGCGTCCACCGCCTGATCCGCCACGGGCCACACTCCCGTCCCACCGCACGAGCCAGCCCGCCGGGACTCCGGTTCGGGCGTTTCCCGAGCCTAGTTCACGCTCTGCGACGATCTCGGCGGAGCGGGGCGGACAGATCCCTCGATCGGATCAGAAGATCGTACGACTGGCGCCGCCAGGGGAACGACCCCTGCGACCCCTGCGACCCCTACGGCCCCTACGCCTCGAACGGGCGCGCGGGCCACGGTGCCTCGGCCGGACGCAGCGCGTCCACCCCGTCGCCGCTGCGCGCCGCCACCAGCGACAGCGCGCCCACCACCAGGCAGTTGTTGTGCAGCTCCCCGGCGAGGACACCCCGGACCAGCTCGTCGAGGGGTACCCGGGCCAACTCCATGTCGGCCTCCTCGTCCTCCACCTCGAAGCGCCGTCCGTCGGCCTCGGAGAGGTCGCGGGCGAGGAAGATGCGGACGGCCTCGTCGCAGCCGCCGGGGGTGGTGTAGACGTCGGTCAGCACCCGCCAGTCCTCCGCCTTGACGTGCGCCTCCTCGTACAGCTCGCGCTGGGCGGCGTGCAGCGGGTTCTCGCCCGGCACGTCCAGGAGGCCCGCCGGGATCTCCCACAGTTTCTGGCGCACGGGGTGGCGGTACTGGCGGAGCACCAGCACGCGGTCCTGGTCGTCGAGGGCGAGGACGGCGACGGAACCGGGGTGGACCTGGTAGTCCCGCCGGACCACCGAGCCGTCGGGCATGACCACGTCGTCGGTGCGCACGGAGGTCTTGTTGCCGGTGAACGGTGTCTCGCTCGCCCGGACCTCCCACTCCTCGGCGGTGTCCTTGATCGTCATGTCGACTCGTCCTCCCACACGTGCCATGAAACCGGGGCGCACCTCCCGAAAGAGACGCACCCCGGTCACCGTACAACTCCTGCGTCGCGCAACTGGCCGTCACCAGCCGCGACTTGCTGTCACTTTCCCGCGGTCTTCCGCTCCACGGCGGCCTTGACCAGACCCGCGAAGAGCGGGTGCGGGCGGGTCGGACGGGAGCGCAGCTCGGGGTGCGCCTGCGTCGCGACCAGGTAGGGGTGGACCTCGCGCGGGTACTCGACGTACTCGACAAGCTTGCCGTCGGGCGAGGTGCCGGTGAACTGCAGGCCCGCCTTCTTCTCCAGTTCCGCGCGGTAGGCGTTGTTCACCTCGTAGCGGTGGCGGTGGCGCTCCTCGACGTACTCCTTGCCGTCGTACACCTCGCGCACGATCGAGCCCTCGGCGAGCTTGGCCGGGTACATACCCAGGCGCATCGTGCCGCCCATGTCGCCGTCACCGGCGACGATGTCGAGCTGCTCGGCCATGGTGGAGATCACCGGGTGGGCGGTGGCGGAGTCGAACTCGGTGGAGTTGGCGTCCGGGATGTCGGCGAGGTGGCGCGCGGCCTCGATCACGATGCACTGCAGACCGAGACAGAGGCCGAGCAGCGGGATGCGGTTCTCGCGGGCGTACTGGATGGCGCCGACCTTGCCGGAGACACCGCGGTCGCCGAAGCCGCCGGGGATGCAGATGGCGTCGACGTCGGCGAGCTGCGCCGCGGCGCCGGCCGGGGTCTTGCAGTCGTCGGAGGTGACCCACTTGATCTTCACGCGCGCCCGGTTGGCGAAGCCGCCCGCGCGCAGCGCCTCGGTGACCGAGAGGTAGGCGTCGGGCAGGTCGATGTACTTGCCGACGAGCGCCAGGTTGATCTCGTGCTGCGGGTTGTGGACGCGGTCGAGCAGGTCGTCCCAGGTCGTCCAGTCCACGTCACGGAACGGCAGGTCCAGCTTGCGGACGACATAGGCGTCGAGGCCCTCGCCGTGCACGGTCTTCGGGATGTCGTAGATCGAGCGGGCGTCCGGGCAGGCGACGACGGCGGCCTCGTCGACGTCGCACATGAGGGAGATCTTCCGCTTGATCGCGGCGGGCACCTCGCGGTCGCAGCGCAGCACGATCGCGTCTGGCTGAATACCGATGTTGCGCAGCGCCGCGACCGAGTGCTGCGTCGGCTTCGTCTTCAGCTCCCCGGAGGGGCCGATGTACGGCAGGAGCGAGATGTGGACGACGAAGACGTTGTCACGGCCGACCTCGTGGCGGACCTGGCGGACGGTCTCCAGGAACGGCAGCGACTCGATGTCGCCGACCGTGCCGCCGACCTCCGTGATGACCACGTCGACCTCGTCGGACGCCATGCGCCGGATGCGGTGCTTGATCTCGTTGGTGATGTGCGGGATGACCTGCACGGTGTCGCCCAGGTACTCGCCGCGCCGCTCCTTGGCGATGACGGTGTTGTAGACCTGCCCTGTAGTGACATTGGCAGAGCCGTCCAAGTCGCGGTCTAGGAAGCGCTCGTAGTGTCCGATGTCGAGGTCGGTCTCGGCACCGTCGTTGGTGACGAACACCTCACCGTGCTGGAAGGGGTTCATCGTGCCGGGGTCGACGTTCAAGTACGGGTCGAGCTTCTGCATCACCACGCGCAGGCCGCGGGCCTTGAGCAGCATGCCGAGGCTGGAGGCGGTCAGCCCCTTGCCGAGCGAGGAGGCGACACCCCCGGTGACGAAGATGTGCTTGGTCGTCGTGGTGCTGTTTCGGAAAGCAGCGGGCGGCATGGCCAAGAGGGGGCTCCCGTGGTCGCGGTTCTGGGTGCGGGTCGGCCGCCGCCCGATCAGGTCGTCGGGGGGTGCCGTCGCTGCGGTTCGGGGGTCCCTTGCGAGTCGGGGCGCCCACCGGTCCACGGGCTACCAGGGTATCAGCGACCGGCCACGATCGCTTCCGGCCACGCTCCGCGCACGGGCCGCCACGGACTTCGTACGACAGTCGGCGAATACCGGCCGCGGGTCACCCCTGGCTCACTCGTTCGGCCCACTCGCGTTGCCTGGAGCGGCACGCGCAGCCCCTCGGTGCGTCGTATCCTCTTCGGACACTCGCTGCCGAGCCCGGCCGGGGAAACGGCACCACCCCCGCCCATCTCCGGAAACATGCGAGCTCGTCAGTTCGTTGAGCAACGATGGCCTCATATGCGTTGAGGATCGTTGAGCGACATCGCATGACACCGCCCCTTGGATCACTCTGGAAGCATCGATCCTCTGTCGATCCCTCGGGTCCCTAGACCGCACACCGCACAGCGACCGCCCCTCGGGGGGCGACGTGGCCGTTCGACTGGAGTTGCACGTGGCCGGGCGCATCGAAGACTACGCACTCATCGGAGACATGCAGACCGCTGCCCTGGTCTGCCGGGACGGGACGGTCGACTGGCTGTGCCTGCCCCGCTTCGATTCCCATGCCGTCTTCGCGGGCCTTCTCGGCACCGAGGAGCACGGCTTCTGGCGCCTGGGCCCCGCCCACGCGGCCGACGCCGAGCCGCCGACGGCCTCCCGCCGCCGGTACCGCGGCGACTCGCTGATCCTGGAATCCGAGTGGGACACCCCGCGCGGCACGGTCCGTGTGACCGACTTCATGCCGCCCCGTGACGGCGCCCCCCAGCTGATCCGGATCGTCGAGGGCGTCAGCGGTCGGGTCCCGATGCGCTCGGCGCTGCGGATGCGCTTCTCGTACGGCCGGGTCGTGCCCTGGGTGCACAAGCACGAGGGGCGCACGGTGGCCGTCGCCGGCCCGGACTCCGTGTGGTTCGACACCGAGTGCGAGACCTACGGCAAGGCGCTGACGACCTACTCCGACTTCACGGTGACACCGGGCGACCGCATCGCCTTCACCATCTCCTGGCAGCCTTCTCACAAGGAGCCGCCGCCGCTGCCCGAGCCCGAGCCGTCGCTCCAGGCCACGGAGGAGTTCTGGCGGGAGTGGGTGGAGCACTGCACGTACCACGGCCCCTACCGCGAGGCGGTGGTCCGCTCGCTGATCACGCTGAAGGCCCTGACGTACGCCCCGACCGGCGGCATCGTCGCCGCGCCGACGACCTCCCTCCCGGAGCACATCGGCGGCGTCCGCAACTGGGACTACCGCTACACCTGGCTCCGCGACGCGGCGATCACCCTCTCCTCGCTGCTGCGCACCGGGTACCGGGACGAGGCCCGCGCCTGGCGCGAGTGGCTGCTGCGGGCGGTCGCCGGCGACCCGGAGAACCTGCAGATCATGTACGGCATCGCCGGTGAGCGGGAGCTGGGCGAGGCGGAGCTGGAGTGGCTCCCCGGCTACGAGAACTCCGCGCCCGTCCGGGTCGGCAACGGCGCCGCGCACCAGCTCCAGCTGGATGTGTACGGCGAGGTCACCGAAGCCCTGCACCTGGCCCATATGACGGGTCTGGCCCGCAACGACTACGCCTCCCTGCTCCAGCTGAAGCTGATCCGCTACCTGGAGGACCACTGGGACGAGCCCGACGAGGGCATCTGGGAGGTCCGCGGCCCGCGCCGCCACTTCGTGCACTCCAAGGTCATGGCCTGGGTCGCGGTGGACCGCACGATCAAGCTCATCGAGTCCGGTGACGCGGACGGCCCGCTGGAGAAGTGGCGCGAGCTGCGCGACGACATCCACCGGGACGTGTGCGAGAAGGGCTACGACAAGGAGCGCAACACCTTCACGCAGTCGTACGGCTCGAAGGAGCTGGACGCGTCGCTGCTGCTGATCCCGCAGATGGGCTTCCTGCCGCCGGACGACAAGCGCGTCATCGGCACCATCGAGGCGATCCAGCGGGAGCTGTCGACCCCGGACGGCTTCATCCTGCGCTACCCGACCGCCGGTGCGGACGAGGGCGTGGACGGGCTGCCGGGCGACGAGGGCGCCTTCCTCGCCTGCTCGTTCTGGATGGCGGACGACCTGGCGATGATCGGCCGCGTCGACGAGGCCCGCAAGCTGTTCGAGAAGCTGCTGTCGCTCCGCAACGACCTGGGCCTCCTGGCCGAGGAGTGGGACCCTGAGCTGAAGCGCCAGGTCGGCAACTTCCCCCAGGCGTTCAGCCATGTCCCCCTCATCGACACGGCCCTCCGCCTGACCGCCTCGGGGGCGTACGGCGGCTGACGCACGCCCCCCCGATCCGCCGCGCACGGCGGCGGATCGGCGCACAACCAGGCGCACGCAGCAAGCGCTTGCGCCTGGTTCGGGGGCTCGCGTTCCCTCCGGGGCGCCCCCGCGGTCCGAACAGGACCGAACGGCCGTACCCGCCTAGCCTGGAAGAAGTCCTGTCTCCTGGCTGAAAGGGGCCGGTCATGGCTCCCCTTTCCAAGGCCCACACGGCGCTGACCGAACTCCGCGAGGATCTGACCGGCGAGGTACTCGCCCCGGGGGACCCCGGGTACGACGACGCCCGGACGGTGTTCAACGGGATGATCGACCGGCGTCCGGCGGTGATCGCCCAGTGCGAGAACCCGACCGATGTCGTACGGGCCGTGCGTTTCGGCCGTGACCTCGACCTGAACATCGCGGTGCGCGGCGGCGGCCACAGTGTGGCCGGATCGGCCCTCAACGACAACGGCCTGGTCATCGACCTGCGCCGGATGCACTCGGTCACGGTCGACCCCGCCGCGCGCAGCGTCCGTGTCGAGGGCGGCGCGACCATGAGCCACCTCGACCGCGCCACCGAGCCGTACGCTCTCGCCACCACCGGCGGCCGGGCCTCGACCACCGGAGTCGGCGGCTTCGTCCTCGGCGGCGGCAGCGGATGGCTGGAACGGGCCTTCGGTCTCGCCGTCGACAACCTCCTCGGCGTGGAGCTGGTGACCGCCGACGGCCGAACGGTCCACGCGACCGACGAGGAGAACCCGGAGCTGTTCTGGGCCCTCCACGGCGGCGGCGGCAACTTCGGCGTCGCCACCGCGCTCACCCTGCGTCTGCACGAACTGCCCGCCTTCGCGATCGCCCTGCTGCTGTACGAACCGGAGCACGGCCAGGAGGTCGTCCGCGTCTACCGCGAGGTCCTCGAGAACGGCCCGCGCGAGGCCGGCGGGGGCGTCCTGTACTTCACCGGCCCGCCCGAGGAGTTCGTCCCCGAGCACATGGTGGGCCGGCTCGTGTGCGGGATGCTCCTCACCTACGCCGGCACCGAGGACGACATGCGCAAGGTCGCCCAGCCGCTGCTGGCGCTGCCGCACGAGGCCGAGGTGGTCGGCGCGATGCCGTACGCGGACGTGCAGTGCATGATCGACGATCCGCCGGGCCTGCGGAACTACTGGTCGGCGGAGTACCTGACCGGTCTGCCGGACGAGGTGGTCGACGTCTTCTGCGCCGATGCCCGGTCGATGCCCGTGCCGACGAACTCGCAGCACATCCTCTTCCCGTACGGCGGAGCGGTCGCCGACGGCCCCGCCGAGTACCCGGTGCCGTACCGGGACGCGCCGTGGGCCGTGCACCCCTTCGGTGTCTGGGAGGACCCGGCGGACGACGAGCGGGCCATCCAGTGGGTACGCGACGTCCGCGAGCACGTCCGGCCGTGGAGCACCGGCGCGGTCTATCTGAACTTCATCGGCGACGAGGGCGAGGGCCGGGTCCTGGCGGGCCTGGGCGCCGAGAACGCCCGGCGGCTGATGGCGGTGAAGGCCGAGTACGACCCCGACAACGTGTTCCGCTTCAACCACAACATCCCGCCGCGCGACCCCAAAGGCCGTCCCGCCGCCCACTGAGCACGCTTCCGCCGATCACTGAGGGCGCGCGTCCACCGGACCCTGAGCGCTCCCCCGCCGGGCGCTCCTAGGAGCGGCTCCCGGCGCGGAGATGCCCGGTCGGCCCGCGCGCGGGTACCGTCCGGTCCATGGACACCCGTGACAGCCGCGTACCCGCCGACGGTCGTGAGGCACAGGGCGGTATCACCGTGCGGCGGGCGCTGGAGCTGCCCGGGCTGCGCGGCGGGCTGCCGGAGATCCTGGCCGGCGCCGACCGGCTGGAGCGGACCGTGCGCTGGGTGCACGCGGGCGAGGTCCCCAACATCGCCTCGCTCCTCAAGGGCGGCGAGCTGCTGCTGACCACGGGCTACGGGCTCGGGACGCGCCCCGCCGACCAGCGGGCGTTCGTACGGACGCTGGCCGAGCGCGGTATCGCGGCGCTCGTCGTCGAGCTGGGCACACGGTTCACGCGCCTTCCCCCGGCCCTGGTGGAGACCGCGCGCTCGGCCGGTCTCCCACTGGTCCAGTTGCACCGCGAGGTGGCGTTCGTGACGGTCACCGAGGAGATCCACACCGAGATCGTCAACGGCCACTACGCGCTCCTCCAGCAGGCCGAGGAGGTCCACCGGCGCTGTACCGAGGCGCTGCTCGGCGGCGGTGGGGTGCCCCAGGTCCTCGGCATCCTGGCCGACTTCAGCGGCAACCCGGTCTTCCTGGAGACCGCCGACGGCAGGCTCCTGTACGCCGCCGGGGCCGGGCCCGCCGACCCCGATCCGCTCCAGGTGTGGGAGGGGCTGCGCGACCGGCACCAGGACGAGCCACCGGCCGGGACGACCATCGTCGACGTACCGGGCGGCGGACCGGGCACGGGCTCGGTACGGGCCCGGCTGGTCCTCCTCCCCGTGGTCGCTCCGCTGGCCCCGGTGCACCGGATGGCCGCCGAGCGCGCGGCCGGCGTCCTCGCCGTCGTCCTGATGCAGGCCCGGCAGGAGGAGGAGCTCGCGGCGCGCGGACGCGGCGACTTCCTCACCGATCTCGCCGAGGGCCGTATCGAGGCGGAGGACGCCCCCGCCCAGGCCCGTGTGCTGGGCTTCAGACCGGGCGGCGGGCCCCTGCTGCCGGTGGTGATGCGACTCGCCGACGGTCTGTCGCCGGGCGGTGGCTGGGCGGTGCTGGCCCGCGCGGTCGGCGAGGAGCTGACCCTGGTGGGTGTCCCCGTCCTGCTGGGGGTACGGCCGGTCGAGGGCCGCGTCCCGCTGCTGGTGGGCCTGCGCGAGGAGGCGGAGCGTCCGGCGGTGGCGGACAAGGTCGCGGCGGCGCTGCGGGCGGGCGTGGAGCGGGCCGGGTTGCGGCGGCCGGGCGGACGGCCGCCCGTGGTGGTCGTCGGGGTGCCCGGCGACTGGGCGGCCGCCTCGGCGGGGCTCAGGCACGCGGCGGAGACGGCGACGGCCGCGCAGGGGCTGGCCGACCGCCCCTGGTACGACGCCCGTCGGCTCGACATCGACCTGCTGCTGTGGCGGCTGCGCGACCAACCCGACCTGGCCGCTTTCGTGGACCGCGCGCTCGGCCCCCTCCTCGACCACGACAGCCGCTCCCGGCCGCCGTTGCTGCCGACCCTGCAGACGTACCTCGCCCACGCGGGCCGCAAGGCGGAGACGGCCCGCGAGCTGCACCTGAACCGGCAGACCCTCTACAACCGCCTCGCCCGCATCGGTGAACTGCTCGGCACGGACCTGGACGACCCGCAGACGGTCCTGGCTCTGAGCCTGGCGCTCAGGGCCCGCAGACACGTGCCGTAGGAGGCGACCTCAAGGCACACGGGTGTGGCGTCACATGAAGGATGTGGCGTCACATGAGGGGCCGGAGGTCGGTCAACTCGTCATAGACGCTGAGCACCTGGGCCACCGTCTCGTCCTCGGTCGGCCAGGTCGCGGCCTGCCGGGTGCCCCGGTCGCGCAGCTCGTCCTGGAGCGCGGGGTCCTTCAACAGGCGCGCCACGGCCTCGGCGAACGCCCCGGCGTCCCCGAACGGGACGAGCGCGGCGGCGTCGCCCACGAGTTCGGGCACCGACCCGGCGGAGGCCGCGACGAGCGGTACGCGCGCGTGGAGCGCCTCCTGGGCGAGGATCGAGCGGGCTTCGGGTCCGCCGGGCAGCAGCGCCAGGTCGGCGGCCGCGACCAGCTCGCCGGTGTCGTCGCGCCGTCCGATGAGCCGTACGGGCAGTTCCTCGTCCTCGATGCGCCGCTGGAGGGTGCTCCACTGCGGCCCCTCGCCCACGATCACGACGAGCGGCTCGGGGTCGAGCCCCCGCCACTCCCGCGCCGCGTCGAGGAGCGTGTCGTACCCCCGGTGCCGGTCGAGCGAGCCGGCGGCCATGAGCAAGGGCCGGTCGGTGGCGCCGAGTTCGGCCCGGGTCTTGGAGCGGTGCCGGTCGGTGTCGTCGCCGTTCCGGCGGAGCGCGGGCACGGAGACGGCGGCGAGCCGGGCGTCGCGGGCGCCCCGGCTGCGGGCGCGGTCGACGAGTTCGGAGGAGGTCCCGAGCACCACGGCGGCGGCCTTGGCGACCCTCCGCTCCAGCAGCCGCAACAGATGGGCCCGCGCGCCCTCGGCGTAGGACCGGGTGTGCCAGGTGACCACGAGCGGGGTGCGCCGCCCGCCCAGCGCGAGGGTGGCGCGGAAGCCGGCGTGCAGGCCGTGCGCGTGGACCAGGTCGGCGTCCGCGCAGGCGTTGCGCAGGGTGGCCACGGAGGCGGGGTCACTGCTGCGGGGCACGTGCACGTGGCGGGCGCCGACGCCGGTGAAGTCGTGGACGCCGTCGGTCTCGTGGGGGGCGCACACGGTGACCCGTACGCCCCGGGCGACCAGTCCCGAGGCCAGCGACCGCACATGCGCGCTGCTCACCGGGCTGCCGCCGCCGAGCACTTGCACGGTTCGCAGCGGCGACTGGCCGTGCGGTGAGTGGCTGCTCACGTGGCTCACGTGGCCGGGGCTCCTGGTTCGGGGTCGGACGGTCACGAAGAAACGTACAGAAGGATCCGGCGGCGAAGGTGGACCGCGCGAGGCCGCTTCTGCGTGGTCTGCGTAGCACGTCTCGCTACGTCGTACCTGTCCAAGGATGCCAGGCCGTACGGGTGTTCCGGCACCGCCGGACCGCACGAACGGCGCACCTGCGGGCAACACGACACCCAGCATCACTCACACGAGTGAACTCCGACGTCCCGTTGCCCCTCTGAGCCACTGTTCCACCGCGCCAGGAAGTTCGTCCGACCGCTGCGTCGAGCGGAGTCGACGTGGTCATCCCAGGGATGCGCCGAAAAGGCCGGCCTCGGCCTCGTCACCTGACAATTGCACCGTCCCCCTGTGGGAGACCTCCACCTTGTAGAAGTCCTCGCCTCTGGGAACGTCCTCGACAGCCACCTCGAACGTGCATGTCCCGGAGCTCAGCGTCGAGTCTCCGAGCTGCCCGGTGGCGACAACGGTGCCGGCCGCGTCGTAGACGGTGACTGCCGTGCCTTCGCTGATGTCGTCGTAGCCACCGCTGCCCTCGCATCCACCCAGGCCGTCGCCGACCGCGCCCTCGGTGAGTTCGAAGCTGCCGGTGAGGGTGAAGGCGCTGGGCTCGGTCTCGACAGCAAGCGTTTCGGCGCTACTCGCGCTCTCTGGCCTACTGGCGGTTTCCCGGCCGTCGCTGAGGGCCCACACAGCGCCCACGACACCGCCTCCGACGACAACACCCGCGAGCCCGGCGAACAGGAGGGGGAGGCGGCGCCTGGGGGCGGTCGGCGTCGGCGGCCCGAGCGGGACATCTGGCGGTGGTGACGGGTACTCAGTGCTCATGACCGCCCTCTGGGACGTGCGTGCTTGACGCACCCATCGTGTGGGCTGAACGAGCGACGCGCACCCTTTATGGCCAGTTGGTAACCGTACGTGTGCGTTGGTCTCCGGCGGGGCCCCGGCAGGTGGTAGGGGCTCGTTCTCCACGCCCCGCACGCGCGGGCCGCGCTCGCCGCGAGGACGAGTGCGGCCGGCCCGCGCATGCGTTCAGGCGTCCGCCCGCGCCGCCGCCAGCAGTTCCTCGGCGTGTGCCCGGGCCGTCTCGGAGTCCTCCTGGCCGGCGAGCATGCGTGACAGCTCCCGCACCCGGTCCTCGCCCTCCAGGACCTTCACGCCGGACCGGGTCACCGAACCGTCGTTGGTCTTCTCCACCAGCAGCTGCCGGTCGGCGAACGCGGCGACCTGCGGAAGGTGTGTGACGACGACGACCTGCGCCGACCGGGCGAGCCGGGCGAGCCGCCGGCCGATCTCGACGGCCGCCTTGCCGCCGACACCGGCGTCGACCTCGTCGAAGAGGTACGTCGGCACGGGATCCGTCCCCGCGAACACGACCTCGACGGCCAGCATCACCCGCGACAGCTCACCGCCCGAGGCGCCCTTGGCGATGGGCCGCGGTGGCGCCCCCGGGTGGGGGGCGAGCAGCAGTTCCACCTCGTCGACGCCGGACGGCCCGTACGCGACCGTGCGTCCGCCGACCTCGACGCCCTCGGGGTCCTCGGTCTGCCGGATCTCGAACGACACGCGCGCGTGCGGCATGGCGAGCGAGCCCAGCTCGGCGGTCACGGCGGCGGCGAACCGCTCCGCGGCCTCCTGCCGGGCGTCCGTCAGGGCTTGCGCGAGACCGCCCAGTTCGCCGCGCAGCGCGTCCCGCTCGGCGGTCAGCTCCTCGATGCGTTCGTCGTCGCCGTCGAGTTCGGTGAGCCGCTGGGCGCCCTGCTCGGCCCACGCGAGCACGGAGGCGATGTCCTCGCCGTACTTGCGGGTGAGGGAGGTGAGGGCGGCCCGCCGCTCCTCCACGGCCGCGAGCCGCAGCGGGTCGGCGTCCAGGTCGTCGGCGTATCCCGCCAGCTCACCGGCGACGTCGCCGAGCAGGATGCCGATCTCGCCGATCCGGTCGGCGAGCGCGGCCAGCGCCGGGTCGTGGGAGCGCACGGCCTCCAGCGCCCGGTGGGCGCCCGCGACGAGCGTCGAGGCGTCGACCCCCTCGGGGTCCTCCGGATTGCCCGCGAGCGCGGCGTGCGCGGCCGTCGCGGCGGATGCCAGCGCCTCCGCGTGCCCCAGCCGCTCGGCCTCCTCGGCCAGCTCCACGTCCTCGCCGGCGCGCGGCTCGACGCCCGCGATCTCGTCGAGCCCGTAGCGCAGCAGATCGGCCTCCTGGGCCCGCTCGCGCGCACGGGTGACGATCTCGTCGAGCTCGACGGCGACGGCCCGCAGCCGCCGGTACGCCTCGCCGTACTTGGCGAGCGGCACGGCCACCGCGTCCCCGGCGTACCGGTCGAGGGCCGCCCGCTGCCGGGACAGCTTCAGCAGCCCCTGCTGGTCGGTCTGCCCGTGCACGGCCACCAGTTCGTCGGCCAGCTCCGCGAGAACACCCACAGGCACGGACCGCCCGCCGAGGTGCGCCCGCGACCGTCCCTCGGCGGAAACGGTACGGCTGATGAGCAGCGCACCGTCGTCGAGTTCGGCCCCGGCCTCCTCGGCCCGGACGACCGCCGAGGCGCCGTCGGGCATGGCGATGCGGCCCTCGACGACCGCGTTCTTCGCGCCGATCCGCACGAGCGCCGGGTCCGCCCGGCCGCCGAGCAGCAGACCGAGACTGGTGACCACCATGGTCTTGCCCGCGCCCGTCTCACCCGTCACGGCGGTGAAGCCGGGTGACAGCTCGACGACCGCGTCGTCGATGACTCCGAGCGACCGTATCCGCATCTCCTCCAACACGGACAAGACCATACGAGGTCGAGGGAGGGAAGTGCGACGCCCCCCGTCCCCGATGTCACTCCGGGGAGGTACAAGGCGCCCCGTGCCCCCGTGAGGGCCGGGCACCGGGTAAGGGGCGCGGGCTCGGTGAGGAGCGCCGACCCGTTGACGGTCGGAGGGGCCGTGGCGGCCGCGCGAGCGGCTTCCGGCGGACCCGTGGCCGCCGGAAGCCGCTCTCACCCCCTGCGAACGGCTAGTGCCGTGCCCCCCGCCACCCCGCGACGGGCAGCGCGAACTTGGCCACGAGGCGGTCCGTGAACGACGCGTGGTGCAGCCGGGCCAGCCGGACCGGGACGGCGCCCCGCCGGACCTCCACCCGGGCCCCCGGCGGCAACTCGACCGTCCGCCGCCCGTCGCACCAGAGGACCCCGGGCGGAATGTGCGGCAGCACCTCCACCGCGAGCACCGAGTTCGGCGACGTCACCAGCGGCTTCGCGAACAGCGCGTGCGCGCTGATCGGCACCATCAGCAGCGCCTCGACCTCGGGCCACACCACGGGCCCGCCCGCGGAGAAGGCGTACGCGGTCGACCCGGTCGGCGTGGACAGCACGATGCCGTCGCACCCGAAGCCGGTCACCGGCCGGCCGTCGATCTCCAGGACGACCTCGAGGAGCTTCTCGGCGCCGGCCTTCTGCACGGCCGCCTCGTTCAGCGCCCAGTCCGTGTGGACGATGTCCCCGTTCCGGTGAACGACGACGTCGACGGTCATCCGCTCCTCGACCTCGTACGCCTTGGTCACCACGCGGTCGACAACCTTGTCGAGGTCGTCGCGCTCGGCCTCCGCGAGGAAGCCGACGCTGCCGAGGTTGACGCCGAGCATCGGCACCCCGGAGGCGCGGGCGAACTCCGCGCCGCGCAGCAGCGTGCCGTCACCGCCGAGGACGATGAGCAGCTCGCACCCGTCGAGGCACTGCGGGGTGGCCTCCTTGACCAGCTCCACCTCCTCGGGGAGCGGGATGTCCTCCGCCTCGGCCTCCAGGACGCGTACGCCCAACCCGTGGTGGAGGAGGCCCTTCACCACGAGTTCCGCACTGCGGATGGCCGCCGGCCGCCCGGTGTGGGTCAGCAGGAAGACGGTTCGAGTTCGGTCCAGAGTCACCGCGGCCCCTCCGCAACTGCTCGGTCGACGTCGGCCGGGTCCAGTGCGGGTGCCCCGGCACGCAGCCACAGAAAGTACTCGACGTTGCCCGAGGGTCCGGGCAGCGGACTCGCCGTCACGCCCTTCACCCCGAGCCCCAGCTCACCGGCCCGCCGCGCCACCCCGCACACAGCCTCGGCGCGCAGCTCCGGACTCCTTACGACTCCCCCGCTGCCCAGCCGCTCCTTCCCCACCTCGAACTGCGGCTTGACCATCATCACCAGATCGGCGTCCGGCTTCACGCACCGCACCAGTGCGGGCAGTACCAGGCCGAGCGGGATGAAGGACAGATCCCCCACGACAAGATCCACAGGCTCCCCATCGATCGCTTCGAGCGTCAACTCGCGTACGTTCGTACGGTCCTTGACGGTGACGCGTTCATCGCTCCGCAGAGTCCAGGCGAGTTGTCCGTATCCGACGTCGACGGCGACGACATGGGCGGCGCCGGCCCGCAGCAGAACGTCGGTGAAGCCGCCGGTGGAGGCCCCGGCGTCCAGCGCCCGCCGCCCCTTGACGGCCAGGCCCTGGGGGACGAACACCTCCAGTGCCCCGGCGAGCTTGTGGCCGCCTCGGGACACGTACTCGGGATCGCCGTCGTTGCTCGCGACGACGATGGCGGCCGCGGTCTCCACCTGGGTGGCGGGCTTGGTCGCGACGGTCTTGCCGACCATGACCCGCCCGGCGGCGATCAGCTGGCTCGCGTGCTCACGCGACCGCGCGAGCTTCCGCCGGACCAACTCGGCGTCGAGACGGCGTCGTGCCACACCTGCCACGTTCGGTTCAGCTCCTCGTGCTGTACGGCGTCGGGGGCGCCGGAGGTCCCGGGCGGGCGTCGAGCGCGGTGAGCGCGTCACGCAGCCCCCGGTGCACATCCTCGTACACCTCGACATGGCCGTCGGTGGCGAGGTGGTCGGCGTCGGCCAGCCGGTCGAGGGCGGCGTCGACATCCGGGTGGCCGGTGGCGGTGCGGGCCACGTTCAGCGGGGCCGGGGCGGCGGGGTCGTCCTCGGGCTCGACGACCGCGTCGGCCGTCTCCTCCCCCGCGGTGGCCTCGGACACAGAGTCGCTCATGCCCCGACGCTACCCCGAAGCCCTGGGGTACCGTCGACCGCGATGGCAACGATTGAGGAGTGCCGCGCCGCGCTCGAAAAGCTCTCGGACAACATGGCAGGCGCCGATGGACACGTGCGCGAGGCGACGACCCTCGACCGCTCGGTGAGCTGCCACATCAAGGACCTCGACATCACCTTCGTGGGCCGGATGCGTGACGGCCGGATCGAGGTCCACGACACCCTTGAGGGCCCGCCGTCCGAGAAGGCCCAGATCCGGCTCGCCATGACGGGCGACGACCTGGTGGCCCTCGTCCACGGGGAGCTGAACTTCGCCAAGGCCTGGGGTTCGGGCCGGGTGAAGCTGGAGGCGGGCTTCCGTGACCTGCTCCAGCTCAGGAAGCTTCTGTAGCGGCGACCTTCGCCTCCCGGCCTGCGCCCCGCTCGCGCCCCTCGGCGCCGGTCCGTGCCCTGCGGGCCGCCGGCACGACCAGCGGTGTGCCCGTCTCCGGGTCGTCGATGACCTGGCAGCGCAGCCCGAACACCTCCTCGACCAGCTCCGCGGTGACGATGTCGCCGGGCGCGCCCTCGGCGACGACCTCGCCGCCGCGCAGGGCGACGAGATGGGTGGCGTACCGGGCGGCGTGGTTGAGGTCGTGCAGCACGGCGACGAGGGTGCGGCCCTGTTCCTCGTGCAGCTCGGCGCAGAGGTCGAGCACGTCGATCTGGTGCTGGATGTCGAGATAGGTGGTCGGCTCGTCGAGGAGCAGCAGCGGGGTCTGCTGGGCGAGGGCCATGGCGATCCACACGCGCTGGCGTTGCCCGCCGGAGAGCTCGTCGACATAGCGGTCGGCCAGCTGGGCGACGCCGGTGGCCTCCATCGACTCCCGGACGATCCGCTCGTCCTGCGCCGACCACTGCCGCAGCAGCCCCTGGTGCGGGTAGCGGCCGCGGCCGACCAGGTCGCCGACCGTGATGCCGTCGGGCGCGATCGACGACTGGGGCAGCAGGCCGAGGGTCCGCGCGACCTGCTTCGCGGGCATCGACTGGATGACCTGCCCGTCGAGGAGCACCCGCCCCTCGGACGGCTTCAGCATCCGGGACAGGGCCCGCAGCAGGGTGGACTTGCCGCAGGCGTTGGGGCCGACGATCACGGTGAACGAGTTGTCGGGGATCTCCACCGACAGCTGCTCGGCGATGACCCGCTGGTCATAGGCGAGGGTGACGTTCTCGGCGGACAGGCGGTTCACAGTGCTCCTCTGGTTGTTCTCGTTCACCGGCCCCGCCGACCTCACCGACGCGCTGGGCTGGGGGCGCCTCATATCCGCCCGGCCTTCCGCTCCGTGACCAGCAGCCACAGCAGATAGACGCCGCCGAGGACGCCGGTGACGACCCCGACGGGCAGCTGGTCGGCGCCGAACGCCCGCTGGGACGCCCAGTCCGCGACGACGAGCAGGGCGGCGCCCATGCACAGCGAGGGCACCAGGTTGGGGCCGGGGGACCGGGTCAGCCGCTTGGCGAGCTGGGGCGCGGTCAGGGCGACGAAGCTGACGGGTCCGGCGGCGGCGGTGGCCCCGGCGGTGAGCAGCACGGCTGCCACCATCAGCAGCATCCGCACCCGCTCGACGCGCACGCCGAGGGCGTACGACACGTCGTCGCCCATCTCCATCATCCGCAGCCCGCGCGCGTTGGCGAGGACCGTGGGCACGAGGATCGCGCACATGATGAGCAGCGGCCAGACCTGCTCCCAGTCGCGCCCGTTGAGCGATCCGGTCATCCACACGACCGCGCGGGCCGCGTCGACGATGTCGGCCTTGGTGATCAGATAGCCGTTGACGGCCGTGGCGATCGCGGAGACTCCGATGCCGACGAGCACCAGCCGGTACCCGTGCACGCCCCGCTTCCAGGCCAGCAGATAGATCGCGAGGCCGGTGAACAGACCGCCGCCGAGCGCGCCGAGGGCAACCTGGTCGGCGTCCCCCGAGAACAGCACGATCACGACGAGCGCTCCGGCCGTGGCGCCCTGCGAGAGGCCGAGGACGTCCGGACTGCCCAGCGGGTTGCGGGAGATGGACTGGAACAGCGCCCCGCCCAGCCCGAGTGAGGCTCCGACCAGCAGCCCGACCAGGACCCGTGGCAGCCGCAGGTCGTTGATGATCAGCTCCTGGCTCGGGTCGCCGTCGCCGAGCAGCGTCCTGACGACGTCGGCGGCGGGGATCGGGAAGTCGCCGGTGCCGATGAGCACGACACTCGCGACGAGGGCCGCGAGCAGCAGCAGAACGACGACGACGAACGCCCGTATGTCGAGGCGCGCCGAGAGACCGCCCGGCGAGCGGAGCGCGCGGCCGCGCCCGGCGGGCTTGCTCATGACCTGCGTCTTCACAGCTGCGCCGTCCTCCGCCGTCGTACGAGAAAGATGAAGACCGGCCCGCCGAGGATCGCGGTGACGATGCCGACCTGGAGTTCCGCGGGCCTGGCCACCACCCGGCCGATGACATCGGCCCCGAGCAGCAGCACCGGCGACAGGACGGTCGCGTACGGCAGGATCCAGCGCAGGTCGGGCCCGGTGAACGAGCGGACGACGTGCGGGACCATCAGCCCGATGAACACGATCGGCCCGCAGGCGGCGGTGGCGGCCCCGCACAGCACGGTGGCGGCGGCCATGGAGAGCGCCCGGGTGCGGTTGAGGTCGGCGCCGAGGGCGCGGGCGGTGTCGTCGCCCATGGCCACCGCGTTCAGCGGGCGGGCGAGCAGGAGGGCGACGACCGTGCCGACCACCAGGAACGGCAGCACCTGCTTGATCGTCTCGTCGGTCGCCGAGGCCAGTGAACCCACCGTCCAGAAGCGCATCTTGGACAGCGCCGCCCCGTCCATGATCATCACGGCTTGGAGGTAGCCGTACAGGGCGGCGCTGATCGCCGTACCGGCCAGCGCGAGCCGTACGGGCGTCGCGCCGCGGCTGCCGCCGAGGAACCACACCAGTGCCCCGACGGCCGCCGACCCGAGGAACGCGAACCACACGTACCCGGTCAGCGAGGTGACGCCGAAGTAGGTGATGGCGGTGACGACAGAGGCGGACGCGCCCGCGTTGATGCCGAGCAGCCCGGGGTCGGCCAGCGGGTTCCGGGTGAGCGCCTGGAGGACGGCCCCCGCCAGCCCGAGGGCGGCTCCGGCGAGCAGCCCGAGGAGGGTGCGCGAGATCCGCTCCCCCACGACGACGTCACCGTACGTCCCCGTCTCCTCGAACAGGCCGTGCCAGACCTGCGCGAGGGACAGCTCCTTCGCGCCGATCGCGATGCTCGCCAGCGCGACCAGGGTCAGCAGGCCGACGGACACGAGGAGTCCGGCGGCACGCATCGCCGCTCTGCGGTTCGGGGGCGCGGAGGCGGTCTCCGCGCGCGGTTCGGGGGGACTCTCGACCAACACTCGGTTAGGTTAGCCTATCCTCCCTTGTGTCTCGATCCTGCCCTTGCCCACTGACAGGGAACCCTCACCGCGGCCCCGCGTCTCTCACAACCCGAGCCGCGCCAGCGCCTTCTCACCGTCCAGCTCGCACGAGCCGTCGCCGGCTGCCGTCCACGCCGCCGCGCACAGCGCCCGCAGCCCGTCGAGCGGCTCACCCTCGCCGTCCAGCAGCAGTCGGTCGCCGTCGGCGGTCGCCGTCCAGCCTCCGCACCGGAAGCCCTCGCCGTCCGCGGCGACTTCGGGCTGCCCGGTGAGCAGCCCCCGCAGGTCGGCGTCGACGTAGGTGGGCCGGTGCTGCGGCGGCGCGGCGAGCAGTTGGGCGCCGTCGGTCACTCCGGTGAGGACGAGCAGTGAGTCGACCTCGCCGTTGAACGCGCCCTCGATGTCCGTGTCCAGCCGGTCTCCGACCACCAACGGCCGCCGGGCGCCGGTCCGCAGGATGGTCTCCTTGTGCATCGGCGGCAGCGGCTTGCCCGCCACCTGCGGCTCGGCTCCCGTGGCGATCCGTACGACCTGGACCGCCGCGCCGTTCCCCGGTGCGATGCCCCGCGCGCTCGGGATCGTCAGGTCGGTGTTGGACGCGAACCACGGGAGCCCGCGCGCGATGGCGTAACTCGCCTCCGCGAACCGCCCCCAGGGCAGGTCGGGCCCGCCGTACCCCTGCACGACGGCCGCCGGGTCGTCGTCGGCGGACTCGACGGGTTCCAGTCCCCGCTCACGCAGCGCGACCCGCAGCCCCTCACCGCCGATGACCAGCACGCGCGCACCGGCCGGCAGCTGTTCGCTGATCAGCCGGGCCACGGCCTGCGCCGACGTGATGACGTCCCCGCCCTCGGTCGGTATGCCCAGCTCGGTGAGGTGCTCGGCCACGGCGTCCGGTGTCCGCAGCGCGTTGTTCGTGACATACGCCAGGTGCATCCCGCCCGCCCGCGCGGCACCGAGGGACTCGACGGCGTGCGCGATCGCGCTGCCGCCCGCGTACACCACCCCGTCCAGATCGAGCAGCGCCGTGTCGTACGCCTCGCTCAGGGCCTGCCCACTGCCGTCGGGCCGCGTCCTGACTGCCTGGCTCATTGCACACCGCTCCTCGCTCGACACGGGTACGCGCGCGTACCCACCCGGTCGTCCATCGGTCCGATCGCTTCACCCGATCATCGCGCATGGCACTGACACACATACGATGCCCCAATGAAGAACGCAGGTCCCGCGGAGGAGACCCCGGCGCGCAGCGGCCTCGAACTGACCCCGTTCCGGGGCCTTCGCTACGACCCCGACCGGGTCGGCAGTCTGGCCGCCGTGACATCCCCGCCGTACGACGTGGTCGTGCGGCCGGACGGTCTGCTCCACCTCGAGTCCGCCGACCCGTACAACATCGTCCGCCTGATCCTTCCCCAGGCCGGCACCCCGACCGCCAGAAACGAACAGGCTGCGGAGACGCTGCGCCGCTGGCTCGCCGACGGCGTCCTGGCCGCAGACTCCGAGCCCGGCCTGTACGTCTACGAGCAGGGTGACGGCAGCATCCTCCAGCGGGGCCTCATCGGTGCCCTGCGCCTCTCGGAGCCCGCCGACGGCGTGGTCCTCCCCCACGAGGACGTCATACCGCATGTCATCACGGACCGCGCGGCGCTGATGCGGGCGACCTCCACCAACATGGAGCCCCTGCTCCTGACGTACCGGGGCAACGGCTCCACCGGCGCGACCGCCGTGGTCGAGCGGACCGTCGAAGGGCCCCCGCTCCTGTCCACGACCACCGAGGACGGCTTCAGCCACCGCCTGTGGGCGGTCACCGACCCGGGCGACCTCGCCGAGATCCAGGCGGACCTCGCCGGTCACCAGGCCCTCATAGCCGACGGCCACCACCGGTGGGCGACCTATCTGCGTCTGCGCACCGAGCACCCGTCCCCCAGTCCCTGGGACTACGGCCTGGTCCTCCTGGTGGACACGGCCCGCTACCCCTTGCGGGTGCGAGCGATCCACCGCCTCCTTCACGGTCTGCCGGTCTCCGACGCGCTGGCCGCCCTGGACGGCCACTTCCGCGTTCAGCGCCTGGACGTCACGCTGCCGGACGCCTTGTCGGCCCTGGCGGACGCGGCGTGCGTCGGCAACGCCTTCCTCCTCGCCGGCGACGGCGCCTTCCACCTCGTGGACCGCCCGGACGCGGACCTCCTCGCCCGTACGATCCCCGCCGACCGCCCGCCGGCCTGGCGCACCCTCGACGCGACGGTCCTGCACGCCACGCTCCTGCGCCATGTCTGGCGGATCCCGGAGGACTCCCCCGCTCATGTCGCGTACATCCATGACACGGCCGCCACGGTCGAGAAGGCGGAACGCGACGGCGGCACGGCCGTCCTGATGCACCCGGTCCGCGAGGAGGTCGTCCGCGACCTGGCCCGCCAGGGCGTCACCATGCCCCGCAAGTCCACGTCGTTCGGCCCGAAGCCGGCCTCGGGCCTGGTCCTGCGCGCCTTGCACGTCTAGGCACGCCGACATACGAAAGGGGGCGGGATCCGTGTGGGATCCCGCCCCCTTTCGGTGCCTCTACAAGCCGAGGTCAGTCCTTGTCGGCCTCCCGGCCCACGCCGCCCTCGGAGCCTTCGGTGTCTGCGGAGTCCTTGCCCTCTTCGACGTCCGCACTGTCCGCGACGTCCTCGGGGGTGTCGCTCTCCTCCACGACCACGACGTCCTCGTCCACGGCGGTCGTCAGGTCACGAGGCTCGGCGTCCTCCACGGGCAGGCTGTCGCCGTCGCCCTCCGGCGCGTCCTTCTGTGCATCCCGCTGCTCGTCCTGGTCCTCGACCTCGACGAGGGCGTCGACGAACTCGACACCGTCCATCTCGGCGAGCCGGTCGGAGGCGTCCGTGCTGCCGTCCTTGTCGGCCTCGACGGCCTTCGCGAACCACTCACGTGCCTCGCCGTCACGCCCTGCGGCGAGCAGCGCGTCGGCGTACGCGTACCGCAGTCGCGCGGTCCACGGCTGGACGGAGTTGGAGGCCAGCTCGGGGCTCTGCAGGGTCACGATGGCCGCGTCGAGCTGCCCCATGTCCCGCCGTGCGCCGGCCGCGACGAGACGCATCTCGACCTGGCCGGCCTTGTCCAGCTTGTGCACCTCGGGCGCCCCGGCCATGTCGAGCGCCTTCTCGGGCCGCCCGAGACCACGTTCGCAGTCCGCCATGACGGGCCACAGGTCCACGCTGCCCGTCATCCGCCGTGCGGCCCGGAACTCGGCGAGCGCCTCGCTGTACTTCTGGTTGGCGTACGCGGCGAAGCCGGCAGCCTCCCGCACGGCGGCCACACGCGACGCCAGCCGCAGGGCGACCCTGGAGTAGCCGTACGCGCCCTCGGGGTCCTCGTCGATGAGCCGGGCGACCATCACCAGGTTCTTGGCGACATCGTCCGCGAGCGTCTTGGGCAGGCTCTGCAGCTCCTGCCGTACGTCCTTGTCGATCTCCTCGCCGGTGACGTCCTCGGGAATCGGCAGCCGCTTGATGGGCTCCCGGTCCCGGTCCCGCTCGTCACGGAAGCGCCCACCGCCGCCACGGCGATCGTCCCGCCGATCGTCACGGCGGTCGTCCCGCCCGCGGAAACCGCCGGGCCGACCGCCCCGGTCGTCACGACGGGGCCCACGCCCGCGGTCGTCGCGACCCCGGTCGTCCCGCCCACGGAAGCCCCCGCGGTCTCCGCCACGGCTGTCACCACGGTCGTCACGACGGAAGCCACCCCGGTCGTCGTCACGACGGTACGCGGGACGCTCGCCCTCACGCCGCTCGCCGCGGTCATCACGCCGGTCGTCCCGACGGAAGGGCGGCCTGTCGCCGCCTCGGTCGTCACGCCGGAAGTCGTCGCGTCGGTCGTCGCGGCGGAACGGCGGGCGACCACCGCGGTCGTCGCGACGGTCGTCGCGCCCGCCGCGGAAGCCACCGCGGTCTCCGCCACGGCTGTCACCACGGTCGTCACGGCGGAAGCCACCCCGGTCGTCGTCACGACGGTACGCGGGACGCTCGCCCTCACGCCGCTCGCCGCGGTCGTCACGGCGGAAGCCACCCCGGTCGTCGTCACGACGGTACGCGGGACGCTCGCCCTCACGCCGCTCGCCGCGGTCGTCACGGCGGTCATCACGCCGGTCGTCCCGACGGAAGCCGCGGTCGCGGTCGTCACGGCGGAAGCCGCCACGGTCGCCGCTGTCACGCCGGTCGTCGCGGCGGTCATCCCTGCGGTCGTCACGGCGGAAGGCAGGGCGGTCGTCGCGTCGGTCGTCGCGCCGGTCGTCACGGCGGAAGGCCGGACGGTCGCCGTCCCGACGGAAGCCACGGTCCCGGTCGTCGCCCCGACGGTCGTCGCGACGCGGCCCACCCGGACGGTCGTCGCGACGGAAGCCGGGACGGGGCCCACGGTCGCCTTCTCGGCGGTCATCACGTCGATCGTCGCGACGGTCGTCGCGCCCGCCGCGGAAGCCCCCGCGGTCTCCGCCACGGCTGTCACCGCGGTCATCACGGCGGAAGCCGCCGTGATCGCCACGGTCTCCCCTGTCGCCGCGGTCGTTGCGGTCATCGCTGCGCCGGAAGCCGCCGCGGTCGTCGCGGCCGCCGTCTCGTCGGCCGTAGCCGCCACGGTCGTTGTCGCGTCGGTCGTTGTCGCGTCGGTCGTTGTCGCGTCGGTCGTTGTCGCGACGCGGGCCACCGCGGTAGCCACCACGGTCACCACTGTCCCGTCGCCGCTGGTCGCGCTCCGGTCGGTCGTCGGGAGAGTTGGTGGACATGGTGACTCCTGTCTTCGGTACCGCAAGTCATTCTCGCGCAGCCGGGTAGCCGGCGCGCTCCGGGATGTGCTTGTTCCGGAACAACAAAAAGGACCCCTGGTCCCAGCTGTACGCTGGTGACCAGGGGTCCTGTCAAAGATTGTTCGGCGGCGTCCTACTCTCCCACAGGGTCCCCCCTGCAGTACCATCGGCGCTGTGAGGCTTAGCTTCCGGGTTCG
>NZ_JAMGBG010000191.1 GCF_023516595.1 Streptomyces neyagawaensis | reverse complement strand
GCCGGTGGCGCGGCTTCAGCCGCGGCCGGTGGCGCGGCGGCCTCGACGGCCGGAGGGATGCGTGCCGGGAAGGCCGGTGTCACGAGCGGCCTCGCGGCAGCCGGTGCCGCCGGAGCGGCCGGCGCGGGGGCCGGTGGGGGCGCGGCGACCGCCGTCGTTCCCGCTGTCGCAGCCGCCGACGTGCCCGATGTCACCCCGGCCGGCGGCGGCAAGGGCAACAAGCCGAAGCGGCCCAAGCGGACCGGCTGGCGGCGACTGTTCCCGACCTGGCGCATGGTGCTCGGCAGCTTCGTGATCGTGACCATGCTGATCATCGGCGCCTTCGTGCTGGGCTACAACCTGGTCCACATCCCGAAGCCGCAGGAGCTCGCGACCAAGCAGAGCAACGTCTACCTGTACGCGGACGGCACCCAGATCGCCCGCGACGGCGAGGTCAACCGCGAGAACGTCCCCCTGTCGAAGGTCTCCAAGGCCGCCCAGCACGCCGTACTGGCCGCCGAGGACCGCGACTTCTACTCCGAGCCGGCCATCGACCCCAAGGCGATGATCCGCGCCGCCTGGAACACCGCGAGCGGCAAGGGCAAGCAGTCCGGTTCGACGATCACCCAGCAGTACGTGAAGAACTACTACCTGGCGCAGGACCAGACCGTCACCCGCAAGGTGAAGGAGTTCTTCATCGCGATCAAGCTGGACCGCGAGGTCACGAAGGACGAGATCCTCGAGGGCTACCTCAACACCAGCTTCTTCGGCCGCAACGCCTACGGCATCCAGGCCGCCGCCCAGGCGTACTACGGCGTCGACGCCGACGAACTCTCCGCCGAGCAGGGCGCCTACCTCGCCGCGCTCGTCAACGCGCCGAGCATGTACGACGTCGTCGCCCACCCGGAGAACAAGGGCGCGGCCGTCGCCCGCTGGAACTACGTCCTCGACGGCATGGTGAAGGAGGGCTGGCTCAAGCAGTCCGAGCGCACCGGCATGAAGTTCGACATGCCGAAGCAGACCACCACGTCCACCGCCTTCTCCGGGCAGCGCGGCTACCTGGTCGAGGCCATCAAGTCGTACCTCATCGAGCACAAGATCATCGACGAGGAGGCGCTGGAGAACGGCGGTGGCTACCGCATCACCACCACCATCCAGCCCAAGATGCAGGACGCGTTCATCAAGGCCGTCGACGACAACCTGATGGACAAGCTCGACAAGAAGAACCGCAAGGTCGACAACTACGTCCGCGCCGGCGGTGCCTCCATCGACCCGAAGACCGGCAAGGTCATCGCGATGTACGGCGGCATCGACTACCTCAAGCAGTACGTCAACAACGCCACCCGGCGTGACTACCAGGTCGGTTCGACGTTCAAGCCGTTCGTGTTCACCGCGGCCGTGGAGAACAACTCCAACAACCAGTCCGGCCAGGCGATCACCCCGAACACCATCTACGACGGTGCCAGCGAGCGCCCCGTCGTCGGCTGGCCGGGCGAGCAGTACGCCCCGGAGAACGAGGACTACGTCGACTACGGCAACATCACGGTCCGCCAGGCCACCGACAAGTCGGTGAACTCGGTGTACGCGCAGATGGCCGTCGACGTCGGCCCCGCGAAGGTCAGGAAGACCGCGATCGACCTGGGCGTGCCGAAGAACACCCCGGACATGAACCCGTACCCGTCGATCGCGCTGGGCACGGCGACCGCGAGCGTGCTCGACATGGCGGAGGCGTACGCCACCCTCGCCAACCACGGCCGGCACGGCACGTACACGATGATCGAGCGGATCACCAAGGACGGCGAGGAGATCAAGCTCCCCTCGACGGATGCCCAGCAGGCCGTCAGCCGTCAGGCCGCCGACACCACCACCTCCGTCCTGCGGAGCGTGGTCCAGGGCGGTACGGCCACCGCCGCGCAGGCGTCCGGCCACCCGGCCGCCGGCAAGACCGGTACGGCCGAGGAGGACAAGGCGGCCTGGTTCGCCGGCTACACCCCGGACCTCGCCACCGTCGTCTCCGTGATGGGCCAGGACCCCAAGACGGGCGTCCACAAGCCGCTGTACGGCGCGATGGGCCTCCAGCGCATCAACGGCGGTGGGGCGCCCACGGAGATCTGGGCGCAGTTCACCAAGACGGCCCTGAAGGGCAAGAAGGTCAAGGACTTCGACCTGGAGCTCCAGGAGGGCGCGGACGTGGTCGTGGTGCCCCCGAGCACCCCGCCGGACGAGCCCGGCGCCACCGGTGACGAGGAGGACGGCGGCACCACGGGCGGCGAGGAGACCGCGGGCCAGACGGACGGCGGCACCACGGGCGACCCCACCGACGGGGGCGCCACGACGGGCGGCGGCGACGCGACGACGACCGGCGGCGCGGAGACCACCGGAGGCGGACCCACGACCGGGGGCGGGACCGCCGACGGCGGCGCGGCCACCGGGGGCGGAGGCACCGCGGACGGCGGGGCCGCCACCGGAGGCGGGACGGACGGCGGCGGAACGACCGACGGCGGGGGCGGCGGCGGAGACATCGGAGGCGGGACGACGGAGGGGACGTTCCCCTGACGGGGGGCCCGGGCCGCCGGGACCGACAGCGCCGACAGCACTGCCGGCGGCTGATGCTGCGAGTGAAGCCGGGAGGGGGCTGGTGACGTGGTCACCAGCCCCCTCCCGTGTGTGGCGGGGTCCCCGCCCGAGTGCGCTACGGGCCGCGCTACAGGTACAGGCCCGTGGAGTCCTCCGAGCCCTCGAACCGGTCCGCGGCCACGGCGTGCAGGTCGCGCTCGCGCATCAGGACGTACGCGACGCCCCTGACCTCGACCTCGGCCCGGTCCTCCGGGTCGAAGAGGACACGGTCGCCCGGCTCGACCGTCCGGACGTTCTGCCCGACCGCGACGACCTCGGCCCAGGCGAGCCGCCGGCCGACCGCCGCCGTCGCGGGAATCAGGATGCCGCCGCCCGAACGCCGCTCGCCCTCGGCGGTGTCCTGCCGCACGAGCACCCGGTCGTGCAGCATCCTGATGGGCAATTTGTCGTGTTGGCTCTTCTCGCTCACGCCCCCGAACCTACCTGTCTTCGTCAGCCCCTGCGGCGTCGAGTGCCGAGGGCGAGCAGCCCCACGACCCCGACGAGGACGAGCGCCACCGGGACGATGCGCTCCAGCCGGGGCGCCCCGTCCTCGTCGACGAGCCGGCCCTTCGCGTCGCTGACCACCCGGTTGACCGAGACATAGGCCTTGCCGAGGGTGTGGTCGATGTTGGAGACGACCTTCGCCCGGGCGTCACCGACAATGGTCTTCGGGTGCACCCGGACGCCGATCTCGTCGAGCGTCTCCGCGAGGGTGTCGCGGCGGCGCTTGATGTCCGCCTCGATCTCGGCCGGGGTTCTGGTGTCCGAGGTGTCCGCCACCGCGCTGCCTCCCGCTGTCCGTCATTAACTGTTTGCGGACAGTCTGTCAGCTCGCCGGACGACCGCGCCGTCAGGGCCCGCGGCAAGGGCCCGCCCAGCGGATCACGCCTGGGCCGCGGGGTCCGGCACGCGCATCCGCCGCGTTGTCGTCGGTCGCCGACGCTCCGCGTCGCCTCTCTCCTCCGCCTTGCGGCTGCACGCACCGGACCCCGCTCACCGGAAGCCGTCAGGAGCTGCCGCCCGAAGTCGGCGTGATCCGCCGGACAGGCCCTACGCTGGTCCGATGAGCGAGCGACTCCAGCCCGGGGACGTGGCCCCCGCCTTCACCCTCCCGGACGCCGACGGCAACGAGGTGTCCCTGTCCGACCACAAGGGCCGCAAGGTCATCGTCTACTTCTACCCGGCCGCCCTGACCCCCGGCTGCACGAAGCAGGCCTGCGACTTCACCGACAACCTGGACCTGCTGGCCGGCGCCGGGTACGACGTCATCGGCGTCTCTCCCGACAAGCCTGAGAAGCTGGCCAAGTTCCGCGAGAAGGAGTCCCTGAAGGTCACCCTCGTCGGCGACCCCGACAAGGCGGTCCTGGAGGCGTACGGCGCCTTCGGCGAGAAGAAGCTCTACGGCAAGGTCGTCACGGGCGTCATCCGCTCGACGATCGTCGTCGACGAGGAGGGCAAGGTCGAACGGGCCCTCTACAACGTGAAGGCGACCGGCCACGTAGCAAAGATCATCAAGGACCTGGGCATCTGACCCACCCGACCACCCGAGAACGGCTCGCCCCGGAACCCCCCGGCACGAGCCGTTCCGCACATCACCCACCGTGACCGCCCGCCCAGCGGTTCGTTACTCCGTACGAGGTCACGAACAGGTGGTCGGAACGGAGGGGGCGTGGACATGCCGGGCACATCGAAGCGATCGGACGCCTACAGCAGGGAACGGCTCGAGCCGGTGGTCGCCGCGGCCCGAAACTGGGCCGATCTGATGCGGCGGCTCGGCCTCAGCCCGAGTGGCGGCCAACGGCGGGTGCTGCAGGAGCACGTGACCCGCCACGGCTTGGACACCAGCCACTTCACCAAACGCAGCCCTTGGCGCAAGTATCCCGACGCCGCCATCGCGGAAGCCGCCGCGTCATCGTCCTCGCTTCGGGAAGTAGCCCTGAAGCTCGGCGCCACGCCGGCCGCCGGGACTCTGTCCCACATCCGGCGCCGCATCCACGCCGCCGGCATCGACATCGGTCATTTCCCGGAATCGACCGGCCCGAATTGGACCTGCCCTTCACTCCGGAGGAGCTTCGGACGGCAGCGGCCGCAGCCACCAGCTTGCGCGGCCTGGCACGGAGGCTGGGCGTTCCCGATGACAGCCGCTCCCGGGCGACGTTGAGTCGGATGCTGGCGGACCACCACATCGGCATCGGTCACTTCTCCTACCGACGGGCAGCCATCCCCGAGGACGAGTTGACGAACCTGGTACGGACGGCCGGCAGTTACGCGGACGTCATGCGCGGTCTCGGCATGGAGGTCAACGACACGAACCACCGACGTGTACGACGCGCCGCCTCCCGCCTCGATCTCGACACCAGCCACTTCAAGCGCCGGTCATGGGGACGCCCCGAGCGCCCGGCGCCCGCACCCACCGCACCTCGGGTGCTGGTAGTCCTGCCCGAGCAGGCCGGACGGACGAACAGGACCCGCCTGCACCAGGCTCTCGCCGAGATCGGGGTGCCTTACGCATGCGTGGAGTGCGGCAATACCGGGGAGTGGCGGGGACGCCCCATCACCTTGCAGATCGACCATGTCAACGGGAACTGGCGGGACAATCGCCGGGAGAACCTGCGCTACCTGTGCCCCAACTGCCATGCCCTGACGGAAACGTGGTGTCGCCAGAAGAGCGGAGTCCCCCTCGCAGGGCAGCCCGACAGCCCCGTACACTGAGTGCCGCCGGTCGAGCGTGATGACCGTTTTGGGCGGCCGTGATGGAATTGGCAGTCATGCTGGGTTTAGGTCCCAGTGGGTTCACACCCGTGTGGGTTCGAGTCCCACCGGCCGCACACACAGAGAGGACCGCCCCCGGGCGGTCCTCTCTCGCAGTCAGCCCAGCAGCTCCCTCACCGCCGGTACCAGTGCCCGGAACGCCTTGCCGCGGTGGCTGATCGCGTTCTTTTCGGCGGCGGTCAGTTCGGCGCAGGTGCGGGTGTCGCCCTCCGGTTGGAGGATCGGGTCGTAGCCGAAGCCATTCGTGCCGGTGGGGGTGTGGCGGAGTACGCCCCTCAGTTGGCCCTCCACGACGCGTTCCGTGCCGTCCGGCAGGGCGAGGGCGGCGGCGCAGGCGAAGTGGGCGCCGCGGTGCTCCTCGGCGATGTCCGAGAGCTGGGCGAGGAGGAGTTCGAGGTTGGCGCGGTCGTCGCCGTGCCGGCCGGCCCAGCGGGCGGAGAAGATGCCGGGGGCGCCGTGGAGGACGTCCACGCAGAGTCCGGAGTCGTCGGCGACGGCCGGGAGACCGGTGGCCTGCGCGAGGGCGTGCGCCTTCAGCAGGGCGTTCTCGGCGAAGGTGACGCCGGTCTCCTTGACGTCGGGGATGTCCGGGTAGGCGTCCGCGCCGACGAGGTCGTGGGGCAGACCTGCGTCGGCGAGGATCGCCTTCAGCTCGGTGATCTTTCCGGCGTTGCGGGTGGCGAGGATCAGGCGGGTCATGCCCTCAGTATCCCGGCGCCCGCCCCGTCACCGGTCACCGGTCGCCGGTCGACGGCCCCGGCCACCGGTCGCCTGTCCCCGGCGGGCAGCCGCCGGGGCCGTTCCCGGCCTACGACGTGCAGACCTTCGTCAGTTCGCCGGCCGCGTCCGTGATGCCGCTGATGTCGGGCGTCGCGTCGCCGTTGTTGACGGACGTCTGGACGTTCTCCACGGCCTTCTGGAGGTCGTCGACGGCCTTGTTGACGTCGGCGTTGTCGGTCTTGTCGCCGATCTCCTTGAGGTTGTCGTCGATGGAGTTGAGCGACTCCTCCAGCTGCGACGGGTCGTTGGACGCGTTCTCGACGGCCTGCTGGAGGTCGGACACGCTGTTGGCGATGGCCTCGGCGGTCTGGACGCAGTCCAGGGCCTTGTTCACGGCGTCGCAGCCGGTGGTGAGGCCGGCGGTCAGCGCGACGGCTGCAACGGCTCCGGCGATGGCGGTCGTACGACGTCGGCGGCTCACGGCCATGGAACGGTCCTCCTACTGGTTGCAGGCCTGACGGCCTCCGGTGGTGGTGCGGGTACGGCTTGCGCCGGTATGGCCGGACGCACGGTGGTGTGCCGTGCGCCCGTACTCCTAGGGACGCCGCCGGGTGCGCCGTGGTTGCGACCGACGGCCGGTCTTCTTGGGGTTCCCTTTACCTTTCGAGGACCGAGTCGAGCGCCTTGCTCTGGAGGGCGGCCAGGTCGGTGCAGCCGGCTACGGCCAGGTCCAGCAGGGCGTTGAGCTCCTCGCGGGCGAAGGGCTCGGCCTCGGCGGTGCCCTGGACCTCGACGAAGCGGCCGTCGCCGGTGCAGACGACGTTCATGTCGGTGTCCGCCTTGACGTCCTCCTCGTAGCAGAGGTCGAGGAGCGGGACGCCGCCGACGATGCCCACGGAGACGGCGCTGACGGTGCCGGTCAGCGGCTGGCGGCCGGCCTTGACGAGCTTCTTGCGCTGGGCCCAGGCGACGGCGTCGGCCAGCGCCACGTACGCGCCGGTGATCGCCGCCGTGCGCGTGCCGCCGTCGGCCTGGAGGACGTCGCAGTCGAGGACGATGGTGTTCTCGCCGAGCGCCTTGTAGTCGATGACGGCGCGCAGGGAGCGGCCGATGAGGCGGGAGATCTCGTGGGTGCGGCCGCCGATCTTGCCGCGTACGGACTCGCGGTCGCCGCGGGTGTTGGTGGAGCGGGGCAGCATGGAGTACTCGGCGGTGACCCAGCCCTCGCCGCTGCCCTTGCGCCAGCGCGGGACGCCTTCGGTGACGGAGGCGGTGCAGAAGACCTTGGTGTCGCCGAAGGAGATGAGGACGGAGCCCTCGGCGTGCTTGCTCCAGCCGCGTTCGATGGTGACAGGGCGGAGCTGTTCGGGCGTGCGGCCGTCGATTCGAGACATGGCGATGAGCCTAGCCGCAGTGGCGGAAGGGGCCGCTCCCGCATAGGGAGGGCCCCTGCGCGTGGGCTGACGGGGCCGGCGTGAGCGGGTCCCGGATCAGCGGTGGATCACATCATGTCCTCGATCTCCGCGGCGATCGGGTCGGCGTCGGTGCCGATGACGACCTGCACGGCGGTGCCCATCTTGACGACCCCGTGAGCTCCGGCGGCCTTGAGGGCGGCCTCGTCCACGAGGGAGGGGTCGTGGACCTCGGTACGCAGCCGGGTGATACAGCCCTCGATCTCGTCGATGTTGTCGAGGCCGCCGAGCCCGGCGACGATCTTCTCAGCCTTACTGGCCATGGCGCTTCTCCCTGATGTACCTGATCTGAGCCGCTGTGCCGTGCGGGATCGTTCGCGACTGGTCTACACCACCGAACGGGTCCCCGCCAAGCGGGGAACGCGGGCATCGCCCGCCGGAAGACCACGCGAAGGCCGCCCGAAGGCCGAGCGAGGGCCGAGCGAAGGCCGAGCGAGGGCCGAGCGAAGCTCTCCCGACGGCCGGACGACGACCGAACGACGACCGAACGAAGGTCGGACGAAGGTCGCATGACATCACGAAGGCGTAAAACGGGAATCGCGGGTTCCTAGGCCCACCCCCAGCGTGCTACAACAGGTCTACACCACTGACTGGTGTAGACCTCTCCCGTGCTGCCCTCCCCCACACTCCCGTCCTTGGGCGGCGCCCTGCCTTCTGGAGGAAGTTGTGACCACGGCCAGCGCCGCTCCCGCGGCCGCAGACAACAAGGGCCCGACCTGGGGCTCCCGCACCATGGCTGTGCTGCAGCGCATCGGCCGCAGCCTGATGCTGCCGGTCGCCGTCCTGCCGGCCGCCGCGCTGCTCGTGCGGCTCGGCACCACGGACATGCTGGGCAGCGAGTCGCTCCCCGGCTTCATCACCAAGTTCGCGAGCTTCATGGCGGCCGGCGGCGGCGCCATCCTCGACAACATGCCGCTGCTGTTCGCCGTCGGTATCGCGATCGGCTTCGCCAAGAAGTCGGACGGCTCGACCGCGCTCGCCGCGGTCGTCGGCTACCTCGTCTTCCAGAAGGTCCTCGGCACCTTCACCGACCCGAACCTCCCCCAGGTGGCCACCGTCGTCGACAACAAGGTCGTGATGGTGGACAAGGCGGTCAACGCCGGTGTCCTCGGCGGCGTGGTCATGGGCCTGGTCGTGGCCCTGCTCTACCAGCGCTTCTACCGCACCAAGCTGCCCGACTGGGCCGGCTTCTTCGGCGGCCGTCGCCTGGTGCCCATCCTGTCCGCCTTCGCGGGTCTGCTCATCGGCATCGTGTTCGGCTACATCTGGCCGGTTCTCGGTGCGGGTCTGCACTCCTTCGGTGAGTGGCTGGTCGGTTCGGGCGCCGTCGGCGCGGGCATCTTCGGTGTCGCCAACCGCGCGCTGATCCCGATCGGCATGCACCACCTGCTGAACTCGTTCCCGTGGTTCCAGGCCGGTTCGTACGAGGGCAAGAGCGGTGACATCGCGCGCTTCCTCGCCGGTGACCCGACCGCCGGACAGTTCATGACCGGCTTCTTCCCGATCATGATGTTCGGCCTGCCGGCCGTCTGTCTGGCGATCTACCACACGGCCCGCCCCGAGCGCCGCGCGGTCGTCGGCGGCATGATGTTCTCCCTCGCGCTGACCTCGTTCGTCACGGGTGTCACCGAGCCGATCGAGTTCACGTTCATGTTCATCGCGCCTGTCCTGTACGCCGTGCATGCCGTGCTCACGGGTGTCTCCCTGGCCCTGACCTGGGCACTCGGTATGAAGGACGGCTTCGGCTTCTCGGCCGGCGTGATCGACTTCGGCCTCAACCTCGGCATCGCCACCAAGCCGTGGGCCCTGCTCCTGGTGGGCCTGTGCTTCGGCGTCGTGTACTACGTGGTCTTCCGGTTCGCGATCATCCGCTTCAACCTGCCGACGCCCGGCCGGGAGTCCGACGAGGAGCTGGCCGAGCTCCAGAAGGCGGAGGCCAAGTGACGGCGGCCGCATAGCAGCGGCCGGCTCGGCGCACAGCAAGGCCCCCGGGGATCATCGCGATCCTCCGGGGGCCTTCTCATGCGTTCGTGCGGGTGTCAGATCTCGTACGACGTCCGGGGCACGGCCAGCTCCACGGGGCCGTCGTACACGGCGCGGGCGTCGTCGAGGTTGACCCGGGGGTCCGTCCACGGCGGGATGTGGGTGAGCACGAGGCGGCGGGCGCCGGCGCGGGCCGCTGTCTCACCGGCCTCGCGGCCGTTGAGGTGCAGGTCCGGGATGTTCTCCTTGCCGTGGGTGAACGCGGCCTCGCACAGGAAGAGATCGGCGTCGCGGGCCAGTTCGTCCAGGGTGTCGGCCACACCGGTGTCCCCCGAGTACGTGAGGATCCGCCCGTCGTGTTCGATGCGGATGCCGTACGCCTCCACGGGGTGGGCGACCCGTTCGGTGTGGACGGTGAAGGGGCCGATGTCGAAGGTGCTCGGCTTGACCGTGTGGAAGTCGAAGACCTCGCTCATGGAGGAGGCGGAGGGGGTGTCGGCGTACGCCGTGGTCAGGCGCTGCTCGGTGCCCTCGGGGCCGTAGACCGGGATGGGGTCGCAGCGGCCGCCGTCGTGCCGGTAGTAGCGTGCGACGAAGTACGCGCACATGTCGATGCAGTGGTCGGCGTGCAGATGGCTGAGAAAGATCGCGTCGAGGTCGTAGAGACCGCAGTGGCGCTGCAACTCGCCGAGGGCACCGTTGCCCATGTCGAGAAGCAGCCGGAAGCCGTCGGCCTCTACGAGGTAGCTCGAACAGGCCGATTCCGCGGAGGGGAACGACCCCGAGCAGCCGACGACGGTGAGCTTCATGAGAGCTGGAACCTCCGCGCTGGCGTGAAGTCGTGACAGTCGTGTTGGTCGGTCGTGTCTGTCGGTCGTGACGTACGACCGGGTCGCGCCGACCACGTTTTGCAGTCAGCGGGCTTGCGAAGGACGAACGGGGGTGCAACGAGGTGGTGCCGTCCGTCGAGCGTAAGGCGCAAAAGGACGGGTCGCTCCTCCGCCAGGGGCCGTTGTGGGCGAACTCACCTGTGGTGTCACCGGTTCGGCTGGTGGTAGGGCCGTTGAGCCGCGCGTGAGCCGGGGTGAGGGGCCGCTGAGGGGCGCGGGGGCGTGCGACAGGGCGGGCGTCGGTGGGGGTGCGCCGGTACGGTCGTCCCCATGGACATGTCCTGGTGGTTGGCGCTCGCGGCGGTGGTGGCACTCGCGCTCGTCGCGACGCTGGTCGACGGGTGGGGCCGGTCCCGCCGACCGGGTCGGCGGACGAGTGGTCCGAGGGGGCGTACGCGTCCGCCCGGACGGCCGGGTGACCGGGCCGGTGCGCGGGCGGGGCTGCCGCGGCCGCGCCCGTCGGAGATCTGGTGGGCGAGCGTGCCCTTCGAGGACGGGCCGGGGGGCAAGGACCGGCCCTGTCTGGTGCTGGCGGTGCGGGGAGACCGGGCCCGGGTCGTCAAGATCACCAGCAAGTACCGCGACGCCCGGGCCGGGGTGATTCCCCTGCCCCCGGGTGCCGTCGGCGACGCGCGGGGCCGACCCAGCTTCCTGGAGACGGAGGAGCTGAGGGACGTACCGGTACGGGACTTCCGCCGGAAGGCGGGGGTGGTGGACCCGATCCTGTGGGACCAGGTACGGCACCTTTCCGGCTGAGGAGGGGTTCGCCCCCCGGCCCGCCCTCCCCTGAAAAGCACGGGGCGCAGCCCCGGGCGCTTTTCAGGGGCGCGGGGAACTGCGCGAGCAACCACGAACCCACCAGCACCCGCCAGCGCACCCCGGCCCCCACCCCCAAGGCGCCCGGCGCTAAGCCCAGAGCTGCCCGTGCAGCGTCTCGATGGCCTCCTCCGTCGTCGCCGCCGTGTAGACGCCCGTCGACAGGTACTTCCACCCTCCGTCGGCCACCACGAACACGATGTCCGCGGACTCCCCCGCCTTCACCGCCTTCCGGCCGACCCCGATCGCCGCGTGCAGCGCCGCTCCCGTGGAGACGCCGGCGAAGATGCCCTCCTGCTGGAGCAGCTCGCGCGTGCGGGTCACCGCGTCGGCCGAGCCGACGGAGAAACGGGTGGTGAGGACGGACGCGTCGTACAGCTCCGGCACGAACCCCTCGTCGAGGTTGCGCAGGCCGTAGACGAGGTCGTCGTAGCGCGGCTCGGCGGCGACGACCTTGACGTCCGGCTTGTGCTCGCGCAGGTAGCGGCCCACGCCCATCAGCGTGCCCGTGGTGCCGAGGCCCGCGACGAAGTGGGTGATGGAGGGGAGGTCGGCGAGGATCTCCGGCCCCGTCGTGGCGTAGTGCGCGCCCGCGTTGTCGGGGTTGCCGTACTGGTAGAGCATCACCCAGTCGGGGTGCTCGGCGGAGAGTTCCTTGGCGACGCGTACGGCCGTGTTGGAGCCGCCCGCCGCGGGGGAGGAGATGATCTCCGCGCCCCACATGGCGAGCAGGTCACGCCGCTCCTGGGAGGTGTTCTCGGGCATGACGCAGACGATGCGGTAGCCCTTGAGCTTGGCCGCCATGGCCAGGGAGATGCCCGTGTTGCCCGAGGTGGGCTCCAGGATCGTGCAGCCCGGGGTCAGACGGCCGTCCTTCTCCGCCTGCTCGATCATGTGCAGGGCGGGGCGGTCCTTGACCGAGCCGGTGGGATTGCGGTCCTCCAGCTTGGCCCAGATCCGGACGTCCTCGGACGGCGAGAGCCGCGGCAGGCGCACCAGAGGGGTGTTGCCCACCGCGGCCAGCGGGGAGTCGTAGCGCATGGGTGGTCAGCGGGCCTCAGGCCATGCCGCCGGCCACGGCCGGCAGGATCGTCACGTTGTCGCCGTCGGACAGCTTGGTGTTGATGCCCTCCAGGAAGCGCACGTCCTCGTCGTTGAGGTAGACGTTGACGAAGCGGCGCAGTTCGCCGCCGTCCACGATGCGGGCCTGGATGCCCGTGTGCCGGGTCTCGAGGTCGGCGAACAGGTCGGCGAGGGTGTCACCGGCTCCCTCCACCGCCTTCTGACCGTCGGTGTACTGGCGGAGGATGGTGGGGATGCGGACCTCGATGGCCATGGTGTGCGGCTCCTGTCGGGAGTAGTCAGGTCGAGTGGGCGCGCGGCAGCGCGGAGTGCGGGGTCACACGGGTGAGGGCGCCGCGGCTCACGGCCGTTCGGCGGCAGGGGTCGGCGTCAACAGATGGCGCTGGCAAGCCTGCACAGGTCGACGTGCAGCCGCGCCACGAGCAGTGCGCCCGGCGTCTTCTCGCTCACGTCGTCAAGAACCATGGGCTCATCGTATCGATTCCCGGTCCGGGTCCCGGAATGTGATCCCACATGCCGGACGGATTCGTGCCGGTGAGTGAGACCGCACAGCTCAGCCGGACCGCCACCGGCCCTCCGGCCACCCGTCCCCGAGGCCTGACCGCCCGGCCCCGGCCCGCTGACCACCCGGCCGCGGACCTCTGCCGGACCGACCCCGGCCCCAGTCAGGGCGGTGCGGGCGCGTTCAGGCCGAGCGGCGGGCCACCAGGCGGGTGGGGGTGACCACCGACGACAGGGCGCCCGGCTCCGCCGCGGACGGCTCGGGCGCGCCCGGATCGTCCGTGCGGCTGAACAGCAGGCGGGCCATCAGCCGGCCCATGCCCTCGATGTCCTGGTGCACGGTGGTCAGCGGCGGGTCGGTGTGCTCGGCGATCGGGGCGAGGTCGTCGAAGCCGACCACGGCGATGTCGTCCGGGACCCGCAGTCCGCGCTCGCGCAGGACCTGGAGGGCCCCGGATGCCATGAGGTCGGAGGCGACGAAGACGGCGTCGATGTCGGGGCGCCGGTCGAGGAGCGCGGCCATGGCCTGGGCGCCGCCCTGCCGGGTGTAGTCGGCCCGTTCGATCAGCTCGGGCGAGGCGCCGTCGAGGAGGACGTCCCGGTAGCCGTCCAGGCGGTCCACCGCCGAGGCCTCCTGGTCGTAGGGGCCGGTGATGGTGGCGATGTGCTCGCGGCCGAGGGAGAGCAGATGGCGGACGGCCTCACGGGCGCCGCCCCGGTTGTCGGCGTCGACGTACACGCACTCCCGTAGGGTCTCGCCGCCGCGGACCAGCGGGCGGCCGCCGAAGACGGCGGGCAGGCCGAGCCGCTCGATCATGCCGGGCAGCGGGTCGCAGGCGCGCAGCGAGAAGAGCAGGGCGCCGTCGACGTGGCCGCCGCCGAGGAAGTCGCCGACGCGCGGGTACTCCTCCTCGTCCTCCAGGAACAGCAGGACCGGCTGGGCGCCGTGGGCGACCAGTTCCTTGCGGATGCCGCGTAAGTGGAGGTCGAAGAAGGGATCGATGAAGAGACGGTTCTGCGGTTGGCTGGCGACGACCGCGATGGCGTTGTTGCGGCGGGTGACCAGTTGCCGGGCGGCGGAGTTCGGTACGTAGCCCAGTTCGGCCACGACCTCCCGGACGCGTTCGACGACCTCCGCGCGCACCTTGCCCTCGCCGTTGATCACCCGTGACACGGTGGACTTGGAGACCCCCGAGCCGCGTGCGACGTCCTCCAGGGTGGGGCGCTGTCCGTTCAGTCGTCGTGTCCGTGCCGTCGGCTGCGTCAACACCGTCTCCGTAGTGGGCAGTTGGGGTGGGTGGGCCTGCCCGGCCACGGTAACGCCGAAAGGTTTCAGTAGGCCTCCACGATGTGGACTTCCTCCTCTGTCACCTCGCCCTCGACGATGCGGTACGAGCGGAACTGGAAGTCGCCGAGCCCGTCGGTGTCCGCGGTGGAGACGAGGACGTAGTGGGCGCCCGGCTCGTTGGCGTAGGAGATGTCGGTGCGGGAGGGGTAGGCCTCGGTGGCCGTGTGGGAGTGGTAGATGACCACCGGCTCCTCGTCGCGGTCGTCCATCTCGCGGTAGAGCTTGAGGAGGTCGCCCGAGTCGAACTCGTAGAACGTGGGCGACATGGCCGCGTTCAGCATCGGGATGAAGCGCTCGGGGCGGTCCGAGCCCGCCGGGCCCGCGACGACGCCGCACGCCTCGTCCGGGTGGTCCTTGCGCGCGTGGGCGACGATCTGGTCGACGAGGGCCTGGGTGATGGTCAGCATGCTCGTCAGGATAAGCAGAGGGCCGCCGCGTACCGAAGGCTGGTACGGGGCGGCCCACATGCCGGGCAGGAGGCCGGCGGGCCTCCGGTGCGGAGCGGTCAGCCGACCTTCTCGAGGTCCGGGTCGCGGCGGGCCGTGACCTCGGGGTTGCGGGACTTCAGCACCAACCAGCCGATGCCGAGGGCGACCGCCCAGCCGGCCATGACGTAGAGGCTCACGCGGGCCTCGTGGTCGTAGGCGATGAGGCCGGTGACGAAGAGGAGGAAGACGATGGCGATCCAGCTGCCCGTCGCGCCGCCGGGGGCGGGGAAGGAGGAGGCGGGCAGGCGGCCCGCGTCGACCGCGCGGCGGTAGCGGACATGGCTGACCAGGATCATCAGCCAGGTCCAGATGCCGGCGCCGGTGGCGACGGAGACGACGTACTCGAAGGCCTTGTCGGGGACGACGTAGTTGAGGACCACGCCGATGCCCATGAAGAGCACCGAGACACCGATGGCGAGCGCGGGCGTCTTGGTGACGGACAGCTTGTTGAAGGCCTTGGGGGCCTCACCGCTGTCGGCCAGGGTGCGCAGCATGCGGCCCGTGGAGTACATGCCGGAGTTGCAGGACGACAGGGCCGCCGTCAGGACCACGAAGTTGACGATCGCGGCGCCAGCCGGGATGCCGATCTTCGCGAAGGCCGCCACGAAGGGGCTCACGCCCGGCGCGAACTCGGTCCACTTCACCACGCAGAGGATGACGGTGAGGGCACCGACGTAGAAGAGCGCGATACGCCAGGGCAGCGTGTTGATCGCCTTGGGGAGGGTCTTCTCCGGGTTCTCGGACTCACCCGCGGTGACGCCGACCAGCTCGACGGCGAGGTAGGCGAACATCACGCCCTGGAGGGTCATCAGGGAGGAGCCGATGCCCTTGGGGAAGAAGCCGTCGAAGGCCCAGAGGTTGGAGACGGCGGCGGTGTCACCGGCGGCGCTGAAGCCGAAGGTGAGGACGCCGAGGCCGATCACGATCATGCCGATGATGGCGGTGACCTTGATCATCGAGAACCAGAACTCGATCTCGCCGAACAGCTTCACCGAGATCAGGTTGGCCACGAAGAGGACGACCAGGAAGACCAGTGCCGAGACCCATCGCGGAATCTCCGGGAACCAGTAGTTGATGTAGATCGCGGCGGCGGTGAGTTCCGCCATGCCGGTGACGACCCACAGCAGCCAGTACGTCCAGCCGGTGAAATAGCCGAAGAACGGGCCGAGGAACTCGCGGGAGTACTCCGCGAAGGAGCCCGAGACCGGGCGGTACAGGAGCAGCTCGCCGAGCGCCCGCATGATGAAGAAGATGATCACGCCGGCGATGGCGTACATCAGGATGAGGCTCGGTCCCGCCTTGGCGATGTTCGCACCGGCGTTGAGGAAGAGCCCGACGCCGATGGCGCCGCCGATCGCGATCATCTGGACCTGGCGGCTGCCGAGGCCGCGCTCGTACCCCTCTTCGGAGGCCTCGCCGCGCACGGCATCATTGCCGTTGTTGTCGACCTGAGCGGAGGTCATGTGTTGTGCGCCTTTCTCCACGCTGGGCCGATCCGAGCCGTTCGTCGACCCCGGATCGGGTTCCGATCCCCCCGGATGTGATGGAGCTGAGCTGGTTCGCTCGTGCCTGGCCGACGGTCGTCGGCTGGTGGCGCACCCGGCGGACAAGGGTGGTGTCCGTCGGGCGGTCGTGAAGATTTATCACGGCCGCAATCTTGATCGGCGAGGGGTTTTGTGGCGTACAACACAGGAAGAAGCGGACAAAGAACCCCCCTGAGGGCATCCCTCACCGCCGTGGTGACACGATCGTTATCCGGATTTGAGTGTCCTCTGAGCGAACACGAAGCCAACCCGGAAGGGCTCCGGAGGGAACCGTGAGTTCCGCCACCGGTGCCACCGGCGCCACCGGCGCTCCCGGCGCCCCCGATGGCGGGGCGCTCAGGGCATCAGTGTGGTGATCAGCGTCTCCTGGAGCCCGCCCAGCCACAGGTACGCCATCACCATCGGCTTGCGGGGGTCCTCGTCGGGCAGCCGGTAGAGGAGGTCGGTGTCCTCCTCGTCGACGACGTCGAGCCGGGACCCGATGGCGAGGCGCAGGTCGTTGAGGCAGCCGAGCCACCGCCGGGACTCGTCCGCGGACAGCTTGAGCACGGCCCCGCCCTCACCGGCCGCCGACAGCCCGTCGAGGGAGTGGATCACCGCGAGGGCGTTGTCCCGCTTGCCGGCCCGCAGGTCGTTCTCGGTGAAACGCCGGAACTCGGAGGAGTACGCCCGCTGCTCCTCGGCCTGGTCGGCGGTCGGGGTGCCCTCGGGGTCGCTGTAGGCGTCAGGGAAGAGCCGCCTGAGCACGGGATCCTTGGGGGGCTCGCTCGGGCCCTCGGCGAACAGCTCGGCGAGCGGGTCGTCGGGCGCGTCCTCGGCGGGGCCCGGACCGATCAGCTCCAGCAGCTGGACGGCGAGCGAACGGATGATGGAGATCTCGACCTCGTCGAGCGCGACGGCCGCGCCGCCGCCGGGAAGCGGTTCGAAGGTTCCTGGCATCGGGTAGGTCGTTCACTCCGGTCGTGTCGTGTCAGGCCGGGTCGTCCGGCCTGCGGCTGCCGCCCGTGGCTACTTCCGGTCCTGCTGGAGTGTGGCCCACAGACCGTAGCCGTGCATGGCCTGGACGTCGCGCTCCATCTCCTCGCGTGTTCCGCTGGAGACGACCGCGCGACCCTTGTGGTGGACGTCGAGCATGAGTTTGGTGGCCTTGTCCTTCGAGTACCCGAAATAGGCCTGGAAGACATAGGTCACGTAGCTCATGAGGTTCACCGGGTCGTTGTGGACGATCGTCACCCACGGCACATCGGGCTCGGGTACGGCGAAGACCTCCTCCGCCGATTCGGTCTTCTCGATCTCCATGGGTGCGGCTGCCGTCACACGGCCCATGCTGCCACCACAGGGGGGTCCTCGCACAAACGGGGACCCGCGCGACGGAGGGTCCGTCAGAAAACGGACCCGGAAATCGTCAGATTGACGAGATGGGGGTACGATCCCTGCCATGAACACAGCGGACCTTGGTTTGCCGGTGGATGTCCCCTCGACCGCGCTCTTCACGGACCACTACGAACTCACGATGCTCCAGGCCGCACTGAAGGCGGGTACGGCCGAGCGGCGGTCGGTGTTCGAGGTCTTCACGCG
>NZ_JAMGBG010000190.1 GCF_023516595.1 Streptomyces neyagawaensis | reverse complement strand
TGAAGGCGGGTACGGCCGAGCGGCGGTCGGTGTTCGAGGTCTTCACGCGGCGGCTGCCGGAGGGGCGGCGCTACGGCGTGGTGGCCGGAACGGGCCGGGTGCTGGACGCGGTGGAGAACTTCCGCTTCGACCCCGGTGTCCTCGGCTTCCTGCGTGAGCGCTCCGTCGTCAACGCGGAGACCCTCGACTGGCTGGCGGGCTACCGCTTCAGCGGCGACGTCTGGGGCTACCAGGAGGGCGAGGTGTACTTCCCCGGCTCGCCGATCATGCGGGTGGAGGGCACCTTCGCGGAGTGCGTGCTCCTGGAGACCGTGATCCTGTCCATCCTCAACCACGACTCGGCGATCGCGGCCGCCGCCTCCCGGATGTCCAGCGCAGCCGGGGACCGCCCGCTGATCGAGATGGGCGCCCGGCGCACGCACGAGCTGGCTGCCGTGGCCGCCTCGCGCGCCGCGTACGTCGGCGGCTTCGCCTCCACCTCCGACCTGGCGGCGGGCTTCCGCTACGGCATCCCGACCGTGGGCACCTCCGCCCACGCCTTCACCCTGCTGCACGACCGCGAGCGGGACGCCTTCCAGGCCCAGGTGGACTCCCTCGGCCGCGACACCACGCTGCTCGTCGACACCTACGACGTCACCGAGGCCGTACGGACGGCCGTGGAGGTCGCCGGGCCCGAGCTGGGGGCGGTCCGCATCGACTCCGGTGACCTGCTGCTGGTGGCCCACCGGGTGCGGCAGCAGCTGGACGAGCTGGGGGCGACCGGCACCCGCATCATCGTGACCTCCGACCTCGACGAGTACGCGATCGCCTCGCTGGCGGCGGCACCCGTGGACGCGTACGGGGTGGGCACCCAGCTGGTGACCGGCTCCGGGCACCCGACCGCCTCCATGGTCTACAAGCTGGTGGCGCGGGCGGAGTCCGCCGACCCCACGGCGCCGCTGGTGCCGGTGGCGAAGAAGTCCACCGGCGGCAAGACGTCCGTCGGGGGCCGCAAGTGGGCGGCCCGGCGCGTGGACGAGCACGGGGTCGCCGAGGCCGAGGTCATCGGCACCGGGCCCGTCCCGGCGGAGCTGGAGGAGCACCAGCTCCTGGTCCCGCTGGTCAGGGACGGCCGGGTCCTCGCCCGCGAGCCCCTGGACGTCGTACGGGACCGCCACACGGCCGCCCGCGCGGGGCTGCCGCTGTCCGCGACCCAGCTGTCGCGCGGGGAGCCGGTTCTCCCCACGGAGTACGTCTGAGAGGCGTACGCCGGGAGTCCGGGCCGGCCCCGGCCCAGGGGAGAGCGAGCGGGCGCGGGGTGGGCGCACGCCGGGAGTGGATCGGTGTGCGGGCGAGCGGGAAACTGGGGGTGCGGGCGCACATGGGGAGCGGACAGGTGCGGGGGCGCCCGATGTGCCCTGGTGTGAGCCGGTCAGCGCCCGCGTGCTCGGCCCGTGCCCCGGTCCACGCCTCGGACGAGCGCCGGATGCCCCCTCCCGAACGCCTCCGGAAGTCTCTAGGCTCGGAAGTTCGTAGTCCCGCAGAGATCGGCCGGGCCCGCACGCTCCCCGCGTCAGGAAACCCACTCCACACCGACCCAGAGTCGAAGAGTCGAAGGACACCGACACCATGCGCCGCGCCTTGATCGTCGTTGACGTGCAGAACGACTTCTGCGAGGGGGGCAGCCTCGCGGTGGCCGGCGGTGCCGATGTGGCCGCCGCCATCACCGAGCTGATCGGCCAGGCGGCCGGCCCCGGCTACCGGCATGTGGTGGCCACCCGCGACCACCACATCGCCCCCGGCGGCCACTTCGCCGACAACCCTGACTACGTCCACTCCTGGCCGGCGCACTGCGTCGCCGGCACCGAGGGCGTCGGCTTCCACCCGAACTTCGCCCCCGCGATCGCCTCCGGCGCGGTCGATGCCGTCTTCGACAAGGGCGCGTACGCCGCCGCGTACAGCGGTTTCGAGGGCGCCGACGAGAACGGCGTCTCCCTGGCGGACTGGCTGCGCGCCCGCGACATCGACGAGGTCGACGTCGTCGGCATCGCCACGGACCACTGCGTGCGCGCCACGGCGCTGGACGCCGCGAGAGCGGGCTTCCGCACCCAGGTCCTGCTGGACCTGACCGCGGGAGTCGCCGAGGAGACGACGGAGCGGGCCCTGGAGGAGCTGCGCGAGGCGGGAGTGGAACTCACGGGCAAGCCGGTGGTCTGAGCCGCGCACGCCCCAGCGCCGTCCCGCTCCCGGCAGCCGCCACCCGGCGCACCCGAGGGCCGCGGCACAGCCGGCGCGCCCCGCTCCCGCCGAGAGCGAGAGCGACCCTGCGCGCCACCGGCCTGAGACGTCACCAGGCCCCGTCCCAGGACGTCACCCGGTGTATCCAGCACCCACCCCTCCCGGCGAGCGGCCGCGCCAAGCGCCTCCGGCGGCACCGCTCCGCGCGGACGCCCAGCGGGCACCCAGCCGCCTCAGACGTGGGCCCGGGGCCTCCGCAGGAGGGCGCGGATGGGGTGCCAGAGCTCAGGGGTCGTGGATGTGGGGCAGACCGCCGACGTGCGCCATATCAGCCCGTCGGGGTGGTGCAGCACCGCCGTGATCTCGTCCGGCGTCGGAGGCGCCGCGTTGCCGCGGAGGTAGATCGCGCGCAGCCCCAGGTTGCGCAGCCGGGTGAGGGCGCGGGCCCGGTTCGCGGCCAGCACCAGCACCCGGACCGAGCCGTCGTCCGCCGGGGACACCCCGGGGAGCCCCCCGGCGGGGGCCGGCAGGGCCCGTGCGGGCGCCTCGACCCGGGTGGTCGGACCGGCCGGGACGGGGTCCCGGGGCGGCGGTGCCGGCAGGTTCAGGGCGACGACGACATTGCCGTCCGGCAGTTTGCAGAAACCTCCTGCGGCCATGCAGGTCACACCCCCGTGCGCGTCAGTGTCAATAAGAAGGCCACAGCACGCACCTAAACACGTCCGGCCGCGACCCGCCAAGGGGGTCGCGGCCGGACATGGTCTGACCTGCGGAAATGCTGGTTACTTCACCGCGGGGCCGACCAGGAGCGAGATCGTGGAGCCGTCCTTGGCCTCCTTGACGATCTTGATCTTGGTGTTGGTGTCAGTGATCTTGACACCGCCCGTCGGGTTGGTCTCGTCGTAGTAGGTGTTGGTGTGGTCGTTGAACGTCGACACACCCTTCGACGACGGGATCGTGGTGAGCACGTCGGCCTTGTGCAGCTTCAGGCCGTCGGTGCGGTACAGGCTGAACGGCGAGTCGTAGGACTGGATGCGGTTGCGCATCAGCGTCCCGTCGGCCCACTTGAGCGCCTTCGGGTGGGAGTCGATCGGGAGGACCAGGCCGACACCCGGGTGGGTGCTGGTGTTGTTGTCCGCCTGCGAGGTGTCCCACTTCCAGATCAGCAGACCGTTCTGGTACGGGTAGTGCTCCACCCAGTCCGGACGCGTGGTCGAGAAGCCGAAGTTGTACGGGCCGACCTTGAGGGTCTTGTCGTACGAGACGTACTGGCGGTTCTCCGCGATGTAGTACTGGTCGTAGTCGTCCGTGATGGACGCGCCGATGCGGGAGAAGCCCTTCGTCGTCCAGGCCGCGTCCGTGCTCTCCGCGTTGTCGGTGAACAGGGCGCCGCCGTCGGCGACCACGGAGATGCGGTCGGCCGCGAAGCCCTTGGGGGCCACGCCGCCGTCCGTCTGGTAGCGGAAGCGCAGGTCGAACTTCTTGCCCGCGTAGGCGTCCAGCGAGTACGACAGCTTCTTGTACGTGCCGGAGGAACCGGTCAGGGCCGACTTGCCGCTGGCGTCCTTCGGGATCGCCGCGCCGTCCACCGTGCCATCGATCGCGGTCCAGTTGGCGCCGCCGTCCGTCGACACCTCGGTGTAGAGATAGTCGTACTCGGCCTCGATGTCGTACCAGCCGTCGAGGGTGAGCGCGGCCGACGACTTGCCCGTGAGGTCCACGGAACGGGTCAGCGTGTTGGAGAGGTTGTCACCGCTGCCGCTCCACCACTGGCCTGCGCCCTCGGCGGGCTCGACGATCTCGGTGGTGACCTTCTTCTTGGGCAGCTCGACCACGAGGGCCTGCTTGTCCCAGGTGTTGTACGCGGCGAGGCCCAGCTTGTGCGTGGACTGCTTGCCGGCCTTGGCGGTGTCGAAGTTGAGCCAGCCCAGCTGCAGCTTGTCCCAGGCGGTCATGTCGCCGGGCAGGTCACCGATCTCGTTCTTGCCGGTGCCGAGCCAGGAACCGGACGACATCAGGGTCCAGAAACCCGTGGAGTTGTCGCCGTTGCCGGTGGTGTCGTAGTGGTCCGGCAGACCGAGGTCGTGGCCGTACTCGTGGGCGAAGACACCGAGGCCGCCGTTCTCCGGCTGGATGGTGTAGTCGCCGACCCAGATGCCCGTGTCACCGATCTTGGCGCCGCCGAGCTTGTTGCCCTCGGGGCCGCTCACACCGGCGTCGGTGCCGAACGCGTACCAGCGGTGGGCCCAGATGGCGTCCGTGCCCTGCGCGCCGCCGCCGGCGGACTCGTCCTCACCGGCGTGCACGATCTGGAAGTGGTCGATGTAGCCGTCGGGCTCGTTGAAGTCGCCGTCGCCGTCGAAGTCGTAACGGTCCCACTGGTCGTACTTGGCGACCTCGGCCTTGATCTGCGCGTCGGTGCGCCCGGCCGCCTTCTGCTGGGCGACCCAGGAGGTCAGACCGTCGCTGACGACGTTCCACACGCTGGTGCAGTTCGACTGGCCGCACTTGTTGTTGCCGTAGCGGGCCTCGTTGTAGGGCACCTTGACCCAGTCCGAGACCGTGCCCTCGACCGAGTAGCGGCCCGAGGACTGCTTCTCGTAGTACTTCTTCATCGACTCGGTCTTCTTGCCGGTGCCGAAGTACATGTCCTGGAAGTGCTTGCGGTTGTAGTCCGCCTGCCAGGCCGTGGAGTTGTCCTTCTTGCGGTTCGGCTTGGCGATCTTGTTGTGCAGCGGGCCGGGCGTGCCGCCGTACTGGCTGTCGATCTGGTTGCCGAACTCGACGAGGATCGTGAAGATCTTGTCGGTCTTCTCGCGGCCGAGCTCGACGTACTTGCTCTGACCCTTCTTGCTCTTGAGCTTCACGACCTTCGAGCCGTCACGGTTCTTGACCGTGGCGTCGCCGGATATGACCTGCTTGAGAGCTTCCTCGCGCTGGGCCTCCTGAGTCTTGCTCATGGGGCCTTCGAGGTCATGGTCGTGCTCGCCGTGCCCGGCGTGGTCCGCCGGGTCGTGGCGGTTCGCGGCGGCTGCCGTCTTGCCGTCGCCGTCCTGCGCCATCGCGTAGGTCGAGAAGGTGGCCGCGGCCGTCGCCATGGCGACGCTGATCGCCGCCGCCCTGAACGTCCAGGGTCTAGTGGTCACTTGAGGTCCTCCCCCGCGCCCGTCCGCGCGGAGGGGATGTCCTGGTCGTGGAGGAAGTCCGCGCGCGGTATACGCGTGTAGTCAAGTGACGACATTCGACTGGAGTTTCGAGAGAAAAAACAGATCTTGACTTGCACAGGTCAAGGCGCTAATGCCGTCTACGGGAAGCGCTTGTTCGTTATGCGGACGTTATGTACCGTCGCCAACCGGCGCGCATATGCGTCCACTTCCTGGACTCCATGACTCGGTGCGCCCCCTGTGCCCCCATCCCCGTGGGTCAGGTCACGCTTACCCGTCGTTCCCCTCGGGCACCCTGGCGAATAGAGTCGATTGGCGGAGCGCCGGACGTCGGCGGAAGCCAAGCCGACAGCACTGCTTCACCTTTGATTCGTATCCGCAACCTCCCCTCAGCGCGAGAGGCACGGGGAGACCCCACCCGAGGACACGATTGCCATGCCTCGTCCGACGACCGCACAGCTCGCCTACGGCTCCTGCACCGTGATCCTGTCCACCCTCGCCATGCTGCTGCTGTCACAGACGAGTTCCGGCGTGGGGATCGCGGTGATCGCCCTCTCCGCCCTCGCCCTGGGCCTGCTCGTCTCCCTGACCGTGCCGCTGCCCAAGCCGGCCTCGGCGAGGGCCTCCACCGTCGCCACCGGGAACGGGGTCAAGGCCCCGGCGACCGTTCCGGCGGGCGCGGCGCCCGAGCCGGTCCGGGAGCGGGAACCGGTGCACGAGCCGACGGCTTCCTGAACCACTTCGGCGCCCCACCCGGACGCCGCGCAGAAACGTGACGGCGGGCCCGTGCTCCATGGGCCCGCCGTTTCCGCGTGTGAGTCCGCTCACTCCGTGCTGACCACCACCGTCTTGGCCGCCTTGTCGTGCAGACCCTGTTTGAACGGCTTGTCGAAGAAGCTCCAGCCGCCCGCGATCGCCGTCCAGATGCAGGCGCAGCAGAAGGCGAAGGGGATCCACAGCACCGCCGCGCGCAGCAGCGAGGTCTGCGTCGAGGGCGTGTTGCCGTCGTTGAGGTTCGCCACCCGGAGCTTCATCACCCGCTTGCCGAGGGTCTGGCCGTTCCTGACCGTGAAGAACGTGTCGTACGCGATGTAGAGGACCGCGGCGAGCACTTCCTGCCCCACGGACCTGCTGAACTCGATGTCGTCGGTGTCGACGGTGTACTGGCTGATCCTGAACGCCCAGGCCAGCAGCCCCACGACGATGCCCACGAGGATCATGTCCATGAGGCGGGCGAGCACCCGCTTGCCGCTGTCGGCGAGCGGCGGCATCCCCAGGAGCGGGTCGTTGGGGAAGGCACCGCCGCCGTAGGGGTCGCCGCCGTAGGGGTCACCGCCGTAGGGCGGCGGCTCGTTGCCGTACGGGGGCGGCTGGCTGCCGTACGGCGGTTCTCCGGACGGGGTGCCGCCGCCTTGGTCCGGCGGGGGCTGCTTCCTGAACGGGTCGTCGTCCGGGGACCGACCGGAGCCGAAGGGCGGCGGTTCGCTGCTCATGGCCCGAGTCGACCGCGAACCCTCCGGCTCCGCATCCGGCACGGGCCGTACGGAGTACGAGTACGGCTACTCGCCGGCGACGAAGGTGTGGGCCGCCTTGTCGTGCCAGCACTGGCGCCACGGCTTGTCGATCACACACCACAGGACGCCGACGACACCGATGCCGAGCAGACCGGGGACGGTGTGGGCGAGCCAGCGGCGCAGGGACCCGCCGAACGACGGGGGCTCGTGGCCCTCGATGTCCCGGACCTCCAGGCGGAGCAGCTTCTTGCCGAGGGTGCGGCCCCACTTGGCGGTGGGCAGCACCTCGTAGAGGGCGCTCACCACGAACAGGACGCCCAGGATGATGCCCAGGTACACCGAGGTCGTGCCGTCGACCAGCCAGACGGTGACCTTCTCGCCGGAGAGCCTGGCCGCGTCGATCTTCCCCTCGATGTGGTCGAGCGCCTTGGTGCCGAACGGGACGGCGGCCACGGCGGTGACGGAACCGACGATCGCGCTGTCCACGAGGCGGGCCACCAGCCGCCGGCCGAGCCCGGCGGGGCGGGCCTCCGCCTGTCGTCGGGCGACCGCCTGGAACGGGTCCTCCACCACCGGCTTCCAGGGGGCGACCGGCTGCTCGACGTCCCCGCCCGCCAGCCGGTGCACCTGCTGCGCCCAGGAGGGCTGACCGCCGCCGGACCCGACGGCCATGGGTGTGTCGGCCGACTGCCGGACAGCGGTGGGCTGCTGGGGCAGGCCGGGGGCGGGCTGCCCGGTCGGCGGGGCCTGCGGGGTCTGCGGTACCTGCGCGAAGGAGCCGCCGACCGCCGGTTGTTCCGGCTGCCGTGGGGGCGGAGGGGTCGGGGTGAGGGGGGCGGCGGGCGCGGCGACCGCCGGGGACGCGGCGGGCGACTGCGGGGTGGGGGCGGCCTGCGGGCCCTGCTGCGGTCCGGAGGGCACGGCGGTCGGGGTCGGATCGGGGGCCGGCGGTGCGGCCGGTGCCGTCGCGGACGACGCCTGCGGGGCGAGCCCCAACGCCTGCTGGGCGGCGGCCTGCGCGCTGGTCAGCGGCGCGCCGAAGACACCCGGGGCCGGGCCCGCACCTTGGGGGCCCACGCCCTGGGGGCCCGCGCCCTGGGGTCCGGCTGCTGGGGAGTTCGTACGGAACGCCATGGTGCCGTCGGCCCGCGACGACTCCGCGCCCCCGCCCGCGCCGGTGTGGGGGCGGCGGAAGACCACCGTGCCCTCGGGTGCGCCGGTGTCGTCGTCCGCCGGGGGGATCGTCGCCGTGCCGTCCGTGCTCGCCGTGCGGCCCGACTCGGCGGCCGGGTCGCCCGCGTCCGCCGCGAGCGAGACCCGCGGGTCGGGGCCCTGGCCGGCCGGCCGGGGTGAACCCCAGGAGACGCGGCGGTCCTTGTCGCCCCCGAAGCCGGTCTGCCGGGAGCGGTCGGCGCCCCACGCGGAGGCGGGTTCGGGGCGGTTGCCGTGCAGGGAGTCGGCGGAGGGACGGCCGGCGGGCCCGCCCGGCTCGGGGTCCTCGTCGAAGAAGTGCGGGCCCGTCTCCTCCACGGCCGGTGAGCCGGGGGGCGGGGCGAGCGGTTCGCCGTCGGTGGGCGCCGGACGGCTCGTGCCCGGCACCCAGGCGGCACCGTTCCAGTACCGGACATATCCAGGAATGGAGGGGTCCGGGTAATACCCTTCGCGGGGCCTGTCGTCGCCGGGGGCCGGGGTTGGGGCGCTCATGTCCGTCGTCCCGTATCTGCTCGGGGGTGGAAGAGGGGGCATCCACATCTACCAGACGGGCGCAAGTCCCATGACCGCTGCCGCCGGACCCGCCCCTTTCGAGCACGGGATCTGCTACGGGCCGGGCCCGCGCGCGGGGCGTCCGGCCGCCCCTCGGCGCGGTCCTCGCGCGGCGTCGCGCGTCGTCGCACGGTCGTCGGCGCGTTCGTCGGAAAAAGTTCCGCGGACCCGCGTAATGATGAAGCCCCCGCTCCCCTCTCACTCGTACGGGCCCGCATCCGGGCCCCGCACCGGAGAGGAATGACCACCATGAGGCACACCGTCGTGGAACGCGAGCTGGAGCTGCGGCTCGTCCTGTCGCCCGAGCAGAGCGTCCCCGTACCGGCCAAGCTGGGCTACCGCAGCGACGACCCGTACGCCGTCCACATCACCTTCCACATCAACTCCGACCGGCCCGTGCACTGGACGTTCGCGCGGGAGCTGCTGGTGGAGGGGGTGTTCCGGCCGTGCGGAGGCGGGGACGTCAGGGTGTGGCCGACGAAGGTGTCGGGCCGCGGTGTCGTGTTGATGGCGCTCAGCTCGCCGGGCGGGGAAGCACTCCTGGAGGCGCCGGCCGCCGCCGTGTCGGCCTGGCTGGAGCGCACCCTGCGGATCGTGCCGCCGGGCGCGGAGTTCGAGATGCTGCGGATCGACGACGGGCTGGCCGAACTGCTCGCCCAGTGAGGCGGCCGGCTCAGAACAGCTTGCCCGGGTTGAGGATGCCCAGCGGGTCGAAGACGGCCTTCACCGCCCGCTGCATCTCCATGCCCACCGGGCCGATCTCCCGCGCCAGCCACTCCTTCTTCAGGATGCCCACGCCGTGCTCGCCGGTGATGGTGCCGCCGAGCTCCAGGCCGAGGGCCATGATCTCGTCGAAGGACTCGCGGGCGCGCCGGGACTCGTCGGGGTCTGTCGCGTCGAAGCAGACGGTGGGATGCGTGTTGCCGTCGCCGGCGTGCGCGCAGACCCCGATGGTCAGGTCGTACTTCTCGGCGATGCGCTCCACGCCGTCGAGCATGTCGCCGAGCCGGGAGCGCGGCACGCACACGTCGTCGATCATCGTCGTGCCCTTGACCGCCTCCAGCGCGGTCAGCGACATCCTCCGCGCCTGGAGCAGCAGTTCGGACTCGGCCGCGTCGTCGGCGGGGACGACCTGGGTGGCGCCCGCGGCCTCGCACAGCTGAGCCACCGCCGCGAGGTCGGCCGTGGGGTCGGGGGTGTCGAACGCGGCGAGCAGCAGCGCCTCGGTGGTCTCCGGCAGACCCATGTTGCCGAGGTCGTTGGTTGAGGGCGAGGACCGCGCGGACGACGATGCCGAGCGAGCCCTCCGAGCCGACGAACAGCCGAGTGAGGTCGTACCCGGCGACACCCTTGGCGGTGCGCCTGCCCGTCGACATCAGCCGGCCGTCGGCCAGCACCACGTCCAGGCCGAGGACGTACTCGGCGGTCACCCCGTACTTCACGCAGCACAGGCCACCGGAGGCCGTGCCGATGTTGCCGCCGATGGTGCATATCTCCCAGCTGGAGGGGTCCGGCGGGTAGGCGAGTCCGTGTTCGCCGACGGCGCGGGAGAGAGCGGCGTTGACGACGCCCGGCTCGACGACCGCGATCCGGTCCACGGGGTTGACCTCGAGGATCCGGTCCATCTTGGTGAGGGACAGCACGATGCAGCCCTCGGAGGCGTTGGCCCCGCCCGACAGTCCCGTACGGGCGCCCTGCGGGACCACCGGGACGCGCAGCTCGGTGGCGATGCGCATCACGTGCTGCACCTGCTCGACGGTCCGCGGCAGCACCACGACCGCCGGGGCACCGGCCTCGCAGAAGCTCGCCATGTCGTTCGCGTACGACGCCGTGACGTCCGGGTCGGTGAGCACGGCCTCCGGCGGCAGGCCGCTGAGCAGTCGGTCGACGAGGTTGCCGGTCACTTCGTCGCGCGGGGCTTCGATACGGCTCATGATCACAGGTTCGCACTCACGGCCATCGGTGTGAAGGCCGTCGCCGCCGACCGCCGGGTACGGGATGTGATCGCCGCGGGGACGCACAGTGATCGACATGAGCGGTGTGAGGAACGAGGAGTCGGCGGTACCGGGGTCGGACGGGGGCCGGGGGAACGGCGGGGAGGGCGGTGCCGGCCGGTGGTGGGACGACGCGGCGACCCGGGCCGCACGGTGGCGGGACGGCGAGGCCCGCTGGGCGGCACGGTGGCGGGACGGGAGGGCCGGCCGGGTGACGTGGTGGCGCGGCGAGGCGCCCTGGTGGCGGGGGCGGGCGGTGGCCGGGGCGCTCGTGGGGTGTGTCGTGCTCGGGGGCGGGCTGCTGGTGGTCGCGCCGGACGGGGACGGCGGGGCAATCGGCGCGGGGCG
>NZ_JAMGBG010000019.1 GCF_023516595.1 Streptomyces neyagawaensis | reverse complement strand
CGCAGGTCGGAGCGGCGATGGCGGAACGTCTCGCCTCGGATCTCGCGGCGCGTACGGGAACGCCCACGCCGTACGGCGTGCCCCCGGGCGCCTATCTCGCGGCCGTGGTGCACGAGCGCCAGACGCGTGAGGCACGCCGCGCCTTCGGCGGTGCGACGGGCCCCGGCGTGACGCCGAGCGGTCAGGCTCCGGGGGCCGGGTGGTCCGCCGCACCACCGGCCGCCCCCGCCACCATGCCTGGCGTTCCGGTGGCTTCCCCTCCTGCCTCGCCTACGGCGCCTGGTGCCTCCGCTCCCGTCGAGGCACCGCGGCAACCGCCGGCCGAGCGGCCGAGCACCGGGTTCGCGCCACCCGCCTAGGTACGCGTCACCCGGCCGAGCTTTGCCATCGGCCCGGTGCCGTCGCCACCGGCATCGGCACCGGCACCGGCACCGGCACCGGCACCGGGCGCATGACTGCCCCATCGGCACCCGCCGTTGCCGTGGCGCCGCCCCCGCCTCTCAGCCGAGCCCCCGGCCGAACCCCGCCGGCCGATCTCCGTCAGTCGAACGTCGACGGCGGTGATTCCAGATGTTCCAGCTCCACCCCGGGAGCCGCGAGGACCACGTCGCCCGCGATGTGAACGGTGTGCTGTTCGCCGGTGTCCAGGGCTGTGACCTGGTATTCGTCCACGGTCAGGGGGCCGTTGTCAGTGGCGTGTGCTTCTCTTGCGATCAAGGCCCAGGACTGGTCCACGGTGCGCGGGGCGAGGACCGGGTCGGTGAAGGCGACGAGGCGTACTCGGGTCGCGGGCTCGGAAGGGGTGAGGCGCAGGAGACGGGCGGTGGCGATGAGGAACGCCGGGGAGGTGCCGGTGAAGGCATGCGCGCGGACATTGCCTTCGGTGGCATGCGTGCCGGTGGGGTCGGTGCGGACCCAGGTGACGCCGTCGAGGGCGGCGCCGCGGACCTGCCAGCTCGCGGCGTGGAGTTCGAGGCGTAGGGGGCGGCCGAGTTCGTCGAGGGCGAGGTCGACGGAGCCGGTGTGGTCGCCGGAAGGAGCGGTCAGTTGGGACACATAGCGCCAGCCGGAGGGACCCGGCGCGCAGTGGAAGTGTTCTTCGGCGAGGAGGGTGTGGTCGTGCGGGTCATGAAGCGAATACCGGCCGCGGGGCATGGGCGTCCTGAGTCGTGACGGGCTGATCCGGCCGACGGGCGTACCACGGGCCGAACGGGCAGGCCCCCGGCACGGGGGTGCGGGGGCCTGCCTGTGAGCTGCCGCGGGAGTGCGTCAGCGGAGGTGCGTGATCAGTACCTGATCAGTAGCGGTAGTGGTCCGACTTGTACGGGCCCTCGACCTCTACGCCGATGTACGCGGCCTGCTCCGGGCGGAGCGTCGTGAGCTTCACGCCGAGCGCGTCGAGGTGAAGGCGGGCGACCTTCTCGTCGAGGTGCTTGGGCAGCGTGTAGACGCCGGTCGGGTACGCGTCGGGCTTGGTGAACAGCTCGATCTGGGCCAGGGTCTGGTCCGCGAACGAGTTGGACATCACGAACGACGGGTGGCCGGTGGCGTTGCCCAGGTTCAGCAGACGGCCCTCGGACAGGATGATGATCACCTTGCCGTCGGGGAAGGTCCAGGTGTGGACCTGCGGCTTGACCTCGTCCTTGACGATGCCGGGGACCTTGGCGAGGCCGGCCATGTCGATCTCGTTGTCGAAGTGGCCGATGTTGCCGACGATGGCCTGGTGCTTCATCTTGGCCATGTCGGAGGCCATGATGATGTCCTTGTTGCCGGTCGTGGTGATGAAGATGTCGGCCTTGTCGACGACCTCGTCGAGGGTCGTGACCTGGTAGCCGTCCATGGCGGCCTGGAGCGCGCAGATCGGGTCGATCTCGGTGACGATGACGCGGGCGCCCTGTCCGCGCAGGGACTCCGCGCAGCCCTTGCCCACGTCGCCGTAGCCGCAGACGACGGCGGTCTTGCCGCCGATGAGGACGTCGGTGGCGCGGTTGATGCCGTCGATCAGGGAGTGGCGGCAGCCGTACTTGTTGTCGAACTTCGACTTGGTGACGGCGTCGTTCACGTTGATCGCCGGGAAGAGGAGGATGCCGTCGCGCTGCATCTCGTACAGGCGGTGGACGCCGGTGGTGGTCTCCTCGGTGACGCCGCGGATCTCCGAGGCGAGCTGGGTCCACTTCTGGGAGCCCTCGGTGATGGTGCGGTGGAGGAGCTCCAGGATGACGCGGTGCTCGTCGTTCTCGGCGGTGTCGACGGAGGGGACCTCGCCGGCCTTCTCGTACTCGACGCCCTTGTGGACGAGGAGGGTGGCGTCACCGCCGTCGTCGAGGATCATGTTGGGGCCGCCGGTGGGGCTGTCCGGCCAGGTCAGCGCCTGCTCGGTGCACCACCAGTACTCCTCCAGGGTCTCGCCCTTCCAGGCGAAGACCGGGACGCCCTGCGGGTTGTCCACGGTGCCGTTCGGGCCGACGGCGATGGCCGCGGCGGCGTGGTCCTGGGTGGAGAAGATGTTGCAGGAGGCCCAGCGGACCTGGGCGCCGAGGGCGACCAGCGTCTCGATGAGGACGGCGGTCTGCACGGTCATGTGCAGGGAGCCGGTGACGCGGGCGCCGGCGAGGGGCTGGGCCTCGGCGTATTCCTTGCGGATCGCCATCAGGCCGGGCATCTCGTGCTCGGCGAGGGTGATCTCCTTGCGGCCGAACTCGGCCAGGGAGAGGTCGGCGACCTTGAAGTCCTGTCGCTGATCGACAGTCGTCATTAGGAGCTGCTCCTCGGTGTCGGGTCGAGGGTGGGTAGGGCTGGTCTGCGCGGCGGCGGACACAGGGGTGCCCGAAGAGGACACAGGCATGCCCGCGTGCGCGCAGCGCAGTCCGTCGGAGGCCCTCTCTCCCTCGGTCGGTCCTCGCTGGGACCGCCCGACCGCCATCAGCAGCGACGTCTGGCTCGGTCCCAAGCTACACCGGTCGACCCATGCGGCCCCAGTCCGCCCGGAGAAGGATCAAGACCTCACCGAGGGGCGGCGGGGGCTCGTAGGGCCCTGGCCTGGGGTGTCGGCGGTGCGGCGGTGCGTGGCCTGTGACGGGAAAGGGCCCGCCGTGTGATGCGGCGGGCCCGGTCCTGTGGGTGCGTGGGTCAGTGCTCGGCGGTAGGGGCGGGGCCGCCGGGGGTGGCCTCGGTGTCGGGGCCCTTGGCGGCCTCGGCCTCGCTGTAGATGTCGGGCTCGAGGTAGATGACGCGGGCGATCGGGACGGCCTCGCGGATGCGGGCCTCGGCGGCGTTGATGGCGTTCGCCACCTCGGCGGCGGTGTCGTCGTGCTGGACGGCGATCTTGGCGGCGACGAGGAGTTCCTCGGGGCCGAGGTGGAGGGTGCGCATGTGGATGACGCGGGTGACGGTGTCGCCGTCGACGACGGCCGCGGCGATCTTCTCGACCTCCTCGGCGCCGGCGGACTCGCCGAGGAGGAGGGACTTGGTCTCGGCGGCGAGGATGATCGCGATGAGGATGAGCAGGGCGCCGATGCAGAGGGTGCCGATGCCGTCCCAGACGCCGTCGCCGGTGAGCAGGGCCAGGCCGACGCCGCCGAGGGCGAGGATCAGGCCGACGAGCGCGCCGAGGTCCTCCAGGAGCACGACGGGCAGCTCGGGGGCCTTGGCGTGGCGGACGAACTCCGTCCAGGATTTCGTGCCGCGGAGGGTGTTGGACTCCTTGATGGCGGTCCGGAAGGAGAACGACTCGGCGATGATCGCGAAGACGAGGACGCCGACGGGCCAGTACCAGTGGTCGATCTCGTGCGGGTGCTTGATCTTCTCGTAGCCCTCGTAGAGGGCGAACATGCCGCCGACGGAGAAGAGGACGATCGAGACGAGGAAGGCGTAGATGTAGCGCTCGCGGCCGTACCCGAAGGGGTGCTGCGGGGTGGCCTCGCGCTTGGCCTGCTTGCCGCCGAGGAGGAGCAGGCCCTGGTTGCCGGAGTCGGCGAGGGAGTGCACGGACTCGGCGAGCATCGAGGACGAGCCACTGAAAAGGAACGCCACGAACTTCGCTGCCGCGATGGCGAGGTTGGCGCCGAGTGCCGCCACGATCGCCTTGGTGCCGCCTGACGCGCTCATCTGTCCGGGGTGTCCCTTCGCCTACGCATGTCTCTGTGCATGGGCATGGGTACCCACGCTTCCGTCCGTCACCGGCCGGGCTTGGGGCCTGTCGTTTGAATCACGCCTGGGCCGCGGGGCTCACCGGCAGCATCAAGGCGCCGCAGCCCGAAGCCGGCATGATCCAAACGACAGGCCCCAGCCCGCCTTTTGCAGGGGGCATTGTTGCAGCCCGGTCCGGTGTCGGTGCGCCGGGTCGCGGATCAGCAGGGGGTCACGCCGTTCACGCGACGACCGTGGCGCGGAAGACGGTGCCCGGTCCGGACACCTCGGCCTTCTCGTCCGCCGGGACGAACACGGACTCGCCGGGGGCGAGGATGTGTTCGCCCGCCCGTACGGAACCGGCCGTGCAGAGCAGGATCTGCGGGGTCGGGAGGGTGAGGTCGTGCGGGGCGGTGGCCTCGGGGAGGACATAGCGGGAGAGGCGGAACTCGTCGATGGGGGTCGCGTAGACCTCCTCGCCGTCGGGGGCCGCCTCGGGGCGCAGGACGCCCGGGTCGGTCGCCTCGAAGCGGACGATGCGCAGCAGTTCGGGGACGTCCACGTGCTTGGGGGTGAGGCCGCAGCGCAGGACGTTGTCGGAGTTGGCCATGATCTCGACGCCGAGGCCGTCGAGGTAGGCGTGCGGGATGCCGGCGCCGAGGAAGAGGGCCTCGCCGGGCTGCAGGCGTACGTGGTTGAGCAGCATGGCGGCGATGACGCCGGGGTCGCCCGGGTAGTGGTGGGCGATGTCGGCGTAGGGGGCGTAGTCGCCGCCGAGGCGTGCGCAGGCGGCCGCGGCCTGGGTGACCGTCTCGGCCATCGCCTCGGGGTCGGCGCTCAGGACGGCCGTCAACACCTCGCGGAGCGCGGCCTCTTCGGGGTGGGCGTGCAGGAGGTCGACGTACGGCTTGAGGGAGTCGACGTCGAGGCCGGCGAGCAGGTCGGCGGCGCGCAGTGGGTCGCGGAAGCCGCAGAGGCCGTCGAACTCCGTGAGGGCGCAGATCAGTTCGGGCTTGTGGTTGGCGTCCTTGTAGTTGCGGTGGCCCGCGTCGAGGGGGATGCCGCGGCGTTCCTCGTCCTCGTAGCCCTCCCTGGCCTGTTCGAGGTCGGGGTGGACCTGGAGGGAGAGGGGGGCGCCGGCGGCGAGGATCTTCAGCAGGAACGGCAGGCGGGGGCCGAACTTGGCGACGGTGCGCGGGCCCAGCTCGCTTTCGGGTGCCTCGTCGATCACCTCGGTGAGGGGGCCGCGCGCGGTGCGCGAGGGGGCGCCGGGGTGGGCCCCCATCCACATCTCCGCCTGCGGTTCGCCGGTGGGGGCCACGCCGAGGAGGTGTGGGATGGCGGTGGTCGAGCCCCAGGCGTAGGGGCGGATGGTGTTGTCGAGGCGATCCATGGTGTGTGTTCTTCTCCGTACGCCGTTCGGGGGTCTGCCGGGGCCAGGTAAGGATCAGGCTCCCGAGGCGAGCGAGAGGTAAACGGCGGCGAAATCCGTGATGGCGATCATCTCCGCGAGGGTCTCCAGGTCGCTGCCCTCCTCGGGTTCCAGCTCGCTGATCGCGGTCTCGTGGCCGAGGGCCAGCTCGCGGGCGGCCGGGGCGGCGCTGAGTCCGCCGGTGGGCCGGTCGCGCAGGAGGAGCACGCGCGCGTGGAGGGCGGGTGGCTCCTCGACGCGGTCGCGGAAGAAGGCCTCGGGGTCGGCGCTCGCGGCCAGGGGGCCGGACAGCACCACCGCGTGCGAGGCGAGGGCCTCGGGGAGCTGGGCGGCGAGGGCGGGGCGGCCCGCGAGCTCGGCGAGCGCGGAGGCGAAGCGGCGGCCCACGGGGCCCGCGGACTGGCCCTCCGTCCAGATCAGCGGGAGCGCGTCGGCGAACTCGGCGGCGAGCGTCTTGGCGGGGTTGCTGTACGTGGCGATGGCGGGGCCGCAGCGCTCCGCGACCTGGTCGAGGCGGTCGGCGACCTTCGCCAGGGCGTCCCGGTCGGCGGCGACGATCCCCATACGGTCGAGGAGCGCCAGCATCGGGGTGAGCAGGGCCCACAGGATGCCGGGAGCGGCGGCGCCGAGGGGCACCTCCAGCTCGTACGGGGCGGTCGCCATCGGTACGAACAGGCCGCGGGAGCCCGCCATCGCGTCGGCGACGGGGGTGCGGGGCGGGGCGACGGCCACGACGGTGCAGCCGCGCCGGTAGGCCTGGTCGACCAGGAGCGACAGGCCGGGTTCGGTGCCGTCGGCGGTGGCGATCAGGAGGAGGTCGACGGAGCCGGCCCAGCCGGGGAGGTCCCAGCGGAGGGCGCCCGGGGCGGGGGCCACGCCGGTGGGGTGGATGCGGGTGATCGGGCAGCTGGAGCCGGCGAGGGCGCCGAGCAGGTCGGCGACGCCGGCGGAGGCCATGCCGGGGCCCGCGATCATGAGGGCGCGGGGGCGGCCGTCGGGTTTGAGGTCGGCGATACCGGCCTCGGTGCCGAGGCGGACGGCCGTGCGGACCCGGGCGCCGGCCTCGGCGGCGCCGCGGAGCAGGCCGCCCCGGTCGGCCTCCGACAGGGCGTCGGGGGTGTCTAGCAGCGATTCGTCGAGCATGGGCGGCAGCCTCCGATTCGCCGGGTGCCCTTTTTCGCCTTCGCGCCGGGTTTCCCTACCCGCGCGGGGTTACGCCTTGCCGTGTGCCCGGAGCCGGGGCCCGGGGCGGGGGGTCACGCCGGGCGGCGGGCCTCGTCCACGAGGAGGACCGGGATGCCGTCGCGGATGGGGTAGGCGAGGCCGCAGTCCTGACCGGTGCAGGTCAGCTCGGTGTCCTCCTCGGTGAGGGGGGCGTGGCACGCCGGGCAGGCGAGGATCTCCAGGAGGCCGGCTTCGAGCGGCATGTCGGGGTCCCTTCGGGGGCGGGGTTCTGTTGTGCGGGGTGGTGCGGTGCGGCCTGGTCAGCGTACCGCCGGGAGGGGGTCGGCGCCGGGGTTGGGAGGGGCGTCCGGGCCGTGCGGGGCGGGTCCTCGCCCGGTGGGGAGCCCGGCCCGGGGGCGAGGTTCCGCCACCCGGGCTGGACCCGGGGAGGCCCCGATCGGCCGCGCGGGCGGCCCTCACCGCGCCGGGGGGCGCGGGCGGCGGCGCCGGGCGCGGCCCATCGTCCGCGAGGCCGGCGCGGTCACCCCCGGATGATCGCCAGGACCTCGTCGCGGAGCTTGGTCATCGTCGTCTCGTCGCGGGCCTCGGCGTTCAGGCGGAGGAGGGGCTCCGTGTTGGAGGGGCGGACGTTGAACCACCAGTCCGCGGAGGACACGGTGAGGCCGTCGAGCTCGTCCAGGGTCAGGCCCTCCTGGCCCTCGTAGGCGGCCCTGACGGCGGCGAGGCGGGCGGTCTGGTCGGCGACGGTGGAGTTGATCTCGCCGGAGCCCGCATAGCGGTCGTACTGGGCGACGAGGCCGGAGAGGGGGCCGTCCTGGCCGCCGAGGGCGGCCAGGACGTGGAGGGCGGCCAGCATGCCCGTGTCGGCGTTCCAGAAGTCGGCGAAGTAGTAGTGGGCGGAGTGCTCGCCGCCGAAGATCGCGCCGCTGCGGGCCATCTCGGCCTTGATGAAGGAGTGGCCCACGCGGGTGCGCACGGGGGTGCCGCCGCACTCCCGGACGACCTCGGGGACGGACCAGGAGGTGATCAGGTTGTGGATGACCGTGCCCTTGCCGCCGTTCTTGGCGAGTTCGCGGGAGGCGACCAGGGCGGTGATCGCGGACGGCGAGACGGGGTTGCCCCGCTCGTCGACCACGAAGCAGCGGTCGGCGTCGCCGTCGAAGGCGATGCCGAGGTCGGCGCCCTCCTCTCGGACGCGCTGTTGGAGATCGACGATGTTCGCCGGGTCGAGGGGGTTGGCCTCGTGGTTGGGGAACGTGCCGTCCAGTTCGAAGTACATCGGGACGAGGTCGAGGGGCAGGCCGGCGAAGACCGTGGGGACCGTGTGACCGCCCATGCCGTTGCCCGCGTCGACGACGACCTTCAGGGGCCGGATCGCGGTGAGGTCGACAAGACCTCGGAGGTACGCGGCGTAGTCCTCCAGGGTGTCGCGCCGGGTGATCGTGCCGGGGGTCGCGGCGGGCTCCGGGGCTCCGGTCTCGCTCCACTCCTCGGCGAGGGCGCGGATCTCGGCGAGGCCGGTGTCCTGGCCGACGGGGGCGGCGCCCGCGCGGCACATCTTGATGCCGTTGTACTGGGCGGGGTTGTGCGAGGCGGTGAACATCGCGCCGGGCAGGTCGAGCGCGCCGGAGGCGTAGTAGAGCTGGTCCGTCGAGCAGAGGCCGATCTCGGTCACGTGCACGCCGCGTGCCGCCGCGCCACGGGCGAAGGCGCGGGAGAGGCCGGGCGAGGAGGGCCGCATGTCGTGGCCGATCACGAGGGCGTCCGCGTCGGTGACCTGGGCGAAGGCGGCGCCGAAGAGTTCGGCCAGGGGCTCGTCCCACTGGTCCGGGACCACACCGCGCACGTCGTACGCCTTCACGATCGTCGACAGATCAGCAGCCACGGCCAAACCCTCCTGAAGTCCTCACCGGATCGCCCCAAACTACCCGGCCGGTGTTACGGCCGACTGCGTGACCTCCGAGGTCGTTGGCCCCTGCCAGGGGCCGGCGCCCGACGCGGCGGGTCGGCCGGGGAGGCGGGCGGGGAGGTGGGCGGACGCGGCGAACCGGGTGTCGGCGAGGGCGGAGCGTCGGGAGGGAGCGCCCCGGTGGGCGACGGCGAGGGACGTGGGGCACCGCGGGGGCGGCGGCAACGCCACCGAACGAGGTGTCAGTTGTCGGGTGAGCGCAGGACGCGGAGGTGACCCCGGCGGGCGACCTCCATCGGGTCGGCCGTACGGGCACCGCCGCCGGCCTCCGCGGCGCGCTGCTGCGGGCGGGCCGCCTCACGCACGGCGTTGGCGAGCGCTTCCAGGTCGTCACCGCTGGGGCGGGCGGGAGCCGAGGCGTCCAGCAGCCGGACGACCTCCCAGCCGCGCGGGGCGGTGAGGCGCTCGGAGTGCTCGGCGCACAGGTCGTAACAGTGGGGTTCGGCGTAGGTGGCGAGCGGGCCGAGGACCGCGGTCGAGTCGGCGTAGACGTACGTCAGCGTCGCGACGGCGGGACGGCCGCAAGCGGTGCGCGAACAGCGACGTACAGGGCTCACGATGTTGGACGGTACCGCACTCTTGAGCGGGCCGCGACGACTCTCCACCAGGTCACTCCACCGTGTCGTCATGTGAGACGCCCCACACGCCTCTCCGAACCCACCTCGCTGACCTGCGAGTAACTCCTCGTCCGGCATTCCGAACGACTCGAAAGGCGCTCAATTATCGCTACAAACCAGGTCATTTGATGCGAGTTCATCGGTCCGGGAGAGAACGGATTCGAGCCCAACCTTGGCTGGATTGGTCATCCGGCGTCGGGCCGTACGGCCCTGCGGCGCACCCGTGTTCGGCGCGCCGGTTGGACGTACCAGGTCAGCGGTGTCGGAGCGGGGGTGCGGCGCGGGGTGTGGAGCCGGGCGCGCGCACCTCGTGAGGACTACGCTTCACAGGTGATGGACAACCTCGTACCGCCGCCCGCCGCCTCCGCACCCGGGCCCCGCCGTCGTGATCGGCACGGCCGGGGGATGCGCGGCCCCATCGCGCCGCCGCAGGTGCCGCTCGCGGCGAGTCGCGCGGAGGTCTTCGCCGACCTCGTGCAGGACTCCGTGGAGCGGCTGGAGCGACGGTGGCCGCAGCTGGCCGACATCGACTTCCTCGTCCTTGAGGTGCCGCGGCTGGACGGGCCGGGGGACGGGGTGTGGAACGACGAGGCGGTGCCGCTCGGCGGGATCGTGCCGGCTCGGGAGGGGCGGGTCGCGCGGGTGGTGGTGTACCGGCGGCCGGTGGAGATCCGGACGAAGGGGCGGGACGAGCGGGCGGCGCTGGTGCACGAGGTGGTCGTGGAACAGGTCGCCGAGCTGCTGGGACTGAATCCGGAGACCGTGGATCCCCGGTACGGGGAGGACTGACCCGGCTGGGGCGCCCGGGAGGCCCCCAGCCCCCTAGGGCCTGTCGTTCGGATCCCGCCTGGGCCGCGGGGCTTGGCACGCACCAAGCCCCGCTCACCGGCAGCGTCAAGGCGCCGCAGCCCGAAGCCGGCGTGATCCGAACGACAGGCCCTAGTCCTGGAGTACTGCCACGTCCTCGTGGGCCTGGGGGACCGCTACCGTTCCTCGGTCGTCGGGGAGGGTCTGGATGGTGAAGGCGGGGATGGCGTCGACCTTGGACTCCAGGGTGCGGGCGGCGTAGACGGGGGTGTCGGTGAGGGGTTCCACCGTGAGGGCGTAGGGGCCCTTCAGGCCCGCCGGGACGGGGAACTCCACGTTCTGGGTGGTGCCCGCCTTGATCGTGAACGTCTTGGTCGAGGGCTCGCCGGCGGTGCCGCCCGCGGATGCCGTCACCTTGACCTCGGCCGCGCGGCCGGGGGCGGTCAGGGCGAGGGTCGTGCCCTTGGCGCGGTTGTCGGCGACCGTGGCGCGCTTGCCGACGGGGCGGGTGGCCGGGATGAACGCCGTCTCCTGGTTGGCGCCCTTGCCGCGGACGACGCGGAGGGCGGCCACCACCGGGATCGACTCGTCGGTGGGGCTCAGCAGGAGCGATCCGGCCTCGCCGCGGGTGATGGCACCGAGGTCGGCCGTGGCCGTCATCCCCGCCTTGACGTGCAGGGTCTCGCTGCCGGCCGGGGTGATCGTCCCGGAGGGCGAGGCGAGCCGGAGCTTCAGGTCGGCGTCGGTGTCACCGGGGGTGAAGGCGATCAGCTGGACGGACGTGGCGTCCTCGGGGATGCCGGGGAGGACCGCGGTGGCGGCCGGGTCGGCCACGGCGGCCAGCCAGTCGCCGCCCTGCTTGTCGTCGAGGGCCTGCACGGCGGCGCCGACGCGACCGCTGCGGACGCTGACGTGGATCGTGAGGTCCGCCTGCTTCTCCGTGGTGAGCGTCGACAGCAGAACGGGTTCGGTGGAGCGGGGCCGGACCGTGATGCCCTCCCCCACCGTCGACTTCAGCTCGCCGTCCTTGCCGTACAGCTCGATGTCGACGACGGCCGCCGCGTCGTCCGGGTTGGTGAGGTGGACGTAGTCGGTGCGACCGGCGGCCGTGCTGACGCCCGGGAACCAGAACTGCGTGTCCGGGGCGGTGCAGTTGACGCCGAGCAGGCCACGGCCGGTGCCGGCGGCGACCTCGGTGGTCTCCTGGACGGTCCAGCCGGGCGCGAACTTCCCCTCGGCGGTACCGATCAGCGCGGGCGCGTCACCGCCGTCGGTGCTCCCGGTGGCGGGCTTGCCCGGCTCCTTCGGCTCCAGGACGGGCTTGGCCTTCTTGCCCTTCTCACCGCTGTCCGCCGACTCCTCGCCCGCGGAGGCCAGTTGGGCGCCGCCCTTGCCGGAGACCCCCTTGGTGGCGGGCGTGAAGGACGTGTACGCGGTCTCGGCGACGTCCGAGGAACTCGGCCGGGGGCAGAGCAGACTCGTTCGCTCCACGGGGAGTCGGGCGGCCGCCTCGACGGCGGTGTCGCCGCCGGAGGCGTCGGGCGCGCTGAGCACGGCGAAACCGGTGACGGCGGCGAGGGCGGTCGTGCCGGCGATCAGGGACAGGGTCGTGCGGTTCACTGCTGGCTCCCGTCGGGGCGCTCGGGGTCGGCGCCGGTGCCGTGCGACGGGTCGTACGTCGCGTCGTAGCCCTGGGTGTACGTCTGGTCGTAGGAGGCCGTGTCGCCCCCGTAGGAGGCGTACGGGTCGTACTGGCCGCCCTGGTAGGGGTCCGCCTGGTAGTGCTGCTGGTCGTAGGTGCCCGCCGGGTACTGCTGGGCGGCCTGGTACTGCTGGTCGTACTGGCCGTACTCGGCGCCCGCGTAATTCGGGGTGTCCCACTCGCCGTACGCCTGCTGCTCCGGGACGGGGACGGCCACCGGGGCCTCCTCGGCGGGCGGGGGCGGGGTGCCCGTGGACTGGTCGGCCTCGGCCTCGGCCTCCGCCTGGGCGCGCAGGCGGCGGGCGCGGCGGCCGTCGCCGGTGGCGTCCTGGGAGGGAACCGCGACCGGCTCCTCGGGCAGGTCGTCGTCGACGTCCCGGCGGCGGCCCGGCAGGGCGAGGACCACGAGGACGACGGCGAGCGAGCCCTGCGCCCACAGCCAGCCGGTGTGGCTCACGGGCTCGTCGAAGGTGACGTCCAGACGGCCGCCCCCGGTGGGGAGTTGGAAGCCCTGGGCCCAGCCGTCGACCGTGGTCGGGGTGAGCGGCTTGCCGTCGAGGGTGGCGGTCCAGGACTCGTCGGCGGTGTCGGCGAGGCGCAGGACGCGGCCCGAGCCGCCGGCCGGGAGGGTGGTGTGCACGTCGACGGGGCCGGCCGCGACGGACTTCGGGTCGCCGGAGCCCGTCTCGACGGTGACGCGGGCGACCTCGCGGTCCACGCGCCACAGGGCGCTGCCGTCCTTCTGGCTGAGCCGGCTCAGGCCGGGCGTGGCGTCCAGGACGCGGCTCATCTCGCGGGGGGCGCCCGGGCGGACGAGGACGTAGCGCACGGCGAAGCCGCCGAGTTCGTCGGCCTGGTCGGCGCCGGAGCCGGCGACGAGGTTGGCGACCACCTTGTCGAGCTGCCGGTTCCGTCCGGCGGCGGCCGTGAGTTCCGCGTCGCCGAGGCGGACGCCGGAGCCGCGGACCAGGGTGTAGGAGACCTCGGCGGGCGAGTCGCTGTCGAGGACGAGGGTGCGGGCCTGGTCGCGGGTACCGCTCTCCTCGGCGACGAACGCGGGGACCTGGACGGGGTCGCGGCGCTCCAGGGGCCCGTCGGCGCCGCCGATCATCCAGCCGGCGGCGGCGAGGAGCGGGCCGACGGCGGCGGCGAGCGCGATCAGCGCGGCCACCGGCTGACGCCAGCCGAAGCTCTGCTCGGCCACACGCGCGCGTGCCCCGTCGGCGCCCAGGGTGGCGGCGGCCAGGAGGGCGATGCCGTAGACCAGGGTCGCGGGGCCCGCCCAGGTGGAGTTGTTGGACAGGACGGCGAAGACGAGTCCCACCAGAGCCGCCGTCCAGGCGGTCCCGATCGCCAGTCGGCGTTCCGAGCGCAGCAGGGCGGCCAGCGCGGCGAGGACCACGCCGACGAGGGTGAGGCCGCCGACCGTGCCGGGGCCGCCGGGGCTGATGCCGAGCAGATCGGTCGGGGAGGCCGCGCTCGCCCCGTACTCCAGACCGGCCTGCTGGAAGAAGCCGAACGGCAGCAGGGTGAGCGACCAGGGGGCCAGGATCAGCAGCGGGGTGCCCAGCTGGGCGAGGAAGCGCGGGCCGTACGCGGTGATCTCGCGGCGGCGCACACCGAGCACGGCCAGGCCGAGGAGCAGCGCGATGGGCCACACGATCGGGGTGAACGCGGTGGTGATCGTCAGCAGCAGCGCGTACGCCCAGGTCGCGCGCCAACTGCCGCGCGCCCCCGTGCTGTTCGTGAGCCCCGCTGCGGCGGCGCCCGCGCGGGCGATCAGGGGGAGCAGGATCGCGAGGACGGCGGTGCCGACGCGCCCCCCGGCGAGGGCACCGGTGACGGCGGGCAGGAAGGCATAGACGACGGCCGCCCAGGCGCGCAGCAGCCGGGACTCGACGAGGGGCCGTGAGGCGAAGTACGCGGTGAATCCGGCCAGCGGCACGGAGGCCACGAGGAGCACGGTGACGGCGAGGCCGGTCGAGCCGAGCAGCAAGGAGGCGAGCATCGCGATGATCGCCAGGTAGGGCGGGGCGGCCTCGGCGCCGCCTGCGCCGATGGGGTGCCACGCGTCCAGGTAGCGCGACCACAGCTCGGCGGAGTCGGCGGGCGCGGGCAGCAGGGCGCCGCCCGCGAGGGCGCCGCCGCCGAGGAGCGCGCGGCACGCGGCGAGTGAGGCGAGCAGCAGGACGAGGAAGAGCAGCGGGCCCGGTTTGCGCGCGACGCGCTTGAGCCGGGCGAACTGCTCGACCTCCAGGAAGTCGGCGTCGTCGTCGCCGGGCCCGGACTCGACGGCGCCGCCGTGCCGTCCGGCCGAGGAGGGCTCGGCGTCGGAGCGGCCGAACAGATCACCGGCTGCCTGCTCGACGGTGGCGCGGACGGTCGCGCCGGGCGGCGGGAACAGCGCGCGCAGTTCGCCCTTGTCGATCTGCGCCCCGCCTCTTCTGCGGCGTCCGGCGATGATCCGCTCGGGCCGCAGCAGCGCGCTCAGCAGACCGCGGATCTCGTCGACGGCCTGACCGGGGACCTTGCCGACGAGGTAGGCGACGGTCCGCAGCAGGGTGCCGAGGACGATACGGAACAGCACCCAGGGGAGCTGTGCGGTGCGGGAGTTGACGAGGAGGGTGTAGACGGCGCCCGCCTTGTCGACCATGTGCGGGGAGGCGGCGGAGCGGCCCACGCAGTCGACGGTGCGGCGCTCGCGGGAGGACGCCTCGGCGTGCCGTACGACCGCTTCGGGGGCGACGAGGACGCGGTGGCCGGCGGCGGTGGCGCGCCAGCACAGGTCGACGTCGTCCCGCATGAGGGGCAGCCGTCGGTCGAAGCCGCCGAGTTCCTCGAAGACGTCGCGGCGGATCAGCATGCCGGCGGTGGAGACGGCGAGGCTGGGCTTGACGTGGTCGTGCTGGCCCTGGTCCTGCTCGCGGCGGTCCAGGCCGGTCCAGCGGCGGCCGGAGGCCGCGATGGTGACGCCGACCTCCAGGAGCTGACGGCGGTCGTACCAGCCGCGCAGCTTGGGGCCGACGACGGCGACGTCGTCCCGGCCCAGCTCGCGTTCGTTCTCCACGACGCGCAGCAGCTGGGCGAGGGCGTCGGGCTCGGGGGCGCAGTCGTCGTGCAGCAGCCACAGCCATTGCACCGGCTCTCCGTGCGGGAGCTCGGGCATGTCGTACGCGTCGTCGCGCCAGGTACGCGTGACGGGGTCCCAGCCGCTGGGGCGGCGGAGGTAGGCCAGGTCGTCCTGGGTGAGCACGCCCGCGGTGCGGTTGGCCTCCTCGACGGCCTGGCCGAACCCGGTGCGCCGGGCGAGGTGCAGGACGCGGTCGGCGCCGAGGGCGTCGGCGAGGAGCTGGGCGGAGTCGTCCGCGCTGCCGGTGTCGGCCGCCATGGCGCTCTGCACGGGGCGCTCCTGGCCGAGCAGTCCGGCGAGCGCGTCGGGCAGCCAGCGGGCGCCGTCGTGCGCGACGAGGACCGCGGTCACCACATGACGTGGGAACTCAGGGGTGGCAGCGTCGTGGGCTGCGGTGTGGCTGTGCACGGACATCGAGGTACGGGCCCCGGTTCGATGGACTGCGGTGGACGTCTGTGTCCGGCGGGGACAGCGGGACGTCTCGGACGAGGGCCCACACTAACGGCTGAGCACCACGGCGGCCCGCCGCCTGTGGACAAGCCACCTGCGACGGGCCGTTGGTCACCCGGTTCCGCTGGGACGTGCTGCGGACTGCCGACTTCCTGTGGTGTGTGGTGTGCGGAAGGTGCGTGCGGTGAGCGCCGCGCGCGCTCAGACGGCGGCCTTCTTGAGGCGGCGGCGTTCCCGCTCGGACAGGCCGCCCCAGATGCCGAAGCGCTCGTCGTTGGCGAGGGCGTACTCGAGGCACTCGGAGCGGACCTCGCAGGCCAGACAGACCTTCTTGGCCTCGCGGGTCGAGCCGCCCTTCTCGGGGAAGAAGGACTCGGGGTCGGTCTGGGCGCACAGCGCGCGCTCCTGCCAGCCGAGTTCCTCGTCCGCGTCGTCGACCAGCAGTTGCTGCACGAGCTCGGTCATGTGCGCCCCTCGTCCGTCTTTCGCGTCCCCGTCGTGCGGCCGTTACCGATTTCGGCTGAACGACACGAGTGAAATTACAAGTGTGCTGCTACGGGCGAGTCAAGCCGAGATCTGCTATTGGGCCCCTTATTCACTCTGCGGAACCAAGGCTATGCGGAAAGTGTTCAAATCGGCATAAACCCTGACAGCAGCTTGACGGTGGGTGGAAGTCCCGTACGGTCTCCCTCTCTTACGAGGGAAGACGTCCAGGAGTTCGATCTCGTTCCGGCCCGCTCGCACTCACCCGTATCGGGTTGTGCGCCATGTGTCCCCGACTCCCCATGCACAAACCTTTCACCGGGGTGATGCACCGAAAGAGGTGAAGCGGCATCCACATACCGGACGTGAAGTTGACAGCAGAGGTGTGAACCGCTGTCCTAGTGGGCATGCTCGCGAACTTGGCACTCACCTCGACCCGCTCCGCCGGGTCCCTCGGTGCTGCCCGCGCTCGCTGTAGCTGTTGCTGTCCCAGCTGTTGAGCCCAACGCGCTCCGGCTGCCACTGAGCCCATCGCGGCTCGGCTGCTGTTCCCCTCCGCCCGCACCCGGGCATCCGCCCCGCCCGTGACCCGGGCGGACGGCACGCGACACCCAGCCATCCCCCACACTCTTCGCCGAGGACCACCTCATCCCATGAACAGCGACAGCGACCTCCAGATCGCCGGCGACATCCTCGAGGTACCCCACCTCCTGCGGACGCCGCGCCAACATCCGGTCACCGTGGCCGAGTTCGCCGGACTGGCCCGCTCCATCGCCGAGGACCGAGCCCAGTGGGAGCACCTCGTCGAGTACGACGCGACGACCCGCTGGTACCACCGGCTGCGCACCGGCCCCGGGTACGAGGTGTGGCTGCTGTCCTGGGTGCCGGGTCAGGGCACCGGGCTGCACGACCACGGCGGCTCGTCCGGGGTGCTCACCGTCCTGGACGGCACGCTGACCGAGCGCACCGACCGGGGGACGCGGGTGCTGGCCGCCGGCGCGCAGCGGGTCTTCGCGCCGGGCTACGCGCACGAGGTCGTCAACGACACGCTGGAACCGGCCATAAGCCTGCACATCTACTACCCGGGCCTGACGGACATGCCGATGCACACCAAGGCCTGCGCGACGCGGACGGCGACCGCCACGGCCTGACGCCGGGCCCGGCCGAAACCGTTCGTGGTCGGGGGCGGGCGCGCGGTCCGTTGTCATGGGCGCCTGCGAGACTGACTCCCATGCGCATTGTGGTTCTGGCGGGTGGCATCGGTGGTGCCCGGTTCCTGCGCGGCCTGAAGCGGGCCGCTCCGGAGGCGGACATCACGGTCATCGGCAACACGGGGGACGACATCCACCTCTTCGGCCTGAAGGTCTGCCCGGACCTCGACACGGTGATGTACACGCTCGGCGGCGGCATCAACGAGGAGCAGGGCTGGGGCCGGGCCGACGAGACCTTCCATCTGAAGGAGGAGCTCGCGGCGTACGGCGTCGGACCGGAGTGGTTCGGCCTGGGCGACCGGGACTTCGCCACACACATCGTGCGGACGCAGATGATCGGCGCCGGATACCCGCTGAGCGCGGTCACCGAGGCGCTGTGCGACCGGTGGAAGCCGGGGGTGCGGCTCATCCCCATGACCGACGACCGGGTCGAGACCCATGTCGCCGTCGACCTCGACGGCGAGCGCAAGGCCGTCCACTTCCAGGAGTACTGGGTGCGGCTGCGGGCCTCCGTGCCCGCCGAGGCGATCGTGCCGGTCGGCGCCGAGCAGGCCAAGCCCGCGCCGGGCGTCCTGGAGGCCATCGCGGAGGCGGACGTGATCCTCTTCCCGCCGTCCAACCCCGTCGTCTCCGTCGGCACCATCCTCGCCGTGCCCGGCATCAGGGAGGCGATCGCCGAGGCCGGGGTGCCGGTCGTCGGGCTCTCCCCCATCGTCGGGGACGCGCCCGTGCGGGGCATGGCCGACAAGGTCCTCGCCGCCGTCGGTGTCGAGTCCACCGCCGCGGCCGTCGCCGAGCACTACGGCTCCGGGCTGCTCGACGGCTGGCTCGTCGACACGGTCGACGCCGGCACCGTCGAGCGCGTCGAGGCGGCGGGCATCCGCTGCCGGGCGGTGCCCCTGATGATGACCGATCTCGACGCCACCGCGGCCATGGCCGGGGCGGCGCTGGCGCTCGCCGAGGAGGTGCGGGCCGCGTGAGCGAGGAGACCGCGGGAGAGGCGTCCCCGGCCGCCGGGTACCGGGTGTGGGCCGTGGCCGGCCTTCCCGAGATCCAGCAGGGGGACGACCTCGCCAAGCTGATCGCCGCGGCCGAGCCGGGGCTGCGCGACGGGGATGTGCTGCTCGTCACCTCGAAGATCGTGTCCAAGGCCGAGGGCCGGACGGTCGAGGCGGCCGACCGGGAGGCCGCGATCGACGCCGAGACCGTCCGGGTCGTGGCCCGGCGCGGTGCCCTGCGCATCGTGGAGAACCGGCAGGGCCTGGTGATGGCCGCCGCCGGCGTCGACGCCTCCAACACCCCCGCCGGGACCGTCCTGCTGCTGCCCGAGGACCCCGACGCCTCCGCGCGGGCCGTCCGGGACGGGATCAGGGACGCGCTCGGGGTCGAGGTCGGGGTCGTCGTCACCGACACCTTCGGGCGGCCCTGGCGCAGCGGGCTCACCGACGTGGCCATCGGCGCGGCCGGGGTACGGGTCCTCGACGACCTGCGCGGCGGCACGGACGCGCACGGCAATCCCCTCAGCGCGACCGTCGTCGCCACCGCCGACGAACTGGCCGCCGCCGGTGACCTGGTGAAGGGCAAGGCCGCCGGGCTGCCGGTCGCCGTCGTGCGGGGCCTCGCGCACGTCGTCGCCGAGGACTCGGGCGAGGGCACGAAGGCCCTGGTCAGGGGCGCCCGCGACGACATGTTCCGGCTCGGGACCTCGGAGGCCGTACGGCTGGCGGTGACTCAGCGGCGGACCGTGCGGTCGTTCACCGACGAGCCGGTCGACCCCGGTGCGGTACGGCGTGCCGTGGCCGCCGCCGTCACCGCGCCGGCGCCGCACCACACCACGCCGTGGCGGTTCGTGCTGCTGGAGTCCGAGGAGTCGCGGGTGCGGCTGCTCGACGCGATGCGGGACGCGTGGATCGCGGACCTGCGGCGGGACGGCAAGAGCGAGGAGTCCATCGCGAAGCGGGTGCGGCGGGGGGACGTCCTGCGCAACGCGCCGTACCTCGTGGTGCCGTGTCTGGTGATGGACGGGTCGCACACCTACGGGGACGAGCGGCGGGACGGCGCCGAGCGGGAGATGTTCGTCGTCGCCACCGGGGCCGGGGTGCAGAACTTCCTGGTCGCGCTGGCCGGGGAGCGGCTCGGGTCCGCGTGGGTGTCCTCGACGATGTTCTGCCGGGACGTCGTACGGGACGTGCTGGCGCTGCCGGAGCAGTGGGACCCCATGGGTGCCGTGGCCGTCGGGCACCCGGCGGCGGAGCCGCCCGCCCGGGGCGAGCGGGACGCGGGGGCGTTCATCGAGGTGCGGTGACGGGGGCCGGATGCCTCCGCCTCCGCCTCCGGGGGCTCTCGGCCTCGGTGGAACCACCGCCTCCTATGCTCATAAGGCGCCCCATAGCTTCCTAGGACCTCACCGTGGCCGGACGTTTCTCCCCCCGACCTACTCGTACGACCGTGCGAGGCGGGCATGTCGTGGTGCCCGGTGGGGTGCCCCGTCCCGCGCCCGCGCCGGGGCTTCGGCGGACGTGGACGCCTGAGGGGCCGTTCGATTTGGGGCTGGTGCTCGGGCCGCTCAAGAGGGGGCCCGGCGATCCGACGTTCAAGGCGACCCCCGACGGGGCCGTGTGGCGGGTCTGCCGCACACCTGCCGGGGCCGGCACCCTCAGGGTCGCCGTGCGCGGCGGGGCCGTCGAGGCGGAGGCCTGGGGTCCCGGCGGCGAGTGGCTGCTCGACCGACTGCCGCCCCTGCTGGGGGCGTCGGACGAACCCGACGCGTTCGTGCCCCGGCACCGGATCGTGGCGGCGACCTGGCGGCAGCGTCCGGGACTGCGGCTGACGCGGACCGGGCTGGTGATGGAGTCGCTGATCCCGTCGATCCTGGAGCAGAAGGTCACGACGGACGAGGCGTACCGGGCGTGGCGGCTGCTCGTACGGAAGTTCGGGGAACCGGCGCCGGGGCCCGCGCCCGCGGGCATGTCCGTGATGCCGACGGCCCGCGAGTGGGCGTTGATCCCGTCGTGGGAGTGGCACCGGGCCGGGGTCGACAACAAGCGGGCGTCGACGATCCTGCGGGCGGTGCGGGTGGCGGGGCGGCTGGAGGAGGCCGTCGGGATGTCACCCCAGGACGCGCGGGCACGGCTGGAGCTGGTGCCGGGGATCGGGCCGTGGACGTCGGCGGAGACGGTGCAGCGCAGCCACGGGGCGGCGGACGAGGTGACCGTGGGGGATGTGCATCTGCCGGGGATCGTGGGCTACGCACTGGCGGGCGACCGGGACGCGGACGACGCGGTGATGCTGTCGCTGCTGGAGCCGTATGCGGGGCAGCGGCATCGGGCGGCGCGGTTCATTCTGCTGTCGGGGCGGGTGCCGGGGCGGAGGACTCCGAAGATGCCTCGCTGGGACATCGGGCGCCTATGAACTCGGGCCGGGGGGTGCGTTGGCGGGTGCGGGTGAGTGGGGGCTTGTCGCGCCCACGCGGCGGAGCCGCATATGTCACCGCCCCGCGCCCCTGAAGGGAACGGGCCTGCGGCCCGCCCTTCATCGGAAAAGCACGGGGCCGCAGGCCCCTGCTTTTCCAGGGGCGCGGGGAACTGCGCGACCAGCCACACACCACCCGCACCCGCCGAACCAACAGCGCGCCCCCGAGCTACTGGGCGCCCTCGTCCGACGAGAAGCGGAGCGCCCCCGTGGGGATCTGGGCGTCGCACCAGACCCTTACCCCGGCACGGAGTTCGTTGTCCGCGCCGATGACCGCGCCGTCTCCGACGACCGTGCCCGTGAGGACGGAGCGTTCGCCGATGCGGGCCCGGGCGCCGATCAGGGAGTCGGTGATGACCGCGCCGGGTTCGACGACGGCGCCCGCGAGAACCGTGCTGCCGAAGACCCGCGCGCCCTCGCCGACGAACGCGCCCTCGCCGACGACCGTGCCGCCGGTGAGCTTGGCGTCGCCGGCCACCCGGGCGGTGGGCAGGACGAGACGGTCGCCGCAGCGGCCGGGCACCGCCGGGGACGGGGCGCGGCCGAGGACGAGGTCGGCGGAGCCGCGGACGAAGGCCGCGGGGGTGCCGAGGTCCAGCCAGTACGTGGAGTCGACCATGCCCTGGAGGTGGGCGCCCGCCGCCAGCAGGTCCGGGAACGTCTCGCGTTCCACCGAGACCGGGCGGCCCGCCGGGATCGTGTCGATGACCGAGCGGCGGAAGACGTACGCCCCCGCGTTGATCTGGTCGGTGACGATCTCCTCGGGCGTCTGCGGCTTCTCCAGGAAGGCGAGGACGCGGCCCGTCTCGTCGGTGGGGACGAGACCGTAGGCGCGCGGGTCGGTCACCTGGGTCAGATGGAGCGAGACGTCCGCTCCGGTCGTCCGGTGTGTGCCGACGAGGCGGCGGATGTCCAGGCCGGTGAGGATGTCGCCGTTGAAGACGAGGACGGGGTCCTCGGGGGCGGAGTGGAGGTGTGCGGCCGCGTTGCGGATGGCGCCGCCCGTGCCGAGGGGCTCCTCTTCCGTGACGTACTCGAGGTGGAGGCCGAGGGCGGAGCCGTCGCCGAAGTGGGGTTCGAAGACCTCGGCCAGATAGGAGGTGGCGAGGACGATGTGGTCGACGCCCGCCGCTCTCGCCCGCGCCAGTTGGTGTGTGAGGAAAGGGACTCCGGCCGCCGGGAGCATGGGCTTCGGAGTGTGCACCGTGAGCGGACGCAGTCGGGTGCCTCTGCCGCCGACCAGGAGGATCGCTTCTGTCACCTGTCGTCTCTGCTTCCTGCCGGGACCGGCCGAACTGTCTTTCGGCCGGCCAGTGTATGCAGACCGTTCGAGGGCGCCTTCATGGACGTGCGGAACCCCGCCGGTCTGCCACTTCGCAGGTCGGCGGGGTGTTGCGCGGGGACACGGCGGGCGTGCCCCCGGCCTTGCTGTGCTGCCGTGCGGTGGCCTCCGGCCGGCTCACCGGTGTGCGGTCGGGGCGGTGGCGCCCCTGGTTCCCCTTCAACCTGCCGCTGTCCTACCGCCCTTGGTACCGGGCGGCTTCCGAGCGGGTCGTACCGAGCTTTCCGTAAAGGCGCCCCCCCGGGCACTCGGTCGCGAACCCGTCACGGTGGCCGGAGATCACGTTCAGTCGTACCTTCTTACCTTTTGCGTACAGATTGCCACCCCCGGAGATGAGATCCGTCTTGCCCTTGGGGTTCGCCCGGTAAAGACCGAGTTTCCAGGCGGTGAGTTGCGCGATTCCCGTCACAGCGGCGGCGGGCGGATTGGTGCTGCCGAAGCTGCCAATGACCGCGACCCCCATGCTGTTCGTGTTGAAACCGAGGGTGTGGGCACCCATGACGGCCTTCGCTACGCCACCCGCGCGCCCCTCGTAGATGTTTCCGCACTTGTCGACGAGGAAGTTGTAGCCGATGTCCCGCCAGCCACTGCTCACCACGTGGTAGCGGTAGATACTGCGGATGACGGAAGCCGCCTCGTTACAGCTGTAGTTGTTGCCGGAGGCGGTGTGGTGCACGAACGCCGCCTGGACCTTCTTGGTGTAGAGGAAGTCCCGTTCGCGGAGCTTCTCGTCGGCGCCCCAGCCGCGGCGCGTGACGATGCGTGGACGCGGCCCGATGTAGGGCTTCATGCCCGGCTCCAGGTCGGCCAGCCCGGCCTCCGTCGCCTTGCGCGACAACGCCGGGATGACGGTGGCGCCGAGCGGCGCGAGGTCCGCGTTGACGGCGGAGGCGGCGGCGGACTCCACGGTCAGCGTGCCGAGCCGAGAGGCGTCCACGGGCGTGCCGACGGGCGGGGGGTCGGCGGCCGGCCCGGCCCCCGGGGTGGTCGCCTGCGTCGACACGGCCTCCGGGACGCCGGTGCCGGGGTCGACCAGTTCGAGGCGTAGGCCGTCCGGGAGCGTCTGGACGCCCGGCGCGGCCGTACGACCGCTGACCTCGGCCCGTACGCGGACCTCGACGCCGTCGGACTCGCCGACCCAGAGCGGGGCGGTGGAGCCGCGGACCCGGCTGGAGGCGCGTTCGGCGGTGTCCGGGTCGGCGGCGTGCTCGTGGTTGTGGGTCTCGACGTCCTGCCAGCCGGACCAGTGGGTGGTGCCGCGCGCACGGGCGCGGACCTGGACGCGGCCGTGCAGTTCGGTGTCGGGGTCGTCCCACACGACACCGACCAGCGAGAAGGACCGTACGTCGCGGCGCCCGAGGCCCTGTTCGGCGGCGGTCGGGGGAAGGCTGCGGTCCGTCGCGAGCGGGACCAGGGGGAGCGACTGGGTGCGGCCGGACGGCGATGCGGTCGCTCTGTCGACGGCCGGGGCACCGACCGAGGCGGCTTGTGCGGAGGTCGCGGACTGTTCGGAGGCGGAGGTGTCGAGGGCCGGGGCGGGGGTCGCGGCCGCGGCGGGCAGCGCGGCGGGGAGGGCGAGGACCGCAGCGCAGGCGACACCGATCGAGGAGGCGAGGAAACGAGAGCTACGCATACGCCCGATCTTGGACATAGTCATACATATCTGTCCATCGCGGAACTGACGGACCGTCGGCTCCGCTCCGCCGAACCGGTGGGTGGCACTGGGCCGAACCGGTGGCCCCTCCGCTTCGCCCCGCACCCGCCCCGCGCCCGGCCCCGCGTACGCTTACGCGGATGAACGCCACCGATCGCACCCCTGCCGACCTGCTGCGATCCGCGCTCGCCGCGGACCCCGCGCGCCCCCTGGTGACCTTCTACGACGACGCCACGGGCGAACGCGTCGAATTGTCCGTGGCCACCTTCGCCAATTGGGTGGCCAAGACGGCGAATCTGCTCCAGGGCGACCTGGCCGCGGAGCCCGGCGACCGGCTCGCGCTGCTGCTGCCCGCGCACTGGCAGACGGCGGTGTGGCTGCTGGCGTGCTCGTCGGTGGGTGTCGTCGCCGATGTCGCCGGGGACCCCGGCGCGGCCGATCTCGTGGTGAGCGGGCCGGACACCCTGGAGGAGGCCCGGGCCTGCTCCGGGGAGCGGGTCGCCCTCGCGCTGCGGCCGCTCGGCGGGAGGTTCCCGCAGACCCCGGCGGGTTTCGCGGACTACGCCGTGGAGGTGCCCTCGCAGGGGGACCGGTTCGCGCCGTTCGCGCCCGTGGACCCCGAGGAGCCGGCGCTGATCGTGGCCGGGCGCGAGTTCAGCGGCGCGGAGGTCGTGGAACGGGCACGCGCCGAGGCGGGCGACCTCGGGCTCACGGGGCCGGGGTCGCGGCTGCTGTCCGGAGCGGGCTACGACACATGGGAGGGCCTGCTGGCGGGCCTGTACGGGCCGCTGGCGACCGGGGGTTCCGTGGTGCTGTGCCGGCACCTGGACCAACTGGCGGAGGACGCGCTGGCCAAGCGCGTCGAGAGCGAGCGCGTCACGGCCGTCGCACGCTAGCGGGCCTCGGACCGCAGCCGCCGTCCCCTCCGGCGGGCCACCGGCCCCGTCGGAGGGCCTCGGACCACAGCTCCCGTCCCCGTCGGCGGGCCGCAAGCCACCGGCCCCGTCCCCCGTTCGGCCTACCCCCGGCCGCCCCCGCGCCCCCTCTCGCGCCATCGTCGTAGGAGCACAGCTCGCTCGTACCTCGTACGCCGTGAGGGGTGGCCGACAGTGAACGACGCCGGAGGCAGGACGGGGGTGCTCGGGCCCGGTGCGGGTGGTTCCGCCACCGGGGACGGGCTTCTGCGCCGCCGTCGGCGGCGGTGGCTGCGCTGGACCGCGGCGGGCGCCGCGACGATGCTGCTCGGGGGCATGGCGGTGGGGTGGGCCGCCTACCGGAAGCTGGACGGGAACATCACGTCGGACCAGACGGCGGCGGACGAGCTGGCCCGGTACGAGCGGGAGCGGCCGACCGCGCTGGTGCGGGACGCGCAGAACATCCTGATGATCGGGTCGGACTCCCGGTCGGGGAACGAGAACGGCAGATACGGGCGGGACTCCGGCACTGAGCGGTCGGACACGACCATCCTGCTGCACCTGGCGGCCGACCGGCGCAGCGCGACGGCGGTGTCCCTGCCGAGGGACCTGATGGTGGACGTGCCCGGCTGCCGCAGGGCGGACGGCACCCGGTCCGAACCGACCTTCGCGATGTTCAACTACGCCTTCCAGGCCGGGGGTTCGGCCTGCACCATCCGGACGGTCGAGAAGATGACCGACATCCGCATCGACCACCACGTCGTCGTGGACTTCAGCGGCTTCAAGGAGATGGTGGACGCCGTGGACGGCGTCGAGGTGTGCGTCGAGGCCCCCATCCGCGACAAGGCCGCCAAGCTCCGGCTGCCCGCGGGCAGGGTGACACTGAACGGCGAGCAGGCGCTCGGCTATGTGCGGGCCCGCAAGACGCTGGGCGACGGCAGCGACACCGAACGGATGGACCGCCAGCAGCGCTTCCTCGCGGCGCTGGCCGCGAAGGTGCGCAGCAACGGCGTCCTGCTGAATCCGGTGAAGCTCTATCCGGTCCTGGACGCGGCCACGTCCTCACTCACCACCGACCCCGGTCTGGCGAGTCTGCGCGGTCTCTACGACCTCGTCCGCGGGATGCGCGGCATTCCCATGGAAAGGGTGCAATTCCTGACCGTTCCCAGGAAGTCGTACGCACAGAACGCCAATCGTGACGAGCTCGTCGAGCCGGCGGCACACCGGCTTTTCGCCCGGCTGCGTTCCGACGCACCCGTGGCCGTGGCCCGGGAACTCCCGGAAGGGGGACCCGAAGGACATGCGGACGCGCTCTCGGACGGCTCTTCTCTCACCCCCGATCCGGTGCCCACTTTTCGCGGTCGCACGGCCGCCGAAGGGGCCTGCGAGTGACCGGACCGGGTCCCCGCAGGTAAAACGCACGTCAACACGAGGAACAAATGCTCTAGGAAATGGGCAGATTGCCCACATGTAGGGACGTGCAATTTGTCACCGCCGTCGCTTGACGCCTGATCGTGCGGCTAGTGTGAGCGATCCGGTGGGGCAGGCCTTCTCGGTCACGCACCACTTGCAGCGAGACCCGAGCGTCTTTTGAGGGGGAAGGCGCCGCGTGGCCCCGACGGAGGAATCAGACAACCGTGGACGCGCAAGGCCGTGGGCGGGCGGAAGACATCGATCCCGCAGACCAGTGGGTACTCAACCCGAACACCGGTGAATACGAACTGCGACTGAGTCCTTCCGCACCGCAGTCGGCGGTGCCGCGGCCGCGCCGGGCGGCGCCCGCCAGGGCAGAGGCCAAGGTGACGGCGGGCGCATCCACGCGCTCCGCGTCGGCGGGCACGGACACCCGGGAGATCCCCGACACGCTGCCGGGACCCCGGCGTCGGCGGGGCACGCCCGAGGAGGACCCGCTGCCGGGCCGCCGTGGCGGCCGGGGTAGGACCAAGGCGAAGCCCAAGAAGTCGACGGGCAAGCGGATCCTGGTGTGGACGGGCGGCACGCTGGCCTTCGTGCTGGTGGGCGTGAGCGGCGCGGCCTACCTCTACTACCAGCACCTCAACAACAACATCCAGAAGATCTCGGACGACGGCGCCGGCACCGGCGGCTTCAGCAAGGACCGGGCGATCAACCTGCTGGTGATCGGCACCGACAAGCGGACCGGCGCGGGCAACGGCAGCTACGGCGACAAGGACAGCGTCGGCCACGCCGACACCACGATCCTGCTGCATGTCTCCAAGGACCGTTCGAACGCGACCGCGATGAGCATCCCGCGCGACATGATCGTGGACGTCCCTGACTGCCTGACCACGCAGGAGGACGGCTCCCAGAAGAACATCCCGGGCACGCCGAACGTCCGGTTCAACACGAGCCTCGGACAGTACGACCGCACCCCGAGCTGCACCATGCGCACGGTCACCGAGCTGACCGGGATCAAGCCCGACCACTTCATGGTCGCCGACTTCAACGCCGTGAAGACGCTCTCCACGGCGATCGGCGGCGTCGAGGTCTGCCTCGCCAAGCCCATCAAGGACTCCAAGTCCAAGCTGGACCTCTCCGAGGGCAAGCACACCATCCAGGGCGAGCAGGCGCTGGCGTTCCTGCGCACCCGGTACAGCGTGGGCCTCGGCAGCGACCTGAGCCGGATCGAGCTGCAGCAGCAGTTCCTCAGCTCGATGATCCGCCAGATGAAGTCCGAGGACACCCTCACCGACCCGGGCAAGGTCATCGACCTGGCGGAGGCGGCCACGAAGGCCCTCTCCGTCGACGACAAGATCACCGACATCAAGAAGCTGGCCTCGCTCGGCCAGGAGGTCGGCAAGGTGAACACGAAGAACATCACCTTCACCACGGTGCCCGTCGTCGACAACACCGACGGCGCGACCGTGCTGCCGATGCCGGGCAAGGCGGAGCAGTTGTTCGAGACCATCCGCGACGACGTCTCGCTCAGCGACGTGAAGAAGAAGGCCAAGGAGAAGCAGGCCGCCAAGCTCAAGGGCAAGCGTGCCGACGCCTCCGAGGTCCGGGTCAACGTCTACAACGGCGGTGCCGAGGCCGGCAGCGCACAGGCCACTCTCAACTGGCTGCAGAATGATGTCGGCGTGACGAAGTCCAGCCAACTCGGCAACGCGGGCAAGACGTTGTCGAAGACGACTCTCGAGTACGACCCGGACCAGGCCGACCAGGCGCGCAAGCTGGCCGACCTCATGGGTCTGTCGGCGTCCGCGCTCAAGCCCGGCGAGGGCAACAGCGAGACCAACTCCCAGGGGCTGCCCGCGATGGTGCTGACCCTGGGCAAGGACTTCAAGGGCGCCGGGGTGAAGATCAGCGGTTCGTCGTCGGCGGCGGACCTGGACGTCGAGAAGAACACGGCGGACAAGGAAAAGTGCGCCAGTTGATGACCTGACGGGGTCTTCTCGCGTCTATCAGGACGCAACACGAAGTACAGACGCCGGGTGGGCGCGAGGATGCGCCCGCCCGGCGGGCTCCGGTGGTCATGCGGCGGCACCCGCCGCCGTAGCGACCCATGTGCGCGTCCACGTCCACTGTTCGACCGGGCGCACAGACGCGGTACCGGTCGTACACACGGGTGGCTCATGTCATCCGGGCAGGGCGCAGTACGCGTTCAAGAGAACATGCGTACATCCCAGTTGGGGTCTCGGAAGTCCAACAGGAGGCGGGGGCGGCCCCGTCGGCACAGCAGGGTGGGGAGGGGCAGGGAGATGGTACGGAGCGACGTACGCGGGGACGGGGGGCGGCCGCGCGTCGAGGAACCCGGCGAGCGGGGCGGTGGCCTCGGATCGCCGGACGGCTCGTCCGGCGACGACGGGAGCGCCAGAGTCCCGGAACAGCGGGGACGGGGCGGCGGCCGCCAGGGCGGCGCCGGAGGGCGCAGGCGGGCCGGTACGGCCACGCCGCGCAGGCGCAGGCGTGTGCTGCGCTGGTCGGCGACGGTGCTCGCGGTGGTGATACTCGGGACCGCGGGAGCCGGTTACCTCTACTACCGGCACCTGAACGGCAACATCAAGAAGGAGAAGCTCAACCTCGGCGACACGAAGATCGCCGAGCCCACTCCGAACGCGGCGGGCCAGACCCCGCTGAACATCCTGCTCATCGGCTCCGACGCGCGGGACACCAAGGAGAACCAGAAGCTCGGCGGCGCACGGGAGACCTTCGGCGGCACCCCGCTCGCCGACGTCCAGATGCTGCTGCACCTGTCCGCCGACCGCAGCAACATGTCGGTGGTGAGCATGCCCCGCGACACGCTGCTCGACATCCCCAAGTGCACCGACCCCGACGACGGCAAGGTGTACGCGGCGAGCAGCCGGGCGATGACCAACGAGTCGCTCGGCCGCGGCGGCCCCGGCTGCACGGTCGCCACCTGGCAGGAGCTGACCGGCATCCACATCGACCACTTCATGATGGTCGACTTCGCCGGTGTGGTCTCGATGGCCGATGCCATCGGCGGCGTACCGGTCTGTGTCACCGACAACATCGAGTCCCGGGACAGCCTGGGCCACGGCTCCGGTCTGAAGCTGGAGAAGGGCACCACGTACATCCAGGGCAAGCAGGCCCTGCAGTGGCTGCGCACCCGGTACGGCTTCGAGGACGGCAGCGACATCGCCCGCGCCAAGGCGCAGCACATGTACATGAACTCGATGGTCCGCGAGCTGCGCGAGAACGCCACCATCACCAACCCGAACAAGCTGCGCCGGCTCGCCGAGGAGGCCACGACCGCCCTCACCGTCGACCCCGGCCTCGGTGACGTGGCGGCGCTCTACGACCTCAGCAAGGAACTGCGCAAGGTCGAGCCGGCCCGGATCACGATGACGACGATGCCGTTCACCTATGTCGGCGCGCGTGTGGTGCCGAAGGAGGGCGACGCGGAGAAGCTGTTCCGGCTGGTGCGCGAGGACATCGCCCTCGACGGCAAGGACGCCAAGAAGGCCACCTCCGAGGAACCGACCTCCGACGACCCGGCGGCGGCGGAGGACGAGATCGGCGTGCTCGTGCAGAACGGCACCCTGACGTCCGCCCTCGGCGCGGCCCCCGGCCGGGCCCACACCGTCTCCCAGCTCCTCGTCGGCGAGGGCTTCACCAAGGCGTCGGCGGACACGACCACCGCCACCACCGAGGACAAGACGGTGGTGCGCTATCCGAGCGCCGAACTGGAGGGCGACGCCCAGGCGGTCGCCAAGGCGCTCGGCATCCCGCTGAGCCAGGTGGAGAAGTCGACGAACGTCAGCGGCGTCACGCTCGTCGTCGGCGCCGACTGGCGCGAGGGCGACGCGTACAAGGCCGAGAAGAAGGACGACAAGACCCCCAAGTCGGCGGACGCGCTGAACGGCGCCGACAAGGACGCCTGCATGAAGGTCAACCCGAACTTCACCTGGTAGTACCGGAGCGTGTGTGGGGCCCCTCCCGAAGCTCGGGAGGGGCCCCACACGTACGCGTAGGGTCCGGTTCAGCTCTCGGTGAGCACGGCCGGGCGGCGGGACGCGATGACCTTCTTCGCCAGCGACTTCGGGCTGGTCAGGAAGCCGAAGCCCCACGACATGTGCATCGTGGCGAGGGCGACGGGGATCTGCAGCCGTGCCTTCAGCGGCAGGCCCCTGCCCGCCGGGACCGAGCCCGCGACGATCGCCGCGAGATAGCCGCCGGGGACGACGAACCCGATCGGCGTGAGCAGTGCGCCCACCAGCAGACCGGCGGCTATCGCGCACACGGCGGTCGGCGGGGCGAGGTAGCGCAGGTTGATGGAGCCCTCGTGGTAGCGGGCGACGACATGGCGCCAGCGCCCGTAGTCCTTGTACTGCTTGGCCAGCGCCTTCACGCTGGGCCGGGGCCGGTAGGACACCTTCAGCTCCGGCGAGAACCAGATGAGGCCGCCGGCCTCCCTGATCCGGAAGTTCAGCTCCCAGTCCTGGGCGCGGATGAACTCCACGTTGTAGCCGTCCTGCCGCTCCAGCGCCTCGCGCCGGAAGACGCCCAGGTAGACCGTCTCGGCCGGACCGGCCTGCCCGCCCGTGTGGAAGGCGGCGTTGCCCACGCCGATCTTCGAGGTCATGGCGGCGGCGACGGCGCGCTCCCAGTCGTTCTCGCCCTCGGCGTGCATGATGCCGCCGACGTTCTGCGCGCCGGTCTCCTCCAGGAGGCGTACGGCGGTGGCGATGTAGTTCGGCGAGAGCATGCCGTGGCCGTCGACGCGGACCACGATCGGGTGGCGGGAGGCCTTGATTGCGGCGTTCAGCGCGGCGGGGGTACGACCGGTGGGGTTCGGCACGGTGTGGACACGCGCGTCTTCGGCCACGAGCTGGGCCGCGATCTCGTCCGTACGGTCCGTGGACGGACCGAGGGCGATCACGACCTCCATCTCGCCGGCGTACTCCTGCGCGAGGATCGCTTGGACGGCCCCGCGCAGATGCCGCTCCTCGTTGAGGACGGGCATGATCACAGACACGGCGGGGAGCCGCACGTCGGGCTTGGCGTTCATAGGGGGCTCACGTTACCGCGAACGGGGGACAGCGACGCGCGCCGCCCGGTCGCCGGTACGGACCGCGCGACGACTGCGCCTACGGTGCTCAGCGTTCCCCCCGTCTCCCCGACCGTGTCACGCGGAGGTGTCCCCCATGCCCGCACCGCCCCGCCGCCCCGCACGGCCGCAGCAGCCCAGGCCCCCGGTACGCCCGCGGAAAAGGGGCTGGGCCCTGCGTGCGGCGACCACGCTGTCGGTGGTGGTGCTGGCCGCCGCGGGGATCGGGCACGCGGTGGTCACCGGCCTCGACGAGAAGATCGCCCGCGTCGACCCCTTCAAGGACATGAAGAACCGGCCCGAGGCGGGCCATGGCATGAACGTCCTACTGGTCGGCACCGACGGCCGCGACGGCATCACCGAGGAGGAGCGGCGCGCCTACCGGCTCGGCGGCGCCCCCTGCCACTGCACGGACACCATGATGATCGTCCACATCTCGGCGGACCGGGAGCGGGCCAGCGTCGTGAGCCTGCCGCGCGACTCCTACGCCGAGGCGCCCGCGCACATCGACCGCGCCACCGGGAAGAAGCGCCCCGCCCACCCGATCAAGCTCAACGCCGCGTACGCGGAGGGCGGGCCCCCGCTCACGGTCCGCACGGTCGAGCACATGACCAAGGTGAAGATCGACCACTACGTCGAGGTCGACTTCACCAGCTTCATGCGGACCGTGGACGTCCTCGGCGGGGTCAGGATCTGCACCGCCCAACCGCTGAAGGACTCCTACACCGGCCTCGACCTCGCCGCGGGCTCCCACGACCTCGACGGCGGACAGGCCCTGCAGTACGTCCGCTCCCGCCACGCCGACGGCTCCTCCGACCTCGGCCGCATGAAGCGCCAGCAACGCTTCATGGCCGCCCTCATGGCCCAGGCCACGTCCTCCGGGGTGCTCCTCAACCCGATCAAGTTCCGGGACGTCACCCGTGCAGTGCTCGGTTCGGTCCGCGCCGACAAGGAGTTCGGCACCGGGGAGCTGATCGACCTCGGCCGTGCCATGCGCAACCTCACACCCGCGTCCTCCGAGTTCACCACCGTCCCCATCGGCCGCATGGGTCACGTCGTCGAGGGGCTCGGCTCGACCCTCCAGTGGGACGCCGCCAAGTCGCGCCGCCTCTTCAAGGCCCTCCGCGACGACCGCCCCCTCGCCCCCTACCGGAGCCGCGGCAAGCGCGTCCTGGTCGAGGTGGCCCCGCAGCAGATCCGCGTCCAGGTCGAGAACGGCACGGCCGTCGCGGGCCTCGGCCGCCAGGTCGACCGCGAGCTGGCCGCCACCGGCTTCCGCACCACCCGCGCCCCCGTGAACGCCGGGCGCACCGACGTCCGCCGGACGGTCGTCGTGCACGACCCGCGCTGGGACCGCTCGGCCCGGTCCCTGGCGACCGCCCTGCCGGGCGCGGAGCTGCGGGAGGCGCCGGGGCAGGGCCCCGTCCTGCGGGTGATCGCCGGGACGGACTTCAAGAAGGTCCGCAAGGTACGGGCCGAGGACCCCGACCAGGGTGAGTTCGGCGTGGTCACGGGTGACGAGGTGACCTGCTCCTGAAGGGCGCGGGCGGTGCTCGGCGGCCGGGGGCGGCTCAGTCGCCCAGGCCCTCGGCGATCCTCTTCTCCCGCAGTTCCAGGATCGCCCTGCGGCGGGCCAGCCGGTGCGTCCGGCGGATCTGTGCCTCCTGGTAGCGCCGCCGGTCCCGCTCGGTCTCCGGCATCACCGGCGGCACCCGGCGCGGCTTGCCGTCGGCGTCGACCGCCGCGAACACCAGATACGCCGACCCCACCTGCTGCGGCGGTGTCGACTCGTTCCACCGCTCCGCGAGCACCCGGACACCGATCTCCATGGACGTCCGGCCCGTCCAGTTCACCTGGGCCTTCACATGGACCAGGTCGCCCACGCGGACCGGCTCCAGGAAGGCCATCTCGTCCATGGAGGCGGTGACGGCCGGCCCTCCGGAGTGACGTCCGGCCACCGCGCCCGCCGCGTCGTCGACGAGCTTCATGATCACACCGCCGTGCACCGTCCCCAGCAGGTTGGTGTCGTTGTGGGTCATGATGTGGCTCAGGGTGGTCCGGGACGCCGAGGTCGGCTTGCCGGGTATGCCGGATTCCGCTGCGGGGGCCTGCTCTGTCATGGCGTCCACCTTAGGGGTCCTTTCACTATGCCCGTCCGGGGCGCTCACAGTGAAAGGACCCCTTATGCGTGACCTCGTAAGGTCCGCTTTGCATCAGCTTGGCAACAGCCGCGCTGCGAAATTCCGGCGACCCTTGTACGGCCCGCAGGGGAGCCCTGCACACTGGGGCGCATGAACGATTGGCCCGAGGGATGGTCCGACAGAAACCGCGGCGGCGGGTACGGACAGGGAAGCGCCGGCGCACACCCCGATGGGGCGCGCGTGATGCGCCAGGTCCGCCGCGGTCCGTCGGCGCCCCCTCAGGGCGGTGTGCCGCAGCAGCCGGCGTACGGCGACACGTACGACAGCTACGGCGGCGGCCCCGAGCAGTACGACAGCGGCTACAACACCGGCCAGGTGTACGGCGGCGGTCCGGGCGGCCCCGGCGGCTACGACGGCCGGGGTGAGCGCCCCGCGCCGAACTGGCGGCGCCGGATCAAGTGGACCGCGATCGTCGTCACCGTCGTCGTGCTGGGCACGACGATCGGCACCTACTTCTGGGCCGACTCCAAGCTGAACCGCGAGGTCGACCTGTCGAAGGTCATCGACCGGCCGGAGGAGGGCGAGGGCACCAACTACCTGATCGTCGGCTCCGACAGCCGCGAGGGCCTCTCCGACGCGCAGAAGAAGGAACTGCACACCGGTTCCGCCGACGGCAAGCGCACCGACTCGATGATGATCCTGCACACCGGCTCCAACGGCCCGACGCTGATCTCGCTGCCCCGCGACTCGAACGTGGAGATCCCCACCTTCGTGGGCTCCGAGTCCGGCAAGACGTACAAGGGCACCGGCCGTCAGGTGAAGCTGAACGCCGCGTACGCCGAGGACGGGCCGGAGCTGCTGGTGCGGACCGTCGAGGCCAACACGGGTCTGCGCATCGACCACTACGTGGAGATCGGCTTCGCCGGCTTCGCGAACATCGTCGACGCGGTCGGCGGCGTGGAGATCGACATCCCCAAGGGCGGCCTGAAGGACACCAAGTCGGGTGCCGACTTCGAGGCGGGCAAGCAGACGCTGAACGGCGAGCAGTCCCTGGCCTTCGTCCGCACCCGCTACGCCCTCGCGCGCAGCGACCTCGACCGCACGAAGAACCAGCAGAAGTTCCTCTCGGCCCTCGCCAGTCAGACGGCGACGCCGAGCACGGTCCTGAACCCCTTCAAGCTGTACCCGACGATGAGCGCCGGTCTCGACACGCTGATCGTCGACAAGGACATGGGCCTGTTCGACCTGGCCGACATGTTCTGGGCGATGAAGGGCGTCACGGGCGGCGACGGCAAGTCCATGAACATGCCGATCTCGGGCAACGCCGGCAACGGCAACCTCCAGTGGGACACCGCGAAGGTGAAGAAGCTGGTGGAGGAGCTGAAGAACGACGAGACGGTGACCGTGTCGGGCAACTGACGGCGCCGACGCGCGACACGGAAGAGGGGCATCCCGTACGGGGTGCCCCTCGGTCGTACGGGTCGGGCCGGCCTCGTCTCAGGCCGCCGCGCCCGACATCGCCCGGCACATCTCGGAGCAGCGGCGACACGCCTCGGCACAGCGCATCATCTGCGGATCGTCCGGCATGGACATACACGCCTCGGCGCACATGTCACAGGCGCGGGCGCACATCGCGCACATCTCGGCGCTCATCGGGGAGCGGCGCATCATCATGTCCGCGCACATGCGGGTCATCTCGGCGCAGTCCATCAGGGCGCGCATGATCTGCATCTGGGCCTGACCACCGGCCTGCATGCAGGAGCTCATGGTCTCCTCGCACACCGTGTGGCACGTCATGCACGCGTTGACGCAGTCCTGCATCTCCTTGCTCATCGCGGTCATGGTTCCGGTCTCCTGCATGGCTCCTCCAGGGGTGGGAGCGGGGGTCCGGGGCGGACCCCGTGCACTTCCGTCCTACGCCCCCCTGCCGCCACCCGCCATTGGGCGGACGCAAACATTCCGCACCATTCACCCCACAAGTCAACGGCCCCCGGCGGGGTGCCGGGGGCCGTTCACAGGTTGCGCCGAAGGAGTTACGGCAGGTTGCGGGCCATGACGATGCGCTGGACCTGGTTGGTGCCTTCGTATATCTGCGTGATCTTGGCGTCGCGCATCATGCGCTCCACCGGGTAGTCGCGGGTGTAGCCGTAGCCGCCGAGGAGTTGGACGGCGTCGGTGGTGACCTCCATGGCGACGTCGGAGGCGAAGCACTTGGCGGCGGCGCCCTGGAAGGTGAGGTCGCTGTCGCCGCGCTCGGAGGCGGCGGCGGCCTGGTAGGTCAGGGCGCGGGCGGCGGCGATCTTCATGGCCATGTCGGCGAGCATGAACTGGATGCCCTGGAAGTCCGCGATGGGCTTGCCGAACTGCTTGCGCTCCTGGACGTAGCCCTTGGCGTAGTCGAGGGCGCCCTGGGCGACACCGAGGGCCTGGGCGGCGATGGTGATGCGGGTGTGGTCCAGGGTCTTCATCGCCGTGGCGAAGCCGGTGCCCTCCTCGCCGATCATGCGGTCGGCGGGGATGCGGACGTTGTCGAGGTAGACCTCGCGGGTCGGGGAGCCCTTGATGCCGAGCTTCTTCTCCGGGGCGCCGAAGGAGACGCCCTCGTCGGACTTCTCGACGACGAAGGCGGAGATGCCCTTGGAACGCTTGGCGGGGTCGGTGACGGCCATCACCGTGTAGTACTCGGACTCGCCGGCGTTGGTGATCCAGCGCTTCACGCCGTTGAGGATCCAGTGGTCGCCGTCGCGGACCGCCTTGGTCTTCATACCGGCCGCGTCGGAGCCCGCGTCGGGCTCGGAGAGGCAGTACGAGAACATGCCCTCGCCCTTGGCGAGCGGGCCCATGTACTTCTTCTTCAGCTCCTCGGAGCCGGAGAGGATCACCGGGAGCGAGCCCAGCTTGTTGACAGCCGGGATGAGGGAGGAGGAGACACAGACGCGGGCCACCTCCTCGATCACGATGACCGTGGCGAGCGCGTCGGCGCCGGCGCCGCCGTACTCCTCGGGGACGTGCACGGCGTGCAGGTCGTTCGCGACGAGCGCTTCGAGCGCCTCTCGGGGGAAGCGGGCCTCCTCGTCGACCGCGGCGGCATGGGGCGCGATCTTCGCCTCGGCGAGGGAACGGATGACGTCGCGGAGCATGTCGTGCTCCTCGGACGGGCGGTACAGGTCGAAATCAGCCGATCCGGCCAAGGTCTCTCACGCTCCCGATGCTAACTACCGTTAAGTAACTCAAATTTTAAAGGGCCTGCCCATGCGAGAGATACGTGAGCTTGGCGACAGATGCGGGGCCGGTGACGGCACCCAGGGGGAATCTGCCCGGCGAGAGGCCCGGACACGCCCCGACTATGCTCAGGCAGCGCACCCGCCGCGCACGTCGCGGCGCACCCACGGCCGTACGTCCCAGGAGCATCCATGGCCCTCAAGATCACCGTGATCGGCACCGGCTATCTCGGCGCGACCCACGCCGCGGCCATGGCCGAGCTGGGATTCGAGGTGCTCGGGCTCGATGTCGTCGAAGAGAAGATCGACATACTGCGCCGGGGCGAGGTCCCGATGTACGAGCCGGGTCTGGAGGAGCTGCTGCGTCGGCACGTCGCCGGGATCGAGGGCTCCACCGGGCGGCTGCGCTTCACGACGGACTACGCGGAGGTCGCGGCCTTCGGCGACGTCCACTTCGTGTGTGTGAACACCCCGCAGCGGCACGGCGAGTACGCCTGCGACATGTCGTACGTCGACGCGGCCTTCGCCTCGCTCGCCCCGCATCTGACGGGCCCGGCCCTGGTCGTGGGCAAGTCGACCGTGCCGGTGGGCTCCGCAGACCGGCTGGCCGCGTATCTCGCCGAGCACGCCCCGGCGGGGGCGGACGCAGAGCTGGCCTGGAACCCGGAGTTCCTGCGCGAGGGTTTCGCCGTGAACGACACGCTGCACCCGGACCGGATCGTGGTGGGCGTCCGCAGCGAGACGGCCGAGAAGCTGCTGCGCGAGGTGTACGCGACGCCGGTCGAGGAGGGCTCCCCGTTCGTCGTCACCGACTTCCCGACCGCCGAGCTGGTGAAGACCTCCGCGAACTCCTTCCTCGCCACCAAGATCTCCTTCATCAACGCCATGGCCGAGGTCTGCGAGGCCGCCGGGGGCGATGTCGCGAAGCTGGCGGAGGCCATCGGGCACGACGACCGGATCGGGCGGAAGTTCCTGCGGGCGGGCATCGGGTTCGGCGGCGGGTGTCTGCCGAAGGACATCCGGGCGTTCATGGCCCGCGCCGGTGAACTGGGCGCCGACCAGGCGCTGACGTTCCTGCGCGAGATCGACTCCATCAACATGCGGCAGCGCGGTCAGATGGTGGAGCTGGCCCGGCAGGCGCTGGGCGGCGGCCCCTTCCTGGGCAGGCGGGTCGCCGTGCTGGGCGCGACCTTCAAGCCGGACTCCGACGACGTACGGGACTCCCCCGCGCTCAACGTGGCCGGCCAGATCCACCTCCAGGGCGGACAGGTCACGGTCTACGACCCGAAGGGCATGGACAACGCGCGCCGACTGTTCCCGACGCTCGGGTACGCCGACTCGGCGCTGGAGGCCGTGCGGGGTGCCGACATCGTGCTGCACCTGACGGAGTGGCGCGAGTTCCGGGAGCTGGACCCGCAGGCGCTGGGCGAGGTCGCCTCCCGGCGGCTGGTGCTGGACGGCCGCAACGCCCTGGACCCGGAGCTGTGGCGCCGGGCCGGCTGGACCTACCGCGCGATGGGCCGGCCGACGGCCTGACCCGGGGGCCGGGCCCGTTTCCGGGCCACGACGGGCCCGGAGTTCGACCGGGCCGGTAGCGGGCGACGCCGTTCCGGCCGAGGCTCAGTCGGCCGGAACGGCGTCTGTGCTCATTCTCCACCGTTCCGGTCCCCCGTGGGTGCGAAGCGCTTACTTCACCGGTGACTCATGGGGTGATGTCCGGCTCATCCACCTCACTCGGCCGGCTCACTTGGCGCGGTAGCGGCGCATCTTCGCGCGGGCTCCGCACACTTGCATCGAGCACCAGCGGCCGCGCCCGGCGGGGCTGCGGTCGTAGTACGCCCAGTGGCAGTCGGCGGCCTCGCACGCCTTGAGGCGCTGCCAGGTGCCCGCCGTGAGGGCCTCGGCGACGGCCGCGGCCACGCGGGCGAGCAGGAGAGCGGGATCGGCGGCGGGGCGCAGGCTCGCCGAGCCGTCGTCGGCGCGGACGTCGACGACGAGCGGCGCCGCCGCCAGCAGGTCACCGAGCGGGGTCACCGCGCGGTGCGGCGGGTGTCCCGCGTGCGCGAGGCAGACGGCCCGGAGCGACTCCCGCAGTTCCCGTACGTCCGCGAGGTCCTCGGCCGCGGTCAGGGCGAGGCGGGCCCGGCCCTCCGGGGTGTCGAGGGCGTCGGCGCCCGACTCCAGGTCCAGCGTGTTCACCAGGCTCTCGACGAGTGCCAGGCCGCCGGGTGCGGGCACTCTCTCACTCATGCGTGCGACCTCATGCTTGCGACGTTACCGCCTATAGGGAAGCATGCAGTAACCGTTACTGGTTACCCGCCTCTACGGGTAACCGGATCGCAGAGCGAAGGAGAGCAGTCATGGCCATCGCCAAGCTGGATGTCGTCGTCCTGGACTGTCCCGACCCGGCCGCGCTCGCCGGGTTCTACGCCGAGCTGGTCGGCGGGGAGGTCTCGGGTGAGGGCGACTGGGTGGATCTGAGGGTGCCGGACGCGGGTGTCCGGCTGGCGTTCCAGCAGGCGCCGGACTTCGTGCCGCCCGAGTGGCCGTCGCCGTCGCGTTCGCAGCAGTTCCATCTCGACGTGAACGTGGAGGACATGGACGCGGCGGAGAAGGAGGTACTGGCGCTCGGGGCGAAGCCGCTGGACACGACGGACCGGGAGCGGGGCTTCCGGGTGTACGCCGACCCGGCGGGGCATCCGTTCTGCCTGTGCCGTGCCTGAGGGCGGGTACTGATACGAGCGTGAGGTCCGGCCAGTGGGCCGGGCCGGCCCGGCTTCGTGCTCGGCCGGTGAGGGCCCGGGGGCTGTCGCCCGGTCAGGCCCTCACCTCCGGTGTCAGCCGTCCAGGTCGGCGATCCGCGCCGTCGAGGCCTCGCGGCGGTCCCGGGCCGCTCGCGCCGTGAAGTCGGCGCTGCGCAGGACGCGTTGGACGTTGCCCCAGGTGAGCAGGGCGAGGTCGTCGTGGGACCAGCCGCGGTGGAGGAGCTCGGCGACGAGGTGCGGGTAGCAGGAGGCGTCGATGAGGTCCTCGGGGTGGGCGGCGCCGGAGTCGTAGGTGCCGGAGAGGCCGACGCTCTGGGGGCCGGCGATCGAGCGGACGTGGTCGAGGTGGTCGGCGACGTCGCGCACGGAGGGGCCGGTCTGCTCGGAGGTGAGCGGCACCATGCACAGGCCGTGCGCCTCGCCCAGCGCGGCCAGCAGGTCGTCGCTGAGGTTCGCGGGGTGGGGGCGCAGGGCGTGGGCCGCCGAGCGGGTGCACAGGACCGGGGCGCGGGAGACCGCGAGGGTCCGGCGGATCGTCTGTTCGGAGGCGCCGGAGAGGTCGGCGAGGACGCCCACGCGGTTCATCTCGCGGACCACCTCCTCGCCGAACCGGCTGAGCCCGGCCTCGCTCGCCCAGGAGACACCGGCGAGAGTGAGGGCCTTCAGGCCGAGCGCGTGCAGGGCGCGCAGAATGGCGAGGGAGTCACCGAGGGCCGGGGCGCCGGCGGGGCCGAGCAGGATGGCGACGCGACCGCGGTTGCGGGCGTCGGTGACCTCGCCCGCGGTGCGGACCAGTCGCAGATGCTCGGGGTCGGCTTCGACGGCCTTGTGGACCAGGTCCAGCTGCTCCAGGGAGGCGCCGACGGCCCGGTCGCCGGTCAGCGGCTCGGACAGGTGCAGCGACCAGAACAGGGCGCCGATGTGTCCCTCGCGCATCCGCGGCACATCCGTGTCCACGCCGCTCTCGCCGAGTTCCAGTTCGTACCAGGGCAGGTGGCGCAGCACCCACGGCAGCCCGCTGTAGCCGTCGGCCACGGGGTGGTCGGCGAGGAAGGCGTGCGCCTCCTCCAGCCCGTCCGACTGCTCGGCGCCCTCCGGGTCCGCGAGCCGCCCGGCGGCCTCCGGGGCGGCCTCGGGAGCCTTCGCACCGTCGGCGGTGCCGGGCTCGGTGGTGCCGGGCTCGGTGGTGCCGTCCGGCGGGGCTATCGGCTCGGCCGCCCCGAACCGACGGCTCGGCTTCGGCTTCCGCTTCGCGGGGGCGTCGAGCCGCCCCGCCTCCGCTGTCGCTTGCAGTTCGTCCTGCAGGTCTGCCATGGCGGACCTCCGTACCCGGTCGGTGAACGCAGTCACCGTCACCGTGCCACGGGTGCCGCCCGGATTCCTGGTGGGTGCGGCGTTCGGGGGTACGGCCGCCCGTCCTCGCCGGACGAGGGGCCGTACCACCGGCCGGGTGTCACCCGTCCAGCTGCTCCAGGGTCGCGTTCGACGGGGCCGTACGGGACTTCAGGTCGCGGGCGACGTCCTCGGCGGCGCCCAGCACACGGACCGCGTTGCGCCAGGTGAGCTTGGCGAGGTCGGTCCGGGACCAGCCGCGGTCGAGGAGCTCGGCGATCAGGTTCGGGTAGCCGGAGACGTCGTTCAGGCCGTCCGGGGTGAAGGCGGTGCCGTCGTAGTCGCCGCCGATGCCGAGGTGGTCGACGCCGGCGACCTCGCGCATGTGGTCGAGGTGGTCGGCGACCGTGGCGACCGTGGCGACGGGGCGCGGGTTGCGCTCCTCGAACTCGCGGTGGACCCGCATGGCCTCGGGGGTGGTGTCGAGGTGGTGGAGGCCGTGGGCGCGCATGTTCTCGTCGGCGGCGGCGGTCCAGTCGACGGCGGCCTGGAGGACGAACTTCGGTACGAAGGTCACCATCGCCACTCCCCCGTTGGCGGGGAGGCGTTCGAGGACGTCGTCCGGGATGTTGCGGGGGTGGTCGCAGACGGCCCGCGACGAGGAGTGGGAGAAGATCACCGGTGCGGCCGAGGCGTCCAGCGCGTCGCGCATGGTGGTCGCGGCCACGTGGGAGAGGTCGACGAGCATGCCCTCGCGGTTCATCTCACCGACGACGGCGCGGCCGAAGGCGGACAGGCCGCCGACGGCCGGTTCGTCGGTCGCGGAGTCCGCCCAGGCGATGTTGTCGTTGTGGGTGAGCGTCATGTAGCGGACGCCGAGCGCGTACAACGCGCGTAGCGTCGCGAGGGAGTTGTCGATGGAGTGACCGCCCTCGGCGCCCATCAGGGAGGCGATACGGCCCTCGGTACGGGCCGCCTCCATGTCGGCGGCGGTCAGCGCGGACCGCAGCCGCGCCGGGTAACGGTCGATCAGCTGCCGTACGCAGTCGATCTGTTCGAGGGTGGCGGGGACGGCGCCCGGCAGGAACGCGGAGTTCGAGGGCACGTACACCGACCAGAACTGGGCGCCGACGCCGCCGGCGCCCAGCCGGGCGAGGTCGGTGTGCAGATAGGCGCTCTGGTCGGTGGCGATGTCGCGGGCGCCCAGGTCGTAGCGGACCTGTTGACGCAGCGCCCACGGCAGGTCGTTGTGCCCGTCGGCGATCGGGAACTCGCGCAGCAGCTCCCGGGCCTCCTCCAGCGAACCCGTCCCCGTCATCCCGGTCACTTCCTCTTCCCCCGTCGTCCCCGTCACTTGCCGTACTCCCCCGTCCTCCCGGTCGCCCGGGTCGTCGCGGCTCTCGCGGTCAGTGGTGCGTCACTTGCCGAAGCCGAAGCCGCCCGAGCCCTCGACCTTGTTGCGCAGGCGCTTGCCCTTCTCGGTGGCCTGGTCGTTCAGTTCCTGCTGGAACTCCCGCATCCGGCCGAGGAGTTCCTCGTCCTGGGTGGCGAGGATGCGGGCGGCGAGCAGTCCGGCGTTGCGCGCGCCGGCCACGGACACGGTCGCGACGGGCACCCCGGCCGGCATCTGCACGATCGACAGCAGCGAGTCCATGCCGTCGAGGTACTTCAGCGGTACGGGCACACCGATGACCGGCAGCGGGGTCACGGAGGCGAGCATGCCGGGCAGATGGGCGGCGCCGCCCGCCCCGGCGATGATCACCTTGAGGCCCCGGTCCGCGGCCTCCTCGCCGTAGGCGACCATCTCGCGCGGCATGCGGTGCGCGGAGACCACGTCGACCTCGTAGTCGATCTCGAACTCGTCGAGGGCCTGCGCGGCGGCCTCCATGACGGGCCAGTCGGAGTCCGACCCCATGACAATGCCTACGACCGGGCTCATTCGGTGATCGTGCCTCTCAGGTATCCGGCGGCGTGACGGGCGCGCTCCAGCACGTCGTCGAGGTCGTCGCCGTAGGTGTTCACGTGACCGACCTTGCGGCCGGGCTTCACGTCCTTGCCGTACATGTGGATCTTGAGCTGGGGGTCGCGGGCCATGCAGTGCAGATACGCCGAGTACATGTCCGGGTAGTCGCCGCCGAGGACGTTGACCATGACGGTCCACTTCGCGCGGGGGCGCGGGTCGCCGAGCGGGAGGTCCAGGACGGCCCGGACATGGTTGGCGAACTGCGAGGTGACCGCGCCGTCCTGGCTCCAGTGGCCGGAGTTGTGGGGGCGCATGGCCAGCTCGTTGACCAGGATGCGGCCGTCGCGGGTCTGGAACAGCTCGACGGCGAGGTGGCCGACGACGTCCAGTTCCTTGGCGATGCGCAGGGCCATCTCCTCCGCCTGGAGGGCGAGGGCCGGGTCGAGGTCGGGCGCCGGGGCGATCACGGTGTCGCACACCCCGTCGACCTGCCGGGACTCCACGACCGGGTAGGCCACGGCCTGGCCGTGCGGGGACCGGACGACGTTGGCGGCGAGCTCCCGTACGAAGTCGACCTTCTCCTCGGCGAGGACGGGAACTCCGGCGCGGAACGGCTCGGCGGCGTCCTCGACGGAGCGGACGACCCACACGCCCTTGCCGTCGTAGCCGCCGCGGACGGTCTTGAGGATGACCGGAAAACCATCGCCCTCCGCCGCGAAGGCCGCCACGTCCGCCGGGTCGGCGACGATGCGGTGCCTCGGGCAGGGCACGCCGATCGCGTCGAGCCTCGCCCGCATCACGCCCTTGTCCTGGGCGTGCACGAGGGCGTCCGGGCCCGGGCGTACGGGGATGCCGTCCGCCTCCAGCGCCCGGAGGTGCTCGGTGGGTACGTGTTCGTGATCGAAGGTGATCACGTCGCAGCCCTGCGCGAACGCACGCAGCGTCTCCAGATCGCGGTAGTCGCCGACGACGACATCACCGACGACCTGGGCCGCGGAGTCCTGAAGGGTGTCACTGAGGAGCTTGAACCTGATGCCGAGCGGGATGCCAGCCTCGTGCGTCATACGAGCGAGCTGACCGCCGCCGACCATGCCGACTACCGGGAACGTCACACCCCCAGAGTATCGGCCATGGAATCGGCCACTCCCCGGTGTCCGGTTTCCGCCCCCTTCCGCTGCGTCGGCGGCCCCTGTGAGGTGCTGCACAGGCGTTGCCCGGGGGCGCTGGTTAGCATGGCGGAACCAGTGGATTTCGATCGAAGATCAACTGTTTTCGGACCGACAGGACCCGACCGGGTACCGACCGGGGTACGACAGACCACCGAGCGACGGGGGCCGGCAGACGATGGGAAGCACCACCTCGGGGCCTCAGCCGAAGCCCCGCGGCGTCCTGCGCCGACGGATCGACCTCCTCGTCCGCGAGGTCGCCAAGTTCGGTGCGGTGGGCGGTGCCGGGCTGCTGGTGAACCTCGCCGTGTTCAACCTCGTACGGCACACCACCGACCTCCAGGTCGTCCGGGCCAGTGTGATCGCCACCGTCGTCGCCATCGCCTTCAACTACGTGGGGTTCCGCTACTTCACCTATCGGGACCGCGACAAGAGCGGCCGGACGAAGGAGCTCAGCCTCTTCCTGCTGTTCAGCGCGGTGGGCCTGGTCGTCGAGAACGGCGTCCTCTACACCGCGACCTACGGTTTCGGCTGGGACAGCCCGCTGCAGAGCAACATCTTCAAGTTCCTCGGCATCGCCGTCGCGACCCTCTTCCGCTTCTGGTCGTACCGCACGTGGGTGTTCCGTGCCCTGCCCGCCCGCGAGGCGGTGGCGAGCGCGGAATCGTTCCTGGAGGCGGGAGCCGCCCACCCGCCCGCGCTGACCGCAGGCGGCCCGGGCAAGCGCCCGGACGGCCGGCGCTAGGGCCCTTGTGATGGATCTCCGTGGGAGAAGGAGCGGCGTTCGGTGCGTGCTCTCGGTATGCCGCGCGGAGGCCCTCGTAGCGGAGCCACCAGGGCTTTAGTCCGGTGCGGCGAGTGGGGGTACCCCTGCTCGAAGAGCTTGGGGGAGCGTGCCGGGCGTCGCGACGCCGCGGAGATCCATCAGAAGGGCCCTAGAGGCCCCAGGGACTCGCCCTCTGTCGCTCCTACCGCACGGGCCGGTCGTCGCCGGCCGGGGTTCTCACCGGGGTGCGTGACAGGAACAGGCCGAAGACCGGGGGCTGGGCCTGGAGCATCTCCAGACGTCCGCCGTCCGCCTCCGCGAGGTCGCGTGCGACGGCCAGCCCGATCCCCGTGGAGTTCCGCCCGCTGATCGCCCGCTCGAAGATCCGCGCCCCGAGGTCGGCGGGGACGCCTGGCCCCTCGTCGGTGACCTCGATGACCGCCTGGTTGCCGGTGACACGGGTGCGCAGCGCCACCGTGCCGCCGCCGTGCATCAGCGAGTTCTCGATCAGCGCGGCCAGCACCTGCGCGACCGCACCCGGCGTGCCCACGGCCTGGAGGTGCCGTTTGCCAGAGCTGACGATGGCGCGGCCGGCGCTGCGGTAGGCGGGGCGCCACTCCTCCAGCTGCTGCTTGATGACCTCGTCCAGCTCGAACGCGACGGCGGAGCCGTTGCGCGGGTCGCGGGAGTTCGTCAGGAGCCGCTCCACGACGTCCGTCAGCCGCTCGACCTGGGCGAGCGCGATGTGCGCCTCCTCCTTCACCGTGGCCGGGTCGTCGGTGAGCGTGATCTCCTCCAGCCGCATCGACAGCGCGGTCAGCGGCGTGCGCAGCTGGTGGGACGCGTCGGCGGCGAGGCGCCGCTCGGCGGTCAGCATGCGGCCGATGCGCTCGGCGGAGGCGTCGAGGACGTCCGCGACCCGGTCCAGCTCGGGGACGCCGTACCGCTTGTGCCGGGGGCGGGGGTCGCCGGAGCCGAGGCGCTCGGCGGTCTCGGCGAGGTCGGTGAGCGGGGAGGCGAGGCGGTTGGCCTGCCGTACGGCGAGGAGGACCGCGGCGACGACGGCGAGCAGGGCGACCGCAGCGATGATCAGCAGCGTGCGGCCGACCTCGCGGCTGACCGCCGAGCGGGACTCCTCGACGGTGACGACCTCGTCCTTCTCGCCCTTGGCCTCGTGGCGGATGACGTCGCCGACGGGCTTCACGCCGATCTCGATCGTGCGCTGGCCGGGGATCTGGATGCGCGCGTAGCGGTCGTCGCCGACCTGGTCCTCCAGGACCTCGACGGTGATCCGCTCGTCGCCGATGATCCGGCTGTCCACGATGCTGGTCAGCTGGACCGCCTCGGACTCCACGCGTTCCTGGGCGCTGTTGCTGATCGTCCGCGTCTCGACGATGACGAGGGAGACGCCGAAGACCGCGATGACCACGAGGACCACGGCGAGGGTGGACTGGATGAGACGGCGACGCACGGCTGCCCTCCGGGCGGGGCGGGGTGTTCTGGGACCTTCGATTGTGCGGCACCCGGTACGGGGCCCGGGCGGCGCCCGGACCCCGGGGCCGCCAGGCGCCCGCCCGGGTTCCTCAGAGCCTGTGAACAAACCCGCGCCCGGGCCCGAGGTGCCTGGCACCTCCGCCTCCGGCGTTGTCGTCAGTCGCGATGGCTCCGCCATCACTCCTTCCTCCGCCGTGGATCCGAAGGCGCCAGGCGCCTCGGGCGGATCCGGACGGGGGTTTGTTCACAGGCTCTCAGTTCTTCTCGAACCGGAAGCCGACGCCCCGCACGGTCGCGATGTACCGGGGGTTCGCCGCGTCGTCGCCCAGCTTCTTGCGCAGCCAGGAGATGTGCATGTCGAGGGTCTTGGTGGAGGACCACCACGTGGTGTCCCACACCTCTCGCATCAGCTGGTCACGCGTGACGACCCGCCCCGCGTCCCGCACCAGCACCCGCAGCAGGTCGAACTCCTTCGCGGTGAGCTGGAGCTCCTCGTCGCCCATCCACGCCCGGTGGGACTCGACGTCGATCCGCACGCCGTGCGTGGCGGGCGGCTGCTGCGGCTCGGCCGCGCCGCGCCGCAGCAGCGCCCGTACGCGGGCGAGCAGCTCGGCGAGCCGGAACGGCTTGGTGACGTAGTCGTCGGCGCCCGCGTCGAGGCCGACGACGGTGTCCACCTCGTCGGCGCGCGCGGTCAGGATCAGGATCGGCACGGTGTGGCCCTCGGCACGCAGCCGGCGGGCGACCTCCAGACCGTCCATGCCGGGCAGCCCCAGGTCGAGGACGACCAGGTCGACGCCACCCTGCATTCCGGCGTCCAGCGCGGTGGGGCCGTCCTCGCGGACCTCCACCTCGTACCCCTCCCGGCGCAGTGCGCGGGCCAGCGGCTCCGAGATGGACGCGTCGTCCTCGGCGAGCAGTACACGGGTCATGCGCTGATGGTAGTCCGCCGAGAACCGCAGGTGGAGGGTGATCGCCAAGCCTGATTCACACCTTCGTCCGGCGGAATTCTTACTCCTGACGGCCATGATCGAATAGGTCGGGCATTCCACCCCCGTCCGGTGAAGATCCAGCTCCGGCCGTCGAGGGTCCATGGAGATCAGGGACTGTCCGTGCGGATTTCCGCGGCGGTTTCTCCTCCCTGAATGCGCACCCCGCACCGTGGGGAGGCAATTCCCGGGCCTGCCTTCGAATGCGCGAGCGCTATCGCATTCTTACCTGTGATCCGGCTCTCAATCCCTTCCATTCCCTTGTCTACTCTGGCGTATGGTGATGGAACGCTCGTAGCGACACGTGGGGACCTTTGGCGGCTTATATGCGCTGAAGGTCTCTTTTGTGCGCGGGGCCGGATTCTCCGGCCTCGCGGGAACGACCTGTGGCCGGCCCCCCGCGCCGACGGAATCCCCTGCCGTCGACGCGCGTAGAGGGCGTGGATCCCCCGGTGGTGCCGGCCGCCCCTCCGACCGGGCGCCGCACACCCCGTGCGGCGTCCCGAAGCGCAAGGAACGACCATGGCGTCCAGCCTGACGAAGGACTCGGCCGACCGGGGGACCCCCGGCGACGAGCGCACCTTCTTCGGCCACCCCCGAGGACTGGCCACTCTCTTCATGACCGAGATGTGGGAGAGGTTCTCCTACTACGGCATGAAGGCCCTTCTGCCGCTCTACCTGGTCGCGCCGAACGGCCTGGACCTCGGTGCGGCGGCGACGATCACCATCACCGCGGTGTACGGGTCGATGGTGTACCTGCTCACCCTCCCCGGCGGGTGGATCGCGGACCGCTTCCTCGGCCCGCGCAGGACGGTCGCCGTCGCGGGCGTCGTCATCATGCTCGGCCATCTGACCCTGGCCCTGCCGTCGGCCGGCGTCTTCTACCTGGGCCTCGCCCTCGTCGCCATCGGCTCGGGCCTGCTGAAGGCCAACATCTCGACCATGGTCGGCCACCTCTACGACGGCCCGAACGACCCGCGCCGCGACGGCGGCTTCACCGTCTTCTACATCGGCATCAACGCGGGTGCCTTCGCCGCGCCGCTGGCCATCGGCACGGTCGGCGAGAAGGTGAGCTGGCACCTCGGCTTCGGCATGGCCGCGGTCGGCATGGCTCTGGGCCTCGCGCAGTTCCTGCTGGGCAGCCGCCATCTGAGCGAGCGCAGCGACATCGTCCCCACGCCGATGCCCGCCGCCGAGAAGTCGGCCGTCCTGCGCAAGGCCCTGCTGTGGCTGGCCGTCCCTGTGGTCTTCTACGGCGTCGTCGGCCTGTCCGGTCACTACACGGTCAACTGGGCGGTGATCCCGGTCACCCTGATCGGTCTGATCGTCCCGATCTGGGTGATCGCCCGGATCAGGCGGGACCGCGACCTGGACGCCGCCGAGCAGTCGAAGATGTCGGCGTTCGTCTGGTTCTTCGTGGCCGCCGCCATCTTCTGGATGATCTACGACCAGGGCGCCTCGACGCTGGCCGTCTTCGCCAGCGAGTCCGCCGACAACAGCGTGCTCGGCTGGGAGTTCCCCGTCTCCTGGTACCAGTCCCTGAACCCGTTGATGATCATGGCGGCGGCGCCCGTCTTCGCCTGGCTGTGGGTGTGGCTGAACCGGCGGGGCAAGGAGCCGAGCACCATCGTCAAGTTCTCGGCGGCGCTGCTGCTGATCGGTGCGTCGTTCTTCCTCTTCCTGGCGCCGCTGGCGATCGCCGGGGACGGCGAGAAGGCCGCCGCGCTGTGGATCGCCGGGATCTACTTCGTGCAGACGCTCGGTGAGCTGACGCTCTCCCCGGTGGGGCTGTCCGTCACGACGAAGATGGCACCGGTGAAGTACGCCTCCCAGATGATGGGCGTCTGGTTCCTCGCGGTCAGCGCGGGCGACTCCGTCACCGCGCTGCTGTCCAACGAGGCCGTCGGCGGCGTCAACCTCGACCGGACGGGCTTCGTCGCCGTCGAGGCCACCCTGGCCGCGCTCGCCGGTGTCGCGCTGTACATGTACCGCAACAAGGTCAAGCGGCTCATGGGCGACGTGCACTGAGCCCGCCGCCCCGGCTTGTCGCGCAGGGCCGCCGCACCTCGGGGTGCGGCGGCCCTGCGGGCTTCCGCGGACGTGCCCATGCGGGCTTCCGCTGACGTTCCCGCCGTGGGCGCGGGGCTCAGCGCAGGTAGCGGCGCGGCATGAAGGTGAAGACCGCGCCGCCGAGCAGCGCCGCCGTGCCGGCGACGAGGCCCAGCGCCTTGAGCGTGCCCTGGCCTCCGTCCGCGCCCGTGTCCGCGAGTCCACCGCCGGTGGCGCCGCCGGAGGCCGTGCCCGAGCCGGACGCCGAGCCGCCGCCCGCGGAACCGGAGGACGAGGAGCCGCCCGCCGCGCCGCCCGGCTGTTCCTCGGTGTCGAGGGTGAGCGAGACCAGCGACTCGGCGGGGGTGCACGTGGTGGTCGTACCCAGCGCCTTGATCGTCAGCACGCCGGGGGCCAACGTGGACTCACCGCTCGCACCCGGCTTGTAGGTGCCGGTGAGGTCGGGGATCTCCATGGGGTCGCCCGCCTTGATCGGCTCGGCGTTCGTCGGTCCCTCGACCCGGACCGAGCCCTTGTCGGCCCCGCCGAGGACGATCTCCATGGCGGGCTTCACCGAGTCCGCGGGGATGTCGGCGGGGCTGTCCATCACGGACTTCTTGAACCGCACGGTGAGGTCGAAGCTCCCGCCGTCCTTCGTGGCGTCGATCTGCACCGGCGAGACCACGCTCCGGTCACCGATGGGCGTCACGCAGTCGTACGGGACCCTGACCTCCTTGCCGGGGAATTCGGTCTGCCCACCACCGCCGCCGGTCGAGCCACCGCCGGTCGAGCCGCCGGAGGTCGTGCCCGAGGTCGTCGTGCCGCCCGCGGTGGTGCCCGAGGTCGTCGTACCGCCGGTCGTGCCACCCGCCGTCGTGCCGCCCGTGGTGGTCCCGCCCGACGACGTGCCTCCGCTCGTGCCGGTGGTGCCGCTCGTGCCGCTGCCGCCCGTGGTGCCGCTCGTACCGCCCGAAGTACCGCCGCCGCCCGTGACGTCGATGGTCGCCCCGGCGGCCACCGGTACGGTCGGCGCGCACGTGGTCTGGGTCGAGAAGACGTCGATGGCGTACCCGCCGGGGGTCAGGGTCACCGCGCCGGGTGCCGTCAGTTTCAGGGTGCCCTTCATCGTGGAGAGGACCATGGCGGCGCCCTTGGGGATCGCGGGGTTCTCGCGCGGGCCCTTCATGGCGATGTCGGCGGTCTGCGCCCCGGCGGCCTTGAGCGTGCCGCTCGGCTGGACGGTGTCGGCGGGCAGGTCGATGAGGTCGGGGTTCTTGGACGCGGCCTGGACGAACTTCCACACCACCTCGACCTCGTCACCGACCTTCGCCGTCTTCGGGGCGGTGATCTCCACCTTGGTCGTGCCCTCGACGGGCGGCAGTCCGGAGATCGGCGGCGGCACGCACTTCGTCGCGTACGACACCTCGCCCGCGTACGCCGGCACGGCCGCCGCCCCCAGCAGGGCACCGGCCCCGCCGAGCATCAGGGCGACCCCGAGTGCACTGGCTCTTCGCTGCGCTCTCACGCGCTTCCCTCTCTGGTCGGAGTCGTGGGGCTGTCTTCCCTCGGTGCGGAGAGCGCCCCGGCCGCCGTGGCCCCCGGATCGGTGTCCGGGGTGAACCACGGCAGGGCCGGGGTCGTACGAGACGTGGTGCGGGCCCCGGACGGCGACGGGCGGGATTCGGCGTGCGCGCCCGTCGAGGCGCCCCACCGGGGGAGCCGGCGGGTGAGTCCGGGGAGCGGTGGCCGACGGCGGGACCGTCGGCCGGAGACGGTGGGGCGCGGCCGGAACCGGTCCACCACCGCCAGTCCGACGCGGAACAGCGCGGCCGGGACGACGAGGCAGAGCAGGAGCCAGAAGAGGGTGACGCCCCAGGGGCGGCCCACGTCCCAGGGGTGTTCGGCGAGGACCTTGCCGCCGTAGGTGAGGGAGACGGTGTAGTCGCCGTGCGCCCCGGCGGCGAGTTGAACGGGCAGGGAGACGCGGGCCTTGCGGCCCGGCTCGATGGTGCCGCGCCACTGGTGGTCCTCCCACTGCGGCGCGTACACCCCGTGCGAGGTGCCGACCTGGAAGACGGGGTTCTCGACCGGGGAGGCGCCCACATTGCCGACGGTGAGGACGAGTTCGCGGGTGGCCGGGGCCCCGAACCAGGTCAGCAGCCCGCTCGTGCCCCTCAACTCCGTGTCGGTCAGCACGGAGAGCCGTCCGCCGGTGGCCTCCGGGGGCAGCGGCTCGACCGAGTGCCCGGCGACCTGGAAGGCCGCGAAGGCCTCCGCCTTCTTCCCGGTGATGGTGGCGACGCGCACCACGCACGGGCACGGCACCGGCGGCTCCGCCACCGGCACCCTCCGGCTGAAGTCGCCCTCGGCGTCGGCCGTCACGGCCCGGCCGTCGGCGTTGGCGCAGGAGTCGGTACCCCCCGACACACCCCGCGACGGCGTCGACCGACCGCAGATCAGAATCATCAGCAGCACCCTCGACCGCCAGCCGCTGCCGGTGACGGTGAGGGAACCGCCCGTCCCCGCCTGCGACTTGGACAGCGTCACGGCCGGCCCGTCCGCCGCGACGGCCGGGCCGGCCCCGCCGCCGAACGGCACGGCGACGAGCGCGAACGCCAGCGCGAGCACGAGCACGACCGGCGCCGCCGCGGGAACCCGCGCACTCCTCACGTCATGGCTCCCGTCAGCGGCGCGCGGCCTGATTCCTGCGCGTCAGCCACAGCGTCCCCGCGGCGCCCGCGAGCAGCACCGTGCCGCCGAGCGTGCCGAGGGCGACCGCCGAGTCCAGGGGGCCGGTCTGCGGCAGTTCCCCGCCCGACCCGCCGGCACCGTTCGTCCCCCCGGAGGCCGACCCGCCGGAGCCGCCGGACCCGCCCCCGCCCGCCGCGGTCACGTCCAGCGTCAGCGACGGCCCCGGATCGTTGCCCGGGGTGCAGGTGGTGACCGTGCCGAGGGCCTTGATGGTGAGCACACCGGCGGTGAAGTCGACCTTGCCGGTCTTCTTCGGGGTGTACGTCCCGCTCAGGTCATTGATCTTGATGGGGGTGTTGGCCGGAATGGCCTCCTGGTTGGCCGGTCCCGCGACCGTGAGGGTCCCGCTCTCGGCGCCGCTCAGCTTGATCGTGGCGCTCGGGCTCATCGCGCCCTTGCCCAGCTCCACCGGGCTGGACGAGACGCCCTTCTGCCAGGACATGGTGATCCGGTAGCCGTCGCCCCGCTTCACGCCCTTGATGTCGATGGGCGAGACCGCGGACTTGTCCCCGATCGGCGTCTTGCAGTTGTACGTGACGTCCACGACCTCGGCATGGGCCACCGGGGCGGCCATCAGCACCGCCGAGCCGGCCAGGGCCACGAGGGACGTGAGCGCGGCGGTTCGTTTCTGGTACGTCCGGTACGACACCTCGGCACCCCACATTCTGACGGAACATCAGATCGGCCGCTCAAGGTACGCCGGGGGTCATGAGGAGGGAAGACACACGCAAGTGTCAGATGTGTGCCGATGCGCCGGGCAACGCTCCGGGCCGACGGGGCGATCGGAGCCCCTTCGGACTCGGGTCGGGGCGAGCGGAGCCCCTGCCGGACCCGGGCCGGGGCGATCGGAGCCGCTGCCGGGGCTCAGGCCGGGGCGCGAGCGGAGCCGCTGCCAGGGCTCAGGCCGGGGCGCCCAGTTCCGCCCACACGGTCTTGCCGGCGGCACCCGGCGTCCGCACGACCCCCCAGTCGAGGCACAGTCGCTGCACGATAAACATGCCGTGCCCTCCGGGCCGTCCCGCCCGGTGCGGTGTGCGCGGCGCCGGATTCCCGGCTCCCCGGTCGGCCACCTCGATGCGCAGCACCTTGTTGTCGCAGCTGATCCACAGCTCGGCGGGCCCCCCGGCGTGCAGGCAGGCGTTCGTGACCAGCTCGGACACCACCAGCAGCACGTCCTCGGCCGCGGCCCGCTGGTCGGCGGTGGCGGCGGGCAGCCATCCCCACTCGTACAGCGCCTGGCGGGTGAAGTCACGGGCGAGCGGGACCACGCCGCTCTCGCCGTCGAAGCTCAGCCGGCGGGACCGGCGACCGGCGGCCGTCGCCGCGGGCCGGTCCTCTCCGGGCGCTCCGGAAGCGCCGCCGACGCCCGGTTCCGGGCCGCGGTCGCCCGGCGAGACAGGCCGGGTGGTGCTCATCAGCGCTTCACCTCACCGATTCACCAGTTCAGGTATCAGGACTCAAGAGTGCGGGAACGGAGCCCGCCGCACGTGCTTTTTCCTGCTGTCATCCGTTGTGCCATCCGTCTTTCCGTCATGCCCGTCGAGCCGTCGGCCGGTGCTTGCGACCCGTTCAGGATGTCTCCTGCCCGAGCGAACCGTCAGAACACCCACGTTTTCGGCACGAAACCTGTGACGCCAGTAACCCACCGGTCGCTGTGTGACACGCGGGCAGGGCCCGGCGGGCGGTGGCCGACCGGGGGGCGGCCCTCCGGCCCGGCCCAGGGGGCATCCCCTAGGCGGACAGGGCCGCCTCGACCGTGTCGTGGACGGTGAAGACGGCCTCGGCGCCGGTGATCTCGAAGACCCGGGCGACCGCCGGCAGCATCCCCGCCAGATGGACCCCGCCGCCCGCGGCCTCCGCCCGGAGGCGGACGCCCAGCAGGACGTTGAGTCCGGTGGAGTCACAGAACTCCAGTTGTGTGCAGTCCACCACAAGGCGGGCGAAGCCCTTGTCGAGGCACCCCTCGAGCGGCTCGCGCAACAGATCGGCGGTGTGGTGATCGAGCTCACCCGCCGGGGTCACGACGGCGCTGGCGCCCTCTTCCCGCACCTCGACCCGTAGCCGGCCCGACTGTGCGCTGCCGACCGTCCCACGGTCCATGCCGTCATCTCTCCCGACCGTCGTGGCTGCTGACTCGCCCTCGAACACTACGCCTTCTCCACACTCCCCGACACCCGAACAATCACCCACAAAGGGACATATCGTCACAGTAGGCACTTGCGACGGTGTCCCGGAACCGGGTAGGCCTAGTAGTGACACCAATCAACACGGCCGGCTTCGGAGGCGCCGCACACCGCAGTGCACGTATTGGCATCGGCGGCCATATGCCGAGAACGATGGAGGACATCATGTCACCCCGGCTCGACGAATCGCATACCCAGAGGGCGACGTCGACACCCTCTCTGGAAGACGGTCTCGACGACATCGCCCACCCATCGGGCGACTCGCTCGACGACCTCCCGGAGATCCCCCCGTACGACGAGGTGGGGCCGGTGGACGCACGGGCCCTGTCCAAGACCCTCTTCGAGCGCCTCGAATCGCTCGAGGAAGGCACGCACGAATACTCATACGTCCGCAACACCCTGGTGGAGCTGAACCTCGCGCTCGTGAAGTTCGCCGCCTCCCGGTTCCGCTCGCGCAGCGAACCCATGGAGGACATCATCCAGGTCGGGACGATCGGCCTGATCAAGGCCATCGACCGCTTCGAGCTGAGCCGAGGCGTGGAGTTCCCCACCTTCGCGATGCCGACGATCGTCGGCGAGATCAAGCGTTTCTTCCGTGACACGAGCTGGTCCGTGCGGGTCCCGCGCAGGCTCCAGGAGCTCCGCCTCGACCTGGCCAAGGCCGGTGACGAGCTCGCCCAGAAGCTCGATCGCGCTCCGACAGTGGGAGAGTTGGCGGAGCGCCTGGGTCTCACGAACGACGAGGTCGTCGAGGGCATGGCCGCGTCGAACGCGTACACGGCCTCGTCGCTGGACGCCCAGCCCGAGGAGGACGACTCCGAGGGCGCCCTGGCCGACCGCATCGGCTACGAGGACCACGGGCTGGAGGGCATCGAGTACGTCGAGTCCCTGAAGCCGCTGATCGCCGGGCTGGCACCGCGTGACCGACAGATCCTTTCCCTCCGGTTCGTCGCCAACATGACGCAGTCCGAGATCGGGGACGAGCTGGGCATCTCCCAGATGCACGTCTCCCGACTGCTGTCCCGCACGCTGGTCCGCCTGCGCAAGGGGCTGACCCTCGACGAGTAGCACGCGTCGGCCACGACGAAACATTTCGGCCGGGTGCGGCAGGAGCCATGTTCCTCCCGCACCCGGCCGAACTGTGTCCGGGCCCCGGCCGCCCGCTCAGACCTCGCGCACGCCCCTGCGCCACACACCCGTGACCAGGGGCACGCCCGGCCGGTAGGCGAGGTGGACATGGCTGGGCGCGTCCAGCAGGACCAGGTCGGCGTACGCGCCCGGGGTGAGGCGGCCGATGTCGTCCCGGCGCAGCGCCCGCGCGCCCCCGGCCGTGGCCGACCAGACCGCCTCGTCCGGCGTCATCCGCATGTCCCGCACGGCGAGCGCGACGCAGAAGGGCACCGACGATGTGAAGGACGAACCGGGGTTGCAGTCGGTCGACAGGGCGACGGTGACGCCCGCGTCGAGCAGACGGCGGGCGTCCGGCCACTCGGCACGGGTGGAGAACTCGGCGCCGGGCAGCAGGGTGGCGACCGTACGGCTGTGGGCGAGGGCGTCGACGTCGGCGTCGGTCAGATGGGTGCAGTGGTCGGCGCTCGCCGCGTCCAGTTCGACGGCGAGCTGCACGCCGGGGCCGTGGGAGAGCTGGTTGGCGTGGATACGCGGGTGCAGCCCCTTGGCCTTGCCGGCGGTGAGGATCGCGCGGGCCTGGTCGCCGTCGAAGGCGCCCTTCTCGCAGAAGACGTCGATCCAACGGGCGTACGGGGCGCAGGCGTCGAGCATCTCGCCGGTGACGAGGTCCACGTACGCGGCAGGGTCCTCGGCGTGGTCCGGGGACACGATGTGCGCGCCCAGGTAGGTCACCTCGTCGGTGTGCCGGGCGGCGATGCGCAGGGCCCGCGCCTCGTCCTCGACGGTCAGGCCGTAGCCCGACTTCGTCTCGAAGGTGGTCGTGCCCTGGCGGAGGGCCTCGTGGAGGTAGCGGGTGAGGTTCGCCTCCAACTCCTCGTCGCTGGCGGCGCGGGTGGCGGCGACGGTGGTGCGGATGCCGCCCGCGCTGTAGGCCCGGCCGGACATCCGGGCGTTGAACTCGGCGGTCCGGTCGCCCGCGAAGACGAGGTGGGAGTGGGAGTCCACGAAGCCGGGGAGCACCGCCCGGCCACCGGCGTCGACCCGATTGTCAGTGGCGGGTGCTTTGCTTCGTTCACCGGTCCACGCGACGCGTTGACCGTCGATGACGAGTGCCGCGTCCCGGATCAGGCCGAGAGGGGATCCGTCGCCGAGAGAGGGGTCGTTGGTGACCAGGGCAGCGATGTTGGTGATGAGTGTGCTGGCGGTGCTCGCGGAGTGGGCGGGGCTGTCGGTCGTCGGGCTGCTCATGGCGTCCTTGGTGGCCTTCTCGGCGGTCGGGTCGGGTGCGGGCTCTGCTTCGGGTGCGCGGTCGGGCCTCATCCGCGCAGGGCTGCGACGGCCTCGGCGAGCGCCTTCGGCACATCCGGTACGAGGGCGTGCGCCCCGTCCCGTACGACGTGCCGACCTCCCACGACCGTGTGCGACACGTCTGCTGCCGACGCGGCGAATACAGCCGTCTCCGCGCCCAGCCGTGGAAGCGGGCCTGCCGTCCTGACGGAGTCGAGCGCGATCGTCGTGAAGTCGGCGAGCGCTCCGGGCTCCAGGGTGCCCGCCTCGTCCCAGCCGAGCGCCGCGTGGCCGTCGGCCGAGGCCGCCCGCAGGAGGGCCGCCGCCGTCCAGTGGCCGCGGGTGCGGCTGCGGAGCCGTTCGTTCAGCTCCATCGCGCGGGCCTCTTCGAACAGGTCGATGACGGCGTGGCTGTCGGAGCCGAGGGAGAGCGGGGAGCCGGCCCGTTGGAGGGCGACGGCCGGTCCGATGCCGTCGGCGAGGTCGCGTTCGGTGGTGGGGCACATACAGGTGCCGGTGCCGCTGCCGCCGATCAGCGCGATGTCGGTGTCGGTGAGGTGGGTGTTGTGGACGCCGGTGGTGCGGGGCCCCAGGACCCCGTGGTCGGCGAGGAGTTGGGTGGGGGTGCGGCCGTGCGCCGCGTGGCAGGCGTCGTTCTCGGCCGTCTGCTCCGACAGATGGACGTGCAGCGGGGCCCGCCGCTCCTCGGCCCAGCGGGCCACGGTCGCCAGTTGTCCGGCGGGCACGGCCCGTACGGAGTGGATGGCCGCCCCGATCCGCGCGTGATCCCGTTCCTTGAGAACAGAACAGCGTTCGGCCCAGGCGTCCGCGGTGCCGTCGGAGAAGCGGAGCTGGTGTTGGTCGGGTGCCTGGCCGAAGCCGGAGGAGAGATAGGCGGTGTCGAGAAGGGTGATCCGGATCCCGGCCTCGGCGGCGGCCGCGATCAGCGCCTCGCCCATGGCGTTCGGGTCGGCGTAGGGGGTGCCGCCGGGCGCGTGGTGGACGTAGTGGAATTCACCGACGGCGGTGATGCCGGCGAGCGCCATCTCCGCGTACACGGCGCGGGCGAGCGCGTGGTAGCTGTCGGGGGTCAGCCGGTGCGCCACCTGGTACATGACCTCGCGCCAGGTCCAGAAGGTGCCCGAGCCGACCTGGACGGTGGCGCGCAGGGCCCGGTGGAAGGCGTGGCTGTGGGCGTTGGCCAGTCCGGGGAGGGTGAGCCCCCGGAGGGGCTCGGCGCCGGGGGGCGGGGTGGGGGTGCCGGTGTGGACGGCGGTGATGCGGCCGGCCCGGGGGCTGCCCGGCCCGGCCACGGTCAGGGTCACGCCCGGCTCGACGTCGCTGCCGAGCCAGGCGTGTTCGAGCCAGTAGGTCGTCTCCGTCACCTGCGGGCCAGCCCTTCCAGTACGTCGGCGAGCGCGGTCACCCCAGCCAGGCAGTCGTCCTCGGCGGCGTGCTCGGCCGGGGAGTGCGAGACGCCCGTGGGGTTGCGTACGAACAGCATGGCGGTCGGGACGTGTCCGGAGAGGATCCCGGCGTCGTGTCCGGCGCCGGTCCCGAGCACCGGCACCTTCAGCTCGGCGGCGCCCCGGCCGAGGATGCGGGCGAGTTCGTCGCGCAGGGCGTGCTCGAACTCGACGACCGGGGTGAAGGACTCGCGGACGACGTCCAGTTCGACCCCGTGGAGCTGGGCGTAGTCGCGGGCCGCCTCCTGGATCGCGTCGACGACCGTGTCCAGCGTCTCCTGGTCCTCGGCGCGGGAGTCGAGCCAGCCGCGGACGAGGGAGGGGATGGCGTTCACCCCGTTGGGTTCGACGGAGATCTTGCCGAAGGTGGCGACGGCGCCGGCGAGCCGTGCCTCGCGGCGGGCGGCGAGCACGGTCTCCGCGTACGACAGCATGGGGTCGCGGCGGTCGACGAGCCGGGTCGTGCCCGCGTGGTTGGCCTCGCCCCGGAAGTCGAAGCGCCACCGTCCGTGCGGCCAGATGGCGCTGGCGATCCCGACGGCGTCGCCGGACAGGTCCAGTGCCCGTCCCTGTTCGACGTGCAGTTCGACGAACGCGCCGATCCGGGCGAGCCGCTCGGGGTCGGCGCCGATGCCCTCCGGGTCGTACCCGGCGGCCTCCATCGCCTGCGGCAGGGTCACCCCGTCGCCGTCGGTCAGCCGGTGCGCCTGTTCGACGGTCAGCTGCCCCGAGCTGAGCCGGGAGCCCACGCAGGCGAGGCCGAAGCGGGCGCCCTCCTCGTCGCCGAAGTTCACGATCCCGATCGGCTTGTCGAACCGGGCGCCCCGGGCGCGGAGTTCGTCGAGCGCGGCGAAGGAGGACACGACGCCGAGGGGGCCGTCGAAGGCCCCGCCGTCGGGTACGGAGTCGAGGTGGGACCCGGTGACGACGGCGTCGCCCTGCCGGGGGTCGCCCAGCCAGGCCCACTGGTTGCCGTTCCGGTCGACCTCGTGGGTCAGCCCCCGGTCGCGGGCCTGCTCCTCGAACCAGGCCCGGCACTCGGCGTCCGCGCCGGTCCAGGCGAACCGCCGGTATCCACCGGAGTCGGGGTGCCGCCCGATGGGGAGGAGATCACGCCACATCTCGTGGAAGGAGGCGCCGCCGGGCCCGGTCGGGCCCGCGGGTGCCGGTGAGGCGGCGGCTCCCGCCAGGGAGCCGCCGTCGTGGCCGCCGTGGCTCGGGGTCACGCGTCCTCACCCTCGCCGTTCGCGGCGTCGGCGCCCTCGCGCATCGGTACCCGCACGCCCCGCTCGTCGGCGACCGACTCGGCGATGTCGTAGCCGGCGTCGACATGGCGGATGACGCCCATGCCGGGGTCGTTGGTGAGGACGCGGCGGATCTTCTCGCCGCCCAGCTTGGTGCCGTCGGCGACCGTGACCTGGCCGGCGTGGATGGAACGGCCCATGCCGACGCCGCCGCCGTGGTGGAGGGAGACCCAGGAGGCGCCGGAGGCGACGTTGACCATGGCGTTGAGCAGCGGCCAGTCGGCGATCGCGTCCGAGCCGTCGAGCATGGCCTCGGTCTCGCGGTAGGGGGAGGCGACGGAGCCGCAGTCGAGGTGGTCGCGGCCAATGGCCAGCGGGGCGGCCAGTTCACCGCTCGCGACCATGTCGTTGAAGCGCTCGCCGGCCTTGTCGCGCTCGCCGTAGCCGAGCCAGCAGATGCGGGCGGGCAGGCCCTGGAAGTGGACGCGCTCGCCGGCCATCTTGATCCAGCGGTGCAGGGACTCGTTCTCGGGGAAGAGGTCGAGGATCGCCTTGTCGGTCTTGGCGATGTCGGCGGGGTCGCCGGACAGGGCGGCCCAGCGGAAGGGGCCCTTGCCCTCGCAGAACAGCGGCCGGATGTAGGCGGGGACGAAGCCGGGGAAGGCGAAGGCGCGGTCGTACCCGGCGAGCTGGGCCTCGCCGCGGATGGAGTTGCCGTAGTCGAAGACCTCGGCGCCGGCGTCCTGGAAGCCGACCATGGCCTCGACGTGCCGGGCCATGGACTCGCGGGCGCGGGTGGTGAAGCCGGCCGGGTCCTTGGCGGCGTAGGAGGCCATGTCGTCGAAGTCGACGCCGACGGGGAGGTACGACAGGGGGTCGTGGGCCGAGGTCTGGTCCGTGACGATGTCGATGGGGGCGCCCATGGCGAGGAGCTGCGGGACGAGGTCGGCGGCGTTGCCGAGGACGCCGATGGACAGCGGGCGGCGGGCGTCGCGGGCCTCGGTGGCGAGCTGGAGGGCGTGGTCGAGGTTGTCGGCCTTCACGTCCAGGTAGCGGTGCTCGATGCGGCGCTCGATGGCGCGCGGGTCGCAGTCGATGCAGAGCGCGACGCCGTCGTTCATGGTGACGGCGAGCGGCTGGGCGCCGCCCATGCCGCCGAGGCCGGCGGTGAGGGTGATCGTCCCGGCGAGGGTGCCGCCGAACTTCTTGGCGGCGACGGCCGCGAAGGTCTCATAGGTGCCCTGGAGGATGCCCTGGGTGCCGATGTAGATCCAGGACCCGGCGGTCATCTGGCCGTACATGGTCAGGCCGAGCTGTTCCAGGCGGCGGAACTCCTCCCAGTTCGCCCAGTCGCCGACGAGGTTGGAGTTGGCGATGAGGACGCGCGGGGCCCACTCGTGGGTCTGCATGACACCGACGGGGCGGCCGGACTGGACGAGCATCGTCTCGTCCTGCTTGAGGGTCCTCAGGGTGCGGACCATGGCGTCGAAGGAGCGCCAGTCGCGGGCGGCCTTGCCCGTGCCGCCGTAGACGACGAGCTTGTCGGGGTGCTCGGCCACCTCGGGGTCCAGGTTGTTCTGCAGCATGCGGAGGGCGGCTTCCTGCTGCCAGCCCAGGGTGCTCAGTTCCGTACCGCGCGGGGCTCGAACAGGGCGGGGTCCTGACACGGGTCTGCCTCCTCGATTTACAGCAACTATTCACATCCTGACTCGATGAATAGAGCTAGTCAATACGCCCGTACGCCAGCGACGGCGCGCCATGGATGTTTGGCTGGACACACTGGGTGCATGGGCCCGGGAACGACACCACCACGGGGGGACGAGATGGGAGACGCGACGCGCGGGGCCGACGGGACGGGGCCCGCCGCCCGGCGTGACGGGGCGGCGGAGGATCCCGCCGCGCGGCGGGAGAGCGCGGCCGCGGACCGCGCTTCCCGGCCGGACGGGGACGCCGAGGCGGACGCCGAGCGCACGCTCCGGCTGTTCGAGACGGACGACGAGCGCGCGGCCCGGCGGGACGACGCCGTGCGGGCGGCCGTGGAGCAGGGGCTGCTCGGACCGGCCACCCCGCTGATCGGGCTGCTGGACGTCGCCGGGATCCGGGCGTCGGCGGCGGCACTGCGGCGGGCGTTCGACGAGGTGACGGCGCCCGGCACACCGGTGCTGCACGCGTTCGCGGTGAAGGCGACACCGCTGGTGCCGGTGCTGCGGCTGCTGCGCGAGGCGGGGATCGGCGCGGAGGTCGCGAGCGCCGGTGAGCTGGCCCTGGCGCGGGCCGCCGGGGTGTCGCCCCGGCAGACCGTGCTGGACTCCCCCGCCAAGACCCCGGCGGAGCTGCGGGAGGCACTGGCGCTGGGCATCGCCGTCAACGCGGACAACCCGCAGGAGCTGGACCGCCTCGACGCGCTCGTCCGCTCCGCCACCACCCGCTCCCCGCTCGGCATCCGGGTGAACCCGCAGGTGGGCGGGGGCGCGATCGACGCGCTGTCCACCGCGACGGCCACCTCGAAGTTCGGGGTGCCGCTGCGGGACGAGGGCGCCCGGGAGTGGGTCGTACGGGCGTATCTGGAGCGGCCGTGGCTGAGCCGGCTGCACGCGCACTCCGGGTCGCAGGGCATGCCGCTGTCGCTGATGACCCGGGGGATCGCGGAGACGTACGAACTCGCCGAGGAGATCAACCGGCGGATCGGGCGGCAGCAGATCGACACGATCGACATCGGCGGCGGCCTGCCGGTGAACTTCGCGTCGGAGGCGGCGACACCGACGCACGCACAGTACGCGCGGCTGCTGGCGGAGGCGGTGCCGGGGCTGTTCGACGGGCGGTACGGGCTGGTCACCGAGTTCGGACGGTCGCTGCTCGCCAAGCACGGGACGGTGGTGGCGCGCGTGGAGTACACCAAGAGCGCGGGCGGGCGGGCCGTGGCGGTCACCCACGCGGGGGTGCAGGTGGCGGCCCGGACGGTGTACGCGCCGGGGGCGTGGCCGCTGCGGATCGCGGCGTACGACAGCAAGGGCCGGGTCAAGGAGGGGCCGGCGGTCGAGCAGGACGTGGCGGGACCGGCCTGCTTCGCGGGCGACCTGCTCGCCCGGGGGCGCTCCCTGCCGCGCCTCGAACCGGGGGACTACGCGGCGGCGTTGGACACCGGGGCGTACTACTTCGCGCACCACTACGGGTACAACTCGCTGCCAAGGCCCGCGATCCACGGCTACGCGCCCGGTGAGGGCGAGGGCGGGGTGCGTTTCGCGGTGGTCCGGCGGGCGCAGACGACGGAGGAGATCGTCGTGGAGTCGGGCGGCGGGGAACGGTCGGGGCTCCTGGGGCTCTGACGCCCCTCCACCACCTGGTAAATACCGTGCGGCGGGCGGACGTTGCCCCGGCCCGTCGCGCGGCTCCCCGCGCGTTCGCCAACGCCGTTCCCCGCGCGTCCGCCAACGCGGGGGCTCGCGGGATGCCGGACGCTTCACTTCGCGCGCCCCGCGCGCCCCCCACAATGGTTGCTGCCCGGCGGTCCATCCCGGGTCCGTATGCGCGTGGATCGCATACCCGCACCTCAGCGCACCGGCCGCCCTCGCGGACCTCAACAGCGGTGAAAATGAGGCAAGTCGACCCACCTTAGTCACCTCTCCGCATGTTCCGCTGGAAATTGCCAGATCACTCACCCCTCGCGCACACGTTGCGTAGCGTCTGCGTCACTCAGCCGAACCGCAGGCAGGAGGGGAGCCACGGTGCCCGGAATCGACGAGTGTCTGGTGGAGGCCATGAGGCTGCCCGGTGCCCTGGGCGCCGCGGTGGTCGACTGGACCAGCGGACTGGCGCTGGGCACGGTCGGGGACGCACCCGGCGGTGACCACGAGACGACCGCGGCGGAGGCGGCGGAGCTGGCCCGGCTCGCGGCGGAGCACCGGGCGTTCGCCCCGGAGGAGGGTTCTGACTGGTCCGGGGCCGATCTCCCCGTCGAGGACCTGATCGTCAGCAACCGCGACACGTACCACGTGCTGCGGTTCGTGCGGACGACGTTCGACAGCAGTGTCTTCCTGCATCTGTGGCTGGCCAGGTCGGACGGCAATCTCGCGCTGGCCCGGATCCGGCTGGGCGAGATGGCGGGGCGGCTGGTGCTGGCATGAGTGTGATCACCACATCGGCTCCCCCACTGCCCGTGCGCGGCGAGCACACCCGGCACGCCGTCTCCCCCATGCTGCACCGGCTCGCCGCCGAGCGGGCCACCGGCGTCCTGCTGCGCGAGTCCGGCTCGCTCTATCTGTCCGACGGCGAGGTCGTGCACGCCGAGAGCCCCCGCTCCCCCGGGCTCGACGTGCTGCTCAGCGCCGGGGGCGTCCTCGACACCGACGGCTGGCGCGAGGCCGTCGACACGGCGGGGGCCGGGCTGCGGGTCGGACGGTTCCTCGTCGACAGCGGCCGGGTCACCAAGGGCGCGCTGGAACTGTGCCACGCGGGCGCCATGTTCGACGCGGCGTACTTCGTGCTCGGGCCGAGCAGCGCCCCGGCCCGCTTCCGCTACGGGGCCGCGCACTGGCTGGGACCGATACGCCCGGTGCCGGTGGCCACGATCACGCGGGAGGCGCTGCGCCGCAGGGACCTGCTGCACCGCATCTGGCCCGACGCTGCGGCGGACGACGCCCCGCTGATGCGGGCGGTCGGCCTCTCCTCCCCACCGGTCCCCATCCGCCAGGGGGCCGTGCTCGACCAGATCAACGGTTTCCGCACCGCCGCCGACATCTCCCTGACCCTCGGCCGCCCCACCTTCCACACCCTGGTGGCCGTCCGCCGACTGGCCGCGGCGGGCCTCATCTCCCCGGCACCACCCCATCCGCCCAGAACCCCACCGGCACCGGACACCACCCCGGGCCGCACCGCACCCGCACCGGACACCCCACAGGGCCCCTCCGCGCCGACACGGGCCACCGTCCCGTACGCCACCCCCTACGCCGCCCCGCACCCCGGCTCGTACGGCGCCCCCGACGGCCCCGCGGGCGGCTCCCCGGCCGGGACGGCCACCGCGCCCGGCACCCTCCCACCGGAGCCGGCCGACGTACCGGGCTCCACCCCGCCGCACCCCGTCCCCGTCCCCGCACCGCCGTGGCCGCTGGTCACCGCCGACCCCGACATCGCCCTACTGCAAAGGCTCAGGGATGCGCTGGAGGCCCTTTGAGCGGCAGCGGGAGCGCCCCGCCGAGAGGAGATTACCCATGGCCGCCGAGGCGGAAGTCCTCGACGAACTGCACCGGTTGCGGGCCCGTGTGCCCCAGCTGACCGGGGCGCTCGCGGCCAGCGTGGACGGGCTGGTGCTGGCCCACGACACCCCCGGCGTGGAGCCGGAGGGCCTGGCCGCACTCACCGCCGCCGCACTGGGCGTCGCCGTACGCATCACCGACGCGGGCGGCCGGGGCGACCTCCGCGAGCTGCTGCTGCGCGGCGAGCAGGGCTATGTGGCGACGTACGCGGCGGGTGCCTCCGCCGTGCTCACGCTGCTCGCCCAGGACCGGGTCAACGTGGGCCGGCTGCACCTGGAGGGCCGCCGGACCGGCACCCGTATCGGGGAGCTGGTCGACGCCTCGCCCCGCCGCGCGGCCGACCCGGTCGCCGGCCGGGCCGCGATCAAGGCCCCGGCCGACACGACCGGGCGGAGCCCGGCCAGGTCCCTCGCCCGGACGCCCCCGGGCACCGAACCGACCACGTCGCAGACGCCGTCCAGGGCCACGGTCAGGTCGACCATGCCCCGCCGGACGCCCGGCGCCTCGACCGCACGATCCACCCCCCGTACCACTCCCAACGCACCGACCACGTCAGAGAGTTGAAAGGACCGCACATCATGGCCAACACCGAGACCGCACTCAAAGAGGCCCTTGCGTCGATCGAGGGCGCGACCGGCGCCGCCCTCGTCGACTACACCAGCGGCATGGCACTGGGCACGATCGGCGGCAGCAAGGGCTTCGACCTCACCGTCGCCGCCGCGGGCAACACGGACGTCGTCCGCGCCAAGTTGCGCACCATGGAGCACCTCGGCCTCAAGGGCGAGATCGAGGACATCCTGATCACCCTGTCCGACGCCTACCACCTGATCCGGCTGCTCACCGGCCGCGGCGGCAACGGCCTCTTCCTGTACCTGGTGCTCGACGCCAAGCGGGCCAACCTGGCGATGGCCAGGCACCAGTTGAGGAGGATCGAGGCGGAACTGGAGGTCTGACACCCCCAAGGCCCCCCCACGAGGCGGCGCACCCCGACCGGGGCGCGCCGCCCAGGCATGCCCCGCGGCACCCGCACGCCCGTGCGAACGTCAAGCCGCCCCCTCGGCTACCGTGTCCGCCTCGGGCCGAGAGGAGAAGGTGACGGTGCGCAGAGCGGTACGGGGGGCGGCGCTCGCCCAGGTGGCGGTGCTGGCCGGCCTGTTGGCGGGGTGCTCGCAGCCGGCGGAGGGCGACGGGGCCAAGCCGTCGGCCTCGGCCAACGGGGCGGCGGACTCCGCCGGCTCCGGCAAGGGGGACGACGTCGCCGCGAGCGGCGGTTCGGTGGGCGCGGCCGGTTCCGCCTGCGAGCTGCCGATCGCCTTCGACACGGCGGAGAACTGGAAGGCGGAGGCCATCGACACCGGCACGGCGGAGGGCGGGGACGAGGTCGCCGCCGAACTGGCCGAGGCGCTGCTGCACCAGGGCCCCTTCACCGCCGCGTGCGAGATCGACGCCAAGCCCGCCGGGAACCTCGGCTTCATCCGGGTGTGGAGGGGCGAGGCGGGCGCCGGGGCCGGGGACGCTCGGGCGCTGCTCAGGGAGTTCGTGAAGGCCGAGGGCGACACCAGCAAGGCGAAGTACAGCGCCTTCTCCTCGGACTCCGACGTCTCCGGCGCCGAGGTCGAGTACCTCTACACCAGTGAGGCGCTGGACGCGACGAAGAAGGAACGGGCCTTCCTCACCGTGACCGCCGAGGGCCCCGTCGTCGTCCACCTCGGCGGCCTCGACACCGGGGAACACGAGGACATGCTCCCGGCGTACGAGCTGGCCAAGCGGACCCTGCGCACCACCTGAGCCGACCCCCCGGCGAAGCTCCGGACTGCGGATGCGCGGCGAGACGTGGCCCCGGGCCGGGCGCGGCCCGGTCAGGCGCCGCTCTGCTCCGGCCCGGCGAGCACGGCACGGCAGTCCCGCCAGGCCGCCTCGCCGAGCAGGTCGCGGAAGCCGGTGAACAGGGCGAGCAGTTCGGGACCCCACCGCTCGCGGAAGGCGGGGTCCACGTCGGCGATGTCCAGTTCGTTGGCGGCCGACAGCGCGGCGAAGTCGCGCCGCAGCCGCGGCCCGGGGGTGTGCGTGCGGCCGGTGAAACGGTCGTGGAAGGCGCCGTCCGGCAGGCTGAGGGTCGGATAGGTGGCCTCGCGGTCGCAGGAGGCATAGAGGTACACGATCGCCTCGGCCTCCTGGCCGATCACCGCGGCGAGCTCCGCACGGCGGGCCGGCGCCAGCAGCGCCGTCGGGAAGCCGTCGGTGCCGTAGAACGCGTGGGACAGGCCCGCCAGACACAGCGCCGGGCGGGCGCCCCACGCCGCGAGCCGGTCCCGTACCCGCTGGAGATGGGCGAGCAGGGTGCCGCCGGGGTGCGCGACACCGGCGGCCCCGGACGCGCGCAGCAGCGCGAGGGCGCCCTCGGTCGCGGCGGAACCAGCGGGCACGGCGGAAGCAGCGGACACGGCCTCGTCCTTTCGGCGGGCGGAACCTCCGGTCGGCGCCCTTACGGCACCACGAAGATCCTCGGCTGATGCCGTTGCCCCAGTCAATCCTGGGGTTTTCTTGCCCCCACCCAAGACGGAGCTAAGACGGAGCTATGAGGCCGCTCGCTGGTGAGGGCCTCCTACGCCCGCCCGGCCGCCGTCGCCCTCGTGGGCCGCCTGCCGCCGCCGGGGCCCGCGTCGCCCGCGGCGGAGCCCGTCGACCGGTAGGCGGTGACGCGCTTGCCGGCCGGGGCGCCGCCGCGGGGCGAGAGCCAGTCGACGCGGACCCACAGCAGGTGTCCGTCGGCGCGTTCGCGGCGGCCGAGCCGGCCCGCCTTGAGCCACAGGCCGGTGCCGGCGCCGGCCAGCAGCATCCCGCCCGCCGCCGGGACGGCGAACGACGAGGCGAGTGCCGCTACGAACGCGAGCAGCAGCCACCAGCGGTGTCCGCGCCGCCAGTTCCGCAGGGTCACCGCACGGTCCTGGAGCACATCGTGCTTGCCCGCCCGCGCGGCCCCGCGCGCCAGTGCCGCGTACCGGCCCCGCCGCAGCGCGGCGACGACCACGGCCGCGACGATGAACAACGCCGCCCCGCCGAGCACCCCGATCCGCCGTCCGGTCACCCCCGACGGCACCAGACCGGCACCCGCCGCGATCATTCCGAGCCACCCCATGGGTGCCGCCCCGGCCCGTACCACGACGGCCACCCGAGCCAGCCCCTGTCCTCCGCGCGCCACTCTCCCGCCTCCCGTGTCCCAGGTTCGGTTTCCCTGTCGTACGTCGGTCGCCAGGTACGTTAACCAGCGAACGTGAAACGTGTCTGAGAAAGCGGGATACCACTCACCGGGCCGGAACCCAAGAGGTACTACTCCACGAACAGTCCCCGGGCGGCGGCCTTCGTGTCGAACTCCTCCAGGCGCGCCTGCGCCTCGGGCAGGTCGTCGCACATGGCCTCCAGCAGCACCCGTCCGAGCAGCATCGGCGCGCAGGCGGTGTCGAAGGCCAGGCCGGTCCCGACGGCGGCGGGGAGCAGCAGGTCGGAGACCTTGGCGACGGGCGCGAACGCGGAGTCGGCGACGGTGACGACGGTCAGCCCGGCCTCCTTGGCGTACGCGAGGCTGTCGACGACCTCGCGCGGGTGCCGGGGCAGCGCGAAGCAGAGCAGCGCGGTGGCCCCGGCGCGTACCGCCGCGTCGATCCGGTCGTGGAGCATGCTGCCGCCCTCGTGCAGCAGCCGTACGTCGGGGTGGACCTTCCCGGCGAAGTACGCGAAGCCGTACGCCTGGGCGGCGGCGGCCCGCAGGCCGAGGACCGGCAGCGGCCTGGACGCGGCGAGCAGCCGCCCGGCGCGTGCCACCGGGGCGGGGTCGGCGAGCACCTCGGCCAGGTGGCGCAGGTTCTCGATCTCGGCCTCGACGGCCTGCTGGTACTCGTTGAGGGCGGCGGCGGCCGATGCCGGTTCGGCGGGCGCGACCTCGCGCAGGTGCCGGCGCAGCGCGGGGTATCCGTCGAAGCCGAGCGCCACCGCGAACCGGGTCACCGACGGCTGGCTCACCCCGGCGAGTTCCGCCAGTTCCACGCTCGACAGGAACGGCACGTCGGCGGCGCGCCGCACCATGCTGTGGGCGATCCGCCGCTGAGTGGGCGTCAGCCGGTGTCCCTCGAACAGGGTCTGCAGGCGCGCGGCGGGGCTGTCCGCACCGCTCGCCGCCGCCGTGCCGCCGGTGTTCCGCTCGGCGCTCATGCCGCGCTCCCGTTCCGCATTGGGCCTCCCTCGATCAGCGCAGCGCAGCACCCACCTTATTCAGTCACCGAAAAGTCTGCATGAGCCTATGCATCATCTTTGTCGCGGGGCCGTGTGTGCCGGGTCTGCTCGGCTCCCGGTCCCGCCCGCGCGGCCGGGGGTGCCGGGACCCCTGGGGCGCCTCCCGCGGGCGGGCGGCGTCCCAGGGGCCGGGGTGATCAGAAGCGGCCGGCCAGGCCCGGGATGCCCGGGGGTGTCGGGAGCGGCAGCGGGTTGGGGGTGGCGCGCTCCTCAGCGCCCGGACGGGCCTTGCAGGTGACGTCCTTCGCGGGGAGCTTGCCGGTGGTCAGGTAGGCGGTGGCCGTCTTGTCGGCGCACGACTTGTTGCCGTAGATGCCGTGTCCGACGCCTCCGGCGACCGTGACCATCTTCGCGCCCTTCATGACGCGGCGCAGGCCCTGGCCGCTGGTCAGCGGCGTCTGGGAGTCCCACTCGTTCTGGAGGATCAGCGCGCCGACCTTGTTGTCGATCGTGGTGGCGGGCTCACTGCCCTGCTTCTTCCAGAAGGCGCACGGTTTGATGGAGGAGGCGAAGTCGCCGTACAGCGGGTACTTGGCCTTGTCCTTGATCGCGTCCTCGCGGTACTGCTCGGGATCGCGCGGCCAGTCGCGGGTGTCGGCGCAGACGACGGCCCAGAAGGCGGCGTCGTTGTTGTCCTTGGGCACGGTCCGGCCGAAGGACGGCGGAACGGGCTCCGGCGTCCTGGGCTTGCCGGTGCCGGCCGACGGGGTCTTGTCCGCGGCCTTCTTCAGTTCGACGACCGCTTCGGCGACGTCGCGCGTGCCGCCGAAGAACAGGGCCCGCAGGCCGGAGCGGATGTCGTCACCGGTCAGCAGCGTGCCGTCGAGGTCGATCGGCTTGCGGTCGGCCCGGGCGACCAGGTCGTAGAAGGTCGTGCGGACCGCATCGGGAGTGGCGCCCAGCTTGTACTTGGCGTCCCGTGCGGCGGTCCACTCGGTCCACCGGGTGAAGGCGGGTTCGGCGCCCTCCGCCCAGACCTGGATCATCCCGCGCCAGATCCGGGCCGGGTCGACGGCGCTGTCCAGCACGATGCGGTCGGAGCGCTTGGGGAACAGCTGCGTGTAGACGGCTCCGAGATAGGTGCCGTAGGAGTATCCGAGGTAGGAGATCTTCTTCTCACCGAGCACCGCGCGGATGACGTCCATGTCCCGGGCGGTGTTGCGGGTGGTGAGGTGGCGGAGCTTGTCGCCCTGCTTCTTGTCGCACTTCTCGGCGACGGTCCGGGCCCACTTGACGTCCTTGTCGAACGTCTCGGGCTTGTACGGCCGTTCCCAGTTCCGCTCGCCGGACGTCAGGCCGCAGCCGACGGGGGAACTCAGGCCGATGCCCCGCGGGTCGAAGCCGACGAGGTCGTATGTGTTCTTCACCGACTTCGGCAGTTCGCGGGCCATGTAGTACGGCATGTCGACGCCCGGACCGCCCGGGCCGCCCGGGTTGAGCAGGAGCACACCGCGCCGTTCCTTCTTGGTGCTCGTGCGCATCCGGGATATCTCCAGGTCGAGCTTCTTGCCGCCCGGCTTGGCGTAGTCCAGCGGCACCTTGATCGTGGCGCACTGGAGCGAGGCGGGCAGCGACTTGTCGCAGCGGTGCCAGGAAGGTTTCTGCTTGAGGTAGGGGCGCAGGGGGTCACCCGCGGCGGATGCGGCGGTCGGGGTCAGCACGGGGACCAGCGTGGTGACGGCGCTGACCGCCACGAGGAGGGCTATTCGGCTGTTGCGCACGCGTGTGGCGTCCTTGGGTCGATGGGTGAGGGACGCGACCCATCCTGTCGAGCACGGAACGCGGAGTGATCCTTCCACGGGACGGAGTTCCTCCCCCCTTGGGCGGAGGGGGAGTTGGCGCCGAATAGTGCTGGGGTCGGACAACCGCGACCGGCTGTTTGCCGTCCGGGGTGAAAGAGGGGGGCTGTCCCCAGTGCCGGGCGGGTCGCGGCTGCCTACCGTGAGAGGCATGACCGGAATGGATGCCCGTGACGCGCAGCTCGGGGACGCCGAGCTGAAGAAGGAACTCGCCGCGACCCTGCACGCGCGCAGGGAACTGGGCGAGGACTACGAGTCCGCACTCGTGGAGTCGTTCCTGGAGAAGGTGGACCAGCGCATCGACGGCGCGGTCGACCGCCGGGTCCGGCGCCAGGTGGCGGAGCAGCAGGTGGTGGTGGCCCGCGGCTCCCGCTCACCCAAGTCCACCGACTCCTGGGGCGAGCGCTACGGCTTCGGCGTCGTCTCCCTCGTCGTCGCCATCCCGCTCTCCGGCATCGGCGGCGGCGTGGCCGAACTCCCCGGTCTCTTCGTCACCTGGGCGGGCATCGTCGGCGTGAACGTGGCCTGGGCGCTGCGCACGTCCCCGCGCCTGGGCAGGCGGAAGGGCGACACGTCCGGTGACCCGGACTGGCGGGAGTAGGAGTGCGCCGGGCGCGAGCCACGAGGCGCGAAGCAGGAGATATATGCGCGGGGACCGCCGCACCCCCGTGTGACGGGGGGCGGGACGACGGCGGTCCCCGCGGGGACGCGGGCCGGGTCAGGCCGGGCTTCGCGTCCGTGGCGTCCATGGAGGTCCGGGAGCCGCTCCGGAGGTCCTTGACGCCGTTTCGGATGCCGGCCGGGGCGGGGAGCCGCTCCCGCCCTGCCGACATCCACTAATGTGCCGGACCCGTGTTAAGCGGGTGCTGCGCGCACGTGACGCGCTCGTACCACTTCTGCGAAGTCGCACGCGATACCCGCTCAAATCTTCAGCCACGAAGCCCTCTCGGAGGGATTCCTCCGGGTATGGGCCGAAGCCGGTCCCGTTCGGTCCTACTGCTTGCCGCCGTCCTTGGCGAGGAACGACAGCAGGTCCTGGCGGCTGACGACCCCGGTCGGCTTGCCCTCGACCAGCACGATCGCCGCGTCGGCCCGGCCGAGCACGGACATCAGGTCGCCGACCGGCTCACCGGAACCGACCTGCGGCAGTGGCGCCGACATGTGCTTCTCCAGCGGGTCGTCGAGCGAGGCCCGCTGGGTGAACAGCGCGTCGAGCAGCTCCCGTTCGACGACGGACCCCACGACTTCGGCGGCCATGACGTCCGGGTGCCCGGCACCCGGCTTCACGATCGGCATCTGGGAGACGCCGTACTCGCGCAGCACCTCGATCGCCTGACCGACCGTCTCGTCCGGGTGCATATGGACGAGGGAGGGGATGGAGCCGCCCTCCTTGTCGGTGAGGACGTCGGCGACGCGGGCGCTCGGCCCCTCGTCCTCCAGGAAGCCGTAGTCGGCCATCCACTCGTCGTTGAAGATCTTGCTGAGGTAGCCACGCCCGCTGTCCGGGAGCAGCACGACCACGACGTCGTCCGGGCCGAGCCGCTCGGCGACGCGCAGCGCGGCGACGACCGCCATGCCGCAGGAGCCGCCCACCAGGAGCCCCTCCTCCTTGGCCAGACGCCGGGTCATCTGGAACGAGTCCTTGTCGGACACGGCCACGATCTCGTCGGCGACGGTCCGGTCGTACGCCGTCGGCCAGAAGTCCTCACCGACGCCCTCGACCAGGTACGGCCGACCCGACCCGCCGGAGTACACGGAGCCCTCGGGGTCGGCGCCGATGACCTGGACGCGGCCGCCGCTCGCCTCCTTGAGGTAGCGCCCGGTGCCGGAGATGGTCCCGCCGGTGCCGACCCCGGCCACGAAGTGGGTGATGCGCCCCTCCGTCTGTTCCCACAGCTCAGGGCCGGTCGAGTGGTAGTGGGACTCGGGATTGTTGGGGTTGGAGTACTGGTCCGGCTTCCAGGCGCCGGGCGTCTCGCGCACCAGCCGGTCGGAGACGTTGTAGTACGAGTCGGGGTGCTCGGGGTCGACGGCCGTGGGGCAGACCACGACCTCGGCGCCGTACGCGCGCAGCACATTGATCTTGTCGGTGCTCACCTTGTCGGGGCACACGAAGATGCACTTGTACCCCTTCTGTTGCGCGACGATCGCGAGGCCGACGCCCGTGTTGCCGCTGGTCGGCTCGACGATCGTGCCGCCGGGCTGCAGCTCTCCGCTCTTCTCCGCCGCCTCGATCATGCGCAGGGCGATGCGGTCCTTCACGGACCCGCCGGGATTGAAGTACTCAACCTTGGCCAGGACGGTCGCCTGGATGCCCTCGGTCACGCTGTTGAGCCTCACGAGCGGGGTGTTGCCGACGAGGCTGATCATCGAGTCGTGGAATTGCACCGTTGTCTCCGGAGCCGCAAAAGTGATGGTCGTGATGTCACGCCAGCCTAAGCCCCGCCCCTCTTGATCCCCTCACTGTTCATTCCCCGCAGGGATTGGCCGAGGGCCGCTTCGGGGCAATGAGTGGTTGTACGGCTACGAGGAGGTGGCGGCGACGCATGTCGAGCATGTCCAGAGCGAGGGTGGCCCGGCGCATCGCGGCGGGCGCGGCGTACGGCGGCGGCGGCATCGGACTGGTCGGGGCGGCGGCCGTCGGCGTGCTGCTGGCCGAGGTGCGGATGGCCAAGCGGGTCGTCGGCAACGGCAACAGTCCGCATCCGCCGAGCGCGGAGGGCCTCTACGGCCGTGCCTACGGCAGTCGGTACGGCCGCCCGTTCGGCCCGTTCGCCCCGCACTACGGCACGAACGGCCCCTCCGAGGATCCGCCGATCCGTCTGGTCATGCTGGGTGACTCCACCGCCGCGGGCCAGGGCGTCCACCGGGCACGGCAGACGCCGGGCGCGCTCCTCGCCTCGGGGCTCGCGGCGGTGGCGGAGCACCCCGTGGAGCTGCGGAACGTCGCACTGCCGGGCGCCCAGTCCGACGACCTGGACCGCCAGGTCGCGCTGGTCCTGGAGGACCCGGCCCGGGTCCCCGACGTCTGCGTGATCATGATCGGCGCGAACGACGTGACCCGCCGCATGCCGCCGACCCGCTCGGTGCGGCACCTGTCGGCCGCGGTACGCCGACTGCGCACGGCCGGCGCGGAGGTCGTCGTCGGCACCTGCCCCGACCTCGGCACGATCGAGCCCGTGCAGCAGCCCCTGCGCTGGCTCGCCCGACGGGCGTCCCGGCAGCTGGCGGCCGCCCAGACGATCGGTGTCGTCGAGCAGGGCGGCCGTACGGTGTCGCTGGGCGACCTACTGGGCCCCGAGTTCGCGGCGAACCCCCGCGAGCTGTTCGGCCCCGACAACTACCACCCCTCCGCGGAGGGGTACGCGACGGCGGCGATGGCCATACTCCCCACCGTGTGCGCGGCGCTCAACCTGTGGCCCGCGGAGGAGGAGCGCCCCGACGTCTCCCGCCGCGAGGGCTTCCTGCCGGTCGCCCGTGCGGCCGCCGAGGCGGCGTCCGAGGCCGGCACGGAGGTGACGGCGGCGATGCCGACGGGACCGAGGGGACCGTGGGCCCTGCTGAAACGGCGCCGGCGCCGCCGGGTACCGGCGACGGACCCGGCCCCCACGACGGCGACCGCGCCGGGCGCCCAGTAGCTCGGGGGTGCGTGTGCTTGGGCGGGTGCGAGTGGTTCGTGGTTTCTCGCGCAGTTCCCCGCGCCCCCTGGAGGGACGGGCCTGCGGCCCGCCCTCCCCATGAAAAGCACGGGGCGCAGCCCCGGCCGCTTTTCAGGGGGCGCGGGGAACTGCGCGACCAGCCCCCACGCACCCGCAGTCGCCCAAGCACACGCACCCCCGAGCTCCTAGGCGCCCCGGCCCCAAAAAAGCAAGCGCTTAGAAAAGTGCGGTCGGAGTCACACCTCCATGCCCGTGACCTCGACCATACGTACGGGTAACTTCCCCCACAGCCCTGCCCCGCCCGACCGGGGGCACCGTCTGTACGCCAATGGAGCCGTGATGCCCGAAGCCGTGATCGTCTCAGCCGCCCGCTCCCCCATCGGCCGCGCCTTCAAGGGCTCGCTCAAGGACCTGCGCCCCGACGACCTGACCGCCACCATCATCCAGGCGGCCCTGGACAAGATCCCGGCGCTGGACCCCAAGGACATCGACGACCTGATGCTCGGCTGTGGTCTCCCCGGCGGTGAGCAGGGCCACAACCTCGGCCGGATCGTCGCCGTGCAGATGGGCATGGACCACCTGCCGGGCTGCACCGTGACCCGTTACTGTTCCTCCTCGCTGCAGACCTCCCGCATGGCCCTGCACGCCATCAAGGCCGGCGAGGGCGACGTCTTCATCTCGGCCGGCGTCGAGATGGTGTCCCGCAGCGTGAAGGGCAGCAGCGACGGCATGCCCGACACCCACAACCCGGTGTTCGCCGAGGCGGAGGCCCGTACGGAGGCCGTGTCGAAGTCGGTCGGCGCCACCTGGCACGACCCGCGTGAGGACGGCCTGCTCCCCGACGCGTACATCTCGATGGGGCAGACCGCCGAGAACCTGGCCCGCTCCTGGGGTGTGACCCGCGAGGACATGGACGAGTTCGGTGTCCGTTCGCAGAACCTCGCCGAGGAAGCCATCAAGAAGGGCTTCTGGGAGCGTGAGATCACCCCGGTGACGCTGCCCGACGGCACCGTCGTCAGCAAGGACGACGGCCCCCGCGCCGGCGTCACCCTGGAGGCCGTGCAGGGCCTGAAGCCCGTCTTCCGTGAGGACGGCCTGGTCACCGCCGGCAACTGCTGCCCGCTCAACGACGGCGCCGCCGCCCTCGTGATCATGTCCGACACGAAGGCCCGCGAGCTGGGCCTGACCCCGCTCGCCCGGATCGTCTCGACCGGCGTCTCCGGCCTGTCCCCCGAGATCATGGGCTACGGCCCGGTGGAGGCGTCCAAGCAGGCCCTCTCCCGCGCCGGCCTGACCATCGGCGACATCGACCTCGTCGAGATCAACGAGGCGTTCGCCGCCCAGGTGATCCCCTCGTACCGCGACCTGAACATCCCGCTGGAGAAGCTGAACGTGAACGGCGGCGCCATCGCCGTCGGCCACCCCTTCGGCATGACCGGCGCCCGCATCACCGGCACGCTGATCAACTCCCTCCAGTTCCACGACAAGCAGTTCGGCCTGGAGACGATGTGCGTCGGCGGCGGCCAGGGCATGGCGATGGTCATCGAGCGCCTCAGCTGACCTCTTTGCCGTAGCCGCACGGGAACCCACCGTGACGCTGTGGCCCGGAGTCCCGGAATCCCCGGGGCTCCGGGCCGTTTTGTGATCCAATCTCCCCCAGGATGTGACCTATCTCCCCCCGGAGAGCGATTTACGCAGGTCAGAGCCGTTTCACCACGAAACACCCAGGCAAAGTCCTGTCCCTTTCGTGACGTTACGCACTGACAGCTGGTTAGTCCGCCCTTCAAGCTGATGTAGGAAGTCGGGGGTCGACTTTGAACCGGGAGTACGTCAGTGAGCGCCATGCCGATCGCCTTGCTGCTCACCACGGCCGCCACCGCCGCCGTGGGCGTCGCCGTCCTGCACAGCCTCACGGGGCTGCGCCGTCAGGTCGCCGCTCTGCGGAAGGAACTGGCCGAGAGCCGGCCCGCCGGTGCGCGGGCCGTCGTGCCCGCCGCCCGTCCGGCCGCGGACACGGAGGAGATACGCGCTGCCGTGGCCGAGGCGCTCGCCGAGGAGCGGGAGCGTGAGCTGGCCGAGGCGCGGGCGTTCTGGGCCGCCCAGGAGGCCCGTGACGCCTCCGACGCGCCCACCCTGCTGGGTCTGCCCGACAGTGAGCTGTTCCTGCCCCGGCAGTCCGATTTCGCGGGCCTGGAGCACCTGGAGCCGGTGACCGAGCCGAGCCTGGAGGGCGACGAGTTCGCCGGGGAGTCGGCGGAGCTGGCCGCGGCCCGCCGCCGCCACCCCTCGCACCCCGACTTCGTGCCGGTGCAGTCCCCGGTCGCCAACGACCATGAGCGCACCGTGGCCTGTCTGGAGGACCTGGCCGCCTCCCGCACCGAGCTGGCCGACGTCCGTCCGGGCCCGCTCGGCACCCTCGACGTGTATGTCTTCGCCGACGGCACCACCCTGTGCATGACCCCCGGTCACCGGGAGACCGCCGAGCGCCTCGCCAAGGCCCTCCAGTCCGGTGACACCCCGGTCCTGCTGGGCGGCTCGGGCGTCTCGGGCGCGTACACCCTCACGTTCGAGTGCGGCGACGACATGGTCTACATCCTGGCGGACCGGGTCATCGCCTCCCTGTAGGCGACCTGCGAGGGGCGCCCGGCGGGATCACACACCCGCCCTCTTCTGGGCCTCCTCCACCAGCGCCACCGCCTCCGCCAGCCCGGCCTCGTCGGCCAGCACCAGCGCGAGATCGTTCCCGGCGACCATCACCTGATCCGCCGCGGCGAACATGCCCGCGTCCGGCATCTCCCGGGGCGCCTGATCGGGCGCCTCCAGCCGCTGGGCACGCAGTGCCAATTCCCTGGCCAGCCCCAGTGCCTCCGCCGCGGCGCCCCGTTGCAGCCGGCTCTGCGGCGCGGCCCGCAACCGGTCGGCGAAATGGTCCACGGCACGGGTCAACGGCGTCGTATCAAGCACGCCGCGAGCGTACGCGCAGGAACCGGACTGTTGCCAACACGCCGCCACTCAGGCAACGTGACCTGAAGGACCGGCTTACATTTCCTTTCGTCCGGAGGCGCCGATGTCCCAAGTCTTCTCCGAGGAGACCCATCGCAATCTGCTCGCCCGCATCCCCCATTGCACCGGTCGTGAAATCTCCGACTGGCTGCGCAAAGTCGATGATGGACCCGCTCTCCACAACTTCGAGGAGAAGGTCAGCTGGCTCCGGCACGAGTACGACCTCGCGTACGGCCATGCCAAAGCCATCGTTCATGAGTACGACCTGAGGAGGGCCGCGAGGAAGCTCCGCTGAGAGCGCCCTGACACCACGAAGGGCCCCCCGACCGTGAGGTCCGGGGGCCCTTCGCCTGGCCGACTGCGGGAGGGCGGGCGCGGGCCCGCCCCCCTGCTAGTCGTCGCCGCTGAAGATGGCGACAAGGCGGAGCATCTCGATGTAGATCCACACGAGGGTCATGGTGAGGCCGAACGCGGCCAGCCAGGACTCCTCACGCGGGGCGCCGTACGCGATGCCGTCCTCGATCTGCTTGAAGTCGAGGGTCAGGAAGAACGCGCCGAGCAGGATCGCGAAGATGCCGACGATCGCGCCGAGCGGGCCCATGCTGCGCAGACCGCCGTCGGGGGCGACCCCGAAGACGACCAGCAGCAGGTTGACCGCCATCACCAGGATGAACGCGATCGCGATGGTCAGACCGATACGGGCGTACCGTGCGGTGACCCGGATCCAGCCGGCCTTGTAGACCAGCAGAGTGGCGCCGGAGACGGCCATGGTGCCGAGCACCGCCTGGAAGGGCGCGCCGTCCCACTGGCTGTTGAACATCTCGCTGATCACGCCGAGGAACACGCCCTCGAAGGCGGCGTACGCGAGGATCAGCGCGGGCGAGGCCTTGCGCTTGAAGGACTGCACCATCGCCAGGACGAAGGCGATCAGCGCGGCACCGACGGCCAGGCCGTAGCTGCTGGGCGAGACCGGCAGGAGGGTCCAGGCGAGAACGGCGCCGACGATGACCGTGCCGAGGGTCATGCCCGTGCGCATGACGACGTCGTCCATCGTCATACGGCCGGCGGTGACCGGGGCCTGCGGCGGGGCGCCGTGCTGGAGGTCCTGCTGGGCGTACGGGTTCGTCGCGTAGGGGTTGGCGCCCTGCTGGGCGTACGGGTTGCCCTGGGTGCCGACAGCTGCTCCCCCGGCCTGCGGCGCGGTGTTGAAGCCCGCGTAGCCGTTGTCGCGGCTGAACCCCCGTCGCGAGAAGACCGGGTTGCTGCTCCTCATTTCACTCCTCCATGGCCACCCTGCGTGGCCTTGGCTCAAGAGTAATAGGTAGGCAAAGGGATTGACTCTAGTGCTCAGGGAGGATCTTTCCCCTGCCGTGTCATCGAACACGCTACGCGTCTCCCTGATTCCCCGCCCCAACCCCCTCAACCTCTGACCAAGCCGCTACCGGCTCGCGACCATTCGGAGATCAACGCAGCGGTGCGGGCGGGCGTCGAGGCGGACTCCACCGCTCCTCCGGGCGCGCGGGTGGCGGGGCGGGAACGAGGCAGGAGGGAAAGGGGAGGCGGGCCTGCGACCTTTCGGGTGCCGGCGGAAAGCACGCGGCGAACCGAGGGACGACCCAAGGAACCTAAGGAGAGGGATCCGGTGCCTACCCTGCTCGACACCGACCGCTCACGCGGTGAGACGCCCGAGGCGTCGGCCGCGCCCGCCCCGGAGGCCACCGCTCCCGCCGCGGGGCACTCCCGTGACTGGCCGCGCCTGCTGACCACGTTCGATCTGCGGGGAGCCCGCTACCGGGTCATCCCGCACGCGCCGGAGGCCCGTGTCGAGGAGGCCAGCAGGCTCCGGGACAACCCTCTGGAGCAGTCGGCCCGGTGCCACATGGTCCGGGTCAGGCGGGGCCGCCGCGTCATCCGGGACGTCGTCGCGGTGGTGCCGGGCGACCGGACGGTCGACCTGGTCGCGGTGGCCCGGCTGTTCGGCGGTACGGCGGCCTCGTTCACCCCGCCGGAGGAGGCGGAGCGGCTCAGCGGGACCCCGCGGGGCGCGGTCCTCCCCTTCGCCTGCGGTCCGGAGCTGGAGCTGGTCGTCGCCCCGGCGCTGCTGGAGCACGAGGAGATCTACTTCACCGCGGGCCGCCTCGACCTCTCGGTCGCGATCCGCACCGAGGACTACAAGGTGCTCGCCCGCCCCCGGTTGGCACCGATCGCCGGCTGAGCCGACACCCGCGCCGGGCCACGGGGCCGCTGGGCCACCGGACCACCGGGCCACCGGACCACAAGGCTTCCGGACCACCGGACCGCCGGGCCACCGGACCGCCGGACCGCCGGGCCACCGGGCCACCGGACCGCCGGGCCACCGGGCCACCGGACCGCCGGGCCGCCGGGCCGCCGGGCCGCGGAGCCATCAGGCCACAAGGCCGCTGGGCGTCCGGGCCTCCGGGCCACGGGGTCACGAGGCCGCCTGGCCCGCAGCACCATCGGGGCCCCCGGCGCCGGAGCCTCGGGCCTACGCGGGCCACGGGACCCCGGACCGCCGGGTCACCGAGCCACCAGGCCACCGGGCCACGAGGCCGCCGGGCCGCCTGGCCCGCAGCACCATCAGGGCCCCCGGCGCCGAAGCCTCGGGCCCAGGCGGGCCACGGGACCCCGGACCGCCGGGCCACCAGGCCTACGGGCCACAGGGCCACGAGGCCGCCGGGCCGCCTGGCCCGCAGCACCATCGGGGCCCCCGGCGCCGAAGCCTCGGGCCTACGCGGGCCACGGGGCCACCCAGACCGCCGGGCCACCGCACGCACCGTCGCGGTCCCCGGCTCCCCCTCGACTCCCCGGCCGGTTGTCCCCCGGCCGGCCGGGGCTCCCACCCCGCCGCCGGGCCCCACACCGGCGGCCTTCGCACCCGCGGCCCCCGGGCCACGGGGCCCCCGCTTCCGGGTCCCGCGCGAGACGGTTCCCCCCCCCGTCCGTCTCCGCGCGGGGCCCGGGATCTCTCCCGGCCGACGCCCCGGATTCCCGCGCGGTGCCGCACATGGCAGCCCGGGGAGGCGGGCGGGAACAGGACGGGAACGGGACGGGAACGGGGCCCGGCATGCTCGCCCTTCAACGACCGGAGCCGGGTCGCGCGCCCGGAAGGAACCTCGGAGAGGACCCCAAGCCATGCCCAAGATCGTGCTCGCCTCCGGCAGCATCCGCCGGGAGTCGGCGAACGCCGCCGTGATCTCCACCGTCCGGCGGCTGTTGGAGCAGCGGGACGAGAGCTACGAGGTGACGGAGCTGTCGCTGCGTCACTTCCCGCTGTTCGACGAGGACCTGGAGAGCGACGGCGGCACACCCGAGCTGCTCGCCGCGAAGGCGCAGGTCGCGTCCGCCGATGTGCTGATCATCAGCAGCCCCGCCTACAACGGTTACCCGTCGGGCGTCCTCAAGAACGCCCTCGACTGGCTGTCCCGGCCGGGCGACGCGGACCGCGCGCCGCTGGAGGGCCTGCCCACGGTCGTCGTCAGCGCCTCCCCGGGCCCGGCCGGCGGGGAGAACGTACAGCCGCACGTCCGTCAGATCCTCGGCAACTGCGGTGCCACGCTCATCGACTGCGACCAGGTGGCGGTCGGCAACGCGATCGAGCTGCGCACACCGGAGGGCGTCATCACCGAGCCCTCCGTGGTCAAGGCCCTCGACGGTCTGGTCGACGCGGTCGCCGGCCACCTCTCCGCCACTCCGCAGGAAGCGGCGGCGTAACCGACCGGGTTCCGGCTCCGGTTCCTCCACAACAAGAGAGAGGCGGGCTCGTGACCATGGCGGGTCGAATCGACGACCGGCGGCTGCTGCTGGTGCTGCCCCGGTACCGGGTCGTCCGGAAGGCCGTCGCCGCCGGATTCGACGTGTGGTCCCTGTGGGATCCCGGCCTCGCCGACGCGCGGAGCCTGCGCCAGATCGAGGACGCCTCGCACGAGCTCCTGCTCACGGACCACTCCGACGAGCAGGGGCTGCGTGCGTTGGTGAGCGGGACCGTGCGGCGGCACGGCATCGGCCATGTGCTGCATCTGTCCGCCGACGACCCGCTGGAGCTCGTGCTGCCGGCGCTGGAGGAGGGCTGGCGGCTCGGCCGGGCCCCCAACCCCCCGTCCGCCGTCCGTGCCCTGAGCCGTGTCCGCCCCGCCCCGCCCGATCCGCTTCCTCGTCCCGGTCCCTCCGGCCCCGTGCCGGAGTGGCCGGGATTCAGCGTTCAGGCGTTCTCCGCGGAGGGACGACATCAGGTCATCGGGGTGACCGCCCGCCGCGGCACGGGCCATCTCCATCCCGCGCCGCCCGCTGCGCTGGACCGGTCCGTGGTGGACCGGCTGGTCACCGGGGCGCTGGACGCGGCGGGACACCGCTTCGGACCGGCGCACTTCGAGTTCGCGGCCACCTCGGACGGTCCTCGTCTCCTGGCGGCGCGGGCCGGTCTCGGCGGTGACCGCATTCCGCTGCTCGTGGACATCGCCCGGGGCCTCGATCTCGAGGCGGCGGTATTCGCCGCTCTCCTCGGCAAGGAGCTGGGCCCGGTGCCCGAGCCCGCCCGTTTCGCCGCGATCGATTTCTTCCGCATGCCCGCGGGGCGACTGCGCACGGTCGCGGGAATCGACAGCATCTGTGCCCTGCCGTATACCCAGGCGGTGAATTTCCCCTATTCCCCTGGGGACTCCGTTCCTTTTCCGGACGGCACCGGCAACGGATATGTGGTGGTGTCCGGTGGGACCGCGCAGGAGGCGGCTCGGCGCAGCGATGGCGCGGTGGAACTTCTCCGCGCCGACGTGCGGGAGGAGAAACCGGTCGACGATCCGGTTTGTAAACCGGTCGGGAAGCCGGTTTCAGAACCGGATGGAAACCCGGTTTCGAAACCGGTCGGGCAGCCGGAAAAGGGAACGGGACGGCGGTCGGCGGAAAGACGGGTAGAAAGGCGGGAAGAGGCGCGGGAATGAGGCGGTAACGGTGCTGTTTTCCCAGCTCAGAGGCGAGGAAGACGCAGGTCGGAAGAGAGGAACGGCACGGGAGGAGGTACTGGAAATGTCGGTGGTGTCAGAGGAGATGACATCCACCGAAGGGGCACAGAATGCGCGGCAAGATGACCGGCGTGATCGGCGTTTTCGCTACGGCTGGCATGTGGGGGATTGCTGTGACAGGTCCGGTCGGCTCTCTTCTGGCGGACGACCACGGGCCCTCCGGCGCAGCCGCGCGAGTCATCCTGGCCGACGACCACGGCCCCTCGGTCGCGCCTCTCGACGACCACGGCCCCTCGGTCGCGTCCGCCTGGGGTCCGCTGAACGACGACCACGGCCCCTCGGTCGCGTCGGCGTCGGGTCCCCTGAACGACGACCACGGGCCGTCGGTCGTACGGCGGTCGCCGGTGCTCCAGGCGGCATGAACCACCCGGTACGTCGTACCACCTGATCCACCGCGTCCCGGGCGAGCTTGCCCACCGGTCTCCCGGTGGGCCACGGGCGGCGGCAGACGGGAGCCGCTGCGGGCCCCGGCCTCGAAAGGACGAGGCCGGGGCCCGATGTCTGTTCCGGCACCGGTCGTCCGGTGCCGGCGGGGGCCGGGTCAGGCGAGGCGGCGGGCCTCGCGCGGCACCCCCATCTCGGCGAACAGCTCGTCGGCCCGGCGCCGGTGCTCCTGGGCGCTCCCGTAGTCGCCGAGTTCCTCGCCGGCCCTCGCCAGGCCGTGCAGCGCCTGCGCCGTCTCGTAGCGGAAGGCGATGCCGGAGGCCAGGTCGTGGGCGTTGCGATGCCGGTCCCGGGCCTCGGAGAACTTGCCCAGCGCGCGCAGTACCCGGCCGGCGGCGTTCTCCACCGTGGCCCGGCGCGCGGTGGTCTCGGCGGCGGCCAGTTCCGCGGCCCGCTCGATGTAGGGCAGCGCCTGCTCGGGCCGGCCGAGCATCACGTAGGCGTCGGCGCAGTAGGACAGGATGAGGGCCGTGTTGGCGGGCTTGTTCAGCCGGTCGCAGAGTTGCAGCGCCTCGTCGAGCCGTTCCAGGGCGGTCTGCGGTCTTCGTAGGCCCAGCAGAGCCAGGGCCAGCGTCGACAGGGAGACGATCGAGTTGCTGATCTCCCCGATCTCCCGGTACAGCGCGAGCGAGCGTGCCGCAGCGTCGGCCGCCTCCTGGTAGCGGCCCAGGCGGGCGTTGACCGAACTGAGCAGGCCAAGGCTCACCGCCTCCTCCCGCACCTGGCCGAGTTCCTGCTGCACGCGCGCCGAGCCGGTGAGCAGTTCCAGTGCCTCGGCGAACTTGCCGAGGCTGTTGTAGACCTGGCCCAGTCTGCTCATGCACACGGCCTCGCCGAGCCGGTCGCCGCCGCGGGCGACGTCCAGCGCCTCCCGCAGATGCGCGGCGGACTCCTCGTACAGGCCGAGCCGCCACTGCCCCATCGCGAGGTTGGTCAGGCTGATGCGCAGCAGGACCGGCTGTCCGAGGCTGCGGGCGGCCGCGACGGCGGCCCGGTTGGTCTCCTGGAGGTCGTGCGGGTAGTTCCTGATGTGGGAGTGGAAGCCGAGGGCGCGCGGCAGGTACGCGGCGTGCAGCAGGTGGCCGTTCCGCACGGCCAGGTCCACCGCCGACAGCAGGCTGTCCCGCTGCCGGTCCAGCCACTGGAGGGCCTCGTCGGCCGTGGCGAAGCCGGGGTGGAGGGGGCGGCCGGGCGGCAGGAACTCCGGGAACCGGGGCCGCTTCGGGAAGAGCGTGTCGCAGGCGCTCTCCGCCGTCAGCACATAGTGGTCCAGGAGCCGCCCCACCGCCTGGTTCTCCTGCTCCGCGGCCTGCTCGGTGCCGAGGAGGCCGCGGGCGAAGCTCCGGACGAGATCATGCATCCGGTACCAGCCGGGCTCGTGCTGTTCCAGCAGGTGGGCGTCGAGCAGATGCTCCAGGACCTCCTCGGCGTCATGGGGGTGGCAGTCGAGGAGGGCCCCGGCGTCCGCGGGGTCGATGTTCCGGCCGGGGTGCAGGCCGAGCAGCCGGAAGGCGGTGCGCTTGCCGTCGTCCATCGCCTGGTACGACATGCGCAGCACGACCGCGACGCTGCGGCCGGTGGAGTTGAGTTCGTCCAGGCGGCGGGTCTCGTCGCACAGCCGGTCCACGAGCCGCTGGATCGTCCAGTGGGAGCGGTTCCTGAGGCGGGCGGCGGAGATCCGGATCGCGAGGGGCAGCCGGCCGCAGAGCCGGATCAGCTGGGCGCACGCCTCCGGTTCGCGCTCCACCCACTCCCGGCCGAGGGTCCGGGCCAGCAGTTCGGTGGCGTCGTCGTCGGTCAGCACGTCCAGCGAGAGCCAGCGGGCGCCGTCCAGGTCCACCAGGCGGGGACGGCTGGTGACGATGGTGAGGCAGTCGGGGGAGGCCGGGATCAGCGGCATGACCTGGTCGGCGGTGGCGGCGTTGTCGAGGACGATCAGCAGCCTGCGCTGCGCGGTGATCGAACGCCACAGCGCGGTACGGGCCGCGGGGTCGTCGGGCAGTTCCTCGCTGGGCACCCCCGCCGACGCCAGCAGCGCGTCGAGCGCGGCGGCCGAGCTGAGCGGCTCCTGGCCGGGGGTGAATCCGCGCATGTCGACGAAGAGCTGGCTGTCCGGCCAGTACGGGGCGAGCTGGTGGGCGGCCTGCACGGCGAGCGCGGTCTTGCCGCTTCCGCCCATGCCGTCGATGGCGACGATGTGCGCCCAGACCCCGTCCTTGTCGAGGGCCGTCTCACGGATCCAGTCCATCTCGGCGGCCCGGCCGGAGAAGTCCCGCAGCGCATACGGCAGTGTGCTCGGCGCCGAGGGCATGGCCGGCAGGGGCGGGGCGGGCACGGCCGAGGGCGTCGACGCGGCGGAGGGCATCGACGCGGCGGACGGCGCCGGGAGGGCGGACGGCGTGGTCGGGCCGGGCTCGGCCGACGGCGGGGACGGAGCGGTGGCGGGCGGCGCGGTCGGCTCCCTCACCGGCTCGGGCAGGGCCAGTTCGGGGCTCTGCCGCAGGATGTCCTCGTAGAGCTTCGTCAGGGCCCCGCTGGGGTCGATGCCCAGTTCCTCGGCGAGCAGATGGCGGACGCGCCCGTACTCCTCCAGGGCCTCGGCCTGCCGTCCCGTGCGGTACAGCGCCAGCATCAGCTGTCCGCGCAGGGTCTCGCGCAGCGGGTGCTGGTTGACCAGCACCCGCAGTTCGCCGACGACCGACGACGCCTCGCCGGCCGACAGCTGGAGGCTGAACAGCTGCTCGGCGGCCGCCAGGTGCTGCTCCTCCAGCGCCGCCGAGGCCGCGTCGATGACCGAGCCGCCGAAGCCCGCCATGACCGGGCCGCGCCACAGCTCCATCGCCGCCCTGAGCTCCTCCGCGGCGAGGGCCCGGCGGCCTTCCTCCACGGCCTTGCGCGCCCTGCGCAGCCGGGACCGGTACTGGCTGAGGTCCAGCTGGTCCTCGCCCACCGACGCCCGGTAGCCGGGGCCGTCGGTCAGTATCATCTCGGCCCCGCCCGGTATGCGCTGCCGTAGTTCGGCGACCGCCTTGCGGATCTGGTGCGAGGCGCTGATCGGCGGATTGTCGTCCCAGGCCGCCTCCACCAGGCGCGGCACGGGAACAACGCGGTTCGCTTCCAGGAGCAGCATCACCAGTGTGCGCGAACGCAGAGCCCCGCCCAGTTTCAGCGGCGAATCCTCGTACCAGCCTTCGAGAACGCCAAGGATTCGGAATCTCGGGCTCCGAATTTCTGCAGCACGATGTGCCATCTTCGCACAGCCCCCCGTCGACGATCTTTCAGGTCTGATCGACAGCTGCCAGATTCTATGCAGGCTTGTTCGATCGCATCAATTGAAACTTGTACGCTCCGCAACCGCAGTGTCACGGTAAACGCTTATTTCCCGTGACGGCTCACCAGGTCAACCGGTGGCCATTTTCAACCCCTCGTTCCGGAGCGCCCGTTCTGCCCCTGTGGCGCACGGCGCCAGCGCCTTCCCGCCATGCGGGACCGATGCGGAATCGGGCCGGGAAAGGCTCGGTACCGCCGACGGCCAGTGTGTTTTTTGGCCGGGAGTAGCCGCTCCGGCCGCCGTCCGGAGGGGGAAGGCCGATGTACGACCATCGCGACCACGTCGCAGAGATCTGCTCCAGGCTGTTCGCCTCGATGCCGCGGCGCGGCCAGCGGCTCAAGGCGGAACAGTACGTCCGGGCCCTGCTGTCGGTGCCCGGACGCAAGACGCTGCGGAACATCGCCGACTGGATGGAGGGCGAGCCCGCCGACCGGGAGCCCGCCAAGCAGAGCGTCCACCACTTCATCAGCAACTCCTCGTGGGACTGGACGCGGGTGCGGCACGCGCTCGCCGGGTACGTCGAGGACACCGTCGCTCCCCGCGCGTGGGTGGTCCGGCCCCTGGTGATCCCCAAGGCGGGGCCGCACTCCGTGGGCGTCGACCAGCAGTTCGTGCCGCACCTCGGCCTGACCGTCCACGGGCAGCAGGCGTACGGCGCCTGGCTGGCGTCCGAGCACACGGCCGTCCCCTGCGACTGGTCGCTGCTCCTCACCCGCACCTGGCTGGACGACCCCGGCCGGCGCCGCCGCGCGCAGATCCCGGCCGGCACGCTGCCCGCCGGGCCGGAGGAGGTCGCGGGCCGACTCGCCCTCGACGCGAGCCGCGGCCTGCCGTCGCGGCGGCCCGTCGTCATCGACGCGGAGGGACTCGATCCCACGCGGATGCTGCGGATGCTCGTGCCGGCCGGGGTCCCCGCCGTCGTCCGGGTGCCCGCGTCGACGCCGCTGCGGGTCGACCCCGCCGTCCTGCACAGCTACAGCGAACGGCCGTCCACAGCCGATCAGCTCGTCGCCGGGTGCCGGTGGCTGTGGCGGCCCGCCGAGGGACGCGGGGTACGGGCCGCGCTCCCGGTCGTCCTGCCCGCCGCCCCACGGCAGCCGCTGCTGCTCCTCGCCCGGTGGACGGCCGGAACCCGGGGCCCCGACCGCTACTGGCTGGCCACCACGCCGGCCCTCGGCCCGGCCCCCGGCTCGGGCACGCCCGCCGGCTCGGGGACACCGTCCGGCTTGGGCACGCACTCCGGCTGCGGCACGGCCCCCGTCCCGGGCGCGCCTCCGGGCGTCGGCGCAGCGCGCGGGACCGGTGCGCCGTACCGCTCCGACGAGACCCCGCTCGCGCTCGCCGTGCTGGCCGACACCGTGGAGCTGGCCTTCCGTCAGGTGTCCGAACAGACGGGGATACGGGACTTCGCGGGCCGCTCCTTCCAGGGCTGGCACCGGCACATGACCCTCGCGTCGGCGGCACACGCGGCGGCGGTACTCCGTGACCGCCGGGCCGTGCAGGGGGTGCGCGCGGCGTAGCACCGTCCGGCGGGGGCGGGCGGCGCCGGGGCTCGTGTCGTCCGCTCAACGCCCGTGCGCCGGGGCCGACTCCCGCTCAACACCCCTGCGCCGGGGCCGACTCCAGCCCGCGCCCCGGCATGGGCACCGGTCCGTTCCTCAACCGGGCCCCGGCGGCGGCCCGTTGCCCAGGACGCAGCGCCGAGTCACCATCGCCGCCCGCGCCCGGCCCCGCGTGCCGGGGCACCACCAACAGCCCCGCGGCGCGGGAGGGGCGTTCACCAGCCCCGTGGTACGGCCGGTCAGCCGCAGCGGCGCCCGTCACCGGCGATCAGGCCCGTCCGGGCCCGCGCCCGGCCCCGCGTGCCGGGGCACCACCACGAGACCCGCGGCGCGGGAGCGGCGTTCACCAGCCCCGCCGTACGGCCGGTCAGCCGCGGCGACGCCCCGCCGTCGGCGATCAGGCCCTCCTCGCACCCGCCCGTTCCCCGCCCGAACCCGGCACCCGCCCGTTGCCCCGACGCAGACCCGGCACCCGCCCGGCACCCGCCCGGCTCCCAGCCGGAACCCCGCACCAGGCCCTCGCCCGACCCGGACCCGGCACCACCCCCATTCCCCGACCGGCCCCCCGGCTCGTTCGAGCCCACCCCGAGCCGACCTCCAGCCCTCTCCGCGAGCGTTGCGTACGCAGCGGATGCGAGGAGACGACGATGACGGAGGCAGGGACTGTCGCGGGGGTCCCGGTGGATGCCGTACGGCAGGTGGGAGTCCCGCGGCAGGTCCTGCCTCCGTGTGGTCCGGCGGAGCGGCGGGCCGCCCTGGAGGCGGTGCTCGGTGACCCGGGCGACGCGGCGAACCCGCTGGGGGACGCCGGGGTGCTCGCGGCGGAGCGCCGCGGGGACCTGCCGCTCGGCGGTGAGCCGTCGCTCGCGTCGTTCGGGCTGCACGAGGACTTCGTGCCCGAGGAGCACGGCGGGCGCCTGGCGGGACTGGACGAGGCCGCCGCCCTGCTGCGGGCGGTGTTCCGGCGGGACGCCGCGCTCGGCCGCGGCTACGGCTCCGCCTCCCTGGGCGCCGCCCTGTACCCGTGGTGCTTCGGCACCGCCGGGCAGCGCGCCGCCACCGCCCGCCTGCTGCTCGCCGGTGAGCGGATCGCCGGCGGCGCGGCCGTCGAGGAGGGCCTGACCGCCGACGGCGGGGCGCCGCTGCGGCTGACCGGCCGTACGGCCGGGCTGGTGAACGCCCCCCGCGCCGCGGCACTCGTGGTGGTGCCCCGGCACGCGGGGCCGGGCGCGGGCGGCGACGGTGAGTCGGTGCTGCTCCTGCGCCGCGGGGACCTGCCGCCGGGCGCGGTGGGACAGCTGTCGCCGTACGACGTCGGCGTTCCGCCGCGCATCCCGGCGGGTGAACTCGTGCTGGACGACTGGACGGTGCCGGCCGGAGCGGTGATCGGCGAGGTGGGCGACGGCCAGTGGGTCACCCGCCGGGTGGCGCAGGCCCGCCTCCCGCTGCTCCCGTCGATGGCGGTCGGCTGCGCCGACACCGCTCTGCGCGCCGTGCTGACTGCGGTGCTGACGGAGCGGGGCGGGGTGCGGGGCATGCGCTCCCGGGTCACGCGCCGCACCGTGGTGGGCGCGTTCGCGGACCTGCTGGCCGCGGACTGCCTGTCGCTGGTGACGCTGCGCTCGCTGCACCTGATGCCGGAACGGTCGAGCATCTGGTCGGCAGCGGCCAGGTATCTGGTGCTGCGGCTGCTGCAGGAGGGCGTGGGCGACCTGATGACGGTGCTGGGGACCGACTCGCTGCGGGACGGGGACGGTCTCGGCACGTTCCACAAGCAGGTCCGCGATCTCGCGGCGATGCCGCCCGGCCCCGCCGGATCGGCCGCCGCCCTCGCCACGCTGCTGCCGCAACTGCCCACCCTGGCCCGACGTTCCTGGACGGCTCAGGGGCCGCCGGCCCTGGCGGAACTGTTCCGGCCGGACGGGCCGGTGCCGCCCCTGGCGGGCGCGCGGCTGAAACTGGCGGCGGCCGACGACGGCCTGACGGTGCTGCTCGCGCGGGCCCGCGACGGGCTGGCCGACGAGGGGCTCGCGAACTGGCCGACCGCGCTCTCGGACGAACTGGCCGCACTGCGCGACCAGTGCCGGCGGCTGCCCGAGCTGGATCCCGCCGTGCTCGCCAACCCGCGCGGCTTCGCCCTGAGCGAGCGCTACGCGCTGCTCGCCGCGGCCGCCGCCTGCCTCGGGGTGTGGCGTGCGGCCCGGCGCGCGGGCACCGGCGGGTTCCTCGCCGAGCCGGCCTGGCTGCTCACCGCGCTGGGACGGATCTGTGTGCGTCTCGGCCTGCCGGTGACGGCCGCTTCGGCCGACCACGAGGACGTGATGCTCGCCGAGGCCGTACGGCGCTGCCGCGAGGGTCACAGCCTCGATCTGTACGACACCGCGCTGGGCACACCGGCCCGGCACCGCGAGAAGGGATGAGCATGTCCGTACGCCGTGGTCTGGCAGGGCCGCCTCCGCTGCGCGTCACCTCCCCCGACGGTCCCTGGGAGGCGCTGAGCGGCGCCGTCCGCGACGGCGGGTACGGGCTGGCGTACGGCCTGGCGAGCGAATGGGCGCCCGCGGCGCGCGGTCCCGCCCTGCGCGGGCTCCTCGGTCACGAGTACGGCCGCTACCTGGCGGTGAACGGTGAGGAGGCCCGCGCCCGGTTCGCCGTGTCGCGCCTGGTGCTGAAGCACGGGGCGGCCGCGGTGCTGGGCGCCGACCCGGCCGACCTGGAGCTGGCCCGCCGCCCGAACGGCCGCCCGTATCTGCGGGGGTGCGGGCGGCTGGACGTGAGCCTCAGCCACACGGGCGACGTCGTCGCGGTGGGGCTGAGCCGGCTGGGCCCGATCGGCGTGGACGTCGAACCGCAGGACAGGGCGGCGTACGGCACGGGCCTGGAGGAGGACGTGTGCACGGCCCATGAGCGGGCGGCCCTGGGATGGCTACCGGAGGAGGACCGCAACGCCGCGGTGATCCGGCTGTGGACGCTCAAGGAGGCGTACACGAAGGCGCTGGGCCTCGGCATGCGCCTGTCGTTCCGTTCGTTCGGGTTCACCACCCCGTCGACCCGGACGGCCGCGCCGCGGCTGCTGGGCACGGACGGGCTGCCCGCCGACGACGGGGGCTGGCACTTCGAGACCCACACCCTCGACGACCGGTGCACCCTCAGCGCGGCCGTGGGGCCGGCGCCCCATGCCGCCGCCGGGACGGTGGACGCGTCCGGGATGGTGGACAGCGGCCTGATGCGGGCGGTGATGACCTGCTCCCGCAAGGACGCCCTGGCCACGACCGGCGCCGAGGACGGCGACGGCACGGGGAGGACCGCGTGAGCCGGCACTCCCCGGCGGACGCCCGCATGGTCGAGGTCGGCGACGGGGTGTACGCGTACGTCCAGCCGGACGGCGGCTGGTGCCTGAACAACGCGGGGCTGATCACCGCCGGCGGGCGGCCCGCGCTGATCGACACGGCGGCCACCGAGGCACGGGCACTGGCGCTGAGGGAGGCGGTCGCTGCCGTCGCCACGCGTCCCCCGCGTTATGTGGTCAACACCCATCCGCACGGGGACCACACCTTCGGCAACCGGTTCTTCGCGGACGACGCGGTGGTGATCGCCCACGAGGCGACCCGCGCCGAGATGGACCTGGCCCAGCTGCATCTGACCGGGCTGTGGCCCGAGGTGTGCTGGGGCGATCTGGCCGTGGAGCTGCCGACCCTGACGTTCCGTGAGCCGGTGACGCTGCATCTGGGCCATGTCCGGGCCGAGTTGACGCATCCGGGCGTGGCGCACACGACCAACGACACCGTGGTGTGGCTGCCGGAGCAGGGGGTGCTGTTCGCGGGCGACCTGGTGATGAACGGGGCCACGCCGTTCTGCCTGACCGGGTCCGTGGCGGGCACGATCGACGTCGTCGGCAAGCTGCGGGCGCTCGGGCCGCGGGTCGTCGTGCCCGGTCACGGCCCGGTCGGCGGGCCGGAGTTGCTGGACACCACCGAGGAGTACCTGCGCTGGGTGCAGGACTTGGCGGGGCGGGGCCTCGCGGCGGGTCTGACCCCGCTGGAGACCGCGCGGGAGGCCGACCTCGGCCCGTACGCGGAACTCCTCGACAGCGAGCGGCTGGTGCCGAATCTGCACCGGGCGTTCGCGGAGGCCGGCGGCGCACCGCCAGGCCATCCTCTCGACATCGGACTGCTGTTCTCGGAAATGGTCGAGTTCCACGGCCGCCTCCCCGAATGCCACGCATGAGAGACCGAAAGGGGCAGAAGTGAGTGTCATCCAGGAGACCGAGGAAGCGCCGGCGGCCGCCGGCACCACCCGGGCACGGGTGCAGGAGCTGACCTCGCTGCGCGCGGCGGTGGTCGCGGGGCCGGGCGAGAAGGCCACCTCGGCGCAGAAGGCGAGGGGCAAGCTGACCGTACGGGAGCGGCTGGACATCCTGTTCGACGAGGGCTCGTTCGTCGAGATCGAGGGGCTGCGCCGGCACCGTGCCACGGGCTTCGGGCTGGAGGACCGCCGTCCGCACACGGACGGGGTCGTCACCGGCTGGGGCACGGTGGACGGCCGGCCCGTCTTCGCGTACGCCCATGACTTCCGGATCTTCGGCGGCGCGCTCGGCGAGGCGCACGCGCAGAAGATCCACAAGCTGATGGACCTGGCGGAGTCCGCGGGCGCGCCCGTCGTGGGGCTGTGCGACGGCGCGGGCGCCCGTATCCAGGAGGGGGTGACGGCCCTCGCCGGGTACGGCGGCATCTTCCGCCGCAACGTGCGCAACTCCGGGGTGATCCCGCAGATCAGCGTGATCATGGGGCCCTGCGCGGGCGGCGCCGCCTACTCCCCCGCACTGACGGACTTCGTGTTCATGGTGCGCGGCACCTCGCAGATGTTCATCACGGGCCCCGACGTGGTGCAGGCGGTCACCGGCGAGCAGATCACCCATGACGACCTGGGCGGCGCCGATGTGCACGCCGAGCGGTCCGGGGTGGCGGGGTTCGTGTACGACAACGAGGAGTGCTGCCTGCGGGACGTACGGCACCTGCTGTCGTTCCTGCCGTCGAACAACCGGGAGACGCCGCCCGGCGGCCCCACCTGCGACCCCTCGGACCGGCGCGTGGAGGCGCTGGTGGACCTGGTGCCGGCCGACCCGAACCAGGCCTACGACATGACGAAGGTCATCGAGGAGATCGCGGACCACGGCGAGTTCTTCGAGGTCCACGAGCGGTGGGCGCCGAACGTGATCTGCGCGCTGACCCGCATGGGCGGCGAGGTGGTGGGCGTCGTCGCCAACCAGCCCCAGCGGATGGCCGGGGTGCTGGACATCGAGGCCAGCGAGAAGGCCGCCCGCTTCGTGCAGATGTGCGACGCCTTCAATATTCCGCTGGTGACGCTGGTGGACGTGCCGGGCTTCCTGCCGGGCGTGGACCAGGAGCACGGCGGTGTCATCCGGCACGGCGCCAAGCTGCTGTACGCCTACTGCAACGCCACCGTGCCACGGGTCCAGCTCATCCTGCGCAAGGCCTACGGCGGCGCCTACATCGTCATGGACTCGCGGTCCATCGGGACGGACGTGTCGCTGGCGTGGCCGATCAACGAGATCGCCGTGATGGGCGCGGAGGGCGCCGCGGGCGTCGTCTTCCGCCGGCAGATCGCGCAGGCGGACGACCCCGAGGCCATGCGGGCCCGCCTGGTCAAGGAGTACAAGGAGGAGCTGATGCACCCGTACTACGCGGCGGAGCGGGGTCTGGTCGACGATGTCATCGACCCGGCCGACACCCGGTCCGTCCTCATCCGCACCCTGTCCGTGCTGCGCTCCAAGCACGCGCCGCTGCCCAGCCGCAAGCACGGGAACCAGCCCCAGTGAGCGCCGACGGCACGCCCACCGGACCGGAGGCGCAGACGCGGGACGTGCTCAGCGGCGCGTCCTGGCGGATCACCCGCGGCGATCCCACACCGGAGGAACTGGCCGCGCTGGCCGTCGTCCTGGCGGCCCGTCTGCGGGCCGCGCAGGCCGACGACGGCACCGCGGCGCCGCTGCGCGGCGCGTCCTGGGACGGCGGCCCGGAGCGCCGCCCGGCGCCCGCCTGGACGGCGCGCTCCCTGCCGGGCTGGCGCTCGGCGGCGTGACGACCCGTCAGGACGCCGCGCCGCAAGGAGAACAGGGCGAGAGTGACACTCTCGCCCTGTCGGCGTAGGGGGGCACCTCGCACCACGCCTACCGTTCTGGTCATCACCTCACAGAACGCGGCAACCGGCATTCTTCGCCCCCACATGAAGAGGAGCAAGCGTGGTGCGGTTCAACCTCATAGGCCCGTTCGAGATCGTCGCGCAGGACGGCAGATCGTATCTGCCGAGCACGCCGAAGGTGTGCCAGACCCTGGCGTTGCTGCTGACCCGGGCGAACGAGATCGTCACGTCCGACTCCCTCATCCACGAGCTGTGGGGCGAGAGCCCGCCCCGCAGCGCCGTCACGACGCTCCAGACCTACGTCTACCACGCCCGGCGCATGTTCGTGGCCGAGAACCTCGTCCCCGCCGAGCGGCCCCTCCTGGTCACCCGCGCCCCCGGCTACGCCGTCCAGGTCGAGGACGACGAGGTCGACATACGGATCTTCGAGCGGCTGGTCGCCGAGGCGCACACCGACCTCGGGGCGCACCGCTACGAGTCGGCCGTGCGCAGGATCGACGGGGCCCTGGAGCTGTGGCGGGGGCCCGCCCTGTCCAACATCCCCGCCGGTGACCTGCTCACCGGGCACATCGTGCACCTGGAGGAGCTGCGCATCCGGGCGCTGGAGATCCGGATCGAGGCGGAGGGCGGGCTGAACCGGCACCGCGAGTCCATTCCCCAGCTGCGCAAGCTCGTCAACGACTACCCGCTCAACGAGTGGTTCCACAGCCGGCTCATCATGGCGCTCGGCTCCTCCGGGCGGCGCGCGGAGGCCCTCCAGGCGTACCAGAACCTGCGGCGCATCCTCGCGGAGGAGCTGGGCCTGGAGCCCTCCGCGGACCTTCAGCGGCTCCAGCTGGAGCTGCTGGGTTCCCGACCGGACGGCGGGACGCGGGGGACCCCGCACTCCGGTTCCGGGAACACCGCGCAGGGCCCCACGCGACTGCCCGTCTTCACCTGAGCACCTCACACGTTCGCCCCCGCCGGCCCTGGGCCGGCGGGGGCGAACGTGTGTCGGGGGACCGTACGGCTCAGGACTTCTTCGCCGCGAAGTCGCGGACGCTCTCGGCGATCCAGTCGACGCGCTGCTCGTCCAGGCCCGGGTAGACGCCCACCCAGAAGGTGTGCTCGGCGACGAGGTCGCTGTTCACCAGGGAGCCCACCACGCGGTGGGGGCGGTCCTGGTAGGCGGGGTGCCGGGTGAGGTTGCCGGCGAAGAAGCGGCGGGTGCCGATCTTTCGGGCCTCCAGGAAGTCCACCAGTTCCTTGCGGGTGAAGCGGGCCTCGGGGCGGACCGTGAGGGCGAAACCGAACCAGCTGGGGTCGCTGTCGGGCGTCGCCTCGGGCAGGATCAGTCCGGGCACGCCGTCCAGTCCCTCCCGCAGCCGGCGCCAGTTGGCGCGGCGGGCGTCGCCGAAGGCGTCCAGCCGGCGGAGCTGGCTCAGGCCGAGGGCGGCCTGGAGGTCGGTGGCCTTCAGGTTGTAACCGACGTGGGAGAAGATGTACTTGTGGTCGTAGCCGTGCGGCAGCGTGCCCATCTGGTAGTCGAACCGCTTGAAGCAGCGGTTGTTCTCCCCCGGCTCGCACCAGCAGTCCCGGCCCCAGTCGCGCAGTGACTCCACGATCCGGGCCAGCGACAGATTGCTGGTGAGGACGCAGCCGCCCTCGCCCATCGCGATGTGGTGCGCCGGGTAGAAGCTGGTGGTGGCGATGTCGCCGAAGGTGCCGGTGAGTTTGCCGCGATAGGTCGAGCCGACGGCGTCGCAGTTGTCCTCGATCAGGAACAGGTCGTGTTCCTCGGCGAGCGCGGCGATCTCCTCGACGGCGAACGGGTTGCCCAGGGCGTGGGCGATCATGATGGCCCGGGTGCGCGGGCCGATGGCCGCGGCCACCCGTTCCGGGGTGGTGTTGTACGTCGGGATGTCGACGTCGACGAAGACGGGCACGAGGCCGTTCTGGATGATCGGGTTGACGGTGGTCGGGAAGCCCGCCGCGACGGTGATCACCTCGTCGCCGGGCCGCAGCCGGCGGTCCTCCAGCAGGTGCGAGGTGAACGCGGACAGCGCCAGCAGGTTCGCGGAGGAACCGGAGTTGGCGAGGTGCGCCTTGCGCAGTTTGAAGTACCGGGCGAAGTCCCGCTCGAAGCGGCGGGAGCTGACCCCCGACGCGATCCGCATCTCCAGCGCGGCCTCGACGAGCGCCGCCCGGTCCTCGGCGTCGAAGACGGCGCCGGAGGGCCACACCTCGGTCTCGCCGGGCACGAACGCGCCTCCCCCACCGCCGTGCTGGTCGCCGTGGGCGTGGTAGTCACGGACCTGTTCCAGGATGCGGGCCTTGGCCGCCGCCCGCTCCTGCTTGGCCTCGGGGGAACCGGTCACCAGGGTCTCGGTCATCGAGCATCGCCTCCCACGGCGTACTGGGCCTGTCGTTGGATGTCGGCGGTGAGCTCCGCCTGTCGGGTACTGATCGCGCCGGACGTACCGGCCTCGTCGCCGGTCGGGTCGTCGCTCGGGTCGTCGGTCGTGCCGCCCCCCGGGCCGCCGGTCGCCTCGACGCCGGCGACCGCGTGGGCGAACGCCTCGACGCCGCCGAGGCACTGGTCGTACGGCTCCAGCTCGTGGCGCCGGACGCCGTCCGGGCCCTCCAGCAGCAGGACGGGGCGGTGGTCGGGGGGTGGGGTGAAGGCGTGGTCGAGGCGGAGCCTGCCGGTGCTGCCGAGCACTTCGTAGCGGGACGTGTACCGGTGCTCCATGCCGAAGGTGAGGTGGGCCGTGGCGCCGTCCGCGTCCCGGGACAGCAGGGCCGCGCCCGCCACGTCCACGCCCCGCGCGGGATCGGTGCTCAACACCGCGCCCGCGACCCGCAGCTCCGGGCCGAGCAGCAACTGGGCGGCCCGCAGCGGGTACACGCCGACGTCGAGGAGGGCGCCGCCGCCGAGGTCGGGGCGGTAGCGGATGTCGGCCGGGGGCCGCGGGGGGATGGTGAAGGCGGCCGAGACCGCGCGGACCTCGCCGACGGCGCCCCGTGCGATCAGGTCGAGCACCGCCCGGTGCTGCGGATGGTGGACGAACAGGTAGTTCTCCCGCAGCACCAGCCCCGACTTCCGGGCCAGGGCGACCAGTTCGGCGGTCGTGCGGGGGTCGGTGGTCAGCGGCTTCTCGGCGAGGACGTGCTTGCCCGCCTCCAGGGCGGCGCGCACCCAGTCGGCGTGCAGCGCCGCAGGCACCGGCACATACACCGCGTCCACGCGGGGGTCGGCGAGCACCGCCCGGTAGTCGGGCAGCGCGTCGGCCCCGTACGCGGCGGCCAAGGTCCTCGCGCGATCGGGGTCGCGGCTCGCCACGGCGGTCAGGGTGATGCCGGGCGCGCGGGACACGGCGGGCAGGACCCGGCGGACGGCGATGTCGGCGGCGCCCAGCAGGCCGAGCCGTACGGTGCGCCCGGTCATCGGTCCCGCTGCCGCAGGAAGCGCAGGCAGGTCAGCAGGTTGCGGGCCTCGACGTTGACGTGGTTGGAGTACCTCAGCAGGCTGCCGAGCTGTCCGGGCGTCATCCAGATGTGGTCCTCGCCCGCGTCGAGCGGCACGCCGTCGTCGGCCTCGACGGCGAGGTAGCGGTTCTCGGCGTGGTGGAAGCGGCCGCCCTCCTCCGAGTGCACCACGTCGAACAGGATCCGCGACGGGTCCGCCGACAGGACCGTGTCGAGGAAGCGGGGCCGCTCGTCCTCGGGGCGGCCCTCGTAGTTGGCCGGGCAGCACTGCACGCTCGGCGCCATCTCGGCGATGTCGCGGGAGCCGGCCTCCGTGCGGGCGTTCACCAGCACATGGCGGCGGCCGTCGATCCACCGGGTGAGGAAGGCGATCACACCGCGTCCGGCGGGGGCCAGCATCGGCTGCGACCAGCGGGCCACCTCGCGGCCGTCCGCCTCGACGTCCACGCCGATCACCGAGAAGTAGCGGCCCTCCTCGTGGACGAAACGGTCCCCGGTGTGGGTCCAGCCCTTCACCTCGGCGAGCGGGATACGACGCCGGTGCAGGTCCTGCGGGGCCTTGACGTCGGTGAACCAGCTGAGCAGCTCGGTCATCGAGTGCCGGCCGCGGTCCTCGGCGCCGGGCCCGCCGAGGTCGTCGGGCCAGGGCGCCGGCAGGCCCGACAGGACGGTGCGGGTGTCCATGTTGACGATGTTGTCCAGGGCGAGCAGGTCCCCGATCTGCTCCAGGGTCAGCCAGCAGAAGCCCTCGCGCGGCGGCACGTCCTCGTCGGGCGGCAGCTCCACGATCATGTTCCGGTTGCGCTTGCTGTGGAACCAGGAGCCCTGCTCGGACTGGAGCGCGTCGAACAGGACCCGCCGCCGGGGCGGCGCCAGGAAGTACTCCAAGTACGGGACGGCGCCGCCCTGGTGGACGCGGGTGAAGTTGGACCGGGTGGCCTGCACGGTCGGGGACATCTGCAGGACGTTGATGTTGCCCGGCTCCATCTTGGCCTGGAGCAGGAAGTGCCGCACGCCGCCGAAGTCCTTGACGAGGATGCCGAGGATGCCGGCCTCGGGCTGCACGATGATCGGCTGCGTCCAGGACCGGGTCTCCCGGCGGCCGGTGGTGATCTCGACGCCCTCGACGGTGAAGAACTTCCCCGTGCGGTGCCGCAGGTTCCCGGTCTCCGGGTCGCTCGCCCAGCCGTCCAGGGCGTCGAGCGGCACGGGCGTCACCCGGTGCCGGTGGGTGCGGTTCCGTTCGGCGAACCAGTCGAGGAACTCCGACGTCTGTCGGAAGCGGAACACAGTGGGGAACACGGTGGGGCCCTCCCGGTCGGCTGCTGTGCCGCCAGCATTCGGCACGGCGGTAGAAGGGGGCTCGAAGTCGGGGCGCGGCGGTGACCTGGGGTTTAGGGCCCTTCTGATGGATCTCCGCGGGAGAAGGAGCGGCGTTCGGTGCGTGCTCTCGGTGTGCCGGGCGGAAGCCCTCGTAGCGGAGCTACTAGGGCTTTTGTCCGGTGCGGCGAGTGGGGGTACCCCCTGCTCGAAGAGCTTGGGGGAGTGCCGGGCGTCGCGACGCCGCGGAGATCCATCAGAAGGGCCCTAGGGGTAAGCAGGACCGGCGGGTGCCGTGGGGGCACCCGCCGGTCGGAGGGCGCGGGCCCAACCGGGCTCGCGCGGGCCGTCGTTCAGGCTTGGCGGTCGCCGACCTCCGCCAGTGCCCTGAGGACGGCGGTCTGCCGGGTGTCGCGCTCGCGCACCAGCTCCTCGTACGACGAGCCGCCGTACACCTCCTCGGCCTGCTCGATGAGGGACTGGATCGTCGCCTCGTCCAGGGTGGGGCGGCCGAGCAGCTCCCAGCCCTTCTCCAGGCCGGAGCCGAGCGTGCCCAGCCACTTGCGCAGGCCGCCCGTGCCGCCGCCCAGGTGGAAGGCGAGGAAGGGACCCACGGTCGCCCAGCGCAGCCCGATGGAGTGCGTGACGACGCGGTCCAGCTCCTCCAGGGAGACCACGCCCTCCTTCACCAGGTGGATCGACTCGCGCAGCAGCGCGGACTGCAGCCGGTTCGCCGCGAACGCGAGGACCGGCTTGCGCAGCACCACCGGGACCCGGCTCACCGACTCGAAGAACGCCACGGCCTCCCGCACGGCCTCCGGTGAGGTGCGCTCACCGGCGACGACCTCCACGAGCGGGACGACGTGCGGCGGGTTGAAGGGGTGGCCGACGACGAGCCGGGTGGAGTCGGCCATGAGCGCGCCCATGTCGTCGGGGTTGAGGGTGGAGGTGGAGGACAGGATCAGCGCGTCGGGCCGGGCCGCCTTGCCGATCCGGGCGAAGAGTTCCTGCTTGAGTTCCAGGTTCTCCGGCGCGTTCTCCACGACGACGTCGGTGTCCGCGACGGCACGCTCCACGTCGGGCTCGAACTCCAGGCGCTCCCCGAACCCGGCCGGGTCCCCGCTCCCCTCGGGGAGGAACGGGGCGAACAGGTCTAGGGCCTCCTGGACGATGCGCGGCGCGTCGGGCCTGCGGCTGTTGACGCGGACGCGCAGTCCGTGGCCGAGGAACAGCGCGATCCAGCCGAGGCCGATGGTGCCGGCGCCGATCACGGTGACCGTCCGCGGCGGTGCTGGGGTGGTCATGGGTGGGTGCCTCGCTTCGGGGTCGACGGGCCGGCGGTCATCGGGCGGCGGACAGCTTCGGGATGACGTGCTCGGCCATCAACCGCATGGTCGTGGCGGCGTCCTCGAAGGACAGATGGCCGGAGTGGACGCCGAGGCTGATGGTGATGTCGTCGCCGAACCACTCGGCGATCTGCTCCAGTTGGGCGCGGACCTGGTCCGGGGCGCCGATGAGGAGCTTGTTCTGCGCCAGCTTCCCCTCGAAGTGCGAGGTCCTCGTGGCCTCGACGAGCTTCTCGTAGCCGGGGTAGGCGGAGCTGCGCGTGGTCTCCCAGGAGGCGACGGCGGCGCGGATCGCGGCGGAGTTGCGGTCGTCGTCGTGACGGCCCTTCGTCCGGGCCGTGTCGCCGTCCTCGGACACCACGCACGGGTAGCTGAAGTGGATCTGCTCGGTGCCCGGGGTGCGGCCGGAGGCGGCCCACTCCTCGCGGTAGACGGCGAGCCGGCTCTGGAGCTCCTCGGTGGACATCACGTTGGGCACGGTCTGGAGGTGGTGCCCGGCGCGGCCCGCCTCGGCGCAGGACTCGGCGCTGCGGGCGGTGGTGACGAACACCGGCGGGTGCGGGTCCTGCACCGGGCGGGGCAGCAGGGTGACCGGGCCGAAGCGGTGGAAGCGGCCCTCGAAGACCACGTCCTCCTCGGCCCACAGCCGCTTGATCGCCTCGACGCCCTCGGTGAAGCGGTCCTTGGACTCGTCGATGGGGATGCCGAACGCCGTGAACTCGTCCGGCAGGAAGGCCCGTCCGAACGCGGCGTCGACCCGGCCGCCCGACATGGCGTCGAGCATGGCCAGCTTGCCCGCCAGCTTCACCGGGTGCTGGAAGGCGGGGATGGTGGCGCTGGTGCCCAGCCGGACCCGGCGGGTGCGGCCCGCGGCGGCCGCCAGGAACGTCACCGGGTCGGGGCTGTAGCCGCCGTACGCGAAGAAGTAGTGCTCGACCATCTTCACGTGGTCGAAGCCCAGTTCCTCGGCGAGGTCCACCAGGCGCAGCGCCTCGTCGAAGTACTGCGGGGCCGGTTTGTCGGCGGGGCCGACGGTGGGGAAGAAGACGATGCCGAACTTCATCGTGTGCTCCTCAGTCCCGGGCCGAGCCGTCGTGGGTCAGATCGCGCTGCCGCACCTGCCAGGCGCCGTTCACCCGGACGAGGTGGTCGTGGCAGACGACGCTGGCGAAGATCTCCAGCTGCCCGCCGCGCGGGGTGCGCATGGCGAGGGCGTACGCGCGGGTGCGCACCGAACCGTCGGCCTGGGGGCGGACGTCGAGCATGCCCAGCCAGTGCCGGAAGTCGATCTTGTCGGCGTCGAGGCGCTCCTGCCGTGCCCGGGACGAGGCACGGATCACCTCGCGGCCGCGCAGCGGCTCGGCCAGCCGGCTGGCCTCGGCGAACACCGCGTCGGTGGTGAAGGTGTCGGCCCAGTCGTCGGGCCTGCCGTCGTCCAGCAGGCCCATCTGGCGGGCGTAGAACTGCTGGACCTCCGCGTACAGGTCGGCCGGGGCGAACGACGCCGTCGCCTGGTCCGGGGTGGTGGGGTGGCTCATGCCAGCTGCCTTCCGTAGGTCGTGTGACAGGTCGGTACGAGGACGGGGGCGGCGCCGGGATCAGCCGGCGGCGGGCTCCAACAGCCGGGCGCCGTACGCACCGCCCGCGGTGTCGAAGCGCAGGGCGACATGGCTGGCCAGGCAGTGCACGTCGCGCCAGATCCGCTGGAGGGGGTGGGCGGCGAGCTGGCCGGTGCTGCCGACGGTGCGGAACAACTGCCCGACGACGTCGACGAGCTGGTCCACGGCGTGCGCGCAGTCGGCGGGGTTGCGCACCTGCTCCAGGGGGGTCGCCGCGGGGGCGTCGGCGACGCGGGCCGCGCGCTCCAGCAGCAGATGGGCCGCGTCGACCGTGACGGCGGCACGGGCGAGGGCGATCCGGGGGCCGGGGTTGCGTTCGTCGGTGTCCATCGCCGTGTGCTCGGACCACACCCGCAGCGCGCCGCGGGCCGCGCCGAGCGCGGGGGCGGCGAACAGCAGGCCGCTGACCAGCCGCAGCGGAACGGTGTGGCAGCGGGCGGTGGAGGCGACGGCGCGCCCGGCGAGCATGGTGTCCCGGGTGAAGCCGCGGTGCCGGGGCACGAAGACGTTGTCGACGGTGAGGGTGTGGCTGCCGGTGCCGCGCATACCGATCGCCGACCAGGTGTCGACGACCTGGTAGTCGGCGCGGGGCAGCGCGAAGAACCACGGCACGTGCCGGTCGTCCTGCGGCACCAGCGCGCACACCAGCGCCCAGTCGGAGAAGCCGACCGCGCTGGTGAACTCCCATTCGCCGGTCACCCGCCAGCCGTCCGCGACCTCCGTGACCGCGCCCCTCGGCATGAGCGCGCCGACGACCACGGTGTCGGGGCCGCGCTCCCACAGTTCCCGCTGGCCCCGCTCGGGCAGGTAGGCGCCCATGCGGGCGGCGCCCGCGGTGACCGACGCACACCAGGCGGCCGAGGTGCAGCCCTCCGCCAGCGCGGCGACCGCGTCCAGCAGTTCCCGGGCGCCGCCCTCGGCGCCGCCGAAGCGGGCGGGCACGAAGTGCCGTGCGAAGCCGGCACGGACGATGCCGTCCGTGACCGCCGGTGCCAGTTCCCGGTCGGTGTCCGCGTCGGCGGCGTACCGGGCCGCGGTCGCGGCGAGGTCACCGGCGCGCTCCGGCAGACCGGTTCGGCTGGTTGTCGACTGGCTCGGCATAGAACCCACTTCCTCACCCGGTGATCTGCTGGAACCCGTCCGGCACCGCCGCACGCCGCCCACCGTGCGGGGGCCCGGTGGAACCGGTCTCGAGCCGCGCTCGACGGGGCGGCCCGTGTCGGGGTACGAGCCGTCCGCCCCGTGCCGCGGCTGAGTGCCCCACGGTGGCCGCCGGGGGTTGGGGGCCGGTCCAGGACGCCTTGAGATGCGCTCGATGCGGGGGGGCGGCGGGGGGTGGCCCGGACGCCGGGGTTCGGCCGGGACACCGGGGGTTGGCCGGGGACACCAGGTCGGGTTGGGGAACGCCGGAGCTCGGCCGGGACACCGGGGGTCGGCCGAGGACACCGGGTCGGGTTGGGGAACGCCGGAGCTCGGCCGGGACACCGGGGGTCGGCCGAGGACACCGGGTCGGGTTGGGGAACGCCGGAGCTCGGCCGGGGACGCCGGGCTCACCGGAGGTCGCCGCAGGTTGCCGGAGGGTCGGACGCCGTCCGGGGGCTCAGTCGCCGGGTCGGCCGTCGGGGACGAGGCGGCGGTGGCGGACCAGCCAGCCCGAGCCTTCGTCGGCGCGGACGAGTTCGTCGTGGCAGACGAGGGAGCCACGGATGTCCAGGGCGCCGCCGCGGGGCGTGGCCATGGCGAGTGCGTAGTACCGGGTGCGCAGCGAGCCGTCCTCGCCGGGGCGGACGTCGAGCATGCCGAACCAGTGGCGGAAGTCCCAGCCCTGGGCGGCGATATGGGCGACCCCGGCGGCCACCGAGGCGCGGATGGCCTCACGGCCGACGTCGGGTGTGTCCCCGGCCAGCTCGATGACCGCGTCCTCGGTGAACGTCTCCGCCCAGGCGTCGGGGTCGGCGTCCGCGCCCTCGATCAGGTGCATCTGCCGGGCGTAGAACTGCTGGACGCCGGCGTACAGGGAGGCCGGAACGGGCGCGCCGGCGGGGGAGGCGAGGAGCTCCGGGCCCATGACCGGATCCGGGGTGGTGCGGGCGTCCGGCGCCGTACCGGGGCCCGGGGTCGTGCCGAGGTCCGGGGTGGTGCCGGCGTCCGGCCCCGTGTCGGGGTCCGGGATCGTGCCGAGGTCCGGCGCCGTATTGGGGTCCAAGGCCGTGCCGGGGCCCGGGGCCGTGCGGGGAGCCGGCGCCATGCCGGGATCCGGCGCCATGCCCAGGGGCGGGGCCGTGCCCAGGGGCGGGGCCGTGCCCAGGGGCGGGGCCGTACGGGGGGCCGGGGTCGTGCTGGTGCCCGGCATCACGAAGGGGTCCGTGGGCATAGGTGGGGGCCTTTCGTCGGGCGGTGGCGTGTGTGGCGGCGAGTGTCGGTGCCGTCTCTCGAGCACGGGTTGAGCCGCCCCCGGCACGGTCACGGCAGCGGAGTCCACCGCAGACCCGATGTCCACGGAAACGAGGTAACCGCCATGCGCGTGCTGTTCAACGTCTCCCCCGGCCTCGACCACCTGTATCCGGCACTGGGCCTGGCCTGGGCGTTCCGTACGGCCGGCCACGACGTGGCCGTGGCGACCGCGGGCGTCTCCGTCGACGCCGCGGCCCGGGCGGGCCTGACCGTGCGGGACGTCGCCCCGGACGCCGACTTCAGCACGGTGTTCCCGAAGAAGGGCACACCCGAGGAGCGCGTGCGGATGATGCGGGAGCGGGGCGCGGAGATCACCCGCTCGCAGCGGACGCCGGAGATCATCCTGGAGAAGTTCGGCCTGATCAACGACATGATGGCCGACGGGACGCTGGAGTTCGCCCGCGGCTGGCGCCCCGACCTGATCGTGTACTCCCGGTTGCAGGGCACCGCGCTGCTCGCCGCCCGCGACCTCGGCGTCCCGGCGGTGGAGAACGGCTTCAGCTTCCTGCGCGAGGGCGACCTCCCGTCCCGGATGCTCCCCCACCTCGCTCCGACGTTCGAACGGCTCGGTGTGCCGGTGGAGCTGCCGTTCGTGCAGCCCGTGTACTTCGCGCCGCAGAAGCTGATGCGCGGCGAGGGCGAGGGCTGGTCGATGCGGTCGATGCCGTTCCAGGGCGGCGGTGTGCTGCCGGACTGGCTGGCGGCGCCGAAGGAGCGGGCGCGGATCGTGGTGACGCTCGGCACCATCGTGCCGGGCGTGGCCGGTTCGGGCAGCCTGCGCAGTGTGCTGGACGCCTCGGCGGGTCTGGACGTCGAGTTGATCCTCGCGCTCGGCGACAACGTCGACCTGGCGCCGCTGGGCCCCCTCCCGGAGAACGTGCGGCCGGTCGGCTGGACCCCGCTCAGCGCGCTGATGCCGACCCTCGACGGCGTCGTCCACCACGGCGGCTGCGGCACCATGCTCGCCGCCGCGCAGTCCGGCGTCCCCCAGCTGGCCATGCCGTACGGGGCCGACAACTGGATCAACGCCTCGATCATCGAGAGCGAGGGCATCGGCTTCGACCGGCAGCCGGAGCAGGTCGACGCCTCCGTGCTGCGCGCCCTGGTCGAGGACGGGCCGGTCCGCAAGAACGCCGCCGCGCTGGCCGAGGAACTGGCCGTGGAGCCCGGCCCGGACCACATGGTGACCCGTCTCGTCGAGCTGGCGGGCAAGGGGCGCTGAACCCCCGACCATCCGGCCGCGGACCTCGACCGCGCCACGACCCGGACTCGACCGGCGGTGGAGCGGGCGCCGAGAGCATCGGCCGTATCTGAAAGAGGAAGGCAGGCAAGCACGTGAGAACCCAACTGTCGCCCATGGCCGTGCGCGGCCTCGGTGTCGCCCTGGGCACCGCCGCCCTGACGGCCGCGACCGCGTTCCCGGCGGGAGCGAAGACCACCGTCACCGACCTGGGCACGCTGCCCGGCGGCACGACCAGCCTCGCGTACGCCGTGAACGACGCGGGGACCGTCGTCGGCTCCTCGGCGAACGCCGACGGTGTCACCCGCCCGGTCCGCTGGAGCGCCGACGGGCTGATATCCGACCTGGGGACGCTGCCGGGCGACGTGTCCGGCACGGCGTACAACATCAACCGCGCGGGTGTCGTCGTGGGACGCTCGGTCGGCGCCGACAAGGCCGAGCACGCGGTGCGCTGGACCCCCGACGGCCGCACCGCGCAGCTCGCGGGGCTGCCCGGCTCGACCCGGAGCAGGGCCTACGGCGTGAACACGCACGGGGTCGCCGTGGGCTTCTCGGCCACGCCGGAGCTGGTGTACAAGGCGCAGCGCTGGGACGTGGACGGCAAGGCCACGCATCTGCCGCCGCTGCCGGGCGATGTGTCCAGCGCCGCCGCGAAGATCAACGACAGCGGGGCGGCCGTCGGCTTCTCCGGCACCTCCGACGGCAAGCAGCACGCGGTGCGCTGGAACGCCGACGGCACCGCGGTGTCCCTCGGCGGCGTCCTGCCCGGTGACGACTCCAGCCAGGCCAGCTGGATCAACAACCGCGGGGCCATGGTGGGCAACTCCTACCGGGCGGGCAAGGGGTACGACGGCCCCTTCCACGCGGTCAAGTGGACGCGCTCGGGCACGGCGGTCCCGCTGAGCCCGCTGCCCGGTGACACGGGCTCGGCGGTGTACGGCATCAACGACGCCGGTGTCGCGGTCGGGTTCTCGTACACGCCGGGCGGGGTGTTCCACGCGGTGCGCTGGTCACCCGGCGGCCAGGTCACCAACATCGGCGCGGTCGTGTCGGGGCCGAGCGAGGCGTACCTGCTGAACAACGAGGGCGTCACCGTCGGCTATCTGACCACCGATCAGGGCACGGTCCGCGCGGCCCGCTGGAGCGGCTGAGCGGTCCCCGACGCGAGGAGGAGCACATGGCATCGCCACAAGCGGTGAGCGAACGGCACGAGGTCACGGTGCGGGCGGCGGCCGGCGACGTCTACCGGCTGCTGACGGATCTCGACGCCTGGCCGCGGATCTTCCCGCCCTTCGTGCACCTGGAGCGGCTCAATTCCGTGGACGGGTACGAGCGGGTCGGCATGTGGGCGCTGTCCGGGGCGGGTGAGCCGGCCGACGACCGCGTCGAGCACTGGGTGGCGCTGCGCCGTACCGACGAGGACACGCTGCGCGTCGAGTTCCGGCCGGAGCGCGTGGAGCCGCCGCTGGAGTCGCTGTGCCGCACCTGGTCCGTGGAGGCGGCCGGGGACGACCGCTGCGTGGTGCGGCTGGAGCACGACTACCGGCTGAGGGACGACGACCCGCAGGCCGCGGAGGCGGTGCGGCGCACCACCGAGGAGATCGCCCACAGCGAGCTGGCCGCGCTGCAGACGGCCGCCGAGATCACCTGCCGCTTCCCCGAGCTGCTGATGACGGTCGAGGACGCGGTGGAGATCGACGGGCCGCCCGAGGAGGTCTACGCGCTGCTCTTCGACGCGGCCGGGTGGCCCTCGGTGATGGCGCACGTGGTCCGGGCCGAGGTACGCGCGAGCGGACCCGGGGCGCATGTCCTGGAGATGGAGACGCTGGAGCGGCACGGCGGCCGGTTCACCACGCGCACCGCCCGCGTGGGGCTGCCGCACCACGGGATCGCGTACAAGCAGCTGCTGCTGCCGCCGCTGGGTAGTTCGCACCATGTGCGCTGGCGGATCGGGGCCGGCCCGGATGGTTCGACGACGGTGGCGTCCCGGCAGACGGTGGTGATCAGGGAGTCCGGCATCGCGGCCGTCCTCGGGGAGGGCACCGGGCTGGAGACGGCGCGTGAGTTCGTGCGGGCCGAGCTGAGTTCCAAGGTGCGGCTGATTCTGGACGCCGTGAAGGAGCGCGTCGAGTACAAACGGCAGCACGATCAAGGCGAGCGCAGTGGAAAGGACGCATGATGCGAGCGGCGACGTTGTCCTCGTTCGGGCCCCCCGAGGTGCTGGAAGAGACGACGCTGAAGGAACCGCAGGCCGGGCCGGGTGAGGTCCGGGTACGGGTGAGGGCGGCCGGGGTGCTGCCGTTCGACGTGCGGGTGCGCGGCGGGTGGACCCCGCCGTTCATCAAGCGCGAGTTCCCGATGGTGCTGGGCAACGAGTTCGCCGGGGTCGTCGACCAGGCGGGCGAGGGCGTGACGGCGTTCGCGCCCGGCGACGAGGTGCTCGGCTACAGCGTGCTCGGCGCCTACGCGGAGTACCTGACGGTGCCCGCCGACCAGATCGTCCGCAAGCCGGCGGACATGCCGTGGGAGATCGCCGCCGGTTTCCCGGGCAACGGGCAGGGCGCGCACATGGCACTGTCGACCGTGGGCGTGGAGCCGGGTGACACGGTGCTCATCAACGCGGCCGCCGGCGGCTTCGGCACGTTCGCCGTGCAGCTGGCCCTGGCCTGGGGCGCGGGCACGGTCATCGGCACGGCCAGCGAACGCAACCACGACCATCTGCGGGCCCTGGGCGCCGTGCCGGTCACCTACGGCGAGGGGCTGGAGGAGCGGGTGCGGGCCATCGCGCCCGACGGGGTGGACGCGGCCGTCGACGCGGCCGGCCCCGAGGCGCTGCGGGCGTCGGTGGCGGTGGCGAAGAACCGCGACCGGGTGGTCACGATGATCGCCACGGAGGAGGCCGAGCGCCTGGGCCTGCGGGACGTGGCCGGTGCCCGGTCGGCGCAGCGGCTCGCGGGACTGGTGGAGCTGTACACGCAGGGCAAGGTGACGATCCATCTGCGCGCCACGCACCCGCTGGCCCACGCCGCTGAGGCGCACCGGGACGTGGAGAGCGGGCACGGCCGGGGCAAGGTCGTGCTGACCGTCGACTGAGCGCGCGCAGGACCGGGCCGCCACGGGCGCCGGTCCCCTGAAGGGGCGGGCCCTGCCGGGGCTCGCCCCTTCCGGCGTCGGTGCCCCGCGGCCCGCGCGGCACCCACGACCTCCGAAGAACCCACGACCTCCGAAGAACCCACGGCCTTCGAGGTGCCCACGACCGGGGCTTCGAACGGGTGGGCGCACGCTCGTCACGACGACGGCACGAGCCGACGACGACAAGCCGACTACAGAGGTGAGCAGGACGTGAAGGGAATCATCCTCGCCGGCGGGAACGGCACCCGGCTCCACCCCATCACCCTCGGGGTCTCCAAGCAGCTGCTCCCGGTCTACGACAAGCCCATGGTCTACTACCCGCTCTCGGTGCTGATGCTGGCCGGCATCCGGGACATCCTCGTCATCTCCGCGCCGAAGGACCTGCCGCAGTTCCGCCGGGTCCTCGGCGACGGCAGCCGGCTCGGCCTGCGCCTGTCGTACGCCGAGCAGCCCGAACCGCGGGGCCTGGCCGAGGCGTTCGTCATCGGGGCGGACCACATCGGCGACGGCCCGGTCGCGCTGGTCCTCGGTGACAACGTCTTCCACGGCCCCGGCTTCTCCCAGGTGCTGCGCGGCCATCTCCCGCACCGGGAGGGCGCGTTGCTGTTCGGCTACCCGGTGCGCGACCCGGAGCGGTACGGCGTGGGCGAGGCCGACGCGGAGGGCCGTCTGCTGTCGGTCGAGGAGAAGCCGAAGCACCCGAGGTCCAACCGGGCCATCACGGGCCTGTACTTCTACGACAACGACGTGGTCCGCATCGCCCGGAACCTGAAGCCGTCGGCGCGCGGCGAGTTGGAGATCACCGACGTCAACAAGGAGTACCTGGCTCGTGGTCAGGCGCGTCTGGTGGACCTGGGGCGCGGCTTCGCGTGGCTGGACACCGGCACGCACGACTCGCTGCTCGACGCCTCCCTGTACGTGCAGACGCTGGAACGGCGCCAGGGCCTCAGGATCGCGTGCGTGGAGGAGGTGGCGCTGCGGATGGGGTTCATCGACGCGGACCAGTGCCACCGGCTGGGCGAGGAGCTGGGCAAGTCCGGCTACGGGGAGTACGTGATGGCGGTCGCCCGCGCCGCGCGGGCCGACGGCACGACGGTGGGCGCCCAGGCGGGCGTCTCGACGGGCATCACGGCGGACCCGCGGGGCATCCGGCGGGTGGCGTGACGGGAGCGCGGGAGAGGGACCGTCCGGTCATCCACAGGACGACCGGACGGTCCCTTCGTGGGTGCGTGCGGCCGTGGGTCCCACGCCGACGCGGACGCGCGGGTGCAGTCGGTCGCCACGGTGACGTCAGTGGTGTCCCGACTCCGCCGGCTGTCCCTCCTCCTGCTCCACGCCGGTCTCCGGCTCCCTCGGCTTGCGCGGCATGAGGAGCGCCGGCAGCAGCATCAGCGCGACCAGGCCGAGCACCCACCAGAACGTGTCGCCGTACGCCGCCGCGTCCCCCGCCCCCGCCTCACCGGGCGCGGCGGTGAGGCCGACGGACAGCAGCAGGGCGACGACGGCCGTGCCGAAGGACGCGCCGACCCGCTGCCCGACCGCGATCAGTACGGTGCCCCGCGCGATGCGGTCGGCGGGCACGTCACGGTAGGCCGTGGTGATGACGGCCACGCCGATGACACCCAGGCCGAGGCCCCGCACGCACAGGGACAGGCCGAGCAGCAGGTCGCCGGGGTGCTCGGCGAGCTGGGTGAAGGCGACGGTGCCGAGGGCGGCGACCACGGTGCTGCCGAGGATGAGGGTGCGCGGGTCGTACCGGTCGGTGAGCGCGCCGGCCAGCGAGATGCCGATCAGCATGCCGAGGCCCTGCGGGGCGAGCAGCCAGCCCGTGGTGGAACTGTCGTGGCCGAGCACCCGCGTGTAGTACAGCGGCAGCACGAAGAGGGTGCCGTAGATGGCCACGCCGTGCAGCAGGATCAGCGCCGAGGAGGTGGAGAACACCCGGGAGCGGAACAGCCGTACGTCGAGCAGGGGGTCCGTGGACCGCGCGGAGTGCACACAGAACCCGGCGACCAGGGCGAGGCCGGCCAGCAGCACACCGAGGGTGAACGGGTCGGTCAGCTGGGACACGTCCCGGACCCGGGAGAAGCCGTAGACGAGGGCGACCATGCCGGGCGGCAGGAGCAGCATGCCGACGCGGTCGACCCGGGTGCCGCGCCGCTCGCCGGAGGAGGGCAGCACCTTCCAGGCGAGGGCGAGGGCGAGCAGGATGACAGGCACGTTGACGAAGAAGATCCACCGCCAGCCCGCCGCGTCGATGATCAGCCCGCCGGCCACCGGGCCCATGATGGGGGCGAGTTGTCCGGGGATGCCGACCAGGCTCATCACCCGGCCGAAGCGCTTCGGCCCGGCCGCCTCCGCGAGGATCGCCTGCACCATCGGCAGCACCATGCCGCCGCCGATGCCCTTGACCACACGGAAGGCGATCAGGCTCTCCACGGACCAGGCGAGTCCGCACAGCACCGAGCCGGCCAGGAACACCACGAGGGCGAACATCCACATCCGCTTGTCGCCGAAGCGGTCCACGGCCCAGCCGACGAGCGGGGTGACCAGGGCCAGGGTCAGCAGATAGGACGTGTTGACCCAGGACAGCGCGGTCTCGGAGGCGTCCAGTTCCTCACCGATGTCGTTCAGGGCGACACTGACGATGGTCGAGTCCAGGAGGGACGCGATGGCACCGATGAGGAGGGTGCCCGCGAGGACGAGGAGCTTGCGGTCCAACCGTTCGGGGGGCGAAGTCTGCATGAGGGCAACCTAAGAGCCCCTGATCCCGCCCCCTTCGAATCCCGCTCGAGATCCGGCCACCTCCCGGACGCCCGCGCGCCGGCTGCCCGCCAGGTCCGGACGGGTACGGCAGCGCTGCCGGGCCGTCGGGGCGGACGGTACGGCAGCGCTGCCGAGGGGCCCGGGGGGCCGGTGTTCAGGCCGGGTTGATGTCGATGCGTCCCATCTGGCCGCCGGAGGAGTGGCCGAGCTGGTGGCAGTGGTAGAGGTACTGGCCGGTGTAGGGGCCCCAGGTCATGGCGATCTTCACGGTCTCGCCGGGGCCGAGGCACACGGTGTCCTTGAGTCCCGAGTCCCGGACGCCGGCCGGTTGGCCGTTGCGTTCGAGGACCCGGAAGTACGTCAGGTGCGTGTGGAAGCTGTGGTACAGGTGGAAGTCCGGGGGCGCCGGGAGCGGTGCCTCCACGTTGCGGATCGTCCAGATCTCGCTGCTGCCGACGGTGGTCGCCACGTCGACCCGGTCCGGGTCGTAGCTGACGCCGTTGATGGTCATCGCGGGGAACGTGCGCAGCTCGAAGTCCCGTTCCACCGTGCCCCGCGGCACCGGCGGCAGTGTGGAGAGTCGGGCCGGCACCTCACTGTTGTCGGTGCTCCTGCGGTCGATGTCGAAGCGGAGCACCTCGGGGCGCTCGGTGGGCAGGGCGCCGGTGTTCTCCAGCACCACCGACTGGCCCACGGCGTAGCGGGAGAAGTCCACGACGACCTCGACGCGTTCGCCGCCCAGCATCAGCAACTCGTCGCGTTGCACGGGGCGTTCCAGCAGACCGCCGTCGGAGGCGATCTGGGTGAAGGGCGTGCCGTCGGCGAGCCGCAGCCTGATGTAGCGGTTGGCGCAGGCGTTGTAGAGGCGCAGCCGGTACTTGCGGGCCGCGACCTTGAAGTACGGCCGCTCCTTGCCGTTGACCAGCATGTGCGGGCAGTCGGAGGGGCGGGTGTAGCGCAGGGTGCCGTCGGTCTCCACGCGGGCGTCCCGGATGACCAGCGGCACGTCGTAGGCGCCGCGGGGCAGCGGCAGCTTCCTCTCCTCGGCGTCGCTGATCAGGTAGAGCCCGTGCAGGCCCTTGTAGACGTTCTCCGCCTCCAGGTGGTGTGCGTGGTCGTGGTACCAGAGGGAGGCCGCCCGCTGCTTGTTCGGGTAGTGGTAGGTCCGGTTGCCGCCGGGTGCGATGACGTCCATGGGGAGGCCGTCGTGCTCGGAGAGGACCTCGCCGCCATGCAGGTGGACGGCGGCGTTCACGGTCAGGTCGTTGTACTGGCGCACCTCCACCGCGCGCCCGTGGCACGCCTTGATGGTGGGGCCGGGGAACGTGCCGTCGAAGGTGCGGACGCGGGAGGTCAGCCCTTTGACGATCTCGACGTCGGCCTCCCGCATCCGCATCTCGTAGATGTCGGTGGTGGCGCCGCGGGTGACGGGGGTGAGGGTCTTCGGCAGCGGCAGGGCGTGCGCGAAGGGCACCGTCTCCGCGAGGTCGCCGGCCGCGGCGGCGGATCCGCTGCCGCTCAGCCCCTCCCAGGGGAACAGCGCGGCGGCGCCGCCCACGACGGCGGCCTTGAGCAGATGGCGTCGGTTCAGCATGATCGGGTTCTCTTCTCCACGAGTCTCGGCGGACGGTCCGCGCGGTGCCGTGCGCTCGACGGCACCCCGACGGCGACGGCGAGCAGCAGACCGGCCGGGGCGCAGATGCGCAGCGCGGTCAGGGCGTGGTCGCCCGCCGCGGTCCACGACTCGGCGGGCGCGCCGGGGGTCAGGGCGATCGCGAGGGCGGTCACGGGCACGGCGACGGCCGCGCTCACCACGCCGCCCACGAGGGCGAAGGTCCACGCCCCGCCGCCCAGGTGGCGCACGGTGTGTGCGGCGAGGGCGAACAGGGGCAGCAGCAGGTACAGGGCGGCCGTGGCCAGCGCGAGGTACAGCACGGGCCCGCTGCCGTCCCCGCCGGCGTGCGCGGTGTGCCCGGCGGCGGACGGGCCGCCGCCGTGCCACCAGGCGTGGTCGCCGGGCTGCGGGGCGGGCGGACGCGTCCGCTCGTACGCGATCCAGGCGACGGCGGCTGCCTGCGCGAAGGCGCAGACGCCCAGCGCGAGCGGCCGCAGGGACAGGACCGCACGCCAGGCGACCCGCCGGGCACGCAGGGCAACCCCACGGACGAACCGCCCCGGCCCCTCGGGCCAGGTCGCCGGGCGCGCGGTCAGGCTCACGGTCCGGTGTCCGTTCCGTCGTGATCCGTCGTGCGGGCCAGCGCGTCCCACTCCTCCCACTCCGCGAGGCGGTCGCGCAGCACGCGGGGGGCGAGGTCGGCGGCGCTGTTGCCGAGCAGGATCCTGAGCGGCGGCCGCTCCGCGTCGAGCAGCTTCAGCAGGGCCTCGCCCGCCTTGCGTGGGTCGCCGGGCTGGAGGTGGGCGTACGCCCCGGACAGTCCGTGCCGCCGCCCCGCGAGCACCTCGTCGTACTCGGGCATGGGCGTGGCGCGGACCATGCTGCCGGCGCTCCACTCGGTGCGGAACTCGCCGGGCTCGACGATCGTGACGCGGATGCCGAAGCCGGCGACCTCCAGCGCCAGGGTCTCGCTCATGGCCTCCAGGGCCCACTTGCCGGCGCAGTACATGCCGAGGTTCGGGTAGGTCGTGAGGCCGGCGATGCTGGACATCTGGAGGATGTGGCCCGCCCCCTGGCGGCGCATCACCGGCAACACGGCCTGGGTGACCCACAGCGCGCCGAAGAAGTTGACGTCGAACTGGTCCCGGACCTGCCGTTCGTCGACCTCCTCGACGCCCCCGGCGAGGCCGTAGCCCGCGTTGTTGAGCAGGACGTCGATCCGGCCCGCCCGCTCGGCGGCCTCGGCGACGGTGGCGAGGACGGCGGCGCGGTCGGTGACGTCGAGGGCGAGCGCGACGACACGGTCGCCGTACCGTTCGACCAGGTCGTCGAGGGTCTCGGGCTTGCGGGCGGTGGCGACGACGGTGTCGCCCGCCTCCAGCGCGACCTCGGTGATGGCCCGGCCGAGGCCCCGGGAGGCGCCGGTGACCAGCCAGGTGCGCGGGGTGTGCCCGCTCATCGCGCGGCCGCCCTGCGCTTCTCGGCGTACTCCTTGGCGTGGCCCAGCGTGGCGCGGCTGTTGGAGCCGAGGGCGCCGCGGATGAACTCGCGGGCCTCGGGCACCCCCGCGTCGGGCCCCAGGATCTTCGTGATGTTGTCGGCGTTGAGGACCACGGTGTGCTGGGAGGTGGCGGTGGTGACGCCGTCCTCGTCCTCGTCGAGCTGCCAGTAGCCGGTGTGCAGGGTCATCAGCGCGGGCAGGGTGGTCTGCTTGTAGGCGATGCGGTGGTGGGGGAAGCAGACGCGGATCGACTCGGTGGTGTGCCGGGAGCCGTCCTTGGTGAGGGTGTCCATGCGCAGCACTTGCAGGCCCGGGGTGTCCTCGCGCAGGGAGACCTCGGCGACGTGCGGGAGGCGCTCGCGCCAGCGGTCGGCCTCGTTGATGAAGTCGTACACGTCCTTGGCGGAGCCTTCGATGCGGACGCTGTCCTCGAAGGAGAGGGTGAGCCCGACGGCCCGCACGGCGAGTTCCGCGTTGGTCTTCAGGGAGGCCAGCTCGGCGCGGCTGTTGCGGTCCACGGCCGCGTCGATCCAGGCGAGCCGCTCGGGGTCGTCGTCGATCGCGGAGTAGTCGTGCAGGAGCCGCACGCGGGACTCGGCGTCGCCGAGCGGTTCGATGATCCAGGTGCCGCCCATCGCGGCCACCGGCGGGGCGGGGACCTCCTGGCGGAACTCGATGCGCAGCTCCTCGGGGTGCAGGACGCGGCGCGACGTCCAGTTCTTCGGCTCGCCGTTGGCGGTGGCCCAGATCCGGATGCGCTCCTCGCGCTCGCCCTTCTCGACGTGGTCGACGTAGACGGACGGCGGGAAGATCCGGGGCCAGTTCTCCACCTCGGCGATCAGCCGGTACAGCTCGGCGGCCGGGGCGGCGACGGTGATCTCGTGCTCGACCTCACGGGTCGTCATGTCCTTCTCCCTTTTCGTCGGGCCGGTCAGAAGTTGCCGAGGCCGCCGCAGACGTTCAGGGCCTGCGAGGTGATGGAGGCGGCCGTGTCGGAGGCCAGGTAGCCGACGAGGCCGGCGACCTCCTCGGGGGTGGAGTAGCGGCCGAGCGGGATCTTGGCCTGGAACTTCTCCAGGATCTTGTCCTCGGTGGTGTCGTACGCGTCGGCGTAGCCCTGCCGCACGCGCTGCGCCATGGGCGTCTCGACATAGCCGGGGCACACGGCGTTGACGGTGATGCCGGTCGGGGCGAGCTCGTTGCCGAGGGCCTTGGTGAAGCCGACGACGCCGTGCTTGGACGCCGAGTAGGGGGCGCCGAGCACCACGCCCTGCTTGCCGGCGGTGGAGGCGATGTTGATGATCCGGCCGCGGTCCTTGTGGCGCATGCCGCCGGTGGTGAGGACCTCGCGGGTCATCCGGAAGACACTGTTGAGGTTGGTGTCGATGACGTCGTCCCACAGCTCGTCGGTGAGGTCGGCGGTCACCCCGCCCCCGTTGCGGCCGGCGTTGTTCACGAGCACGTCGACGGTGCCGAAGCGGTCCACCGCGGCCCGCACGAACGCCTTGACGTCGTCGGCGGAGCGCACGTCGCAGGCGACGCCGTCCACCTCCAGGCCCTCCTCACCGAGTTCCTTGACCGTGTCGCGCACGGCGTCCTCGCCGCGCGCGCAGAGGAACACCCGGTGGCCCTGCTGCGCCAGCAGCCGGGTCACCGCGAGGCCGATACCGCTGGTCGCACCCGTGACGACGGCGACCCGTCGCTCCTGTTCCGACATGAGCTCTCCTGGATAGTCCGGTCCTGGCGGCAGGAGGTTCGCGTCCGGTGCTGGAGCGGCGCTCGAACACCTCTCGGGACCGTCGGCGGCGGCCCGTCCGCCATCGCGCCGACCATCACGGCTCGATCCCGTGTCGAGGGGATCCGGCCAGAGTCGGCCCCGACACGAGGACCTGAGAGGCGGCTATGATCAATCTCTTCCAGCCCCAGGTGGGCGCTGAGGAACTGAACGCGATCGCCGATGTGTTCGAGGACAGATGGCTCGGGCACGGCCCCCGCACCAAGGCCTTCGAGGCGGCCTTCGCCGCGCACCTCGGAGTGGACGCCGAGCACGTCGTCTTCCTCAACTCCGGTACCGCCGGACTCTTCCTGGCGCTGGAGTCGCTGGACCTGGAGCGGGGCGACGAGGTCGTGCTGCCCTCGCTCAGCTTCGTCGCGGCGGCCAACGCGATCCTGACCACCGGGGCGACGCCGGTCTTCTGCGATGTCGACGCCCGCACCCTCAACCCCACCGCCGAGGACGTCGAACGTGCCCTGACCGACCGCACCCGCGCGGTGGTCGTGCTGCACTACGGCGGCTACCCGGGCGAGGTCGCGCGGATCGCGGAGCTGTGCCGGGAACGGGGCGTCGCCCTGGTCGAGGACGCCGCCTGCTCGGTGGCCTCCCGGGTGGACGGGCGGGCCGTGGGCACCTTCGGCGACCTCGCCATGTGGAGCTTCGACGCCATGAAGGTCCTGATCACCGGCGACGGCGGCATGATCTACGCCAAGGACGCCGAACGGGCCGCCCGGGTACGGCGCCTGGCCTACCACGGGCTGGTCCAGCCCAGCGGCTTCGGCTACGCCAAGGTGTCGGCCCGCTGGTGGGAGCTCGACGTCCCCGAGCCGGGCCGGCGGGTCATCGGCAACGACATGACCGCCGCCATCGGCGCCGTGCAGCTGCGCCGACTGCCCGAGCTGGTCGGCCGCCGCCGGGAGATCGTCGCCCTGTACGACCGTGAACTCGCCGACGCCGAGGGGCTGTTGCTGCCGCCGCCGCTGCCGGAGGGCCACGAGTCGACGTACTACTTCTACTGGGTGCAGATGGACCCGCGGATCCGGGACGCCGTGGCGGGCGACCTGCTGGCCGCCGACATCTACACCACCTTCCGCTACGCCCCGCTGCACAAGGTGCCGGCGTACGCGCACGGCGCGCCCGAGCCGGGCCTGCCGGGCTCCGACTGGGCGGCCGACCGCACCCTGTGCCTGCCGCTGCACCCGGGCCTGTCCGACGCCGACGTGCTCACCGTGGTCGCGGCGCTGCGCAAGTCCGTCGCCGAGCGCACGGCGGAGGTGACGGCATGAGGATCCTCGTCACCGGCGGCGCCGGCTTCATCGGCTCCCACTACGTACGCACCCTGCTGGCCGGCGGCTACGAGGGCTTCGAGGACGCCCGCGTCACCGTCCTCGACAAGCTGTCCTACGCCGGGAACACCGCCAACCTGCCGATGGACCACCCCCGGCTGGACTTCGTGCGGGGCGACATCCTCAACACCGAGCTGCTGGACCATCTGCTGCCGGGGCACGACGCGGTGGTGCACTTCGCCGCCGAGTCGCACGTCGACCGGTCGGTGGCCGGCGCCGCCGCCTTCGTCACCACCAATGTCCTCGGCACCCAGAGCCTGCTGGACGCCTGTCTGCGGCTCGGCGTCGGACCGGTGGTGCAGGTGTCCACCGACGAGGTGTACGGCTCGATCGACAGCGGCGCGTGGACCGAGGAGGAGCCGCTGCTGCCCAACTCGCCGTACTCGGCGTCGAAGGCCGCCGCCGACCTGTTGGCCCGCTCCTACCACCGCACCCACGGCCTCGACGTCCGCGTCACCCGCTGCACCAACAACTACGGCACCCACCAGCACGTCGAGAAGCTCATCCCGAACTTCGTGACCCGGCTGCTGCGCGGCATGACCGTCCCCCTCTACGGCGACGGCTCCAACATCCGCGAATGGCTGCACGTCGACGACCACTGCCGGGCCGTCCAGCTGGTCCTCACCGGCGGGCGGGCCGGGGAGATCTACAACATCGGCGGGGCGACCGCGCTGACCAACCTGGAGATGACGAAGCGGCTGCTCGACCTGTGCGGCGCCGACTTCTCGTCCGTCCAGTACGTCGAGGACCGCAAGGGCCACGACCTGCGCTACGCCATCGACGACCGCAAGATCCGCGCCGAACTCGGCTACGCGCCCCGCCGCACGCTGGACGAGGGGCTGCGCGAGGTCGTCGCCTGGTACCGGGACCGCCCCGACTGGTGGAAGCCGCAGGCCGACGCCACGTCCACGGGGGGTGCGGCATGAGGCTGTACTGCTTCCCGCACGCCGGCGCCGGCACCTCCGCGTTCGCCCGCTGGCCCGAGCAGTTCGGCCCGAAGGTGGAGGCCGTGCCGGTGCTGCTGCCCGGCCGGGACGCCCGCCGCCGCGAGACCCGCGTCACCGGGCGCCGCGCCCTCTTCGCCGACCTGCTGCGCCACCACAAGCCCGTGCCCAGCTCCCCCTACGTCCTGTACGGGCACAGCCTCGGCGGCATGATCGCCTACTCGGTGGCCCGTGCCCTGGAGCAGGCCGGACGCCCGGCCCCCGCGCTGGTGGTCGTGGGCGCCTGCCCGCCGCCGGACGCCCGGGTGCGGCTCGTCCAGGCCGCCGATCTGCCGGACTGCCGGCTGATGGAGACGCTGCGGGAGGCGGGCGCCGTACCACCCGACACCCCGCGCGGCGGGGTGTGGCAGCGCTCGGCCCTGAAGGTGATCCGCGACGACCTGCGGCTCGCCCAGTCCCTGCGGGAGGCCGCCGACGGACCCCTCTCGGTGCCGCTGCTCGCCGTCTCCGGCGACCTCGACCCACTCGCGGGGCGGGAGGTGATGGCCGGCTGGCGGGACTGGACCACCGGCCCGTTCGTCGAACGCACCCTCCCCGGCGACCACTTCTTCCTGCGCGGGCCGACGCTGCCGCGGCTGCTGGACCGGGCGTGCCGGGTCGTGCAGCGCCGGGCCGGGACGCCGGAGTCCGCCGGGGCCGCCCGTACCCACCCGACCACCTGGACCGCACCTCAGCAGGAGGACTCTCCCGTGAAGGACGACAAATGAACCGACGACAAGTGAACCGACGTGTCGTCATCACCGGTATCGGGGTGGTCGCCCCGGGCGGCGTGGGCACCAAGGAGTTCTGGTCGCTGCTGACCGCCGGACGGACCGCGACCCGCGGCATCACCCTGTTCGACGCCTCGTCGTTCCGGTCCCGGATCGCCGCCGAGGCCGACTTCGACCCGCTGCTGCACGGCTTCACCCCCGAGGAGGCCGAACGCCTGGACCGGGCCGCGCAGTTCGCCCTCGTCAGCGCCGACGAGGCCCTGCGCGACAGCGGCCTCTCCCCCGAGGGCCTGGACCCGCTGCGCACAGGGGTGACGCTGGGCAGCGCCGTCGGCTGCACGATGGGCCTGGACCGCGAGTACAACACCGTCAGCCGGGGCGGCTCCACCTGGCAGGTGGACCACACCCTCGCCGTACCGCACCTGTTCGACTACTTCGTGCCCAGCTCCATGGCGGCCGAGGTCGCCTGGCGGACCGGCGCGCAGGGCCCGGTCTCCATGGTCTCCACCGGCTGCACCTCGGGCCTGGACTCCATCGGGCACGCCGTCGAGCTGATCCGCGAGGGCAGCGCCGACGTGATGGTCGCCGGTGCCACGGAGGCGCCGATCTCCCCGATCACGGTGGCCTGCTTCGACGCCATCAAGGCCACCTCCCCCCGCAACGACGAACCCGAGACGGCCTCCCGCCCGTTCGACGCCTCCCGCAACGGCTTCGTCCTCGGCGAGGGGTCGGCGGTGCTGATCCTGGAGGAGTTCGAGGCCGCCCGCCGACGCGGCGCGCACGTCTACGCCGAGATCGCGGGCTTCGCCACCCGCTGCAACGCGTACCACATGACCGGCCTGACGAAGGACGGCACCGAGATGGCCGAGGCGATCCGGGTGGCCCTCGACGAGGCCCGCCTCGACCCCACGGCCGTCGACTACATCAACGCGCACGGCTCCGGCACCAAGCAGAACGACCGCCACGAGACGGCGGCGTTCAAGCGCAGCCTCGGCAGCCACGCCTACGAGGTGCCGGTCAGCTCCATCAAGTCGATGGTCGGGCACTCCCTGGGCGCCATCGGCTCCCTGGAGGTCGCCGCCAGCGCGCTGGCGATCGAGCACAACACCGTGCCGCCCACCGCCAACCTGCACACCCCCGACCCCGCCTGCGACCTGGACTACACCCCGCTGACCGCCCGCGAACAGCGCACCGACACGGTGCTCAGCGTGGGCAGCGGCTTCGGCGGTTTCCAGAGCGCGATGATCCTGACCCGCCCGCGCACGGGAGAGGCAGCATGACCACCCAGACCCTCGACCGCTCCGCCGCCGCCACGGACGGCCCCTCCCCGGGCACGCCCCTGGTCACCGGCCTCGGTGTGACCGCGCCCAACGGCCTGGGCACCGAGGCCTGGTGGGCCGCGACCCTGCGCGGCGAGAGCGGCATCCGGCCCGTCACCCGCTTCGACGCCGACCAGTACCCGGCGAAGCTCGCCGGTGAGGTGCCCGGCTTCGATCCGGCCGCCCACGTCTCCAGCCGGCTGCTCCCGCAGACCGACCACATGACGCGGCTGGCACTCGCCGCCGCCGCGGAGGCCCTCTCCGACGCCGGTATCGACGCCTCCAAGCTGCCCGACTTCTCCGCGGGGGTCGTCACCGCCGCCTCGGCGGGCGGCTTCGAGTTCGGCCAGCGGGAGCTCCAGGCCCTGTGGAGCAAGGGCGGCCACCACGTCAGCGCCTACCAGTCGTTCGCCTGGTTCTACGCCGTCAACACCGGCCAGATCTCCATCCGGCACGGGCTGCGCGGACCCAGCGGGGTGCTGGTCACCGAGCAGGCCGGCGGCCTCGACGCCGTCGCGCAGGCCCGCAGGCAGCTGCGCAAGGGCGTTCCGGTGCTGCTCACCGGCGGCGTGGACTCCTCGCTGTGCCCGTGGGGCTGGGCGGCGCACCTGGCCGGCGGCGAGCTGAGCACCGTCGAGGACGCGGCCCGCGCGTATCTGCCGTTCTCCGCCGACGCGTGCGGCCATGTCGCCGGTGAGGGCGGCGCGTTGCTGGTCCTGGAGGACGCGGCCGCGGCCCGCGCGCGCGGCGTCCACGGGTACGGCACGGTCGCCGGATACGCGGCGACCTTCGACCCGCCACGCGGCAAGGGCGCCCCGCGGCTGGACGCGGCCGCCGAACTGGCCCTGGCCGACGCGGGGCTGGCCGCCGCCGACGTGGACGTGGTGTTCGCGGACGCGGCGGGCCGCCGGGACGCCGACCGGGCCGAGGCGGATGCGCTCGCCGCGCTGTTCGGCGCGCGGGGTGTGCCGGTCACCGCCCCGAAGACCATGACGGGACGGCTGGCGGCGGGCGGTGCCTCGCTGGACCTGGCGGCGGCGCTGCTGGCGCTGCGGGACCAGGTGATCCCGCCGACCGTCAACGTGTCCGAGCCCGCCGACGACTGCCCCGTGGACCTCGTCACCGGCGAGGCCCGCCCCGCCGCCCTGCGCACCGCGCTGGTGCTGGCGCGCGGCCGGGGCGGCTTCAACGCGGCGATGGTGGTCCGCGCCGCCGGCTGACCGTCCCCCTCACACCTCACTCCCCTGTTGTCCTTCGAAATCCCCTGGAACCGAAAGCGATTGAGAGGAAACCCCATGCCCGCACTCACCATCACCGAGCTGACCGACCTGCTGCGCGAGTGCGCCGGTGAGGCCGAGGCGGTGAACCTCGACGGCGATGTGCTGGACGTCCCGTTCGAGGTCCTCGGCTACGACTCGCTGGCCGTCCTGCAGACCACGGGCCGCATCGAGCGCGACTACGACGTGACCCTCGACGAGGACGCCGTCACGGACGCCGAGACGCCCCGCCAGTACCTGGAGCTGGTCAACGAGGCCATCTCCGTGAAGGCCGCCGCCTGATCCGCGGGCGGCCCGCCAGGTAGCCGTTCCTCCCTTCCGCACCCCTTTTCGGGCCCGTGTCCCGGCCGAGCGCCGGGCACGGGCCCGACGTGCGTTTTCCCCGCAAACCGGCAGAACCCTTGAACTATCAACGGGAACCGGAAGGAATCACACCGGGACGGACACGGGACCGCAACCGGAGACGCTCGGCACAGCCACCCCTGATGAGAGGAGGGGCCAGATGTCCGCGACGAAGGCGGTCTCCCCCGCCCCCGAACGCCGGGCCGGCGCCCGGCCCGCACCACCCGGCGGTGCCCGGTGAAACCCCGTGCGGCCGACGCCGTGACGGCCGCGCTCGCGCCCGTGGTGTGGGGCAGCACCTACCTCGTCACCACCGAGTTCCTGCCGGAGAACCGCCCGTTGCTCGCCGCCACGGTCCGCGCCCTGCCGTCCGGGCTGCTGCTGGTCCTGATCACGCGCAGCCTGCCGAGGGATGTGTGGATCGGGCGGGCCGCCGTGCTCGGCGTGCTCAACATCGGCGCGTTCTTCGCCCTGCTCTTCGTGGCGGCGTACCGCCTGCCCGGCGGTATCGCCGCGCTGATCGGCTCCCTCCAGCCGATGCTCGTCCTCGGCCTCGCCGCCTTGCTGCTCGGCGAGCGGGCCCGCGGCCGGGACCTGGCGGCCTGTCTGCTCGGCACGGCGGGGGTGGCGCTGCTGGTGGGCGCCTCCGCCACCGCCCTCGACCCGGTCGGGGTGGCCGCCGCGCTGGGCTGCGCCGGCTGCATGGCCCTCGGCATCGTGCTCACCAAGCGGTGGGGCCGCCCGGCCGGGCTGGTGGCCTTCACCGGCTGGCAACTCGCCCTGGGCGGACTGTTCCTGCTGCCTCTGACCCTGCTGTTCGAGGGGCTCCCCCAGCGGGTCACGACCGTGAATCTAACGGCCTACGGCTATCTGTGCCTGGTGGGCGCGGTGTTCGCCTACACCGTGTGGTTCCGCGGTGTGGAGCGGCTGCCCGCCGTGGCCGTGTCCCTCCTGGGCCTGCTCAGCCCGGTCGTCGCCGCGCTGCTCGGCCTGGTGGTGCTCGGTCAGGGCTTCACCCCGCCGCAGCTCGCCGGGGCCGCCGCCGTCCTGGCCGGGATCGTCCTCGCCCAGCTCCCCTCCCTCCGTCCCGCACGACCCCAGCGAAAGGAAAGCCATGAGCACCGCAACCGTCCAGGGCGCCGTCATCAAGTCCGGCGAACTGGAGTTCCGTCAGCTTGACGGCTGCCGGGTCGCCACAGCGGTCGGCCCGCACCTCGGGGCGCGGATCGTGCGGCTCGACGTGGTCCGGGTGCCCAGCGGTGCCGTGTGGCGGCCGCAGTCCTCGGCGCACGAGGAGAACGTCGTGGTCGTCTTCGCGGGCTCCGGCTCCGCCGCCTCCGGCGCCGCCCGCAGGCGCGTCAACCGCGCCGACACGGTGTACACGCCGACCGGCGACCTGTACGAGCTGAGCGCCGACGCCGGCATGGACCTCACGGCCTACGTGTGGAACACCACGCTGCGCCCGGACCGCGCCCCCGGCACCGAGCCCCGCCGCTTCTCCCGGTTGTGGAACGAGGAGACCCAGCTGAAGGGCTTCACCGGCACCGGCCAGGCGGAGGCCTCCGCCCGGACCGCCACCATGAACTTCCTCTTCTGGCCGGGCACCGGCTCCCCGCAGCTGTGCCTCCACTGCGGCTTCATGCAGCCCGGCGAGTACTTCAACGTCCACGTCCACCCCGAGAGCGAGGAGGCGTTCATCGCCTTCGAGGGCAGGGGCCAGCTCCACCTCGACGGCCAGTGGTACGACGCCGAGCCCGGCGACGTGCTCTACGCGCCCCCCGGAGTGCCGCACGGCACCCGGCACCCCGACGAAGACCCCGCCGCTCCCCGCTTCGCCACGTGCGGTGGCCCCACTCCGTTCGATCCGGTGCTCTATCAGCGCGCCGGTGTCTCGACAAAGGTCCGGTGATCTTCAGACATGTGCAGAATATTCGGCCACTTCGACGCCCTGGCCACACCGCACGAGCTGCGGTCCGTGGCGGCGGCCCAGCGGCACGGCGGCCCCGACGCGCAGACCCACGCGTACGGCGCGGGCTGGGCGCTGGGCAACAACCGGCTCGCGATCATGGATCTCGACGGCGGGGACCAGCCGTACACCCTCGGCGAGGACATCGTCGTCGTCTTCAACGGCGAGATCTACAACCACGACGAGCTGCGGCAGAAGCTCTCCGCCCGCGGGCACACCTTCCAGGACACCTGCGACGGCTCGGTCATCCCGGCCCTGTACGCGGAGTACGGGGCGGCCTTCCCCGAGTACCTCGACGGCATGTACTCGGTGGCCGTCGTCGACCTGCGCGGTGAGCCGACGCTGTACCTCGCCACCGACGAGGTCGGCATGAAGCCGCTGTACTACCACTGGGACGCGGCCCGGCGGCACCTGTACTTCGCCTCCGAGCTGCCCGCCCTGCTGTCGTTCCGCCAGGTGGGGGCCACCCCCTCGGAGGCCGGCCTCGACGCCTACCTCGCGACGAAGACGCCGTTCGGCGAGCAGACCATGTTCGAGGGCGTCAAGGTGCTCCCGCCCGCCGCGACCGTCCGGGTCACCCGCGCCGGCGGCATGCACGTCACCATCCGCCCCACCACCGGTGCCCGCGCCCCGCACTGCGCCGAGCCGGAGGCCGCCGCGCACGTGCGGTCGCTGCTGCGCACCGAGGTGCACCGGCTCACCGAGGCCGACGTCCCCGTCTCCGCGATCACCAGCGGCGGCCTGGACTCCAGCCTCGTCACCGTGCTGGCCGCCGAGAAGGTGCGCGACCTGCACTCCTTCAACATCGCGTACACCGGCACGTGGCCGTCCGACGAGCGGGCGTTCGCCCGGGAGGTCGCCGAGCGGGCCGGCACGACCCATCACCAGGTGGAGATCGACCCGGCGACGTTCCCGTCGCTGCTGGCCGACGTCGTCTGGCACCTCGGGCAGCCCAACGCCGACCCCATCACCCTGTCCACGTACGCCCTGTTCGGCGCCGTCCGCGACGCCGGCTTCAAGGTCGCCATCACCGGTGACGCGGCCGACGAGCTGTTCGGCGGCTACGACCGGCTGAAGAAGGCCATGGACGCCCCCTTCGGCACGGACTGGGTGCCGGACTACGTGGAGGCCCTCGCCGCCGTCCCGAGGAACCTCCGGGAGAGCCTGTACTCCTCGGACTACCTCGGCTTCGTCACGGCCAACGGCTCCGCCGCCGAGGAGATCACCGAGCGGCTGCGCGCCTCCACCGCCGACCGGATGACCACGCTCACCGAGTTCGAGATCGGTGAGCGGCTGCCCGCCTACCACCTGCGCCGCGTCGACCACCTGTCGATGTCGGCCTCGGTCGAGGTGCGGCTGCCGTTCTGCCAGCCGAGCGTCGTGCGCTACGCCCGCTCCCTCAAGGCCGACCTCAAGATCGACGGCACCCGCCGCAAGAAGGTGCTGTACGCGGCCGCCGACGGGCTGCTGCCGGAGTCGGTCCTGAACCGTCCGAAGCAGCCGTTCACGCTGCCCATCACGGCCATGCTCCAGCCCGGCCAGGCCCTGTTCGACCACGCCCGCGACCTGCTGGCCGAGGACCGGCTGCGCCGCGGCGGCAAGCTGAACCCGCGCAAGGTCGAGGAGCTGTTCCACGTCCAGGCCGAGTCCCCGAACGACCGGGCCTCGCTGGCCATCTGGTCGCTCATGGTCCACGAGCTGTGGCTGGACCAGTTCTGCTCACCCGCCGGCACGGTCGCCGGGAGCGTCCCGGGGGTGACGGTGTGATCGGCTACATCGCACGGGCCGTGGGAGCCCCGACCCCCACCCTGGTCCTGGACCACCGCCAACTGCCGCGGGACGAGGAACGGCTCACCCCGGTGCTCACCCGGATCCGGGAGTGGCTGGAGGCCAACGGCCGCGGCGACATCCTGAAGTTCGCGCTCGTCGAGCCGTCCGCGCATCCCATGTTCGACCTGGACTACCGGTTCGTGCAGGGGCTGACCGGCGGCGTCGACCGGTTCGACTTCAAGGGCAGCTGCGGGCACTCCATCCTCGCCTCGGTGGTCGCCGCCGACGGCCAGGCGTGGCTGCCCCGGCTCGCCCCCGGCGGCCGGGTCCGGGTCCGGGTCATCAACAACGGCGACCACGTGGTGTGCGAGGTGGACGAGGCGCGCCGCCGCAGCGGCAGCTTCACCGTGCATTTCCTCCAGGACGCGGGCGCCCGCCTCGACGAGCTGCTGCTCACCGGCAACCCGGTGGACCAGTTGATCACCGGGACGGGCGTGCAGGAGGCGTCCCTGGTCTCCATGGGCAACCCGTATGTGTTCGTGGACGCCGAGGAGTTGGGCCTGAACAGTGTGGAGGAGCTGTTCGGGGCGGGCGACGACATGTACGAGCGGATGCTGGAGATCCGCAGGGCCGCCTGCGAGCTGCTCAAGTGGCCCACCGACGGGGTCTTCCCGAAGATCGCGGCCGTCGGCCAGTACACGGAGGGCCGGCTCGCCGTGCGGGCCATCTCCGTGCCCAAGTGGCACCCCAGCATCGCGCTGACCGGCACTACCTGCCTGGCCGCCGCCTCCAGCATCCCGGGCACCGTCCCCGAGCGGCTGGCCCGCCGGGCCGGGCTGTCGCGCGGGGTCATCGAGATCGACACCCCGGGCGGCAGCACCGCCGCCGCGGCGTCGGTGGCGGGGCGCGGCGACGGCGCCGACACCCTGCACTGGGTCAGCGTCAGCCGCAAGCTCGCCCAGCTCGACGAGCCGGCGTGCATCGCCTCGCTCAAGAACTACGACTACAAGGAGGAAACGGCATGGCTCCCGCTGGCGGTCTGACCCTCACTCAGGCGGGTACCGGGGCCGCGACCCGCGCCGAACTCGCCGAGCGGTACGCGAGCCTCACCGAGGTCCTGCACCGGCACGCGCAGAGCGCGGACGCCGTCGCGAAGCTCCCGGAGGAGGTCTTCGCCGCCCTGCGCGCCTCGGGGATCCTCGGTGCGGCCATCGCCGTGGAGTACGGCGGCCAGGGGGGCGACTCCCTGCTCACCAACCGGCTGATCGAGCTGACGGCCGCCGCGGACCCGTCGGTCGCGATCATCCTGTTCCAGCACTACGCCGTCAGCTCCCGGATCAGCGAGTGGGGCAGCGAGGCCCAGCGCGAGCGCTACCTGCCGCGGCTGGCGAGCGGCGAGTGGATCGCCGCCTCCGCGTGGAGCGAGTCCGGTTCGGGCGCCGACAAACGCAACCTCGCCACCAGGGCGCGGCGCACCGAGGGCGGCGGCTGGCTGTTGGAGGGCGCCAAGGCGTTCACCACGGGAGCGGGCCTGGCCGACGTGTATCTGGTGCTCGCCCAGACGTCGGCGCCGACCGACGGCGTCGCCAGCACCTACGGCAGCGACGGCCAGACGTTCTTCCTCATCGAGGCGGGCAACCCTGGCCTGTTCGCCAACACCGGCATGGACCTGGTCGGCATGCGCTCCTCCGCGACCGGTTTCGTCGAGTTGACGGCCTGCGAGGCCGACGACTCGGCGGTGCTCGGCCCGGTGGGCGCGGCGGTCCGGATCATCGCCGGGGTGCGGGAGTCCGGTGCCACGCTGGGCGCCGTCTCGGCGGGGATCGCCGCCGCCGCGTACCGGACGGCGTTCGCCCACGCTCAGCGCCGCGGCCTGGAGGGGCAGCAGGCGGTGCGACACCGGCTGGTGGACCTCGCCGCGAAGGTGGAGGCCGCCCGTGCCCTGGTCGACGCGTCGGCCCGCCGGGACTCGGCGGAACCGGGCAACACCACCCTCTACAGCAAGATCCTCGGTTCGCGGATCTCGGAGGAGGTCGTGCAGGAGGCGCTGCGGCTCCTGGGCAGCGCCGGCTATCTGCACGACCACCCGCTGAACAAGCTGGCCCGCGACGCCCGCGCGGTCGGCCTGATGGGCCCGACGAACGACCTGGCCCGGGAACTGGTCAGCGCCCCCTGGACCGCCGCCTGATCGCGGCCTGACCGCCATCTGATCGCCGCCCGACAGGCGGCCTGACCGCCCCCGTCCGCTCCCTGTCCGCGGCCGCGCCGCGGCATCACCTCATCCACCGTCCTGCCCACCCATCGACCCGGAGGACCTGTGACGCAGTCCTACGACCTCGTCGTCACCAACGCGCGCGTAGTCACCCCTGACGGGGTCACGTCCGGAGGCCTCGCCGTCTCCGGTGAGCGAATATCGGCGATCCTCGCGGACGGCGAACAGCCGCCCGCCAAGGAGACCATCGACGCCGGGGGCCGCTATCTGCTGCCCGGCGGCATCGACCCGCACGTCCACTTCCGTACACCGGGCCTCACCCACAAGGAGGACTGGGCGCACGGCAGCCGGGCGGCGGCCGCCGGCGGTGTCACCACCGTCATCGACATGCCCAACACCCAGCCGCCGCTGATCGAGCCGGAGTTGGCCGCGGAGAAGGCGTCCACCGTCTCCGGTGACTCCCTGGTCGACTTCCGCTTCCACATGGGCGTCACCGTCGACAGCGTGGAGAACCTCCGCCGTCTCCAGCCCCGCCAGGCGACCTCGGTGAAGGTCTTCATGACCGGCCACCACACCGCGCCCAACATCATCCGCGACCCGGTCGTCCTCGACCGGATCTTCCAGGTCGCCGCCGAACGCGGGATCCGGCTGGTCCTGCACGCGGAGGACGACAGCGTCTTCTCGCTGCTGGACGAGACCCAGGACCCGCCGACCGGCTACGACGCGTACGAGTCGGCGCACCCGCGCACGGGCGGCATCGTCGCCTCGTCCCGCGTCATCGAACTGGTGCGCAAGCACGGCACCGCCGCACACATCCTGCACGTCTCCTCCTCCGAGGAGTCGGACCTGCTGAAGGCCGCCGCGAAGGCGGGCCTGCCGATCACCTACGAGGTGACCGCGCACCACCTGTCCTTCTCCGCGCCCGACACCCAACGCCTCGGCGCCCGGATCCGGTTGCGTCCCGCGATCCGCTGCGAGAAGGACAAGGGGCGGCTGTGGGACGCGGTGATGGAGGGCAGCGTCGCCAGCCTCGGCAGCGACCACGCCCCGCACACCGTCGAGGAGAAGCTGCTGGCCGTCGCGGACGCCCCGCCCGGGCTGCCCGGTGTGCAGGAGCTGATCATCGCCCTGTACACGGGGATGCGGCGCCGCTACCCCGGCATGTCCACCGACGAGGCCATGCGGCACGTCGCCCGGCTCACCGCCGAGGGGCCGGCCGACCTGTTCGGGCTGGGTGGCCGCAAGGGCCGGATCGCGGTCGGTCTCGACGCCGACTTCACGCTGTTCGACCCGGACGTCACCTGGATCATGGCCGCGAAGCACACCTACGCCAAGGTCGGCTGGTCGGCGTACGAGGGCTGGACCTTCACCGGCCGCCCCGACGTCACCGTCCGCCGCGGCGAGACCATCTGGGACGGCCGGGACCCGGAGCAGCCGCGCTTCGGCACCGCGTCCGGTATCTGGCTCGACGCCGAACCCGCGGTACCCGGCGGGTTCACCGCGCAGCGCGAGACCAGCGCCTGATCCGCACGGACCGCAGGGGGGGAGGGGCCGACGGTCCCTCCCCACCGCCCCCATCCGCTTCCCGGCCCCTGGAGGACCGATGTCCGCCGTCGCCCCATCGGATTTCACCCGCGCCATGGCCCAAGTGCCGAGCCCCGTCACGATCGTGACCACCACGGACGGCAGCGGCCGGCGCTGGGGATTCACCGCGAGCTCGTTCAGCTCGCTCTCCCTGGACCCGCCGCTGGTGCTGGTCTGCCCCGCCAAGTCGGCCGGCTCGCACGACACGTTCGTGGCCGCCGAGCGCTTCATGATCAATATCCTGTCCGCCGAACAGGCCGCGATCGCACGGCACTTCGCCCGCTCCGGCCACGACAAGTTCACCACCGGCGACATGGTCCCCTGCGAGCTGGACCTGCCCGGTCTGCCCGGCGCCACGGCCCGGCTGGCCTGCACCGCGCACGCGGTGCTCGACGGCGGCGACCACAGTATTCTCGTGGGCCGTGTCGAGGCCGTGTACGTCGGCGACCAGGAGCCGCTCGTCTACCACAACCGCACCTTCACCCGCCCGGAGGCGGCCAGCCCCGCACTGGCCGCGGCCCGCTGAGGACGGAACGCCCTGTGATGAACACCGTGACCGTGTACTCCGACATCGGCTGCCCCTGGGCCTCGCTGGGGCTGTTCAACCTGCGGCGGGCGGCCGCCGAGGAGGGTGTCGCGCTCGCCGTCGACCACCGGGCGTTCCCGCTGGAGCTGTTCAACTCCCGGCCCACGCCCAAGTGGATCCTCGACCCGGAGATCGCCGCCGTGGCGGAGCGGGAACCCGCTCTCGGGTGGACGGACTGGCAGGGCCCGGAGTCCGGCTATCCGGTGACCATGCTGCCCGCCATGGAGGCGGTCCAGGCCGTCAAGACCCAGCCCGGTACGCCGGAGGCGGGCCTGGCCGCCTCGGACCAGCTCGACGCGGCCCTGCGCCACGCCTTCTACGCCGAGTCCCGCTGCGTCAGCGTCCACTCCGAGATCCTCGCGGTCGCCGAGGGCTGCCCGCTGGTCGACACCGCCCATCTCGACGGGGCGCTGCGCCGCGGTACGTGCCGCGGGGTCCTCTTCGACCAGTGGGAGGAGTCGAAGGCGCCGGAGGTGCGGGGCAGTCCGCACTTCTTCCTCCCCGACGGTACCGACCTGCACAATCCGGGCATCGCCTTCACCTGGCCGAAGGGCACGCCCCGGCCGCTGATCACGGAGTACACACCGGCGTTCTGGACGTCCCTGGTCCGCGCCCTGGCCGACCGGGCCCCGGCGGCCTCCCTGCCGGACTGACACCGCGCACGGGGCCGGCTGCCGAACCCTGCTCCCACCGAGATGCGCCGCGGCCCCCGGAACGCACCGTTCCGGGGGCCGCAGCAACCTTCACAGCACACCAGCAGCGCGCCGCTGCGATCGACAACGGGTTCTCACGCACTCACGCCCTGTGAGGGAAGGTGCCCGGAACCGGACTTGAACCGGTACGCCCGCGAGGGGCAGCGAGGTTTAAGCTCGCCGTGTCTGCATTCCACCATCCGGGCAGGCCATGGGCCCCGCGCTGCGGTTCCGAGCCTATCGGGAGGCTTCCCCCGAACAGCGGAACAGCCGACCGATGTTGTCTTATTTTATTGACGTCTGAGGGTGCATCAGCCCATGGAACACGCCATCCGCACTTGCCAATAGCCTTTCGGACGGTGCGACCCGGCGTATGCGGAATGACGGAATTTCACCGCCCGAACGAGCGCCCTCTCGACGCCCCGCACGGTGACGACTGACTCGTGTAGGCCAAACCGTCCGAATACCGCCGCTCCCCAGGTCCGCGTCACACCCGCCTCGGGCCCGCGTCACACCCGCCCCGGGTCCGCGTCACACCCGCCTCGGGTCCGCCGTCACGCCTTGCCTCGGGTCCGCCGTCATCCCCGGCCCGGGTCCGCCGTCACGCCTTGCCCCGGGTCCGCCGTCACACCCGCCCCGGGTCCGCCGTCATCCCCGGCTCGGGGTCGGCCGTCATACCCAGGTATGACGGGGCGTCCCTGCGTCCGTCAGAAGTCTGCCCCCGGAACCGGAACAGCGGCTGACTACACGGCGGCCCGGCGTCGCGACGATGGATACAGCGCCGGAAAAACCGGACACCGCCCCGTCCACCCGCGCACATCCATCCCCTCGAACCCCTCGAACCGTCCAAACGCCGTCGCCCCGACAGGAGTTCCCACCCGTGACCACCACTCCCCTCGCCGACCGGGCCACCGCCGTGGCCGCCCGTGCCACGGAACTGTCGAAGGTCTACGGACAGGGCGAGACCCGGGTCGTCGCCCTGGACCGGGTGACCGTCGACTTCCGGCAGGCCCAGTTCACCGCGATCATGGGCCCCTCCGGTTCCGGCAAGTCCACGCTGATGCACTGCGTGGCGGGCCTGGACAGCTTCTCCGCCGGGTCCGTGCGCATCGGCGACACCGAGCTGGGCTCCCTGAAGGACAAGCAGCTCACCAAGCTCCGCCGGGACAAGATCGGCTTCATCTTCCAGGCGTTCAACCTGCTGCCGACGCTGACCGCGCTGGAGAACATCACCCTTCCGATGGACATCGCGGGCCGCAAGCCGGACAAGCAGTGGCTGGACACCGTGATCGGGATGATCGGTCTCGCCGACCGGCTGAGCCACCGGCCCTCCCAGCTCTCCGGCGGCCAGCAGCAGCGCGTCGCGGTGGCGCGGGCCCTCGCCTCCCGACCGGACATCATCTTCGGCGACGAGCCCACCGGAAACCTCGACTCCCGCTCGGGCGCCGAGGTCCTGGGCTTCCTGCGCAACTCCGTGCGGGAGCTGGGGCAGACCGTGGTGATGGTGACGCACGACCCGGTGGCGGCGGCGTACGCGGACCGGGTCATCTTCCTCGCCGACGGACGGATCGTGGACGAGCTGTACGAGCCGACGGCGGACTCCGTCCTGGACCGCATGAAGCGGTTCGACGCCAAGGGCCGCACCAGCTAGGCCGTGTCAGGCGGCGTTCGCCCCGCCGCGACCGGCGGCGTCCGCCCCGCCTCGGCGAGCGGCACCGCCCGCCGGCCCCGTCCGCCTCCCCACCCCCCCGTCCACCTCACCACCCGACCCCGAACAGGGACCCCTTTCATGTTCCGTACCGCCCTGCGCAACGTGCTCGCGCACAAGGCCAGACTCCTGATGACCGTGCTCGCCGTGATGCTGGGCGTCGCCTTCGTGTCGGGGACGCTGGTCTTCACGAACACCATCTCCGAGGCCTACCAGAAGAGTTCCGCCAAGGGCTTCGACCAGGTGGACGTCGCGGTCCAGCAGGCGTACCGCCCGGACGAGGGCGACCGGATCGCCGAGCAGCCGAAGCTGACGCCGGAGCTGCTGAGGAAGGTCGCGAAGGTACCCGGCGCCGAGTCCGCGACCGGGGTCGTCACCGGCTTCACCGCGCTCGCCGACAAGGACGGCAAGCTGATCGGCGGCGGCTTCCAGTCCCAGGGCGGGAACTACTGGGGCAAGGACGACCCCCGGTACCCGATCGAGGAGGGCCGCGCGCCCCGCGGCCCAAACGAGATCGCCATCGACGCGAAGACCGCCGAGCGCGCCGGGTACAAGGTCGGCGACACCGTCCGGCTGTCCGTCGACGGTCCGGTCCTCAGTCCCACCGTCAGCGGCGTCTTCCGCACGGACGACGGCAACGTCGCCGCCGGCGGCAGCCTCACCCTGTTCGACACGGCGACCGCGCAGAAGCTGTTCCACAGCCCGGGCGCCTACGACGAGATCACCGTGACCGCGACCCCCGGCACCAGCCAGGACCGGCTCCGGTCGGCCATCGACAAGGTCGTCCCCGAGGACGTCGCCGCCACGATCACCGGTGAGCAGCTCGCCGACCGGCAGGCCACGCAGATCGCCGCGTCCATGAGCGGGCTGAAGAACGGCCTGCTGGTCTTCGCCGGCATCGCCCTGTTCGTGGGCACGTTCATCATCGCCAACACCTTCACGATGCTGGTGGCCCAGCGCACCAAGGAGCTGGCCCTGCTGCGGGCGGTGGGCGCCTCCCGCCGCCAGGTGACCCGCTCGGTGCTGATCGAGGCGTTCGTGGTGGGCGCGATCGCCGCGGTCGCCGGTCTGGCCGTCGGGGTCGGCATCGGCGCCGCGATGCGCACGCTGATCAGCACGCTCGGCGAGACCGTCCCCGACGGTCCGCTGGTGGTCACCCCCGGCACGGTCGCCACCGCCCTGCTGGTCGGCGTGCTGATCACCATGCTGGCCGCCTGGCTGCCGGGCCGCCGCGCGGCGAAGATCCCACCGGTGGCGGCGATGAGCAGCGTGCACGCGAAGGCCACGACCAGGTCCCTCGTCCTGCGGAACACGATCGGCGCGCTGTTCTCCGGCGCGGGCGTCGCCACCGTCCTGTACGCCACGACCCTGGAGGGTTCGGACGGCCAGGTGCCCATGGGCATCGGCGCGGTGGTGCTGATCATCGGTGTGTTCGTGCTGACGCCGCTGCTGTCCCGCCCGCTGATCGCGGCCGCCGCACCGGTCCTGCGGATCTTCGGCATCTCCGGCAAGCTCGCCCGGCAGAACTCGGTGCGCAACCCGCGCCGCACCGCCGCCACCGCCTCGGCGCTGATGATCGGCCTCACCCTGATCACCGGTATGACGGTGATGGCGGGCAGCCTCCAGACCGCCATCGGCAAGATGGCCGCCGACTCCATCAAGGCGGACTACGTCGTCTCGATGGCCAACGGCAGCTATCTCTCCTCCGACGTGGAGAAGAAGCTCGCCGGCGCCGAGGGCGTCACTGCGGTCTCGCCGCTGCGCAACGCCGAGTCCCGCATCGACGGACAGACGGAGTACGTCACCGGCGTCAACGGCGACGCGATCGGCGAGCTGACGACGTTCCCCCTCGACGAGGGCGCGTTCGAGGTCGGCGGCACGAAGGTGGTGGTGGACACCGAGAGCGCGCAGCGCAACGGCTGGAAGGCCGGCACGTCGTTCACGGCCGGGTTCGAGGGCGGCGAGCGGCAGAAGCTGACCGTGGCGGGGGTCTACGAGGCCAACGAGCTGATCCGGGGCATCCTCCTGGACAACCGGACGCTGGAGAAGCGACTGCCCGCCGACACCCGCCCGGCCGACATGATGGTCATGGTGAGGACGTCGTCCGGTGCCTCGGACGCCGCCAAGGACCGGCTGGCGAAGGCCCTCGGCGACAACCCGGCGATCAAGATCCAGGACGGCGACGACCTCTCCGACGACATCGCCCAGATGTTCACACTGATGCTGAACCTGCTGTACGGCCTGCTGGCCATGGCCGTGATCGTCGCCGTCCTCGGTGTCATCAACACGCTGGCCATGTCCGTCTTCGAGCGGTCCCAGGAGATCGGCATGCTCCGCGCGATCGGTCTCGACCGCCGCGCCATCAAGCGGATGGTCCGTCTGGAGTCCCTGGTCATCTCCCTGTTCGGCGGTGTCCTCGGCATCGGTCTCGGTGTCTTCTTCGGCTGGGCGGCCGGTGAGCTCGTCGCCTCCCGGATGGCGACGTACGAACTGGTCCTGCCCTGGGCCCGGATGGGTGTCTTCCTGCTGCTGGCGGGCACGGTCGGCGTCCTGGCCGCGATGTGGCCGGCCCGGCGGGCGGCGAAGCTGAACATGCTGGCGGCGATCAAGGCGGAGTAGGGGCGTCGTCACAGCAGCCCGCGGGGCCCGTTCCTTCCCGGAACGGGCCCCGCGGGCGTACGGGCGCTCAGGCGCCCCAGGTGCGGGCCCTGAGCGGCAGCCCCGACGCACCCCCTTCCGGCGTCCGCACCGCGAGCACCTGGTTGACACCGAGGCGGTTGCGTTCGAAGCCGAGGGCGCAGGCGGCCATGTACAGGCGCCACACGCGGGCCCGGCCGGGTCCGGCGAGGGCGACGGCCCGGGACCACTGGGCTTCGAGGTTCGCGACCCAGGCGCGCAGCGTGAGGTTGTAGTGCTCGCGCAGGGACTCCACGTCGCGGACCTCGAACCCGGCGCGTTCGAGCTGGGTCACGGTGGTGCCGATGGGGGCGAGTTCACCGTCGGGGAAGACGTACGCGTCGATGAACCCGTCGATGGAGTACGCGCTCTCGTCGGACTGCGGCCGCCGTGAGATCTGGTGGTTGAGGAGCCGTCCGCCGGGCCGGAGGAGGGCGTACAGGTTCTGGGCGTACTCCAGGTACCTGTCGGCGCCGACGTGTTCGGCCATGCCGATGGAGGAGATGGCGTCGTAGGGCCCGTCGGTGACGTCCCGGTAGTCCTGGACGCGGATCTCGATCCGGTCGGTCAGCCCCTCGTCCGCGACGCGTTTGCGGGCGTACGCGGCCTGTTCCTGGGAGAGGGTGATGCCGACGACGTGCACGCCGTACTCGCGGGCGGCGTGCAGGGCCATGGAGCCCCAGCCGCAGCCGACGTCGAGGAGGCGCTGTCCCGGTGCGAGGGCGAGCTTGCGGCAGATGAGGTCGAGCTTGTCGCGCTGGGCGGCTTCGAGGGTGGTGGTGCCGTCGTCGGTCTTCCAGAAGGCGCAGGAGTACACCATGGACGGGCCGAGGACGATCTCGTAGAAGTCGTTGCCGACGTCGTAGTGGTGGCTGACGGCCCGTTTGTCGGTGCGTCTGGTGTGCAGATGGCGGGTTCTGCGCACCTCTTCGCGGGGCGGCTCGGGCGGCACCAGCACGGCGGGTCCGGCCAGCTTCAGCAGCCCCCGGACGGCCGCGCGGGCCTGCGGGTCGCGCAGGGCGTCGGCGAGGCTCCGGGAGTCGTCGTCCCGCTCCCACACGTGCCCGGCCATCAGGTCCAGTACGGCGTACAGGTCCCCCTCGACGCCCAGGTCACCGGCGACCCAGGCACGGGCGAGGCCCAGCTCGCCCGGCTTCCACAGCAGCCGGCGCAGGGCCCTGCGGTTCCGTACCACCAGCGCGGGGGCCCGAGGGGGGCCGGCCTCCGAACCGTCCCACGCCCGAAGCCGGACCGGGAGCGGGGCCCCGATCACCTGCTCGAACAGGGCCTTCAGCCGCGACGCGGCGTCCTGCATGGCGCACACCTCCGTGACAACAGATCCCGGAATGTCCAACGCCACGGTAAACACGGGCGGGGCTCCGCCGTAGTCCCGGTAGGGGGTGTGTTGTTCGGGTGCGGGTGAGTGGGGGTTGTTCGCGCCCACGCGGCGGAGCCGCATGTGTCACCGCCCCGCGCCCCCGAAGGGCGGGCCGCAGGCCCGTTCCCTTCAGGGGCGCGGGGAACTGCGCGAGAAACCACGACGCACCCGCACCCGCCGACGAACAGGCGCCCCCACCCCACTGGACGCCCCCGGAAACGCCGAAGGACCCCCCGCACCACGGATGGCGGAAGGTCCTTCGGGTCGAACGAAGACGTGACCGGACGAGGTCAGGAGGCCTTGGCCTTCTCCTCGGTCTTGGCGGCAGCCGCGGCCGCAGCGACCGGCGCCGGCTTGGCCGCCTCGTAGAACTCCTCACGAGGCGTCTCGATCGCGCCGAGCGAGACGACCTCACGCTTGAGGAACATCGCGAGCGTCCAGTCCGCGAAGACGCGGATCTTGCGGTTCCAGGTCGGCATGGCCAGACCGTGGTAGCCACGGTGCATGTACCAGGCGAGACGGCCCTTGAGCTTGATCTTCATCTTGCCCATGACGATCATCGCGACGCCCTTGTGCAGGCCGAGACCCGCCACCGCGCCCTTGTTGGAGTGCGCGTACTCCTTCTGCGGGAAGCCCCGCATACCGGAGACCACGTTGTCGCCGAGGACCTTCGCCTGACGCAGCGCGTGCTGCGCGTTCGGCGGGCACCAGGCGTTCTCGACGCCGGCCTTGCGGGCGGCGACGTCGGGGACCTGCGCGTTGTCGCCGGCGGCCCAGATGTAGTCGGTGCCCTGGACCTGGAGGGTCGGGGCGGTGTCCACATGGCCGCGGGGGCCGAGCGGCAGACCGTAGCGGGAGAGGACCGGGTTCGGCTTGACGCCGGCGGTCCAGACGATCGTGTTGGAGTCGACCTCCAGGCCGTTCTTCAGCACGACGTGGCCGTCGACGCAGGACTCCATGGAGGTGTTGAGGTAGACCTCGACCCCACGGCCCTCCAGGTGCTCCTTGCCGTACTTGCCGAGCTTCGGGCCGACCTCGGGGAGGATCTTGTCGGCGGCGTCGACGAGCACGAACCGCATGTCCTCGCGGGACACGCTCTTGTAGTACTTCGCGGCGTCGCGGGCCATGTCCTCGACCTCGCCGATGGTCTCCGCGCCGGCGAAGCCACCGCCCACGAAGACGAAGGTCAGCGCCTTGCGGCGGACGTCCTCGTCGGTCGTGGAGTCGGCCTTGTCGAGCTGCTCCAGCACGTGGTTGCGCAGGCCGATGGCCTCCTCGATGCCCTTCATGCCGATGCCCTGCTCGGCGAGGCCGGGGATCGGGAAGGTGCGGGAGACGGCGCCGAGCGCGATCACCAGGTAGTCGAAGGGCAGCTCGTACGCCTCGCCGACCAGCGGCGCGACGGTGGCGACCTTGCGGTCCTGGTCGATGGTGGTGACCCGACCGGTGAGGACCTCCGCCTTGGGCAGCACGCGTCGCAGCGGGACGACGACATGCCGCGGGGAGATGCTGCCGGCGGCGGCTTCGGGGAGGAAGGGCTGGTAGGTCATGTACGACCGGGGGTCGACGACCGTGACGGTCGCCTCTCCGTAGCGCATCTTCTTGAGGATGCGCCGAGCTGCGTACAGGCCTACGTACCCACCGCCTACTACGAGGATCCTGGGACGCTCCGTGGTGCTCATGCCATCGAGTATGTACCCGCCATCCGGGGGGTGCTCGTGCGCCCCTTCACAAGCTTCCCCAGGCCCTCTGCTACACTGCGCGACCCTCGTGATCCGGGTTGTCGCCCGACGGGGGAACCCCACCGCACGGCCGACCGTTGTCAATGCCGCGTGAACTGCCCTTCCGGCTCCGCGGACCCCTCGCCGACACTCCGATCGGACCCCGATTGTCACTCGGACGAGTACCCCCCGGAGGCCGTTCGGAGGCACCCTCTGGACCCCTTGGAGCCCCCGAAGGCTCTACGCATCCTCAAAACGTCGCCCAACAGGGCCGATTCTCTTGTGAAGAACTTCACGAAGTTTCCCGGCGGCCCGTCAACGAGGGGCGCCCGAGCACCCCTCGGAGGCGCTCATACGTTATCCGAACAGCTCAACCGAGGCTACCGGTGAGTAGTAAACAGGTCCTCACAGGCGCCCCGAGCCCGCCGGGAGGGCGCCCGGATCCCGGCCCCGCGGCTACGCGACGGACCAGGCGATTCCGTCCAGGATGTCGTGTTCGCTCACCACGACCTCCGCGGCCCCGATCCGCTCCATGATGGCGAGCAGGACGAGCGCGCCGGCGGCGATCACGTCCACCCGGCCGGGGTGCATCGAGGGGATCGCGGCCCGCTCGGCGTGCGTGGAGCGCAGCAGCCCCTCGGTGATCTCCCGGACGCGCTCGTAGGGGATCCGGGAGTGGTGGATGGCCGTCGAGTCGTACGCGGGGAGGTCCTGGGCGATCGCGGACAGCGTCGTGACCGAGCCGGCGAGCCCCACGAGGGTGTGTGCCTCGCGCAGCGGTACGGTCCGCTCTGCGAGGTCCAGGGCGGCCTCGATGTCGGCGCGGACGGCCGCGATCTCCTCGGGGCCGGGGGGATCGACGACGGCGCCGTCCCGGACGAGGTGGCGCTCCGTCATCCGCACGCAGCCGATGTCCACGGAGCGCGCGGCGCGCACATGGTCGTCGCCGACGACGAACTCCGTGGAGCCGCCGCCGATGTCCACCACCAGGAACGGCTTGGCCAGATCGTCCCGGCCCAGCAGCTCCTTGGTGGCGCCGGTGAAGGAGAACTCGGCCTCCTGGTCACCGGAGATCACCTCGGGCTCGACACCGAGGATGTCCATGACGCCCCGGACGAACTCGTCCCGGTTCTCCGCGTCCCGCGAGGCGGACGTCGCGACGAACCGCAGCCGCTCGGCGCCCAGTTCCTTGATGACCGCCGCGTACTCCCGGCACGCGGCGAACGTCCGTTGCAGCGCCTCGGGCGCCAGCCGGCCCGTACGGTCGACGCCCTGGCCGAGCCGGACGATCGTCATCCGGCGCTCCAGATCGACGAGTTCACCCGACGCGGGGTCGGCGTCGGCGACGAGCAGCCGGATGGAGTTGGTACCGCAGTCGATGGCGGCGACACGGGTCACTTGGCGTCCTCCTCCGGGTCGACGGGCTTGGACGCGAAGTAGCCCGACTCACTCGCGTCCACATTCCAGCCCTCACCTTCCGGCGGCCCCGCGGGAATCACGCACGGTCCCTTCGCCCACCACTCCGGCAGCATCGCGATCGCCTCGTCGCCCAGCGGGTTCACCCCGGGGCCGGCGGCCAGCGAGTGCGCCACGAGGACGTGCAGGCACTTCACCCGGTCCGGCATGCCGCCCGCGCTCGGGAAGCCCTCCAGGACCTCGATCTCGTCCCGGCGGGCGATGTAGTCCTCGTGGGCGGCCCGGTAGGCGGCGGCGAGTTCGGGGTCCGTCGCCAGCCGCTCCGTCATCTCCTTCATCACGCCGTTCGCCTCCAGCGTGCCGATCGCGGAGGCGGCCCGCGGACACGTCAGGTAGTACGTCGTCGGGAACGGCGTCCCGTCCGGCAGGCGCGGCGCCGTCTCGACGACGTCCGGCTGCCCGCACGGGCACCGGTGCGCGATCGCGCGCAGTCCGCGCGGCGGGCGCCCGAGCTGCTGCTGGAAGGCCTCGACGTCCGCGTCGGTGGGCTCGGTGCGCGGGGTGGAGGGCGGGGGCGTGTCCATACCTGTACGTAAGTCCTCTGGAGCTCTGGTCGGTTACTGGGCGGCGGCGTCGGCCTTGTCGACCCCGTCCCAGACGTTGGTGTACCAGGGGAGGTGGGCCGCCCCCTGCGTCGTGCGGGACTGCTTCGCCGCGTCCGGGTCGATCATGGTGTAGCCGGTCTCGCCCGGCATGACGTAGTGCAGCCGCTCCCGGATGCGCTGCTCGGCGTACGCGTCGTCCTGCCAGCGCGCCTTGAGGTCGCGCAGCTCCTCGACGCGCTCGCGCGCCTCCTGGCGCTGGCGCCGCATGTCGGCGATCTCGGCGCGCTGGGAGACGTACTGCCTTATGGGGTAGGCGAGGGCCACGATCATCGAGCAGAGGACGAGGGCGAGCAGCGCGGCCCGGCCGGTGAGCCGGGAGCGGCGGGCCTGGCGCCGGGTCTGGGAGCGGTAGACCCGGGCGGCCGTCTGCTCGCCGAGCAGCTTCAGCCGGGTCGCGGTGGAGAAACGGTCCCGGTCCTTCACGGGCATGTCCCACTTCCCCTTCCTACGGGCCCTACGTGCGTACGTCCCCGCACACGGTACGGGACCGGGTACGGGGACGTACGTGCGACGCTTCCTACTGCCGCCCTACGGGCTCAGCCCTTGCTGTGCCCGTGGTCCGCGGAGCGGACGCCGGGAAGGCTGCTCAGCCCTTGCTGTGCCCGTGGTCCGCGGAGCGGACGCCGGGAAGGCTGCTCAGCCCTTGAAGCGCGGGAAGGCGCTGCGGCCGGCGTACACCGCGGCGTCGTCGAGGATCTCCTCGATGCGCAGCAGCTGGTTGTACTTGGCGACGCGGTCCGAGCGGGCCGGGGCGCCGGTCTTGATCTGGCCGCAGTTCACGGCGACGGCGAGGTCGGCGATGGTGACGTCCTCGGTCTCACCGGAGCGGTGGGACATCATGCACTTGAAGCCGTTGCGCTGGGCCAGCTCGACGGCGTCCAGGGTCTCGGTGAGCGAGCCGATCTGGTTGACCTTGACGAGCAGCGCGTTGGCCGCGCCCTCCTCGATGCCGCGGGCGAGGCGCTCGGGGTTGGTGACGAACAGGTCGTCGCCCACGAGCTGCACCTTGTCGCCAAGGCGCTCGGTGATGGTCTTCCAGCCGTCCCAGTCGTCCTCGAACAGCGGGTCCTCGATGGAGACGAGCGGGTACGCGTCGACGAGCTCCGCGTAGTAGTCCGTCATCTCGGCGGCGGTGCGCTCCTTGCCCTCGAAGACGTACACGCCGTCCTTGTAGAACTCGGAGGCGGCGACGTCGAGCGCCAGGGCGATCTGCTCGCCGGGGGTGTAGCCGGCCTCGTTGACGGCCTCGAGGATGAGGTCGAGGGCGGCGCGGTTGGAGTCCAGGTTCGGGGCGAAGCCGCCCTCGTCGCCGAGGCCGGTGTTCAGGCCCTTGCGCTTCAGGACCTTCTTGAGGGTGTGGTAGACCTCGGCGCCCCAGCGCAGCGCCTCGGAGAAGGACTCCGCGCCGATCGGGGCGATCATGAACTCCTGGATGTCCACGTTGGTGTCGGCGTGCGAGCCGCCGTTCAGGATGTTCATCATCGGAACGGGCAGCAGGTGCGCGTTCGGGCCGCCCAGGTAGCGGAAGAGCGGAAGGTCGCTGGCCTCGGAGGCGGCGTGGGCGACGGCGAGGGAGACGCCGAGGATGGCGTTGGCGCCGAGGGAGCCCTTGTTGTCGGTGGCGTCCAGGTCGAACATGGCCTGGTCGATCAGGCGCTGCTCGGTGGCGTCGTAGCCGACGAGCTCCGGGCCGATCTGCTCGATCACGGCGAGGACGGCCTTCTCGACGCCCTTGCCGAGGTAGCGGTTGGGGTCACCGTCGCGGAGCTCGATGGCCTCGAAGGCGCCCGTGGAGGCGCCGGACGGGACGGCGGCACGACCGGTGCTGCCGTCGTCGAGGCCGACCTCGACCTCGACCGTGGGGTTGCCTCGGGAGTCCAGGATTTCCCGGGCTACGACGACGTCGATGGACGGCACGAGCATCTCCTTCTTGGGATGTGACGCATTGGTGCGGGGCCACGGGGGCCGTGCGACTAGAGCCTAACCGCCCCGGGGCCGTCGGCAGCCGACCGACCGTCCCGTGGACAGACAGACCGTACCCATTGTTCCAGCCCGGAACAAAGGGGGGTGGGCGGGAAAGTGAACAGAAGGAGGAGCACGGCGGCCCCGGACACAGAAAAACCCCGCCCCGGTGCGTACGGGGGAATGCGCACCGGGGCGGGGAGCCCGTGGGGACGGGGGACGGCCCTCACGAGGTCTTCACTCAGGAGGACACGGCTGTGAGCGGATCCGGGTTCAGCCGGGGAGCGGCCTCTTTTCGGCCCGGCCGAACCGCGGTCCCGGCCCGGCCGCGGCGGACCCCAGGGGTCCGGCCGCGGCGACCGTCCGGAACCGGCCGTCAGCTCAGGTGGAGCTGCTGGCCGGGGTAGATGAAGTCGGCGTCGTCGATGATGTCCTTGTTCAGCTCGAAGAGCTTCTCCCAGCCACCCTTGACGTGCTTCTTGGCGGCGATGGCACTGAGGGTGTCGCCCTTGACGACCTTGTACTCGCCGTCGCCCTTCTTGACCTTCTTGCCGGTCGGGGTCTCGACGGTGGCGCGCTCGGAGGAACGCGAGGCGCGGGTCTCCTGGGTGCTCTTCTGCGAGGAAGAGGAGGAGTCCGAGGAGGAGCCGCCCGAGCCGGAGTTGCCGGAGGAGGCGGCGGCACCGTCGTACGAGGCGCCGGACAGGCCCTTGCCGCAGACCGGCCAGGCACCCTTGCCCTGGCCCGCGAGGACCTTCTCGGCGATGGCGATCTGCTGGGCCTTGCTGGCCTGGTCGGCGGTGGAGGCGTACTGCGTACCGCCGTAACCGGCCCAGGTGGAGGCCGAGAACTGCAGACCGCCGTAGTAGCCGTTGCCGGTGTTGATGGACCAGTCGCCGCCGGACTCGCACTGGGCGACGGCGTCCCACTCGGACTCGGTGGCGGCGGAGGCGCTGCCGGCCGCGATGAGCGGGGCGGCTATCGCGGCGGCGCCGGTGACACCGGCGACGGCGATGGCACGGGCGGTCTTGGACGGACGGCGGTGCTTGCCCTTGCTGGAAAACAGCATGGAGTGATCCCCTCACCGACGCCTACGAGGTGAGCTGTCGGGTTCGGGCCGGTTGAGTTGCCCGGCCGCACCCGCTCGCCTTCCGGCTCACGTGATGCGGCTTCACCCCGAGCCGGTACCGGCGGTGTGACCCCGAAGGGCCTCAACCGCCGGACCCGGCACAAACCTTGGGTCCCCCGCTCCTGCCTACGGCGCTTGACGCGACGACTGTTCCGAGCGGCCGTCGGCAGGATTCGGCGTGACGACCGCAGGGGCCCGCTGTGGCGAGCGGTCACGACCGTAAACACGTGATTCGCCGAATTTCAAAGACGATCAGGGGGTCTGTGATTCATCTCCCACCGAGATCAAAACGGGCATTAAGGGGCGAACCGTGACCTGAACTGCCGCTACTTTTCGCCCGTTTCGGCACCGACTTCCAGGGTCTGACCGGGAAGGATGAGGTCCGGGTCGGTTCCGACCGTGCCCTCGTTCTCGGCGTACAGCTCCCGCCACCCGCCGCTCAGCTCAAGTGAGTCGGCGATGGCCGTCAGACTGTCCCCGGGACGGACGGTGTACGAGCCGTCGACGGCCTCGCGGGACGCGTCACCGCCGCGGGAGGCATGACGGCCGGTGGAGGCGTCACCGCGGGAGTCGGCCACGTCGGTGTGGACGCCTTCCTCGGCGCTGGCGCCACGGTGGCGACCGGTGCCGGCGTCGGCATCGCCGCTGGTGGAAGGGGTGTCGCCCGGCGTGGAGTTGTCCGAGTCACCGCTCTTGGCGTCGGCCTCGACCGAGCTGTCGGATCCCTGTGCACCGCCGGCACGGTCGGAGTCCGAGGACTCGGAGGAGTCGCCCGCGTCCGCGTCGGCCTTGGTGGAGCCCCCGGAAGCACGGGGGGATGAATCGGATGAACCGGACGAATCCGATGATGTGGCGGAATCCGACGAGTCACTGGACTTGGTGGAGTTGTCCGACGAGTCGGACGAACCGGATGAATCACCCGAGCTGGACGAATCCCCCGCCACGCCGGTGTCCACGTCGGCCGAGGCGGAGTCGCCGTCGAGGTTGTGGAGGAGTCCACAGGTCGACCAGGCGCCCACACCCTGGTCGTCGAGGATTCTCTCGGCGACCGCGATTTGCTGCGAACGGCTGGCCTGGTCGGGGCTGGTCGCGTAGTCGAGGCCACCATGGTTCTCCCAGTCGCCCTGGGAGATCTGGAGGCCGCCGTAGCGCCCGTTCCCGGTGTCCGCGCTCCAGGAGCCACCGCTCTCGCACTCCGCCACCTGGTCCCAGGTGGTTCCACTGGCCGCACTGGCGCCGGTGGCGCCGAGGAGCGGGATGGCGATGGCGGAGCCTGTCACTCCGGCCGCGACGAGGAGTGCCGGAGCCTGACGGGGGCGACGGTGACGACCGTTCCCGGAGAGCATGCGGTTGCCTTTCACGCGACAGCAGAGATCTGCGCGAGGGATGTGACGACACCCTTCGCACTGACGTGTGAACGTAGCCGTAGACGATCAGTTGTCACAAGTTAATGCAGCGGAGATCACGTGAAGATCACGAACTTGAGGGTGTGTCACCTTCAGTCGCTGTTCCTGATAGGGGCACGGGCCGTTCATCAGCCCTGACGCGGTGTGAACTCGACGGGAAGGGTGCGCAGTCCGCGCATGATGAGCCCGCCCCGCCAGCGCAGGTCGGCCGGGTCGGCGGAGAGCCGCAGGTCGGGCAGGCGGGTGAGGAGCGTCGCCAGCGCGGTCTGCCCCTCCAGGCGGGCGAGGGGCGCGCCCAGGCAGTAGTGGATGCCGTGGCCGTATCCGAGGTGCTGGTTGTCGCGGCGGGACAGGTCGAGGGTGTCGGGGGCGGCGAAGCGTGCCGGGTCTCGGTCGGCCGCCGCGAGGACGACCAGCACCGGGTCGCCGGGGGCGACGTCCTGCCCGCCGACGGTGAGCGGCTGCGTGGCGAACCGCCAGGTGGCCAGCTCCACGGGGCCGTCGTAGCGGAGGAGTTCCTCGACACCGGTCTCCAGCAGGGCGGTCTCGCCCGCGGCGAGGGAGGTCTGGAGCCGGGCGCGCTGCTCGGGGTGGGTGAGGAGGGCATAGGTGCCGTTGCCGATGAGGTTGACGGTGGTCTCGAAACCGGCGAACAGAAGGATGAAGGCCATGGCGGCGGCCTCGTTCTCGGTGAGGTGCTCACCGTGGTCCGAAGCGCGGATGAGACCGGAGATGAGGTCCTCGCCGGGGCCGGGTTCGGCGGGCAGCGCCTCGCGCTTGCGGTGGATGAGGTCCGCGAGATAGCCGCGCATCTTCTTCACCGACCTCGCGACGCCGCCGCGCGGGCCGCCGCCGTGCCGGATCATCATGCCCGCCCAGTCCCGGAAGTCGTCCTGGTCCTCGCGAGGGACGCCGAGCAGGTCGCAGATCGCGTAGATGGGCAGCGGGAAGGCGAACTCGTGGATGAGGTCGGCCTCGCCCTTCTCCGCGAACCGGTCGATGAGGTCGTCCGTCAACTCCTGGACCCGGGGGGCGAACTCGGCGACCCGGCGCGGCGTGAAGGCCTTGGAGACGAGGCGGCGCAGCCGGGTGTGGTCCGGCGGGTCGATGTTCAGCAGGTGCGTCATCAACTCGGCCTTGCGCTCACCGGGGATACCGGTCTTGCCCTTGGCGTGCGCGGGCTCGTCGTGGTGCGCCGGGTTCTTGGACAGACGCTGGTCGGCGAGGGCCTGCTTGGCGTCGGCGTACCGGGTGACCAGCCAGGCCTCCACACCGCTGGGCAGCTTCGTACGGTGCACGGGCGCGTGCTCACGGAGCCAGGCGTAGGCGGGATAGGGGTCGGTGGCGAACTCCCAGGTGAACAGGGCGGGGGCCGGGGCCGGGGCGGGGACCTGGCCGGGGGGCGGCTGCGGCTGGGTGTGCGGCTGCGGCTGGGAGTGCGGCGGGTGGGGCTGGTTGGTCACTCGTCGACGGTATCGGGCTGGTCGCCGGGGGGAACGGGCAGCAGGCCCAGGGCGCGCATCGCGAAGTAGTGGTCCAGTTCGGCGGCCCGGTGCAGCCACTTGTCGGCCTCGTCGGTGTCGCCGCGTTTGCGGTGGTGCAGCGACAGCCAGTAGGCGGCGTCGCCGCTGCCCTGCGCGGCGTCCTCCTGGAGCAGCCGCGTGACCTCGTCCCAGGGGCCGTTGCCCATACGGAGGAGGAGAGCGCCGAGACTGCGGGACGCGGCAGGATGGCCCGCCTCCTTCGCCTCGCGGAAGAGCCGCTCCGCCTCCTCGTCGTGGTCGCCGACGCGGTGCAGGTACGCGGCGAGCGAGTGGACGGCGTGGGCGTCGCCGAGCGCGGCACCGCGGCGGAGCCAGAACTCCGCGTCCGGGCTGTTCCGGTAGTACAGCGCCCGGCCCAGGCTGGTGGCCGCCTCCTCGTGACCGGCCCGGACCGCCCTGACGAACCAGCGGAACGCGTCGCCCCGACCGTAGCCCAGCAGCAGATCGCCCAACTCGTGCGCAGCCGCCCCGTCCCCCGCCTCGGCCGCCGTCCGCAGCAGCGCCTCCGCGCGCTCGCGGTGCAACCGCCCCGCCTCACGCGCCGCCTCGACGCTTCCGCCCTGCGCGGCGATCTCCAGATACCGGATCGCGGCCGCCTCGTCCCCGGCATCGACCAGGTGCGCCGCCCACTCCTCGGCGGCCTCGCGGTGCCCGGCCTCCGCGGCCCGGCGGATCAGGTCCGCGCGTTCCTCCCCGCCCACACGCTCGGCGAGGGCGACCATCAGGTCCGGTTCGCCCGCCTCGATCCGCGGGCGCAGCGCCGCGCGGGCCGCGTCCAGCACGGCCTCGCGGTCGATCCGCGCGCCGCCCTCCGCCGCGTCCAGCAACAGCCACCACACCGCGTCCGGCACCGGCTCCAGGTCCTCCGCGCGCAGATCCTCCGCACGCAGGGCCTCCGCCCCGGCGACCAGCGCCCCGTACGCCCGCCAGGTGCGGTGCTCCTCACCGGCCACGAGCAGGCCCGAGACCCCGAACATGCGGGTCGTGGCCCAGGTGAGGGCGTCCTCGAACGACTCGCGTTCCTCCGTGCCGTACTGCTCCTGCACCTGTCGGAGCAGCTCCGTCGGTACGGCGCCCTTCACTCCGCACCGCGCCAGGTCGACGGCGGCCCGGACCAGCAGCTGTCCGCGCGGATGCTCCACCTTCGTCCCCGGCCGCCGCCACTCGTCGTACATGGTGTGCCCGATCGCGAAGTACGACGCGGCGCCCTCCTCGCCGCTCCACATGTACGCCGGGTACGCGCGCGGGTCGTCGAGATCCTTGAGGCGCTCCAGCTCGGCGTCGCTCCACTTCCGCGGAACCTCGACCGTGCGGGCCTGGTTCAGGGCGAGGCCGATGGGGTCGCTCATCATCCGGCGCTGGTAGTACTCCTCGGAGCGCATCGTGCCGAGCAGCACCACGCCGAGGCGGGCGAGCGGCCCCAACAGCCTCCGGTCCAGCCCGCCCTCGCCGAGGTGGTCGGTCAACTCGTCCAGCCAGACGACGTACTTGCCGGGCACGCCCTTCAGCGCGGCGAGCACCTCCCGCAGGTCCTCCCCCGGGTCGGGGGCGTACAGCCGGTACCCCTCCAGCGACCGCACCCCGTGCCACGCCGTGTACGACTTGCCCACGTACCGCTCGCCGAGGACCAGCACCAGTCCGCTGTGGGCGAGTTCGGCGCGCAGGGCGTCGTCGCAGTCGCGCGGCACGTACGGCGGCACCTCGGGCTGTCCCGGTATGCGCCGGGTCGGGCCCACGCCGAACTCGAGCGGCTCCACCTCGCCGACCGGCTGCCACGCGGCCGGGTCGAGCACGCTGCCGTGCCGGTCGTGCTCGGCGCCGGTGGCGCGGTCCTCGCGGGCTGCGGCGGGGCGTTCGTCGGCCGAGGGCCCCTGCGAGAGGTGGCCGATGTGGCCGGCCTGGATGACGATGCCGGTGGCGTTGCCGGTGTAGGCGTTGCCGATGTTGCCCCCGGCAGCGATGGACCTGCTGCCGGTGGCTTCCACGGACCGCTTGCCCCCGGTCTCCTCGTCCGACTCCCGCCCCACTCAAGCCCCCACGCGTCGCGACCACCCGTGAGGACAACGGTACTAAGCGTCCAGCCCTTCGGCTGCCCGCACGGCGTCGCGGTACGAGCGGGCGGCCGCCCGGAGTGCCGCCTCCGGGTCGACGCCCTCGGCCTCGGCCCGCACGGCCATCGCCAGCAGCGCGTACCCGATGCCGTCGCCCGCGGGGAGCGGGACGTCCAGGTCGGCCGTGCGGACACGGGACGCGAGCTTCGAGGCGAGCGCCAGGCCGGGCTGGCCGAGGGGTATGCCGTCGGTGACCGACTCACGCCGCTTCTCGACGGCCTTGGTACGCAGCCAGTGCTCCTTGACCTCCTCCGGTGTGGTGGCGGTCGCGTCGCCGAAGACATGGGGGTGACGGTGGATGAGCTTGGTGACGATGGTGGCGGCGACGTCGTCGATGGAGAAGGGCGCCTCGGGGTCCTCCTCGGCGATCCGGGAGTGGAAGACGACCTGGAGGAGGACGTCGCCCAGTTCCTCGCGGAGTTCGTCCCGGTCGCCCTCCTCGATCGCCTCCACCAGTTCGTAGGCCTCCTCGATGCCGTACTTGGCGAGGCCCTTGTGGGTCTGGCGGGAGGACCAGGGGCATTCCTCGCGGATGCGGTCCATGACCTGGATCAGGTCGAGGAGGCGGGCGCCGGGGAGGTCGTAGGAGGCGGGGAGGAGCTCCAGTGACGGCATCCGCAGGCGGCCGGAGCCGGCGAGGCGGGCCAGGCCGTCGGTGAGGCGGGGTTCGCCCTCGGCGGTCGCCACGACGACCACGGTGCGGTCGCCGACGCAGACGTCGACCAGCTCCTCCGCGGTCGGGGCGGCCTGCTCGACCGTGATGCCGGCCTCCCGCAGATAGGGCAGCTGCGGGTGGGCCTCGTCCGCGCACAGGACGCGGTCGGCGCCGCGCAGGGCCTGCCAGGCGGGCCAGGAGAGCAGACCGGGTGCGACACGGTGGCTGGTGGTGAGCAGGACGACCCTGCCGGGGCCGGGGGCGGGGTCCGCGGTGTCGGGGGCGTCGTCGGGACGGTGTGCGTTCACCCCACGAACGTAACCCACGCCACCGACGACCCCCGAAGTTATCCACAGGCAGGGGTCGGCGTGCATCCACAGGCAGGGGCCGCCATGCCGCGGCGTGCGGTCGGGAGGCGGCGGACCGCGGTGCGGCGACGGTCGTCGGTGGGCCCTCGCCGAGCGGGTCAGGTCGGCTGCTGCTGGGTCGCCTTCGTGACCTCGCGGACCCACGGCGTCTTGCTGTCCGCCAGGCCGAGCCGGCCGTCCTGGGCGACGCCCCAGGAGCCGTAGCGCGGGTTGAGGTCGACGCCGAGTTTCTCGGACGCGTCGGCCATCGCCTTCCAGAAGACGGTGCCGCCCTCGGGGCTGTTCATGTCGGCGCCGAGCGCGCCGGCGAGCTTCTGGACCTCGACGTCGCTGCGGAGGCTCTCCTCCAGGTGCTCGGGAGCGACGCTGTACTGCTGGAGCCAGGCCGCCTCCAGCGCCTCGGAGCCGCCCGCCTCGTGCTCCAGGTCGGAACGGTACTGCTGGACTTCCTTGCGGGTGACGGTCACACCGGCGTCCTCGAGCGCCCGGTCGAGGACCTTCTCCAGGACCATGCCGTTCAGCGTGTTGCGGGTGAGGGTGCCGGTCTGGGCGACGAGGCGCTGGTACTGGGCGTCGTCGCCGCTGGCGGCGCGCTGGGCGGTGCGCACGTCGTTCACCCGGTTCTCCAGTTGCGCGACCGTGATCCGCTCGCTGCCGACGACGGCCGCGGCGCCTGGATGCGCGTCGCTCCCGCAGGCGGTCAGGAGGGGAGCCGCGGCGGCGATCGCGGCGGAGAGGACGAGCGCGGTGCGACGACGGCGGTGCAAGTTGGCCTCCCGAGGAGATTGTGCGGCGGTGCACAAGGTCTTGCGGTGATCGATGGTAGGCAGTGGCCCTGCTCTCGGCCAGCCATTCGACCAACGATTCACACCGACTTCCGGCACCGCCGCACCGCGAGACCGCCCCCACTGGCCCCCACCGCACACCGGACGCCGCTCACCGTCCGGTCATCCGACGATCGCCACCGGTGCGTCCCACGCGTCACGGTCCACGGTGATCGTGTGGCCGCCGCGGCTCTCCTTGCTGTTGACCATGTACTGATGGGCGCGGTGGTGCCCGGTGTACAGCGTCGAGGCGTACGGCCAGTCGCTGGTCGTCGTGTTGACCTTGTCCCACTTGGCGTACCAGAGGTTGCCCGGCAGGTTGGTGCGGTCGGTGGCGGTGGCGATCGCCTTGGCGCTGGAGCTGCTGAAGCCGTAGAAGCCGGAGCGGTACTGCTTGGCGGCGAGCGCCTTGTGCCAGGCCCGGACGTAGGTGAGGACGGCGTCGTTGCACGCGGTGTTCGTGATGTCGTACGCCTCCATGTCGAGGTAGAGCGCGCTGCCGGGCTTCATGCCGAGGGCGGCGGCCTTGGCCACGGCGTCGGCTCCGTCGGCGGCGCCCTGGGAGGCGGCGGTCGACGCGGTGATCACCTCGGGGCTGGAGCCGCTCTGGCAGGGCGGCTGGGCGCCCACGTAGAGGGGGACGAGTTTCCAGCCGAGGGTGTTGACCGACTTCACCCAGGACGCGGTGAGGTTGGGCTGGGCGCAGCCGCGGTTCTTGCCGCCGATGTAGACGGCCGCCGCGCCGTAGAAGCCGGTGTTCCATGCCTTCATCGCGGACAGGGACGGTGCCGTGCAGGTGTCGAAGGCGCGGCCCGTGTAGACCTTCGCGGACGGCCAGGCGGTGGTCGTGGCGAGGGAGTTCTGCGCGGCGACGCCGGCCCCGGCGAGCACGGCGGCGCCGACCGCGGTCCAGGCGATGTATCGGCGCTTGTGGGACTGCCGGTGGCTCGGCTTCCCGGACCGTCTGCGGCTGGTCGTCTCGTCGGACATGCTTGGTCCCACCCCTTGATCGATCTGTGTGTGCACAGCTAAGCGGTGTCGGCTCCGCGTTCGGGAAACACCGCCTCTGCGGTGCGGCAAACTTCGGCCAAGGCGGCGCAAAACATACGCCTGCCGGGGGGTGTCAGCCGCGCACCTGCCCCAGCCACTGCAGGGTCCGCCGGACCTCGCCGGCCAGGGGGTGGCCGGGGCCCCGCAGGCGCTCCACGTCGAGCAGGAGGCGGCCCAGGGTCTCGTGGGCGGCGCCCCGGTCGCCGAGGGCGAGGAGCAGGTGGCCTATGCGGCGGCGGACGTCGAGGGCCAGCTCGGGGTCGCCGCCCACGTACTGGTTCTCGAAGTACGGCAGCAGCGAGCGGTACTCCGCGAGGGCCGCGGCGGGTTCGCCGAGCTGTTCGAGGCACTGGGCGGAGTCGTAGCGGAAACGCAGGGACTGCGGGTCGGCCTGGCCCGCCTCGGCGGCGCGTTCGTCGGCGAGGCGGCGCAGCTCGGGCAGGGCGCGGCGGTACTGGCCGTCGTCCATGAGCGTGGCCGCGTACTGCTTGCGCAGGGTGCGCACGACGGGTGAGTGCTCGCCGTGCTGGGCGGCGGCGGCCGGGAGGATCGCGCCGAGGATGTCGACAGCCTGGGTGATACGGCCCTCGCCGAGGAGCCGCTTGACCTCGTCGACGGCGCCCGCGACATCGGGCTTGTCGACCGGAGGGGCCTCGGCCGGGGCGGCGGAGGGCTGCGGCGCGGGGATCCGGGCGCGGTCCGGCCAGGGGGCGTGCGGGCGCAGGAAGGGGCGGGTGGGGTCGAGCGGCGAGCCCGTGGGCATGCCGCGCGCCGGGAGGAGCGGCAGGAGCTGCTCGTAGGTCTCCTGCGCGGAGGACGGGCGGTGCTGCGGATCCTTGGAGAGCAGCCGCAGCACCAGCGTCTCCAGGGCCTCGGGGACCTCGGGGCGGATCCGGCGGACGGGGACGGGCGGCTCGTACAGATGGCGGTGGAGGACGCCGAGGGCCGTGGAGCCCGTGAACGGCACGTTCCCGCTGAGCAGTTCGTGCATCAGCACACCGAGGGCGTACAGGTCGGTGTACGGGCCGACCGCGCCGCCCATGGCCTGCTCGGGGGCCATGTAGGCGGGGCTGCCGATGGGCGAGCCGGTATGGGTGAGGCGGGTGGTGTCGGTGTCCATCACGGAGGCGACACCGAGGTCGAGAACGGTGACCGTGCCGTCCTGCTTGACCATCACGTTCCGCGGCTTGAGGTCGCGGTGGATGATCGGCACCGCGTGCACGGCGGACAGCACCGCGCACAGCTGGGCGGCGACCGCGACCGTCCACTGCCACGGGTAGGGGTCGTGCTCGGCGAGGTGGTCGGAGAGGTCGGCCCCGTCGACGTACTGCATGACGAGGAACAGCTCCTCGCCCTCACTGCCCGCGTCGTGCACGGTGACCAGGCCGGGGTGGTCGACCTGGGCCGTGACCCGGCACTCGCGCACGAAGCGGCGGCGCAGCTCGTCGGCCTCCTGGCCGGCGACCTTGTCCGGGCGCAGCAGCTTGACCGCCACCCGCCGGTCGAGGCGCTGGTCGTACGCCGTCCACACCTGGCCCATGCCGCCCTGCCCGATGAGGGTGGACAGTTCGTAGCGGCCGGTGATCAGGCGTCCGGTCCCCTGGGTCACCGGTCTCCTTCGTTTCTGCGGAGATAGTCACTGAGCTCGTCGAGTTCGGCGCGCACCTGGTCGATGCGGGCCGGGCCGGGGCGCTGCTGATCCGGCGCGGGCCCCGGCTGGACGGGGGGACCCGGGATCGGCGTCGACTGCGACTGGACGGGCGGCTGCGGGGCCGGGGTGTAGGGCTGCGGCTGCGGGACCTGCACCGGCGGGTAGCTGTAGCCCGTCTGCTGGGAGTAGACCGTGGTCCGGGCGTACGCCGAGGGCGGGGCCGTGCGAGCCGGGCTGAAGTGGCGTATGTCCGCGTACAGGTAGTACGCGACGGTGGCCGCGAGTCCGCCGAACAGCATCGACATGCCGACGTCACCGCGCCAGGTGGTGAACTCCTCCTTGCCCGGGTCGCTGCCGATGATGTACAGCGTCGCGACGATGTGCACGACCGACAGGGCGAACAGGAACCAGTCGCGCGGTTTGCGGGTGACGGTGGCCAGTCGCAGCAGGCTGGCCCAGCCGAGGAGGCCGCAGCTCATGACGGTGACCACCACGAAGATCACACGCAGCGTGACCGGCGCCCCCTGCGAGGGGCCGGGGGGCTGTTGCGGCGCGTAGCCGTGGCCGTGCATGGCTGCTCCTGAAGGCCTGGTGGAAGTGGACCGCGATGTCGTTCCGAGCGTATAGGTCGACCACGACAAGCGGTCCAGGGTTGTGGACAACCGTTGCAGTCCTGGTCACGCCACCCGGAGCGGAGTGGTTCCGTCCGGTGGAACCGTGTCGGTCGTCCCGGCGGATCCACACGATCGTTCGACGGACCCACCTGATCGTAAGGGCAGTTCGTCTTTTTCAGTCCGGGGAGACCGTTCCGTCCGTCAGTCCGTCGTACATACCGCGCACGAGCCGGGTGCCCAGGCGGCCCGCCTCGCGGAGCGCGTCCTCGAAGGCGGCGAGTGCCCGGAACCGCTCACCGTAGCGGCGCTGCTGCTCCAGGGGCAGCCGGGGCAGTTGGAGGCGGCGTACGTCGAGGCGGCTGGCGGTCGAGGCGTAACTGCTGGCCTGGCGGCTATTGGCGGTGCCGCGCAGGAACCCGGCGACGAACCACGCGTCGAGCGCCGCCGGGTCGGGGCGCAGGAGCGTGAGGTTGCGGCCCAGGGCGGCTCCGGCGGTGTCCTCGTCGACGACGCGGGCGATCCCGCCGCCGCCGAGGACGGGGACGACGATGTCGCCCCGCTCCACCAGCACCGGCTCCTCCCCGGTCTCGGTGAGGGTCCCCGACGGTGCCGTGCCCGCCAGGACATCGTGGTCGGTCAGCACACGCGCGTGCGGGCCGTTCCCGCCGGTGCGCAGCAACAGGGCCCCGCCGCGCGCGAGTTCCCCCACGGTGGTGAGCGGCCAGCGCGGCGGCTGCGTCTCGTCCGCGAGCGGGGGCGTGAGATCGGCGGTCAACCGCAGGGTCTCGCCGAGGCGTTCGCGTACGGTGCCGAGTTCCGCGGCCGAGCCGCCCGCGGCCGGTGGCGGCAGATGCCGGGCGGGGGCCAGGTCCACGTCGTCGTCGAGCAGTTCGATGACCGGCATCGAACGGCTCAGCCCGGGGCGTTCCACGGCCTCGCCGGTGCGGTCGAACGGCTTCCACGCCTCCAGCACGGCGGCTGTCACGGCCGCCCAGTCGACCCCGCCCCGCCCCTCGGCGCCGAGCCGCCCGGTGTCCACGAGCAGCAGCTCCGGCGACGCCGGCGTCCTGCCCGGCCGACGCAGCACCCACAGGTGCAGCCCGATGTTGTACGGGGGTGCCGCGCCGACCGGCAGGGCGATCACGGCGCGCAGAGCGCCGCGGCGCAGCAGGTCGGCGCGGATACGGCGCCCGGAGCGGCGGCTCGCGACGGCCGGCGGCATCAGCAGGACGGCGGTGCCGCCGTCCTCCAGCCGGGCCAGCGCGTGCTGCACCCAGGCGAGTTCGGATTCGGTGCGGGCCGGGAAGCCGTACTCCCAACGCGGGTCGTAGGCGAGTTCGTCGTGGCCCCAGTTGCGCTCGTTGAACGGCGGGTGGCAGAGCACCGCCTCGGCCCTGAGGTGTGCGTGGGCGTCCGCACGGAGGCTGTCCCCGGCGGCGGTGCGGATGGCGCTCTTGGTGCGCAGGGCGAGCCGCAGCGCGGTGAGGGCGGCCAGTTCCGGGGCGCTGTCCTGGCCGTGGAGCTCCTGGCCGGGGCGGGGTGCGACGGCGCGCAGGAGGGCGCCGGTGCCGCAGGCCGGGTCGAACACGGTGCGGGCGGGCCCGGCGAGTTCGGCCATCAGCTCGGCCAGCTCGCCCGGAGTGAGCGTGTACTGGCGGGGGTTGGCGTCGAGATGGCGGGCCAGCAGGAACTCGAAGGTCTGCCGCGCGCCCAGGTCCGCCGCGAGCTCCGTGGCGCCCCGCAGCAGCGGGATCGAGGGCCGCAGCTCGGCGGCCGTGGGTGCATGCACGGCGGGCTCACCGGCCGGGCCGAAACGCGGGCCGAGAAGCTGCGCGAGGTGGTCGGCCAGAACTCCGGCCAGCTGTTCGTCGTCGCCCGTGGCGCTCGACTCCAGCCAGGCCAGGGGCCGGTCGTGGAGGTACAGCAGGGCGCAGCCGGCGTGCACCAGTGCCGTGACGGGGCCGTCGGGGTGGCCGGTGACCTGCTGCCAGACCCGCTCCTTGAGCGGGACCTCGGCGAGCTTGCCCTGCTTGCGCAGCCACTCCTCGACGTCGGTCAGCGCGAAGGACGGGCTGGTCTCGGTGCCGCCGACCGGCCTGGGGAAGTCGGCATGGCGGCGGCGCCAGTTGCTGACGGCGGCGCGGCCGACGCCGGCGAGCCGCGCGATCTCCGCGGCGGTGACCTCTGTCCCGTTGTCCTGCACGCGCCCGGCTCCCCTCGTACCTGGTGTGTGGCGTTGAGCATACCGACGCACGCAAGATCTACCGCTTCACGCCGTGTACGCACTCGTTATCGTGAACCGTGTTGACTCGGTTCACAAGCTCTGCTGTGATTAACCCATCGAACGACGGACCGCCCGCCTCGGGTGGTCACACCTCGTCGTGCGGTCACCCACCAGGAGAGGAGGCACGACCATGGGCATGAAAGCGCAGCTCGCACTGCATGCGGCGGTCGGTCTCCTCGTCATCGGAGTGGTCTCGGCGAACGCCGGGAGCGGTGACAGTGCCTCCTACGGCACCGGATCCGCCGACCGCTTCAAGACCTTTGTGAACACTCACGGCACCTCCGCCGAGAGAGTCGCCGTCTCGCATGTCACCGACGTGCACAGACCCGCGCCACCCGCGGGCGGGACCGACTCCGCCGACGTTCTCACGGACCTCACCGGCGGCCCACCGGGCGGCGGCACCCGCCCCGCCCGGCTGATCGCCGCCGCCTTCGCCGACTGGAAGCACGACGAGCGGGGCCACGTCACGGTTTACGGCGCGGCGGGCGAGCAACTCGCCACCCGCGCCTACTGACAGACACCTCCGCCCGTCGGGCGGGTGGTCACCGCCCGTCGATCCGAGATCACCGCTCACCGCTCACGTCCGCCGCCGCACGCACACCCGTGCCCGCGTGCGGCGGCGGCACCGCTCACCCATCACATCCCAGGGGGACCTCCCATGCGTCGCACCGCACTCGCCGCTCTCTGCATCGCCGCAGCGGCCACCTTCTCGCTCACCGGCTGCCTGCCCGGCGAGGACAAGTCGAACGAGCCGTTCTCCGGCCTGAGCGGCGGCGAGATCGCCGACAAGGCCGTGAAGGCCACCTCCGACGCCGACTCGCTCCGGATGAAGGGCGAGATCCAGGACGACAGCGCCGGCGGCACGATCAACCTCGACATGGCCCTCAACAAGAAGGGCGACTGCGCCGGCACGATCGGCATGAAGGACGGCAAGGCCGACCTGATCAAGACCGGCGACACGATCTACATGAAGTACGACGAGGCGTTCCTGCGCGCCCAGGGCGGCGGTTCCTCCAAGGAGGAGACCGACATGATCGTGGAGATGCTGGCCGGCAAGTGGACCAAGACGTCCGCGACCGCCGAGGACTCCAAGGAGATGGCCAGCTTCTGCGACCTGGACACCGTGCTCGCCGACTTCGAGGACACCAACTCCGACGCCGAGCGCGGCAAGACCACCACGGTCGACGGCACCCCCGCGATCCTCCTCCACGAGAAGGACGGCAAGGACCGGTACACCCTGTCCGTCGCCACCAAGGGCAAGCCGTACCTCCTGCGGGTCGTGAGCAAGTCCGCCAAGGAGCCGGGCGACATGAGCTTCACCGACTACAACAAGCCGGTCCCGGCCGACGCCCCCAAGGGCAAGGTCATCGACCTGGACAAGGACTTGAGCTGAGCCAACACCCCGGGGCTCGCATCGGGCACGACCCGCACGAGCCCCGGGGCGCGGGAGACAGGCACACCGCACAAGCCCCCGCCGCGCGCGCGAGCCCCACGGCGTCCGAGCCGCCCCGCGCTCAGCACGCCACGGTGCACGCCCTGGACGACCTGGACGACCTGGACGCCCTGGGTCGACGGCCTTCTCCGGCGCTCGGTACAGCGATCCCTCAGGGCCTCAGTCCGCGTGGAAGCGGGCCGGGGCCTTGGTCGGGTTGCCGCCGCCGGGGAGCTTCTGGTCGGGGCAGGCGCTCAGCACCCGCTTCATCGCGGACTGTTCGGCCGAGGTGACCCACAGCTCGTACTTCTTCTTCACGGCGACCTGGGCGGCCACATACGTGCACCGGTAGGCCTTGTTGGGCGGGAGCCAGGTGGCCGCGTCGCCGTCGCCCTTGCCACGGTTGGTGCCCGCGTCGACCGCGAGGAGGTTGAGCGGGTCGTTGGCCAGGGCTATGCGCTTGCTGTCGTCCCACTTCTGGGCGCCCTTCTGCCAGGCGTCGGACAGGGCCACGATGTGGTCTATGTCGATCTGGCTGCGGCCCCGCACGAACGACACGTCCTCGCCGGTGTACGGGTCCGGGTCGAGCACACCGGAGGCCACCCGGCAGTCCCCGTCGCGGAACTTCACGTCCTCCAGGTCGCGTCGGAGTATGTCGTCCCGGGTGTCGCAGTCATTGGAGTCGGTGTCGGCCCAGGGGCTGCCGAACTCCTCCCGGTCGTAACCGGTCTTCGGCGCACGGCCCTTGACGGTCAGGGACTCCGCCGCGGCCAGAGCGGGGCCTCCCCCGCCCGGGTTGTCCGCCGGCCCCGCGGAACCCTCCGTGCCCGGTTCACAGCCGCTCACGGCGGCGACCAGTACCAGGGAGGCGACGGCCACCCCACCCCTCAGACGCACCACGCGACCCTCCTCACTGTCCTTGCTGGTTGCTTCGGTCCGGTTGCCCTGCCTGTGTTCCCTGCCCACTCCGGCCGACACCGTAGCCCCCGTGGGTAAGGGGCGGATCGGCAGGCGCCGGCTCCGGGCTCACACCTTGCCTATCCCCAGCGTCGTCTCCGACGGCAGCAGCCCCGAGCCGATCGCGGCGACCCAGAACTCACCCAGCAGGTCGGCGAGTCGCGCGGTGTTCGCCGGGCCGAGCAACCGCCAGGGCGCGGAGGCCAGTCGGTCGGTGTGCCGCTCGACCTCCCGGCGCAGGCTCCGGCCGGCTTCCGTGGCCGTACCGTCGGCGTCGACCAGTCCGCGTGCGGCAAGGCGGTCGCGGGCGGCCGACCATTCGGCCGGGGTCCAGCCCCGGCTCTCGAAGCGTGCCTCCGATGCCGCGCCTATCGCCGCGAAGGAGACGAGGGATTCGGCGGGGTCGAGGTCCGCGATCAGCAGGGCCGCGAGGTGACCGTCCCCCCGGTGCTCGCGCAGGATCGTCGCCGCCCGCCAGAGCTGGAGGTGCGCGGGCTCGGGCCAGGGCAGTTCGGCGTTGGCAGCGGCCAGCGGGCGGCCCGCGGTACTCACGGACTCGGCGGCGCGGCGGGCCAGGGCGGCAGCCTCCGCGAGTTCGGGACTGTGCGTACGCTCGCCGAACAACCCGCGGTACATGAGGTCGACCGCCCGGTCCCGAGCCGCGAGCACGGCCTCCGGGCTCGCGGTCCGCCAGGCCTGCTCGATGTGCTCGGCGACCATGCGCGGGCTGAAGCTGTAGAAGGCGGAGGCCACCCGCTCGCTCCCGGCCGCGCCCAACGGGGCCGCCCGGTAGGCGAAGTAGCTGGGCCAGCGCTCCGTCACGTCGTATCCCAGCGCGGCGGCCTCCTCGAAGGTTTCCGGCGCGTAGTAGAAGACGGCGTGCAGCGGCTCCAGCAGGTGCCACATCCGGCGGACCTCGCCCAGCGCGACGCCGCCGCCCTCACCCCGGCCCTCATCCACACCCACACCACTCGCGTTGACGCTGACGCTGACGTTCTCGGACATGGCACATCCCCCTCGCCGCTCCCCCGGCCCCTACGACCGAGTCAGAACTTGTCACTGACAAGATTGCCCGACCGGCCGCAAACTTGTCAACGACAAGATTGGGCGTACGCTGACCCCATGCCGCGCACCAACTCCCCGGACGACGACCGTCCTGACAGTCCAGACCGTCCTGACACCCCAGACCGTCCCGACACCCCAGGCCGTCCCGACCGCCCCTACCACCACGGCGATCTACGGCGCGCGATCCTCCGCGCCGCGCTCGATGTCATCGCCGCCGACGGGCCTTCCGCGCTCAGCCTGCGGGACCTGGCCCGCCGCGCGGGCGTCTCGCACGCGGCGCCGGCGCACCACTTCAAGGACCGCACGGGGCTGCTCACGGCGATCGCGGCGGAGGGCCACGCGCTCCTGGCCAGCACGCTCACCGAGGCCGCCGACCTGCGGGACGCGGGCGTCCGCTACGTCCGCTTCGCCCGTGAGCACCCGGCCCATTTCCAGGTGATGTTCCGCCCGGAGCTGCTCCGCGAGGGCGACCTCGAACTGACCACCGCCCGCGCCCTGTCGGGCGAGCGGCTGCGCGACGCGGTCAGCACGGCCCGCCCCGACTTCGGCGGGGCGGACCCCCGGCTGGCCGGCATCGCCGCCTGGTCCCTCTCCCACGGCTTTGCGACGCTGCTCCTCAGCCACAACCTCGACGCGGTGGTCGGCGACCGGGACCCGGAGGACGTCTTCCGCACGGCGACGGAGCTGCTGTTCCCGTCCACAGGACGGTGACCACCGCCGTCATCGAAAACAGAAACAGCGGGGACCAGCGGGACGGAACGCGGCGCCGGGCCCCGGCGCACCCCGCCCCCCGCCCCCCTCACACCTACACCTACACCTACGGCACCTGCACCTACGACCCCAGAATCGAAGCCAGGAACTCCCCCGTCCACCCCAGCAACTCCCGCCCGAGCAGCGGCTTGCCGCCGACCTTCGCCGTCTTCGGGCGGGGGACCAGCACCTGGTGGACGGCCGGCTTGATGACCGTGCCGGGGTAGAGCCGCTTCAGGCGCAGCTCCTGCGACTCCCGCAACTCCACCGGCGCGAAGCGGATGTTGTTGCCCTGGAGCACGATCTCGCCGACGCCGCAGGCCCGCGCGAGCATCCGCAGCCCGGCCACCAGCAGCAGGTTCTCCACCGGCTCGGGCAGCTTGCCGTAGCGGTCGACGAGTTCCTCGCGCACCGCGGTGATGTCGGCCTCGGTGTTGACGGAGGCGATGGCCCGGTACGCCTGGAGACGGAGCCGCTCGCCGGGCGCGTAGTCGTGCGGGACGTGCGCGTCGACCGGCAGCTCGATCTTGACCTCGAGCGGCGGCTCCTCCTCGATCTCCCCGGTCTCCAGCTGGCGCCGGTAGTCCGCGACCGCCTCGCCGACCATGCGGACGTACAGGTCGAAGCCGACGCCCGCGATGTGGCCGGACTGCTCGCCGCCGAGCAGGTTGCCCGCGCCGCGGATCTCCAGGTCCTTCATCGCCACGTACATGCCCGCGCCCATCTCGGTGTGCTGGGCGATCGTGGCGAGGCGTTCGTGCGCCGTCTCCGTCAGCGGCTTCTCCGGCGGGTAGAGGAAGTACGCGTAGCCCCGCTCGCGACCTCGGCCGACGCGGCCGCGCAGCTGGTGGAGCTGGGACAGGCCGAAGGTGTCGCCGCGCTCCACGATCAGGGTGTTCGCGTTGGAGATGTCGATGCCGGACTCCACGATCGTCGTGGAGACGAGCACGTCGAACTTCTTCTCCCAGAAGTCGACGACGACCTGCTCCAGTGCCTGTTCCGACATCTGGCCGTGGGCGGTCGCGATGCGTGCCTCGGGGACGATGTCACGCAGCCGGGCGGCCGCGCGGTCGATCGACTCGACCCGGTTGTGGATGTAGAAGACCTGGCCCTCGCGCAGGAGTTCACGGCGGATGGCCGCGCCGATCTGCTTCTCCTCGTACGGGCCGACGAAGGTCAGGACCGGGTGGCGTTCCTCCGGGGGTGTCGTGATCGTCGACATCTCCCGGATGCCGGTGACCGCCATCTCCAGGGTTCTCGGGATCGGAGTCGCGGACATCGTCAGGACGTCGACGTTGGCGCGGAGCTTCTTCAGCTGCTCCTTGTGCTCGACGCCGAAGCGCTGCTCCTCGTCGACGATGACGAGGCCGAGGTCCTTGAACTTGGTCTCGGAGGAGAACAGGCGGTGGGTGCCGATGACGATGTCGACCGAGCCCTCGCGCAGCCCCTCCAGGGTGGCCTTGGCCTCGGTGTCCGTCTGGAAGCGGGACAGGGCCCGGACGCTGACCGGGAACTGCGAGTACCGCTCGCTGAACGTGCCGAAGTGCTGCTGCACCAGCAGTGTCGTGGGGACGAGCACCGCCACCTGCTTGCCGTCCTGGACGGCCTTGAACGCGGCGCGGACCGCGATCTCCGTCTTGCCGTAGCCCACGTCGCCGCAGATCAGGCGGTCCATCGGGACCGTCTTCTCCATGTCCTCCTTGACCTCGGCGATCGTGGTCAGCTGGTCGGGTGTCTCCGCGTACGGGAAGGCGTCCTCCAGCTCCCGCTGCCAGGGGGTGTCCGGGCCGAAGGAGTGGCCGGGGGCGGCCATGCGGGCGCTGTAGAGCTTGATCAGGTCGGCGGCGATCTCCTTGACCGCCTTCTTCGCGCGCGCCTTGGTCTTCGTCCAGTCGGCGCCGCCGAGGCGGTGCAGCGTGGGTGCCTCGCCGCCGACGTACTTGGTGATCTGTTCCAGCTGGTCGGTGGGGATGTAGAGGCGGTCGCCGGGCTGGCCGCGCTTCGCGGGGGCGTACTCGACGACGAGGTACTCGCGGGTCGCGCCCTGCACGGTCCGCTGGACCATCTCGATGTAGCGGCCGACGCCGTGCTGCTCGTGGACGATGTAGTCGCCCGATTCGAGGGTGAGCGGGTCGATGGTCTTGCGGCGGCGGGCGGGCATGCGGGCGCCGTCCTTGCCGGCCGCCTTCTGCCCGGACAGGTCGGTCTCGGTGAGGACCGCGAGCTTCAGGGACGGGGCGATGAAGCCGTAGTCGATGGAGCCGCACGCCACGTGCACCACGGAGGGGGCGATCTTCCCGAGGTCGGCCTCCAGACGGGCCGCGATGCCCTCGCCGCCGAGGACCTCGACCGTGCGGGCGGCGGGGCCGTGGCCCTCGGTCACGAAGACCGTGCGCCAGCCGTCGGCGAGCCAGCCCTTGGTGTCCGCGAGCGCCTTCGCGGTGTCGCCGCGGTAGGTCTCGGGGGCCTGCATGCCGAGCTTGAGGGTGTCCCCGTCCAGCTCCTCGTCGGCGGCGAACGGCGACACCGACCACCACATCATGTCCAGCTCACGGGCGCGGTCGCGGACGTCCGCGATGGACCACAGGGAGGCCGCGTCGACATCGATCGGCGCCTCGCCGCCGCCCGCCGTGGCCGCCCACGACGCCTGGAGGAACTCCTGCGAGGTGGCCACCAGGTCCGCGGCGCGCGTGCGCACCCGCTCCGGGTCGCAGACGACCGCCATCGCGCCCTTCGGCAGGACGTCGATCAGCAGCTCCATGTCGTCGACGAGGACCGGGGCGAGGGATTCCATGCCTTCGACGGCGATGCCCTCGGCGATCTTGCCCAGGAGTTCACCCAGCTCGGGGTGGCGTTCGGCGAGGGCGCGGGCGCGCTCGCGCACGTCGTCCGTGAGGAGGAGCTCACGGCAGGGCGGTGCCCACAGGCCGTGCTCGGCGACTTCCAGGGAGCGCTGGTCGGCGACCTTGAAGTACCGGATCTCCTCGATGTCGTCGCCCCAGAACTCCACCCGGAGGGGGTGTTCCTCGGTGGGCGGGAAGACGTCGAGGATGCCGCCGCGTACGGCGAACTCGCCGCGCTTCTCGACCAGCTCCACGCGGGAGTACGCGGCCGCCGCGAGCGCCTCGACCGTGCGGTTCAGGTCGGCGCTCTCGCCGCTGCGCAGGGAGACGGGCTCCAGGTCGCCGAGGCCCTTGACCTGGGGCTGGAGGACGGAACGCACGGGGGCGACGACGACCTGGACCGGGCCGGTCTCCGGGTCGTCGGGGCGCGGGTGGGCCAGCCGGCGCAGGACGGCGAGGCGGCGGCCGACGGTGTCGCTGCGGGGGCTGAGGCGCTCGTGGGGGAGGGTCTCCCAGGCCGGGTACTCGACGACGCCCTCCGGGGGGAGGAGGGAGCGCAGGGCGGCCGCGAGGTCCTCGGCCTCGCGGCCGGTGGCCGTGACGGCGAGCACGGGCCGGCCGGCGTCCCTCGCGAGGGCCGCGACGGCGAAGGGCCGGGCCGCCGGGGGGCCGACCAGGTCGACGTGGGTGCGGTGGCCGTCGGCCGCCGCCCTGATCGCTTCCGCGAGGGGGGCGTCCTTGACTACGGCGTCGAGCAGACCGTGGAGGCTCATGAAGGGCGTTTCCCGTCCGGGGGGTCAGGCTGCGGCTGGGGTACAGCGGGGGCAACACGAGCGCCCGACCTCATGGGAGGGGCCGGGGGTGTCCAGGGTACGACGGGTGGTGGGGGTGGTGCGGAGCCTGTGGACAACCGTGGTGGGCCTTGTCAGGGGGGTCGGCCCGCCGGGTTCGCCCCCGCCGCCCTCACCCGTCCCGTCCCCAAGGGCTCGGTCCCTTCGACCCCGCGGGGGCTGCGTCCCCGGGCCCCGCGGAGGAAGGAGAGGGGCCTGCGGTGCTCGCTCGGCTGCGGACCGTCGTGGTCGCTCGCGCAGTTCCCCGCGCCCCTCGGGGGTGCCTGCGGTCGGCTCTTGACTCACCGCTTCGTCGTGGTCGCTCGCGCAGTTCCCCGCGCCCCTTTCGGTGGCTGCGGTCCACTTTCGGCTGACCGCCTCGTCGTGGTTCCTCGCGCAGTTCCCCGCGCCCCTCAGGGCACCGCCCGCCTCAGGGCACCGCGCTCCTCAAGGCGCCGCGCTGCTTTCGATGCTGCTGTCGGCCTCGCCCGGGTGGCCCCGCCCCCGACTCCCTATCCCATTCCACGGGAATACGGAACACCTTCTTCAATTCCGCGCACTGCACCAAGGGACAATTGGCGCCCCTCCGTGGACATGGCACCGTGGCGATCGCTTCCCGAGCAGCAGCCAACCAGAAACGGAGAAAACCATGACCACGTTACGCAGAGTAATTCCCGGCGCGACCCTTTCGGCGGTTCTTCTACTGACCGGCGCCGCACCCGCCCTCGCCGGTCCCGGGGCGGACGGTGGGGCGTCCACACAGGCGGTCGCCGGCGTCACCAAGGCGCAGAAGCTGTCGAAGCTGAGCACCCTGACGGGGAACTCGTCCGGCTCGCAGACCAAGTGGTACACGGCGCTCGGGCAGTACCGGCAGCACAAGCCGGCGATCACGAAGTACAAGTTCAACTGGAGCACCAACTACTGCAATTCGTCTCCGGAGAAGATCTGGGGCGGGTACGACTTCTCGTTCGCCTGCTACCGGCACGACTTCGGATACCGCAACTACAAGACGATCGCGGGCAAGGCCACATTCAAGCGGTCCCACAAACTCCGGATCGACAAGGCATTCCTGGGCGACATGAACCGTGCCTGCGGACAGAAGTTCTGGGCCGACCCGCTGACCCCGCCCATCCGCAAGCAGGCCAAGGCCGCGTGCCTGAAGACGGCGAAGAAGTACTACCAGGCCGTCCGCGCCGCCGGCTGACGCCGCCCTCGCCCGCCCCCCGCACGTCCCCGCCCGACCGCGCGGGACCAGGCGACACCGCCGCCGCAGGAGCAGACGGCGAGCAGCCGCAGGAGCAGGCGGGCACGAGAACGGCGGGGCGTGGGGATCACTCCCACGCCCCGCCGTCCCCCGCCCTTCACAGCCCCTCGGGCGGGACCCCCGTACCGGTCCGAGGAGCCGGTCCGCCTAGGGCGTCCCCGGCACTTTCCCCGCCGCCATCAGTCCGTCGCGATCGCGTTGAGGACGTTCATCCGGCCCGCCCTGAACGCCGGGACGAGGGCGGCGAACAGGCCCACGAACGCCGAGCCGATGAAGACACCGATGATGGTCGGCCACGGGATGTCCAGGACCTCCAGGCCCTCCAGGGCGAGGAGCCGCTGAGCGGTGGCGCCCCAGCCCATCCCCAGGCCCAGGCCCAGCAGCGCGCCGAACAGGGCGATCACCACGGACTCCAGGCGGATCATGCGGCGCAGCTGGCGGCGGGAGAGGCCGATGGCCCGCATGAGGCCGATCTCCCTGGTGCGTTCGACCACCGACAGGGCGAGGGTGTTCACGACACCGAGGATCGCGACGACGATCGCCAGGGCCAGCAGGCCGTACACCATGTTGAGCAGCTGACCGACCTGGTCCTGGAGGGCCTGCTTGTAGTCGGTCTGGTCCATGACCTTGACCGTGGGGTCCTTGGCGACGGCCGTCTTGAGCGCGGCGTACGCCTGGTCCTTGCTGCCCTCGTCCGCCTTGGCGAGCAGGGCCGTGTCCAGCGGCACCCGCTCGGCCGGCACATAGCGTTCGACGGTCGTGAGGTTGGTGTACATCGCGCCCTGGTCGAGGCCCGTGTCGTCGGAGGTGATGGCCGCGACCTTCAGCTTCGCGGTGCGGCCCCCGTCGAAGGCCACGGTCAGGGTGTCGCCGACCTTCACGCCCGCCTTCTCGGCGAACTCGGAGCCGACGGACATCGCGTCGTCGCCGTACGCGGCCGCGAGGTCACCGGAGACGGTCTCGCGGCGCAGGTCCTCGGCGTAGGTGGCCTCGGCGGCGAGCAGCTGTCCCGACTCGGAGGTGCCGTCGGGCGCGGTCACCTTGGCCGGGGTCTCCTTCATCCGGGTGACGTGGCCGAGGCCCTCGACCCCTTCGACCGCCTTGACGGTGGCGGGGTTGAGGGGCTTGCCGCCGTTGCCCGCGGTGATGATGAAGTCGGCGCCGACCGATTTGTCCAGCTCGGCGGTGGCGGAGGTCACCATGGAGGAGCCGACCACGGAGAGGCAGGCGACCAGGGCCAGGCCGATCATGAGGGCCGCGCCGGTGGCGCCAGTGCGGCGGGGGTTGCGCAGCGCGTTGCGCTCGGCCATCCGGCCGACGGGTCCGAAGGCCCGCAGCAGTACGGCGCTGAGCACCCGCACGACACCGCCCGCGAGGAGCGGGCCGATCACGACGAAGCCGATGAGGCTGAGGACGATGCCCACGCCGAGGATCAGCGAGCCCTGCTTCGCCTGGTCGGCGGTGGCCGCCAGGTAGAGCGCGAAGGCACCGGCGCCGGTGAGCACCAGGCCGACCAGGCCCCGTACGAGTCCGGCCTTGCCGTCCGCCGGGGTGCCGGCGTCGCGCAGCGCGGCCATCGGGGAGACCTTGCCCGCGCGGCGGGCGGGCAGATAGGACGCGAGGACGGTGACCACGATGCCCAGCAGCATGCCGATGGCGGGGGTCGTCCACCGCACCGTCAGGTCGCGGGTGGACAGTTCCATGCCGACGGCCGACATGAGCTTCATCAGCCCGACCGCGAGGCCGACGCCCGCGCCGACACCGATGAGCGAGCCGAGGACGCCGAGGAGCGTCGCCTCGACGAGCACCGACCGGTTGACCTGTCCGCGGGAGGATCCGACGGCCCGCATCAGACCGATCTCGCGGGTGCGCTGGGCGACCAGCATCGAGAACGTGTTGATGATCAGGAAGACGCCGACGAGGAACGCGATCCCGGCGAAGCCGAGCATCCCGTACTTGATGACGTTCATGAACTCGTCGACGTCGCTGCGGTTGGCGTCCGCGGTCTCCTGCTGCGTACGGACCTTGTACGCCGTCTCCTGGGCGCCCTTCGCGCCTTGCTCGCCCTTGCCGCCCTGCTCCGTCCCCGCCGTGAGCGTGGCCAGGGCCGAGCTGACGTTCCGCTTCAGCCGGATGTCGCTGACGCCCGCCTCGGCGGTGACGTTGACCTGGGTGAACCGGCCGGTGGCGCCGAGGAGTCCGCGCTGGGCGGTGGCGGTGTCGAAGAAGACGACGGCGGCACCGGGGTTGGTCACCTTGAACGAGGCGATGCCGACGATCCGGGCGGTGATGTCCCCGCCGACGGTGATGGTGCGCAGCTCGTCACCGAGCTTCAGTCCGTGCTTGTCGGCGGTGTCGGCGTCGACCATCACCTGGGTCGGGCCGCGCGGGGCGTGCCCGGAGGTGATCTCCATGGAACGGAGGTCGTTCTTCGTCCAGTTGCCCGCGATGGTGGGGGCGCCGGTGGAGGACCCCATGTTCTTGTTGTCGCGGTCGACGACGGTCACGTCCATCGAGGAGACGGCGCCCTCGGCCGACTTGGCGCCCTCGACCGCGGCCACCTCCTTCACCAGGGAGGCGGGCAGGGAGTCGGGGCGGCCGGTCCGGGACACCTCGTCGGACTCACCGCCGGCCGCGGAGACCGTGACGTCGGAGGAGGTGGCCGCGAACAGCTTGTCGAAGGTGGTGCCCATGGTGTCGGTGAAGACGAGGGTGCCCGTCACGAACGCCACCGACAGCAGGACCGCGACGGCCGACAGCGCCATCCGTCCCTTGTGCGCGAAGAAGTTGCGCATCGATGTCTTCATCACGCTCATGACGTGCGCCCCCGGGCGTCGAAGTCCTTCATGCGGTCCAGGACCTGGTCGGCCGTCGGCTGGTACATCTCGTCGACGATGCGCCCGTCCGCCAGGTACAGCACGCGGTCGGCGTAGGAGGCGGCCACCGGGTCGTGGGTGACCATCACGATGGTCTGGCCCAGTTCGTCGACGGAGCGCCGCAGGAAGCCCAGCACCTCGGCGCCGGCCCGCGAGTCGAGGTTGCCGGTCGGCTCGTCCCCGAAGATGATCTCGGGGCGCGCCGCCAGGGCCCGGGCCACGGCGACGCGCTGCTGCTGGCCGCCGGAGAGCTGGGTGGGCCGGTGCTTCAGCCGCTGGGCGAGCCCGACGGTCTCCACGACCCGGCCGAGCCACTCCTTGTCGGGCTTGCGCCCGGCGATGTCCATGGGGAGCGTGATGTTCTCGAGGGCGTTCAGCGTGGGCAGCAGGTTGAACGCCTGGAAGATGAACCCGATCCGGTCCCGGCGCAGCTGCGTGAGCTTCTTGTCCTTCAGACCGGTGATCTCGGTCTCGTCGAGGTAGATCTGACCGCTCGTCACGGTGTCGAGTCCGGCGAGGCAGTGCATGAGCGTGGACTTGCCGGACCCCGAGGGCCCCATGATCGCGGTGAACCGACCCCGCGCGATGTCCACGTCCACATGGTCGAGGGCGACGACACGGGTCTCACCGGACCCGTACGCCTTCACGACCTGCCGCGCCCGTGCGGCAACGGCCGTACGCCCTCCAGTACCCCCGTGCCTAGTGATGGTCACAGCCGATGTCACGGTATGTCTCCTAAGTCGGTCAACAGATGGTGCTGTTGCTCAGCGGTGGTGCTGTCGCTCGGTGGTGCCTTGAGTCTGGTGGCCCAGGGGTGTCCCGCGCGCTGGTGCTCGGCGCAGTCTTCTGCTGGGGAAAACCCCACCCCCATGGGTCCGGCCCCCACCCCCATGGGTCCGGCCCCCACCCCCATGGGTCCGGCCCCCACCCCCGCGGGTCCGGTCCCCACCCCCGTGGACCCCGGTTGCACCGCCCCCCAGCGGCGTAAAGCCAGGTTAAGGACGGGTACCGTCCCGTCTCTTCCTCCGGCGGTACGAACCCGCCCCTGGTCGGAGTACGGAGATACCCCTAAGGGACCTCCACCGAGGGGTGGAGCCGGTCTCAGGGTTCGACTCCACCTTCCGGCGCAGTGAGGTTGCACCCTGCCGTGACGTGAGGGACAAGTGGCATGGTGGTCCCCGGCAGATAGATGCAGGGGGAAGGAATCCTGTGGGCGAGACACGACCCGCGCTACGCGACTCGGCACAGCCCACCGGATCCGGCAGACGAGGGGCGGTCACCGCCGCGCTCATGCTGGCCATGGGCCTGGCCGCGCTGGACTCCACGATCGTCTCGACCGCCGTCCCGCAGATCGTCGCCGACCTCGGTGGTTTCTCCGTCTTCTCCTGGCTGTTCTCGGGCTATCTGCTCGCCGTCACCGTCACCCTCCCCGTCTACGGCAAGCTCTCCGACACCTTCGGCCGCAAGCCGGTGCTGATCGCGGGCGCCGCCCTGTTCCTGCTGGGCTCGCTGCTGTGCGCGCTGGCCTGGAACATGGGCGCGCTGATCGCCTTCCGGGTCGTCCAGGGCCTCGGCGGCGGGGCGCTCCAGGGCACGGTGCAGACGCTGGCGGCCGACCTCTACCCCCTGGAGGAGCGCCCCAAGATCCAGTCCAAGCTGTCCACGGTGTGGGCGGTGTCCGCGGTGGCCGGCCCCGGCGTGGGCGGGGTCCTCGCCGCCTACGCGGACTGGCGCTGGATCTTCCTGATCAACCTCCCGCTCGGCGCGGCGGCCCTGTGGCTCCTGGTCCGGCATCTGCACGAGCCGGTCCGGGAGCGGACCGCGCGGCCCCGGGTGGACTGGGCCGGCGCCCTGACGATCTTCGCCTGCGGGGGCGCCCTGCTGACGGCGCTGGTGCAGGGCGGAGTGGCCTGGGCCTGGCTGTCCTGGCCTTCCCTGACCCTGCTGGGCACGGGGGTCGCCCTCGTCGTGGCGCTGGTCCTGATCGAACGCCGCGCCGCGGAACCGATCATCCCCGGCTGGGTGTGGCGCCGCCGCACGATCGCGGCCGTGAACCTGGCGCTGGCCGCGCTGGGCCTGCTGATGGTGGCGCCGACGGTGTTCCTGGCGACCTACGCCCAGTCGGTCCTGGGCCTGGCCCCGGTGGCCGCCGGCTTCGTCGTCTCCATCTGGACGCTGAGCTGGCCGGTGTCGGCGGCCCTGAGCCAGCACGTCTACCGCCGTATCGGCTTCCGGGACACGGCGATCCTGGGCATCACGGCGGCGGCGCTGCTGCTGTTCGCGTTCCCGTTCCTCCCCTACCCGGGCGAGGCCTGGCAGCCGACCCTGCTGATGCTGCTGCTGGGCGCCGCGCTGGGCCTGTTCCAGCTCCCGCTGATCGTGGGCGTCCAGTCGACGGTGGGCTGGGAGGAGCGGGGCACGGCGACGGCGTCGATCCTCTTCTGCCGCCAGACGGGCCAGACCCTGGGCGCTGCGGTCTTCGGCGCGGTCGCGAACGGCGTGCTGGCCTCCCGCCTGGGTGGCGCGGGCGACCTCGACGCGGTCACCCACGGTCTGGACGCGGGCACGACGGCGGAGCCGGTCCGCCGCGCGGTCGCGGAGGCGGTCCACGCGGTGTACCTGGGAGCGGCGTGCGCGGCGACGGTCGCGCTGCTGGTGCTGCTGGTGGTGGCGCCGCGCAGGTTCCCGGTACTGAAGGACTGAGCACCGCGGCCCGGCAGCGGCACGGCAGAGGACCCTCCGAAAAAACCTGAGTTAATCCGGGTAACACCCCAGGTCAGTGGAGGTTCCAAGAAGAAAGCGCATACCGACCGCTCAGTTTGCAGAAACTGTCGCGCGGTACCGAACCCACAGGTAGCGTTCACGCCCGCCCCCCGCTCCCTGCGGTCCGCAGGCACCGGACCAGAGCCACGCAAGGAGACAAGGGATGACCGACCCGTTCTCGTCACCCCCGCACCGACCCCCCTACCACCCACCCCACCCACCCTCACATCCGCAGCACCCCTCCCCCGCGTACGGCGGACCGCAGTCCTCACCCACCTACGCGCCGCACTCCTCGCCCACCTACGCGCCGCACTCCTCGCCCACGTACGCGACGCCGTACCCGTCCGGGTTCGAGGCGCCCCTCGCGCCGCCGCTCCCCGACGAGTCCGACGACCCCCTCCTGCACCACCACAGCGACCTGCGTCTGCTGCGCAGCGCGTACCGCTGGCAGCGGCGGGTGGCGACGCTGACCGCGCTGGGCTACTTCATGCTGTTCCTGACGCTCTCGGCGTTCGCCCCGTCGTTCATGACGGGCACGGTCACCGGCGGGCTGTCGACGGGGCTGCTGCTCGGGCTGCTCCAGGTGCCGGTGACCTGTCTGGCGATCTGGCTGTACGAACGCACCGCGCGCCGCCGCGTGGACCCGCTCGCGGACCGGATACGCCGACTCGCCGAGGCCGAGGCGCGCCGGGACGCCAAGCGCGAGGCGGACCGCACCCGCCGCAGCACGGACCGCACCCCCCGACGGGGCACCAACCAGAACTCCTCGTGGGGGCCCGCCCGATGATCACCGCCGCCTCCCTCCCGACCGCCGCCGGTGTCCTCACCGAGTTCAGCGGATCGGCGCAGGCCATGTCGCTCGTGGGGTTCACCGCGATCGCGACGGTCACGCTGCTGCTGTGCGTGATGACGGGCCCCGACCGGGACGACCTCGACGAGTTCTACACCGGCTACAGCTCGCTCTCCCCCATGCGCAACGGCCTGGCGATCGCCGGCGACTACATCTCCGCGGCGACGGTCCTCGGCACCGGCGGGGTGATCGCCCTCTTCGGCTACGACGGTGTCGTCCTCGCCCTCAGCACGGCCCTGTCCCTGATGCTGCTGATGTTCCTGCTGGCCGAGCCCCTGCGCAACGCGGGCCGGTTCACGATGGGCGACGCGCTGGCCCGGCGCATGCCCGGCCGGATCGTGCGCATCACGGCGTGCGTCGTGACGCTCGCGGCGCTGATGCCGATGATGCTGGTGCAGCTGGCCGGCACGGGTGACCTGCTGGCGTTCATCCTCGGCTTCTCCAACGACAGTCTGAAGACCGGTGTCGTGGTGATCGTCGGCGCGCTGATGATCGGCTACGCGGCGATCGGCGGGATGAAGGGCACCGCCCTCATCCAGATCATCAAGATCGTGATGCTGCTCGGCTCCGGCGGGATCATCGCCGTACTGATCCTGAACAGGTTCGACTGGGACCCCGGACTGCTGCTGGGCGCCGCGGCGGCGAAGAGCGGTGTCGGCACCGGCTACCTCCACTCCGGGCTCCAGTTCTCGGGCGGCCCGTACCCGGAACTCGACATGATCAGCGCCCAGTTGACCGTCGTCCTCGGCGGCGCCTGCCTGCCCCACGTCACCATGCGCATGTACACCGCGCGCAACGCCCGTCAGGTCCGCCGCTCGCTGTCATGGGCGGTGCCGTCGGTCGCCCTGTTCGTGCTGATCATCTCCGTGGTCGGCTTCGGCGCGACGGCCCTGATCGGCCGCGAGGTCATCGCGGCGGCCGACGCCCAGGGCAACACGGCCTATCTGCTGGGCTCGATGGCGGCGTTCGGCACGGAGGTGTCCACGGCGGAGACGCTGCTGTTCACCACGGTCGCCACGGCGGTGTTCCTGACGCTGCTCGCCTCGGTGGCGGGCATGATCCTCGCGTGCGCCAACTCCCTGGCCCACGACGTCTTCGCGGCCGTCGCGTCCGAACCCCTCACACCCCGCCGTGAGATGACCATCGCCCGGCTCTCCGCGGGCGCGGTCGGTGTCACCGCGATCGTCCTCGCCACACTGGTCCAGAACCACAGTCTGCAGCCGCTGGTCACGCTCTCGTTCTGCCTGGGCGCCTCGGCGATCGCACCCGCCCTGGTGTACGGCCTCTTCTGGCGCCGCTACACCCGTACGGGCCTGATGTGCACGCTCATCGGCGGCACGCTCGCCGTCCTGGTCCTCATGACCGGCACCAACCTCGTGTCCGGTTCCCCGTTCGCCGCGTTCCCGCGCGCCGACTTCAACTGGTTCCCCTTCACCACGACGGGCCTGGTCTCCATCCCGCTGGGCTTCGCCTGCGGCTGGCTGGGCACGGTGTGGTCCGGTCGCGGCAAGGCGGCGGAACAGCGCAGGCAGTACGAGGCGGTGGAGGGCTGGATCCTCGCGGGAGCGGTGGGGAGGGGCAGCGACGACTGAGGCCGCCGAAGGACCACTGGCCGGGGCCGGCCCTCGGTCCCCGGCCGGGATCGGTCCTGAACCGAAGTCGGCCACCGGCCGGCATCGGCCCTCAGCTCCGGCCCTCAGTCACCCGTGAGCGCAGACAGGCTGTCGCGGACGTAGTCCATCTGCACCTTCAGTCCCTCTCCGCGCTCGGCGTGCTCGCGCAGGACCCGCTCGGTGTCCCGTGCGACGCGCTCCTCCCGGACCCGTGCCTCCGCGATCAGCTCGGCGGCACGGGCCTCCGCCTCCGTCTGCGTCTGCGCCGCGTGCCGCTCCGCCTCGGCGAGAGCCCGCTCCGCCTCGACGACCGCGGCCTCCGCACGGGCGACCCGCTCCGCGTGGCGCGCGTCGAACACGGCCTCCCGCTCGGCGACCGCCCGCTCGATGTCGGCCACCCGCTCGGCGAACTCCTTGTCGATCTCCGTGAGCATGCCCTCGGTGCGCTCCCGCACCTCCCGCAGCGCGGCCAGTGCCTCGGTCCGCCCCTCCTTCACGGACAGCCGCGCCGCGATCCGCAGATCGTCCGCCTGCGCCCGGGCCGAGAGCACCCGCTGCCGGGCCCGCTCGTCCGCCTCGCCGCGCACCTGGTCGGCGTACGCCCGCGACTCCTCCCGCAGCCGCCGCGCGGCCTCCTCGGCCTCCTCGACGAACCGCCGGGCATCGGCACGGCCGCCCTCCCGCAGCGCCGCCGCCTCCTCGACGCAGAGCTCGAACAACTGCCGCGCCCGCCCGCCGAGCGCCTCGTACGTCTGCTGGGGCAGCCCGGCGACGGTCTCCCTGAGCCGGGCCAACTCCGCGCCCATCTCCTTGGCGAGCACGGTCAGCCGGGCCGCCCGCTCCCACGCCGCGTCACGGTCCCGCGAGAGGGCCGCCGCGCACGCGTCGACCTGGTCGGGGCGGTAGCCACGCCGTACGACGTCGAACTCGAAGTCGCACCCGTGGGGCGCCGTCGGTGCGCTGCTCATGCTGGGAACCTCTCGCCGGACGCACACGGAATGCCGATGTGGCGCATATCTTGATGGATCAGACAGACGTGTTCACAACACGACACTCCGGGCGAGGGGCCGGGCGGCGGAAGCGCGTCACGCGACACGGCGGACAACGCGGAGGGGCCGGGCCCGGTCGTACGACCGGGCCCGGCCCCTCATGTTCACACCGCCGCCGTCAGCGGCCGCGGCTCACAGCAGGCCGTCCCACATCTGCTCCAGCAGCACCGACCACCAGCTCTCCGGCGAGCCGAGCGCCGCCGGGTCCAGGGCGGCCAGCTGCGCCTGGAAGTCGACGGTCCAGCGGCCCGCCTGCTCCTGGTTCAACCCGAACCGCAGCCGCCACATCCGGCCCAGCAGCGCCAGGCAGCGCGCGAACTCCGGCAGCCCGGTGTTCACGAACTGCGGCGGTACGGGCGCACCGCCCGGCCCCGCCTCCACCGGCACCGCCACGATGTTCGCCGTGCCGTACTGCACACACAGCGCCTTGCCGAAGTCGCTGCCCATCACCAGGTACGAGCCCGCGTCCGCCGCCGGCTGCACACCCCGCTCCTGCGCCAGCTCCGCCAGCGTCGGCACCGGACGCCCCGGCTGGGCCTGCGCCCAGAAGAACGGGCCCATGTCCACCGGCAGTCCGGCCACCACCAGCGTGTGCGCCACGATCGGCGGCACACCCTGGCGCGACACCGCCTGCTGGTCGAACCGGAACACCCCCGGCCCGAACGCCGCCGCCAGCTCCTGCCCGATCGCCTCCGGAGGGATCGGCGGCGCCGGCTGCACCGGCGGCAACGGCGCACGCACCGGCGCGAGTCGCGCCGGACCGTCCGCGACCTGGTGCAACTCGCCCTGGTGCGCCAGCAGCTGCGCCATGCCCTGCTGCCGGCTCGCGTGGTCCTTGCCGTAGGGGGCGATGGACGTGATGCGCGCGTTCGGCCACTGCTCACGGATCATCCGCGCGCAGTAGGCGCCCGGCAGCTCGCACGACTCCAGCTCCGTGTGCAGCTCCAGCACCGCCTCCGGCGGAATGTTCAGCCCGCGCAGCTCGTGGAAGATCTGCCACTCCGGGTGCGGGGTGCCCGGAGCGGAACGCCGGATCACCTGCTGCTCGGAGCCGTCGGGCGCGCGGTACCGCAGGACGGCCTGGTAGCCCGGACCCACGGTCGGCTGCCCCGTCGGCTGCTGCGGATACCCGTACGCCGGCGGGCCGCCCATCGGCTGCCCGGGGTGCCCCGGGTGACCGGGATGACCAGGGTGACCGGGATGACCAGGGTGACCCGGCTGTCCGGGCATGCCCTGCGGGCCCGGCGGCACACCGGGCGGGCCGGGCGGCTGCGGCATGCCGGGCGCGCCCGGACCGCCCACCGCGGGCCCCGCCAGCATCGTCTCGGCGTGATGCACCGGAGCGGGACCACCGGGCGGGATGCCGGGCTGACCCGGAACACCGGGAGCACCCGGCGGCAGCGGAGCCCCCGGACCACCCACGGCGGGCCCGGCCAGCATCGTCGCCGCATGATGCACCCCACCGGCGGGCGTACCCCCCGGCGGATTCGGCGCACCAGGGGCACCGGGAGCACCGGGAGCACCAGGGGCACCGGGAGCACCCGGCTGGCCCGGAGCACCCGGAACACCGGGCGGCAGCGGAGCCCCCGGACCACCCACGGCGGGCCCGGCCAGCATCGTCGCCGCGTGATGCACCCCACCGGCGGGCGTACCCCCCGGCGGATTCGGCGCACCCGGCTGGCCCGGAGCGCCGGGCACGCCCTCGGGCCCGTCCGGGCCGAGGGCGGAGACCATCTGCGTCGGCACGTACGCGCCGGCCGGAGCGGACGGCGGGGGCGTCGCGCCCGGACGGGCACCCGGCGCACCCGGCACTCCCGGCGGAGGCGGCGGCGTACCCGGCCCACCGCTCCTGCCGCCCCTGCGCGGGGGCGGCGCCGCCTTGCTCGTCGCCGCGTCGGCGATGTCCCCGGCGTGCGGCGGCAGCGGACGCCCCGGCGGCGGAGTACCGGGCCCCTGCGGGCCGCCCTGCGGGTACCCGTACGACGGCGTGCCCGGCGGCGGCGTCGCCGGACCGGCCGGCGGCTGCGACTGCGGCTGCCCCGACGGGTCCAGCGCAGGAGCCACAGCTGTGCGCGGGAGCTGGCTGCCACCGGTGATCAGCGCGGTCTTGGCCTCGGGCAGGGCACTGGGCGGCGGGGTGTCGTCCTCGTCGCTCACCTCGGTCAGCTGCGGCGCGAACACCGTGTCCGGCAGCGGCACCGAACGGTCGTCCTCGATCTCGGCGTTGGTGTCCGTACCGGCCCACGGCGTCGCCCCGTCCGGCACACCCGGCACCGCGTCATGCGGCTCGGCGTCCCTCGGCGGCGGCACCGCGTCCCGCACCTCGTCCTCCGCCGACGCGGCCGCCGGCCACGGCGTGGCGTCCGCCGGCACCGGCGCCCCGCCGACGGAAGCCGGGGAGGGCGGGGAGGGCGGGGAGGGCGGACCCGACGGCCCGGCCAAGGTCTCCGGCATCGCACCACCGGCCACGGAGCCCGCCGGACGCGACCCGGCACCGTCCGACCCACCGGCACCAGCACCAGCACCGGAGCCGACAGCCGAACCGGCACCAGCACCGGCGCCCGAACGGCGGTCCGGGATGCCCATCCGGTCCGCCGCGTCCTGCAACCACTCCGGCGGAGTCAGCAGGAACGACGTCTGGTTCAGATCCACCCGCGCCGGAGGAGCCGGCGCCTCGGCGGGCGGCGCCTCCGTCCGGCCGTACTCCTCCTCGTAACGGCGGATCACCTCACCCACCGGCAGCGACGGCCACAACGTGGCCTCCCCGCTGTCCCTAGCGATCACCAGCCGCTGCGCGCCGCCGTCGGACCGCGGACCGTCCGCACGGTCCTCCGCCCACACCACGAACCCCAGGTCGAACTCCCGCACCCGCACCTCACGATGCTGATACGCGGGCAGATCACCGTTGATCCATTCCTCGGCGCGCTCCTGCGCCTGAGCGAACGTCACCATCGAGAACTCACTCCCCCACCGAGGACGTTGCGGCGACCGGCACGGCGCGGGCGAACCCACCGTCCACCATCAGATTCGCCACCGTCTCCAACTCCGGCGGATTGCCCGCCAACCGGGACAGGAACACGTCGAAGTCCTCACCGGCGGGGAGCAGCAGCCGCTCCACCCGCTCGGCCGGCGGCAAGGACGGATCCACATCACGGGCGTCGTCGTACGCGCAGAACCACACCGACCCGATCCGGTCGCCCTTCACCTTCACCGCGACCAGCCCACCCTGCGCGAACGCCACCGCCAGGTAGTCCTTGGTCAGATGGTCCCGCAGACACTTGTTGACGTACACCAGGTCATTGACCGCCGCCTCGTCCCGCACCGTGAAGAACGGCTGGTCCACCAGCAGCCCCAACTCCGCGTCCAGCGCCGCCCCCACGGGAGCACAACCGCCCGCAGCCTTCAGGAACGACCGGTACGCGCCCGGCAACCGGTACCCGAGGTCCTCCTCGACCCCCTGCACCTGCGACTCCGTCACCGCCACCGCCGACGACTTCGGCAACCCGAAGTGCGCCGGCCGCGTCTCCTGCAACGGCCGCGTGCCCCGCTTGCCCTGGTCGACCCGCGCCGTCGCGATACCCCCGTGGTGCCGCAGCAGCGCCTTCACCTCGACCGGCACCAACTCCAGCCGCCGACTGCCCACCACGTGATGCCACGTCCAGCCGTGCGGCGTCGCCACCGGCGGAATCGTGTCCCACAACGCGTGCCCCGACGCCGCCAGCGCCGCGTTCGCGGACACGTAGTCCGTCAACCGCAACTCGTCCACCCCGAACCCCTCCGGGGGATCGGCGATCTCCGCCGCGGCACGCGCGTAGGGCGAGAAATCCGGATAGCCGTGCGCGTCCACACGGACACCCCTCGGATGACGCGCGGCCCGGACCGGGTCCGGAAACTGCACGACCTGCCCGGCGTAGGCCGCGTTCGGCGGCGCGGCTTGCTGCCCGAGCCGACCTGTCGTCATGGCGGTAGCCCCCTGCGGCGTTCTCGACCTGTTCTGGTACTGGCTGACTGTGCTGGCTGACTGGTCATGGCGTCTGTACGGACTGACCACTGGCAGTGAAAAAGGCCCGTCGAAGGCCCCTTCACACTCCCCGACCCGCCCCGGACCCGCACTCGAACGCGGGACCCGCACGGATCGCGGTTGTCGACAGCCTATGCGGTACGGCGACCCCGGTCACCGGCCCTCCGCTTCCGTGACCAGCCGTCACACCACCCTCACCGTGTGCCGAAGCCCGGGCGTGTCGCACCGCCCCAGCTTCCACACCGGCCACGCCGTTTGGCACTCTGTGTCCGCTGACGGGGGATGCGACAGGAGGGGATGACGATCATGAGCACGACGCAGGCAGGACCCTCGGGTGATCCGCGCATCGGCTGGAGCGCCACCGAACTACCGCACACCCCCACCCTCCTCCATCGCCGCGACGGCATCCTGCCCACCGTCGCCGCCGCCCTCTCCGTACGCGGCGAGACCCTCACCGGCACCGCGGCACGCGGCGACCACGCCCCGCCCCTGCACCCCCTCGTCCAGGAGTTCCTCGACTCCCTCGCCACCGCACAACGCGACCGCTTCACCGGCCGCTGCGCCGAGGCCATCCTCATCTCCCGGCTCATCACCACCGCCGACGCGGCCCGCAGCAAGCGCGCCGCCCGCAGACCCATGACCAACGGCGAGGCCCGCAAGGTCCTCAAGCAGGCCAAACTCACCACCCGCCACATCCGCGAGGACGGCGACCCCCTCCACGGCGGCTTCGCCACCCCCTGCCGCTCCTGCACCGCCCTCAGCGCCCACTTCGGCGTCCGCATCGTCGACCCGACCGAGGGCAACTGAACGGGAGCCCCGCACCAGGAGTACTGAGGGAAGCCTCCCGGAGGAAACCCACCGAGCCGGACGGACTCACCGGAACCCCCCGGAACCACCGCCCCCGCCCGACACGTCACCAGCTACGCGAGCACCCACACGCCTCACGCACACCGGACACCTGGAGACCCTCGACCCCCCGCACCGACCCCCAGCCGAACCGCCGACGAACCCCCCGACGAACAAAGGGCAGATGCACACCGACCGCACCTCCACCACGCGCTTCTCCGTACCCGTCGACGCCGCCCTGCGCGCCGCCGGCTGGCAGCCCGGACGCTGGGACATAAAGCAGGCCGAGTTCTGGGCCGACACCCTGCGCGAGCACACCTCGCCCGCGGGACACCGTCACGCGGTCTTCCCGGCCGCGGTCGAGGCCTGGGCCGAATTCGGCGGCCTCCGCCTCACCTCACAGGGCCCCGGCCGCCAACTCGCCCCCGTCGACCTCCACCTCGACCCCCTGCACGGCCTCCACATGGCCCGCACCCTCGGCGACCTCGGCCGCGCCCTCGACACCGAGGTCTGCCCCCTCGGCCACGAGACCGCCACCCGCGCGCTGCTCGCCATCGACACCGACGGCCGCGCCTACGCCCTCGACCACACCGGCGACTGGTACCTGGGCCCCCACATCGACGCGGCCCTCACGACCCTCCTCACAGGCACGGCCCCGACCCGCCTGACAGCCGGCTGAGCGACCCCGCCCGCCCCCGCACCCCGCCACGCGCCGCCATACCCGTGCACGAGCAGACATAGCCGCACGCACGCAGACGCAAGAGCAGCCCCAGGCACGCGCAGACATGGCCGTAGGCACGCCCGGACGCGGCCGAAAGCCCGCTCAGCCGTGGCGACAGCCGTGAACACCAGCAGCCGTAGCCGCCCGCACGCGCGTCGCCGCACCCGTAGCAGCTGTCGGCCTCGCGCGGCGAGCCGCGGGCAGCCGTCGTACCGCAGGGGCGACGCGGGCCATCCCCGCACCGCGCGCCACGCGGAGCGCTACGCCGGTATGACCGCCGACACCCGGAAACCCCCGGCGTCGGTCGGCCCCGACACGAACACGCCCCCCAGCGCGGCCACCCGCTCCTTCATCCCGAGCAGCCCGTTCCCGCCGCTGGGCAGGCGCGCGGCCCCCGCCGCCCCCGGCTCCGGCGGCGGCCCGTTCTCCACCTGCATCGCGATCTCCGCCGAGCGGTGCGCCAGCCGCACATGCGTCTTCGCCCCCGCCGCATGCTTGTGGACGTTCGTCAACGCCTCCTGCACCACCCGGTACGCCGTCTGCTCCACCTCGGCCGCATACACCCGCACCTCCCCCTCCACCGACAGCTCCACGACCATCCCCGCGGCCGCCGACTGCCCCACCAGCACCTCCAGCTCCGCGAGACAGGGCCCCTCCCCCACCTCGTCCTCCGCCCGCGAAGCAGCGGCCGCCGCGGCCGCCCCCACCGCCGCCAACGGCACCGACGCCGGCTCGGCGGACCGCACCGTCGAGAACCCGTCCCCCGACCGCAGCACCCCGAGCATCTCCCGCAGCTCGGTCAACGCCTGCCGCCCCATGTCCCCCACCAGCGCCGCGTTCTTCACAGCCTTCTCGGGGTCCTTGCGCGCCACCGCCTGCAACGCCGCCGCGTGCACCACCATCAACGACACCCGGTGCGCGACCACGTCGTGCATCTCCCGCGCGATCCGCGTCCGCTCCTCGCCCCGGGCCCACTCCGCCCGCTCCTCCGCCCGCTCCGCGAGCAGCTGAAGCTCCCGCTCCAGCGAGTCCGCCCGCTCCCGCAGGCTCTCCATCAACCGCCGCCGGGCCCCCACGTACAGCCCCAGCAGCACGGGCGGCGCCGTCAGCCCGATCGCCACCGTCAGCGCCAGGAACAGCGCGAACCACTCGTCGCCGCCGACCACGGCGTCCCCGCCCACCCCGCCGTCCTCACCCCGGGTGATCTGCGTGGCCTGCACGAACCACACGATGAACACCCCGGTGAACGCCATCCCGGACAGTGCCCCGATGATCCGTCTCGGCGCCTCGGACGCGGCCAGGGTGTAGAGGCCGACGAGCCCCATCAGATACCCCATCTGGGCCGGCGCGACGGCGATGAAGACCAGCACGACGGCGACGGGCCACATCCGCCGCACCAGCAGCACGGAACCGGCGAGCGCCCCGAACACGACCCCCACGGACGCCGGCAGACCCGCGTCCCCGGCGAAGGCGACACCCTCCACGGAGCACTCGACCGCCGACACGAACGCCAGCGAGCCGTCGAGCACGGCCCCCCGCCACCGCTCCCACCACCACGGGCCGACCGGGCGGCCCTCCATCCTGGCCCCGGTGCGGTCTTCCCCCGTCGCGGTCATACCCCCAAGCCTACGTTCGAGCGCCCCCGCTTTTCCGGCGAGTTTCTCGTACTGGCCTACACCACACCGCCCAATCGAACAGAAGCGAAACCACCCGGTATCCCTCGAACTGCTGAATCGCACACCGTTCGACCCCGGAACCCCTCATTCCACCCAGACGGTGAGCCCATGGCACATCCCCATGGCAACTACGCCGACTTCGAAGCCCTGCGGGAGCAAGCGATCACCTTGCGCCGGGCAGGCCTCAGCCGCCGACAGATCCGCGACCGCCTGCACGTCGACAACAACGACATCCTCAACCGCCTCCTGGAGGGCGAGCCCTCTCCCGAGTGGACCAAGCGCCCACGCGCCAAGGACGACCTGCGCGCCAAGGCCAGAGAGCTTCGCACCCAGGGCTGGACGTACGACCGGATCCAGGTGGAGCTGGGCTGCTCGAAGAGCTCGATCTCCCTGTGGGTGCGCGACCTGCCCAAGCCCGAGCGCAGGCGCAGCGCCGAGGAGGCTTCGGCCATCGCCAGGAGAGGCTGGGAGGCCAGGCTGCAACGCCGCGAGGAGGAACGTCGACAGACGAAAGCCGCCGCCATGCACACGGTCGGCGAGCTGTCCGCCCGAGAGGTCTTCCTCGCGGGCGTCGCCCTCTACTGGGCGGAGGGCGCCAAGGACAAGGCGTACTGCCGTCGCGAGAGGCTGCACTTCATCAACAGCGACCCGAACGTCATCGCCTTTTTCCTGCGCTGGCTCGCCACACTGGGCGTGGAGCGCGAGCGGCTCCGCTTCCGGGTGAGCATTCACGAGTCGGCCGACGTGACGGAGGCCGAAGCCTTCTGGGCCGGGCTGGTCGGCGTAGCCCCCTCCGCGTTCCAGAAGGCCAGCCTGAAGAAGCACAACCCGAGGACGACGCGGAAGAACACCTCTCAGGCCTATCGAGGCTGCCTGATCATCTACGTGCTGGGGAGCGCCGACCTGTACCGTCGCATGGAGGGTGCCTGGTACGGCATAGTAGGGGCTGGCGTCGCTTCCGATCTAGGAAATCGGGCATAGCGACTGAACCATCCCGGATCGTCTAAGGGCAGGACAAACGGTTTTGGTCCGTTGAATGAGGGTTCGAATCCTTCTCCGGGAGCCACAGCACACAAGACCTCAGTTCGGGTCCTGACCCCAGCAAGACGGGTCAGGACCCGCTCACATTTCCCCCTCACAGCCCCCCGGTATCCTGCGGATGTCCACACCCCACTCCTCCACAGCCGAAGGGCATCCCCGTGAGCGCAACCCGCCCGGCAGCCGTCGTCGTCCTCGCAGCGGGTGAGGGCACCCGTATGAAGTCGGCCACACCCAAGGTTCTGCACAGCATCTGTGGCCGCTCCCTGGTCGGCCACGTCCTCGCCGCCGCGCGCGAGTTGGACCCGGAGAACCTGGTCGTCGTCGTGGGGCACGCCCGCGAGAAGGTCGCCGCGCATCTGACCGAGATCGACCCGGGCGTACGCACCGCGGTCCAGGCGGAGCAGAACGGCACGGGGCACGCCGTACGGATGGGTCTCGAGGAGCTCGGCGGCGGCATCGACGGCACGGTCGTCGTGGTCTGCGGCGACACCCCGCTGCTGACCGGCGCGACGCTCCGTCGCCTCGCCGAGACCCACGCGGCCGACGGCAACGCCGTCACCGTGCTGACGGCCGAGGTCCCGGACGCCACGGGCTACGGCCGCATCGTGCGGGACGGCGCCTCGGGTGCCGTGACGGCGATCGTGGAGCACAAGGACGCGACGGAGTCGCAGCGGGCGATCCGGGAGATCAACTCGGGTGTGTTCGCGTTCGACGGTCAGTTGCTCGCGGACGCGCTGGGGAAGGTGCGCACGGACAACAGCCAGGGCGAGGAGTACCTGACGGACGTGCTGGGGATCCTGCGGGAGGCCGGGCACCGGGTGGGTGCCTCGGTCGCGGTGGACCACAGGGAGATCGCCGGGATCAACAACCGTGTGCAGCTCGCCGAGGCGCGGCGGATCCTCAACGACCGGCTGCTGACCGAGGCGATGCTCGCGGGTGTGACGGTGGTGGATCCGGCGTCGACGTGGGTCGACGTGACGGTGACCTTCGAGCAGGACGCGCTGGTCCACCCCGGTACTCAGCTGCTCGGTGCCACGCATCTCGGTGAGGGTGCGGAGGTCGGGCCGAACGCGCGGTTGAAGGACACGGTGGTCGGGGCCGGCGCGCGGGTGGACAACACGGTGGCGGACGGCGCGGAGGTGGGTCCGCAGGCGACGGTGGGGCCGTACGCGTACCTGCGTCCGGGGACGCGTCTGGGCCTGAAGGCGAAGATCGGTACGTACGTCGAGACGAAGAACGCGTCGATCGGTGAGGGGACGAAGGTTCCGCATCTGTCGTACGTGGGCGACGCGACGATCGGCGAGTACTCGAACATCGGTGCGGCAAGTGTCTTTGTGAACTACGACGGTGAGCAGAAGCATCACACGACCGTCGGCTCGCACTGCAAGACGGGTTCGGACAACATGTTTGTGGCTCCTGTCACGGTCGGGGACGGTGCGTACACCGCTGCCGGGTCCGTGATCACGAAGGATGTGCCGCCCGGTTCGCTGGCCGTGGCCCGTGGCCAGCAGCGGAATATCGAGGGTTGGGTGGCTCGTAAGCGTCCGGGGAGTCCGTCGGCGAAGGCGGCCGAGGCGGCTGTTCGGGAGGCGGAAAGCGGAAGCTGACCGGAAACGGGTGCGTCGGGGACGGCGTACCGTGATAAGTGCACACCCGCACCCCAGCTGAGCGGTCATCCATGCCCAGCTGTGACACCTCTGAGGAGACAGTGCTGTGACCGGGATCAAGACGACCGGCGAGAAGAAGATGATGTTCTTCTCCGGCCGCGCCCACCCCGAGCTTGCCGAGGAGGTCGCCCAGCAGTTGGGTGTCGGGGTCGTCCCGACGAAGGCCTTCGACTTCGCCAATGGCGAGATCTATGTGCGGTATCAGGAGTCGGCGCGTGGCGCGGACTGCTTTCTGATCCAGAGCCACACGGCTCCGATCAACAAGTGGATCATGGAGCAGTTGATCATGATCGACGCGTTGAAGCGTGCGTCGGCCCGCTCCATCACGGTGATCGTGCCGTTCTACGGTTACGCGCGGCAGGACAAGAAGCACCGTGGTCGTGAACCGATCTCGGCGCGTCTGATCGCGGATCTGATGAAGACGGCGGGTGCGGACCGGATCCTGGCGGTCGATCTGCACACGGACCAGATCCAGGGCTTCTTCGACGGTCCGGTGGACCATCTGTTCGCGCTGCCGCTGCTGGCGGACTACGTGGGCGCGAAGGTGGACCGGAGCAAGCTGACGGTGGTGTCCCCGGACGCGGGTCGTGTGCGGGTGGCGGACCGTTGGTGCGACCGGCTGGGCGCGCCGCTGGCGATCGTGCACAAGCGGCGTGACAAGGACGTGGCGAACCAGGTCACGGTGCATGAGGTCGTGGGTGAGGTCAAGGGCCGTATCTGTGTCCTCGTGGACGACATGATCGACACGGGTGGGACGATCTGTGCCGCGGCGGACGCGTTGTTCGCGCACGGTGCGGAGGATGTCATCGTGACGGCGACGCACGGTGTGCTGTCGGGTCCGGCCGCCGATCGGTTGAAGAACTCGAAGGTCAGTGAGTTCGTGTTCACCAACTCGCTGCCGACGCCGAGCGAGCTGGAGTTGGACAAGATCACGGTGCTGTCGATCGCGCCGACGATCGCGAACGCGGTGCGTGAGGTGTTCGAGGACGGTTCGGTGACGAGCCTGTTCGACGAGCAGTAGGGATCGCGGAGCGGTCGCGTAGAGATCGTTTTGGGTGCGGCCTCCCTTGCCGAGTAGACTGCTGAAGTTGCTCGGCGAGGGAGGCCGTCCGCGTTCTGTGCGCGGGTTCGGCGGTCCGTTATCGACGCGCTCTTCGTAGCAGGCCGTTCGTGGCCGGGTGACCACGTCCGTTGCTATCTCTACGAGGAGTGATCATGTCCGAGGTGAAGCTCACCGCGTCGACGCGTACCGAGTTCGGCAAGGGTGCCGCCCGTCGTATCCGTCGTGACGCCAAGGTTCCCGGTGTTCTGTACGGTCACGGTTCCGACCCGCTGCACCTGACGCTGCCGGGCCACGACCTGCTGCTGGCGCTGCGTACGCCGAACGTCCTGATCTCGCTGGACATCGACGGCAAGACCTCCGAGCTGGCGATCCCGAAGTCGGTGCAGCGTGACCCGATCAAGGGTTTCCTGGAGCACGTCGACCTGCTGCTCGTGAAGAAGGGCGAGAAGGTCAACGTCGAGATCCCCGTGCACACCGAGGGTGAGCTGGCGCCGGGTGGCAACCTGCTGGAGCACGTCCTGAACGCGCTGCCGGTCGAGGCCGAGGCCACGCACATCCCCGAGTCGGTCAGCGTCTCGGTCGAGGGTCTTGAGGCGGGTGCGTCCGTCCTGGCGAAGGACATCGCGCTGCCGAAGGGTGTCTCCCTGGCGGTCGAGGAGGACGCGGTGGTCCTCCAGGTTCTGGCCGCGCAGGCGGAGGAGCCCTCGGAGGAGGGCGCCGAGGGCGAAGAGGTCGCCGAGGCCTGAGCCGTACTGCGACAGCGGTACTGCGATTCTTGATCCAGCCGCCGTTTCCCTTGCGGGAGCGGCGGCTGGTTCGCGTAGGAATGGAGACATGGACGTGACGACCGATCCCGCTGCCCCCTGGTTGATCGCCGGGTTGGGGAATCCCGGGCCCGAGTACGCCATGAATCGGCACAATGTCGGGTTCATGGTGGTGGATCTGCTGGCCGAGCGGATCGGGGGGAGGTTCAAGCGGGCCGGGAAGGCTCAGGCGCAGGTCGTGGAGGGGCGGATCGGGCCGCCGGGGCCGATGAGCCGGCGGGTGGTCCTGGTGAAGCCGATGTCGTTCATGAATCTGTCCGGTGGTCCGGTGAACGCGCTGCGGGACTTCTACAAGGTGCCGGTGGGCAACATCGTGGCCGTCCATGACGAGCTGGACATCGACTACGGGACGCTGCGGCTGAAGCTGGGCGGTGGTGACAACGGTCACAACGGGTTGAAGTCGATGACGAAGGCGATGGGGTCGGACTATCACCGGGCGCGGTTCGGGATCGGGCGGCCGCCGGGTCGGATGCCGGTCGCGGACTTCGTGCTGAAGGACTTCGCGTCGGCGGAGCGCAAGGAGTTGGACTACTTCGTGGACCGGGCGGCGGACGCGGTGGAGTGTCTGGTGATCGACGGGCTGGAGCGGGCACAGGGGACGTACAACTCCTGAGAGGTGAGCTCGGGAGGGATCCGGACAAGTCGTGATCGCATCCTCGTCCGGTTTGGCCTGCGGGAGTTGACCGACCGCGGTGCCATGGCCAATGATCCCGGCCATGCCCGCCAGCCATGCCTCCGTTCCTCGTTCGCGGCACGCCCGTGCGTTGCCGCGCAAGGGTGGTGCGTCGAGCGCGTTGCGGTACGGGCGGCTCGCGGCGATGGGTGTCGTCGCGTTGGTGATCCTTGTCGCCGGGGTGTGGGGTTCCTGGGGCTGCGCCCAGCACGTGATGCTGAGCAAGGGGCGCGAGCAGGGGACGATGACGGTGTCCCGCTGTGAGGGGACGGTCTGCTGGGGGCCGTACGAGCCGGTGTCGGCGGGGTCGACGGCGCGGCAGCGGGTGAGCATCGAGCACTCGGTGGCGGTGCGGACGGGGGAGACGTATTCGGTCGTCGTGAAGCCGGGCAGCAGTGATGTGGTGCGGACGGGCCCGGCGGGTCTGCTGCACGCGTGGGTGCCGCTCGGTGGCGCGCTGCTGCTGTCCTCGGTGGTCGTGGCGGGCGGGTTGCGGATGCGTCGCTCGGCGTGGGTGCTGGGCGGTGCGGGGCTCGCGCTGATCACGGCGGCGTGGGTGGCCCTGTGAGGCCGTCCCTCTGAGAACGACGTGCCCCCGTGGTCGTAGTACGACCACGGGGGCACGGTCGTGTTCGGGGCCGACCGGTGGGGGCTCAGCCGGTGTTGCGCAGGCCCGCCGCCACTCCGTTGACGGTGAGGAGGAGGGCTCGGGCGAGGAGCGGATCGGGGGTCTCGCCGGCGGCGGCCGCGTCGCGCTGCCGCTTGAGGAGGGCGACCTGGAGGTAGGAGATGGGGTCGAGGTAGGCGTCGCGGATGGAGAAGGTCTGCTGGAGGACGGGGTTGGCGTCGAGCAGCTTGTCCTCCCCGGTGATGCGTAGGACCTCGCGGACGGTGAGCTCGTGTTCGGCCCTGATGGTGTCGAAGACGTGCTTGAGCTCGTCGGGGACGAGGGTGTCGACGTAGTGCTGGGCGATCCGCAGGTCGGTCTTGGCCAGCGTCATCTCGACGTTGGAGAGGAAGTTGCGGAAGAAGTGCCACTGCTCGTGCATCTCTTCCAGCACGGTGTCGAGGCCGGCTTCGCGCAGCGCCTTGAGGCCGGAGCCGACGCCGAACCAGCCGGGGACGATCTGCCGTGACTGGGTCCAGCCGAACACCCAGGGGATGGCGCGCAGGCCGTCGAGCGAGACGCCGGAGCCGGGCCGGCGGGAGGGCCGGGAGCCCAGGTGCAGGTCGGCGAGCTGGTCGACCGGCGTCGACGCGAGGAAGTACGTCGGCAGGTCCGGGTCCTCGACGAGGGCGCGGTAGGCGGCGTGGGCGGCGTCGGAGACGACGTCCATGGCGGCGTCCCAGCGGGCGAGGGCCTCGACGGACTGGCGGGGCGCGGTGTGCAGGGCGGACGCCTGGAGGGTCGCGGCGACCGTGAGTTCCAGGTTCTCCCTGGCCAGGGACGGCACGAGGTACTTGTCGGAGATGACCTCGCCCTGCTCGGTGACCTTGATCTCGCCCTCGAGGGTGCCCCAGGGCTGGGCGAGGATCGCGTCGTGGGAGGGGCCGCCGCCGCGGCCGACGGTGCCGCCGCGGCCGTGGAAGAGGCGCAGGCGTACGCCGTAGCGGTGGGCGACGTCGCGCAGGCGGCGCTGGGCGCGGTGGATCTCCCACTGGCTGGTGGTGATGCCGCCGAACTTGGAGGAGTCGGAGTAGCCGAGCATGACCTCCTGGACGTCGCCGCGCAGGGCGACGAGCCGCCGGTAGGAGGGGTCGGCGAGCATGTCCTCCAGGATGGTGTCGGCGGCCTTGAGCTCGTCGGTGGTCTCCAGGAGGGGGACGATGCCGATCTTCGCCCAGCCGGCGTGGAGGTCGATGAGGCCGGCCTCGCGGGCGAGGACGGTGGCGGCGAAGACGTCGTCGGCGCCCTGGCACATGGAGATGATGTACGACTCGATGACCTCGGGGCCGAAGACCTCCAGGGCCTTCTTGACGGTCTCGAACACGCCGAGGGTCTTGGCGCCGTCGGCGTCGAGGGGTGCCGGGGTGGGGGCGAGGGGGCGGCGGGAGCGGAGCTCCTTGGCGAGGAGCTTGTGCCGGTACTCGCGGGGCATGTCCTCGTAGCGCCAGGACTCCTCGCCGAGGCGGTCGAAGAGCTGGCCGAGGGCGTGGTGGTGGGCGTCGGCGTGTTCGCGGACGTCCATGGTGGCGAGCTGGAGGCCGAACGCGGCGAGGGTGCGGATGGTGCGGTTCATGCGGCCGTCGGCGAAGAGGCCGCCGCGGTGCTCGCGCAGCGAGGTCTGGATGAGGGTGAGGTCCTTGAGGAGCTCACTGGTGCCGAGGTAGTCGCGGCCGGGCTCGTGCGGGGTGCCCTTGGCGAGGCGCTGCTTGGTGTTCTCCAGCTTCTGCCGGATGCAGGTGGCCTTGAGCCGGTAGGGCTCCTCCGCGTTGAGGCGCTTGTAGCGGGGGCTGATCTCGGGGAGGGCTTCTAGGTCGGCCTGGAGGGAGGAGAGGAGTTCCTCGGTGGCGCCGGTGTAGCGGATGGAGTTGGAGAGGAAGCCGCGCAGCTCGTCGATGAGGTCGAGGGCGTCGTTGATGCCGTGTTCGTGCTGGAGGATGAGGACGTCCCAGGTCACCTGGGGGGTGACGTTGGGGTTGCCGTCGCGGTCGCCGCCGATCCAGGTGCCGAAGGTGAGGGGGCGGGTGTGGTCGGGGAGCTGGACGCCGACGCGTTCCAGTTCCGCGGTGAGGTCCTCCAGGACGTCGCCGACGGCGTTCGCGTGCAGCTCGTCGAGGTAGTAGATGGCGTTGCGGGCCTCGTCGGCCGGTTCGGGGCGGACGACGCGCAGCTCGTCGGTCTGCCAGACGAGGTCGATGTTCTCGGCCAGTCGGGTGTCGTAGCGGCGGCGGTCGGATTCGATGACCGGGGTCTCCAGGAGCGCGGCGATACGCCGGAGCTTGTTGAGGACCGACCGGCGGGCCGCTTCGGTGGGGTGTGCGGTGAAGACGGGGCGGACGTTGAGGTTCTGGACCGTTTCGCGCAGGTGCTCGGGGTCGGCGTCCTTGAGGCGGTCGGCCGTCCGGGCGAGGAGGCCGCCCTCGGCGGCACGGCGTGCCCTCAGTTCGCGGCCGCGGTGGACCTGTTCGGTGACGTTGGCCAGGTGGAAGTAGGTGGAGAACGCCCGTACGAGCTTGGCGGCGGTCTCCAGTTCCGTGCCGCGCAGCAGTGCGGCGGCGGCTTCGCCGTCCTCGCGGGTCAGGCGGCGGACGCGCTCGACCAGCTCCAGGAGTTCGGGGCCCTCTTGGCGTACGAGGGCTTCGCCGAGCAGATCGCCCAGGCGCCGGATGTCGGCGCGCAGCTCGCTGCTGACCGTCGTGGTCTGGTCGTCGGCACTGCTCACAGGTGCGGCTCCTTGCAGTGTTGAAGCTCGTCTGGGAGGGAACCCGGAGGGCGGCCCAGCGACTCGAGGAGGTGCAGGCGCCGCTTGGTGGGCTTGGCTTCCGGGCAGGAATCAGAGCGGACCGCGCTGTCCGACCGACACCAGGATAGGTGGCCGGTGTCACGGGCAGGCCGCCAGGTGTCCGGTTGACGGCACTGAGTGCCAGATGTGGAGGTCGGAAGCCCCCGTTTTGGGCTGGATGCCGGGACGCGAGGCTGATGGGCTCTTGCCGCCGGGCGACGCGCTGACATACTTACGATGCCGTAGGTTACGGAACCGTAGGGAATGCCGTAAGGCGGCCCGCGCAGCCTGTCGTCGACAGGCACTCCCCCCTCTCTCCACCCTCGACCCCCTAGGGGACGCCCCCATGACCACAAGTTCCGATGTGATCGATGACGCCCCGAAGGCGAACGACTCCCCGGGTTCCGAGCCCGGCGCCCCCACTGTCTCGGCGACGCTGGGCGGCGAGCAGAAGCGGTCGATCGAACAGATCACGCTGCTCCTCTTCATCACGGTGCCGTTCCTGGCGCTGCTGGCGGCGGTGCCGCTGGCCTGGGGCTGGGGGGTGAGCTGGCTGGACCTCGGTCTGCTGGTGTTCTTCTACTACCTGGGCTGCCACGGCATCACGATCGGTTTCCACCGGCACTTCACCCACGGTTCGTTCAAGGCCAAGCGCCCGCTGAAGATCGCGCTGGCGATCGCCGGGTCGATGGCCGTGGAGGGCCCGCTGGTGCGCTGGGTGGCCGACCACCGCAAGCATCACAAGTTCTCCGACGCCGAGGGCGACCCCCACTCGCCGTGGCGCTACGGGGAGACGGTTCCGGCGCTGATGAAGGGCCTGTGGTGGGCCCACATCGGCTGGATGTTCGACGAGGAGCAGACCCCGCAGGACAAGTACGCCCCGGACCTGATCAAGGACAAGGCGCTACGGACGATCTCACGCCAGTTCATCCTGTGGACGGTGGTCTCCCTCGCGCTGCCCGCGCTGATCGGCGGTCTGGTGACCATGTCCTGGTGGGGCGCGTTCACGGCGTTCTTCTGGGGCTCCCTCGTCCGGGTGGCGCTGCTGCACCACGTGACGTGGTCGATCAACTCGATCTGCCACGCGGTCGGCAAGCGCCCGTTCAAGTCCCGTGACCGCTCGGGCAACGTGTGGTGGCTGGCGGTCCTGTCCTGCGGCGAGTCCTGGCACAACCTGCACCACGCCGACCCGACCTCGGCCCGGCACGGCGTCGAACGGGGCCAGCTGGACTCCTCCGCCCGCCTGATCCGGTGGTTCGAACAGCTGGGGTGGGCCTATGACGTGCGCTGGCCGTCACGCTCACGTATCGATTCCAGGCGTATCAAGGGTGAGGACGGCTCCGAGCACCGGAAGGCGCCCGCCGAGGCGGCATGATTGACGCCGTGGCGACCGACTCCAGCAGCACCCCGAGCAATGAGAAGCCGCGGCGTGCTCGCCGCACCCGGATGACGGGCGCCGAACGCCGTCAGCAACTGCTGGAGATCGGCCGCACCCTCTTCGCCGCGAAGGGCTTCGAGGGCACGTCGGTGGAGGAGATCGCCGCGAAGGCGGGGGTCTCCAAGCCGGTGGTGTACGAGCACTTCGGCGGCAAGGAGGGCCTGTACGCGGTGGTGGTGGACCGGGAGATGCGGCGCCTGCTGGACATGGTGACCAGCTCCCTCACCGCCGGCCATCCGCGGGAGCTGCTGGAGCAGGCGGCCTTCGCGCTCCTGGACTACATCGAGGAGTACACGGACGGTTTCCGCATCCTGGTCCGCGACTCCCCGATCCCCCAGTCGACGGGTTCCTTCGCCTCGCTGATCTCCGACATCGCCACCCAGGTGGAGGACATCCTGGGCCGCGAGTTCAAGAGCCGCGGATTCGACCCCAAGCTCGCCCCGCTGTACGCCCAGGCCCTGGTCGGCATGGTCGCCCTGACCGGCCAGTGGTGGCTGGACGTCCGCCGCCCGAAGAAGGCGGAGGTGGCCGCGCACCTGGTGAACCTGTCGTGGCACGGCCTGGACGGCCTGGAACAGAAGCCCCGCCTGATCGGCCACCGCAAGAGCTAGGGCTCGTTCCGTGGCCGGGGCTGCGCGCCTCTGAGGGGCGCGGAGAACTGCGCGACAAGCCACGACGAACCCGCACCCGCGAGAGACCGCACACCCCACCCCCTTGGGCGACGGCAGCGGCTCGTGCCGACCGGGCCGCGGGTGGGCTACGGCTCCCCCGCGGGTGGGCTACGGCGCTCCCGCGGATGGGCTACGGCGTTCCCGTCGAGGTCGAGCGCAGCGGCGCCATCGAGGCCGAGCGCAGCGGCGTCGTCTCCAGCATCTCCGCCGCCATCCGCCCGGCAGGCCGCTCCGTCTGTTCCGCGATGCGCCGGAACGTCTCCTGGGCCTGCCGCGCGGGCCATTCCTCCGGCAGGTGCCGGACGGGCAGCCGAGGGTCGGTCCGAATGATCCGCAGCCACTCTGCGACCAGCCGCAGCCGAATGGCGACGGGGTCGGCGGCGGCGAGGTCCGCGGTGGTCCAGCGTTTGTCGAACGCGGCGTACCGCGCGGCGAGGGCCTCCAGGTCCCAGCTCTCGCGGATCATCAGCCCGATGTCGGTGAACTCGTCGGCGCGGGCGTGGAACACCTTCACATGGGCGTCGAGCCCCAGCTCCGAGACGATCCCCCGTACGTCGACGCGCCCCGGCGCGATCCACAGGCCGCTGTAGAGCGCCCCGAACCCGGACCAGGTGAGCCGGGAGCGCAGATCGTGGCGTTGCCGTTGCCAGGACTCGGGGAGGGAGAAGCCGAGGAGGGTCCAGGTGCCGTCCCAGTCCTCGTTGACGGCGCCGTCGCGCCAGATGCGCTGTCCGCCGTCGCGCAGGATGCCGCTCGCGTGCGGCGTGAGGCCGAAGAACGTCTTCCGTCCTTCGCGCTGCCGGCGCAGCAACCCCCGGTTCACCATCCGCGTCAGCGTCGACCGGACCGCCTGCTCGCCGGTGCCGACGCGTCCGAGGACGTCGATGATGCTCCCCGAGTACACCCCGAGATCGCCCTCGCCGCGGTCCAGCACGTGGTTGCCGAAGAAGGCCAGCACGAGCGACTGCGGCCGCGGCGGCGGCACGTCGACGACATCGACGTCCAGGGTCTCGTCCTCCACAGCGGTAAGGGTACGGAGAGCAGGGGCGGAGCTGGGGTGGGGGCAGGCCCTGCCCTACCCCTCACCCCCCGGCTTCCGGGCGACGACGAAGATGCGGCGGAAGGGGAAGGCCGTGCCGTGGGGGGTGGCCGGGTAGGCCTCGCGGAGGGCGGTGCGGTACTCGGCGACGAAGGGGCCGGCGTCGTCGCCGAGTTCCGTGAGGATCGGCCGCAGCCCCGTCCCCGTGACCCAGTCGAGCACGGCGTCCTCGCCCTGGAGGAGGTGGACGTACGTCGTCTCCCAGGCGTCGACCTCGCAGCCGAGGTCGGCGAGCGTGGCCAGATACGCGGCGGGCATGTGGACGGCGTCGTCGTGGCGGAGGGCGTCACCGAGCCGGTCCCGCCACCGGTCGGACCGGGCGAGCTCCCGCATGAGGCGGTGGCTGGGCGAGTCGAAGTTGCCGGGCACCTGGAAGGCGAAGGTGCCGCCCGGCACGAGGGCGTCCACCCACACCGGGAACCGGTCGAGGTGGCCGGGCACCCATTGGAAGGTCGCGTTGCTGACGATCAGGTCGTACGGCTGAGCAGGCGCCCAGGTGCGGAGGTCGGCGGCGGCGAAGTCGATGCGTCCGCCGCCAGGTGTGGGACCTTCGTGGTCGACGTGCGCCTTGTCGAGCATCTCGGGCGAGTTGTCGTACCCGGTGATGCGGGCGCCGGGCCAGCGGTCGGCGAGCAGCCGCGTGACGTTGCCGGGGCCGCAGCCGAGGTCGGCGATGCGAGGGCGGTCGCTGACGGGCGGCTCGGGCACGTGGGCGAGCAGGTCGACGAAGGCGCGGGCACGGTGGCCGGCGTGGCGCAGGTACTGCTGGGGGTCCCAGGTGGGGGCGGTGGGACCTGTACGGGTGGCTTGGCTGGTGGGGCTGGTGGGGGGCATGGTCGGGCTACCTCCTCGTAGTCCTCAAAGCCGGACACCCAACTCTCGTACGAAAAGCATCTCGACGTCAAGAAACTTGATATCGACCCTCTTGACGGCAAGAGACTTCACATCGACACAACCACTACACTGATCGCCATGGAGGACGAGGTCGATCGGCTGGTCGCAGCGTGGCGCCGGGAGCGCCCCGACCTCGACGTGGAGCCGCTTGAAGTACTCAGCCGGGTGAGCAGACTGGCCCGGCATCTGGACCGTGCGCGCAGGCTGGCGTTCGCCGAGCACCAGCTTGAGCCGTGGGAGTTCGACGTCCTGACGGCGCTGCGGCGCGCGGGTACGCCGTACCAGCTCTCCCCCGGTCAACTACTGACGCAGACGCTCGTGACCTCGGGCACGATGACGAACCGCATCGACCGCCTGGCGAAGAAGGGGCTGGTCGAGCGGTTGCCGGACCCCAGTGACCGTCGGGGGGTGCTCGTGCGGCTGACGGACGAGGGCCGGGACCGGGCGGACCAGGCGCTCGCCGGACTCCTCGACCAGGAACGAGCGATCCTGGCCGAGCTGTCACGGGCCCAGCGGGGTGAACTGGCAGGGCTGCTACGCCAGTTGACCGCCCCGTTCGACAACATCCCCGGCTAGGTCGACGGGTCCGACGCCGGCCCGGCGGGCGAGCGCGACGGCGGCGAGGGTGCTGTGGACGCCCAGCTTGCCGAGGACGTTCTGCATATGGGTGCGGACGGTGTGGGGCGACAGGAACAGGCGCTCGGCGACGGCTTTGCGCCCCAGGCCCGCCACCATGCACCGAAGCACTTCCCGCTCACGCGGCGTGAGGGACTCGACGAGCCGCTCACTCTCCGTGCGGTGCTTGCGGGCGGCGGTCAGTTCGCGGAGCACGCCGGTGAGGAGGGCGGGTGGCAGATGCGTCTCGTCGCGCAGCACTCCGCGGATGACGGTGAGCAGCCGCGAGAGCGAGCAGTCCTTGGCAACCCATCCGGAGGCCCCCGCCTGGAGGGCGAGCGCGGCCCGGCGCGGGTCGTCCTTCTCGGCGAGCACGACGGTCCGTACGGTCGGCTGCCCCGTCCGCACACCGGCGACGAGGGACAGGCCGTCGACGAGGCCGTCCTCGCCTGTGTCCTGCACGGGCACGGGTCCGGAGACGGCGACAGGTCCGCGACCGGCCCCCGTCGGCGCCCCGGAGCCGTACGCGGCCCCTGCGGTGAGGTGGCCGGAGCGAAGGGCAGGCGGCTGACCGTGCCCGCCCAGATCGGCGTCGACCAGCAGCACGTCGAACTTGCGCCCTTCCGCCGCCGCGCGATCGAGGCAGCGCAGCGCGGCCGGGCCACTGCCGGCCGCGGACACGTCGACATCGGGCTCGGCGGCGAGGGCCGCGGCGAGCGACTCGGCGAAGATGCGGTGGTCGTCGACGACCAGGACTCGGATGCGAACCACTGAAACCCCCACTGGTCGGGGGACGACCGGCGCGGGTACGGCGCCCGGAATGTACCCCGGTGTACACCTGGGACGGGGGGCGGCAGCCGCACGGCCGCCGCCGTGCTGAACCGCTACCCCCACTCCGGGCGTCGTACCCGACTTGTCTCGCCCCCTGATCAGCACCGGCCCCCACCGGCGCTGTTCATCAGGGTAAGGCCGGGGGGCAGGAGCGGAAGGTAATTTGCAGAACTGGTAGGCCAACGCGTTTATCGTGTGCCGCATGTTTCGGATCGAGACAGAAGTCGACAAAGAACGAGCCCAATTGCTGCGTTCCCGGCTGCGGGCCACCAACACGGCGGCCTCACCGGTCCTGCGCGAGCTGCGCGGCACCCCCGACGAACGGGAGACGCCCCTGCACATCTGGGCCCTCGACACCACGGGCACGCTGGTGGGCGGCCTCGTGGGCCACACCTGGGCGACCTGGCTCCACGTGACGTACCTGTGGGTCGACGAGAACACCCGAGGCGCGGGCCTGGGTTCCCGCCTCCTGAAGGAGGCCGAACACACGGCCCACACCGACCGCGCCTGCCAGGCCTCCCGCCTGGAAACCTGGGACTTCCAGGCCCCCGACTTCTACAAGAAGCAGGGCTACGAGGTGGTGTGCGTGATCCCGGACTATCCACCGGGGGTTACGGAGTACACGCTGACGAAGCGGTTGGGGTGAGGGGTGCCCCAACCGCTAGAGGGCGCACCTCAGGTGTGTCACCAGAATCAGGAGGAAGCCGCCACCGGGTAGTACAGGATCCGACAGTCATCGAGACGCATGTGCCGAAGCTCCTGCTGCCCACCGGTCACAGCCTCCCGAAGATCACCCCACGCCAGACCCACCCCGCCTCAAGGACGGCATTCCGCAGAGGGTCCCGCAGCTCTGCACCGTCAAAGCGGAAGGTCTCCGTTACTTCGAGACGGCCACCGTTCCCCCGCTCGGTCGTCCACTGTCGGGAGACAAGCCTGTCTGGGCCACGCGTGTACTCCCCCGAGATCGCAAGCCGCGGCGGATCCCCCACCCGGGAGACCTCCCACTGCTCTTCCAGGGCACGCACCTCGTGCTCGTCAGGGACCAGACGCATCCGAACCCTCACCGCACGAATCAGTTGAGATTGGACGAACAGGTTCTGCCAGGCAGGCTCCTCCGTGCGCCACTCCGCCACAAGGTCGGCCCCCTCTCAGGCTCCGTCGTGGATGACATACGGGACGTCAGAAGAGTTGAGACCGAGTAGTGCCGCCCGGACCCCCTCGGCGGTGCGCTGCACAACACCGTCGGCGGGCGCTTGGTTCCTGTCAACATGTCGAAGAGGCCCATGGAATCAACCTATCCCCGCCCGGCCGAGGCGCTCGTCGAGAAGCGCTTGGCCAACTGGTCCCATCACCGCGCGGCGGTCAGGCCGTCAGGTATTTTGGGGTGATTGACGCACTTCAACTCGTCTCGCATCGACTTGGCCAGGGAAATCGCCAAGCCCTCGTGGAAGTCCTCTGAGAATTTCGGCGAATCCACTTTCCCGACCCTGAGCTGAAGCGGGATCCGCTCCTGCTGCCCGGCCTCAGTTCCCTGGATGCGGCAGGGGAAGATCAGACCGATGTCGCCACCCATGAGACTTCTCTCCGCCACGAGGACATCGCCCCCGCCCGCGTACCAGCGACTCGAATCGGACTTCACCTCCTTGACGCTGGATATCGACCACTCCACGGACGAGGAGAAACTTCCAGAGCTCGCCCTGAAGCTGCATACATCATATTCAGCCAACTGATATCGATCCTGAGAAGGAGCCCAGCGTTCAACCTCCTTCACCATTTCACGCGTGAGCTGATCCAGCTTCCGGGCCACGTTCGTGTAACGGATGTCCGCTTCATCCATCATCTGCCGCACGGAGGACATGGCCTTGGGTCCGAATAGCCTGTCGCACGACTGGCGCTGAACCGAAACATCCTCACGCGAGGGCTCCTCGCCGGAGCAGCCCGCAGCGAACACGAGGGCCGCGACGGAACAGTATTGCCCAAGCCGAGCAAACACACCTTTTCTCACTCAGCTCACCTTTTCCAGATCCCCGACCAAAAGTCGACCATTTCCGTAGGAATCCGAAACGCCGAAACCGAATTCTCGCATCTCCGCTTGGGGCATACCCGTAATGTTGGCATAATTCTGAGCAGGCATCCACACTCTTCGCTCACCGAACTCGCGAACTCCCTGAGTGGAAATCAACGCATCGACGTCATTGTTCCATTCATTGCCCTGCAAGTACTCCAGTGTGTGATTTCCATAAGCAGTACTCACTGCGCCACCAGCGGTCTCCATAACCAAAGGCACCGCAATGGAGGCAGCCGCACCGGCCGCAGGTCCGAGCAGAAGTGCCGAGCCCACCCCGACAACAGCACCGATCGAACCGCCGACGGCGAACTTACGCCATTCCGCCTCTTGCTCGTTCTTCAAATTCTCATCGCCCTCGATGTCCTGGAAGCCGGAGCGGATCTCGAACTCCCGGGAGGCATCAATCACTCCGCGCACTTCCGCAGCGTTTCTTGCGAATGTGACGCCAGCATCCTTGTCACCCTCATGAGCGGAAAGTCCACTCGCCATATACGCGTCCTGCGCGGCAGACAAAGCGCTGTATCCCTCTTCATCACGCGCCACAAGCATCAGGAAATTCACACTCTCCGTCCGATTAAAATCAGTGCGCATGCTTCCGTCGCTACTGTGGGCAAAAATCTCGTCCCGGCCCAGGGCATCGCCAGAGCCGCCGAAATTATAAGTGGAGTAGTTGAGGTCGTCGATGTAGGCGGCACCCATGCGGGCCAGACTGTCCTTCATGACATCCGGGGGGGCGTCCTCATTCGTGACGTTGTAGCGGCCGATGACTTTCTTCATGACCTCGGCCGTCTGCTCGTCCCTGTGCAGGCCCTGAGTCTCGGCGCCGTACGGGCGCCCCGTCGTCGCCGACTCGAGGGCGTGCCCGAGGGCGTCCGGGCCGAAGTTGCGGGCCTTCGCTGCCTCGTCGCTACCAGGATGAGAGAGAGTGTCCGCAGGCCACTCGAAATCCTTCTTGGTCAGTTCATCAAAGTAGGTGTAGTCGAGTTGTGCCTTCTTGTTTACAGTCCCATCTTCGTTGTAGACCGTGGGATTCTGGTCGTTGAAGAACTTGGTGGCAGCTTCCGGGCTGTGTGCGAGACCCTCCAGGACGCTGGTCAGCGGATCGTATCCAGCTCCATTCTTTCCTGAAGGATTGAAGCCCAAGTCGAGGTCGTACGAATGTGGCCTGTTGGAGACGAAGCGGTAAGGATCTTTGTGGTGCAACTGCACCACGTGCTCTGCAATGGGATTGATGAATCTGGCGTCATATTTACCATGCCGAAGGAGGCCGCCCAGGATCTGATATCCATAGGGTGACTGAGGCGCCCCCGGCTGGAGTTCGACCGGCTGGGTACCCAAACGGCGGAATTCATTCGCCCAGCTGGACGGGAGATGTGACTTGTTGTCGGGATCCGTTGCCGAGGCCAGGGCCATACCCATGTTGTGCTGGAACTGCTTCGTCAGGGTGAGCCGATTCTCGTCCTTTCCAGCTGTACCGTCCAGCGCCATACGACCGTAGAACTCCAGGGCATCCTTGGGGCCACCGAGGGACCTGTAGAAGGCCGTCGAAAAGTCAGAGTCCTTCGCGTTGTACTTCATGATGGAGTTCAGTTCAGTGAACTGCTTGTCCGTCATCTCCGGACCATGCTTCGCCAGCTCCGAAGCACGCTCTGCCTGTGCTTCGTCGAGGGAGCCGTACGAACTGTGCCCGGCATTGTGCGGGTCGTTGCCGTGGCTCTTGCGCAGAGCCCGTGCTACAGAGGAGTCGATCTCCGAGGCGTGTCCGAGCAGCCGGTTGATCCGGTCCTCCAGCTCCTGCTTGGCGTCGAGCTGCTCTTGGGTCCGCTCATCTGTGTCGCCCCGGATGTGAGCGAAGTAACAGCGGACTTCTCCGCCACCACTGTCCTGGACTCGGACCCCAAGGTTTTTGGCATCCACATGAACCGCGGTCCTGAGCTGCTTCTGGAGCGACGTCAACTCGATGTGCGCGTCGTCGAGAACCTGGTAGATGCTGTCTGCCTCGGAGTGGAGGTCGCCAATCTCCTTCGCCGTCTTCGTGACGAACTGCCGCGTCACCGAGGCGTTCACCCCGGCCCACCGGGCAGCATCCGACTTGGCCTTCATGCCCCTGCGGGCGTCCTCCGCCGCCGCCTTGAGGCCGTCGACCGTGTGCTTCCAGTCGGAGACCGCCGTGCCCAGCTTGCCGAGGTCGACCTCGATCAGGTCCGTATACGCGAAAGCCACCGGGCCACTCCTACTTGAAGTACTTGTCGAGTTCCGATGCGGAAACGGCCGAACCGTCACGGCCACGGAGCGCAGCCGCGATCTTCGCGTCGTCCTGGGCATGCAGCTTCTTGCTGAAGTCCAGATGGTTGGAAATGTGCGCACAGGCCTGGAGAATGGACCTGACCTGGGACGTCCACATCTCGACCGTTGTCTCCAGAACGCCGCCGGTGGCGAATCCGTGGGATTTGAGGGCGGCGGCGGCCTGCATCGTGGAACCGGCGCCCTCCTTGTTCGCACCGGCGCCGGCAATGTCGGCGGCCTTCTGCAGGTCGCCGTGGAGAACGAAAGCCTCGTGGCCCACAGCGCCCAGGTCGTCCTGGTTCACCACGAGGTCACCGTCGACGCCTCCGCCGCCTCCGCTCGCGGCGCTCTGGTTGAGCTGCATGTTCGTCGAGGTCTTCTGGGCGGCGTCGCTCTTAAGCCGCTCCCACTCATCCCAGGCCACCAGCTCGAGCCCTTCTCGTCGTTCCCGTCACGCATCCGCCGCTCGTGGCTGCCGACGGCCATCATCAGAGCCAAATCACGCTACCAACAAGCGCTTCCCACCGGTCTCAGCCGGTCCTATAACGCTCACTTCACGTAGGCACGCAGCGTTTTGCGCGATAGGGACCGTTGTAGGTCCTCGAGGCTCGCTCAGCCATGGCCAGGTCCTTGTGGAGGAGGGACGCTACTGCTCTGGGAGTGGGGAGGGCGGTACGGAGGAGCTGGATGCTGCGGTGCGGCGTACGGGGGTTGTCCCCCAGGTGTGTGATGCGGCGCCGGTGGGTTACCGGCCTCCTGCTGCACGCGGCGTCTACGGGTGATGGTGAGCGCCCCCATGGCTCCGCCGAGTACGGCTACGGCGGCGGCGCCCAGCACGACCCACACGAGGGTGCCGTCCTCCGACTTGCCTGCCGCCTTCTCAGTGTTCCCGTCCCTGGCCGGTCTATCGGCAGCGTCAGTTGCCGACGGCTCGGGAGACGGCGACGCGGAGGCCACCGCGGCCTCGAGGTCGGGAAGCGGGTACTTGTCGGCGGGGCCGGGGTCTCCTGGCTTCTGCAGGGCAATGCGGGGGCGGACAATTCCGTAGCCGATGGAGTCATTGCGCTTGGCGCCGTCGGTGGGGGCGCCGATGGTGTTGAGCATGACCCGGAGGACTTGGTTGTTGGTCCAGTTGGGGTGCTTGGACCAGATGAGGGCAGCGCTGGCGGAGGCGATGGCTGTGGCGTCGCTGGTGCCGCTGGTTTTGCAGAGGCCCGTCTTTCCGCCGCAGGCGTGGACCATGTCTACGCCTGGGGCAGATATGTCCACCTCGGGACCGTACTGAGACATGGGTGCTCGTCGGAGGTCCCTACCTACCGCCCCTACGGCCACGACACCAGGCGTGGCGGCCAATGGGTTGACGCTGCGCGTCGTCTCTGCGTCGTTGCCCATCGATGCGAAGACCAACGAACCCTTGTCAACGGCATAGCGGACCGTCTCGATCAACTCCGGGCTGCTGATGCCGCCACTCATCGATACGTTGATGATCTGAGCTTTTGAATCGACCGCGTATCGGATGCCCTTGCTGAAGTACGCAGAAACTTCAAAGGGACTGACATCGTCAGCATCAGGCATCCGGACAGGGAGAATGTCGGCACTAGGGGCAAGCCCGAACGCGCCGTTTCCGCCCTCAAGCGCACCGGTACCAGCGATGAGCCCAGCCATTCCGGTACCGTGGCCGTCATAGTCCGTATGCTCGTCGCCAGCGCGACTTGAGGGCGCAAAGTCCTTACCATCAAGCACCCGACCTCTGAGGTCAGGATTGTCTGGGTCTACTCCGGTATCAATGACGGCAACTGTGATTCCCTTCCCTGTGCTGATCTGCCACATCTGATCAGCCTTCATGGCATCAAGGAACCACTGTTGCTCACGGATTGACGTGGCATGGGCTGGTGCTCCTGCGACGCCCACCATCAACAGGCTGAGTATCGCCGACGCCGCAGCACGCAGACACCCGTGTCGCGGGCTGGTGGTGGACATGAGTTTGCTGTCTCCGCTCCTGGATGCGCGTCAGTCGATGACCGGTGGGACGGTACGCCCATTGCTCCGTCGAGCACTATCTTCGTCCTGGGGCGAACGGATTGGCCGCACGCTCCTCGTACCCACATTTCTTGAGAAGGTTGACCGGGACCCTTGGGGAGCACCAATGCTTCTGCTCTCTCCAGGCCGCTCTGGTACAGGCACACCACCCACGACGCCGCTTCTCGTCCTACCACTGGAGGTTGCAGCGGTTTCGGCAGCCCCATCCGAAGCAGCATGACCCGGAACCGCACGGCCAGTCCTCTGCGGGCTATTCCCCATGGCACCACCATTTGGCGACGGGAGACGACCAGGGGGCGCCTGCCCCGGCTGGCTGACCGCTCGCCCCACAGGAGCTGTCGGACCCATGGCCGTGCCCATCGGAGGACGACCGGTAGGGCTAGGTGCCCCCACTACCGTTCCACGGTGAATTACTCTTGGCTGCCCCACCGAGGGGGGAGTGACCGAACGGCCGCCGATGATGCCAGTCCCGCCAGAACTCCTGACAGGATTCGTAGAAGGCACGGACTGGCCGGGCATCTGCGGCATACGTCCGGTCACTGACCGCCTATGCGCCGGCGGGCCCCCGCTGGTGGCGCCGTCCCTGCCAGGCACCGGCGGCATCCAACCGGTATGTGGACTGGTTCTGTTCCCTTCCGCCCGTCCCGCGTCGGAAGGACCACTAACGGGGCCTGTCGGAGTCTGCTTGTCCGGCAGCAGGGTCTCCACCGAGTCGAGACCCATCCGGGTCGGAGGCTCCTCTTCCATGTGTACGACACGCTGTGAAGAGGCGCCGTCAAGCGGGGGGCGCAGGTCAGAGGCGTCAGATGCGATAGCTCTGTTTCTACCTGCTCCCTGAAAGTCAACATCGCCACGTGACGGGATGCCCTGCGCCGAATTACCCGGACGCTGGAGGTCAACGCTTTCATAGCTCGAGTCGTCTGGCAGAACCGCGTCCGGCGGCGGCGGAAACTTAGGCCTCTCCAGCGCGTTCAGCTGTACCGCCGAGAACTCGTACGCCTGTCCCAGCTTGATCATCTCGGCCGCCGCCTCCTGGCGGACCTTCTCCTTGCTTTCCGCCAGGGCCGCCAGTTCCGCCGCCGACTTGGTGGAGACTGCGTCCGCGTCCGGGTCGTTCGGGGCCGACGTCGCCGCGACGCTGTTGGCCTCGGCGGCCTTCGTGTCTCGGGGGATCGTCGCCTGGGCTCGGGCGATCGCGCTCGACGCCTGGGCCAGCCACTTCGCTGAGCTTTCGCTGAAGTCGCCCAGGCGGATTGTGGAGTTGGCTAGGTCGGCGGTCCACGTGCGGAACGCGTTCGCTCCCTCGCCCTTCCACTCGACCCACTGTGGGCGGATCTTCAGTTCCTCCGCGATCTTGTGGATCTCTTCCGCCGCCTTGGCCAGGCGGTCCGCGGCCGCCTGTACCGTTCCGCTGTTCGCCTGGTCCAGCCACTGCAACATGCGCTCGTGGCTCATGTCTTCGAAAGGGTTGCCGCCGGGCATCAGATCGTGCCTCCCGCGTCGCCGCCGTCCGTCGGTGTCTGAGGTTCGGTCTGGGGCCCGCTCCCCGTCTCTCCGGGTGCCGTCGGCAGGGCGGGGTCGTACGCGCCGCCGTAGTGTTCCGTCGTCTCCGCGCTGATCGTGGCCATGCGGTCGCGGATGTCGAGGTCGATGTTCTGGTAGCCCTTGTGGGACGCCATGACCGCGATGCCCATGCCCTCCATCGAGTCGGAGAGCAGCTTGGAGAGGTTCTCGAGCTCCGTGATGACCGTCTCGTACGCGGTGAACAGGCCCGCCGCCTGCGCCCACTCACCGTTGCCGCCGCCGAACTGGGCCCGGGCCAGCGGCTCCTGGCCCACCTTGCCGGGGCCCGCGTCCGAGTCCTTGAGGTCGGTGATCAACTGGTCGACGCGCTTCTGGAACGCCGTGAACGACGACAGTTCCGTGGCCACGTCCGCGGCCGCGTCGCGCGCGGTGTCGAAGATGCCCGACACCCACGAGGGGCCCGTCGCGCCGCCCGTCGAACCCCCGTCCGCCATCACTGCCCTTCCCGTAGCACTGGCAACTCATCGACCACTTTAGCCATTTGCTGTGACAGTGTGGCGTCCAGGGCGAGCGGAGCGCATGCGGGTTCGTACTCAGGTGTGGGGCGCGGAGACGGCGGTCAGCGATCGTGCTGGGGATGTCAGCGAGCGTTCGCGGGTGAAATGCGGGAAACACATGCGCGAGGCCGCGCCCCTCCGACGGTGTACGTGAAGCGGTACGTCGCCGGCTGGGCGCGGCCCACAGAGGTCGCCCACGGAGGTCTGGGTCAGGACACCCGCCGCGCCCCCGCCGACGGAACCGCCACGAACACCCTCGGGGTCGTGAAGTCCGCTGCGGCGAACGCCTCCTGGATCGCCTTCGTGACCGTGTCCGCGTCCGCCGACTCGACCAGGACGATCGCCGAGCCGCCGAAGCCGCCGCCCGTCATCCTCGCGCCCAGCGCGCCCGCCGCGATCGCCGTGTCGACGACCAGGTCCAGCTCGGGGCACGAGATGCGGAAGTCGTCGCGCAGTGACGCGTGGCCCTCGATCAGGACGGGGCCGATCGCCCGTGTCTCGCCCGCCTCCAGCAGCGCGACCACCTGTTCCACCCGGTGGTTCTCCGTGACGATGTGGCGGACCAGGCGGCGGACCTCCTCCTCGTCGCCGAGGCGCTCCAGTGCCGCGTCGAGGTCGTCGTATGCCACGTCCCGCAGGGCGTCCACGCCCAGCAGGGCCGCGCCCTTCTCGCAGCCGGCGCGGCGCTTGCCGTACTCGCCCTCGCTGTGGGAGTGCTTGACCTGGGTGTCGACGACCAGCAGTTGCATGCCCCGGGCCGCCAGGTCGAAGGGGATCTGCTTCTGGGAGAGGTCTCGGGTGTCGAGGAACAGGGCGTGGCCCTGCTCGCAGCACGCCGACGCCGTCTGGTCCATGATGCCGGTGGGCGCGCCCACGTAGACGTTCTCCGCGCGCTGGCACAGTCGGGCCAGCTGCCAGCCCTTCAGGCCGAGGTCGAAGAGGTCGTTGAGGGCGAGGGCCACCACGACCTCCAGCGCGGCCGACGAGGACAGGCCGGCGCCCGTCGGGACCGTCGACGTCAGGTGCACGTCCGCGCCGGTCACCGCGTGGCCTGCCTCGCGCAGCGCCCAGACGACGCCCGCCGGGTACGCCGTCCAGCCGCGGTCCGACTCGGGGGCGAGACCGTCCAGCGTCAGCTCGACCACACCGCCGTCCACGTCGGAGGAGTGCAGGCGCAGCACGCCGTCCGTGCGGCGGGAGACCGCGGCGACGGTGGTGTGCGGGAGGGCGAAGGGCATGACGAAGCCGTCGTTGTAGTCGGTGTGCTCGCCGATGAGGTTGACCCGTCCCGGCGCCGCCCACACCCCGTCCGGCGCCGTCCCGTACAGCTCCTCGAACCGCTCGGCGACAGCGACCTCGGCCCCGGACTCCACGGACCCGGACTCCACGGCTCCGACCTCCACGGCCTCGCCCTCTACGGCCTCGCTCATGCCCTGACCCTCACCTTTCCTTGCCCACCGGCCGACGATCCGGCCGAACCTACCGACCGCGACACCGGCCGAACCTACCGACCGGCACCCCGGCCCACACCACCCCGGCCGACGCCCTCACCGGCCGACGCCCTGACCCGTGAAACACCGGGGACGACCTCACGCGTACACGACCGGGGACGACCTCACCCGGCCTGTCGCCGCGCGAACTCCCACGCGTCCGCCACGATCCCCGCGAGGTCCGCCCGGGACGGGTTCCAGCCGAGGCGGTCGCGTGCCGTGGCCGCGGAGGCGACCAGGATCGCCGGGTCGCCGGCGCGGCGGGGGGCGACGACCTCGGGGATGGGGTGGCCCGTGACCTCGCGGACCGTCTCGATGACCTCGCGGACGGAGAAGCCGTTGCCGTTGCCCAGGTTGCAGATGAGGTGCTCGCCGGCCACCGCGGCGTCCAGCGCCAGCAGGTGCGCCTCGGCGAGGTCCGCGACGTGGATGTAGTCGCGGACGCAGGTGCCGTCGGGCGTCGGGTAGTCGTCGCCGAAGACGGAGATCGCCTCGCGGCGGCCCTGCGCGACCTGGAGGACCAGCGGGATCAGATGGGACTCGGGGTCGTGGCGCTCGCCGCAGGAGCCGTAGGCGCCGGCCACGTTGAAGTAGCGCAGCGACACCGCGCCCAGGCCGTGGGCGGCCGCCTCACCGGTGATCATGTGGTCGACGGCGAGCTTGGACGCGCCGTAGGGGCTGGTCGGACGGGTCGGCGCGGACTCCACGATCGGGGTGGTCTCGGGCTCGCCGTAGGTGGCGGCGGTCGAGGAGAAGACGAGCGTGCGCACGCCCGCCTCGCGCATCGCGCCGAGCAGCGCCATGGTGCCGCCGACGTTGTTGTCCCAGTACTTCTCGGGCTTCACGGCGGACTCGCCGACCTGTGAGAACGCGGCGAAGTGGAGCACCGCGTCGAAGGACGCGTCCAGCCACTTCGCGGCGTCCCGGATGTCGCCCTCGATGAAGGACGCGCCCGCCGGTACGCCCTCGCGGAAGCCCGTGGAGAGGTTGTCGAGGACGACGACCTCGTGGCCCGCCTCCAGCAGATGCTGGGCGACCACGCTGCCGACGTATCCCGCACCGCCCGTGACCAGGTACTTGCCGCTCATGAACTCGCTACCTCTCGCAGTCGCTCGGCCGCGCGCTCCGGCGGCACGTCGTTGATGAACACGTTCATGCCGGATTCGGAACCCGCGAGAAACTTCAGCTTGCCGGAGGTGCGGCGGATGGTGAAAAGCTCGAGGTGGAGTGCGAAGTCGTCGCGGTTGACGCCCTCGAAGTCCTCCAGCGCGCCGAACGGTGCCTGGTGCCAGGCGGCGATGTACGGCGTGGGCGGTTCACCTTCGCCGAAGATCCGGTCGAAGCGCCTCAAGAGTTCCAGATAGACCTGGGAGAACTCTGTACGCGCGTCCTCGTCGAGCGCCAGGAGGTCCGGCACGCGGCGGCGGGGGTAGAGGTGGATCTCGTACGGCCAGTGCGCCGCGTACGGCACGAACGCCACCCAGTGCTCGGTCTGGAGGACGATCCGGTCGCCGGCGAGTTCGCTCTCCAGTACGGCGTCGAAGAGGTTCTCCCCGCCGGTGGCGTCCTTGTGGGCGGCGAGCGAGCGCAGCATCAGGGCGGTGCGGGGGGTGGTGAAGGGGTAGGCGTAGATCTGCCCGTGGGGGTGGCCGAGGGTCACGCCGATCTCCGCGCCCCGGTTCTCGAAGCAGAAGACCTGCTCGACGGAGGGGAGATGCGACAGCTCCGCGGTGCGGTCGGTCCAGGCCTCCAGGACGAGGCGGGCCTGCTCCTCGGTGAGGTCGGCGAAGGACGCGTTGTGGTCCGAGGTGAAGCAGACGACCTCGCAGCGGCCGGAGTCGCCGGCCAGTGACGGGAAGCGGTTCTCGAACACGACGACGTCGTACGAGGAGTCGGGGATCTCGCTGAGCCGGTCGCCCTGGGAGGGGCACAGGGGGCATTCGTCGGCCGGCGGGTGGTAGGTGCGGCCCTGCCGGTGCGAGGCGATCGCGACGGAGTCGCCGAGCAGCGGGTCCCTGCGTACCTCCGAAGTGGTGACGGTGCGTTCCAGGGGGCGCTTGTCCACCGCGTCGCGCACGGTGTCGTCGCGCAGGTCGTAGTAGATCAGCTCACGACCGTCGGCCAGCCGGGTCGAGGTCTTCTTCACGCCGGACTCCCCATCCGTACCCGCAATCGAGCGATCAAGCGATCAAGCCATCACGACATCGAGCTCACCAAACAGAACCGAACACATCAAAGCACAAGTCCCCAAGCGCGTCACCATCACAATTAAACAAAGATCACCAGAACACCAACCGATGGCACCACTCGTGTCATCCGGCTCCCCTGCCCCCTGCCCCGCTGCCGTCATCCATCCGAAGTCACCGAACGAAGTGAGCCGCGCATGCAGAATCTCGCCGCCGAGCTACGGCTCCACACCGACTGGCTCGACTACACGATCCTGGCCGTCTACTTCGTCGTGGTCCTCGGCATCGGGTTCGCCGCCCGGCGGTCGGTACGGACGAGCCTCGACTTCTTCCTCTCCGGGCGTTCCCTGCCCGCCTGGGTGACGGGGCTCGCGTTCATCGCGGCCAACCTGGGCGCCACCGAGATCCTCGGCATGGCCGCGAACAGCGCGCAGTACGGCGTCTACACCACGCACTGGTACTGGATCGGCGCCATCCCGGCCATGGTCTTCCTGGGCCTGGTGATGATGCCCTTCTACTACGGCAGCAAGGTCCGCTCGGTCCCCGAGTTCCTGCTGCTGCGCTTCGACCGGGGCGCGCATCTGCTCAGCTCGATCCTGTTCGCCTTCGCCGCGATCCTGATCGCCGGGGTGAACCTGTACGCCCTCGCCATCGTCGTCGAGGCGCTGCTGGGCTGGCCGGAGTGGGTGTCGATCGTGGTGGCCGGGTTCTTCGTGCTCGCGTACATCACCCTGGGCGGCCTCTCCTCGGCGATCTACAACGAGGTCCTCCAGTTCTTCGTGATCCTCGCGGCGCTCATCCCGATCACCGTGCTCGGTCTGAAGAAGGTCGGCGGCTGGGACGGTCTGTCCGACTCGCTGACGGCGAGCAAGGGCCCGGACTTCGTCACCGCCTGGGACGGCACCGGCATCGGCAACGACAACCCGCTCGGCGCGAACTGGCTGACGATCGTCCTCGGCCTCGGGTTCGTCCTCTCCTTCGGCTACTGGACGACGAACTTCGCCGAGGTGCAGCGCGCGCTGTCCGCGAAGAACCTGTCGGCGGCCCAGCGCACCCCTCTCATCGCCGCCTATCCGAAGATCTTCATCGTGTTCCTGGTGATGATCCCGGGGCTGGTTGCCGCCGTCCTCGTACCGGGGTTCGGCACGGACGAGTCGGGCTACCAGTACAACGACGCGATCCCGTACCTGATGCAGGACCTGCTCCCGAACGGCGTCCTCGGTATCGCCGTCACCGGGCTCCTCGCCGCGTTCATGGCGGGCATGGCGGCCAATGTGTCGTCCTTCAACACCGTGTTCACCAACGACATCTGGGCGAAGTACGCGGTCCGGGACCGCGAGGACGAGTACTACGTCCGCTTCGGGCGGTTCATCACGGCGATCGGGGTGCTCGCGTCGATCGGGACGGCGTTCCTCGCGTCGTCCTTCTCCAACATCATGAGCTACCTCCAGACGCTGTTCTCCTTCTTCAACGTGCCGATGTTCGTCGTCTTCATCATCGGCATGTTCTGGCGGCGCGCGTCGATGAAGTCCGGCTTCTGGGGGCTGCTCGCCGGGACGACGGCCGCGATGATCAACTACTTCGTCCTCTACAAGCGGGACGTCCTCGACATCCCCACCGACCAGGGCGCCAACTTCGTCTCCGCGATCGCCGGGTTCGTGGCGGGCGCGGTGGTGATGGTCGCGGTGTCCCTCTTCACCGCGCCGAAGCCGGAGGAGGACCTCCAGGGGCTGGTGTACGGGACGCGCTCCCCCGGCATGGAGGAGCCGCCGGCCGAGGGCGACGACGCGTGGTACCGCCGGCCGGCGCTGCTCGGCTGGGGCGCGATCGTGCTGGCCGCCGCCTGTTACATCCCGTTCTCGTTCTGACGACCGGAGGACCGATACCGATGTCCGACTTCCCCGAGCCTCCTGAGCACTCCGGACGCCACGACGACGCCGGGCACGGCGGGCGGGAGCACCCCGATCACGCCGCCCGCTCCGGGTACTCCGAGCGCGACGTCCAGCGCGAGGTCACCGAACTGGAGGGCAGGTCCACCACGGCGGCCCGCCTCTTCGACATCCGCCGCATCATCGGCGGCCTCTTCGTGGTCTACGGCGTCATCGTCACCCTCGCGGGCATCACCGCGTCCGACGCCGAGATCGACAAGGCGGAGGGAATCAACATCAACCTGTGGACGGGCCTCGGCATGCTCGCGTTGGGGGTGTTCTTCTTGGCGTGGCTGTGGCTGCGGCCGATTCGGCCGGCGGAGCATGCGGAGCGCATGGAGCAGTAGGAGCAGGCCTGCGAGTGGCGGGAGGGGGAGGGAAGAGGGCCGGAGCCGCTTAGGCCCTCCTACGTCACTCGGGGGCGAAAAGGTCGGCCGGGTCGGTCACTTCATAGGCGCGGGCTCGAAGGATCTTGAGTTGGTCCATGTCGGTGGTTCCCAGGACTCTGCTCTGCACCGCGGATGGCACCTCGATCCCCCGCCTGTACAGAAGTCTCAGACCAGGCGTTGCAGCCGCCTCTGTTCGACGCCCTCCATGTAGCCCTCGGTCCAGGCCTGCTCTGCGGCCTCCAGACACGCTCGTCGCACCGAGGGATGCCAGATGTACGGGGGCAGCTTCCACCGGGCCCGGTCGGTCCCGGACTCCTTGCTCAACGGGTCAGGTTTCGTCACTGTCGAAGAGGTCGGCCGCGTCCGTGACGTCGTAGGCGCGGTCCGCCCAGACCTGGAGCAGGTCGGGGTCGGTGCAGTTGCGTACCTTCCGCCTGACGGAGTCGGGTACGTCGAGGTGACGCCGGTCGAGGGTGCGCAGGATGCTCGCGATCCGCTCCTCCACGCGACCCTCCTCGCGCAGCTTCACGGCGACCGGGTTCTTGAAGAAGTAGTTCACCGTCATCATCAGCTCCCTCCACACCTTCTTCGCCTGGTCGTCCACCAGGCCTGACTCGACGAGTTCCGCGAACACAGACGCAGTCTCCGGGTTCACGGTCTCCAGAACCGCCGCGAGCGGTTCCAGTATCGCAGCGGCGTCCGGGCCTCTACCATGCGTGATCGCCGAGAACACGGCGAGGGTGACGTCCCGTGCGACCTCCGCCTCGTCGGCCACCACGGGGACGTTTTCCGGCCCCAGGACGAGCGGCCTCACGACCAGCGAGGACCAGCTCGGCAGGCCCAAGCGGATGGGCTGGGCGGCCCACCGGGCCGTGGAGCGGCTCTGCGTCATGACGATCAGCACCGGCTGGCAGCCGTATTTCTCGTGGAGGTACGAGAGGTAGTACGGCCAGCTGCCCCGCTTCCTCTCGTCCCTCTTCCCCTGCGATTCCAGAACCAATAGGAAGTCACCCTCGTCGGTGTCCACGCGTACGAGGCTGTCCACCCTGCGCTCGACCGGAGCGATCTCGGTCAGATCCGTATTGACCACGGAGATCACGCGCGGCTCCGGAAACGGCACGTGGAATAGCCTCCGGAAGCTGCGGATCATCCCTTCGGTGTCCTTCTGACAGATCTGATGCAGTACCTCGTGCGACGAGCTGACCATCGGTTCTCCCTCCTTTCGTTCGGCTGATCAACGAGTCACGCTGCGGCCAGGTCACACGGCAGTTCGCACCACACGTATTTGCCCGACTGTCCGAACCGGGAGGACGGCTGCCAGCCCCAGGTGTTCGTGCAGGCCCGCACGAGGGCGAGGCCCCGGCCGGCCTCGGCGTGCGGCTCCCCCGGGCTGCCGGGCGGGCCGGGTGGCTCCGGGTCCCCGTCCCACGCGCCGATCCACAGCGCGCCACCCGTCCAGCGCACGCGCAGGGCCGCGGGTCCCTTGGTGTGCAGCACGGCGTTGGCGATCAGCTCGGTGGCGAGGAGTTCGGCGGTCTCCAGGAGGGAGGACAGACCGTACATCGTGAGGATGAGCCGGAGGGTACGGCGGGAGACGGTGACGGCTCGGGGGTCGTGGGGGATGTGGAGGACGTATTCCCAGGGGTCGGCGCCGGCTGTGGGCATGAGTGACTCCGTTCGGGGGTGGGGGGTTGAGGGGAGCGGAGGGTGCGGGCGGTGGCATTGCCGCAGCCGTCATGGCGTGACGGAGTGGTGCGCTTCCAGAACCCCGGCATTCCGCAGAGTGCGTAGCGCGTCACTGACGGTATGCCTAAAATTTATGACCCGGCAAGTCGTTCACGTACCCTGACACCCGAACGAGGCAGGGCGGACGGCACGTTGATCGATGGAGCTGGCGCATGGCCACGAGACGAAACCCCACCGCTCGACAGGTGCGCCTGGGCACGGAGTTGCGCAGAATGCGTGATACCGCAGGCCTGAAAGCCACTCAGGCGGCGGCTCTGCTGGGGACGACCTCCGCCCAGATGAGTCAGATCGAGTCCGGCATCGCAGGCGTGAGCGAGGATCGCCTGCGCCGCATGGCCGCCCATTACTCCTGCACCGACCGGGAGTTGGTCGACGCACTGGTGGCGATGGCGGCCGATCGGACGCGGGGCTGGTGGGAGAAGTACCGAGGGCTGCTGCCCGCGTCCTTCCTCGACCTGGCCGAGTTGGAGCACCACGCCACACTTCGGCACAACGTGGAGTTCCTGTACATCCCCGGCCTGCTCCAGACGGAGGACTACGCTCGCGCGATCTTCTCGTACCGGGTTCCCGAACTCCACTACGGCGAGCTGGAGTTGCGCGTACGCCATCGCATGGACCGGAAAGTGGTCATCGAGGGCCCCGACCCGGCGCCCTACAGGGCGGTGATCCACGAGTCGGCGCTGCGCATCCGAGTCGGCGATCGTGCCGCCGCACGCGCCCAGCTCCGCCATGTCCTGGATCTCTCGGAAGCCGACCACGTCACCGTGCGCGTCATCCCGTTCGACCTGGACGGTTTCGCGGGGGCCGCGAGCGCGATGACGTACGTCGGCGGGCCGGTGCCCAAGCTGGACACGGCGCTGCGCGACACCCCTCACGGCACGGCGTTCATCGATGCCGAAGCCCAACTCGGCGCGCTTCGAACGCTTTTCCGTAAGGTGGAGGCTGTGTCACTGGAACCCGAGCGTTCGCGTGACTTCATCCACCGACTGGTGAAGGAACTGTGAGGCAGCGGCATGGCGACCCCCGACAACTGGCAGAAGTCGTCGTTCTCAGGCTTCGGCGACGGCAACGACTGCGTGGAGCTGGCCACTGACCCGGACGACATACGCGACATCCGCCTCCGGGAGTCCGACACCCCGACCACCCAGCTCCAAACGACCCCCGCCTCCCTCGCCAGTCTCCTCCTGCACATAAAGGCGGCCGGCCGACGCCATGTGTCGGCCCACTGAGGAAGCATGGAGCGCTTCATGGCTCAAGCCCTGCACTGGCAGAAGTCCACCTTCTCCGGTGGCGCCGAGGGCAACGCGTGCGTCGAACTGGCCGCCGTCCCCGGATGCATACGTCTCCGCGAGTCCGACTCCCCCTCCACCCACCTCCGCACCACCCCCGCCCCCCTCGCCGGTCTCCTCCTCCATATAAAGGCGGGCCGTCGACGTGCGAAGGCCCGCTGAGGAAGGAGGGAGCACTTCATGCCTCAGGCCCTGCTCTGGCAGAAGTCCACGTACTCCGGCGGCGGTGAAGGGGACACCTGTGTCGAACTGGCCGCCAGCCCCAGATGCATACGTCTCCGCGAGTCCGACTCCCCCTCCACCCACCTCCGCACCACCCCCACCCCCCTCGCCGGTCTCCTCCTCCACCTCAAGGCGAGCCGCTGAGGTAAACCCCCGGTGACACGCGGGGGCTCGCTGGATGGTGGGGCTGACGTGCTCGTTCCTACGGTGGGGCCATGTCTACCCCCACGCCTCTCACCGCCCACCGCACCGCCTGCCGTCCCGGCCTCCGTCCAGCCCGGCGCACCGGCGCCGCCACGACCGTCCTCCTCGCCCTCGCCCTCCTCGGCACCCTCTCCCCCGCCCACGCCACGGCGGACCCCCTCCAACGCGACGCCGACGCCGTGCGGGACAGCGGTGTCACCGGAGTGTCCGTCCGGGTGGACTCGCCCCTTGGTGCACGGACCGCACGAAGTGGCGTGGGGGACCTCCGGACCGGGGCTCCGGTACCGCCCGCCGAGTACATCCGGATCGGCAGCACCACCAAGACGTACGTCGCGACCGTCGTCCTGCAACTCGTCGGCGAGGGACGGCTGTCCCTGGAGGACTCCGTGGACCGGTGGCTGCCCGGCGTCGTCCGCGGCAACGGCAACGACGGGCGGCGTGTCACCGTCCGCCAGTTGCTCCAGCACACCAGCGGGCTGCCGGACTACATCGCTGACGTCCTCCCGGACATGAGCGCCGCCGGCTACCTCAAGCACCGCTCCACCACATACAGCTCCCGGCAGCGCGTCGCCTTCGCCATGACGCATCCGCCCGTCTTCGCGCCGGGCACCCGCTGGGAGTACTCCAACACCAACTACATCCTCGCCGGGATGGTGATCGAGGCGGTCACCGGCCGGAGCTGGGACAAGGAGGTCGAGGAGCGGATCCTGCGTCCGCTGCGGCTCACCCGGACGTACGCGCCGGGCGACGACCCCCGGCTGCCCCGCCCCCACGCGCGGAACTACCAGCAGTTCGAGGCGGCGGAAACGCGAGGCGGGTCGGCATCAGCCGCAAGCCCCGGTTCCCTCACCGACACCACCCTTGCCTACCTCCCCTTCGACGGGGACGCCGACGGGTCGCTCATCAGTACGACCGCCGACACCAACCGCTTCTTCTCGGCGCTCCTCGGCGGACGCCTCCTCGCCCCCGCCCAGCTCGCCGAGATGCGGCGCACGGTCGCCGTGCCCGACACCCCCGGCGAAGTACCCGGCTCCCGGTACGGGCTGGGGCTGGCCTGGACGCCGCTGAGCTGCGGCGGCGGCTACTGGGGGCACAGCGGCAGCGGCTTCGGCTATCTGGCGTGGCCCGCGACCACCGGCGACGGCCGGGTGTCCATCACCGTCGCCGTGCACAGCCGGCCCGCCGACGAGACGACCGCCGTCCGGCAGATCCGCGCCATCACGGATCTGGTCGACCACGCGGTCTGCGCCCAGCCGCACCGGCAGGAGGGCAAGGGCCACAGGGATCGTACGTAGCCGTAGCCGTAGCCGTCGGCCCGGCCTCCTCCCGTCGAACGGACCCGCCTGCCGGCTGCCTACTCCTCCACCCCCGCCACCCCCTGCGCCACCGGCCCCGCCCGGTCCAGCAGGCCCGTTCGGGCCGCCAGGGCCGCCGCCTCCAGTCGTGAACCCACGCCCAGCTTCATCAGGACCCGTTGGACATGGGTGCGGGCCGTCGACGGGGCGATGCCCATGCCCGCCGCGATCAGCCTCGTGTCCTCGCCGTCCGCGACGCGGACCAGGACCTCCACCTCGCGCGGGGTCAGCATCTGGAGCAGGCGCTGGCCCTCGTCGTCCGGCTGGGCCGCCGGGTTCAGCAGTTCGCTGAACGCGCTCTGGAGCAGTTGCGGCGCCACCGCCGCCTCTCCCGCACGGGCCTTCATGATGGCCCGCTCCACGCCCTCTATGCGTTCGTCGTGCCGTACGTAGCCGGACGCGCCCGCGGCGAACGCGGCGGCTATGCCGCGCGGGTTGGGCACCGGGCCGAGCACCAGTACCGCCACCTGCGGTCGTTCCCGCTTGATCCTGACCACCGGGTCGAAGATCCCCGGCTCGGCGGGTGTCGCCGTGCCGAGCAGGCACACCTCGGGTGCCCTGCTGATCACCAGTTCCGCCGCGCCCGCGGCGGGTGCCGCCGCGGCGAGCACCCGGTGCCCCCGCAGCTTCAACGCCGAGGCCAGCGCCTCGGCGAGCAGTCGGTGGTCGTCGACCACCATGAGCCGCACTCCCATCGAGCCAGCCACCCCCCAGTCCCCCAATGGTTGCCAACTATGGCCGCCCACCGGGCCTCACGGACAGAAGCCCCCCGACTCCGCCGTCTGCTCCCCCGCTCTCATGCCCCCGGAAGCTACACGCTTGTTCGACGTTGCGCTCCCCCTACCGGAGAGAAGTGCCCCGGATTACCGAAATCCCTCCCATTCGGGAGTGATGCGGGATACGTGCACGGCCCCGCCCCTGACCAGGGGCGGGGCCGTCGCGCGGGACCCAGGGGGCGCGTGGGGTTACTTCGCCCCGAAACCGAGCGCCGTGTACTCCTTTTCGTCCTCGTCGTAGGGCTTGCTGACCAGGTCCTTGCCGATGAAGAACCGTCCGTCGGTGTAGAGCATCTCGCTCAGCGTCGGCACCATCGCGCTGATCGCGCGGAGGACCGACTCGGACGACGGGGTCTCGATGAGGGTGGTCTGCTTCAGCGTCTTGCCGTCGATGGAGACGACCTGGGCGCCCTTGTCGTACGGGCCGTCCTTGAAGGCGATGACGTTCGGGCCGTCCATGCGGATCGGGAACAGCTCGTAGTCGTCACCCGCGTCCACCCGGTCGCCGGTGGGCTTCCCCGTGGCCAGCGAGAAGGAGACGATCTCGTTGGTCCTGCTGTAGGAGCCGGTGCCGTCGTGGTTCTCGGTCGGCATGTACACCTTGTCGTTGCCGACGTAGATGCCCTTGCAGGACCAGACGCCGCGGACCGGGCAGTCGTAGTTGTACTTCTTGTCCGGGATGGAGATCTTGGCGCGCAGCTTGCCCTTGTCGTCCAGCGAGAAGATGTCGCTGGTGCCGGTCAGCGGCACGTCGCTGCCGGTCACCACGCCGAACACCACCGGCTTGGTGGAGATGATCTTGGCGCGGTCGATGCCCGAGGGCAGCTTGTACGTCCACTTGACGCTGCCCGACTTCGGGTCGAGCAGCTGGACCTCGAAGGTCTCCTCGCCGTAGTCGCCGCACTTGCGGACCGCGACCAGCTGGGCGCCGCCCGCGTAGCCCTCGTCCGTGCACTCGCCGGCCTTCGGCGACCACAGCACCTTGCCGGAGTTGACGTCGAAGGCCGCGCCACCGGAGTAGCCGCCGGCCGCGGCGACCGTCGTACCGGAGATGGTGACCTCGCCGAACGGGACCTTGCTTCCGCTGACGTCGGCGCTCTTGGTCCAGATCTCCTTGCCGGTGTCGACGTTGAACGCGATGACCTGGGTGCACGCCGGGCGCTCGTCGGCCTTGCTGCGCTTGGCCTCCTCGGTGATCACCACGGAGATCCCCTCCGTGGTGATCTCACGGGAGCTCGCGCAGGTCTGGCCGGGCAGGTCCAGCGTCCACTTGGCCTTGCCGCTGTCCGGCTCATAGCCGACGATCTTGTTCAGACCGGCCTTGGCGTACGTCTTGTCGGTGAGCCAGGACCCCTTGACGCTGTCGATCTGGCCCTTGTCCTTGATCTCGTGCGCCGGGACCTGGAAGAGGACCTTGGCGCTGGAGTTGGAGGGCGCCTTCTCCTGAGCCTCGGCCGGGATCTCCACACCGCCGGACGACGAGCCGCCGGACGACGAGGTGCCGCCGTCGGTGCCCTTCGGGTCGTCCTTGCCGCCGGTCGTCCCCTCGGAGCTGGCGGTGTTCTTCTTGTCGTCGTCGCCGCCCTTGGAGGTGGCGTACCAGACGCCGCCGCCGACGATGAGGGCGATGGCCGCGACCGCCGCGGTGATGATGATCGCCGTGGAGTTGACCTTCTTCTTGCCGCCGGGGGCATGCGGCTGCATCGCCATCGTCGGCTGCTGGTAGCCGTACGGCTGACCGGGCTGTCCGTAGGGCTGCTGACCGTACGGGCCGGGCTGCGGCTGCCCGTACGGGCCCGGCTGACCGGGCTGGCCCGGGTAGCCGTAGCCGGGCTGCGGCTGCGGCGGGGGCGTCTGCGGGTAGCCGTACCCCGGGCCCTGCGCGGGCGGCGGCGTCTGCGGCGGGCCCGCGGGAGGGGTCTGCTGCGGGTAGCCGTAGCCGGGGCCCTGCGCGGGCGGCGGGCCCTGCGGCGGGGGCGTCGGGGCGCCGAAGCCGCCGGCCGGCGGGGGTGTGGGCGCGCCGAAACCGCCCTGTGGCGGGGTGTCCTGCGGGGGCTGGGCCGGGGGCTGCGGCGGCTGGTTCGGGGGCGGGCCCGGCGGCTGGTTCGGCGGGGGCGGCGGCTGCGTCATGACGTGAATACCTCGGAGCGGAAATCGGAAGGCGGGTGAGGGACGAGAGGGGAGGTCGACCGGGACGCCGGTCCCCGGCTCATTTGCCGTAGGCCAGCATCAACTTCTCCTTCGACTCGTCCACGCCCGTCAGCAGGGTGGTGGAGATGTAGAAGCGCCCGTCCACGTAGTCGATGGCCTTCGAGTAGAAGGAACTCTCGATCTTCGCGGCGCTGTCCGGCATCTGCAGGAGCTTCGTGACCTTGGGCTTGGGGCCCGTGGTGGGGAACGACACGATCTGGCCGCCCTCGCCCCCGTACGTCGACTCGACGTACGCGATCAGCTGGGAGTTCTCGATCCTCACGGCCGACATGGCCGCGTCGGCGGGGGACTTGACCCGCCACTTCTCCTTGCCGGTGGACAGGTCGACGGCGACGATCTCGTTCGCGTCGTCCTTCGCCTCGGTCGGCAGGTAGAGGGTGTCGGCGTCGGCCGCGATACCGGAGCAGCCCTGGAGGTTGCGGGAGATGATCCCGGTGTCGCAGTCGGGCTTGAAGGAGCCCTTGATGTCGAGCTGGGAGCGGGTGGAACCGTCGGCCTTGAAGGCGGAGATGTTCCACTTCTTCTCGTCCTCGTTGCTGAGGTAGAGGACGAGCGGGTTCAGCGCGTACACGTGGTCGACCCGCCAGCCCTTGGGGATCTTCCGCGTCCACTTGGCCTTGCCGGTCTTCGGGTCGAGTTCCTGGACCTCGTCGTGTGCCTTGTCCTCGGAGCCGACCGCGCAGGAGGAGACGGCGACCAGCCGCGCTCCGCCCGCGAACCCGCCCGGGTAGCAGGCCTGGCCGTACTCCTTCTTGTCCCAGAGCTTCTTGCCGGTGTTGACGTCGTACGCGGTGCCGGACTGCGAGCGGCCCACCATGAGCGTGTCACCGGTGACGGACAGCCCGACGCTGATGTTGCTGTCGAACAGGGCGCCCTTCTCCAGCTCGGCGGTCCAGCCCGTCTTCCCGGTGTCGAGATCGATCTGCTGGAGCTGGTCGCACTCGGAGTCTTTGCTGGTGCCGCGCTTGGAGGCGACCACGATGTGACCGTCGGCGGTCGGCCGCGGGGTGACCGTGCAGATCTCGCCCTTGAACTCGATGGGGTCCCAGGCGGGGTCGCCGCTCTCGACGTCGAACGCGAACAGCTGCTTGTACGCGGCCTTCACGGCGACCTTGTCGGTGACCCACAGACCGGGCGCGTCCGCACCCGAACCGGGCGCGTCCGGCGCGCTCTTGTACCAGAGCACCTTCGCCTCGCCCGCCTTGCGGCCCTCGTTGAGGTCGGAGATGTCGAGGTCCTCGCCGCCGCCCCCGCTGCCGTCGCCCGGGTTGACGGGCGCGGACGGGGAGGAGGACGTCTTGGGGTCGTCGGCGCCCTTGCTCGCGCTCTCCTTGGCGACCGGCTTCTTCTTGCCGCCGTCGTCACCGAGGCTCGTCACCGTGAACACGGTGCCGCCGATCACGAGGAGCGCGGCCACCGCCGCGCCGACCGCCAGGGCCGGCTTGCCCTTGAAGGGGTTCTTGGAGCCGCCGCCCGACGGCGGGGTGGGCGCGCCCGGGTACTGCCCCTGCGGGTAGCCGTAACCGGCTTGCGGCGGTGGGGTGTAGGGCCCCGGCTGCTGCGCGTACGGCCCGGGCTGCTGCGCGTACGGGCCCGGCTGCGCGGGCGGTTGCTGCGGGTAGCCGTAGCCCGGGGTCGGCGCGGGCGGGCCCTGCGGCGGAGGGGTCTGCGGATAGCCGTACGGCTGCTGCGGTCCGGGGTTCTGCGGAGCTCCGAAGCCACCCTGAGGCGGCTGGTTGGGTGGCTGAGTCATCAGCGCGTTTCCCCCTGTTCGCTGCTTTCGAGCCACCCGTCGTCACGCGTGGTGTCGCTTCCCGGACTGTTGTCAGTCGGCTCTTTCTATCACTGCGACACGACCGTGCACGGGGCCGGTCGCTCCCCTGTTCCCAAGGGAGAACCGCCCCGTAATGCCTCCGTTACGCTCCTTCACGCCCCCTTCACGGGACGCACGCCCCTTGCCCCGCAAGGCTTCAGAGGCACTCGGGGGACGGGGGAACACCGGGCGCCGACAACGCCCTGACGGGGCGCGGGGAACCGCGCGACCAGCCACCCGCATCCGGCACCCGGCATCGAACAGCGGCCCCCACTGCGAAGGCCCGCATCCGACAACCGCTACGCGTCCTCCGCGAGTTCAAGCCAGCGCATCTCCAGCTCGTCCTTCTCCCCCGCCAACGCCCGCAGTTCCGCGTCGAGTTCGGCCACCTTGGCGAAGTCCGTCGCGTTGTCGGCGATCTGCGCGTGCAGCTTCGTCTCCCGCTCGGAGAGCTTGTCCAACTGCCGTTCGATCTTCTGGAGTTCCTTCTTCGCGGCGCGCGCGTCGGCCGCGGACACGGTCTTCTCCGAGGCCGAGGCGGCGGCCTTGGCGGCGACCGGCGAGGCCGCCGCGGCGGCCTCCTCCATGGCGTGGCGCCGCTCCAGGTACTCGTCGATCCCGCGCGGCAGCATCCGCAGCGTGCCGTCACCCAGCAGAGCGAACACCCGGTCCGTCGTCCGCTCGATGAAGAACCGGTCGTGGGAGATGACGATCATCGAGCCGGGCCAGCCGTCGAGGAGGTCCTCCAGCTGGGTGAGGGTCTCGATGTCGAGGTCGTTGGTGGGCTCGTCCAGGAACAGGACGTTGGGCTCGTCCATCAGCAGCCGCAGCAACTGGAGCCGCCGCCGCTCACCGCCGCTGAGGTCGCCGACCGGCGTCCACTGCTTCTCCTTGTTGAACCCGAAGGTCTCGCAGAGCTGCCCCGCCGTCATCTCGCGCCCCTTGCCGAGGTCGACCCGGTCGCGGACCTGCTGCACGGCCTGGAGCACCCGCCACTCGGGGTCGAGTTCGGCGACCTCCTGGGACAGGTAGGCGAGCTTGACGGTCTTGCCGGTGACGACGCGTCCCGCGACCGGCTGCTTCTCGCCCTCGCTGCGGGCGGCGTCGGCCATGGCCCGCAGCAGCGAGGTCTTGCCGGCGCCGTTGACGCCGACGAGGCCGATGCGGTCACCGGGGCCGAGCTGCCAGGTCAGATGCTTCAGCAGCACCTTCGGCCCGGCCTGGACCGTGACGTTCTCCAGGTCGAAGACGGTCTTGCCCAACCGGGTCGACGCGAACTTCATCAGCTCGCTGGTGTCCCGCGGCGGCGGTACGTCCGCGATCAGCTCGTTGGCCGCCTCGACGCGGAAGCGGGGCTTCGACGTACGGGCGGGGGCGCCGCGCCGCAGCCAGGCCAGCTCCTTGCGGACGAGGTTCTGCCGCTTGACCTCCTCGGTCGCGGCGATCCGCTCCCGCTCGGCCCGCGCGAAGACATAGTCGGAGTAGCCGCCCTCGTACTCGTAGACCGAGCCCTTCTGCACGTCCCACATGCGGGTGCACACCTGGTCGAGGAACCAGCGGTCGTGGGTGACGCAGACCAGCGCGGAGCGACGCTCCCGCAGGTGCTTGGCCAGCCAGGAGATGCCCTCGACGTCCAGGTGGTTCGTCGGCTCGTCCAGGACGATCAGGTCCTGCTCCTCGATGAGCAGCTTGGCGAGCGCGATACGGCGCCGCTCACCGCCGGAGAGCGGGCCGATGACGGTGTCGAGGCCCTGCGGGAAGCCGGGCAGGTCGAGGCCGCCGAACAGCCCGGTGAGGACGTCCCTGATCTTGGCGTTGCCCGCCCACTCGTGGTCCGCCATGTCCCGGATGACCTCGTGCCGGACGGTGGCGGCGGGGTCCAGGGAGTCATGCTGGGTGAGCACGCCGAGGTGGAGGCCGCCGGAGTGGGTGATCCGCCCGGTGTCGGCCTCCTCCAGCTTGGCGAGCATCCGGATGAGGGTGGTCTTGCCGTCCCCGTTCCGTCCCACGACTCCGATCCGGTCCCCTTCGGAGACGCCGAGCGAGACCCCGTCGAGCAGGGCGCGGGTGCCGTACACCTTGCTGACGTTCTCGACATTGACCAGGTTGACGGCCATTACTCTCCTGCCACGGGGACGATCGACCCTCCAGGGTAGTCGGCGACCGGCCCCTGCCGGGGGGACGGGTGGGGTCGGCGGGTGCGGGTGGGTGGGGGGCTGGTCGCGCAGTTCCCCGCGCCCCTGAAAAGCGGCCGGGGCTGCGCCCCGTGCTTTTCATGGGGAGGGCGGGCCGCAGGCCCGTCCCTCCAGGGGCGCGGGGAACTGCGCGACCAGCCCCCACTCACCCGCACCCGCCCGACAACAGTGGCCCCCGAGCTACTAGGCGCCCCGCCCCACCCGCTCCACCAGCAGCCACCCCGCGAGGGTCATCCCCACCGCCGCCGGGGCCGTCACCTGGACCGCGATCAGCAGAGCCGTCCGTCCCTCGAAGAGTCCGCCGAAGCCGACCATCGACAGCCCGAGGACGCCGAACAGGCAGAGGGTCACGCCGAGGGCCGCGGCGATCCCCGCGTACCCGGCACGCGCCGCCGGCCCGGCGGGGCGATCCTGCCCGCCGCGGGCCGCGGGCCGTTCGAAGCCACGGAACGCGGCCACGAGCACGGCCGTCAGCACGGCCGCCGCAGCGAGCCGCAGGGGCAGCTGGGCCCACCAGGCACCGGTCGCCGGGACCGGCAGAGCCGTGTCGAGGGCGAGCAGCACCCCGTACACGCCGAGCATCGCGGTCAGGTGCCACAGGAACGCCGTCATCGAGATGCCGTTGGCCGCCACGACCGCCCGCCACACCCTCGGCCGCTCCAGCCATCGCGTGACCGGCCCGCGCACCCATTCCACCGCGCCGACCAGCCACACCCCGTGGCACAGCAGCGCGAACGTCGGCGGCGCCATGTTCGACACCTTCTCGCCGGGCATCCCGACCATCGACAGCGGATACGGCCCGTACGCCACCAGCAGCGCGGCCCCGGCGAGGCCCGCCCCGGCGAGCAGGTACGGCCGCGTCAGCATGCCGTCGGCGCGCAGGAATCCGAGCTGGTGGACGGCGAGCCAGACGAAGGCGAAGTTCAGAAACTCGACGTACGGCACACCGAGCGCGAAGCGCAGCACGTCCACGGCGGCGGCCGCCGCGACGAGCCCGCCGAACGCGCCCCACCCCCATCGCTCGTGCAGCCTCAGCAGCGGCGGGGTGAACGCCACCATCGCCAGGTAGATCCCGATGAACCACAGCGGCTGCGCCACCAGCCGCAGCGCCACGTCGAGCAGTCCGCCGCCCTGTCCACCGAGGTGCAGGAGGACGGCGGCGGCGCCCCACACCCCGATGAACACCATGGTGGGCCGCAGCAGCCGCTGGAGGCGGGCGCGCAGGAAGGCCGGGTAGACGGAGGCGGCCTCCGGGGCCTTGCGGCGCAGGGAACGGTAGGAGAGGGCGTGCGAGAAGCCGCCGACGAAGAAGAACACCGGCATGATCTGCAACGCCCAGGTGAGGATCTGCAGCCGTGGCTCGACGGCGAGGAGGTTGCCGACCTCCACCCGGCCGTCGCCGCCCGTCGTCACGGCCGCCATCAGCCAGTGGCCGAGGACGACCGTGCCGAGCGAGGCGACCCGCAGCAGGTCGACGTACCGGTCACGGCTGGACGGGGTGGCGGCGGCGAGTGCGCTCGCGCTGACGCTGGCAGTCATGGGAGTACGGTCGCGCGGCACCCCGGGCGGCGGGCAGCGCTCAGGTACTCAAGTCGGGTCTGAGTACGTGCGGTTGGGCCCCCGTGGGGCCCGGGCGCTACGGGAGGATCGTCGCGCCCGGCGCAGGGGAGGCGGCCACGCGGGCCGCCTTGCACACGCCGGCGGTGCGGAGCCCCTCGGCGACGGTGTGCGCCGAGGCGGCGTCACGGGCGAGGAAGGCCGTGGTCGGCCCGGAGCCGGAGACGAGGGCGGCGAGCGCCCCGGCCGCCCGGCCCGCGGCGAGGGTGTCGGCCAGCTGCGGGAACAGGGAGAGGGCGGCGGGCTGGAGGTCGTTGGAGCCGGGCAGGAACGCCGCGAGGGCGTCGACGTCGCCCTTGGCGAGCGCGTCGAGCAGCGTCTGGGAGGCGACGGGCTCGGGTACCTCGTCGTTCTCGTGGAGCCGGTCGAACTCCCGGTACACGGCCGGGGTGGAGAGCCCGCCGTCCGCGACCGCGAACACCCAGTGGAAGACGCCGCCCACCTCCAGCGGCGTCAGCCGCTCGCCGCGCCCGGTGCCGAGCGCCGCCCCGCCCACCAGGCTGAACGGCACGTCGCTGCCCAACTCGGCGCAGATGTCGAGGAGTTCCGCACGGGAGGCGCCGGTCCCCCACAGCGCGTCGCACGCGACCAGCGCGCCCGCGGCGTCCGCGCTGCCGCCGGCCATGCCGCCCGCCACGGGGATGTCCTTGGCGATGTGCAGCCGCACGGCCGGGTCGATGCCGTGGCGTGCGGCGAGGGCGAGCGCGGCCCTGGCGGCGAGGTTGGTGCGGTCCATCGGGACCTGGTCGGCGCCGGGGCCCTCGCAGGTGACGGTCAGTTCGTCGGCGGGGGTGGCGGTGACCTCGTCGTACAGCCCGACGGCGAGGAAGACGTTGGCCAGGTCGTGGAACCCGTCGGGGCGGGCGCCGCCGACCGCGAGCTGGACGTTGACCTTGGCGGGCACGCGGACGGTGACGCTCACGACGGGCGGGACTCCTCGGTGTGCTGGGCGTGCTGGGCGGTGTCGAGGGCGTCGGCGTCGGCGCGGTTCTCGGCGATCGCGGCGAACTCCTCGACGGTCAGGGCCTCGCCGCGGGCCTGCGGGGAGACACCGGCGGCGACGAGCGCGGCCTCGGCGGCGGCGGCGGAGCCCGCCCATCCGGCGAGGGCGGCGCGCAGCGTCTTGCGCCGCTGGGCGAACGCCGCGTCGACGACGGCGAAGACCTCGGCCTTCGTCGCGGTCGTCTTGATCGGTTCGGTGCGGCGGACGAGCGACACGAGGCCGCTGTCGACGTTCGGCGCCGGCCAGAAGACGTTCCGGCCGATCGCGCCGGCCCGCTTGACCTCCGCGTACCAGTTCGCCTTCACCGAGGGGACGCCGTACACCTTCGAGCCGGGCCCGGCGGCGAGCCGGTCGGCGACCTCGGCCTGCACCATCACCAGGGTGCGCTCGATCGTCGGGAACGTGTCCAGCATGTGCAGCAGCACGGGGACCGCGACGTTGTACGGGAGGTTCGCGACGAGGGCGGTGGGCGCCGGGCCGGGCAGCTCGGCGACGTGCATCGCGTCCGAGTGCACGAGGGCGAAACGGTCGGCGCGGGCCGGCATCCGGGCGGTGATCGTCGCGGGGAGCGCGGCGGCGAGGACGTCGTCGATCTCGACGGCGGTCACCCGGTCGGCGACCTCCAGCAGCGCGAGTGTCAGGGAGCCGAGGCCCGGTCCCACCTCCACGACGACATCGTCCGGGCGGACGTCCGCGGTGCGCACGATCCGGCGCACCGTGTTCGCGTCGATCACGAAGTTCTGGCCGCGCTGCTTGGTGGGCCGCACACCGAGCGCTGCCGCGAGTTCGCGGACGTCGGCGGGGCCCAGGAGGGCGTCGGGGGTGGGGCTGCTCACGAGCACCAGGGTACGGGGGCCGGGCGCCTGGTAGCTCGGGGGTGCGTGTTCGTTGGCGGGTGCGGGTGGTGTGTGGTTTCTCGCGCAGTTCCCCGCGCCCCTGAAGGCTTGGGCCTGCGGCCCGCCCTTCATCCTGAAAAGCACGGGGCGCAGCCCCGGTCGCTTTTCAGGGGCGCGGGGAACTGCGCGAACAACCCCCACTCACCCGCGGCCGCCAACGAACACGCACCCCCGAGCTACCAGGCGCCCCGCTCATCCCGAAGGCGCGCACCGCTCATCCCCGAAGCCGCGCCCCGCAGTGGGGCCACGGGCTCGCCCCCCGCTGCGCGTACAGCTTCTTCGCCCGCATCGTCTGTTCCGCTGCCGACGCGTCCTGGGGGCGGCCCCGGCCCCCGAGGCTCTGCCAGGTGTGCGTGTCGAACTGGTAGAGCCCCCCGTACGTGCCGGACGGGTCCACCGCGTTCGGCCGGCCTCCCGACTCGCACGCTGCCAGAGCCGCCCAGTTCAGCCCGTCCGCCCCGGCCACGGACGTCGGCAGCCGCTTCGTCCCCACCTTCACGATCCGGTCCTGCGGCTCCCGCACCACCTCGGTCCGCATCAGCCGGGGCCGCTGGGCGACCCCGTTGACCGTGCGGAGCGCGTACGTGACACGCCGGGTCCCCGGCCGGCCGGCCCGCTCGACGACCTCGGTGCCCTGGAAGAGCGAGGGGTTCTCGGTGCGGTGCACCCGGAACGGGATCGGCTCCTCCCGCACCTCCGTCGAGCCGGTCACCCGCAGCACGGTGACCGTCTGCCCGTCGCGGGGGAAGCTCGTCGGCGGGACGGAGGTGGTGTCCTGTTCGCGCAGGGTGACCCCGGCCTCCGCCACGGCCTCCCCGACCGTCGCCGCGTTGGTGCGGACCGTCCGCGTCCGCCCGTCCGCCATGACGGTGACGGTCCGCTCGGTGCGCACGTCCAGTTCCAGGCCCGCGCGCCCGATCCGCTGGGAGCGCGAGGTGGAGACGTACGCGCCCTCCGCGCGCACCCCGAGCTGCTGGAGCGCCCCGTCGACCGTGCGGGCGGTCGTCCACACCTCGCGCCGGTGGCCGTCGAGGGTGAGGCGGACGGGCCGGCCGTAGAGCACGGCGACCTCGTCGCCGCTGGTCAGGGCGGTGCCGGGGGCGGGGGCGACGACGTCGTGCGTACCGAAGGCGACGCCCTCGTCGGCGAGGAGTTCGGCGACGTCGTCGGCGAAGGTGTGCAGGGTGCGCGGCTTGCCGTCGACGGTCAGCTCGATCGCCTTGTCCTTCGCCACGAACGCGGAGGTCCCGCCGGCGAGGAACGCCACCACCAGGGCCTGCGGCACCAGCCGCCGCAGCGAGCCCGGCCGGTCCGCGGCCCGTCTGCGCCGCACCGCCTGCCGGGAGCCGCCGGGCCCCGCCGGGCTGCCCGCCTCGGTGTCCGCTCCGGCCTCGTAGGCGGGGCGGTAGGTGTCCCCCGGGACGCCCGTGTCCCCGTGGACGCCGTACGGCCGGGTCTCGGCGTCGTGCGGCTGCGGGCGCGGGCGCGGCGGCTCGGGGGTGTCGTACGTCCGGTGGGTGTCGTAGGTCTCGTACGGCGACGGCGGTGAGGACTTCACGTTGCTCACGACGACACGCTCCAGAGGCGATCCGGGTCCGGGTCGGGCGACGTGAACCTAGCGGACGGCGGTCACCCTCCCAAGCAACGCGGTCACACAGTGTCGCGACACGGGGGCGCTCATCATCTTTTCGCGTCCCCCGTACGGCCGACGGGGCGTGATCCGTCAGTAATCGAACGCCCTCGCCGTGTTCGCCGCGATCGCCGTCGCCAGGGCGTCCTCGTCGATGCCGCGCACCGCGGCCATCGCCCGGACCGTGACCGGAATGAGATACGGCGCGTTGGGCCGTCCGCGGTACGGCGCGGGCGTCAGGAACGGCGCGTCGGTCTCCACGAGGACGAGTTCGAGGGGGGCGACGGCGAGGGCGTCGCGCAGCGGCTGCGCGTTCTTGAAGGTCATGTTCCCGGCGAAGGACATGAAGTAGCCGTGCTCGGCGCAGATCGCGGCCATGGCGGCGTCGCCGGAGTAGCAGTGGAAGACGGTCCGCTCGGGCGCGCCCTCCTCCTTCAGGACGCGCAGCACGTCCTCGTGGGCGTCGCGGTCGTGGATGACCAGGGCCTTGCCGTGCCGCTTGGCGATCTCGATGTGCGCGCGGAACGACCGCTCCTGGGCGGCCTTGCCCTCCGGGCCGGTCCGGAAGTAGTCGAGCCCCGTCTCGCCGACGCCCTTGACCTGCGGCAGCGCGGCCAGCCGGTCGATCTCGGCGAGCGCCTCGTCGAGGGCGGCGTCACCGCCGGCGGCGCGCGCCCCCTGCCGGGACCAGCCGTCGGGGTCGCCGTGCACGATGCGCGGGGCCTCGTTGGGGTGGAGGGCGACGGTGGCGTGGACGGCGTCGTACCGGGCGGCCGTCTCGGCGGCCCACCGCGACCCCTTGATGTCGCAGCCGACCTGCACGACCGTCGTCACCCCCACGGAGGCGGCCTTCGCGAGGCCCTCCTCGACGGTGCCGGACTGCATGTCCAGATGGGTGTGCGAGTCCGCGACGAGCACCTGGAGGGGTGCGGGCAGCGGGGGCGCGGCGTTCTTGTCCTGCTTGGCGGAGGCGGTGCCGGAGTCGTTCGAAGGCATGCCCCGATCCTACGAATCGCCGGATCGGGGCATGCCCTCAAGGCTCGCCGGGGGGAGGACGGCTCGCCTTGCGCAGGCTCGCCGGGGGTCAGCTCGCCTTGCGGTGGAAGGGGTGCAGGAGGTCGGAGAGGTGCCAGTGGTGGTGTCCGGTGGCCGGCTTCTCACCCGACGGTGCCTCGGTCCGCCCGGCCTCCGTCTCGTCGGACGGGGTCTCGACCGGGCGGGGCTTCGGCACGGTCCGGCGCCGCTCGGCGTCCCGCACCGAGGAGACCTGGCCGGCGCGCATGATCCGTACGACATGACCGTCGCAGTTCTGGCAGGTGGGCCGCGACAGCGGCGACGGCACGACATGACCGTCGGCCACGTACATCACGAAGTCGTGCCCCTGGGCGTCGTTGTGGTGCTCTATCTCGTACGACTGCTCCCAGCCGTGCCCGCAGCGCATGCAGGCGAACGAATACGACTCGTGAACGACAGCGGTGGCGGTGCTCCGTAGTACGGCCCGCTCTGCGATCTCGGTCATGCCAGCTCCTTTTGTCCGCTGGACCGTGAGGACCTTGTATGCCCTCACGACCAGTGGACGCCCGGGGCGGGGCCGAATGCACCCGACCTGCCGTCTGTTGAAGCCGATTTGGCCTCCCTTTGTGGGAAGACCCCCCGTCCGAGACCCGCGCTTTGCATGGCTTTACCGGGGCATGGGAGCGGTCCCTCGGAGTGCGGGTGGGTGGGGGCTGATCGCGCAGTTCCCCGCGCCCCTGAAAAGCGACCGGGGCTGCGCCCCGTGCTTTTCAGGATGAAGGGCGGGCCGCAGGCCCGTTCCCTTCAGGGGCGCGGGGAACTGCTCGAGCAACCACGAACCACCCGCACCCGGCAACGAACCCGCACCCCTACGGCGCCCCCCGCTTTGCGGCAACGACCGCGTCGAACACCTCCCGCTTCGGCACCCCCGCCTCCACCGCCACCGCGGCGATCGCCTCCTTGCGCCGCTCCCCCGCCTCCTCCCGCACCCGCACCCGTCGGACCAGCTCGGCCGCGTCCAGTTCCTCCGGGCCCTTCTCCGGCGCGCCCTCGACCACGACCGTGATCTCGCCGCGCACCCCCTCCGCCGCCCAGGCGGCCAGCTCTCCGAGGGGGCCCCGCTTGATCTCCTCGTACGTCTTGGTCAACTCGCGGCAGACCGCGGCACGGCGCCCCGCGCCGAAGACCTCGGCCATCGCGGTGAGCGTCGCGTCGAGGCGGTGGGGGGCCTCGAAGTAGACGAGGGTGCGGCGCTCGTCGGCGACCTCGCGGAGCCGGCCGAGCCGCTCGCCCGCCTTGCGCGGCAGGAAGCCCTCGAAGCAGAAACGGTCGACGGGCAGACCGGACAGGGCCAGTGCGGTGAGCACGGCGGAGGGGCCGGGGACGGCGGTGACCCGGATGTCCTTCTCGACAGCCGCCGCGACCAGCCGGTACCCGGGGTCGGAGACCGACGGCATCCCCGCGTCCGTGACGAGCAGTACCCGCGCGCCCCCGGCCAGCGCCTCGACCAGTTCCGGGGTGCGCGCCGCCTCGTTGCCCTCGAAGTACGACACGATCCGGCCGCTCGGCTGCACACCCAGCGCCTGGGTGAGCCGGCGCAGCCGCCGGGTGTCCTCGGCGGCGACCACGTCCGCACCGCTCAGCTCCTCGGCCAGCCGGGGCGGGGCGTCCGCGACGTCGCCGATGGGAGTACCTGCCAACACAAGGGTTCCTGTCACACCCCCCATCCTCCCAGCCGCTCGGGCAGGCGGGCGAAGCGCGGGAGGCGACGGGGCCACATCCCCGACGCACGGGACTCCCACAGCGGCGTTCCCTACGATGGCGCGGTGACCAGTACCGCGTCCTCCACGGACACCCGGCAGGACCAGGCCACCGAAGACCAGCGGCCGTCGTGGCAGCAGCGGCTGCGCCGTTTCGGCTACTCGGCGCCGCGCAGAAGCGACGTGAGCGCCCGGCTCGTGCCCCCGTACACCCGGCCCGGCCCGCGTTTCTGGGCCTCGATCGGGGTGGGCGAGGGTCTCGCCGAGCGCCTTGTGCGCTGGTCGGCGTGGGGCGGTCCGCTGCTGGTGACACTGGTCGCGGGGCTGCTGCGGTTCTGGCACCTGGGCAACCCCAAAGCGGTGATATTCGACGAGACCTACTACGCCAAGGACGCGTGGGCGATCGTCCACCGCGGATACGAGGTCAACTGGGCCAAGAACGCCAATGAGCTGATCCTCCAGAACAACGGGAACGTGCCGATCCCCACGGATGCGGCGTATGTGGTGCACCCGCCCGTCGGCAAGTACGTCATCGGTCTGGGCGAGCTGATGTTCGGGTTCAACCCGTTCGGCTGGCGCTTCATGACGGCCGTGCTCGGCACGCTGTCGGTGCTGATGCTGTGCCGGATCGGCCGCCGGATCTTCCGCTCGACGTTCCTGGGCTGCCTGGCGGGCGGGCTGATGGCGGTGGACGGGCTGCACTTCGTGATGAGCCGCACGGCGCTGCTCGACCAGGTGCTGATGTTCTTCGTGCTGGCGGCCTTCGGCTGTCTGGTCATCGACCGGGACAAGGCACGCGCGCGGCTGGCGGCGGCCCTGCCACGGGACGGCGACGGGGTCGTACGGCCCCACCCGCTCGTCGCGGAGACGACCCGGCTGGGCCTGCGCCCGTACCGGCTGCTGGCGGGGCTCTGCCTCGGCCTGGCCTTCGGCACCAAGTGGAACGCCCTGTACTTCCTGGTGTTCTTCGGAATCATGACGGTGCTGTGGGACTACTCGGCGCGCAAGGTCGCCGGTGCCCGTCAGCCGCTGATCGCAACGCTCCAGCGCGACCTGGGCTGGGCGTTCCTGTCGACGGTCCCGGTGGTGATCGTCACCTATCTGGTCTCGTGGACCGGCTGGATCGTCTCCCCGGACGACGGCACCGGCGGCTACTACCGCAACTGGGCGGCGACCGAGGGCAAGGGCGGCTGGTTCGCCTGGCTGCCGGACTGGCTGCGCAGCCTGTGGCACTACGAGCACGCGGTCTACGAGTTCCATGTGGGCCTGTCGTCGCCGCACACGTACCAGTCGAACCCGTGGAGCTGGATCATCGCCGGCCGGCCGGTCTCGTACTTCTACGAGTCGCCGCCGCCCGGCACGGACGGCTGCCCGACCGACACCGTCGAGAAGTGCGCCCGCGAGGTCCTCGCCATCGGCACCCCGCTGCTGTGGTGGGCCGCCGCCTTCGCGACCCTCTACGTCCTGTGGCGCTGGCTGTTCCGCCGCGACTGGCGCGCCGGCGCCATCGCCTGCGGGATCGCCGCCGGGTACCTCCCCTGGTTCCTGTACCAGGAACGCACGATCTTCTACTTCTACGCCGTCGTCTTCCTGCCCTTCCTGTGCCTGGCCGTGGCGATGCTCGTCGGCGCCGTCCTCGGCCCCGCGGCGGCCACGGAACGCCGGCGTGTGGCCGGCGCCGCCGCGGCGGGCGTGCTCGTGCTCCTCATCACCTGGAACTTCATCTACTTCTGGCCGCTGTACACCGGGCAGCCCATCCCGATCGACGGCTGGCGTTCACGGATGTGGCTGGATACCTGGGTCTAGGTGTTCAGGGCCTGTCGGGGCGCGCCTGCCGGCACGGGCCGATCAGCACACGTTGGCCGTCGAGTTGGCCCAGAAGACGAGGAACGACCAGGTCTGGGCGCCGATGGTGCCGTCGACGACGATGCCGGCGCACTGCTGGAACCGCTTCGTCGCCGCACTGGTGACGGGTCCGAAGTTCCCGTCCACGGCCAGCCTGGGTCCCGTCATCGAGTTGTTCAGGTAGCACTGGGCCTGCCGGACGGCGCTGCCCGACGAGCCGATCTTCAGGGTGGGCCGCTGGATGGTCTGGTTGCAGACGTCCACGGTCCCGTGCGTGACGGGCCTCTCGGGTGCCGCCGCGCGCGCCGTCGTCGTGCGCGCCGGGGAATCAGGGCTCTGGGGTACCGCTATGGCCGCGCCTCCCGCGAAGACCAGCGAGGCGGCCAGGGTCACGCAAGTGGTCGAGCGTCGCATGTCTCTCGCCTCCAAGAACCACCCCCGGGAAACACCCCCAGTACCACCGTGCACTTCAGCCCCATGAGTCGCATCCCGGCGACCGGCCCCGGTCCGCACCGCGATCGGCGTTCGCGTATGTGGAAAGGCGTCCGGGGCTAACGATTCGGGGAACACCCGTCCCGTTCGTCACCCGACGCGCTTACAGTGAGGCGCGGCAAGCGATTTCTGAACATGTTCAAAGCGGTCCGGGTCAGCTGCCCGGACCGCTCACGGGGAACGAACGGGGAGAGGTCATGCGCAAGGGGGCCAAGGTCGCCATAGTCGGCGGCGTGCTCGTGGTGCTGGTGGGGGGCGCCGGGTACGGGGCGTACAACTTCTTCGACGCGCTGAACGACGGGACGGGCACGGAGAGACGGACGGGCCCGCCGAGTTCCGACGAGGTCGCGGAGACCACGGAGAAGTTCTTCGCCGCGTGGGAGAAGGGCGACACGAAGACGGCGTCGTCGTACACCAACGACGCGGTGGGCGCGGGGAGGTTGCTCGGGGAGTACGCCGGCGCCGCGCGGATCGGCGAGGTGCGGATCGCGCCGGGCGAGCCGACCGGGGCGGGCGGCCGGACCGTGCCGTTCTCCGTCCGGGCGACGGTGTCGTACAAGGGGAAGACCGAGAAGCTCGCGTACAAGAGCCGGCTGACCGTGGTGCGGGGCGAGACCACCGGGCGGGCCCTGGTCGACTGGGCGCCGTCCGTCGTGCACCCGGACCTCAAGAAGGGCGACGAGCTGTACACCGGGGAGGCCGGGGCGCCGCCCATCAAGGCCGTGGACCGTGACGGCGCCGTCCTGACGAAGGAGAAGTACCCCTCCCTCGGGCCGATCCTGGACACCCTGCGCGAACGCTACGGCGACAAGGCGGGCGGCACCCCCGGCATCGAGCTGGCGATCCGGCACACCGCCACCAACGCCGCCGACACCCCCCTGCTGACCCTCGCCGAGGGCAAGGCGGGCGAGCTGAAGACGACGATCAGCGCGAAGGTGCAGGCAGCCGCCGAGAAGGCCGTCGAGAAGTACGCCGAGTCGTCCGTGGTCGCCGTCAAGACCGGCACCGGTGAGGTGCTGGCCGTCGCCAACCACCGCGGCGACGCCTTCAACGCGGCGTTCGAGGGGGAGGTGCCGCCCGGCTCCACCATGAAGATCCTCACCGCCGCCACGCTCATCGACAACGGCGTGGCCACGATGAACGGCCCCGCGCCCTGCCCCGACACCGCGACCTGGCAGAGCCAGACCTTCAAGAACCTGCCGGGGATGAAGCCCGACGAGTCGTCCGGCGCGACGCTCGCCAAGGCGTTCATGCGGTCCTGCAACACGGCCTTCATCAAGCTGATCGACGAGGACCCGATGGACGACGCCTCGCTGACGAAGGAGGCGCGGGAACGGTTCGGCCTCGGCAGGGACAACTGGAAGACGGGCATCACCTCCACCGACGGCACGGTGCCGGAGTCCGTGGGGCCGGACCGCGCGGCCAACGCGATCGGGCAGGGCCAGGTCACGATGAACCCGCTGAACATGGCGTCGGTGACGGCCACCGCGATCACCGGCAAATTCCGCCAGCCGTACCTGGTCTCGCCCGACCTGGACGACCGCGAACTGGCCACGGCACGGGGCCTGGACCCCGCCACCGCCTCGCAGCTCAAGCAGATGATGAAGCTCACCGCGACGTCGCCGCAGGGCACCGCCGCACGCGTCATGTCCGGACTGACCGGCGACATCGGCGCGAAGACCGGCTCCGCGGAGGTCGACGGACAGGACGTGGCGGACAGTTGGTTCACCGGCTTCCGCAACGGTGTCGCCGCGGCGGCGATGGCGGAGGCGGGGGGCCGCGGGGGCGAGGCGGCGGGGCCGATCGTGGTGGACGTACTGAGGGCCGGAGGCTGACGGGGCGGCGTTCGGGATGCGCCGTGGGGGATGCGGTTTCGTCGCGGAGTGCGGGTCGGTGGGGGCCGTTCGCGCAGTTCCCCGCGCCCCTGAAGGCTTGGGCCTGCGGCCCGGCCTTCATCCGGTGGCGCCGTTGAAAAGCACGGGGCGCAGCCCCGGTCGCTTTTCAGGGGCGCGGGGAACTGCGCGAGAAACCACACACCACCCGCACCCGCCGTCTCACAGTCACCCCCAACCCCTGAGGCACCCGGCCCCGAAGCTCTAGGGTGGGGGTCCTCGTTGTGCGCAACGAGAGGCAACCGCAGCGGAAGGTCGGGAGCGTGGGTAAGAGAAGGCGTGTCGACGATCGGAAGTCGGCGAGGCCGGCACGGCCGGACTCGGCGCACACGGCACCGGCCCCCGCGCCGGCACCGGTGCCGTCGGACCCGGCGAAGTCACCGGCGAGGTCCCGGCGCCCCGCCGTCCTGGCCGGCGCGGCGGTCGTCGCGCTCGGCGGCGGCGCCTTCGCCGTGTACTCCGTGTTCGGCGGCGGCGCGTTCGCCGAGGACCGCTCGTCCGCCGGCGACGCCAAGCCCGTGAAGACCGGCCCCTTGTCCGCCGCCGAGGTCCGGACCGCCACGACCGCCTTCCTCACCGCCTGGCAGAAGGGTTCCGTCGCCAAGGCCGCCGCCGCCACGGACGACTCCGCGGCGGCACGCACCGCGCTGACCGGCTTCGCCAAGGACGCCCACGTCAAGGACGTCACCCTCACCCGCGGCAAGCGCGCGGGTGACGACGTCGCCTTCTCGGTCAAGGGCACGGTGTCGTACAAGGGCACGGACAAGCCGCTGTCGTACACGTCGTCCCTGACCGTCGTGCGGGCCGAGAAGGACGGTGAACCGGTCGTCGACTGGCGGCCGTCCGTCGTCCACCCTGAGCTCGGTGAGGGCGACCGGCTGGTCACCGGTGAGGCGGGGACGCCCCCGGTGAAGGCCCTGGACCGGGACGGCGGGGAGCTGACGGCGAAGAAGTACCCGTCGCTGGGCACGGTCCTGGACGGGCTGCGGGAGAAGTACGGCAAGAAGGCCGGCGGCAAGGCGGGCGTCGAACTGCGCGTGGTGCGCGCGAAGGCCGAGAAGGGCAAGCAGAAGAACGCCGACAAGACGCTGCTGGAGCTGAGCGAGGGCACGCCCGGCGAGGTGAGGACGACCCTCAGCCCGTCCCTCCAGGCCGCCGCGGAGCAGCAGGTGAACACCAGGAAGCGGGCGTCGGTGGTCGTGATGCGCCCGTCGACCGGCGAGATCCTGGCCGTCGCCAACTCGGGCCACGGCTTCAACGTGGCCTTCCAGGGCTCCCTCGCCCCCGGCTCCACCATGAAGATCGTGTCGTCCGCGCTCCTCATCGACAAGGGCCTGGCCTCGGCGAACAAGGTCCACCCGTGCCCGAAGTACTCGTCGTACGGCGGCTGGAAGTTCCAGAACGACGACAAGTTCAAGATCAACGGGGGGACGTTCAAGGCGAGCTTCGCCCGCTCCTGCAACACCGCCTTCATCTCGCAGGCGAAGAAGCTCGACGACAACTCGCTGACCCTGGAGGCCCAGCAGGTCTTCGGCCTCGGCATGAACAACTGGGCGATCGGCGTGCCGACCTTCGACGGCGCGGTGCCGGTGCAGAGCGCCGCCCCGATGGCCGCCTCCCTGATCGGGCAGGGCGGGGTGCGGATGAACCCGCTGAACATGGCGTCCGTGGTGTCGACGGCCAAGACGGGCGTCTTCAAGCAGCCCTACCTGGTCGCCCCGTCCGTCGACGGCCGCACCCTCGCGACCGCCTCCCGGCCCATGTCGGGGACCGTCCGCTCGCAGCTGCGCGAACTCCTTCAGTACACCGCCGCGGCGGGTACGGCGGCCGAGGCGATGGCGGGCCTCGGCCCCGACTTCGGCGCGAAGACCGGCTCGGCGGAGGTCGACGGCCAGAAGGAGCCCAACGGCTGGTTCACCGCATGGAAGGGCGACCTGGCCTCCGCCGGCGTCGTCCAGGAGGGCGGCCACGGGAGCGAGTCCGCGGGCCCGATCGTGGCGGCGCTCCTCAAGGCGGGCAGCCGCTGAGCGCGGCGGTTCAGGTCCCGGGCGCGTCCGCCCGCTGCGCGGAACGGTCCTGGACCGCCCTCTCCTCGTACCCGTCGGAGGAGGCCGCGAGGCACCAGTCGAGCATCGACGGCCAGGGCCCGTAGCCCGAGTCGGGGTTGAGGTGGGCCTCGCCCGGCAGTACGTCGACGGGCAAGCCCAGCGGTTCGGCGTACGCGGTGGCCGCGCCCTGCGGGCAGTACGGGTCGTTGTCGGTGCCGACGACGCGGGTGAACGCGGCGGCCGCCGCGACCCGCTCCGGCTTCAGCGGCGGCGGGGCGAACTCGGCGATCTCCGGGTTCTCCAGGGCGACCTCCGCGGACGGCGGCGCGACGAGGACGACCCGCTCGACCGGCCCGGACAGGACGTCGTCGCGGGCCACGGCGTGCAGCCACAGCAGACAGGCGAGGCTGTGGCACACCACGGTGACCCGTCTGCCCGCCAACTCCCCGAGCAGCGCGTCCAGCTCCGCCAGCCACCGCTCCAGATCCGGATCGTCCGCCTCCGGAAGTTGCGGGTACACCACCTCGTGCCCCAGGTCGGCGAGCCGGTCGGCCAGCCAGTACTGCCAGTGCCCGGCCGGCCGGTGGTTCTGCCAGCCGTGCAGCACGAGGAAGGCGCGGGGGGTGTGGGTCGATGTCGGCGGAGTCTCTGTCATACCCCGATCGTCGGGGAACCGGATCACTCCGGTCCAGTGCCGTCTCTGTGTCCGGACGGGATTTCGGCTGCGGGTGAGTGGGGGTTGTTCGCGCCCACGCGGCGCAGCCGCATGTGTCACCGCCCCGCGCCCCTGAAGGAACGGGCCTGCGGCCCGCCCTTCATCCTGAAAAGCGCGGGGCGCAGCCCCGGTCGCTTTTCAGGGGCGCGGGGAACTGCGCGAGAACCACGACGCACCCGCACCCGCCGAAACCACACGCACCCCCGAGCTATTAGGCGCCCGGCCACGACCGGGTAGCGCTACGGTGCCCGCCATGACCACCGACTCACAGGACACCGGCGCCCACCCCCGTTTCGCCGAGGCGCTCGACACCCTCGGCCTCACCGAACTGCGCACCCGGATCAGGCGGTTCCCGGACGCGACCCGGACCGCCGCCGAGGCCGCCGCCGCGATCGGGTGCGAGTTGAGCGAGATCTGCAAGTCCCTCGTCTTCGCCGCCGACGGCGTCCCCGTGGTCGTCCTGATGGACGGCGCGTCACGGGTCGACGTGGAACTCGTACGGCGCGAACTCGGCGCCGAGAAGGTCACCCGCGCCAAGGCGGACGTCGTCCGGGAGACGACGGGCTACGCGATCGGCGGCGTCCCCCCGTTCGGGCACCGGACCAGGACCCGGGTCCTCGCGGACCGTTCGCTGCTCGACCACGCCGTCGTGTGGGCGGCGGCCGGCACCCCGTACACCGTCTTCCCGATGGCCCCCGACGCGCTCATCGCGCAGGCGGGCGCCACCCCGGTGGACGTCCGCGAGCAGAGCGCGTGACGCCGCTGGTCACCGCGGCGGTGCTGCTCGCCGCGGTCACCCACGCCAGTTGGAACGCGATAGCCCACAACATCACGGACAAGCTCGTCGGCTTCACGCTGATATCCGGCGGCGGCGCCCTCATCGGCTTCGCGGCCGTGCCGTTCGTGCCCGTGCCCGAGCCCGCCGCCTGGCCCTACCTCACCGCCTCGACGATCCTTCACCTCTTCTACTACGTGCTGCTGATGACGTCCTTCCGGCTGGGCGACTTCGGCCAGGCGTACCCCATCGCCCGCGGCTCCGCGCCCCTCGTCGTCACCGTTCTCGCCGCCGTCTTCACCCACGAGGTGCCGGACGGCTGGGCCGCGGCCGGCATCCTGCTGAGCTGCGCCGGGCTGACCGGGGTCGCCCTGTGGGGCCTGCGCGGGGCCCGGCCGCGCTGGGCCGCGATCGGCGCGGCGCTCGCCACGGGCCTGTCGATCGCGTCGTACACGGTCGTCGACGGCCTCGGTGTACGCGCCGCCGGGTCGCCCATGAGCTACATCGCCTGGCTGATGGCGCTGGAAGGGCTGGCCGTCCCCGCGTACGCGGTGTACCGCTGGCGCGGCGAGACGGTGGCGTTGCTGCGCCCGGTCGCCGCCGTGGGCCTGCTCGGCGCCGCGCTGTCCGTGGTGGCATACGGCCTGGTCCTGTGGGCCCAGACGAAGGCGGAGCTGGCGCCGATCGCGGCGCTGCGGGAGTCGTCGGTCAAGCCTTGCTGATGCAGCAATAACTGCGCTGGTCAGAGGGCTGGACCCCGAGCACGCGCTCGACCTGCTTCATCTCGCGGTCCAAGACGCATCAGCCCTGGCTCAGCATTGGGATGCGGACCGCGATGAGTTCTGGTCCATGCGCAGGTCCATCCCTGTACGAAGTGAGAGGAGAGGCGTGATGGGTGCACCCGAAGTCCTGCTGGAAGGCGTCGTATTCGGCGAGTCACCGCGCTGGCACAACGAACAACTCTGGTTCTCCGACTGGGGCGCGAACCAGGTGATCGCGCTTGACGTCGACGGCCGCCACGAGGTGGTCGTAACCGTCCCGTCATTCCCGATGTGCATCGACATCCTCCCTGACGGGCGACTGCTCATCGTGGACTCGGCACAACGACGGCTGCTGCGCCATGAACCCGACGGATCACTCGTCCAGCATGCCGACCTTTCCAAGGTCTCGGAGAAGCCGTGGAACGACATCGTGGTCGACGACCAGGGCAATGCCTATGTCAACACCATCGGTTTCGACTTCCCCGACGGTGAGTTCGCGCTGGGGTTGATCGTGCTCGTCACGCCGGAAGGCAAAGTCAGTCAAGTCGCCGACGACCTCGCGTTCCCCAACGGCATGGCGATCAGCCCGGACGGTGGCACGCTGATCGTCGCTGAGTCGTACGCGAACCGGCTCACCGCCTACGACATCGGCAGCCACGGTGGCCTGGGTAACCGCCGTGTCTGGGCGGAGACACCCGGCGACCACCCGGACGGGATCTGCGTGGATGCCGAGGGCGCCGTCTGGTACGCCGACGTCGGCAACCAACACTGCGTTCGTCTGCGTGAGGGCGGTGAGGTGCTCGCTACGGTCGACTTCGATCGCGGCGCCTTCGCCTGCGCGCTCAGCCGGGGGGACGACCCCCGCCTGTTCGTCGTCGGCCAGGCCTGGGGCGGACCCGAGTCGCGGCACCCCAGCGGGCGGGTCGTGGCGTTTCCGGCCCCAGCACCGGGTGCCGGGAAACCCTGACCCAGCCAAGCCCGGCATCCGGCGCCGGTATTGACCGCCTTCCATGTCCGGCCTGCGGGCGGGCAACCGCATCGCGTGCGCCCAGGGGAGCTCGATCAAGCCCTGCTGATGCAGCAATGACACCCACCTGAACTGGTCGAATACCTGATCACCGCGCCCGGCTGCCCCGCTACGAGTCCCCCTGCGGCAGAGTGCTCAGATCCAGGACATCGGCCGGCAGTGGGGGCTGAATGTCCATTCGGTCGTTGAAGCCGCTGTACTTCGTGACGCGGCGGAAGTAAGGGTCCTTGTAGTCGACCCTCAGCAGGTACGGCTTGCCCTCGGCAGCCACATAGAAGGTGTGGACGCCCTCTTCGGTTTCGTCGTCCGCCACCTTTACGGGGATGACCGGCTCGCCGTCGAGCTCGGTCAAGGTTCCCCGGGTCGCCCTGCCCAACGACGAGGACAGGAACTGCCATGCGCAGTCGGCCAGGCCGTCCGCTCCCCTGGCCTCGCTCACCGGGCTCTTCAGCCAGGGTTTGTGCCGCATCGCGGGGACCGTCTTCCGTCCCCACATCTCGAGGTACATGTCGTTGGGATGGATGTAGTCCGTCTCGCCGATCCGGATCTGCTCCATCCTGGCCCTCCCGGAGCCATAGGACGCGGTCGACTTGAAGGTGCATCTGCCCTTGAGATCAGTCGTCAAGCTGCCGGTGGATCGGTTACCGGTGGTGGCCGAGGTGACATGCCTGACGATGGTCACCGAGGTGAGAGCCTTCATGGTGCGGTCGGACTCGCGGAGCAACTGGTCGGCGGAGCGCGTGTCAGCCACAGCGTCAGCCGCGTCACCGACGTCGGCGCATCCGACCGCAACAGAACCCAACAGGCACAGCGCAGCGGTGATCGTCTTCGTACGCATGGTCCCCCTGAGGTGTAGGGCGGCAGGCTACCGAAACGAACCGCTCCGCATCTTGGCAGGTCTGGCCACCCGCCCGGCAGCCATCCACGCCCCCTGAAGCAGGCCCGGCACGCTCGCCCGACCTGGCCCCAGCGACCTATGAGCAGAGATCGTCGGCTCACCGGCCTCCGGCGCAGGTCGGGGCTCATCACCCGTCACCCTCAGCCGCGCCCTGAGCGAGCGCAGGCTGTCGGCGACCGGGTGGGCGGGGGCCGCGGAGGCCGCGGCTCGGCCAGACCGTGCGTCGGCGGGCCCGGAGGAGCACTCTGGAAACAGCGGGTTTCCGGAGGTGATCGTCATGATGCACACCGCTGTGGGATGGCACATCGAGCTGGAGTTCCAGGAGGACGAACAGAAGACACGGGCGGCGGCGCTCGTACGGCTGCCCGACGGCAAAGAGGTCCGGGCCAACGGGTACGCGAGCCGCCACCACACCGACTCCAATCAGCCACGGGTCGGCGAGGAGATAGCGGGCGCCCGGGCCCTCAACGAGCTGGCCATGAAACTGCTCACCAAGGCGCACGACGAGATAGACGAGGCGACGGGCAGGACGTCCCACCCGATAGCCCTCTGAGCTGCGACATGTCCGGGTGACCGGGCGGCTGCCCGCGGCCCCGCGCGGCCGTGGGCAGCCGTCCGCCGTGTCGGTGGGGCCGTCGGGCGGTCGGCCGTGGACGGGGTGCCAAGCGACTGTGGACTGGGTGCGAACGACAGCGCGAGCCGTGTCGCGCATGCTGGGATCGCCGCTCACGGAGGGCGGCCGTCCGGTTCATCGGAGCGCGCCAGGGCATTCTGCGGGGGAGTTCTGGGGCGTCTTCGGTGTCCGGGCGGCCGCGTCTTCGCTCCGCTGGGGTGGGGCGGGGCGCCTTATGGGTCGGGGCGCGCTCTCGTTGGCGGCTGCGGGTGGGTGGGGACTGGTCGCGCCCACGCGGCGGAGCCGCATGTGTCACCGCCCCGCGCCCCTAAAGGGCGCGAAGCGCCTTTACCAGAGACTGGGCCCTCGGGTCCGCTGTGACCGTTTTGCGGTAGCCGTTGGTGACGTAGGCGAACGCCGTGGCCGTGTCCGGGTCGGCGAAGCCGAGGGGGCCGCCCCGGCCGGGGTGGCCGAAGGAGCCGGGGCCGAGGAGCGGGGACGCGGTGCCGTGCAGCATGTAGCCGAGGCCGAAGCGGGTGTTGATGACGAGGGTGCGGTCGGGGCCGGCCGACTCCTCCCCGCGGGCCGCCTCCATCGTGGCCGGGGCGAGCAGCCGTACGCCGTCGATCTCGCCGATCAGCGCGGCGTAGAAGCGGGCCAGGGCGTCCGCCGTGGCGATGCCGTTGGTGGCGGGCAGCGCCGTCGCGCGGTACGCGGGGTCGTTCTGGTCGGGGAACGGGGTGATCGCGGCGAAAGCGCGCCGGGTGAGGGAGTCGGGGTCGTCGTAGGCGGCGGTGACCGACCGCTTCGCGCGCACGCGCAGTCCCCCGGTGGGTTCGGGTGCCGACGGCAGCCGCCCGGCGCGGCCCACCCGGCCCTCGGCCGCCACCGAGTCGGGCAGACCGAGCCAGAGGTCGAGCCCGAGGGGCGCCGCGATCTCCGACGCGATCCACTCACCGGCGCCCCGGCCCGTCACACGCCGGACCAGCTCGTCGAGGAGCCAGCCGTACGTCAGGGGGTGGTAGCCGTGCGCGGTGCCGGGCTCCCAGGCGGGGGCCTGCGCGGCGACGGCGTCGGGGCCGCGGCGGGGGTCCAACGCCTCGGCGGGGGTGAGGGGGTGGTCGAGGACGGGCAGGCCCGCCCGGTGGTTGAGGACGTGCCGTACGAGGACGCCGTCCTTGCCGTGCGCCTTGAACTCGGGCCAGTAGCGGCCCACCGGGGCGTCCAGGTCCAGCTCGCCGCGCTCGGCCAGCATCAGCAGCGCGGCGGCGGCGACGCCCTTGGTGGCGGAGCGCAGGATCTGGGCGGTGCCCGGCTGCCAAGGCTCGTCGCCGTCCACGTCGCGGGTGCCGGCCCACAGGTCGACGACCTTGCGGCCGTGCCGGTAGACGACGACCGCCGCGCCCTTCTCGCCGAACGCCTCGAAGTTGCGGAGGAACGCCTCCCGCACCGGCTCGAAGCCCTCGGCGACCGTGCCGTTCACATCCACGCCGGCGCTCCGTTCCGTTCACTCGCCACGACGACGGGTGCAACGTACACGCACGGCGGGGGATTCCTCCGGCCGGGGCTCGGGGTGCAGCGCCGGACTTCCCCCATGCCCCGTGGGGCCTCAGCCCAGCACGATCGTCACGTCGATGTTGCCGCGGGTGGCGTTGGAGTAGGGGCAGACCTGGTGGGCCGCGTCCACGAGCTTCGCCGCGATGTCCTGGTCGAGGACGGGCAGGGAGACGCTGAGGGCGACGGCGAGGCCGTAGCCGCGCTGCTTGTTGGGGCCGATGCCCACCTTCGCGGCGACCGTGGAGCCGGTGAGGTCGTAGCCCTCGCGGCGGCCGACGAGGACCAGCGCGTTGTGGAAGCAGGAGCTGTAACCGGCCGCGAACAGCTGCTCGGGGTTGGTGCCGTTGCCGTCGCCACCCAGCTCGGGGGGCATGGCGACCTTCAGGTCGATGTAGCCGTCCTGGCTGCTGATGTAGCCGTCCCGGCCACCGTGCGCGGTGGCCTCGGCCACGTACATGATCTTCGCCGGACGGGTGTCCGGACGGGCCTCCGGAGGAGTGTCGGAGCGGGTCTCGACAGCGGCGCCGTCAGTCATGAATGAGCCTCCCCCAGGAAAAGCGCGCACAAGTACATCGTGCACAAGGTACCGGCTGGTAGGTGGGAGTGGTTACCAGGGGGTAGTAACCGGCGGTAACAACGAGTGGCCCCGGAGACAGGGGCGCGGTGAGCGGTGTTGCGGGGCCGCATCCGTCCCCGTCAGGTGGCCGTCTTGGGTGTGGACCGTCCCCGTCAGGTGGCCGTCTTGGGTGTGGACCGTCCCCGTCAGGTGGCCGTCTTGGGTGTGGACCGTCCCCGTGAGGCGGCCGTCTTGCGCGTCGACCGTGCCCGTCAGGTGGCCGTCTTCCGCGTCGACCGCTCCGCCCGTGCCGCCAGCTCCCACAGCTCCGCCCGCAGGCGGGCCACGTCGCCGCCCCGCAGGCCCGTGGCGGCGGCCAGTGTCTCCGGGACGGCCTCCGCCCGGTCGCGGAGCTGTTCGCCGGGCCCGGTGAGCGTGATCCGGACCGAGCGCTCGTCGCGCGCGGAGCGGCGTCGGCTCAGCAGGCCCGCCGACTCCAGCCGCTTCAGCAGCGGCGAGACCGTGCCGTAGTCCAGCCGCAGGGCGCCGGCCAGCTCCTTGACCGTGGTCTCACGTCGCTCCCACAGGCAGAGCATGACCAGGTACTGCGGGTAGGTGAGGCCGAGTTCGTCGAGCAGCGGGCGGTACGCGGCCGTGACCGCGCGCTGGGCCGCGTACAGCGCGAAGCACAGCTGCTCGTCGAGGAGCAGCGACCCGGGCCCCGCGGCGTCCTCTTGGTTCGTCACGCGCCCCATTGTCCTCAGCTCCCCGCGGCGACCGACCTCGGGTCGAAGCCGAACGGCAACTCCAGGCGGTGGGCCCGCATCAGCTCGTCGTCCGCGAGGAGTTCACCGGTGGGTCCGTCGGCCGCGATGACGCCCTCGCTGAGCACCAGCGAACGCGGGCACAGCTCCAGGGCGTACGGCAGGTCGTGGGTGACCATGAGGACGGTGACGTCCAAGGAGCGCAGGATGTCGGCGAGTTCGCGGCGGGAGGCGGGGTCGAGGTTGGACGACGGTTCGTCGAGGACGAGGATCTCGGGCTCCATGGCGAGCACGGTGGCGACGGCGACCCGGCGGCGCTGGCCGAAGGAGAGGTGGTGCGGCGGCCGGTCCTTGAACTCGGCCATGCCGACCCGGGCGAGCGCGCGGTCGACGCGGGCCTCCAGTTCGGGGCCCTTCATCCCGGCCGCGGCCGGGCCGAACGCGACGTCCTCCCGCACGGTCGGCATGAACAGCTGGTCGTCGGGGTCCTGGAAGACGATGCCGACCTTCCGCCGGATCTCCGCCATGTGCTGCTTGCCGACCGGCAGTCCGGCGACGGCGACCGTGCCGGCGCCCCCGGTGAGGATGCCGTTGAGGTGCAGGACGAGGGTGGTCTTGCCGGCGCCGTTCGGCCCGAGCAGCGCGACCCGTTCGCCCCGGCCGATGGTGAAGTCGACGCCGAAGAGGGCCTGGTGGCCGTCGGGGTAGGCGAAGGCGAGCCCGGCGACTTCGAGGGAGGGGTGTGCGGATTCCTTGGACACGGTCACAGGGTCCATCCCAGCAGACAGACGACGAGCGCGGCGAACGGGAGGGCGGAGGCGTACGACCACTGCGCCCGCGAGGCGGTCACCTCGTCGATCACGGGCATGGTGCCGGCGTACCCCCGGCTGATCATGGCGAGGTGGACGCGTTCCCCGCGTTCGTAGGAGCGGATGAACAGCGCCCCGGCGGACTTGGCGAGCACGCCCCAGTGCCGTACGCCGCTCGCCTCGAAACCGCGTGACTCGCGGGCGATCCGCATCCGGCGCATCTCGTCGGTGATGACGTCGCCGTAGCGGATCATGAAGGAGGCGATCTGGACGAGCAGCGGCGGCAGCTTGAGGCGTTGCAGCCCGAGGAGGAGTTCGCGCAGTTCGGTGGTGGCGGCGAGGAGGACGGACGCGGCGACACCGAGGGTGCCCTTGGCGAGGACGTTCCAGGCGCCCCACAGTCCGCCGACGCTCAGCGACATGCCGAGCACCTCGACCCGTTCGCCCTGCGCCACGAACGGCATGAGCAGGGCGAAGGCGACGAACGGCACCTCGATCAGCAGCCGCCGCAGCAGGAACCCGGCGGGCACCCGGGCGATGCCCGCGACCGTGGCGAGGAGCACCGCGTACAGCGCGAACGCCCACATCGCCTCGCGCGGGGTCGACACGACGACGACCACGAAGGCGAAGACGGCCGCGAGTTTGGTGTGCGGCGGCAGGGCGTGCACCGGCGAGTGCGCGTGCCGGTAGAGCTTGTGGGCGTGACCGGCGCCCATGTCAGACGCTCTCGGGCAGGGAGGACGGGGAGGTCGTCTCGGTCTCGCCGGCCCGGCGCCTGCGCACGGCCCAGAAGATCCCGGTGCCGGCGACGACGGTGACGCCGACGCCGATCACGCCCGCGAGACCACCGGAGAGCCGGGCGTCGGTGAGGCCCTTCACGCCGTAGTCGGCGAGCGGGGAGTCGGCGGCCGCGTGGTCCTCCACCTTGGCGTCGATGCCCTTGTCGGCGGCGACCTTCTCCAGCCCGTCCGGGTTCGCGGAGGCGTAGAAGCTGACGACACCGGCGAGGAGGAGGGAGGTGCCGAGCCCGGCGAGGAGGAGCTTGCGGGGCGACCGGGCGGCCACCGGCACGGGCGCGGGACCGGCGGCGGGGGCGGCGTCGACGAGCTCGCCGTTCACCCGGAGCTTGAGCGGGGCGGTCAGCCCGCGGGCGCCGTGCACGAGGTCCGGGCGTACGGCGATGACGGCGCCGACCGTGGCGGCGGTGATCGCGGCCTCGCCGATGCCGATGAGGGTGTGCACGCCGACCATGGCGGTGAGGACGGAGCCGAGCGGCACGTCCGTGGTGCCGCCGATCGCGTAGACGAAGGTGAACGCGACGGCCGCGGCGGGCACCGAGAGGAGCGCGGCGACGAAGGCGGAGACGGTCACGGAGCGGCGCTTCCTCGGCAGGACCTTGACCAGCCCGCGGAAGACGGCGTACGCCACGACGGTGGTGACGACGGCCATGATGGTGATGTTCACGCCGAGCGCGGTCAGGCCGCCGTCGGCGAAGAGGATGCCCTGCATGAGGAGCACCACGGACACGCACAGCACCCCGGTACAGGGGCCCACGAGTATCGCGGCGAGCGCACCTCCCAGCAGGTGTCCGCTGGTGCCGGCCGCGACCGGGAAGTTCAGCATCTGCACGGCGAAGATGAACGCGGCGACCAGTCCGGCGAGCGGCGCCGTCCGCTCGTCCAGCTCCCGGCGCGCCCCGCGCAGGCTGACGGCGACAGCACCTGCGGCAACGACACCGGCGACCGCCGAGACGGGGGCATTGATGAATCCGTCGGGGACATGCATGCGAGGGCTCGCTCTCCGGATCGCCCGGTGGCGATCGCATCCGGCTGCGCGTGGCTGGAACCTTACGATGATAGGGCCTTATTGCGAGGGTCTTGCAAGAGCGCCTTCACTTCGAATAGCGAACGGATCGCCAGTGCCTGGTCGGCCCGACACTCTCCCCCACGGGCGGATGGCGGAAAATATGCGACATTGGAGGGGCACGGAGAGCGGATCAACAGCTTCTGCTTGGGTCACTCAGCGTGAGGAGCCGCCCGATGTCTGTCACCGTCGAGCAGTACGCCCGGGCTCATGTCGTCACGGACTCCCCCGAGGACCGGGACACGGTCCCCGTGATCCTCCGCTACGACCCCGACGGCGGCCCCACCGCCGTCCACGTGGGGCTGCCCGGCCCCCACGAGTGGACGTTCCCCCGCGACCTCCTCGAACGCGGCCTGCGCACCCCCGCGACCGCCGGCCCCGTCAGCATCTGGCCCTGCGGCCGGGTCCAGGCCGTCATGGAGTTCCACTCCGCCCACGGGGTCGCGGTGATGCAGTTCGACACGAAGGCCCTGATCCGCTTCCTCCGCCGCACGTACACGGCGACGCCGGTCGCGCACTGAACACCGGCGGTCGCGTAGGGGACGCCGGCGGGTCGCGCACTGAACACCTGCGGTCCCGCTGAACGCCGGCCATCCGGTCGAGCGGCATGACCGGATGGCCGTCGAGCAGAATGACCGGATGGCCGATGAGATGCACAAGAGCGGGCTCGCGGCGCCCAGTTCACTCCGCGGGCTGTGGGTGGTACGGCACGGGCAGAGCACCGCGAACGTCGCCTTCGCCGAGGCCGAGCGCACCGGCTCGACGGAACTGCCGGTCCCCGGACGGGACACGGACGTCCCCCTGTCTCCACTGGGACGTGAACAGGCCCGGTCGCTGGGCGACTGGCTCGCCGGGCTGGACGAGGGGACGGGGCCGGACCTCGTGGTCTGCTCGCCGTACGCGCGGGCCCGGGAGACCTGGCAGGTCATGGCCGCGCACCCACGGGTGACCCCGCCTCCGCTGCTCGTCGACGAGCGCCTGCGGGACCGGGAGATGGGCATCTTCGAACTGCACCCACCGGGCGCGCTGCGGGCCCGCGCCCCCGAGGAGGCCGCGCGACGGGCCCTGCTCGGCGAGTGGGCGTACCGGCCGCCGGGCGGCGAGGCGATGGCCGATGTCGCGCTGCGCGTACGGGACTTCATGACGGAGCTGGACCGGGCCGCGCCCGGACGGCGGGTGCTGCTCGTGGCGCACGACGCGATCGTCATCACCCTCCGCTTCGTCCTGGCCGGCCTGGGCGCGCCCTCCCCCGACACACTGCCGCCGGTCCCCAACGCGTCGGTCTCGTGCTGGAACGGCACAGGCGGACGGCTGAAGCTGGTGCGGTGGGGCGACACCGCGCACCTCGCCTGAACCACCGCCCCCTCGGCGCACGTCTCTGACGGCGACCACGACTCTGGCGGCGACCACCCCTACGACGCCGACCACGACTCGACCAGTACCTACGACGACGTCTCGATGACGACGGAGGGACACCCCATGACGGAGCAGCCCGATTCCGAGCCCGTGCTCTCGCGGGTGGAGCCGCTCGGCGGCGGCCTGTACGCGGATGAGCCCTACGAGGCGGCCCTCGGTGACCTGCGCAGGACCGTCGGCGAGGTCTCGGCGGCCCTGCGCGACGCCGCCGGAGCCACCCGCGAGCACCTGCTCGCACGCCAGCGGGAGCTGAACCGGCTCCAGTTGGGCCTGCGCCCCGACGACACGGACGCCCTGGCCGACGCGCACGCCCTGTGCCACCGGGTCCGTACGGAACTGGCCCGACTGCCGGGCGGCGACGCGTGAGCCGGTCGCCGAACGACCCCGCGACGTCGACGGGGACATCGGCGGGGACGCCGAAGGGGCCGGCCCTCGAAGGGCGGCTGCCCCTCGCCGAGAACCAGCGGATCTTCCGCGAGGAGATCGCCCCCGTCTTCCTCGACGGCTGCGCGCCGCAACGGGCCCCGGTCGCCGTCATCGTGGCCGGGCAGACCGGCGCCGGGAAGACCGCCGTGACCCGTATGGTCAAGGACGCGCTGGACCGGGGCGGTCCCTCGGCCTGGATCAACATGGACTTCTACAACCCGCACCACCCGGAGTACGCCCGCTGGCAGGCCGAGCGCCCCCAGGAGGCGGACGCGCTGGTCCGCCCGGACGGCGACCGCTGGTGGGAGCAGGCCCAGGACCTCGCCCTCTCCCGCGGCTACAACATCCTGCTCGAATCCGCGATGGTCACCCCGGCCGAGTACGAGGACATCTGCCGCCGCATCCGCTCGGCGCGGCTCCCCGACGGGGTCGCCCCGTACCGCATCGAGACCGCGTTCGTGGCCGTGCCCGGCCCCGTCAGCCGACTCGGCGTCATGACCCGCTACCTCGACGAACTCCAGCGGCACGGCCACGGCCGCCTGGTCGACCCCGACATCCACGACGCGGCACTGCGCGGGGTCGTACGGGGCGCCGCCGCCCTGGAACGGGAGGGCCTGGGCGACTTCGCCTCGGTGCTGCGCCGGGGCGGGGAGACCGTGCACATGCAGCACATCGCCCCCGGTGGCCCCTCCTCCGACGTCACGGGGACGCCAGGGGCCGGGGCGTCGCTGGTGGCGGCCGTCGAGCGGGAGCACGCGCGCGTGCAGACGACCGCCGAGGCGGCGCAGTTCGTGGCGCGGCACGCGGCGGCGGTCGTGACGGCCCCCGACTACGCCCTGCCGGAACTGGACCGCATCGCCCGCTCCGCCGCGCCGATCCTGCCGGCGCCCGAGGCCCCGTGGCGCGCCGTGGCCGATCGCGCGGCCGCGCTGCGCACGGCGGAGCCGCCGCACCGGCCGGAGCCCACGCTCCTGGCCCGCGGCGATCACGAGGTCATCGACCTCCTCGCCCACAACCTGGCCGAACGACACATCGCCGTCTCCCGGGGCGACACCAACCCGGCGACCGCCGCGCGACACGAACACACCACCGACCGCCTGCTCGGCGAACTGTCCCGCCGCTCCGCCCTGCCCCCGGAGGCCCGCGGCGCCGAGGAAATTCACCGCCGGGCCCTGCGAGCGGACCCCATGCCTCAGGCGACCCCGCCACCGGCCCGACAGGGGCCGGGAACGGGAACGGGAACCGGGGTTGGCGCGGTCGCGGGGGCCGCGGCAGGCTCAGGCGCCACGGCCAGGGCCGACGTAGGTACCGGAACCGGGGCCGGGACCGGGAGCAACCCCACCGCGGCCGCCGCGGCGGCACGCAGCCGGTCGGTGGTCGCTCCCCAGACACCGACGAGCGGTACGCGTACGCCCACCGCCCCTCCCCGCGCCCTCCCGGCCACCCGTCCCGCCGAACCGCCGCCCGGACGCGCCCGCTGACCGGCGGCCCGAACCGCCCACCCGTCCCACACGGGCCACACCAGCTGTCCCGGCTACACAGGAACCGTGAGATTCGCCGTGTATCCCTTCTCCACGCTGCCCTTCATCGTGGCCAGCTGCTGGTCGTAGCCGTCGCTGAAGATGCCGTCGGTCTCCAGGGAGAGCTCGCTGAGGTGGGTGACGCTCTGGCGGTAGCCGTCCGTCGCGTAGACGGTGTCGCACACGTCCTTCGGGAACGCGAGCTGCGACGTGACCACGATGTCCTGCGCGGCGGTGGCGTCGTCGAGACTGTCGTACACCTCGAAGTGGATGTGCGGCCAGCGGCCGGTGTAGCAGCCCGGGAAGACCGACGTGAAGGTGACCTGGCCCTTGGCGTCGGTCTCCTGCACGCCGCGCAGGTAGTTCTCGTCGGTGACGCCGTCCGAATAGAGGGAGTAGCGGCCCTCCCGGTCGCAGTGCCAGAGGTAGACGGCCGCGCCCTTCTTCGGCGTCCCGCACCCGGAGTCCGCCGCGACGACGGTGAGGGTCACCGTCAGCGGTACGCCCTCGGCGACACCGTTCGCCGGGCCGATGCTCCTGGTGATGTCCCGGCGGACGACACCGCTCTCCCTGAGCACGTCGGGCCCGTTGGAGCCGTCGCCGGGGTACGGGCCGGCCGTCTCCGTCGGGATGGTCTCGCAGTCGGCGGCGGACGCGGACGAGCCGGAGGGCGACGAGGAGGACGCCGACGACGTCCCGCCCGACTCGTCCGAGGAACAGGCCGCCACCAGGGGCACCATGCTCGCCCCGGCCAGCAGCCGGATCATGCGCCGCCGCGCCAGCACCGGCAGATCGTAGGAGAGCCCTCGATCGAACTCGTCAACATGGTCATGCCCGTGACTGGGACCGTGGCTGCGGCTGCGGCTGTGCGGTGTGTCGCTCATGGTGGAGGCCTGCGCGCTCTCTGTTCCGTCCGTCATGCCACGCGCGATGCTACGAGCCCAACCTGTGGAAAGTTCGAGTTCCTTGCTCGGCGGCGTCACGCGGTGGGACCGTCACGCCCCGACCTCCCCGTCCACGCCCTCCCTCAGGAGGTCCGCGTGGCCGTTGTGGCGGCCGTACTCCAGGAGGACATGGACCATGACCATCCGCAAGGAGACCTCCTCGTCCCAACGCGGCTGGCGGCCGGTCAGGTCGAGGGAGGGGGCCGCGCCCTCAATACGGCGGGAGTGCTCCACCTCCGCCTCCCACGCGGCGAACGCCTCCGCCCGTGTCGAGGCGCTGTCGTCGTACGCGGCCTGGAAGTCGATCTCGTCCGACCAGACCATGGGCGCGTCGTTGTCCTCGAACACCCGGCGGAACCAGGCCCGTTCCACCTCGGCCATGTGGCGGACCAGCGCGAGCAGCGACAGCGTCGACGGCGGCATCGACCGCTGTCGCAGCTCCGTGTCGGTGAGGCCCTCGCACTTCATGGCGAGGGTCGCGCGGTGATAGTCGAGGAAGGCCCGCAGCGTCTCCCGTTCGGATCCGAAGTGGGGCGGCCCCACCCGCTTGTCCTCGGCCATCGGCCGTCCTCCTCGTTCTCGGGTTCCCCGAAGCCGTCGGGAGCCGTGCCCGTCCGACGTCGGGTGTGTTCAGAGAATCTTGTCGAAGAAGGTGCGGATGTCGGCGGCCAGGGTCTCCGGCTCGTCCATCCCCACGAAGTGGTGGCCCGGATTGGACTCGGGCCAGTGCACGATCCGGTTGTCGCGCTCGGCGAGGCGGCGGACGGCGGGCGGTCCGCAGTACACGCCGGTCGGCACCTGCCGTTGCCCCTCCGGCCAGGTGAACTCGTCCCGCTCGTACATGAACCAGGACGACGTGCCGGACGTCCCGGTCAGCCAGTAGAGCGTGACGTTGGTGAGGAACAGATCGCGGTCCATGCCCTGGACGCCGAAGTCCCGGAACTTCTGCATCATCCACGCGAGCTGGGCGACCGGGGAGTCGTGCCAGCCGTACGCGAAGGTCTGCGGGGTGTGGCGGAGCAGAGTGTGGTGGTCGACCCCGCCCTGCGACCACTGCTGGATCATGTCGTACAATGCCCGCTCGTCCGGCGTCAGTTCGGGCAGGTCCTTCTCGGTCGGGAAGCCGAACCCGCCGTTGATGTGGACGCCGATGACATGCGCGGGGGCCGCGCGGGCCACCGCGGGCGCCAGGTACGCGCCGAGGTCGCCGCCCTGGGTGCCGTAGCGGTCGTAGCCGAGGCGGCTCATCAGCTCGGCCCACATGCGGGCCACCCGGTCGACGCCGAAGCCGGTCTCGCGCGGGCCCTCGGAGAAGGCGAACCCGGGGACGGACGGGGCGACGACATGGAACCCGCGCTCGGTCAGCGGGCCGATCAACCGCGTGAACTCGACGACCGAGTTGGGCCAGCCGTGGGAGAGGAGCAGCGGCACGGCGTCCGGCCGGGGCGAGCGGACGTGCAGGTAGTGGACGTCGAGGCCGTCGATCGTGGTGAGGTACTGGGGGAACGCGTTGAGCCGGCGTTCGTGGGTCCGCCAGTCGTACGCCGTGCGCCAGTACTCGGCCAGTTCCTTGACCTCCGCCACGGGGACTCCCCGGTCGGCCCCCTCGCCCGGCAGCTGTCGCGGCCAGCGCGTGCGCGCCAACCGGTCGTTCAGGTCGTCCAGTTCGGCCTGCGGGATGTCGATGCGGAAGGGGCGGACCTGCGTGTCCATGATCGCTCCGGTTGCCTCGGCATGGGCTGGTACGACCAGGCTAGGAGCCATATAGGCCAGGTCTTGTCCTCTATCGCCTCGGCGCGCCTCCATCGGCCGCCCCCGGGGGCATGCGGCCGGTGAGGGCTCCCCGTCCCCACGGGGCCCTCACCGGCGGTTCTGCGGGGAAGCCGTCGCGTCAGGCGCGCACGAGTTCCTCGTCCCGCTTCCTGCCCTTGGCGGCGTCGCCCCGCGTGCGCAGGCCCTCGCCCTCGACGTCGACGTTGGGCAGCGCCCGGTCCAGCCACTTCGGCAGCCACCAGGCCTTGTCGCCGAGCAGGGCGAGGACGGCCGGGACGATGGCCATCCGGACCACGAAGGCGTCGAAGAGGACCGCGACGGCGAGGCCGAAGCCGATCATCTTGACCATCGACTCGCTGGAGCCGATGAAGCCCGCGAAGACCGCCATCATGATGACCGCCGCGGCCGTCACCACCCGCGCCCCGTGCCGGAAGCCGGTGACCACGGCCTGTCCGGGACGCTCGCCGTGGACGTACGCCTCACGCATCCGGGTCACCAGGAAGACCTCGTAGTCCATGGCGAGACCGAAGACGACGCCCACCATGAAGATCGGCATCATCGACATGATCGGGCCGGTCTCCTCGACGCCCACCACGTCCGCCAGCCAGCCCCACTGGAAGACCGCGACCACAGCGCCGAGCGCCGCCATCACGCTGAGCAGGAAGCCGAGGGCCGCCTTCAGTGGGACGAGGACGGAACGGAAGACCACGATCAGCAGCAGAAAGGCGAGGCCGACCACCAGGACCAGATACGGCACGAGCGCGTCGTCGAGCTTCTGGGAGACGTCGATGTTCATCGCCGTCGCGCCGGTGACCAGGACGTTCGCGTCGGAGTCGGCCTTGATCGCCGGTCCGGCGCCGCGGATCTCGTGGACCACGTCCTCGGTCGCCACGGACGACGGCTTGGAGTCGGTGACCACGGTGATCATCGCCGTGTCCCCGGCCTTGTTGTACGTCGCCGGGGTGACCGTGACGACGCCCTTCATGTCCTTGACCTCGTCGGACACCTGCTTGACGGCGGCCTTCGGGTCGCTGGAGGACTTCGCGTCGACCACGACCATCAGCGGGCCGTTGGAGCCGGGGCCGAAGCCCTCGGAGAGGAGGTCGTAGGCGCGGCGCTGGGTGGTGGACGTCGGCTGGGAGCCGTCGTCGGGCAGGCCGAGTTCGAGGGAGCTCGCCGGGATCGCGGCGGCGCCGAGGCCGATCACGGCCACGAGCAGCACCATCACCGGCCTGCGGACCACGAAACGGGCCCACCGCGTCCCCATGTTGGGCTTCTCCATGTTGGGCTTCTCCGCCGCGACGCCCCCGCCGGCCGGGGCCTTCGCCGACGCGCCCTCGGTGCCACCGGTCCTGGCCGACGCTGCCACGCCGCCACCGATCCTGGCCGACGCCCTCTCGGTGCCCTTGACCTTCGCCGACGCCCGACCGCCGCCCATCCAGCGGGCCTTGTGCCCCGCCGGCCGGACCTTGGCGCCCGCGTAGCCGAGGAGCGCCGGGACCATGGTGAGGGCGATGAGGACGGCGACGGCGACCGTGCCCGCCGCCGCGACGCCCATCTTGGTGAGCATCGGGATGTTGACGACCGCGAGGCCGACGAGGGCGATGACGACGGTCAGTCCGGCGAAGACCACGGCGGAGCCGGCCGTACCGGCGGCCCGGCCCGCGGCCTCCTCGCGGTCGCGGCCCTCGGCGAGCTCCGCGCGGTAGCGGGAGACGATGAAGAGGGCGTAGTCGATGCCGACCGCGAGGCCGATCATCATCGCGAGCGTCGACGTGGTGGTGCCGAGGTCGAGGGCGCTCGCCAGCGCGGTGATCGAGGCGACGCCGATGCCCACGCCGACGAGGGCGGTCAGCAGCGGCAGCCCGGCCGAGACCAGCGAGCCGAAGGTGATGACGAGGACGACCGCGGCGACCGCGATGCCGATGATCTCCGTGGACCCGGTGTGCGGCACGGCCTGGAGGGCGTCACCGCCGATCTCCACGGTCAGCCCGCTGTCCCGGGCACCCTCGGCGGCGTCCTCCAGCGCGTCCTTGGAGGCGTCCTTCAGCTCCATGCCGGAGACCTCGTACCGCACCTGGGCGTAGGCGATCGTGCCGTCCTTCGAGACCGACCTGCTCTTGAACGGGTCGGTGACGGAGGTGACCTCGGAGCCGGTGTCCAGTTCCTTGACGGTCCGCTCGACGGCCGCCTTGTTCGCGGCGTCGGCCATTTTCTCCCCGGAGGGCGCCTTGAACACGACGCGTGCGGTGGCGCCGTCGGCGTTCATGCCGGGGAAGCGCTGGTCCAGCAGGTCGAAGGCCTTCTGCGCCTCGGTGCCGGGGATGGAGAAGGAGGACGAGCCCGCGGTGGGCGCGGAGGCGGCGCCGACGCCCGCGAGGGTCAGCAGCGCGACCCAGATCAGGGCGACGAAGTGTCGTCGCCGGAAGGCGAGTCGGCCCAGTTTGTAGAGGAAGGTGGCCACGGGCGGTACTCCCGTTCGTCAGGTCGTGGACATGCAGGAGGGCAGGGGTGATCGGCCCGTGTGCTGCTGTACCGGGGAGTACGCGAACAGGGTCGATCGGCCCGACGACGTGAGCGGTGGCGTCAGGTGGGGCTCAGCCGCGTGTCACGCGGCGATGGCTCGGGGTGCGTCAGTCGGTCGGTACACCGAGGGCGGGGAGGACCACGGCGTCGATGTACGAAACGAGGAAGGCCTGGGTCGGAGGCAGCTCTTCGAGCAGCGTCCGGGTCACGAAGGCACCGAGCATCATGTGCATCACGAAGTCGAGCGCCGGGTTGTCCGGCCGGACCTCACCGCGTTCGACCGCGCGTGCCAGCAGCCGCTGGAACTCGGCGACCTGCGGTTCGATGAGGAACTCCCGGAAGGCCACCAGAAGCTCGGGGTTCGTGTGCACCGCCATGGCCAGGCCCCGCATGAGCGCGGAGTTCTGCGCCATGACGCAGTCGTCCTCGCGCCGCGCCAGGGCGTGCAGGTCGCCGCGGAGGGATCCGGTGTCGACGGCACAGGCGCCCATCGACTTCTCCTTGCCGATCGCCTTCGCGACCAGCTCGGCCTTGCCGCCCCACTGGCGGTAGAGGGTGGCCTTGCTGGACCTGGTGCGGGCGGCCACGGCGTCCATGGTGAGGGCGTCGTAGCCGACCTCCCGGAGCAGGTCGAGCACGGCCGCGTACAGCTCGGCCTCGCGCTCGGGCGTGAGTCGACTGCGGCGCGCCGTCGCGGTCTCAGTCATCCCACTCTCCCCACTCCCACTGGACGTTCGAGACGACAAGGCTACCGGTCATGTGCCGGGGCACAGGCCGGTCGACCCGCTTCTCGAACGAAACGGTTTCGTACGCTTACGAAGATACCCCGAGCCTTAAAGAAACGAAACGGTTTCGTTCGTGTCTTGAGTCACGGACCCCCTGTCACGGACCCCCGGTCACGGCCTCCCGGTCACGGGCCCCGGGTCACGGGCCCCGGGTCACGGGCCCCGGGTCACGCGCCCCGCGGCGCCTCCCCCGGACCGCCCGCACCCGCCCCGCCCTCGAACCGCCCCCCACCCTCCCCCCGAACGCCCCGCGCACAAGTTGCCGCGCCCCCCGACCCGGCAAAGCATGGGGAGGTGAGCGACTCATACGAGACCGGAACCGGCCGGGGCACCCCCGGCTACCTGCGCTTTCCCCACATCGGCGGCGACCGCGTCTGCTTCGTCGCCGAGGACGATCTGTGGCTGGCCCCGCTCGACGGCTCCGACCGTGCCTGGCGCCTCACCGTCGACCGTACGAAGGTCGCCACCCCGCGTTTCTCGCCCGACGGCCGCCACATCGCGTACACGAGCTGGCGCAGCATCGTGCCGGAGATCCATCTGGCACCGGTGGACGGTGGCGGGCCCGCGCGCCGCCTCACCCACTGGGGCAGCCCCGACACCGAGGTCTGCGGCTGGACGCCCCCCGACGAGGAGGGCCGCTCCGACATCCTGGCCGTCGCCTCGCACGGCGAGCCCTTCTCCTACTACACCTGGGCGTACAAGGTCCGCCTCGACGGCGACCCCGGCCGCAAACTGCCCTGGGGGCCCGTCTCCGCCCTCCAGGTCGCCGAGATCGACGGCGAACGCCGCACCCTGCTGCTCACCGGCACGCCCCCGCACGAACCGGCCTCGTGGAAGCGCTACCGCGGCGGCGCCATGGGCCGCCTCTGGCTGCACGGCGAGCGGCTGCTGCCCGACCTCGAAGGGCATCTGCACTCCCCCATGTTCGTCGGCGGCCGTATTGCCTTCCTCTCCGACCACGAGGGCATCGGCAACCTCTACTCCTGCGCGTACGACGGCTCCGACCTGCGCCGTCACACCGACCACGACGCGTTCTACGCCCGGCACGCGGCGAGCGACGGCAGCCGGGTGGTGTACCAGTGCGCGGGCGACCTGTGGATCGTCGACGACCTCGCCCCCGACGCCGTGCCCCGCCGGCTCGACATCCGCCTCGGCGGATCGCTCACCGGGCGGCGGCCGTACCAGGTGCCGGCCGCGCAGCACATCGACGGTCTCTCCGTCGACGAGACGGGCCGGGCCAGCGCCGTCGTCGTCCGCGGCAGCCTGTACTGGCTGACCCACCGCGACGGACCCGCCCGGACCATCACCGACACCCCCGGCGTCCGCGTCCGGCTGCCCGAGATGCTCGGCTCCGGCGGCCAGGTGGCGTACGTGACGGACGCCGACGGCGAGGACGCCGTCGAGATCGCCTACCTCCCCCGCGCCACCGGCGACCGCGAGCCCCGCCGTCTCGCCTCCGGCGCGCTGGGCCGCGTCCTGGAGATGGTCGCGGACCCGGCGGGCGAGCGTCTCGCCCTCGCCGCGCACGACGGCCGGCTGCTGCTGCTCGACGCCACGGAGGAGTCCAACGGCGAGGTCACCGAGATCATCACGTCCCTCAACGGGCCCGTCCGCGACCTCGCGTTCTCCCCCGACGGCAGTTGGCTGGCCTGGTCCCATCCGGGCATCGGCCGCAGTCTGCGCCAGATCAAGATGGCCCGCCTCAAGGACCGGCTGATCGTCGACGTCACGGGCGGCCGCTTCGAGGACGAGAACCCGGTGTTCACCGGCGACGGCCGCTATCTGGCGTTCCTGTCCTGGCGCGGCTTCGACCCGGTCTACGACGTCCACACCGGCGACCTGTCCTTCCCCCTCGGCTGCCGTCCCTATCTGGTCCCGCTCTCCTCCGCCACGCCCTCCCCGTTCGCCCTCAACCCCGACGGCCGTCCGGTCGCCGGGGGCATGGACCCCGGCGAGGACGAGGAGACCGGCGGCGCGGTCACCGTGGAGGTCGAGGGCCTGGAGAACCGCGTCACGCCGTTCCCCGTCACCGCCTCCAAGTACTCGGCGCTGTGCCCGGTGAACGGCGGCGGTCTGGTCTGGCTGCGCTGGCCGATCTCCGGCGCCCTCGGCGAGACCTTCGCCAACCCCGACGACATGACCGGGCGCCCGACCCTCGAGTACTTCAACATCAGCAAGGCGAAGAGGTCCGAACTCGTCTCCCACCTCGACTGGTTCGCGATCAGCGGCGACGGCACCCGTCTCGTGGTCGTCGACGAGGGCGACCTGCGGGCCGTGCCCTCCACCGAGTCCGGTGACAGCGACAGCACCGTCTGGATCGACCTGCGGCGCATCATCCACGAGGTCGACCCGGCCCCCGAGTGGCGCCAGTCCTACGCCGAGGCGGGCCGGCTGATCCGCGCCTACTTCTGGGACCCGGACATGAGCGGCATCGACTGGGACGGGGTCCTCGACCAGTACCGGCCCCTCGTCGAACGGGTCGCCTCCCCCGACGAGTTCGCCGACCTCCTGCGCGAGGTCCTCGGCGAACTGGGCACCTCCCACGCGTATGTGTCCCCCGCCCGACGCAACGAGGGCCCGCCCCACTACCAGCGCCGCCAGGGCCTCCTCGGCGCCAACTTCGTCCGCCGGGACGACGGCTGGCAGGTCCGCCGGGTCCTGCCCGGCGACTCCTCGGACTCCAAGGCCCGCTCCCCGCTCGCCGGTACGGGCATCCGCGAGGGCGCCGTCCTGACCCATGTCGACGGCCGCCCGGTGGACCCGACGACGGGCCCGTTCCCCCTGCTGGCGGGCGCGGGCGGTACGACGGTGGAGCTGACGTTCACCCCGGCGGAGGGCCAGGGTCGCGCGCGCCGCGTGGCCGTGGTCCCGCTGCTCGACGAGCGCCCCCTGCGCTACCAGGACTGGGTCGCCAAACGCCGCGAGGTCGTCCATGAACTCAGCGGCGGCCACTGCGGCTACCTCCACATCCCCGACATGGGCGGCTCCGGCTGGGCCCAGTTCAACCGCGATCTGCGCATGGAGGTCTCCCGCCCGGCCCTGATCGTGGACGTGCGCGGCAACGCGGGCGGCCACATCAGCGAACTGGTGGTGGAAAAACTCAGCCGCAGGATCATCGGATGGGACCTCACCCGGGGCGCGCAGCCGGTGTCGTACGCCTCCAACGCGCCGCGCGGGCCGGTGGTCGCGCTGGCCGACGAGGCGACCTCGTCCGACGGCGACATGATCACGGCGGCCTTCAAGCTGCTGGAACTCGGCCCGGTCGTGGGCCTGCGCACCTGGGGCGGCGTCGTCGGCATGACCGGCCGCCACCAGCTCGGCGACGGCACCGTCATCACGGTCCCCATGAACGCCGCCTGGTTCGACGCGTACGGCTGGTCCATCGAGAACCGAGGCGTCCTGCCCGACGTCGAGGTCCACCGCACCCCCCTCGACTGGGCCGAGGGCCGCAACTCCCAGCTCAGTGCCGCGGTCACCCTCGCCCTGGACCTCCTCAAGACCCATCCCGCCGCGAGCCCCCCGGACTACAGCAACGTGCCGGACAGGTCCCGCCCCAAGCTGCCGCCGAGGAACGTCGGCTGAGAGAGCCACCGGCGAGGACCGGCGGCCGAGAAGCTGCCGGCGAGGACCGGCGGCGGACATGAGAACGGGGTGCCCTCCGTGAAGAGGGCACCCCGTTCAGGACCTCAGCGGACGCTCGACTCAGATGTCGTAGTCCTGCTGGAACCGGTCCTCGGCGTCACGCAGGTCGCGGTCGCGCTCGTGCTCGCCCTGCGGCTGCCGGCCGCGCTGCCCAGGCTGCTGCTGAGCCCGCTCACGCTCCTGACGCGCACGCTCCTCGGGGGACAGTCGCTCCGACTCCTGCGGAGCCCGCCCGGCCTTCTGCCGCGCCTGGTGCTTGAGCTGCTCGCTCTTCTCCTGGAACTGGTCCTTCATGCCCATGTGGTTTCACTCCCAATGTGGGTGAGGGGATCGGGCCTCGACCAGACAAACACGGGCGGACATTCAACGCATTTCGATCACTCACTCACGGTCACCGACCACCCGGCGCTCCCGTTCGTCAGCGGCACCTCCCGCCCCCACCAGCCCGGTCGGCACCCCCCGCAGCCGCCCCTCGAACCGCCGCACCTCACGCGGCCCGAACGCCCCGATGAGCCCCGGCAGATACCCGCGTACGCCCTGCATGCCCCGCAGCCACCACTGCCCGTAGACATGCCCGGACCGCCGTTCGATCCCGGCCACGATCCGGTCCACGGCCGGACCCAGCGGATAGGTCTTCCCGGCCGGCCACGGCAGCCGCTCCCTCAACTCCCGCATGGCGTGCTCCTGATCGGCCCCGCGCACCATGTCCGTGTCGGTCCATGACAGATACGCGACCCCGACCCCCACGCCCTTGTGCCCGACCTCGGCCCGCAGACTGTGCGCGTACGCCTCGACGCCCGCCTTGGACGCGCAGTACGCCGTCATCATCGGCGCCGGGGTGATCGCGGCGAGGGAGGCGATCTGCAGCAGATACCCCCGGCTCTCCACGAGCGCGGGCAGGAACACCCGCCCGGTCACGGCCGATCCGACGAGGTTGACCTCGATGACCCGCCGCCAGGCGTCCGGGTCGGAGTCGACGAAGGGACCGCCGTTGGCGACACCCGCGTTGGCGACCACGATGTCCACCCGGCCGAAGCGCTCCTTCACCTCGGCGGCGACCCGCGTCATCGCCTCGTGATCGGTGACGTCGGCGTGCCAGAACTCGCTCTCGCCGTAGAGGCGTTCACCGACCCCCTTCAACTCGTCCGGCTCCAGCCCGACGAGCGCGACCTTCGCCCCGCGCACCGAGAGCTTGCGGGCGAGGAGTTCCCCCACGCCCCGCGCGGCCCCGGTGACCACCGCGACCCGCCCCTCCAGGACGTTGCCCCTGCTGCCGCCCCTGCTCATGCGCCCGCCTCCTCCAGCTCGTCCCGCTCGGTCCGTGGTCCGTACGCCGTCACCAGCCCGCGTATCCGGGCGGTGACCGCCTCCGGGGCCTCCACCGGCGACATGTGCCCCACACCCGTCAGCTCCGTCACGCCCACGCAGTCCGGCAGCGCGGCGGCCAGCGTCCGCGCATGCACCGGCGGGGTCATCCGGTCCGCCGTGCCGACGAGGACGGCGGCCGGCACCGTCAACGCCCGTACACCGTGGTCGAGGTCGAGCGTGTCGAGGACGCGCGACCAGGCGTGCCGCACCCGCGCCGGGCACGCGTGCACGATCCGCGCGCACGCCTCGACCATCGTCGGCGACGCACCGGGGCCCATGGTGGCGTACTTCAGGATCCGCCGGGCGACCGGTGTGACCGGCCCGAGCGGCGCCCGCGACCCGAGGACCTTGGCGGTGAGCCAGGTGCGCGTCCGTCCGGGGCGGCCGGGCACGACGAGCGCCTCGGACACCAGCTTCGAACTGCCGGTGCTGCACAGCAGTACCGCCGCCGCGTGCTCCCGGACACCGGCCCGTGCCCCGGCCGCCATCAGCGTCATCCCTCCCATGGAGTGCCCGACGAGCACGGCCTTCTCGCCGGGTGCGAGCGTCGCCGCGAGCACCGCCTCCAGGTCGTCCGCGAGGGCGTCCGTGCCACACAGGGCGGAAGCGGGGCTGCGGCCGTGGCCGCGCTGGTCGTAGGCGATCACCCGGTGGTCGACGGCGAGGTCCCGGATCTGCGCCGCCCAGAACGCGGTCGAGCAGGTCCAGCCGTGCACGAGCACCACCGCGGGCGCGTCGTCCGGCCCGTGGGTCTCCACGTGCAGCCGGGCGCCGTCGGCGGACACGGCCGTCAACTCCCGTACGGCGACGGGCGGGGCGTAGGGCCCGTGCTTCACATGGGTCAGTCGGGTCACGCTCCGGCCTCCACCTTCGTCGCCTCGGTCGCGGTCGTCCCCCGGGCCTTCCCCGTGCCGGGCGGCGGCACCCGCAGCACCTCGTACTCGGCGAGATCCACCCGCCGGGTGGCGCCGCGGAACTCCGTGGTCGTGCCGGGCCAGATGGTGGTGTTGCGGCCGTGCGCGTCGAGGTACCAGCTGGTGCAGCCGCCGGTGTTCCAGACGGTCCGCTCCATACGCTTCTGCACGCGCAGGTTCCAGGCGTCCACGGCGTCGACCCGGGCGTCGAGGGCGACCCGGCCGCCCAGCACGTCCAACTGCCGCAGGAAGTCCGCCATGTAGTTCAGCTGGGACTCGATCATCAGGATCATGCTGGAGTTCCCGAGGCCCGTGTTGGGCCCGATGATCGTCATCCAGTTCGGGAACCCGGCGGCCGACGCACCGCGCAGTGCCCGCATCCCGCCGTCGGCCCAGGACTCGGCGAGGGTCCGGCCGTCGGCGCCCACGACCCGGTCGGCGATGGGCATGTCGGTGACGTGGAACCCGGTGCCGAAGACGATCGTGTCGACCTCGGCGGTGGTCCCGTCGGCCGCGACGAGCGTGGAGCCCTCGACGCGGGCGAGCCCGGAGGCGACCACGTCGACGTTCGGCCGGGTGAGCGCCGGATAGTAGGTGTTCGACAGCAGGATCCGCTTGCAGCCGATGCGGTAGTCGGGCGTGAGCTTGGCGCGCAGGTCCGGGTCCTTGATCGCCCGTGCCATGTTCCGCCGGGCCATCCGCTCCACCAGGCCCAGCTGTTCGGGCCGCTTGGTGAAGGCCTGCACCTGGAGCTCCCGGATGCCCCACAGCAGCCCGCGCCGGGCCTGCGTGGTGAAGGGCAACTGCCGGTGCAGCCACCGCTCGGCCCGGCTGATGTCACGGTCGACGCGGGGCAGCACCCACGGCGGGGTCCGCTGGAACAGGGTCAGCCGCCCGACCTCGGGCTGGATCGCGGGCACGATCTGGATCGCCGAGGCGCCCGTGCCGACCATCGCGACCCGCTTGCCGCGCAGGTCGTAGTCGTGGTTCCAGCGCGCGGAGTGGAACACCTCGCCGGGGAACGAGTCGATGCCGGGCACCTCGGGGACCTTGGGATCGGAGAGCGGCCCGGTGGCGGAGACCACGACATCCGCGGAGAACCGCCCGCCGCTGGTCTCGATCTCCCAGCGCAGCCGTTCCCCGTCCCAGCTCATCCGCTTGACCTCGCAGTGCGGCCGGATGTGCGGCCGCAGCCGGAAGACATCGGCGACATGCTCCAGATACGCCCGGATGTGCTCCTGCCCGGAGAAGGTGCGCGGCCAGTCCGGGTTGGGCGCGAAGGAGAACGAGTACAGGTGCGACGGCACGTCACAGGCGCACCCCGGGTAGTCGTTGTCCCGCCAGGTGCCGCCGACCGAGCCGCCCCGCTCCAGCACGACGAAGTCGGTGATCCCTTCCCGCCGCAGCCGTACGGCGGCGCCCAGACCGCCGAACCCGGCCCCGATCACCGCCACCCGGACGTGCGGGTGGGAGGGCTCACCCCCGCCCCCGTCCGCATGCCCCTGCCTGTGCCCCTGCCCCTGCTCGGCCATCCGGTACCTCCACGCCTCATCGCGTGCGCACACCGCGTCCGCACCCTGCGTCCGCACCTCACGTCCACGCCAGTAATCACTGGCGTGATGGCGAGAGTAGGGCAGGACCGTACCGATGGGTAGGGGTTGGGTGCTGCCGAGTTACCGCCGGTACAACATAGGCTTCCCACGTGGCAGCAGACGGCGAGCGACGCGAGTACCGCATGGAGGAGCTGGCCAGGGAGGCCGGCATCACCGTACGCACCCTGCGCTTCTACCGGGAGCGCAGACTGATCCCGCCGCCCCGCCGCGAGGGCCGCATCGCCTGGTACGACGACACGCACCTGGCCCGGCTGCGCACGATCTCGGCCCTGCTGGAACGCGGCCACACCCTGAACGGCATCGCGGAACTCGCCGAGGCCTTCGACCAGGGCCGCGACGTGGGCGAACTGCTCGGCCTCGGCGAGCCCACCGAGGAGACCCCGGTCCGCCTCACCCCCGAGGCCCTCGCCGACCACTTCGGCGACCAGGCGACCCCCGAGAACCTCTCCGCGGCCCTCGACCTCGGCTACCTCGCCACCGACGGCGGCGAGATCGTCCACATCAGCCGCCGCCTCCTCGACGTCTCCGCCGCCCTGGTCCGCGAGGGCATCCCCCTGGCCGACGTCCTCGCCACCGGCCGCCAGGTCCGCACCCACGCCGAGGCCCTGGCCACCCTCTTCACCGACCTCATCCTCAACCACCCCGACCACACCCCCGAAGACCTCGAACGCCTCCGCCCCCTGGCGAAGAGCGTGGCGGAAGCAGAACTGTCGATGGCCCTGGACCGACGCCTGCGGCAGCAGGCCTGGGCCGACACACCCGATCGGTCCGCGAAGCCGCAGGACATGGGCCCCGGCTCCTCACACACATGAGCCTTCGAGCAGATGCACCCCATCGGGTCCCATCGGGTCACATGGGGCCCGAACACAGACTCATGCAGGTTCGCCACCCAAGAGTGAGATCGAAAGGCCCCGGCGGCTGTGCCACCAGCCCCGGGGTGTGGCCGACACTTGCAGGAGTCCTGACCAGTACGAAGCCATCGTGTGGGCCCGTGTGGATCGGGCCGTCCGATCCACGGAACACCTGACCGAGTTGATCACGTGGGGGCGTGTGCAAGCCCGGACACTCGTCTTCGGAGTCCCGGAAAGCGATCGCCCCATTGCCGTGACGCCTGCGACGGACGGCTCCGTCATCGACAGGTGCATGGAACTGGCCCATGCCGCCGAGCAGGAAGCACGCACCATCTCGTCGCGACTCACCAGCAGTCACGAGGTCCTGCGGGCAGCCGGTCGCTACGCCGGCGGACTCGTCCCCTTCGGATACCGGAGAGCACCTCACCCTTCAGGCAGTGGCTGGTCTCTGACCCCCGCCCCTGAGACCGCCATCCTCGTCGGCATGATCGTGGCCGACGTGCACGCCGGGCTGTCCCTGATCGAGATCGCCCGTGGTTTGAACGAGGCGGGCGTGCCCGCCCCCAGGGACCGGCACGCGCAACTCCAGGGGCGTCCCATGGGCGGCCGTCGCCACGGCCGCGACTTCGAGCACTTCCGCTGGACATCGGGCACCCTGTCCAAGGTGCTGCGCAGCCCGTCCTCATGGGTCATCGCACACACGGTGGGCAGACGGTTCGCGATACGTCCGGTGCTCCCGTACTCATCGGGGAGCCGCTGCTGTCCGACAAGGAGTTCCACGCACTGCAGGACACCCTTCTGGCCCGCTCCAACGGCACCCGCCGCCCGAGGCGCGGGACGACTTCCCTGCTCACAGGCATCGCGCACTGCGCGGGGTGCGGAGGACGCATGTACTTCGCCAGGCGCAAGGGCTACGCATACGGCGATTACGTATGCCGCGCGACCGCACGCGGCGAGGTATGCCCCGCCCCCGCAGCGATGCGCTCGGACTGGCTGGAGGCCTTTACAGTCGACCGCTTTCGTGAGGCCGCCGGAATGGACGCAGAGAGATCGATCAGCCGCTCGACTCTTCTTGAGGGTGGCGCGCGAGTCACCGTCGGCAAAGGCCGCTCCGGCGGTGGACCTTCCAGGCCGGCGGGTCCGGACACCTCGCGGCTGACCTTCACGTTCCCACACGCCCAAGTGGGCCACGGCGACTGACGCGGCGCGGTCCGGATCTCAGAGGGCGCACAGCGGTGTCTGCGTGCCCTCTGCTCCGCTCTCCCGTTCGCGTCACATCTCGAAGACCACCGTCACGGGCGCATGGTCCGACCATCGCCCCGCGTGGGTGGCGGCACGCTCGACGACAGCCTTCACCGCCCGAGCCGCCAGACGAGGGGTCGCCGCGGCGAGGTCGATGCGCCATCCGCTGTCGTTGTCGAAAGCCCTCCCCCGGTACGACCACCAGGTGTACGGGCCTTCGACGTCGGGGTGCAGGGCGCGCACGACGTCGACGTAGCCGCCGTCGGCCTCGTCGAAGACGCGGTCGAGCCAGGCGCGCTCCTCCGGGAGGAAGCCGGAGTTCTTGACGTTGCCGCGCCAGTTCTTGAGGTCGGCCTCGCGGTGGGCGATGTTCCAGTCGCCGCACACGACGACCTCACGCCCGTCGGCGGCGGCCCGCTCGCGCAGTTCCTTCAGATAGGGGAGGAACTCCCCCATGAACCGCACCTTCTCGTCCTGCCGCTCGGTCCCGACCTCACCGGAGGGGAGGTAGAGGCTGGCCACGGTGACGCCGGGCAGATCGACCTCGACATAGCGTCCGGTGCCGTCGAACTCGGCCGACCCGAACCCCACCCTCACCCGGTCGGGTTCACGCCGGGTGTACAGCGACACCCCCGCGCGCCCCTTGGCGGCGGCCGGCGCGTGCACGACGAACCACCCGTCGGGCTCACGCACCGCCTCGGGCAGCTGTCCGGGCTCGGCCCGCACCTCCTGGAGGCACAGCACATCCGCGGTGGTTTCGCCGAGCCACTCCACGAAGCCCTTCTTCGCGGCGGCCCGGAGCCCGTTCACATTCACAGAGGTCACAGTGAGCACCGCTGCACGATACCCGTACATTGGACTGTGTCCAGATTCCGACCAGCCCGCTCACCCTCCTCGGCACATGCATAGTTGTACGATGCACGACATGATTATCCGTCCCGTACGCTTCGACCACCCCGACGCAGTCAAGCTGAACGACGAGGTCCAGGCCGAGTACGCCGTCCGCTACGGCGACGGCGGGGACGCCACCCATGTCGACCCCGCGCACTTCATGTCGCCGGCCGGGCTGTATCTGATCGCCTACGACGGCCACGACAGACCGGTCGCGACGGGCGGCTGGCGCTCCCAGGACGCGAGCGACGAGGGCTACCTCGACGGGGACGCCGAGATCAAGCGCATGTACGTCACCCCGGCCGCCCGCGGCCTGGGCCTGGCCCGCCGCATCCTGACCGAGCTGGAGACCGACGCCCGCGCGGCCGGCCGTACGCGCATGGTCCTCGAAACGGGCACGAAGCAGCCCGAGGCCGTCGCCCTCTACGCCTCCAGCGGCTACGAGCCCTGCGCCAAGTTCGGCTACTACCGCTTCCACGAACTGAGCCTCTGCTTCGCGAAGCCGCTCTGACCGGGACGGGACGGCACGGAACGGGCCGAGCCCGGCGGCGGGAGAATCCCGCAGGAAAATCCCCATGCTGCCGTCACCCCCCGCCCCCTACCGTGACCCCGTGAAAGAGAACCGCCGTCTGCGCCGCATGGTCGTGGGTCACACCACCTGGCTCTGGACGGTCCGCCGACGCTCCCACCGCGCTCACGGCCACTGCCGGCTGAAGCTCACGCTCTACCCGGAGGGTCCCGGGCGCCGCCGCCTGGTCCTGGTCTTCGCGCCGGCCGAGAACCGGACCGTCTCCAGCTGTTACTTCGCGGCCGGCGACCTGGTCCGCCTCCCGGACCACACCTGGCTCAACCTCTACGAACCCGCCACGGTCCGCCGCCTCCTGGACGCCGCGTCCCCCGCCCTGGACCGCTTCCCGTCCGCCCACACGGTCGAACTGGACGGCTGGCCCTACTTCGACACGATCACGGCCCCGACGCCCACCGCTTCCACGGCAACCGCCTGACAACACGTCAGAGCCCCCAGTGGTGATACCACTGGGGGCTCTGAGCTGCGTGGACCTGAGGGGATTTGAACCCCTGGCCCCCTCGATGCGAACGAGGTGCGCTACCGGACTGCGCCACAGGCCCTTGCAACGAGTGAAACTCTAGCATCCCCATCCGGCTGCTTGGAAATCCGTTCCCGGTGGGCCGCCGATCCCCTTCCGGCCGGCTCGTGGCTGGTCAGGGAGTGGGCGGACCAGGGGGCCGGGAGTCACTCGTTGGCCGCCCGGGGGCGGTCGCCGTCCTCGTACTGGTCGAAGAGCGGTGTGCGGCCGCGTTCGCGGGAGCGGCGTGCGGACGCGGCGCGGCGGGCGTCGGAGCGGCCGCCGTCGGGGGTGTCCGCTGCCTCGGGCGGCCCGGCGTCGGCAGGGTCCTCCTCGGCGGCGGGCTCCGACTCGGCCTCCCGCGCGCCGACGTGCGGGTCGGCCGCGCTGGAGCGCGCGGAGCTCCACGCGTCCGGTGCGCCGAGGTCGACCCCGGAGGTGGCCCGGGGGGCGACCGGCGCGGTGACGTAGGTAGGGAGCGGAACGGGGACCGGGTCCCAGCTCTCGCCCTGGCCGGGCTTGCGCTGACGCTCGCGCTGCTGGTCGATCCACTCGGCGTGGTCGGTCTGCTCGACGAGGGCCCGGCGGTCGGCCGCGAGGGCGTTCAGGTCCGGCCTGGTCTCCTCGTTCGTCTCTGGCCCGTCCTCCGGCTCGTCGGCGTCCACCGCTTCGGTCACCGGCCGCCGCCTGGGCTGCCGCTCCCGCAGTTGCTGCGCCGCCACCTCGGCCCGCCTGCGGTCCATGACGTACGCGAACCGCTTGCGCTCCTGGCGGCGCAGATGCGCGATGTACGCGCTCAGCAGCACCGCGGGGACGGCAGGCGCCCACAGGAAGGCGAGTCCGCCGACCGCGGCGACCACCGCGCCGAGGGTGAAGGCGAGGAAGAGCATCACGGTCGTACGCCGCCGGCGCGCGAGCACCTTCGTGCGCCGGGCCCGCGCCTGGGCCTCCGCCGAAGCCGCCTTGCGTGCGGCCGCCTTCCGCTTGCCCGCCTGCGAGGGAGAGGAGGAAGAGGAAGAGGAGGGCGGCGAAGTGGGCGAGGCGGCTGCCGCGGACTTCGCGCGGGCGGCGCCCTGCATCCCGGCTCCGCCCTGCACCCCGGCCGCGCCCTGCGCCCCGGCCGAGGCCTGCGCGGCCATCGGCTTGCCTGCGCCGGCCTGCTGGGGCATCGGCTTGCCCTGCGGGCCGGCCTTGCCCTGGGGCGCCGGTTTCCCGGGCTGCTGCTGCGCCTGCTTCGGGTGCTGCGGTGACTCACCCCGCTCCACGGGGAGTTGAGCCTTCGTGTGCGCCCGGTGCGGGGGCATGGCGAAGGCCCGGACGTCCACCGAGTGGGTGACGGCGTCCGGATCGGCGTCGAGCTCCCCCTCGTCGGTGGAGCGCGCCCGCAGGTCCTTGGCGTATCGGCGCTCCATGCCCGCCCGTCCGGAAAGCAGCCGGATGGCGGTGCTGAAGCGTTCCGTCGGACGGGCTTCGTTCAGCTCGTCCTGCCTACGGAGCCACATCGGCACCAAGTAGGCGGCCCAGGCCCCGACGATGACTGCGTAGATGAGGCCGCTGCTGCTCACGCTCACACCGTAGAGGGGTTTGCGTGGGGCCATCTGCCAATTGGGCCGGTGTGTCGCACGATCTGGCTGATATTTCGAGCTTTTTTTGTGACCGATCCGATCAGCTGGCCACCGAGAGCGGGAATTTCACGCATCGAGAGCGAATCGAGTACGCACCGAGAACGCTTCGACTCGTTCAACTCGATCGCGGGTCGATCACCTTTCTTCGAACATGTATTTCATTTATTGAGTCGGTCCCGGCTTGCCCACGTCGGATCCGGCGTTGCGCCCGTGCCGTGCCCGTTCGCGCTGCCAACGGCCGAGCAGCCCCTCGGGGACCTCTTCCGCGGTGAGGGCGAAGACCAGATGATCACGCCAGGCACCGTCGATGTGAAGATATCGTGGACGAAGGCCTTCCTCGCGGAATCCGAGTTTCTCCACGACCCGTCGGCTCGGCCGGTTCTCGGGGCGAATGCAGACCTCGATGCGGTGCAGTCCGACGGTTCTGAAGCAGTGGTCGACGACGAGCGCCACCGACGTCGGCATGACCCCGCGCCCGGCCACCGACTCGTCGATCCAGTAGCCGACGTGCCCCGAGCACATCGAGCCCCAGGTGATCCCCGCGACCGTCAACTGCCCGACGAGCCGCCCCTGGTACTCGATGACGAACGGCAGCATCCGGCCCGCGTTCGCCTCCGCCCGCAAATGGCGGACCATCTGACGGTATGTCGGCCGGTGCGCGATGGGCCCGCTCGGTGTGGGCGGCGGGATGGTCGCCTCCCAGGGGCGCAGCCAGTCCCGGTTGCGCCGGTTGACCTCGCGCCAGGCCCGCTGGTCGCGCATCCTTATGGGCCGGAGGACCACATCGCCTTCCACCAGCACTACGGGCCAGGATGGGCTGTTCAGCTCGCACCCCCATGGGGTCCGGAGGGTCGCTGGTGGTCCTCGGCGGCGAGTGAGGCGGGGGAGGCGGGGGCGCCCTCGCCTTGGGCCGGCCGCGGGTGGTCGCCGCCGCGGATCTGGTCGACGGCGTGGGTCAGCAGCGGTTCCAGGACGGCCAGACCGTCCCGGACGCCGCCGGTGGAGCCCGGCAGGTTGACGATCAGGGTGCGGCCGGCGACTCCGGCGAGGCCCCGGGAGAGCGCCGCCGTGGGCACCTTGTCCCGGCCGTACGCCCGGATCGCCTCGGGAATGCCGGGCACCTCGTGGTCGAGGACCGCGCGGGTCGCCTCCGGGGTGCGGTCGGTGGGTGAGACGCCCGTACCGCCGGTGGTCACGATCACGTCGTACCCGGCGTCCACGCCCGCGCGCAGCGCCGCCTCGACGGGGTCGCCGTCGGGCACCACCTGCGGCCCCTCCACGGCGAACCCGAACCGCGCCAGCCCCTCCGCGATCAGCGGCCCGCCCTTGTCCTCGTAGACCCCGGCGGAGGCCCGGTTGGAGGCGGTCACGACGAGCGCGCGGTACGCGGCGGGCGCGGCCTCGGCGGAGGCGGCATCCGGGGCCGACGGGTGTGCGGCACCCGCGACCGAATCGTGCACGGCCGAATCGTGCGGGGCCGAATCGTGCGGGGCCGACCCGTGCCGGGCCGGGTCCGACGCCGGGTGCGGGGTGTCGCTCATGAGCGGCTCCAGTCGCCCGACTTGCCGCCCGTCTTCTCCTCGACGCGCACGTCCGTGATGACCGCGGCCTTGTCGACGGCCTTGACCATGTCGATCACGGTGAGCGCGGCGACGGAGACGGCGGTGAGGGCCTCCATCTCGACGCCCGTGCGGTCCGTGGTCTTGACGGTGGCCAGGATCTCGACGGCGTCGTCCGCGACCGACAGGTCGAGTTTGACGCCCGACACCGACAGGGGGTGGCAGAGCGGGATGAGGTCGGGGGTGCGCTTGGCGCCCATGATCCCGGCGATGCGCGCGGTGGCGAGGGCGTCGCCCTTGGGGACGCCCTCGCCGCGCAGCAGTTCGACCACCTTCGGTGAGACCAGGACCCGGCCGCTGGCGCGGGCGGTGCGCGCGGTCACGTCCTTCCCTGAGACGTCGACCATGCGCGCGGCGCCCGCCTCGTCGATGTGGGTCAGTCGGTCCTGCGGCGTACTCATGGTGGTGTGGCGCTCCCGGTCGGGGCCCGTCGCGGTGCGGCGCGCGGCCTGTTGTGCGCGACACGGTACGCCACCCTCGGTGGTTCGGCCGAGCAGGACCGCTGCGGCCGCGGATCGCCTCCGCGGGACCTCAGCCCAGCAGGACGACCTCGACCTCCGTGCCCGGTTCGACGGACTCGGTGTCCTCGGGGATCACGATCAGCGCGTCGGCCTGCGCCAGGGCCGCGACCAGGTGCGATCCGGCGCCCCCGACGGGCGTGACCTGTCCGTCGGCGTAGGTGCCGCGCAGGAACTGGCGGCGCCCGGCGGGCGAGGTCAGCGTCTTGGGTGCCTGGAGGATCGCCGTGGTCGTCGGACGGTGGACGTCCTCCAGGCCCATCAGGGTACGGATGGCGGGCCGGACGAACAGTTCGAAGGAGACGTACGACGACACCGGGTTGCCCGGAAGGGCGAGCAGCGGGGTGTGGTCGGGGCCGATGGTGCCGAAGCCCTGGGGCTTGCCGGGCTGCATGGCGAGCTTGCGGAACTCGATGCCGGCGCCCTCCTCGTCCTCGTCGGCGACGGACTCCAGGGCTTCCTTGACGACGTCGTACGCCCCGACGCTGACGCCGCCGGTGGTGACCACGAGGTCGGCGCGGACGAGCTGGTCGTCGATGGTGGCGCGGAGGGTCTCGGCGTCGTCGGCGACGGCGCCGACGCGGTAGGCGATCGCGCCGGCGTCGCGGGCGGCGGCGGTGAGGGCGAAGCTGTTGGAGTCGTAGATCTGGCCGGTGCCCAACTGCTCGCCCGGCGGGATCAGTTCGCTGCCGGTGGAGAGCACCACCACGCGCGGGCGCGGGCGTACGCGTACGGAGGCCCGGCCGATGGCGGCGAGCAGCCCGAGCTGCGGCGGGCCGAGGACGGTGCCCGCGGCGAGGGCGCGCTCCCCGGCCTTCACGTCGCTGCCCTGCGCGCGTACGTGCGCGCGTGCCTCGGCGCCGCGGTGCACGGCGACCTGGCCGGTGGCGTCGTCGGGGCTAGCGCTCCGGGCGCGCATCCCGGAGACGGGGCCCTCGCCGAGGCCGCCGTCGGTCCACTCCACGGGGATGACGGTCTCCGCGCCGGGCGGCAGAGGGGCGCCGGTCATGATGCGGGCGGCCTCGCCGGGCCCCACGTGGGGCTGCTCGGCCGCGCCCGCCGCCACGTCCCCGACGACCGTGAGCACGGCCGGGAACTCCTCGCTCGCGCCCGCGACGTCCGCGACCCGCACCGCGTACCCGTCCATGGAGCTGTTGTCGAACGGCGGCAGCGACACCGGCACCGTGACGTCCTCGACCAGGACGCAGCCCTGGGCGTCGAGGAGCTGTAGCTCGATGGGTTCCAGGGGACGGACGGTGGCGAGGACGTCCTCCAGGTGCTCGGTCACCGACCACAGGTGGTCCCGGCCGGTGGCGCGGGTCGCGGCGCTGCTCAAAGTGGCTACATCTCCTCGGCTACGAAACTACGGAGCCAGGTCCGGAAGTCCGGGCCCAGGTCCTCACGTTCGCACGCGAGTCTGACAATGGCACGCAGATAGTCGCCACGGTCCCCGGTGTCATAGCGGCGGCCCTTGAAGACCACGCCGTGCACGGGGCCGCCGACCTTCTCGTCCGCGGCGAGTTGCTGGAGGGCGTCGGTGAGCTGGATCTCGCCGCCGCGGCCCGGCTCTGTCTTGCGCAGGACGTCGAAGATCTGCGGGGCGAGGACATAGCGGCCGATGATCGCGTAGTTCGACGGGGCGTCGGCCGGGTCGGGCTTCTCGACCAGGCCCGTCACCTTGACGACGTCGCCGTCCTCGGTGGCCTCCACGGCGGCGCAGCCGTAGAGGTGGATCTGCTCGGGGGCGACCTCCATGAGCGCGATGACGCTGCCGCCGTGCTGTTCCTGGACCTCGACCATGCGCTGGAGGAGCGGGTCGCGGGGGTCGATCAGGTCGTCGCCGAGGAGGACCGCGAAGGGCTCGTTGCCCACGTGGGGGGCGGCGCACAGGACGGCGTGGCCGAGGCCCTTGGGGTCGCCCTGGCGGACGTAGTGGATGGTCGCCAGGTCGCTGGACTCCTGGACTTTGGCGAGCTTGCTGCCGTCGCCCTTCTTCTCCAGGGCCGACTCGAGTTCGTGGTTGCGGTCGAAGTGGTCCTCTAGGGGACGCTTGTTGCGTCCGGTGATCATCAGGACGTCGTCGAGCCCCGCCGACGCGGCCTCTTCGACCACGTACTGGATCGCGGGCTTGTCCACGACCGGCAGCATCTCCTTGGGAGTGGCTTTGGTGGCCGGGAGAAAGCGAGTACCGAGACCCGCGGCGGGAATGACAGCCTTACTGATCCTGGGGTTCGCCTCAGTCATGTCCGCAACCATATCCGGTGCCTTTAGGAAGATTCTGTGGCTCCGGTTAATTCGCTCTCATATGAGCAGATTAGAAGGGTACTGGGGCAACCTGTGAGTCAGATGGGTCGCGAAGCGGAGCCTCCCAAACGAACGTTGCGCAAAGAGTTCCTCGCGGTGAGGAACGGGTTGACAGACGATGACGTGAGGCGAACGGCGGACGCCCTGGTCGGCCGGGCCCTCGGCCTGCCCGAACTGGCGCAGGCGCGCACGGTCGCGGCGTATGTCTCCGTGGGGCGCGAACCGGGCACCCTCGCACTCCTCGACGCGCTCCGCGCGCGCGGGGTGCGCGTCCTGCTGCCGGCCCTCCTCCCGGACAACGACCTCGACTGGGGTGTGTACGAGGGAGCGGGCTCCCTCGCGCGCGTGCGGCACGGCGGCGGTCGGATGGCCCTCCTGGAGCCCACCGGCGAGCGCCTCGGCACCGACGCGGTGACCACCGCCGACGTCGTCCTCCTGCCCGGGCTCGCCGTGGACGCGCGCGGGATGCGGCTGGGCAGGGGCGGCGGCTCGTACGACCGTGTCCTCGCCCGCCTGGAGCGCGCGGGAGCCGACCCGACGCTGGTGGTGCTGCTGTACGACACGGAGGTGGTGGACCGGGTCCCCGAGGAGCCGCACGACCGCCCGGTGCACGCCGCGGTGACCCCTTCGGGGGTGCGCCGCTTCCGCTGACCGGACGCGAAGAAGCGACCCCCACGCGTGCGTGGGGGTCGCTTCTTCGCGTTCCGCTCGGTCAGCCGGTCACGGCTTCAGCAGCAGCGTGTCGCTCGTGCTCTCCTGGACCGCCTTGTTCGAGAAGGCCCACGTGAGCAGCTCGCCCTTGACCCACTTGCCGGTCTGGTCCGTGTAGTGCGCGTTGTACGCGTGGCCGGACGCACCCGTGAGGTTGATCCACTTGGACTTGTCGAGGTCCCCGAGGTTCACGACCATCCGCATCGACGGCACCCACACGACCTCGTAGCCGCCGGCCGCGTTCCAGCCGGTGGCGTTCACCGTGGCCTCGCCGCCGCCGAGCTTCCAGGGGCCTCGGTTGAGGATGTACTTCACGAAGCCGGGGCCCTCGGTACCGAGCGTCTGGTTCTTCAGGAACAGGCGGTGCAGCCGGCCCCAGCTCCAGGTGTCGATGTCCTTGCCGAGCTTGGCGGTCAGCTCCCAGCGGGCGTCGCGCATGGCCCGGGCGAACAGCTCGTCACGGGTGTCGGCGGCGTCCTGGTTGCGCAGCGCCGGCGTGGACCACCAGGCGTTGTCCTGGTCGCCGATGATCCGGCGGACCACCTCGAACCAGCGGTCGCCGCCGTCCGGCTGCGCCTGGTCGGCGTCGCGCTTGCCGCACTCGCGCACCCGGCGGTCCTCGTCGGCGGGGCCGGTGCTGTCGACCGGCTCGACGGAGAGGCACTGGCCCTCGACCCGCAGTTCCTTGGGCAGCTTGTTGCCGAAGGCGAGCTTGAGGATGTTGCGCCAGACCGAGTTGAAGTACGCGGCGGCGGCCGAGTCGGCGTCCTGGGTGTAGTCCCAGCCCTCCAGGAGCTTCTGCGCCTCCCGGATGTGCTTGTCCTTGACGTCGATCTTCAGCAGCAGCGGGACGAGCAGCTTGGCGATCTCGCTGCTGTTGTCCATCTGCATCTGGCGCATGTCCTCGGTGGAGATCTTCCCGCCGCCCTTGATCTTCGACTCGATCAGGCTGGTGATGCGCTGCGCGCGCGTGCCGTAGCCCCAGTCGGTGGTGAGGGTGTAGGGGTACTTCTCGTCGACGACGGCCTGGTTGGCGGTGACGATGTAGCCGCGGTCCGGGTCGTACTCGAAGGGCAGTTCGTCCTGGTCGATGTAGCCGTTCCAGCGGTACCGGGTGTCCCAGCCCGGTGCGGGGATCGAGCCGTCGCCCTTGCCGCGGGTGGGGATCTTGCCGGGCAGCTGGTAGCCGATGTGGCCCTTGGTGTCGGCGTAGATCAGGTTCTGGGAGGGCACGTCGAACAGGGTGGCGGCCTTGCGGAAGCCGTTCCAGTCGGCGGCCCTGTTCATCGCGAAGACGGCGTCCATGGTGGTGCCGGGCTCCAGCGCGGTCCAGCGCAGGGCGATGCCGTAGCCGTCGCCGCGGTCGGGGGCGTCCCGGTCGACGGTGGCCTTCTTGCCGACCTGGACGAGTTCGTTGCTGCGGTCGGACAGCAGGGGGCCGTTGTTGGTGGTGCGGACGACGATCTTCTTGTCGGAGCCGCCGGCGACCTGGATGGTCTCCTCGCGGGACTCGAACGGCAGCACCTTGCTGCCGTACTGGTAGCCGTCGCCGGTGAGCTTCTCCAGGTACAGGTCGGTGACGTCGACGCCGGAGTTGGTCATGCCCCAGGAGACGTCCCGGTTGTGGCCGATGACCACGCCGGGCATACCGGCGAAGGTGTAGCCGGCGACGTCGTACTGGCACTTCTGGGAGACCGACTTGCAGTGCAGGCCCATCTGGTACCAGACGGAGGGCAGCGAGGCCGACAGGTGCGGGTCGTTGGCGAGCAGGGGCTTGCCGGTGATGGTGTGGCTGCCGGCGACGACCCAGGAGTTGGAGCCGATGCCGTTGCCGTTCACTCCGACGGCCTCGGGCAGGTCCTCCAGGACGTCGTAGAGGCCCGTCAGCTGGGTCTGGACGGCCGAGGAGTCGGAGGAGGCGCCCGTGCCGGTCCCGGTGCCCGTGCCGCCGGTGTTCGTGCCCGTGCCGCCCGTGCCGGTGCCCGTTCCGCCCGTGCCCTGCGCGGCGCCGCCGGCGTTCTGCGAGGTGCCCGAGCCGTCGGTCCAGGTCTTGGTGAGCTCGTCGTACGTGCCCTCCTGGACGATCGCCTTGTTGCGGTCGTACGGGTACTGCGGGTACAGGTCGGCGATCTGCTTGGGGCCGAGGCGGCTGGTCATCAGGGCCCGGTCGATCTCGTCCTGCATGTTGCCGCGCAGGTCCCAGGCCATGGCCTTCAGCCAGGCCAGGGAGTCGACCGGGGTCCACTCCTCGGGCTTGTAGTCGTTGGCGAAGCCGAGGGCCGCGTACTCCAGGGAGATCTCCTCGCCGTCCTTGCCGGCGAGGTAGGCGTTGACCCCCTTGGCGTAGGCGTCGAGGTACTTCTTCGTCTCGGCCGAGATCGTGGACTTGTACTCCTCCTCGGCGACGCGGTGCCAGCCGAGGGTGCGCAGAAACTCGTCGTTGTCGACCTGGCCCTCGCCGAACATCTCCGAGAGGCGGCCGGCCGTCATGTGGCGGCGCACGTCCATCTCGTAGAACCTGTCCTGCGCCTGGACGTAGCCCTGCGCCATGAACAGGTCCTCGTCGGAGGAGGCGTAGACCTGCGGGATCCCGTAGCCGTCGCGCTTGACGTCGACCGGGCCGGACAGGCCCTCCAGGGTTATGGAGCCCTTGGTCTGCGGGAACGAGGCGCGGACCGTGCTGATGGACCAGAACGCCCCGAAGCCGACGCCGCCGATGAGGGCCAGAACCAGGATGATCAGGAGAAGGCGTACTTTGCGCCCCTTTTTCCTGCCGGACTTGCCGGACTGCTGACCGGAGGAGGCGGTGGTGTTGGGGGGCATCGCTGTCCTTGCTGTCCTAACACGAGCGGCAGGTCGGGCTGTGCTTTGTACTGAACGCTGGAGCAACCATAGGCGCAGGGCCCGACACGACTTGACGCGGAGTCGGGAACTGGCACAGACGGACGGTCGATCATGCACCCGCAAGCGTCAAGAAATCGTCAAGAGTTAGGTAAGGTAACGAAGTACTTGCACTGAAGTAACCCCCGCAGCACGGTTCCCGTGATCGGCTTCGTATGCCCTCACGCGCACGTGCCCGCTTCAGGTGCTCGGCAGCCCACCACCATCTGGAACCACGTGCGGTTCGGCGAGAAAGGTACGACCCTCTGACTGTCCATGACCTCAACCAGCTCCTGCTCGTCTGCTCGCTCGTCCTCCTGGTCGCGGTGGCCGCGGTCCGGATCTCGTCGCGCAGCGGGCTCCCCAGCCTGCTCGTCTACCTCGGCATCGGCATCGCCATGGGTCAGGACGGCATCGGGGACATCCACTTCGACAACGCCGAACTGACCCAGGTCATCGGCTACGCGGCCCTCGTCGTCATCCTGGCGGAGGGCGGCCTCGGCACGAAGTGGAAGGAGATCAAGCCGGCCCTGCCGGCCGCCAGCTCGCTGGCGCTGGTCGGGGTCGCGGTGAGCGTCGGGGTGACGGCCGCGGGAGCGCACTACCTGATCGGCCTGGAGTGGCGGCAGGCGCTCATCATCGGCGCGGTGGTGTCCTCCACGGACGCGGCGGCCGTGTTCTCCGTGCTGCGCAAGATCCCCCTTCCCGCGCGCGTGACGGGCATCCTGGAGGCCGAGTCCGGCTTCAACGACGCCCCGGTGGTCATCCTCGTCGCCGCGCTCTCCACGGCCGGGCCGATCGAGCACTGGTACGCCCTGATCGGTGAGATAGCCCTCGAACTGGCGATCGGCGCCGCCATCGGCCTCGCGGTGGGCTGGCTCGGCTCGTGGGGCCTGAGGCATGTGGCCCTGCCCGCCTCCGGTCTCTACCCGATCGCCGTCATGGCCATCTCCGTCGCCGCGTACGCTGTCGGCGCGCTCGCCCACGGCAGCGGCTTCCTCGCCGTCTACCTGGCCTCCATGGTGCTCGGCAACGCCAAGCTGCCGCACTGGCCCGCCACCCGCGGCTTCGCCGAGGGCGTCGGCTGGATCGCCCAGATCGGCATGTTCGTGCTGCTCGGCCTGCTCGTGACCCCGCACGAGATGGGCGACGACATCTGGCCCGCGCTCGTCATAGGTCTGGTGCTCACCATGGTGGCGCGACCGCTGAGCGTCGTCGTGGGCCTGGTGCCGTTCCGGATCCCGTGGCGCGAGCAGGCCCTGCTGTCGTGGGCCGGCCTGCGCGGCGCGGTGCCCATCATCCTGGCGACCATCCCCATGGTGAGCGGCGTCGAGGGCAGCCGCCGGATCTTCAACATCGTCTTCGTACTGGTCGTGGTCTACACCCTGGTCCAGGGGCCGACCCTGCCCTGGCTGGCCCGCAAGCTGCGGCTGGGCGGCAGCGGCGACGAGGCCGCCGACCTCGGCATCGAATCGGCGCCCCTGGAGCGACTGCGCGGGCACCTGCTGTCGGTGGCCATCCCGAAGGGGTCCCGTATGCACGGCGTCGAGGTCAACGAGCTGCGGCTGCCCGCGGGCTCGGCCGTCACCCTCGTCGTCCGCGACGGCACGTCCTTCGTGCCCCTGCCGACCACCGTGCTGCGTCGCGGGGACGAACTCCTCGTCGTCGCCACCGACCCCGTCCGCGACAGCGCGGAACGCCGCCTACGGGCCGTCGGCCAGGGCGGCAAGCTCGCCGGATGGCTGGGCACGGGGAACGGCAACGGCGGACCCGGCCGCCCCACGGGGCGTTAACAACAGATTTCGAACCGTTCACGCCATTCCGATTCGGAGGCCCGGCCGCCAGTAGTGCTCATTTTCACAGGTGAACCACCCGTTCCCCCTGTACGATGAAGGTGCACTTGATCGGACCAACTCTGTCTGACGCAGAGCTGGCGCGACCGTATGGCGGCCGGATCGCCCCCTTCCGCGGGCATCGGCATCTACCGCAGTAGCGCAAGAGGACAGCTCTCGGCGCCCGGCCCCCGCGACCTGGGGGCCGCGCTACCAGGCGGCGGAAAGGCACGGGCCGTGGCATCCACGGTCACCTCGAAGGCGTCCCGCCCGGGATACGGGCAGCTGCTGCGCACCCGCGGCGCGTGGACTTTCCTTCTCCCCGGTTTCGCGGCACGCCAGCCGTTCGCGATGCTGACGCTCTCCCTCGTGCTGCTGGTGCAGCACACCACCGGCTCGTACGGGGCGGCGGGCGCCGTCGCCGCCGTCACCGGTGTCTCCATGGCGCTGTTCGCCCCGTACAGCGGCCGTCTCGCCGACCGCTACGGGCAGCGCGCCGTCCTGCTCCCGGGCATCCTCGTCCACGGCGTGTCAGCCCTCTCCCTGACGGCGCTGGCACTCGCCCACGCCCCCCTGTGGGCGCTGTTCGCCGCCGCCGTGCCGACCGGTGCCTCGGTGCCGCAGATCGGGCCGATGGTGCGGGCCCGCTGGGGCGTCAAGCTCAAGGGCTCGCCCCTGATGTCGACCGCGGCGGCCTTCGAGTCCGTCACCGACGAGCTGACCTTCGTGCTCGGCCCGCTGCTGGCGACCGCGCTGTGCACCGCCGTGCACCCCGCGGCCGGACTGTTCACCGAGGCCGCGCTCACGCTGATCGGCGGGCTGCTCTTCGCCGCGCAGCGGAGCACGCAGCCCGCGGTCGTACCCGCGTCCCACGCGCGCGTGGAGCACGGTTCCGCGCTGTCGGTCCCGGGTGTGCGCGTCCTGATCGTCGCCTTCCTGGGCATCGGTTCCGTCTTCGGCGGCATGCAGGTGTCGCTCGCCGCCTTCAGCGAGTCGATCGGCGAGCCCGGCATGAACGGCGTCCTGTACGGCGTCTTCGCCGCCGGCAACATGCTCTCCGGCATCGTCTGCGGCGCGATCGCCTGGAAGGCGACTCCGCGACGCCGCCTGATCGCCGGATACACGGCCCTCGCGCTCGTGGCCTCCGCCCTGTGGACCGCCGATTCCGTGGCCGTGCTCGCCGCCCTGGGGCTCCTGGTCGGTATGTGCATCGCGCCCGCGCTGATCACCGGCTACACCCTGGTCGAGAGCCTCGTCCCGGCGGGCGCCCGCACGGAGGCGTTCACCTGGCTGACCGGCGCGGTCGCGCTCGGCCAGGCGGCCGCCGTCACGGCCGCCGGACAGCTGGAGGACCGGCTGGGGGGCGGTGCCGGGTTCCTGGTGCCGATGGCCGGTACGGCACTGGCGCTGGTGACCCTGCTGGCGCTGCGGTCACGCCTGGTGGCACGGCCCCGGAGCCTCACCGTCGCGCGTGTCGTCGGTCACCGAGTGCCGGTGACAGTGGACTGATGGCCGGGGAATAGGTCACTATGGACCGTCGTTAGCACTCATCGAGTGAGAGTGCCAGGAGGAAGACCAGTGCCGACGTACCAGTACCAGTGCACCGAATGCGGTGAGGGCCTCGAAGCGGTGCAGAAGTTCACCGACGATGCCCTGACCGAGTGCCCCAGCTGCAACGGCCGCCTCAAGAAGGTGTTCTCCGCGGTCGGCATCGTCTTCAAGGGCTCCGGCTTCTACCGCAACGACAGCCGCGGCTCGTCGTCGAGCAGCAGCCCGGCGTCGTCGAAGTCGTCGTCGTCCTCGGACTCGAAGGCCGCGGCCTCGACGTCGTCGTCCGACGCGAAGTCGTCCTCGGGCTCGTCCTCGACCAGCAGCAGCTCCAGCAGCACCTCCGCCGCGTAGTACGCGCGCGGGCGCTTCCTTCCGGGCCCTGCCGTCGTTCGCCGACGGCAGGGTCTTCGGCGTCCCCCGGCCCGGTTAGGGTGCGGGCATGGCGAACACGGAGCAGTTGGGCAACGCGGTGGCCACGTCCACGGGATCGTCGGCGGCCACGTCGACGGGATCGTCGGCGGCCGACCGGGCGGAGATCGGTGTCATCGGGGGTTCGGGGTTCTACTCCTTCCTCGACGACGTGACCGAGATACAGGTGGACACCCCGTACGGGCCGCCGAGCGACTCACTGTTCCTCGGCGAGATCGCCGGCCGCCGGGTCGCCTTCCTCCCGCGCCACGGCCGCGGCCACCATCTGCCACCGCACCGCATCAACTACCGCGCCAACCTGTGGGCGCTGCGGTCCGTCGGGGCGCGCCAGGTCCTCGGCCCGTGCGCGGTGGGCGGGCTGCGCCCCGAGTACGGCCCCGGCACGCTCCTGGTGCCGGACCAGATGGTGGACCGCACGAAGTCCCGGGAGCAGACCTACTTCGACGGCCTGCCCCGTCCCGACGGCACGATCCCGAACGTCGTCCACGTCTCGCTCGCCGACCCGTACTGCCCCGCCGGGCGCAAGGCGGCCCTGGAAGCGGCCCGCGGCCGTGACTGGGAGCCGGTGGACGGCGGCACCCTCGTCGTCGTGGAGGGCCCCCGCTTCTCCACCCGCGCCGAGTCCCTCTGGCACCAGGCGCAGGGCTGGTCCGTCGTCGGCATGACCGGCCACCCCGAGGCGATCCTCGCCCGCGAGCTGGAGCTCTGCTACACGTCCCTCACCCTCGTCACCGACCTCGACGCGGGCGCCGAGACCGGCGAGGGCGTCTCCCACGAGGAGGTCCTGGAGGTCTTCGCCGCGAACATCGACCGCCTCCGCGGCGTCCTCTTCGACACGGTCACCGCGCTGCCGCCGACCGACACCCGCGACTGCCTGTGCACGAAGGCACTGGGCGGCATGGACCCGGGGTTCGAACTGCCGTGACGGGGGGTGGCCGGGAGGGACGGGGGTGGTGACGGCGTGTGGCCGGGCGGGACGGTGATGACGGCAGCGCCGGAGCCTCCTGTTCCGGCCGCGGGGTGACCGACCTGGCAGCAGGTGGGGACGGCCCGCCGGAACGCCTCGTTCGGGTGGCGGGGTTTTCCACAGTCGGTGGACGATCCACAGGGCCCGGCGGGCTCCGCCGCGAAGCCTCATCGTGGGACCGCAAGCCGATCTCACGCAGCAGGTGGTGACCCCATGTCCCGTCCTTCGTCCCCGCTCTCGTCCACGCCCACGCCCACGTCCACGTCCACGCCCACGCCCACGCCCACGCCCACGCCCACGCCCACGCCCACGGCTAGGCTCGCGCCCACGGCTTCGCCCCGGCCCGCGCCCACGCACTTGTCCCCCTCGTCCCCCTCGGCTTCCCCGGCCCGCTCTGACTCCTCGGTCTCCTTACCGTCGGCGATCTCGTCCTCGCGCGCATCCGGGTCCGTGTCCGCCCGTCTGCCCTCCTGGGCCGCCGGGCCGCCCGGTGCCGACGCGCCTCCCACCTGCGAGGTCCCGCACTTCGCACCGCTACGGATCCGGGGCGGCGCACAGCGGATGCGGCGCCTCGCCCGCTGCCGGAGGCGGGCCATGGCAGCTGGTCTGGCGGTGACCGCCGCCGCGCTGCTGGCTACGGGGGCGGGTCCCGGGGAAGGGGAAGCGGAGGGCGAACGGGTCAGGGGGCACCCCGTGGCCGACCCCGCACCCGAGCGCCGGGCCACCACCGGGACGGTCACCGCGCCGGTACGCATCGCCGACGGCGCGACGGTACGGCTGCTGCGCCCCGGCGACCGCGTCGACGTGATCGCGGCGGAGCATTCCGCCACGGGCGGCGACGCGCGAGTGGTCGCGCGGGGCGCCCGCGTCACGAAGGTGCCGGCGGCGAGCGCCACGGAGAGCGGTGCCCTGATCGTCCTGTCGGTGCCCCGCTCCACGGCGGCGCGCCTGGCCGGCGCGGGCGCGACCTCCCGCCTGGCGGTGACGCTGTGGTGAGGCGCCCGGCCCCCGGCCGCACGTCAAGTCCCACATTGGTGGGACCCAATTGGACAGCCGGCGCGGG
>NZ_JAMGBG010000189.1 GCF_023516595.1 Streptomyces neyagawaensis | reverse complement strand
GCCCGTGGCGGCAACGGCGGCGACGGAGGCCGCGGCGGCAGCGGCGGCGGAGGCCGCAGCAGTGACGGCGGCAGCGGAGGCCGCAATGGCGGCGGAGCCGCTCCGCCCGCTCCCGCCGCGCTCGCCGCGAAGGTGCGGACGCTCGCGCCGTCCATGACCCGGTCCATGCAGCGCGTCGCGGAGGCGGTCGCGAGCGACCCGGCCGCGTGCGCGGCGCTCACCGTCACCGGCCTCGCCGAACTCACCGGCACCAGCGAGGCGACGGTCGTCCGCACGGCCCGGCTCCTCGGCTACCCCGGCTACCGCGACCTGCGCCTCGCCCTCGCCGGTCTCGCCGCCCACCAGCAGTCGGGCCGCGCGCCCTCCGTCACCGCCGACATCGCGGTGGACGACCCGCTCCCCGATGTCGTCGCCAAGCTCGCCTACGACGAGCAGCAGACCCTCGCGGACACGGCGGCCGGACTGGACATGGTGCAGTTGGGCGCGGCGGTCCGGGCGCTGGCCGGGGCCCGCCGGACGGACGTGTACGGGGTCGGGGCGTCGGGCCTGGTCGCGCAGGACCTCACGCAGAAGCTGCTGCGCATAGGGCTGATAGCCCAGGCGCACAGCGACCCGCACCTCGCCGTCACCAACGCGGTGCAGCTCCGCGCGAAGGACGTGGCCATCGCGATCACCCACTCCGGTTCGACGGGCGACGTCATCGAACCGCTGCGGGTCGCCTTCGACCACGGCGCGACGACGATCGCGATCACCGGACGGCCCGACGGACCGGTCTCCCAGTACGCCGACCACGTCCTGACGACGTCGACGGCACGGGAGAGCGAGCTGCGGCCGGCGGCGATGTCGTCCCGGACCAGTCAACTGCTGGTGGTGGACTGCCTGTTCATAGGGGTGGCCCAGCGGACGTACGAGTCCGCGGCGCCCGCGCTGTCGGCGTCGTACGAGGCGCTGGCGCACCGCCACAGGAGCGGAGGGCCTTCGCGGTAGGCGAGGACGGAGCACCGCAGTCGTCGCATCCTCCCGGCCCGCCCTCCGGGGACGCCGATCGCACCGTACGAAATGAGTCACCGCATGCCTTCCCTGCCTTCCCTCCCCTACGGCTCCACCCCGAACGACCTCGCCGTACGCGCGGAGCTGGAGTCGCTGACGACCGAGGCGTTCCGCCCCGACCTGGCGGACATCGACCAGTTGCCGACCCTGGACATCGCGAAGCTGATGAACGGCGAGGACGCGGCCGTGCCGACGGCGGTGGCCGCGCGGTTGCCGCTGATCGCGGCGGCGATCGACGCGATCGCGGAGCGGATGGCGCGGGGCGGCCGTCTGATCTACGCGGGGGCGGGCACGGCCGGACGGCTCGGTGTCCTCGACGCGTCCGAGTGCCCGCCGACCTTCAACACGGCCCCCTCCCAGGTGCTGGGCCTGATCGCCGGCGGCCGGGAGGCGGTGATCACGTCGATCGAGGGCGCGGAGGACTCGGCGGACCTGGCCCGCGCGGACCTCGGCGCGCTGGCGCTGACCCCCGACGACACGGTGGTGGGCGTCTCGGCCTCCGGCCGCACGCCGTACGCGATCGGCGCCGTCGAGTACGCCCGCGATCGGGGCGCCCTGACCGTGGGCCTCGCCTGCAACGCGTCCAGCGCGCTCGCCGCGGCCGCCGACCACGGCATCGAGGTCGTCGTGGGCCCCGAGCTGGTGACGGGCTCCACCCGCCTGAAGGCGGGCACCGCCCAGAAGCTGGTCCTCAACATGCTCTCGACGATCACGATGATCCGCCTGGGCAAGACCTACGGGAACCTGATGGTCGACGTCCGCGCCACCAACGACAAACTCCGGGCCCGCTCCCACCGCATCGTCGCGCTCGCGACGGGCGCGACGGACGAGGAGATCGACAAGGCCCTGACCGCCGCGAACGGCGAGGTCAAAACAGCCATCCTCACCCTCCTGAGCAACACCGACGCCCCCACGGCGACCCGCCTGCTCCAGAAGAACCAGGGCCACCTCCGAGCGGCCCTGGCAGCGGCGACGACGTCGACGACGGGCTGAGGGACGCCCCCCGGCGGATGACCAGCGGGGTTACGACACGGCAGCCGTGAACGCCTCCCGGTGGTCGCGCGCCCAGCGCTCGAACGTGCCCGCCGGTCGGCCGAGCACCCGCGGCACATGGTCGGTGACGTAGGCCGCACCACCGGCGCGGGCCCAGCCGATGCCCGTGCGCATCCCGGCCGGCAGCCCGTCGAGGGGGCCCGCGTCGGTGGTCCTGACCGGACGTTCCAGCACGCGTTCCAGGATCGCCGCCTGGTCCGCGAACGTCAGCAGCTCCGGCCCCGTCAGGTCGTACCGCCGCCCGTCGTGCGCGTCGCCGGTGAGCGCGTCGACGGCGACGGCGGCCACGTCCCGTGGGTCGACCACGGCCTGCCGGGCGTCACCGGTCATGTCCGGGATCGGCTCGCCGGCCTGGATCGCCGCCCGGTACCAGAGGAGATTCGACGCGAAACTCGGCGGGCGGAGCATCGTCCAGACGAACCCGTCGGCCTCGATCGCCTCCTCTGCCGCGAGGTGCCACGCGCCGACCGTCGCGCCCTCGAACCGCTCGCCGCTGCCGATCGCGGACAGCTTGACGATCTTCCTGACGCCCGCCGCCCGCGCGGCCGTCAGCAGGGCCAGATCGTGGTCCGCGGTCGGCACGGGCGGCACGGTCACCAGGAAGACCGAGTCGACACCGGCCACCGCGTCCGCCAGCGACGCCGGGTCCTCGAAGTCGGCCCGCACCCCGCCGGGCCGCTCACGGCGGGACATCGCCCGAAACGGCACACCCCGCTCGGTGAGCAGACGAACGACATGACTACCGATGGTGCCGGTGGCACCCGTAACAAGGATCATGCTCCGACGATGTCAGCGCCCCGAGGCCGCCCTATAGGAAGTTTCGGCACTATCGTGAGCCGCGTGCGCTCACTCGACGTGCCGCCCACCCTGACCCGCTGGGTGACCGGGATCGATGTCGCCGCGGCGGCCGGTTCGCCGGTGGTCGACGTGCCCGATCACGCCACCACGCTTCTCCTGCGCGTGGACAGGCGTGAGTTGATCGTCATGGGCCCCCGCACCAGGGCCGCCTACCACGTCGGTATGCCCGGCCGTTCGTGCGTACGGGTGCGGATGCGGCCAGGTCGCGCGCGAGTCCTGCTCGGCCGTCCCCTGCGGGACCTGGCGGACCGGACGCTGCCCCTCCGGGCGTTGCCGGGCCTGGACGTCGACCGGTTCGCCGCCGACCCGGTCGCCGCGCTCGAAGAAGCAGTGGCCGACCGCCCCGAACCCGCACACCGGCTCGACGAGGCGGCCCGCCTGCTGACCGTGGTCGGCGTCGCCACGACCGCGGCCCGCCTGCACATCAGCGAGCGCCGGCTGCACACCCTGTTCACCGACGGCACGGGTCTGTCCCCCAAACGCTTCGCCCGCATCGACCGGCTCCGCACGGTGCTCGCTGCGGACACCGGCCGATGGTCCGACATCGCGGCCATGGCGGGCTACTACGACCAGTCCCACATGACAGCGGAGTTCCGCCACTTCATGGGCGTCCCCCCGGCCGCGTTCACAGCGGGCCGACACCCGACGGCCAGCCCGTGCACGGCCTGAGAGGACGGCGGCGGGGGCACGGAGGGGGCGGCAGCCCCCGAAGGGGCGCGGGGAACTGCGCGACCAGCCACGACGGACCGCAAGCATCCCCACCCACCCAAAGCACCCCTCTCCACTGAACGCGGGGGCCCGGGGGCGGCAGCCCCCGAAGGCAGGCCCGGGGTCGAAGGGGCAGCGCCCCTGGGGATGGGACGGGTAGGGGCGGCGGGGGCGGAAAACCCCGTTGTCAGTGTGGTGTGGCACCGTGGTGAGGTCTGCCCACAGCCGCCACCCCGGGAAAGGCCCGAGCCCCGTGAACCATGCCCAGCTCACCGCCCTCGGCCGAGCCCTACGCGTCCTCGGGGAGCACGGCGACGCCCTGACCGCCGACACCCCCGACGCCCGCCTGCACGAGGTGAAGGCGGACCTCAAGCGCGCCCTGGAGCTGCTGGACGAGACGGTCACGACGGCCGCTCCCACCACCCGCTGCCCCGAGCACCCGAACGGCCCGGTGGACGAGGAGGCCCCCGACCGCTGCCTCCTCTGCGAGACCCGCCGCCGCACCGCCCGCCGCTCGCAGCTGAACGACAGCTACGGCGGGCCCCGCCCCACGTCCCCCACCACCCCGTCCCCCTCCCGCTACGGCGTCCGGGACGACCGCCCCGAACCCCAGCAGCGCTGGCTCCCGGAGGCGTGGAACGGCCAGGTGTGGCAGCTGTGCGGCACACCGCGCCGCGACCGCCGCGAGGCCGAGCTGTATCTCACCGCCCAGCGCCGGGGCCCGCGCCCCGCCATCGCGTACCGCTTGGTCCACGAGTTCACCGACTACGACGTCCTGCGCATCTGGGGCGAGCCGGTCCGCCGGGACATCGAGCCGATGGGGAACCTCTGAGGTCCTGACGTCGTGGGGTCCTGGTACTGACGCCCCCGGCGGGGCGGGGGCGTCCCCTGCGGTCTACGCCCTCGTCAGGCGAGCACGCGGTCGGCGGTGAGCTTGCGCGGCGTGTCCGCGAGGAGCGCGCGCAGTCGTGCCGCTGGCAGCGGGGTGCCGGGGTCGTCGATGGCAGGCGCCTCGAGCGGGGCGCCGGCGCGGATGGCCTCGGCCAGCCGCGCCCATGCGGCCCTCGTGGCATCGGGGTCGGTGAAGTAGGGCGCCCCGTAGGCGTCGGTCTCCGGCTCGAAGCGCCAGCTGTCGGCCAGCGTGCCCACGTCGACGGTGTCGAACCCGAGCCGGCTGATCAGCTCGACCGCGCTCGCCCTGGCCTCCGGGTCGTCACCCGCTATGGGCAGGGCGGTGCGGTCGGCGGCGCCTAAGGGGCGGGCGAGGGAGGCGATGTGGACGTCGCTGATGTTGTTGAACGCCTTGATGAGCTTCGCGCCGACCAGGTGCTCCTGGACGAGTTCGCTGGTCGTGGTCTTGCCCGAGTCGAGGACCTCGATGGTGCCGTCGCGCATCGGGTAGTAGTTGCTCGTGTCGAGCATGACCTTGCCCGCCAGCGCGCCGGCGGGCAGGTCCCGGTAGGCGGACAGCGGGACGCTCACCAGCACCCAGTCGCCCGCGCGGGCCGCCTCCTCCGGCGTCGCGGCACGGGCCCGCCCGCCGAGTTCGGCCACCGCCTCCGCGAGGGTCTCGGGGCCACGGGAGTTGGACAGGACGACGTCGATACCGGCCGCGACCGCGAGCCTGGCCACGGCCGTGCCGATCTTGCCGCTGCCGATGATGCCGAGTGTTGCCATGAAGGGGTCTCCTCATCTCGCGCGGACCGTGAGGTCCAGCGGTGGCGGTGCGGGGAAGCGGCGCCAGGGCGGAAGCGGGCAGGCGAAAGCGGGCAGGCCGAAGCCCGGACCCGCCACTCCACCAAAGCGGAGCAAGCGCTCCCTTTGAACGTAACACAACCGGAGCAAGTGCTCCGTAAAACGGGAGTGCGCGTACCCTGAATGCCGTGACCCTCGCCGACCAGCCGACCCGCACCACCGAAGCGCCCCCCGGCGCCGGGACGGCCGCCGCTCCCGCGCAGCCCGCCAAGCGGGGCCGCCGCGCCGACGCCGAGCGCAATCGCGCCGCGATCCTGGAGGCGGCGGGCGCGGTCTTCGCGGAACAGGGCTGCGCCGTCGACGTCCGCGAGATCGCCCGGCGCAGCGGCGTCGGCATGGGCACGCTCTACCGTCACTTCCCGACCAAGGACGACCTGCTCGCCACCGTCCTGGAGCAGGAGTACACCGCCTGGCTCACCGACGCCCACCAGCGGGCCTCGGCCACCAAGGACCCCTGGCAGGCCCTGGCCGGGTTCTTCGAGCAGATGCTCACCACGCAGTCGCACAACCGCGCCGTCATCGAGAGCTACGCCTCCACCGGCGGCCCCTCCGAATGCGCCCAGCGCTGCTACGCCCTCATCGACTACCTGCGCACGCGCTGCCTGGACGCCGGCCTCCTGCGCCCCGACGTCACCACCGCCGACCTGGTCCTGCTCAGCGGCTCCCTCAGCCAGGCCGTCCTGACCACCGGCGACACCCACCCCGGCCAGTGGCGCCGCCTCCTGCACATCTCCCTCGACGGCCTCAGCAGCCGCAACACGGAGCCACTGCCGGAACTGGCGCCCGCAGCGGACGCCCCTTGACCGACCCGGCCGCCTAGTCGACGCTCAGCTTCGTCACGCTCGACACCGACAGGTGGACCGGCAGGGCTCCCGTGTTCACCTGGGCGGCCAGTTGCTGGGCCCGCTGCTTGGTGAAGTTGCCGGAGATCTCGGCCTTGCCGCCGGTGATCGGGCCGTACACCTCAGGTGCGGACAGCACGACACCGTCGAGGACGATGGCGAACTGGTTCTGGGGCGCCGGCTGCGCCGACAACTGCCCCGTGATGTCGGCGAACTTCGCCCCGCCCGCAGCGGTGAAGTCCAGCTTCACGAACCAGCCGCCGCCCCGCTCCGCGTCGTACGCGGCCTCCGCCTCGGACACGTCCGTACCGGCCACGGCGACCGGCCCGAGCTGGTACGTGGAGACGGTGCCCAGGTACTCCCCGCACGCGGTGAGCGGGTCCGACGAGGGCCCCTCCACCGCGTCCGGGCACTTCTCCACACCCGGCTCGGCGGCCGTGCTCAGCACCGGCCGGAACGCCAGCTCCGCCGGCTGTCCCAGCGCCTCCAGCGTCTCCTGCCGGGCGGCCGGACCGGACACCGTGATCTGGCTCTTGTCCTCGACGGTCACCTTCACGCCACCCAGCCCGGCCTTCGTCGCCCGGTCCCGGATCAGCTCGGCGGTCCGCTCCAACGTCTGCGGGCTCACGGGTTCCTGCGGCATGAACGTCACGTGGGCCTGCCTGCCGCCGGACTCCCCGTCACCCCCGGCCTTCCCGGAGGTCGACGCGGACGCCGACTTCCCCGGCTTCCCCGACCGACGCCCGTCCGAGTCACCCGAGTCACCCGACCCACCGCACCCGCACACCAGCGCGACCAGACACGCCACCCCGAGCACCCTGCGCAACGCCATCCCGTCCCCCATCCCCCGACGCTCCATGACCGCCCATCGTGGCACGAAGAACCCGCAACGGGGCACCCTTACGCCAAGTGCCACCAAGCACTCAACACGGCAACCGCCCCTGCGCGTTGACGTGTCGCACCCGAGCGCGCAGCACGTCTCCCGGCGTCGCCTCCCGCAGCGAGCCGGGAGGGCAGTCCCACTCCCGGCCGCCCCCGACCGGTCTCAGCTGGACGTAGCCGCCCTCCTCCCCCATCACCTCGCCGAGCCGCCCGTCCCGTACGTCCACGGCGTACGACCGCCGCGCGGTCACGTCTCCGCCGCCTTGCGCAGAACGGCGGCGAGCCGGGCGGCGACGGTCATGTTGCAGCACCCCAGCCGCACGAGGGGGAACGGCTGTTCGCTCGCCCCGGTCACCGGGTCGATGCCCAGCGACGGCAGGATGATGCCGACGGCGCGCAACGCCTGGTCGAGCTGTTCGACGGCTTCCTCGGTCGTCAGGGCGAGCAGCCGCTCGGGGCGCCGCCGTCCGTTCGCCGCGGCTGTTCTGTTCTTCACGGCCACTTCCTCCACGCTGGGTTGCAGATTCACCACACAGCGTGTCCGAGGGGTGTCTAGCCTGGCCAGATACGACGCCCCAACAGGGGGACTGCTGGACAGGGGAGCACGACCATGCCCGGACCGAAGGACCTCGACCCGTCGTCATCACCCCGCGCGCTCCTGGGCGCGGAGCTCCGCCACGCCAGGGAGAAGGCGGGCCTCAGCCAGGAGGACCTGGGCCAACGACTGTTCGTGAGCGGCTCGTTCGTGGGCCAGCTGGAGTCGGCGGTACGGCGCATGCAGCCGGAGATCGCGCGCCTGATCGACCTCGCGCTGGGTACGGGGGACTTCTTCCTGCGGAACTGCAGGGCGACGTCCAAGTCCAAGTACCCCGAGCACTTCGCGGAAGCCGCGGAGGCGGAGGCAGAGGCGACCGAGATCAGGGAGTACGCACCGCTGCTCATCCCAGGGCTGCTGCAAGCGCCGGTGTACACACGGGCCGTGTGCCGCGCGTATCAGCCAACCGCGCCGGAGAGCGTGATCGATGAGTTGGTGACGGCTCGCGGGGAACGGGCCCGCATCCTCGAAGATCCAACCGAACCTCTGTTGTGGGCGGTGCTGGACGAAGCCGCGTTACGACGCGTGACCGGCGGGCGCGAGGTGATGGCGGCGGCCCTGCGCCACATCGTCGGCCTCATCCGCCGAAGCCGGGTCGTCGTACAGGTGCTGCCGTTCGAGGCGGGAGCGCACGCGGCGATGCAGGGGGCCATCAAGTTGATGGACTTCCCGGACGCCCCACCGCTCGTCTACTACGAGGGAGTTGGCACCGGACGGCTGGAGGACGACCCGGCCACCGTCCGGCACCAGCGACGCACCTACGAGTTCCTCACCGCCGCCGCGCTCTCGCCTGAGAAGTCCCTGGTCATGCTGGAAGCCATGGCCCAGGATTACACGCATGAGGAGCATCCCTGAGTACGACCTGGCCACCGCAACCTGGCACAAGTCGACCTACAGCGGCGGCGACGGCGGCAACTGCCTGGAGGTCGCTCGCTGGCGGAAGTCCACGTACAGCGAAGGCAGCGGCGGCAACTGCCTCGAGGTCGCCGACGGCGTCCCCACCTTCGTGCCCGTCCGCGACTCAAAGACCCCCCTCGGTCCGGCGCTCGTGTTCCGGGCCGAGGCGTGGTCCCTGTTCGTCGAAGACCTGAGGCGGCGCTAGGCGAAGACGGCCTCCGCCAGGCGTGTCACCTGGTCGGGGTCGGCCGCCCAGCAGTAGAGGATCACCTCGTCCGCCCCGATCCCGGCGTACCCGGCGACCACCGCCCGGATCGCGTCCGGTGTGGTGAGGAGCCCCTCCGCCATGTACGCGCCGCGCCCACTGAACTCGTAGTAGCGCAGCAGGTTCGCGCGGGCGTCGGCCACCACGGACGGCGCCCCCAGCGCGACGCTGGCCTGGGCCACGAGCTTCGGGCGCCCCTCCCTGCCGTACTTCTCCCACGCCGTCTCGACGTCGCGGAACATCCGGTCCATGTACGCCGGGGGCAGCGCCGCCCCGAGGAAGCCGTCGCCCCACCGGGCGACGCGTTCGAGCGCGGCGGGGGCGAAGCCGCCGAAGAGGACCTCGGGGCCGCCGGGGGTGGCGGGCAGTGGCCCGACCGCGCCGACGCCCTCGGCGTACGGTCGGCCGGCCCACGCCCACCTCAACTGCTCGATCTGCTCGTCGAGTCGGCGTCCACGCCGCCGGATGTCGATGCCCGCGACCCGGCAGTCGTCCTCGCGCCCGCCGATCCCGATGCCGAGCGTGAAGCGCCCGCCGGACATCCGGTCGAGCGTGGCCGTCTGCTTGGCGAGGATCGCGGTGTTGTAGTGCGGGGCGAGAAGCACCTCGGTCTGGACGCGGACACGGCTCGTCGCTCCGGCGAGGGCGGACAGGGCGACCAGCGGGTCGGGGTTGTCGTAGACGAGACGGTCCAGCAGTCCGACTGTGGAGAAGGGCGAGTCGTCGGCGAGCCGAGCCCAGGTCAGCAGTCCGGCGGGGTCGTCGACGGGCAGACCGAGCCCAACGGGCACGGACACAGGCGTGGACACGGGTACGGAAACGGGGCTCATGACAGAGCACTCCTGAACGGTAGAAGGGCAGGGCAAAGTCACTGCCGCCCCTCCATGGCCCGCACCGTCTCGCGCGGTTGCTCCCGTTCTGCGGCGTACTTCTGGAGAGCGTGTTCGTCAGAGTGCGGCCACCGTACGCGGGAGCCGCCCCACCCGGCGAGCGAATTAACGGCCCGCCAAGCCGCCCCGAGGCTCAAGCCCCGAGCTTCGAGCCCTCTTTTCAAGGAATGGGAGGTGGGCCTCAACCCACCCTCCCACCCGCCATGTTGACGTCCCGCGTTCAAGTTGCCACGCACGGTGATCGTGCTGATAGCGTGCGCGCAGACGAAACAGCCCCCGTCAAGTGCGCCAACACCTGCGGGGGCCTGACCTACAAGATCGAAGAGGATTTCGATCCGATGGCTGATGCCAAGTTTAGTAGCGCTCCCCTCCCCGCGCACGCGTCCCCGCCCCCCTCCCTCCCCCACCCGATGGCCAACCCGGGCTACGCCAAGCGCACCACCCCCGGCCAACACCCCCGCTCCGCGCACGACTTCGCGCACCTTCCGTCCCGCGAAGCAGCGATCGCCGCGTACATCGACCGGCTCCCCGACGGCGCCGACATCTCCGTGAAGACGCTTGCCAAGACGCTCCCGTACGGCCAGTGCGCGCTGCGTACGGCCCTCAACAGGCTTCAGCAGGCAGGTCACTTGCGCCGGGGGCGCGAACATCTGACCGTCGAGTCGGGCAGTGCCCGGTGGATCACCCGATCGTGGTTCTCCCGAACCGCGCGGGACGACGACTGGTGGGCGAGCTTCACACGGGGCGGCGTACCGGAGGCGCAGCGGGAGGACCCCGAGCGTGGCCGCCCGACCCGGTCCCGGGCCCACATCCTTCTCGCGGCCCTCGGCCGTACGACCCCGTCCCTGTCCCTCTCCCAGGCGGACTGCGCGGCCCTGGCCCCGCTCCTGGTGCCCTGGTTCGAGCGCGGCGCCACGGACGAGACGATCCGCCAGGCGCTCACCACGGGCCTCCCCACCCCGGTCCACAGCCCGGCGGCCCTCCTCCGCACCCGCCTCACCAGCAAGCTCCCGCCGGAACCGGAACCGGAGCCGGAACCCGTACGGCCGCCCCTGCGCATGCTGGAGTGCGCCACCTGCCGCACCCCGGGCCGCCCGGACGCCCTGCCGGGCGGCACCTGCGGCGCCTGCCGGGGCGAACGCGCCCCCACCCGCCACAAGGCGCCCCTCCCGGCTGCCTCGGTCCACGCCCGCGCGGCGGAGATCCGTGCGGCGATGTCCCTGAAGCCACGAGAGAGGACACCCGTATGACCGCTCCTACGGTCCGCCGCCACCCTGCCGGGGCACGATGGGAGGAAGGAGGCGACACCATGACCCCTGACACCGCTGAGCACCCGCAGATGTCCGTCGAGGACTTCGAGGAACTCGTTCGCAGGGCCCCCAGGGAGCTGCGGAACCGGCTGGAGTTCCTCGGCGGGAGGCTGTGCGTCCGGCACGGCCCGCTCGATGTCGACGAGTTCGAGGAGCTGGCCGCCGCGGCCCCGGAAACCGTACGGCTCGAGTACATCAGCGGAAAGGTAGTAGTCAAGGCCATGCCGGACGGCAACCACGGCGAGATCTTCATGTGGCTGCTGCGCCAGTGCATGCAGCAGCGCCCCGAGCTGAACCTCATGCCTGAGCGGGGCGTCAAGGCCGAGGCATACCGCAAGGGCCGCGCCCTCACGGACGGCTTCCTGGCGCCGGAGGGCCACTTCAGGGGCCATGGCAACTGGTCCGACCCCGACGGCGCCCTCATGGCCGTGGAGATCACCTCCCACGACCGGGACACCGACCGCCGCGACCCCGTGGACAAGCCCGTCGGCTACGCGGCGGCCGAGATCCCCGTCTACCTCCTCATCGACCGCGACCACCACACGGTCACCGTGTTCAGCGAACCGAAGGGCGGCCGGTACCAGCAGACCGACTCCCACTCGTGGGGCGCGGTCGTGGAGATCCCCGCTCCCGTCGGCATCACACTGGACACCGAGAAGCTCAAGGACTACGCGGACTGACCGGCCAGGCCCCTCAGCCGCCTACTTGAACGGCACGTTCACGCAGGCCAGCCGGGCACCCGCCGTCCCCGCGTGCCCCGCGTGCGTGGACGTGCTCTTCTCGTGCAGGACCACCGAGCGCGCCCCGCCCGCCCGGAACCGCCAGTCCACCGTGGCGATCGCACGCGCCGAGCCGTCCTCGTTGGTGTTCACGTCCAGCCACACCTCGTTGTCCGGGTTGGCGAACTTGGGGTCGACGGACGGCTGCACCGGGTCGGCTTGGTCCTGGTAGTGCGGCCCGGCGTCGGCGGGCAGCTTGCCGCACGGCTTGGTGTGGACGTGGGCGCCGTACGCGCGGTTCGCGACCAGGCCCCGCAGCCGCAGCTCGATGCGCGTACCGCCGTCGCGCCGCAGCTCCTCCTTGACCTGGACGCGGGCCCCGAGCGGCGCGAGCCCGGTGTCGTAGGTGACCGCCGGTGCCACGTCCGCGGTGGCCGCCGGAGCGAGCACCGACTTCACGACGACCTTGACCACGGGCTGCTCCTTCGACTCGCTGGCGTTCGCGCCGGCCGCGATACCGAGGCCGCCGGCGACCGCGCCGACGGCGGCGACGGCCGCGATGAGCCGCTTGCGCTTCAGGGTGAGCTTGTGTCGTGCCATGAGCTTGTCCAGTCCCGTTCGTGGGGGGTGAAGGGGAGCGGTCGCACAACAAAAGGCACCTCAACTGCCGCTCATCAGGTGGCAGTTGAGGTGCCCGGGCGACGCTGCGCTCATGACACTACAGCGGCGGATTCGGCGGAATTGGATCACTACCGCCGGGTACTGGGGAGACTTGGCGAAAAGTCCGGGCCCTGTGGCGTGCTCGGCTCACCGAGCCGACGGCATGCTCAGCTCAGCGAGCCCAGGGCGGCCGGCTCGAACGCCTTCAGTTCGTCGAAGCGACCGCCGAGCACCTTCGCCGCCCACTCCGGGTCCTGGAGCAGCGCACGGCCCACGGCGACGAGGTCGAACTCCTCGGCCTCCAGACCGTCGAGCAGGTCGTCGATCGCCTTGGTCGAGGACCCCTCACCGGCGAACGCGGCGATGAACTCGCCGTCCAGACCGACCGAGCCGACGGTGATGGTGGGCTTGCCGGTGAGCTTCTTCGTCCAGCCCGCGAGGTTCAGCTCGGAGCCCTCGAACTCCGCCTGCCAGTAGCGGCGCGTGGAGGCGTGGAACGCGTCGACGCCGGCCGCGACGAGCGGGCTCAGCAGCGCCTCCAGCTCCTGCGGCGTCTCGGCGAGGCGCGCGTCGTACGCCTCCTGCTTCCACTGCGAGTAGCGGAAGATGACGGGGAAGTCGGGGGACACGGAGGCCCGTACGGCCGCCACGATCTCGGCCGCGAACTTGGTGCGGGCGACGAGGTCACCGCCGTAGGCGTCGGTGCGGCGGTTGGTGCGCTCCCAGAGGAACTGGTCGACGAGGTAACCGTGGGCGCCGTGGATCTCGACGCCGTCCATGCCGACGCGCTCGGCGTCGGCGGCGGACTTGGCGAACGCGGCCACGACCTCGTCGATGTCGGCCTGCGTCATGGCGCGGCCGCCCTCGGCGGGCGTGCCGTCGACCCGCAGACCGGAGGGGCCGAGGACCGGGGCCTCCGGGAAGAGCTTGCCCTGCTGGCGGACGGTGCCGATGTGCCACAGCTGCGGCACGATCGTGCCGCCGCCGGCGTGCACGGCCTCGGCGACCTTCGCCCACCCGGCGAGCTGCTCCTCACCGGCGAACCGCGGCACACCGTCCAGGTCTCCGGCCGTCTCATGCCCGACGTAGGTGCCCTCGGTCACGATCAGGCCGACACCCGCGGCGGCCCGGCGCCCGTAGTACGAGGCGACGTCCGCACCCGGCACACCGCCGGGCGAGAAGACCCGCGTCATGGGAGCCATGGCGATCCGGTTCGGAACGGTCAGACCGTTGATCCGAACGGGCCGGGAGAGAACGTCGGCGGCACGGGAGGTGGACGCGGTGGTCACGTGGGGACTCCTCGAAGAGGTAGGGGCGCTGTATGCATGTGCATGGATCGCTGTCACTCGTCAACCTCCCCGCCCGCCGCCGCATTCCGCCGAGAACCGGCGGCTTGTGTGACCCCGGACACGCCCGAGGGCGGCACCCCCTGTCGGAACAGGGAGTGCCGCCCTCGGTACTGACGGACCGGGTCCGAACCTTCTCTCTACGAGGAGGCTCAGAAGTCCATGTCACCGCCCGGCATACCGCCACCGGCGGGCGCGGCGGCCTTCTCCGGCTTGTCGGCGATGACGGCCTCGGTGGTGAGGAACAGCGCGGCGATGGACGCGGCGTTCTGCAGGGCGGAACGCGTCACCTTCGCCGGGTCGATGATGCCGGAGGCGATCATGTCGACGTACTCACCGGTCGCGGCGTTCAGGCCGTGGCCGACCTGGAGGTTGCGGACCTTCTCCACGACGACGCCACCCTCGAGACCACCGTTGACGGCGATCTGCTTGAGCGGGGCCTCCAGGGCGAGCTTCACGGCGTTGGCGCCGGTCGCCTCGTCACCCTCCAGCTCCAGCTTCTCGAAGACCTGGGAGGCCTGGAGCAGGGCCACGCCACCACCGGCGACGATGCCCTCCTCGACGGCCGCCTTCGCGTTGCGGACGGCGTCCTCGATGCGGTGCTTGCGCTCCTTGAGCTCGACCTCGGTCGCGGCACCGGCCTTGATGACGGCCACGCCGCCCGCGAGCTTCGCCAGGCGCTCCTGGAGCTTCTCGCGGTCGTAGTCGGAGTCGCTGTTCTCGATCTCGGCGCGGATCTGGTTCACGCGGCCGGCGACCTGGTCGGCGGAGCCGGCACCGTCGACGATCGTGGTCTCGTCCTTGGTGATGACGACCTTGCGGGCGCGGCCCAGGAGGTCCAGGGTCGCGTTCTCCAGCTTGAGGCCGACCTCCTCGGAGATGACCTCGCCGCCCGTGAGGATGGCGATGTCGCCGAGCATGGCCTTGCGGCGGTCACCGAAGCCCGGGGCCTTGACGGCGACGGACTTGAAGGTGCCACGGATCTTGTTGACGACCAGGGTCGACAGGGCCTCGCCCTCGACGTCCTCGGCGATGATCAGCAGCGGCTTGCCCGACTGCATGACCTTCTCCAGGAGCGGGAGCAGGTCCTTGACGTTGGAGATCTTGGAGTTGGCGATGAGGATGTAGGGGTCCTCGAGCACCGCCTCCATGCGCTCCATGTCGGTGGCGAAGTACGCCGAGATGTAGCCCTTGTCGAAGCGCATGCCCTCGGTGAGCTCGAGCTCCAGACCGAAGGTCTGCGACTCCTCGACGGTGATGACGCCTTCCTTGCCGACCTTGTCCATGGCCTCGGCGATCAGCTCGCCGATCTGGGTGTCGGCGGCGGAGATGGAGGCCGTGGAGGCGATCTGCTCCTTGGTCTCGACCTCCTTGGCCTGGTCGAGCAGCGCACCGGAGACGGCCTCGACGGCCTTCTCGATACCGCGCTTCAGGGCCATCGGGTTGGCACCGGCGGCGACGTTGCGCAGGCCCTCGCGTACGAGCGCCTGGGCGAGGACGGTCGCGGTGGTCGTACCGTCACCGGCGACGTCGTCCGTCTTCTTGGCGACTTCCTTGACCAGCTCGGCGCCGATCTTCTCGTACGGGTCCTCGAGCTCGATCTCCTTGGCGATGGACACACCATCGTTGGTGATCGTGGGGGCGCCCCACTTCTTCTCGAGGACGACGTTGCGACCCTTGGGGCCGAGCGTCACCTTGACGGCGTCCGCGAGCTGGTTCATGCCGCGCTCGAGGCCGCGCCGCGCCTCCTCGTCGAACGCGATGATCTTGGCCATGTGAAGTGGTCCCTCCAGGACTGGGGGTGATTCCTTCGGACCGCGCCCGCGCCCGCGACGGACGGCTCGCCTGCCTCGTGGTTCCTTGCCCCACCTGGCCTGCGGGCCTCACCGACCCGGTCCTTCGTTGTCACTCTCACCTTCAGAGTGCTAACGCCAATGATTAGCACTCGGCATGGTCGAGTGCAAGCGCCTCCGGATGATCCGCAGGTGAACGCGCCCCTATGCGCCCGGTCGGCGCCCCTCCCGGACGACCAGGGGGCGGCCCGGTCACGCGGCCCGGACACGCGGAAGGGCCCGCACCCCGAGTACGGGGCGCGGACCCTCCGAGAAGAACGAAGAACGTCGCTGCTAACCGGCGCGTTGCTTCAGCCTGCGAGACGGACCATGTCCGCCTGCGGACCCTTCTGACCCTGCGAGATCTCGAACTCGACCCGCTGGCCCTCTTCCAGGGTGCGGTAACCGTCCATCTGGATCGCGCTGTAGTGGACGAATACATCCGCACCACCGTCGACCGCGATGAAGCCGTACCCCTTCTCCGCGTTGAACCACTTGACGGTGCCCTGAGCCATGCCTAACTCCCCTATTACTGGCCCTTGCACAGATCCACACTTCGCGGACCCGGGTCAGACCTCACCCCCCAACGGTTGGGGGTGTGCGCCGGAACGCGTCGACCGCGGCTGAATGTATCTGCCCAACTGCCGTCTGCAACAGGGCAATCGGACGAGAAAATCTGGACAGGCCCGGTCGGGAATGTACGAACAATTCCCCTGAATTCAGGGCAAGTCGGGCCCCATAAAAGGCGCGAAGCACGCAAATGCCCTACAGACTTTGGCTACTTCATATAGGGCGTGCGGCGCGATTGGATATGCGCCCGGCATGAAATCACAACGGCAAGCGGGCCGGGTTCCCCAACTGTACCGTGCTCAACCATAGAGAATTGCCCCCTCCGCTTCTCTCACGGAGGGGGCAATTCGATGAACAATCCGTAATCAATGTTACCGACGGTTACTACCGGCGGGTATGAACGGTGATCAGCCGCCGGCGACGGCCGGGATGATCGACACGCCCGCGCCGTCCGGCGTGGCTGTCTCCAGACCCTGCTCGAAGCGCACGTCGTCGTCGTTCACGTACACGTTCACGAACCGCCGCAGCTTCCCCTGGTCGTCGAGGACACGGGCGGCGATCCCGGTGTGGTTCTTCTCCAGGTCCGCGATGACCTCGGCGAGGGTGGCGCCTTCGGCCTGGACCTCGGCCTGACCGCCGGTGTAGGTGCGAAGGATGGTGGGGATGCGAACGCTGACGCTCATGACTGGTGACCTCCGGATGTGTGCGGCAGAGCTGGGAGCACGGGGCTGGGTGGTTAGGCGAGCCCGGCGTCGCGGAACGAGTCGAGGTTGGGGCGGATGGTCGCGGTGAGCCCCGTTCCGGCGACCGCGTCCAGCGTCTTGAGTCCGTCACCGGTGTTCAGCACGACGGTCGTCAGCGCCGGGTCCAGCAGCCCGTTCTCGATCAGCTTCCGCGTGACCCCGACGGTCACGCCACCCGCGGTCTCCGCGAAGATCCCCTCGGTCCGGGCGAGCAGCTTGATCGCGTCGACGATCTGCTCGTCGGTCACGTCCTCCACGGCCCCGCCGGTCCGCCGGGCGATGTCGAGGACGTACGGCCCGTCCGCCGGGTTGCCGATGGCCAGCGACTTGGCGATCGTGTCGGGCTTCTGCGGCCGGACGACGTCGTGGCCCGCCTTGTACGCGACGGACACCGGCGAGCAGCCCTCGGCCTGCGCGCCGAAGATCTTGTACGGCTTGTCCTCGACCAGCCCGAGCTTGATCAGCTCCTGGAGTCCCTTGTCGATCTTCGTGAGCTGCGAGCCGGAGGCGATCGGCACGACCAGCTGGTCCGGCAGCTTCCAGCCGAGCTGCTCGCAGATCTCGTACGCGAGGGTCTTGGAGCCCTCGGCGTAGTACGGCCGCAGGTTGACGTTCACGAAGCCCCAGCCCTCGCCGGCCGGGTCGCCGATCAGCTCGGAGCAGAAGCGGTTCACATCGTCGTAGTTGCCCTCGATGCCGACCAGCTCACCGCCGTAGACGGCGGCCATGACGACCTTGCCCTGCTCCAGGTCGTGCGGGATGAACACGCAGGAGCGGAAGCCGGCGCGGGCGGCGGCGGCACCGACGGCGCCGGCGAGGTTGCCGGTGGAGGAGCAGGACAGAGTGGTGAAACCGAAGGCGCGCGCGGCCTCCAGTGCCTGGGCGACGACGCGGTCCTTGAAGGAGTGCGTCGGGTTGCCGGAGTCGTCCTTGATGTAGAGGCCGCCGGTGACACCCAGCTCACGGGCGAGGTTGTCGGCCTTGACGAGGTGGGTCCAGCCGGGGTTCAGATTCGGCTTGGTCGCCACGTCGGCGGGGACGGGCAGCAGGGGCGCGTACCGCCAGATGTTCGCGGGACCGGCCTCGATCCGCTTGCGCAGCTCCTCCGTGTCGTAGGCGGAGTAGTCGTACGCGATCTCCAGCGGGCCGAAACACTCCTCGCAGGCGAAGACCGGTCCGAGGGGGACGCGGTGACCGCACTCGCGACAGCTCAGGGCGGCGGCGGGGCCGAGGTCGACGCTCTCGGCGGCACCGTCGGTGGTCGTGGATTCGGTGGCAACAGTCTGCGCAGCCATGTGAGGCGAGGCCCTTTCTCCTCATCTTCCTCACGACGCATCTCGTCGTGAGACGGATTTGGCACCTTCCCTAGCCGGACCTCGCCACGGCGACGTGACAAGACAGCTGGAGGGTTGCCGGGGCTTCATCGGGCCGTATCCCTCTGCCCCTCTGGATGAGCGGTATTTGGTTGTATACGCACACGAGCACCGACATGCGATGGTCATCAGCGTTGTTCAAGACTGTAACCGAAGGCCAGGACAGTTGAGAGAGCCGTCCGAACCGCGAGATGAACGCAGAGGAGCCGCGCACTGTGCTGAAGGAAGTCGAGCGCTGGCTGAGCACCCGCTCCTGGTCCGTGACCGATCGCCCGCTCCACAGGATCCTTGCCGCCAAACGGGCCTCGGGCCAGACCGTCAGTGTCGTCCTGCCCGCGCTGAACGAGGAGGAGACGGTCGGCGACATCGTCGCCGTCATCCGCCATGACCTCATGGAACAGGTCCCGCTCGTCGACGAGGTCGTCGTCGTGGACTCCGGATCGACCGACCGCACCTCCGAGGTCGCCGCGGCGGCCGGGGCACGGGTCGTCCACCGCGACGACATCCTGCCGCGCCTGCCCGCCGTGCCCGGCAAGGGCGAGGTCCTGTGGCGGTCGCTGCTGGTCACGACCGGAGACATCGTCTGCTTCATCGACGCGGACCTCAAGGAGTTCTCCTCCGACTTCGTCTCCGGGATCGTCGGCCCGCTGCTCACCGACCCCGGCGTCGACCTGGTCAAGGCGATGTACGACCGCCCGCTCGGCGCGGCCGCCGGCCAGGGCGGCCGGGTGACCGAACTCATGGCCCGCCCCCTGCTCAACATGCACTGGCCCCAGCTGGCGGGCTTCGTCCAGCCGCTGGGCGGCGAGTACGCGGCCCGCCGCTCCCTCCTGGAACGCCTCCCGTTCCCCGTCGGCTACGGCATCGAACTGGGCATGCTCGTCGACGCGCTCCACCTCGTCGGCCTCGACGCGCTGGCCCAGGTCGATGTGGGCGTCCGCAAACACCGCCACCAGGACGGGCAGGCCCTGGGCCGCATGTCCGCGGCGATCTATCGCACGGCCCAGCTCCGCCTGGCCCGCGGCCACCTGATCCGTCCCGTCCTGACCCAGTTCGAACGCGGCGCGGAGGGTTTCGAGCCGCGAACGTACTCGGTGGACCTGGAGGAACGACCGCCGATGGCAGAGATCGCGGAGTACGCGGAGCGGAAGGCGGCGTAGGGGGCGCCTGAGGTATGCCGGTCCCTGAAGGGCGGGCCACAGGCCCGTTCCTTCAGGGGCGCGGGGAGCTGCGCGAGAAACCACGAAGTACCCGCACCCGCCGACGCACGAGTCACCCCCACCCCCCTAGGCGCTCCTGTATACGGCCGAACCGCACGTTTGAGCGGTTCGACCACGGGCTAGGTTGAGCCCTATGGCATCAACGCACGCTGAAGCCCAGGTGCTGGTCGCCTCCAACCGCGGCCCCGTCTCGTACACCCAGGACGACTCCGGCGGTCTCACCGCGAAGCGCGGCGGCGGCGGACTCGTGTCCGGCCTGTCGGCGATCGGCCCCGACGCCGGTGCCCTGTGGGTGTGCTCCGCGCTCGGCGACGGCGACCGCGAGGCCGTACGCCGCGGGGTCGGCGAGCCCGGCGTACGCATGCTGGACATCCCCGCCGACGTCCACCACGCCGCGTACAACGGCGTCGCCAACTCCGCGCTGTGGTTCGTGCACCACATGCTGTACCAGACCCCCCTGGAGCCCGTCTTCGACGCGGAGTTCCGGGCCCAGTGGACCGCGTACGAGACGTACAACCGGTCCTTCGCGCAGGCGCTGGCGGAGGAGGCGGCGGACGGCGCGGCCGTGCTCGTGCAGGACTACCACCTGACGCTCGTGCCGAGGATGCTGCGCGAGCTGCGCCCGGACCTCAGGATCGGCCACTTCTCGCACACCCCGTGGGCGCCCGTGGACTACTTCCGGCTGCTGCCCGACGACATCGCCGCGGAGGTGCTGAACGGCATCCTCGGCGCCGACCGGGCCGCGTTCCTGACCCGGCGGTGGGCGGACGCGTTCACCGCGTGCTGTCACGCCGTACTGGGCCCGGACGCCACCTCCGGCACCCGGATCGGTGTGCACGGGCTCGGCGCCGACGCGGACTTCCTGCGGGCCCGCGCGCACGAGGCGGACGTCGACGAGCGGATCGTCGCGCTGCGGGAGCAGATCGGCACGGCTCCCGACGGCACGCCGCGCCGCACGATCGTCCGCGTCGACCGTACGGAACTGTCCAAGAACATCGTGCGGGGCCTGCTGGCGTACCGGCAGCTCCTCGACGACCGCCCGGAGTGGCGCGAGCGCGTCGTGCACGTGGCCTTCGCGTACCCGTCGCGGCAGGACCTCGCCGTGTACCGGGAGTACACCGCCGAGGTCCAGCGGGTGGCGGCCGAGATCAACGAGCGGTACGGGACGCCGGGCTGGACCCCGGTCGTCCTCCACGTCAAGGACGACTTCGCCCGCTCCCTGGCGGCATACCGCCTCGCCGACGTCGCCCTCGTGAACCCCATCCGCGACGGCATGAACCTGGTCGCCAAGGAGGTACCGCTCGTCTCCGACAGGGGCTGTGTGCTGGTGCTGTCGCGGGAGGCGGGGGCGTTCGAGGAGCTGGGCGACGACGCGGTGGTGGTCAACCCGTACGACATCGGGGGGACGGCCGAGGCGTTGCACGAGGCGCTGTCGATGGGCGCGGAGGAACGAACGGAACGCACGAAGCGGCTCACGGCGGCGGCGACGGCTCTGCCACCGGCCCGGTGGTTCTTGGATCAGCTGGGAGAGCTGAGGGCCTAGTAGCTCGGGCCGAGGGGTGCGTTGGCGGGTGCGGGTGGGTGGGGGTTGTTCGCGCCCACGCGGCGGAGCCGCATGTGTCACAGCCCCGCGCCCCTGAAGGGAACGGGCCTGCGGCCCGCCCTTCATCGGAAAAGCACGGGGCCGCAGGCCCCTGCTTTTCCAGGGGCGCGGGGAACTGCGCGAGAAACCACGACGAACCCGCACCCGCCAACGAACCGCGCACCCCGAGCTACTGGGCGCCCCCCGCCCCGACAACCTCGGCGATCCGCGACAGCAACCGCACTACCCCCTCCGGCCCGTCCACCACCAGATCCGCCCTCTCCGACAGCTCCGTCACCTCCGTGCTGCCGCTGCACACCAGCAACCCCGGCACGCCCTCCCCCCGCAGCTTCTCCACCGCGGCGAACGCGGGCAGGTCGCCGAGGTCGTCCCCGGCGTAGAGGACGGCCGTCGCGCCGGAGTCGACGACGTGCCGGCGGAGAGCGACCCCCTTGTCCATGCCCGGGGGCCGGAGTTCGAGGACCATCCGGCCCGGTTCGACGATGAGGCCATGACGGGTGGCGAGGTCGGTCAGCGGCGCGCGCAGCACCTCGAACGTGGCCTGGGGATCGGCCGCGCGCCGGGTGTGGACGGCGACGGCCCGCCCCTTCTCCTCGATCCAGGTGCCCTCCCCCGCCCCCGCCTCGTCCAGCACCGCGGGGAGTTCCGCGCGGACGGCGGTGACCCCGGGGTGCGGGGGCGGCGCGGTGACCGTGTCGGTCGCGGCGTCCCAGCGTTCGGCGCCGTAGTGGCCGAGCACGGTGAGGTGTTCCAGACCGGGGACGCCGGCGAAGCCTCCGTGGCGGACGGCGACGGCGGCGGGGCGGCCGGTCACCACGGCGACGGAGAGGACCCGCGGGGCGAGTGCGGCGAGGGTGGGGACCGCGTCGGGGTGGGCGCGGGCCTGTTCGGGGTCGGGGACGATCGGCGCGAGCGTGCCGTCGAAGTCGAGCGCGATCACCGTACGGCCGGGGTCGGCGAGGATCGCGTCGAGCGCGTCCCGGCCGGCCGGGGTCACAGGTGTCGGCAAGGTGGCCTTGGGGTTCTCGGAATCCTTGTGGCTGCCCATGCCGTCGACCTTATCCGTCACCGCTCGGCCCGGCGGGCCTCCCGCACTCTCCGCAGCCGGTTGACGGTGACCGGGTCGTGGGCCAGGGCGCGTGCGTCGTCCAGCAGGGCGTTCAGGAGCTGGTAGTACCGCACGGGGGCGAGCCCCAGCCGCTCCCGTATGGCCCGCTCCTTGGCGCCCGGGCTGCCCCACCCCTGCCGCTCCAACGCGAGGATGGCCTGCTCACGCGTGTCGAGGCTGTCCATGCGACGACGGTAACGGACGGGACCGACAGGGGGATGACTCGTGCGTCGCCGGGTGCGGGCGAGTGCGGGCCGTTCGCGCCCACGCGGCGGAGCCGCATGTGTCACAGCCCCGCGCCCCTGAAAAGCGACCGGGGCTGCGCCCCGTACTTTTCATGAAGGGGCGGGCCGCAGGCCCGTTCCCATCAGGGGCGCGGGGAACTGCGCGAGAAACCACGACGAACCCGCACCCGCCGACGAACCGCGTACCCCCGAGCTGGAAGGCGCCCTAGTCCTCCCGCTCCGCCTCCGTCGCCGTCTCCTGCAACCTCTCCAGCACCACCCGCGGCTTCGCGTTCGACGACACGGCCGTCCCTATCTCCCGCTTCACCGCCGCACTGACCTCCGCCCACGACGTCTTCCCGGCGGGATACAGCTCGGCCGAGGGGAGTTCCGTCAGGAACGGCGTGAGGTCGGCGGTGTCCTTGTCCTCCGCCATCGCCTGCGACGCCGACGCCGTCACCGGCAGCAGGTCGTACTCGCGGGAGAACGCGAGGACGTTCTTGTCGGCGTAGACGTAGTCGAGGAAGTCGCCGATCTCCTCCCGGTGCCCGTTCTGCTTGAACGCCATCATCCAGTCGGTGACCCCGAGGGCCGCCCGCGACCGCCCCTCGCGCCCCGGCAGGGCGGCGGTGCCGAACTCGACGCCCTTGTCCTCGGCCATCTTCATCAGGCTGGGGTGCCCGTTGAGCATCCCGACCTCGCCGCGCGTGAACGCGTCGAACGCGTCGGCCCGGTTCAGCTTGGCCGGCGCGGTCGGCCCGGTGAGGCCCTTGTCGACCAGTTCCTTCTTCAGCCAGGTGAAGGTCCGCACGTTGTCGTCGGAGTTGAGCTGGTACGTGCCGACGTTGTCCACGTATCCGGCGCCGCCGCTGAGCAGCCACTGCATGGTCTCGGCCTGGGCCTCCTCGGGCCCGAGCGGCAGCGCGTAAGGGGTCTTGGTGCCGGCCGCGCGGAGCGCCTCCGCGTCGGCGGCCAGTTCGCCCCAGGTGCGCGGGGCCTCGTCGATCCCGGCCTTGGCGAACAGCTTCTTGTTGTAGAAGAGCACGCGGGTGGACGCGGCGAAGGGCATGCCGTACGCGGCCCGCTTCACCTTGCCCGCGTTGGCGAGCTGGCCGAGGAAGTCGCCCTGGACGGGTATGGAGAGCAGGTCGTCCACCTCGTAGAGCTTCCCGGCGGCGGCGTAGTCGGCGAACGTGCCGATCTGCGCCATGTCGGGGGCCTTACCGGCGTCGACCATCTCCTTGACCGCGCGGTCGATGTCGTTCCAGGAGCGCACGGTGACGTCGATCTCGACGTCGGGGTGGCCCTTCTCGTACGCCGCGACGAGGTCGTCCCAGTACTTCTGGGAGCTGTTGGCCTTGGAGTCGCCGTAGTCGGCGGCCACCAGTTTCAGGGTGACCTTCTGCCCGTCCGTCTCCCCGGCGCCGCAGCCCGCAAGCGTGGACATCAGCCCCAGCGCGGACAGTGCCGCGAGTGCCGAGGTGGTCCTGATGTGGGTCTTCGTCCGCCGCTGTCGCACTTGTGCCGCCCCAAACCTGTCGCGCTTATCGAACGGGCTTCGAACAAAACAGCCTGGATCGCAGGCTTGCGTTCAAGCCTGTTCATCCTTCAACTTCTCGAACTTCTTCATAAGGTCTACACCACGTGAGTGGACTAGACCTCTTGAGGGTACACGGGCCACACTGTCCTCCGTGAGACATGTCATCGCCCTCGATGTGGGCGGCACCGGGATGAAGGCCGCGCTGGTCGGTGCGGGCGGCGAGCTGCTGCACCAGGCGCGCCTCGCCACCGGCCGTGACCGCGGGCCGGACGCCGTCGTCGCGTCGATCCTCGACTTCGCCGCCGAGCTGCGCGCCCACGGCGAGCGGCACTTCGGCGAGCCCGCGTCCGCCGCCGGTGTCGCCGTGCCCGGCATCGTCGACGCCGAGCGGGGCGTCGCCGTCTACGCGGCCAACCTCGGCTGGCACGACGTACCGCTGCGCGCGCTCCTCGCCGAGCGCCTCGGCGGCATACCGGTCGCCCTCGGCCACGATGTGCGCACCGGCGGTCTCGCCGAGGGCCGGGTCGGCGCGGGCATGGGCGCCGACCGCTTCCTCTTCGTGGCGCTCGGCACCGGCATCGCCGGCGCGATCGGCGTCGAGGGCCGGGTCGAGGCGGGCGCGCACGGCTTCGCCGGCGAGATCGGCCACATCGTCGTACGCCCCGGGGGAACCCCGTGCCCCTGCGGTCAGCGCGGCTGTCTGGAGCGCTTCGCCTCCGCGGCGGCGGTCAGCCAGGCCTGGGCCGCGGCCACCGGCGACCCCGGCGCGGACGCGGAGGACTGCGCGCGGGCCGTGGAGTACGGCGACCCGCGGGCGCGCGGCGTCTGGCAGGAGGCGGTCGACGCCCTCGCCGACGGCCTCGTCACCGCGATCACTCTGCTGGACCCCCGCACCCTGATCATCGGCGGCGGCCTCGCCGAGGCCGGGGAGACCCTGTTCGCCCCGCTGCGGGCCGCCATCGAACACCGGGTGACCTTCCAGAAGGTCCCCGCACTCGTCCCGGCTTCCCTCGGCGACACGGCGGGCTGCCTCGGCGCCGGCCTCCTGGCCTGGGACCTCCTCACGGACACGACCCCCACGACCCCGACGGACGCTTCGGAGGCAACCCCCTGATGCCGACCCAGCAGGACTTTTCCGCTTCCGGCGCGAGCAGCGAGCCCGAAGGGGCGCGGGGAACCGCGCGCCGAGCCCCCACCCGCCCGCAGGCGCCGTCGGCGGCGCGGCCCTTCGTCCTGGAAGGTGTCGACGTCGTCCTCCCCACCGGCATCGTCGAGAACGGCCGGGTCGTGGTCGACGGCACCCGGATCGCCGAGCACGCCCCCGCCGACGCCCCCGTCCTTGCGGCCCACGGCCTGTGGGCCGTCCCCGGTTTCGTCGACCTCCACAACCACGGCGGCGGCGGGGCGTCCTTCACCTCGGGCACGGTCGAGGACGTCCTGAGGGGCATCCACACCCATCGTCTGCACGGCACCACCACCCTCGTCGCCTCCACCGTCACCGGCGACATGGACGGCCTCGCCCACCGCGCCGGGCTCCTCTCCGAACTCGCCGAGCAGGGCGACATCGCGGGCATCCACTTCGAGGGCCCGTTCATCTCCCCGTGCCGCAAGGGCGCCCACTCCGAGGCGCTGCTGCGCGACCCGGACCCGGCGGAGGTCCGCAAGCTGGTCGACGCGGCACGCGGCAGGGCGAGCATGGTCACCCTGGCCACCGAACTCCCCGGCGGCCTGGACTCCGTACGGCTCCTCGCCGAGCACGGCGTCCTCGCGGCGATCGGGCACACGGACGCCACGTACGAGCAGACCGTGCGTGCCATCGAGGCGGGCGCGACCGTGGCCACGCATCTGTTCAATGCGATGCCCCCGCTGGGTCACCGCGAACCCGGCCCGATCGCGGCGCTCCTGGAGGACGAGCGGGTCACCATCGAGCTGATCAACGACGGCACGCATCTGCATCCGGCCGCCCTCCAGCTGGCGTTCCGTCACGCGGGCGCCGAGCGGGTGGCGTTCATCACCGACGCGATGGACGCGGCCGGTTTCGGCGACGGCCGCTACATGCTCGGCCCGCTGGAGGTCGAGGTCGCCGACGGTGTGGCCCGCCTGGTGGAGGGCGGCTCCATCGCCGGCTCGACCCTCACCCAGGACCGCGCCTTCCGGCGGGCGGTCACCCTCGACCGCCTCCCCGTCGAGTCCGTCGTCGCCGCGCTCTCCGCCAACCCGGCCAGGCTCCTGGGCCTGGACGACCGGATCGGCTCCCTGGAGCCGGGCAAGGACGCCGACATCGTCCTCCTCGACGCGGACTTCGCCGTCAAGGGCGTCCTGCGCAAGGGCACCTGGGTGGTGGACCCCTTCACGAACTGAGCCGACGGCGGCGGCCGGCCAACGGGGACGGCGGACGGCAGCCGGCGGGGGGCGGACGGTGGGGGCGATCGATCCCCAACCCAACCCATCCGCCCCTTTGTTGGCGGGTGGTGCGGAGTGCGGCGGTTGGCCCCGGGGACTGGGCCGACCGCCGCTCTTTTGGCATGATCGAGCCTCCGCAACAGCTGTCGCCGAGCGCATTCTGATGTCAACGAAGACCGAACGCGTCGCGCCGTCGAATTCGAGGGGGTAGCCCCGGGTGATCCTCACGGTCACGCTGAACACCGCTCTCGACATCACCCACCGCGTACGGGCCCTCCGGCCCCATGCCACGCACCGGGTGACCGAGGTGATCCAACGCCCCGGCGGCAAGGGCCTGAACGTGGCCCGCGTGCTCGCCGCCCTCGGCCATGAGGTGACGGTCACCGGCTTCGTCGGCGGCGGCACCGGACGCGCCGTCCAGGAGGGGCTCACCCGGACGCCGGGCATCGTGGACGCGCTCATCCCGGTGGAGGGGGCGACGCGCCGGACGATCGCGGTCGTCGACGCCACCGGTGACACGACTCAGCTCAACGAGCCCGGCCCGCTCATCGCCCCGGCCGAGTGGTCCGCGTTCCAGGAGGCGTACGAGGTGCTGCTGCGCTCCGCCTCGGCGGTGGCCCTGTGCGGCAGCCTGCCGCCGGGAGTACCGGTGGGCGCGTACGCGGGCCTGATCCGTACGGCGCGCACCCTGGCCGTCCCCGTCCTGCTGGACACCAGCGGTGAGCCGCTGCGGCGCGGGGTGGCGGCACGCCCCGACGTGGTGAAGCCGAACGCCGAGGAACTCGCCGAACTCACCGGCTCCCACGAGCCGTCCCGCGCGACACGTGACGCGCGCCGCCGGGGTGCCCAGGCGGTCGTCGCCTCGCTCGGCCCCGACGGTCTCCTCGCCCACACGCCCGAGGGCCACTGGCGGGCGACCCCGCCCCGCCGCTTCCGCGGCAACCCGACGGGCGCCGGCGACGCGGTGGTGGCGGGCCTCCTGTCGGGCCTGGTCGAACACCTCCCCTGGCCCGACCGCCTCACCCGGGCGACGGCCCTGTCGGCGGCGACCGTACTGGCCCCGGCGGCGGGCGAGTTCGACCAGCGGGCGTACGAGGAACTGCGCACGCAGGTGGCGGTGACGGGGGAGGTCAGCGCGGCCTGAAGGGGGCTGGGCCCGCTCAAGGCCTCAGCTGCTCTTCTTCCAGCCCTTTTCCAGGTACATCTGGTCGAAGTTCACGTCGCAGGAGTTGCCCTGCTCGCACGAGATCTTGACCTCGTTGGTGCCCTTGTTGAGCTGGAGGAGCGCGAAGGTGTTCGTCCAGCCCTTCTCGTAGTCGCCCTCGGGGCCCCTCGAGAAGTTGGACAGGTTCAGAGGGCGGGTCTGGGCCGTGCCGTTCACCGTGAGGGTGGCGTTCTGGTCCTTGCCCGGGACACCGTAGAGCACGTACAGCGTGTACTTGCCGGCCGCCGGGACATCCTCCATCTTCCACGTCACCGACGACCCGACCGAGTTGAAGTTGGTGACGTAGAAGCCGCCCTCGGACTTGGCGCCGGGGATGTCGGAGGCGACCGTGGCGTTGCCGCCGAGTTGGAGGGTCTTGGCCTCCGCCTTGGGGAGTTCGCCGGGCTTCTGCTCGGTCTTCTTGGTCGTCGACGGGCTGGGCTCGGTGTTCTGGTCGGCCGTCGGCGCGGTCGAGGGGCCGCCGCCGGCGTTGTCGTCCGCCTTGTCGTCCCCGCCGATCATGGCGACGCCGATGCCGATCACCACGGCGGCCACGACGGCGATCGCGCCGATCAGCAGCCCCTTGGTGTTGGGGCCGCGTCCGCGCCCGCCGCCCCCGCCGCCGTGCGACTGCTGACGGGTCGTCTCGGCGCCGCCGGAGAAGGACTCCGGGGCCTGGTAGTGCGCGTTCGGCTGGCCGTAGCCGTTCTGCTGGGGGACCTGGCCGTACGCCGCGGTGGGGGCCTGCTGGGCGGGGGCCGCCTGCTGGGTCTGCTGCCCGTACTGGCGCTCACCGACCGGCCGCACCCGGTTGACGGCGTTGGGGTAGCCGTAGCTCCCCGTGGGCGGCTGGGCGCCCCGGGCCTGGCCGTCGGCGTAGAGGTAGCCGAACGGGTCGTCGTCCTCGGGCGTGCTCGCGCCGTTGTTGCCGGGCGTCATCCCTAGGTCTCCTCAGCGGTGCGGTACATGCGGCGTACGGGTGGCTTCTTGCAACAGGGGTGTAGGAGAGCGAGCCTACCCGCTCACGCTGAGCCAAACGGGTGACTCAGCCCTCGTGGCCTGAGTCACCATCACGCCGGGAGACCCCTCATCGGGGGCCTCACCAGCGCTTTTCCCGGCTTGTCGGGCTACTGCCCGGCTCTGGTCATCCGGCCCGCCGATGCTGTTTG
>NZ_JAMGBG010000188.1 GCF_023516595.1 Streptomyces neyagawaensis | reverse complement strand
CTACTGCCCGGCTCTGGTCATCCGGCCCGCCGATGCTGTTTGGGACGAGATCGTTTCTCGACGTACATCCGCTCGTCAGCCGATTTCAACACCTCGTCCGCCGTCATCCCGCAGTGCGCCCATCCGATGCCGAAGCTGGCGCCGACGCGCATCGCGCGGCCGTCGACCCGGATCGGCTGGATGATCTCGTTGCGCAGGCGTACGGCGAGGTCCTGGGCGTCGGCGCGGCCGAGCCCGTCGGCGAGGACGACGAACTCGTCACCGCCGAGCCGGGCGACGGTGTCGCCGTCGCGGACGCCCCGGCTGAGCCTGCGGGCCACCTCGATGAGGACGGCGTCACCCGCGTTGTGCCCGAACCGGTCGTTGATCGACTTGAACCCGTCGAGGTCGCAGAAGAGCACCGCGAGCCCCTTGGTGCCGTCGTCCCGCTCGCTCTCGGGCGCGACGGTGTGCACATGGTGGTCGAAGGCGTCGTACGGCCCGGTGGCCGCGTGGAAGTCGAACGCGTGCCCGCCGTTCCCGCCGGCCTCGTACGCGTCGAACGACGGGTTCGGCTGGGGGACGGCGGGGTGCTGGGCGGACGGGTGCTGGGCGATCCCGAAGTCGCCGTACTGCCCGAAACCGTCTCCGAGGCCGTCCCCGAAGTTCTCCCCGAAGTTCTCGCCGAAGGTGGCGTCCATGGAGTCGGCCGCCGCGCCGGCCGGGAGCGCCTGGGGGCGTTGGCAGATGCGGGCGGAGAGCCGGGAGCGCAGCTCCGCGGAGTTCGGCAGGCCGGTCAGCGCGTCGTGGGAGGCGCGATGGGCGAGCTGGAGCTCGCGGCGCTTGCGCTCCTCGATGTCCTCGACGTGGGTGAGCAGGAAGCGGGGCCCGTCGGCGGCGTCGGCCACGACGGAGTTGCGCAGACTGACCCAGACGTACGTGCCGTCGCGGCGTCCGAGCCGCAGCTCGGCGCGGCCGCCCTCGGCGGAGGTGCGCAGGAGCGTGCCGATGTCCTCGGGGTGGACGAGGTCGGAGAAGGCGTACCGGCGCATGGCGGACGCGGGCCGCCCGAGCAGCCGGCACAGCGCGTCGTTGGTCCGCAGGATCCGGCCGTGCTGGTCCCCGCCCATCTCGGCGATGGCCATCCCGCTCGGGGCGTACTCGAACGCCTGACGGAAGGATTCCTCGCTGGCCCGCAGGGCCTGCTGCTCGCGTTCGAGCCTGACCAGTGCGCGCTGCATATTCGCACGTAGACGCGCGTTGCTGATGGCGATGGCGGCCTGGAAGGCGTACATCTGGAGCGCCTCGCGCCCCCAGGCGCCGGGCCGCCGTCCGTTGCGCGGCCGGTCGACGGAGATGACCCCGAGCAGCTCACCGCAGGAGGCGCCGCCGGCGCCGGGGGTGTACATCGGCGCGAAGAGGCGGTCGGAGGGGTGCCACTCGTCCTCGAAGCGGGGCGCGGGTCCGTCGGTGTACCACTGCGGTACGTCGTCCTCGTCGAGGACCCAGCCCTCGGTGTGGGGTATGAACCGCAGGTCGCCCCAGGCCTCGCCCATGTTCAGTCGGCGGTCCCAGGAGGCGCGGGAGCCGACGCGGCCGGTGATCAGGGCCTCGGCGGCGGAGTTCCCGGAGAGGGCGGCGACGACGAGGTCGCCGTCGGGGCGGACGAGATTGACGCACGCCAGCTCGTACCCCAGGCCGTTGACCACACCGTCGGCGACGGTCTGCAGCGTGTCGGCCAGGCTGCGTGCGGTGTTCATGTCCGCCATCACCTGGTGCAGCTGCCGCAGCGTCGTCAGACGGACGTAAGGCTCCGACTCGGTTTCCATTCGCCCTCCCCCCGAGATCTTGTGGCAGCTCCAGGCTCCAGGGTTGCTATCCGGCGTAACTCATGGGCTTACTACCGCTTACAGCGGCTAACACAATGAGCTGAGTTGTCGGTGGGTGATGAGGCAGCAGGCGAGTTTGAGGAACGCCTCGTGGATGTCAGCTCGCCGTTCCCAGCGCACCCGAAGACGTCGGAAGCCGTGCAGCCAGGCGAACGTGCGCTCCACCACCCAGCGGTAAACA
>NZ_JAMGBG010000187.1 GCF_023516595.1 Streptomyces neyagawaensis | reverse complement strand
GTACGCCGCGCCGTCGCCGCCGGACGCGCGGTGGCGCCACCGTGGACGCGACGGCCCCCGAGGCGACGGCGGTCACCGAGCCGACGCGGCCCACTGAGACGCCGGGCACGTCCACCGAGGCCGACGCCGGCCCCCGCACGCCCCGCCGCCGTCGCCGCACCCGCGGCGGCACGACGTCGGGCCAGACGGTGACGTCGGCGGTGGAGACCGAGGGGTCCGAGAGGGCCCTGGACGCCGCCCCCGACGCCGCGGATGCGGTGAAGGCTTCGGCGGTGAGCACGGTCGCGGACGCTGCGGACACCGCCGGCGTCCTGCCTGCCGCCGACGAGGCGAAGCCGCGCCGCCGCCGCACGCGCAAGACGGCGTCGGCGGAGCCGGTCGAGGCTCCGGCCGCCGAGGTGGCGGTCGACACGGCCGAGAGCACGGTTGCCGAGGAGGCCGCGCCGAAGACGCGTCGGCGTACCCGCAAGGCCGCCGA
>NZ_JAMGBG010000186.1 GCF_023516595.1 Streptomyces neyagawaensis | reverse complement strand
AAGACGCGTCGGCGTACCCGCAAGGCCGCCGAGGCCCCCGCCGCTGCTGAGGCGCCCGCCGCCGAAGCCGCGCTCGACACGGCCGAGGGCACGCCTGCCACCGAGGAGAGCGCGCCCAAGACGCGCCGCCGGGCCACCCGCAAGGTCGCGGAGGCACCGGTCGACGCGGCCGAAGCCGTGGCCGACGAGGCCGCGCCCAAGACCCGCCGCCGGACGCGGAAGGTCGCCGAGGCGCCGGTCGACACGGCCGAGGCCGTGGCCGTAACCGAGGAGGCCGCGCCGAAGACCCGTCGGCGTACCCGGAAGGTCGCTGAGGCCCCCGCCGCCGCTGAGGCGCCCGCCGCCGAAGCCGCGCTCGACACGGCCGAGGGCACGCCCGCCACCGAGGAGGCCGCGCCGAAGACCCGTCGGCGTACCCGGAAGGTCGCTGAGGCCCCCGCCGCCGCTGAGGCGCCCGCCGCCGAAGCCGCGCTCGACACGGCCGAGGGCACGCCCGCCACCGAGGAGGCCGCGCCCAAGACCCGCCGCCGGACCACCCGCAAGACCGCGGCGACGGCCGAGGTCACGGGCGACGCCACGGCCGCCGCCGAGGAAAGCGCGCCCAAGACGCGCCGCCGGACCACCCGCAAGGTCGCGGAGGCACCGGTCGACACGGCCGAGGCCGTGGCCGTAACCGAGGAGGCCGCGCCGAAGACGCGTCGGCGTACCCGGAAGACCGCCGAGGCTCCGATCGAGGCGTCGGTTCCGGCGCAGCCGACGGAGGAGCAGGCCACCAAGCCGCGTCGTACGCGCAAGGCTGCCGCTCCGGCTGTGGCTGCTGTCGAGGACGCCGGTGCGGGTGCGGCTGAGACGCCGGCGCCGCGTCGGCGGGTGCGGAAGACCGCGGCTGCTGTTGAGCCGACGGATGGCTGAGGTCAGGTAGCTGGCTGCGCAGAGGCCCGGTTCCCCTTCTCGGGGGCCGGGCCTTCGGCGTTCCGGCAGGGCCGCGTCCGTCGGCACCGGTCATGGGTTTCCTCGCCCCCCGCCGTCCCTACCCGTCCCATCCCCAGGGACTGCCGCCCCTGCGACCCCGCCTGGACCAGAGCGGCGTATGCGGATGAGTGGGGTTGTGGGCGGGTGCGGTCGGGTGGGGATCGGCGGCCGGCCCCCGCGCCGCGCGGGGCGTCTCCGTGGCCAGGGCATATGCGGCCCCTGGGGATTCAGGGGCATGTCCTGGCCCGTGGGGTCAGTGGCAGCCGCGGGCCTGTGGGGGCTCAGGGGCATGTGCGGGTCCGTGGGGGCTTGGCGCGCAGCTCCCCGCGCCCCTGGGGAGGGGCCTGCGGCCCTCCCCAGGGGCGCGGGGGCGGGCTCAGGAGCGCGGGGACTGCGCGATCAGCCCCCACTCAGCCGCCGGTGAAGGACCGACACAGTGCGCCCCCGTCTCCCGGCAGCCCCCGAACCACCCGGCAGGGTGATCCCTCTTCACGGTCTCCGGTTACCCTCGCCCCATGAGCCGTCCTCCCACGTTCACCCCTCCTCCGGGTGCCCGCGCCCACCGGCTGCGCACCTCGCGCGGTGAGTTCGCCGTCATCGAGGCGGGCACCCCGGTGAAGGGCACCGTGCTCCTCGTGCCGGGGTTCACGGGCAGCAAGGAGGACTTCATCGCGCTGCACAAACCCTTGGCGGAGGCCGGCTACCGCTCCGTCGCCGTGGACGGACGGGGCCAGTACGAGAGCGAGGGCCCCAAGGACGACGAGTCGCCGTACGCCCAGGAAGAGCTGGCCAGTGACCTGCTCGCCCAGGCACGGGTCGTCGGCGACGGCGCCCCCCTGCATCTCCTCGGCCACTCCCTCGGCGGTCAGATCTCCCGCGCCGCCGTCCTCCTGGACCCCTCCCCCTTCGCCTCCCTCACCCTGATGGCCTCGGGCCCGGCCCAGATCTCGCAGAGCCAGCAGCAGCGCGTGAAGCTGTTGCGGGACGCCCTGGCCGTGATGGGCATGGAGCAGGTGTGGGACGCCATCCAGGCGATGGAACCGCCGGAGGAGACCGACACCGGCGGCGGCCTCGACGAAGGGCTGGACGACAGCGCCGACCTGCGCCGCCGCTGGCTCGCCCACAGCCCGGCGCAGCTCATCGCCACCGGCCGGCAGCTCTGCGCGGAGCCCGACCGGGTCGCCGAACTGGCCGCCCTGGGCCTGCCCACGCACGTCCTGTCCGGCGAGCGCGACGACACCTGGCCGATCCCCCTCCTCGACGACATGGCCGCACGCCTGCGCGCGCACCGCACGGTCATCGCCGCCGCCGAGCACTCCCCCAACACGGACCAGCCGAAGGCCACGGCCTCCGCCCTGATCGGCTTCTGGGATCAGCTGACCGGCTGACCGGCTGATCCTCGTCTGCCGGCACCCGCTAGTACTGCGCCCTCAAGTGCTCCCAGAACCCGTCCCGCAGCGCCCTTCTCAGGTCCGCCTGGCCCCGTAGCGAGTACTGGAGCAGCCCCTCCGCCTCGACGAGGAGGTCCTGGTCGACCGAGCCGGGCAGGTACGGGTGGCCGTGCAGAAGTTCCTTGAGCGGCTCGCGGCCCCGGGACGCCAGCCATTTCGCGGCGATCTGGGCGCCGACGAAGCGGACGTCCTCACGGGTGGGCCGGGCCCCGGCGGTGGCCTCGTACGGGACGGCGGCCCGCCGGGACACGTACGGCTTGAAGAAGTCGAGATCGAAGGTGCGCTGGCTGTCGACCTCCCAGAGCAGCGGCTCGGCCTGGTTGCGGCCCTCCGGCGCCTCGATGCCCCACAGATGGACGCGCGCCCCGTACCCCTGCGCGGCCTCGACCGCCGAGACCAGGTCCTCGTCGCCGCCGATCAGCGCCGCGTCGCTGATGGCGCGGTGCCGGGCCAGGGACTCCAGGTCCGTACGGATGAGGGAGTCGACGCCCTTCTGCTGGTTGTTCGCGTTGAGGTTGCCGAGCCGCACCTTGACGTCCGGCAGCTCGGCGATGGACTGCTGCTCCGCCGTGTGGATGCGGCGGCGCGCCCCGTCGTACCAGTAGACCCGGAGCAGCCGGCTGTCCGCGAAGATCGTGCGGGCCCGGTCGATCAGGGCGTCGATGAGACCTTCCGCATCGAGGTCGAAGGACCGCCGGTCCTCCGTCCCGGCGACGAGCCGCCCCACCGCCGCGTACAGATACCCGGCGTCGACGAAGATCGCATGGGTTGAGGGCGTCTTCGCCACCTCGGCGAGCATGCGCTGGAGCAGCTCGTTCGTACGGTCGATGCGGGCGCCGAGCGCCGCCAGGTCGTCGTCGTTCATATGCATCCATTGTCCTGGCGGTCACGCTGCGAACACAACCGGTCCCAATCAGTCTTGCAGCTTCCTGGTAGACACACCCACAACGTCACTTACCAGCCAGTAATTAGGTTCTCGAAAAATTTCCTTAGCGTAGGGAATGTTTGTAACACGCATACCGTTGAATCCTCATGGAACACGGGCACCGACGACCCGCGCACCACCAGTAGTTCTCCCCCAGCGGGAGGACGACCAGACGAAGGGAGAAGCCATGCGCTTCGAAATCCTGCGACTCGACGACGTCAACGGCACGCCCGTCGACACGACCGTCGTGGACGCCGCCTCCGTCAACAGGATCGTGCAGCAGGCCGCCGCCATCGGGCAGCGCCTCTGGATCCGCCCCGCCGACGTGACCGCTTCGTAGTACCGGCCGACGCGACCGCCTCGCAGGAGGCGTATGCGTGCAGACTTCAGAGCCCCGTACGGGCCGCACCGAGGTGCGCCGTACGGGGCTCTGCGTACATCCGGCCCCTGCACGGGCCATACGCGGCGGGTTGGCGTCAGCTGCCCTGGACCACCTGCGTGACGCCGTTGATGATCTGCTGCACCGCGATCGCGGACAGCATCATGCCCGCGAGCCGGGTCACCAGCACCACACCGCCGTCCTTGATGACCCGGATGATCAGCAGCGAGTACCGCATCGTCAGCCACAGCACGACGTGGATCGCCAGGATCGCGACCCACACCGACACCTGGGCGGCCACCCCGTCCGCCTTCTGCACCGCGAGGATCACCGACACGATCGCCCCGGGCCCGGCGAGCAGCGGCATTCCGAGCGGCACCAGGGCGACGTTCACGTCCTTCGTCTGCTTGGGCTCGTCCGTCTTCCCGGTGAGCAGATCGAGCGCGATCAGCAGGAGCAGCAGTCCGCCCGCGATCATCAGCGCGGGTACGGAGACATGCAGGTAGTCGAGGATCTGGTGCCCCAGCAGACCGAAGACGGCGATCACACCACCGGCCACGCAGACGGCCTGCAGCGCCATCCGCTTCTGCGTCCGGGCGGGGCGCCCGGCGGTGAGGCCGAGGAAGATCGGGGTGATCCCCGGGGGATCCATGATCACGAACAGGGTGAGGAAGAGGGAACCGAAGACGGCGAGATCGAACACGGGGGTGCCTTGCGAGAGTGTGCGGAAGGGGTGGGAGAGGGGCGGGAGCCGACCCGTACCGCCGAGCAGGGCGGTGCGGGGTGAGAGCCCTACGCCGGTGGTGGTGACGAACGGGCGACGGAGCCGAGGAGCGAGCACGGAGAACGGGGGCGGAGGACGGTGGAGTGCGGAGAACGGCGGGGGGACTCAGGCCGGGCAGCGGGACTACGACCTCACCCTGGATCGGCCCGCCCGGTCACCCTGGATCGGCCCGCCCAGGCGCCCGGTCACCCTGGATCGGTCCGCCCGGTCATCCAGTGATCCGCCGGCCGTCCAGCCCGCCAAGTCGTGGACCCGCCGACTACGCCTCCGCCGAACCGCCGGGTGCCCTACGGCCGAGGAGCCGACTGCTTCCCGCCGGTGCCCGGGACGGGGAACGCTCCGGTGGCTCGGCGCGTGATCTCCCCGTACACCTCGGGGTCGGTCGTGTACTCGCCGAGCTCACAGGTCTTGCGGCTGCCGTGGTAGTCCGAGGAACCGGTGGCGAGCAGCCCCAGTTCCTTCGCGAGGCCGCGCAGTCGCGCCCGGGTCGCCGAGTCGTGGTCCATGTGGTCGACCTCGATGCCGTCGAGCCCGGCGGCGGCGAGGTCGGCGATCGCGGACTCGGGGACGGTGCGGCCGCGTTTGACGGCGGCGGGGTGCGCGAAGACCGCGACTCCGCCGGCGCCCTTGATCAGCCGGATCGCCTCGAACGGGTCGGTCTCGTGCTTCTCGACATAGGCGCGGCCGCCGTCGGCGAGCCATTGCGGGGTGAACGCGTCGTTGACGGTCGGTACGACGCCGAGTTCGACGAGGGCGGTGGCCACGTGCGGTCGGCCCACGGAGCCGTCCCCGGCGATCCGCGCGACCTGTTCCCAGGTGACCGGCACACCCAGTTCGTTGAGCTTGGCGACCATGCCGCGGGCCCGCGGCACCCGGTCGTCCCGGACCAGCTCGCGTTCGGCGAGCAGCCCAGGCTCCTCCGGGTCGAACAGGTAGGCCAGCATGTGCATGCTGACGCCGTCCAGGCGGCACGACAGCTCGGCGCCGGTGACGAGCGTGAGCCCCTCCGGCAGCGCGGCGATGGCCTCGGCGTATCCGCGGGTGGTGTCGTGGTCGGTCAGCGCGACCACGTCCAGGCCCGCGGCGCCGGCCTTACGGACCAGCTCGGCGGGGGTGTCCGTACCGTCGGAGGCCGTGGAGTGGCAGTGCAGATCGATGCGCACGACGCGGACTCCAGGCACAGACGAAACAGAAGCGGACGCTCAAGAATAGCGCCCTTTTGAAGCGCTCCGGTCACACCCGAAACCGGGTAGTGCCCCCTACACATGGAGGGGGTACCCAGCTGTTGCCGACAGGCACCCAGCCGGTGCGGACAAGGCCCCCGGCCGGTGCGGACGAGGCGCCAGCCGTCGCGGACCGGGCGCGCCAGCCGTCGCGGACAGGCCCCCGCCGGTGAGGCAAGCGTCGCGACAGGGCCGTTCTAGGGCTCCAGGATGCGCGGGGACAGCGCGCCGCACGGCAGCAGTTCCACCTCGGCGCCCGCGTCGCGCAGGTCGGTGAGGACCAGTTCGTCGTACATCAGCAGGCCCGTCTGTTCGGGCCAGACGACCGCCCAGAGCCAGAGGCCGAGTGCCTCGCCGGCGAAGACCGCGCGGTCGTCGGGGGTGCCGGAGACATGCCAGAGGGGCGTGGGGCGTCCCGCGGCGAGCACCTTCGCCTGGGGCGGTTTCTCGACGCTGAGGTAGGGGCCGGGGTCGGGTCCGTCGATGCCGGCGTACCGGGCGCCGAGGCCCACGCCGAGCTCCTCGGCGATGAGCACCAGCTCACCCATGCCGCCGAGCGGCCCCGGACCGGAGCAGGCGACGGCGGTGGCGCGCCCTCCGCTGCGGTCGTCGCCGGCGAAGGCCGCGCCGGTGAACAGCCAGCCCACCGGCAGCGGCCACGGCATCCACACCGGCACCTGGGCACGGTGCACCACGACACTGAGGGCCTCGACGCTGGGCGGGATCACGGGCTGCAGCGGGTGCACCGTCCCGTGTACAGCGCACTGCCAGGAGTCGGCAAAGAGGCCGGGAGCCCTGACCCGGCCACCACACTTCGGGCAACTGGGTTCGCCCCTCATAGGGCCCAACGGTCCTCCCCGTGCTTCCTCGCGTCAAGGACGATCACCCGTCCGGCGTGTGCGCGTCACATTCCGCGCACGACCGCCGGACGCCGGACGGCGGCCGGCTCTCCGGGGGACCGGAGAACCCGCCATCGGAATCAACTACCCGCGCCGCAGAGGGAAGCGCCGATTTTCGGCCACCTGCCGGGCGCCCGTCGGTCACCTGTGGCGTGCCGTCGGTCACACGGGGAAGTCGCGGAGGGAGCGCTGGGGGCGGCCGGCCTAGTCCAGGGAGACCGACGCACGGACGGGGTCGCGGAGGTCCGTCCCCTGGGTGAGCCAGCGCTCCTGGAGGGCCTGCGCGCCGTGCACCCGCTTCCAGGCCGCCTCGTTGGGGGTCATCGGAAGGAGGGGGAGGAACCGTACGGGGTCGGCGGGGGCGTCCAGTTCGAGGTCCTCGACCAGGCCCCCGGACTCGGCGACGAGGACCGAGGTGAAGGGGGCGCCGGGCCATAGCGGATCGCCTACGTCGAGGGAGGCGCCGGGCGCCACGACCACACCCTCCACCTGCGGTGACGCGGCGAGCACGGCGAGCGGGCGGAGCACCTTGTCGGTGTCGGCGATGCCGTGCCGTACGGACAGGACGAGTTCGGCGCGGGGGCCCTTGACGGGGTCGGCGAGGACCGCGGTGGGGTCGGCCATCGGCTGGGCGGACATGCCGAGCGTGGCGTAGCGGACGATGTCGCCGTCGGTGAAGCGGAGCACCTCGATGCGGTCCGTACCGAGGAAGGTGACCGCGGCGCGCGCGTCCGGCTCGCCCAGCGCGGTACGCAAACGGGCTTCCACCAACGGGAGAACATCAACCATGAACCGAGCATAGAACTCGTCAGGAACCGGCAAACGGGCGCCTTGACACTTCAGTCGACTGTTAGTCTGGGGCGCCGGTCGGAACAGCACGCGGGCAGCACGCAGAAGCGTCGCTCTCAAGCCCTCTTGTCCCGGCCAGAGAGAACTGACTCCCCTACGGGGAACCCCGGATGGGGTATGGAACGTCCCTTACGAGGGACCGGCCGGAGGAGGTGGGGCTGCGATGGACCGAAGTCGACCGTGCAGTACCACCCGCTCTTCCGACCGCTGAGTCACGTAGCTCTCGCGTCAGCTCTCTGCTTGGCTGCCACCCTCACTCGCGTCGTGCCGCTCGTCGGTCGTCGCGCAACGGAAGAGCACTTCTTTACCGCCTTGATCCCCTCACCGATCAGCCGTCGCCGATCAGACCTCATCGATCCGACGTCGCCGATCTGAATCAAGCGAAGCTGTCACCGCGACGGTGCGGTGCTCCCCGCTTTGTGGACGTGCCAAACATCGGAAGTCAAAACGTCCCCATTCCGGGTAGTTCCAACCGTCGTCGGCGGCCTTTCGTTGCGAAGGAGTCTGCCCATGTCGATGATCAACAACCTGCGCGCCGCGGTCCGCCCCTCCCGGCCGTCCCGGCTGTCGCTGCGCAAGGACGGGGCCGTGTACGACGCCACCCGCCCCGCGGAGGCGACCACGGCCGTCGTCGACTGTGCCGTCTACCGTGACGGCGCGCGCGTCACGTTCGAGCGCACCCTCGCCCCGCACGAGGCGATCCGTCAGGTGCGCCGGGACGGGGGGTTCGTGTGGATCGGACTGCACGAGCCGTCCGAGGCCGAATTCGCCGGTATCGCGGCCGAGTTCGGGCTGCACCCGCTGGCCGTGGAGGACGCGGTGCACGCGCACCAGCGGCCGAAGCTGGAGCGCTACGACGACACTCTCTTCACCGTCTTCAAGACCATCCACTACATCGAGCACGACGAACTCACCGCCACCAGCGAGGTGGTGGAGTCCGGCGAGGTGATGTGCTTCACCGGGCGGGACTTCTTCATCACCGTCCGGCACGGTGGCCAGGGTTCGTTGCGGGCGCTCCGTCACCGGCTGCAGGACGACCCGGAGTTGCTCGCCAAAGGCCCCTCCGCCGTACTGCACGCGATCGCCGACCATGTCGTCGACGGGTACGTGGCGGTCGCGGACGCGGTGCAGGACGACATCGACGAGGTGGAGACGGAGGTGTTCTCCCCCGGACGCAAGGGCACGCCCCGGGGCACCGACGCCGGCCGCATCTACCAACTCAAGCGCGAGGTCATGGAGTTCAAGCGGGCGGTGCTGCCGCTGGTGCGGCCCATGCAGCTGCTGAGCGAGCGTCCGATGCGGTTGGTCGACCCTGACATCCAGAAGTACTTCCGTGACGTGGCCGACCACCTCGCCCGGGTGCAGGAGCAGGTCGTCGGCTTCGACGAGCTCCTCAACTCCATCCTCCAGGCGAACCTGGCGCAGGCCTCCGTGGCCCAGAACGAGGACATGCGCAAGATCACCTCGTGGGCGGCGATCATCGCCGTGCCGACGATGGTGTGCGGGGTGTACGGCATGAACTTCGACTACATGCCGGAGACGCACTGGAAGTTCGGCTACCCGGTGGTCCTCGGCGTCACGGTGGCGCTCTGCCTGGGCATCCACCGCACGCTCAAGCGGAACGGCTGGCTGTAGCCGCCCGGCGCCACCGAGGGACCAGGGCCTAGGCTGACGGCATGACGGAACAGCTGCTCGACCGGGCCCTCGTCGAGGAGGCCACCAAGAAGTCCGGGCTCATCTGGGTGAGCGGCGGCGGGGCGCCGTCGGCGCACGCCCAGGGGCCCGGGGTGCCGTCGCGCGCGCTGTGGCACGTCTGGCACGAGGGCGCGGTGTGCCTGGTCGGCGACGGGCCGGGAGAGCAACCGCTGCCGGGGCTCGTCGACGGCGGCCCGGCCGTGGTGACCGTCCGCAGCAAGGACAAGGGCGGGCGGCTCGTGACCTGGGACGCCACGGTCGTGGAGCTGGCCCCCCGATCGCCCGAGTGGGACGCGGCCGTGGCCGAGCTCAAGGGGAAGCGGCTCAACGCGCCCGACGGTGAGGCCATGCCGGAGCGGTGGGCGCGGGAGTGCCGGGTGCTCCGGCTGGAGCCGACGGGGACGACCGCGCCGCTGCCCGACGGCGATCTGGCGCGGGCTCCGCTGCCGACGCCGGCGACTACGCGGCAGCCGGTGCCGGCCGGGTTGCCCCGGCTGCTTTTCAAGCGTCGGAAGAAGAAGCAGGGCTGAGGGGCTTCGTCCGCCCACCGGGGCGGGGGCGTGCTTCGTCCGCCCACCGGGCGGGGGCGTGCTTCGTCCGCCCACCGGGCGGGGGCGCTTCGTTCGCCCACCGGGCGGGGGGTGTGCGTCCGTCGGCGGCTTGAGGGTTCGTCGTGGCTGGTCGCGCAGTTCCCCGCGCCCCTTCGGGGGCCTGCGGCCCCCGAACGCTCGTCGGCCCGTCCTACGACGTCGGGAGTTGTTTGCCGTAGTCGACGACCGACTTCTTGTCCGGTTCCTCCAGGGGGAAGCTCTTGCCCCAGTCGGTGAGGAGGATGGTGCCCGCGTCGCCGGCGCGGACCAGGCGGAGGGGATACGGGGTGCCTTCGAGGGAGACGTCGAGGGTGCCGCCCGCGCCCTTGTCGCCGGTGATGCGGACCGTGCGGGTGCCGGACTGCTCGTGGTGGCCGTCGGTGGAGAGGGTGCCGTGCAGGGTCAGCAGGCTGTTGAGGAGGACGTCCTTGTCGGTGAAGCCGCTGAACCGCTGGTAGGCCGGGTCGCCGGTGGGGACCTTGACGTACATGCCGTCCAGCTTGTCCGCGGCAGCCGCGTCGGAGTCGTCGTCGTTCTTGCCCCCGCCGTCCTCGTGGTCCCAGAACTCGGCGTCGGCCTTCAGGAAGAGGTGCTCGCCGACCTTCAGCAGCCGGAACGTCGTGTCGCCCGAGGTCACCGAGCCCGTGCCGCCGCCTTCCTTCAGGCGCATGTCCAGCTTGTAGGTCTTGCCGTTGCTGACGACGGCCCCGGACAGCCGGACGGTGTCCGCCGCCGTGGCGGCCGCCTTCGTTCTGGTCTGGATCTTCTCGGGGGTCAGCTTGCCGACCCCGTTGGTGCCCTCGTTCGGATCCTCACTGCACCCGGTGAGCCCCAGCCCGCTCGCCACGAGGGTGCAGACGGCGCCCACCAGTGCGGCCCTTCGGGTACGGGGAGTCGGAGTCACAGACGATGCACCTCTTCGTGGGGAGTCCAGGCCTACCGCAGAGTACCGGGGCTCGCGGGGTGCCACGGAGGCAGTCCGTCCGCACCGCTCACCAGGGCATATCCGATCGGGACGGGCTAGCCTGAAGCCCTCCTCGTCCGACAAATCCCGTATGGCTCGCCTGATTATCGCGAAAGACCCACGCGACCCGCGGAGCACACGGATCTCGCACCAACACGCAGGAAAGGGGCGGCTCATGGCGGCGGTGGCGCCCCGGATCTTCGTCTCCCACCTCTCCGGAATCGCGGTCTTCGACCCGAACGGCGACCAGGTGGGCCGCGTCCGCGATCTCGTGGCCATCCTGCGCGTCGGACGGAAACCCCCGCGACTCCTCGGCCTGGTCGTCGAACTGCACACGCGGCGCCGCATCTTCCTGCCGATGACGCGGGTCACCGGAATCGAGTCCGGCCAGGTCATCACCACCGGCGTGCTGAACGTGCGCCGCTTCGAGCAGCGGCCCACCGAACGGCTCGTCATCGGGGAGCTGCTGGACCGTCGCGTACGGCTCGTGGAGACCGGTGAGGAGGTCACGGTCCTCGACATCTCCGTGCAGCAGCTGCCGGCCCGCCGGGACTGGGAGATCGACCGGGTGTTCGTCCGCAAGGGGAAGGGCGGCGCGTTCCGGCGGCACAAGGGCGAGACGCTGACCGTGGAGTGGTCGGCCGTCACCGGGTTCTCGCTGGAGGAGCACGGGCAGGGCGCCGAGAACCTCCTCGCGACCTTCGAGCAGCTCCGCCCCGCCGACCTCGCCAACGTGCTGCACCACCTCTCCCCCAAGCGCCGGGCCGAGGTCGCCGCCGCCCTCGACGACGACCGTCTCGCCGATGTGCTGGAGGAGCTGCCGGAGGACGACCAGATCGAGATCCTCGGCAAGCTCAAGGAGGAGCGGGCCGCCGACGTCCTGGAGGCCATGGACCCGGACGACGCGGCCGACCTGCTGGCCGAGCTGCCGGAGGCCGAGCAGGAGCGGCTGCTGACACTGATGCAGCCGGACGAGGCGGCGGACGTACGGCGGCTCCTGGCGTACGAGGAGAAGACCGCCGGCGGACTGATGACGACCGAGCCGATCGTGCTGCGCCCCGACGCCACCGTCGCCGACGCGCTGGCCCGGGTCCGCAACCCCGACCTGTCCCCTGCACTCGCCGCCCAGGTGTACGTGTGCCGGCCGCCCGACGAGACGCCGACGGGGAAGTACCTCGGCACGGTCCACTTCCAGCGGCTGCTGCGCGACCCGCCGTACACCCTGGTCAGCTCGATCCTCGACGACGACCTCCAGCCACTCGACCCGGACGCCGCGCTCCCCGAGGTGGCCGGGTTCTTCGCGACGTACGACATGGTGGCGGCGCCCGTGGTCGACGAGAGCGGCTCGCTGCTGGGCGCGGTGACCGTGGACGACGTGCTGGACCACATGTTGCCGGAGGACTGGCGGGAGACGGAGTTCCATCTGGACGACGACGATGTGGAGGGGGCCGCCCATGGTTCCTGAGCGTTCCGAGCGCCAGGGGCGGGACGGAGGGCGCGAGCGGGCACACGCCTGGGCGGGGACGCGCGAGCGCACGCCACCGTCGGGGGCGCCTGTGCGGGAGCGCGTGCCCGCCGGGGCCACCGCGCGCCCGCGGACCCGTCTCGACCAGCCCCTGCCGCGCCGGGCGAGGTTCCTGCCCGAATGGGACCCTGAGGCCTTCGGGCGGCTCTCGGAGCGGATCGCGCGTTTCCTGGGCACCGGGCGGTTCATCGTCTGGATGACCGTCGTGATCATCCTGTGGGTGGTGTGGAACGTCTCCGCCCCACGGGACCTGCGCTTCGACAACTACCCGTTCATCTTCCTGACGCTGATGCTGTCCCTCCAGGCGTCCTACGCGGCCCCGCTGATCCTCCTCGCGCAGAACCGGCAGGACGACCGCGACCGGGTCAACCTCGAACAGGACCGCAAGCAGAACGAGCGGTCGATCGCCGACACCGAGTATCTGACCCGGGAGATCGCGGCGCTGCGGATCGGTCTCGGCGAGGTCGCCACCCGCGACTGGCTGCGCTCCGAGCTCCAGGACCTGGTCAAGGAGCTGCACGAGCGCGACGGCGACGGACATCGTGGGACGAGGACCGTATTCCCGCCCGAGCGCCCCGGCGGGCGTGACATGGACGACCGCTGAGAGGGCTCCCAGGGGCCCCGCGCGTCGCCGTACCATCGTCTCTATGGCTACGGAAGACGCGGTGCGCGAGGCACTGTCGACGGTGAACGACCCCGAGATCAACCGTCCCATCACCGAACTCGGGATGGTCAAGTCGGTGGAGATCGGTGCGGACGGAGCGGTCGCGGTCGCCGTGTACCTGACGGTCTCCGGCTGCCCCATGCGCGACACGATCACGCAGCGCGTGACGGAGGCGGTCGCACGGGTCGAGGGCGTCACCCGTGTCGACGTCGAGCTGGACGTGATGAGCGACGAGCAGCGCCGTGAGCTGGCGTCCGCCCTGCGCGGCGGCCAGACCGAGCGCGAGGTGCCGTTCGCGAAGCCGGGCTCGCTCACCCGCGTGTACGCCGTCGCGTCCGGCAAGGGCGGCGTCGGCAAGTCCTCGGTGACGGTGAACCTGGCGGCCGCGATGGCCGCGGACGGTCTGAAGGTCGGCGTGGTCGACGCCGACATCTACGGCCACTCGGTGCCGCGCATGCTGGGCGCCGACGGCCGTCCCACCCAGGTCGAGAACATGATCATGCCGCCGTCCGCGAACGGTGTGAAGGTCATCTCGATCGGCATGTTCACCCCGGGCAACGCGCCCGTCGTCTGGCGCGGCCCGATGCTCCACCGCGCCCTCCAGCAGTTCCTCGCGGACGTCTACTGGGGCGACCTGGACGTCCTGCTCCTGGACCTCCCGCCGGGCACCGGCGACATCGCGATCTCGGTGGCGCAGCTCGTCCCGAACGCGGAGATCCTCGTCGTCACGACCCCGCAGCAGGCGGCGGCCGAGGTCGCCGAGCGCGCCGGCTCGATCGCGGTCCAGACCCACCAGAAGATCGTCGGCGTGGTCGAGAACATGTCGGGCCTGCCCTGCCCGCACTGCGACGAGATGGTGGACGTCTTCGGCACCGGCGGCGGCCAGACCGTCGCCGACGGCCTCACCCGCACCACCGGCGCCACGGTGCCGGTTCTCGGCAGCATCCCGATCGACGTCCGGCTCCGTGAGGGCGGCGACGAGGGCAAGCCGGTCGTGCTCTCCGACCCCGACTCCCCGGCGGGCGCGGCCCTGCGCGCCATCGCCGGCAAGCTGGGCGGCCGTCAGCGGGGCCTGTCGGGCATGAGCCTGGGCATCACCCCGAGGAACAAGTTCTAGGGCGCCAGCCGAAGCCGGAGAGTGCTTCTCGGGGGCGATGACGGGGCACCGCGGGTCATTCGACGCGGTGCCCCTTTCTTCTGGGCGGGTCTTCCGGGCGTACGCCGAGCCGCTAGGCGTCGTACGCCGCGATGTCCTTGATCATGGCGAACCCGAGGCCGTACGCACTCATCCCGCGCCCGTACGCCCCTACGTGCACCCCTTCCTGGGTCGAGCCGGCGAGCACCCATCCGAACTCGGACTCGCGGTAGTGGAAGGGCGTGGGGACGCCGTCCACCGGCAGGGACAGCGTCGACCAGTCGGGTCCGGCGAGGTCGTCCGCGAGGACCCACGCCGTCTCCGTCTGCTGGTCCAGCCAGTCGTCTCTCAGGGTGTGGTCCAGCTGCCCGGGCCAGGTGAAGGACAACAGCCCCACACCGGCCAGCCAGGCGGCGGAGGAGACCGAGGTGGCCTCCAGCAGGCCCGTGCCGTCGGCGCTGCGCCGTACGTCGTTGGCCGCGACGGTCACGACGACCGCGAACCGCTCCTTGGGTTCGTCCTCCGTGACCGCGGTGAACTCGTTGCGGACCGAGGGCTCGTCGCCGTGTCCGACCGAACCGTGCTCGACGGCGCCTTCCGCCGAGGTACCGACCTGCATCAGCCAGCGCGGCCCCGTGAAGGCCTCGTCGAGGCCGTACCAAGGGAAGGGCGCCAGCAGATAGCCGTCGACCGTGCGTCGGGCGGAGGGCAACTGTTGTCCGCCCTCCGCGGCCGACGCCTGCGCGCCTACCCGACTCGTCGTCTCCATGTGCCCGGACGCCTCCTCGCTCTCGACGGACCGGAGCGGCCCGCCCCCCTCTCGGGCGTCGCGCTCGCTTTCCTTACGGTCCGCACAACAACTGGGCAGCATAGCCACAGCGCTCCGAGCAGCAGGGAAAGCGCCCGGCGCGTAGGACGGCGTACGGGCGGCTTCGGGCCGTACGAGGGCGTGTGACGGTATGAATCGCATCACGTACGGGGGCGTGGCAGCACGCGGGTGTACTGCGCGGAAGCGCAGGCGGGAGGCCGTGCGGACGCCTTCGGGCGGCGCGGCTCGGGCGGGCGACCGTGCGGTCGGCTCAGGTGGCGTCCAGGTCGTACGGCGGGCGCTCTTCCAGTTCGAGCTTCTCGCGTTTCTTGGTCATGTCGACGGAGCCGCCGGACCCGGAGGAGGAGCTGGAGGGGGAGGCGGAGGACGACTCGGACTCCCGGCCGTGGACCGCGTCCGTCAGCTCGGCCATCTCCTTCTTCAGGTCGAAGCCGTTGCGGATCTCCTTCAGCCCCAGTTCGTCGTTGTCCAGCTGCTTGCGGATGAACGTCTTGGGGTTGAGGTCCTCGAACTCGAAGTCCTTGAACTCGGGGCCGAGTTCGTTGCGGATGTCCTGCTTGGCGCTGTCCGAGAACTCGCGGATCTTGCGGATGGTCCGCGTGACGTCCTGGATGACCTTCGGGAGCTTCTCCGGTCCGAAGACGAGCACGGCGAGGACGACGAGCGTCACCACCTCGAGCGCACCTATGTCATTGAACACCTGAAGCTCCTTGCGATGTCCTCGGTCCCGATCCGCGGGCCTCGGCAGGTCTTCCGTGGTCCGGGCCGGGTCCACGGTACCCGGCGATGCTGTCGAACCGGTACTGTCGGGCGGCCCCGGACCATGGTCACGCCACGGGTTTTCCCAGCTGTTTGCCTGACAGGAGGGGGCACGACTCCCCCTCCTGTGAAGTTGCTGTCACGCGCGCATGTGTCAGCCCCCGTCGGAGGAGCCCAGGGTCAGGGTGACCTTCTGCTCCCCGCCGTCCCGCTGGACGGTGAGTTCGAGCCGGTCACCGGGCCGGTGGGCGCGCACCTTGACGATCAGTTCGTCGCCGGAGTGGACGCGCTGCCCGTCGACCGCGGTGATCACGTCGCCCGCGCGGATGCCCGCCCGGTCGGCGGGTCCGCCCTCCTTCACGGTGCCGTCGCTGTCGTCGCCGACACGGGCCCCGTCACCCGAGTAGTCCATGTCGAGGGTCACGCCGATCACCGGGTGGGTCGCCTTGCCCGTGTTGATCAGTTCCTCGGCGACGCGCTTGCCCTGGTTGATCGGTATCGCGAAACCGAGCCCGATCGAACCGGCCTGGCCGCCGTCCGACTCGGAGCCGCTGCCCGCGGACCGGATGGCGCTGTTGATCCCGATCACCCGGGCGTTGACGTCGACGAGGGGGCCGCCGGAGTTGCCGGGGTTTATCGGCGCGTCGGTCTGCAACGCGTCGACGTACGACACGTCGCTGCGGTCGCCGCCGTCCCCGCCGGCCGTGATGGGCCGCTCCTTGGCGCTGATGATGCCGGAGGTGACGGTGTTGGCGAGGTCGAAGGGGGCGCCGATCGCGACGACCGGGTCGCCGACCCGCACGTCGTCGGAGTTGCCGAGCGGCAGCGGCTTCAGCTCGTCGACCCCCGACACCTTGACGACGGCGAGGTCGTATCCGCTGTCCCGGCCGACCAGGCTGGCGTCGGCGGTCTCACCGCCGCTGAAGGTGACCGTGATCTCGCCGTCGTCCCCGGCGGGCTCCACGACGTGGTTGTTCGTGAGGATGTGCCCCCGCTTGTCCAGCACGAACCCGGTGCCGGTGCCCTGCGCGTCGGAGCCGCTCACATGGAGGGTCACGACGCTGGGCAGCGCGCTGGCGGCGATCCCGGCGACGCTGTCCGGGGCGCGCCCGGTCGTCCCGCCGTCGGCCTGCGGCAGCTCGACCTCGCCGACCCCGCCGTTGCGCTCCAGATACGCCCCCACGGCCCCGCCGACACCGCCGGACACGAGCGCGATCAACACGGCGCCCAGCACGAGGATCTTCATCCCCCGCTTCCGCCGCCGCGCCATGTCGTCGACACCGGCCCCGTTCTGCTGCAACGACCCCGACGCGGACCAGGGGTCGTAGTTCCCCCAGGGATCCCGGGGCGCCTGGGAGGCCCCTTGGGGAGCATCCGCGAAGGGGGGCTGCGTCGAGTCTGGGTAGGGGGCGGCCGGGTTGCCGGGCTGGGGGGCGTCCGGGTGGGCGGGCGGCGTGGGCTGGGAGCCGCCCGCATACGGGGGCGATGTGGCGTGGGGGCCCTCCGCATACGGGAGCGCCGCGGAGTGGGAGCCGCCCGAGTACGGCGGTGCCACGGGGTGTTGGCCGTCCACATACGGGGGCGCCACGGGGTGTTGGCCGTCCGCGTACGCCGGCGGGGCCGCGTTTCCGTAAGGGGCGGGCGCCGGTGAGGGGGCGGCCGACGTGGCGTGCGTGCCGTTGGTCGAGTGGGCCGGCGGTGGGGTGTGCGCGGCGGTCCGGGGCGCCGCCATGGTGGTCGTCACGCCGGGCTCCGGGGGTGCGGCCGGGGCCGTCGCGCCGGGCGCCGGGGCAGCCGCTGGGCTGGGCACACTGGGCGCCGGCGTCCCCTGCTGAACAGTCGTACCGTGCGCCGGGGTTGTCGCCGGGTGCTGGACCGGCGGTGCGGGCGCCCAAGGGCCGGGCTCGCCGTAGGGCGGGGTGCTGTAGGGATCCGGGTCGTGCAGCGGCTTGGGGCGGTCCACGGCCGTTGCCGGGCCTTCGGCGGGGCCTTGGGCACCCATCGGCTCCGGCAGGCCCTGCTCCCCCACGCCCGCCTCGGCCACGCCCGCCTCGACCACGGTCGCCGGTGCCTCGTGACGCGGGAGCGGAGTCGTTTCGTCAGTCGTGGGCGCGCTCTTCTCCAGGACGAGCCGTGTGGTCGTCTGGTCCGCCTCGACGTGGGCGCTGCCCGCAGCCGCCAGTGCCGTCCCGCCCGTGTCGACGCTCAGAGTCGTCGTCGCGTCGGCGCCCCCGCCCGGGCCCGGGCGAACCGGCCGCTCCAGCTCGAAGTCACCACTGTCCGCGTCCGTACCGTCCGCACTCCGCGCCGAGCCGGTCGACGACGCGGCCTCCCCCGGCGGCTCGTCCTGTCGGGACGGTTTCACGGGGTCGGCCAGTTCGAAGTCGTCGTCGTGGGTGGGGCGGCCGGGGGCCGGTGTCGTCGCGGGTCGCTCCAACTCGAAATCGCCCCCGTCTCTCGCCCTGCCGCCCTCGTCGCTCGACCAGCGGGCTCCGTCACCCGTCGTGCCGCCCTCGTCGCCAGCTCTGTCGCCCCCGTCGCGTACCGCGTCCGTGGGCACCCCGTCGGCCCCCGAAGGCCCGCTGTGGTCCCCCGTCGTCCCGGCCCCCGCGCCGTGCGCTCGGGGTCGGCTCCACCACTTCCCCTTCGTGGGCTTCCCCTCGTTCATGTTCTCCCCACACCTGGGGCCCGTCCCAAGGACCGGCCCTACGCCCACCGTTCGCCGAGTGCCGCCGGCCGGAACCGGCCGGAGCGGACACGGCCCACTCTGGATTCAACCAGGTTCGCGGGCCGGCGCGCAGAACTCGGGGTCAGCGGAGGGCAGGGGAGGTGGGAGTGGGAGACGAGGTGGTGTCCGGGGCCCTCAGCAGGCCCGGAGCGGTGAGCTCGGGCGCCTGGGACCACGTCGTCAGCTGGAACGGCGGTGCCGCCGTGAGCGGACGTATCAGCGGGGACATGACGGCCGCGCCCGTGAGGACGGGCGTGGGCAGAGGGTTCACTGCCTCGCGGAGCTGTCCGCCCGGCGCGGGGATCCCGGGCAGCAGGGGCGCGGAGACCTCCGTCGGCGCCACCGACACCTCGGCCCGCTGGCCCTGTCCGAGGAGGGGGCCGAGGGTTCCCCGGCGGCGCTGCGCCTCGGGGCTCGTGGCCGCTCCGGTGGTCTGGGTCCGCAGAGGAGTGACGTTGCTGCCGGAGCCGGCGCCGCCCCGGGCGTCCACCGTCTCGGCGGGCACACCGGAGGTCATACCGCCCAGCGCGATCGCGGCCAGCGAGACCGCGCCGGCCGCCACGAACGCGAACCGCATACCGCGCGAGGCCGAACGCTCGGCCTCGTGCCGGCTCACGTCATGGATCCGAAAGCCGCGGTCACCCGTGGCTCCGCGCTCCTCGGCGGCCGTGTCCTGCCGGCCCTCGCCGCTGTCCCCGTCGGCGGAGAGCCTGCCGTCTCCGCCGAGGAAGCCGCGGTCGCCGGACGGGGAACGCCCGTTGAGCGCGCCTCGGTCGCCGAGGAAGCCCCGAGCACCGAGGAGGCCCCGGTCACCGAGGAAACCGCGTCCCCCCGTCAGGCCCCGGCCGCCGAGCAGTCCACGGCCTTCCGACGGTGAGAGCGCGCCGCTGTGCGGACCCGAGGGGACGTATCCGAAGGAGTCCCCGGTGGTACCGAAGACGCCGAAGTCGGCGAAGCCCCGGTTGTCGGAGGGGGTGAGCGGGAGTCCGGGGCCGCCGGGCGTCCCCCCGAGTCTCCCTCCGAAGCCTCCGCCGTCCAGCGGGGAGCCGCCGTCGAGGTCGCCGCCCGCCGGGAGCATCTGGAGCCGGGCCAGGAAGCTCTCGGAGGGAGGCGGCGGCGCGGCCTCCGCGAAGACATTCTTCAGTCGGCGCTGGGCGTCCGCCTCCGCCTTGCACTTCGGACACGTGGCCAGATGTGCCAGGACGCGTTCGCGCGCCTCATGACCGAGCTCTCCGTCGACCAGCGCGGAGAGTCGGTCTCCCAGATGCTGCTCAGCAGGGGTGGGCCGGGATCCACTCACGCGGTCGCGCCCCCTCCTCCCAGCGCGGGCACCCGGGGCACCGTGAAGCCGCGGCGCTGCTCGGCCCGGGCCTCCGGGGAGCGGTGCGCGAGGGCCTTGCGGAGCTGGGAGCGGCCGCGGTGGATCCGCGAGCGGACCGTACCGAGCTTGACGCCGAGGGTCGCGGCGATCTCCTCGTACGACAGTCCTTCGATGTCGCAGAGGACGACGGCGGCGCGGAACTCCGGCGCGAGGGTGTCGAGGGCCTGCTGGACGTCGGCGTCGAAATGCGCGTCGTTGAAGATCTGCTGCGGGGTGGGCTCGCGGCTGGGCAGGCGCTCGGCCGCGTCCTCCCCGAGGGCGTCGAAGCGGATGCGCTGCTTGCGCCGGACCATGTCCAGGAAGAGGTTCGTGGTGATGCGGTGCAGCCAGCCCTCGAAGGTGCCGGGCGTGTACGTCGACAGGGAGCGGAAGACGCGGACGAAGACCTCCTGGGTGAGGTCCTCGGCGTCGTGCTGGTTGCCGGTCAGACGGTAGGCGAGGCGGTAGACCCGGCCGCTGTGGGTGCTGACGATCTCCTCCCAGGTGGGCGGAGTCCACGCCTGCGCGTGCGCGTCCGTGGTGAAGGTCGCAGTCTGCGCTCCGTGTGCGGCGGCAGCGTCGGCGTGGGCGTGGTCAGCGGTGTCGTTCACGGATTTCGGCCTACCCGCCGATCCGAGGAAGCGCCGCAGCACTCCTCCCCGATCCACAGGCGCAGCCGCACCTCCCCTATCGGCTCTGGTGGTGTCCAGTGGAGCCCCTACCATAGCCACCTCGCCCGTTAGCTCCGGATAAGCGGTTTTACGAGAATTTGATGTGTGCCGATGTGCCTCATACGGCCGATCCGGCCGATCCGGCTCATATGGCTTTGTCAGCACCTGCACCGGCGCCTGCTCGCCGTACCGATCCATCACTTGACCCCCGTCGCGGCCCCCGTCACTCACTCATCCCTTTAAACGACCGGTCCCATCAGCAGGTTCCCGGCGGCAACGGATACAGTCACGCCCAGGCATCCGCGGGTACATAAGGAGAGGGTCATTACCGGCAACCGGCTGACGAGCTGGGCGTTCGCCGACGCCTTTGTCGCCGAGGACGACGCGCTGCGCTGGGCTCGCGACCGGGCTCGGGAAGCAGGGCTGCGCTCGGTGTCGCCCGGCACAGGCGCCGCGTTGAGCATGCTCGCGGCCTCAGTGGACGCGAAGGCGGTCGCGGAGATCGGTACCGGGACCGGCGTCTCCGGCATCCATCTGCTGCACGGCATGCGGCCGGACGGTGTGCTGACCACCGTCGATCCGGAGCCGGAGCACCAGCAGTTCGCCCGGCAGGCGTTCCGCGCGGCGGGCTTCGCCAGCAACCGCGCGCGTTTCATCCCGGGCCACGCCCTCGATGTGCTGCCCCGGCTCGCGGATGCCGGGTACGACCTCGTCTTCTGCGACGGCGACCGGCTGGAGAGCCTCGACTACCTCGCTGAATCGTTGCGTCTGCTCAGACCCGGCGGGCTGGTCGCCTTCGAGGGCGTCTTCGCCAGCGGCCGCACGGTCGACTCCGGTCCCCAGCCCACCGAGGTCATACGTCTGCGGGAGCTCCTGCGCACGGTCCGTGAGAGCGCCGAGCTGGTGCCCTCCCTGCTCCCTGTGGGCGACGGCCTGCTCTGCGCGGTCAAGCGCTGAGGGCTCCCGCCCCGCCTCCGTCGTTCACCCGGTACGTCCCCGGTCCGCCCGGTACAACAGCGCCCCGGCACCACCGAGGGGCGGTGCCGGGGCGCTGAGGAGATATGGGTCGCTACGCGCGTCAGCCGACGACCTTCTTGAGGGCGTCGCCGAGGGCGTCGGCCTCGTCAGGGGTCAGCTCGACGACGAGCCGACCGCCGCCTTCGAGGGGAACGCGCATGACGATGCCCCGCCCCTCCTTGGTCACCTCGAGCGGGCCATCGCCCGTCCGCGGCTTCATGGCCGCCATGCTCGTTCCCCTTCCTGAAACCAGCTCATCGCCAAAGCCGACGGCCCTGGAGGGCAGGCGCGGGCCCACCTGGGGACACGCGACACCGGCATCGAACACATTGCTTCCAGGCCATTATCCCGCATCTCACGACCCGATGACCAACATCAGTAGGCATCGCTTGGGCAACGCGCGCGAGCAAAACCACCCAATTCGGCGATGTGGCTGCGATACTGCGCCACCACACCGACTTCGGTCACCGCTCGGCCGATCGTGATTCTTTGACGCAGGTCACACGTCCGGCCCGCGCCACCGCCAGTGATCTCCGACATGCTGTGCTGTGACGCAGGGCGTACCGACCAGTACGTCACCAGCCGCGACACCGGAGGGGTAACCGCCATGGCCGACACCGTGCTCTACGAGGTGCACGACGGACTCGCGACGATCACGCTGAACCGCCCCGAGGCGATGAACGCGCTGAACATCGCGACCAAGGTCGCGCTGCGGGAGGCCGTGGAGTCCGCCGCCGGGGACGACGCGGTGCGGGCCGTGCTGCTGACCGCCGCCGGGGACCGGGCCTTCTGTGTGGGGCAGGACCTCAAGGAGCACATCGGGCTGCTCGTCGAGGACTCGACGCAGGTCATGAGTACCGTCAAGGAGCACTACAACCCGATCGTGAAGGCCATCGCGGGCATGGCGAAGCCGGTGGTGGCGGGCGTGAACGGGGTGGCCGCCGGGGCCGGCCTGGGCTTCGCGCTGGCCGCGGACTACCGGGTGGTCGCCGAGACCGCCGCGTTCAACACGTCGTTCGCCGGGGTCGCGCTCACCGCGGACTCCGGGGTCTCGTGGACGCTGCCGCGCGTCATCGGGCCGGGCCGCGCGGCCGATCTGCTGATGTTCCCGCGCAGCATCAAGGCCCAGGAGGCGTACGAGCTGGGGATCGCCAACCGGATCGTGCCGTCGGCCGCCCTGTCGGAGGCGGCCGAGCAGGTGGCGCGGATGTTGGCCGAGGGGCCGACGGTGGCGTACGCGGCGATCAAGGAGGCCATGGCGTACGGGTTCTCGCACTCGCTGGCCGAGACGCTGGACAAGGAGGACGAGCTCCAGACCCGGGCGGGGGCGTCGGAGGACCACGCGATCGCCGTGCGGGCGTTCGTGAACAAGGAGACGCCGAAGTACCTGGGCCGCTGAGCCCCGGCCCGGCGGCCGCTCACTCACTCGAAAGGCGCGCTCCTCTGGCGGGGGCGCGCCCTTCTCCTCCTCTGGAAGTCCGTATCAGTCCAGCGGCACGCCTACAGCGGCGTCCCTCTCGCCACGCAGGTCTCCAGGTGGTCGTCGACCAGGCCGCACGCCTGCATCAGGGCGTATGCCGTGGTCGGGCCGACGAAGCGGATGCCCTGCTTCTTCAGGGCCTTCGACAGGGCCGTGGACTCGGGGGTGACCGCGGGGACGTCGGCGAGGGTCTTCGGGACCTGGCGGGTGGCCGGGTCCGGGGCGTGGGACCAGATCAGGGCGTCCAGATCACCCGGGGACCACTGCGCGAGGACCCGGGCGTTGGCGACCGTGGCCTCGATCTTGGCGCGGTTGCGGATGATGCCGGGGTCGGCGAGGAGCCGCTCCTTGTCGGCGTCGGTGAAAGCGGCAACGTCGGCGATCCTGAAGCCGGCGAAGGCCGCGCGGAAGCCCTCGCGGCGGCGGAGGATGGTGATCCAGGACAGGCCGGACTGGAACGCCTCCAGGCAGAGCCGCTCGTACAGCGCGTCGTCGCCGTGGACCGGGCGGCCCCACTCCTCGTCGTGGTACGCCACGTAGTCCTCGGTGGACAGGGCCCAGGGGCAGCGCGGGGCGCCGTCGGGACCGGCGACGGCCGTGCCCTCGCTCACCGGTGCTCGCCCTCCTCCGGCTTGCGCAGGGACGTCATGGTGGCCGCGCGGGCGTCGGCGAGCGCGGACTCCAGGTCGGCGATCCGGGCGTCCCGCTCGGCGATCTCGGCGCTGAGGCGGCTGAGGGCGTCGTCGACGTCCACCATGCGGTAGCCGCGCACGGCGACCGGGAAGCGGAGGGCCTCCACATCGGCGCGGTTGACCGGGCGGTCGGCCGGCAGCGGGTCCTGGAGCCGCTCGGCCGGGGCCTCGGGCAGGGCGGCGCTCTCGCCGCCGCCCACCACGGCGAGCGTCACCGCGGCCACCACGACCGCGAGCGCGACGACCAGGAACAAGAACATGAACATCGCTGGGGTCCCCTCGACTGTGTCCGCTCCGATCGTGCCATGCGAGTCTGACAGTTAGGGTCGCAGGCGGTTGGGCAGGGCGGTCAATCGGCGGGACGTACTGGGAGAGGGCACAGCGGATGCTCAGGCTGGGCAAGCGGGAATTCGGCACGCACGAGCCGGTGATCATGGCGATCGTGAACCGGACCCCCGACTCCTTCTACGACCAGGGCGCGACCTTCCAGGACGAGCCGGCGCTCGCGCGGGTGGAGCGGGCGGTCGCCGAGGGGGCCGCGATCATCGACATCGGCGGGGTGAAGGCCGGGCCCGGCGAGGAGGTCACCGCCGAGGAGGAGGCGCGGCGGACGGTGGGGTTCGTGGCCGAGGTGCGGCGGCGGTTCCCCGACGTGATCATCAGCGTCGACACCTGGCGGCACGAGGTCGGGGAGGCCGTCTGCGAGGCCGGGGCGGATCTCCTGAACGACGCGTGGGGCGGGGTCGATCCGCGGCTGGCGGAGGTGGCGGCGCGCCACCGGGTGGGGCTGGTGTGCACGCACGCGGGGGGCGCCGAGCCCCGTACGCGGCCGCACCGGGTCGAGTACGACGACGTCATGGCGGACATCCTGCGGGTGACCGTGGGGCTGGCCGAGCGGGCCGTGGCGCTGGGGGTGCCGCGGGAGTCGGTGCTGATCGATCCCGGGCACGACTTCGGGAAGAACACACGGCACAGCCTGGAGGCGACCCGGCGGCTGGGGGAGATGGTGGCGACGGGGTGGCCCGTGCTGGTGTCGCTGTCCAACAAGGACTTCGTCGGGGAGACCCTGGACAAGCCGGTGAAGGAGCGGGTGGTGGGGACGCTGGCGACGACCGCGGTGTCGGCGTGGCTGGGGGCGCGGGTGTACCGGGTGCACGAGGTGGCCGAGACCAGGCAGGTGCTCGACATGGTGGGGGCGATCGCCGGGCACCGGGCTCCGGCGGTGGCCCGGCGGGGGCTGGCGTAGCGAGAGGCAGGGGGCTGCTCCCCTGCCTCTCGATCACGGGTGGGCGGGCTCGGTCAGCGGCCCGCCTCCTTCGAGACCAGGGCCACTGCCTCGTCCACGTCGTCGGTGACGTGGAACAGGGTCAGGTCCTTCTCCGCGGCCTTGCCCTCGGCCACGAGCGTGTGAGTGAGCCAGTCGACCAGGCCGCTCCAGTAGGACTCGCCGAAGAGGACGATCGGGAAGCGGGTCACCTTCTGGGTCTGGACGAGGGTGAGGGCCTCGAAGAGCTCGTCGAGGGTGCCGAGGCCGCCGGGTAGGACGACGAAGCCCTGGGCGTATTTGACGAACATCATCTTCCGGACGAAGAAGTAGCGGAAGTTGAGGCCGATGTCGACGTAGGGGTTGAGGCCCTGCTCGAAGGGCAGCTCGATGCCGAGTCCGACGGAGGTGCCGCCGGCTTCGAGGGCGCCCTTGTTGGCCGCCTCCATGGCCCCGGGGCCGCCGCCGGTGATGACGGCGAAGCCCGCCTCCACGAGGCCGCGGCCGAGCCGGACGCCCGCCTCGTACTCGGGTGAGTCGACCGGCGTCCGGGCGGAGCCGAAGACGCTGATGGCGGCCGGGAGTTCGGCGAGCGTGCCGAATCCCTCGATGAACTCGGACTGGATGCGCAGGACCCGCCAGGGGTCGGTGTGGACCCAGTCCGAGGGGCCGCCCGCGTCCAGCAGCCGTTGGTCGGTCGTGCTCGCCTGCACCTGGGTGCGTCTGCGCAGCACCGGCCCCAGCCGCTGCTCCTCCGGTGGCTGGTTCTTGCCCTCGGGGTTGCCGGTCGCCATGTCCGCTCCCTCCGCCGTGCTGGTGGTTCGGTTCAGCGTAGATCCACGCGGGTTACGGAGGGGGGACGCGAGCGTGTCCGCCCCGATCCGTCACCGACGCGTTCCGATCCCCGCCGATATGCGCTGATTCATCTCCAGCGGGTACCCGGCCGAATCCATTCCCCCGCCTCAGGCCGTGAGCCAGGCCCGCAGGCGCTCCTCCCCCGCGAGGATCTTCGCGGTCTCCACGCGTTCGTCCCGCTTGTGCGCCAAGTGGGGGTTGCCCGGGCCGTAGTTGACCGCGGGGACGCCGAGGGAGCTGAAACGGGAGACGTCCGTCCAGCCGTACTTGGGGGAGGGGGTGCCGCCGACCGCCTCGATGAAGGCGGCGGCCGCCGGGTGGGAGAGGCCGGGCAGCGCGCCCGGGCTGTGGTCGTCGACCACGAACTCCTCGACACCGCAGTCGGCGAAGACCTCACGGACATGGGCGATGGCCTCCTCCTCCGTGCGGTCGGGCGCGTAGCGGAAGTTGACCGTGACCACGCACTCGTCGGGGATGACGTTGCCGGCCACGCCACCGGAGATGCCGACCGCGTTGAGGCCCTCGCGGTACTCCAGGCCGTCGATCAGCGGGTAGCGCGGCTGGTACGCGGCGAGGCGGGCGAGGATGGGGGCGGCGGCGTGGATGGCGTTGGAGCCCATCCAGCCGCGGGCGGAGTGGGCGCGTTCGCCCTTGGTCCTCAGCAGGACCCGCAGGGTGCCCTGGCAGCCGCCCTCGACCTGGCCGTCGGAGGGCTCCAGGAGGACCGCGAAGTCGCCCTCCAGCCACTCGGGGTGGGCCTCGGCGATGTGCTTCAGGCCGTTCAGCTCGGCGGCGACCTCCTCGTTGTCGTAGAAGACGAAGGTCAGGTCGCGGTTCGGGGAGGGCACCGTGGCCGCGATGCGCAGCTGGACCGCGACGCCGGACTTCATGTCGCAGGTGCCGCAGCCCCACAGGACGCCGTCCTCGTCGAGACGGGAGGGGACGTTGTCGGCGATGGGCACGGTGTCGATGTGGCCGGCCAGGATCACCCGCTCCGCCCGCCCCAGGTGGGTGCGGGCGACGACGTTGTTGCCGTAGCGCTCGACCGTGAGGTGCGGCAGGGCGCGCAGCGCGGTCTCGATCGCGTCCGCGAGCGGCTTCTCGGTGCCGCTCTCGGAGGGGAAGTCGACGAGCTGCGCGGTCAGCCGCGCGGCGTCGAGCGTGAGGTCAATCGGGGTGTCGGCCATGGCCCCGACCCTAACGCGCCGCGCTCACGGATCCGGCTGCCGACCGGTTCCCGCCGCCCGCCAGGAGGTTGTCCACAACCGGGGGCACGTTCCCATTACCCTCCAGTACCTTGTACGGCGTGCCAGAGTCGTACACCGTTTCTCCTCATCCTCGTGCCCGTCGACGCGGTGGCTGCTTCCTGCGTTTCGCGGCGGCCTTCGTCGTGCTGCTCGCGCTGGGGGCGTATCTGACCATGCAGTATCTGACCGGGGGCAACGGCACACCGAAGTGCACGGTGGTGTCGGCCGACGACGAGAAGACGTCGTACGAGTTCACTCCCGAGCAGGCGGCGAACGCGGCGACGATCTCGGCCGTCGGCACCTCCCGTGACCTGCCCGAGCGGGCCGTGACGATCGCGCTGGCGACCGCGCTCCAGGAGTCCGGTCTGCGGAACATCGCGCACGGCGACCGGGACTCGCTGGGGCTGTTCCAGCAGCGTCCGTCGCAGGGCTGGGGCACCGAGCGGCAGATCCAGGACCCCGTCTACTCGGCGGGCGAGTTCTACGAGCACCTGGTGAAGGTCTCGGGCTACGAGAAGCTGCCGCTGACCGTGGCCGCCCAGAAGGTGCAGCGCAGCGGCTACCCGGACGCCTACGCCAAGCACGAGCCGGACGCCACGCTGCTGGCCGCGGCGCTGACCGGCCGGGCGGCGGCCACGCTGACCTGCGAGGGGCGCCAGGAGGCGTCCGCGACGGCGTACGGCGGCGGGCCCGAGGCGGTGCGCAGCGCGCTCGCGCGGGACTTCGGCGACAAGATGTTCGAGACGGCCGGGGCGGTGGTGAAGTCCTCGCTCTCCGCCGCCTCCGCGACCACCTCGGCGGCGTCCAGCGCCGCGCCGGCGACCGGGGCGAGCCCGAGTCCGGCCGTGTCCGCGCTGACGATCCCGGTGTCGGACTCCGGGGGCGCCGACGACGTGCGGCGGCGCGGCTGGGAGCTGGCGCACTGGGCCGTGGCGAACTCCTCCCGGCTGGGCGTCCAGCGCGTGACGTACGCCGGGCGGGAGTGGGTGGCCGAGGGCCGGGCCGGCGCCTGGCGCAAGGCCGCGGCGGCGGGCGGCTCGACGGCCGAGGTCCGCATCGTCACGGGACGGTAGGGGCCGCGCCCGGACGGGACGCCCGCGGGCGGCGGTCCGAATCGTCCCTGGACAGCGGGGGGCGGGGCTCACCCGTCGGAGGTATGCGCGGCGCGTCGGGTGGACGGGGTGCGCGGGTTTTCCCCTGCTCACCCCCGCCTCGGCGGATTCCTTGGGAGCGCGGGGCTGTAAGGATTCGGCAGACAGTCGGACCGCGCGTCATTCAGCTGCTTTTGTCCGCATTCGATAATGCGACGCATTGCCAACTCTTTACGTTGGGCCGCCGCAACCTTCACGGACTTCGAGCGGTAGTCACTGCGTCCGAGCCCGGAACGATCACGCCGACAGCCATTCGGCGGTCAACTCCCGGGCACGGTCGGACACTTCACCGTTCTCTTCCGTCAAAGGAGCACCATGTCCCTCCCCCTGACCCGCCGGATCGCCAATGCCGCGCTGCTGACCGCAGCGGGAGCGGCCTCCGTGGTCGGTGCGGCCGGCTCCGCGAGCGCGGCGCCCGAACTCCCGGCCACCCCGGACCTGGGCGGTCTGTCCGCCGTGGACGGGACGAACGCCGGCAACACCGCGGACGGCGCGACGCAGAGCGTCACCGGCGTCGCGAGCAACGTCGGCGGCAAGGCGGCCAAGGAGACCCTGCCGACCGTGAGCAAGACCGGCGGGAAGACCGTCAAGAAGACGACGCCCGTCGCGCAGAAGACCGCCGGGGACGCCGCGGGCACCGCCGGGGCGGCTCTGGGCGACACGGCCAAGGGCGCGACGAAGGGCGGCCTGCCGACGGACTCCGTCGCCAAGGGCGGCCTGCCCACCGGCAAGCTGCCGGTCAAGAGCCCGCTCGGCTGACACCTGCTCCAGCGCGAAGGGGCCCGGGGATGTCCCCGGGCCCCTTTGGCGTCGTCCGGCGGGGACTACGCCCCGGTCAGCCGGGCCACCGCCGCCGCGACCCGCTCGTCCGTGGCGGTGAAGGCGACGCGAACGTGGTGCTCGCCCGCGGAGCCGTAGAAGTCACCGGGGGCGACGAGGATGCCCAGGTCGGCGAGGTGGGCGACCGTGGTCCAGCAGGACTCGTCGCGGGTGGTCCAGAGGTAGAGGCTGGCCTCGCTGTGCTCGATGCGGAAGCCGTGACGCTCCAGGGCGGCGCGGAGGGCGGCGCGGCGGGCGGCGTAGCGGTCGCGCTGCTCGCGGACGTGGGCGTCGTCGCCGAGGGCGGCGACCACGGCGGCCTGAGTGGGGGCCGACGTCATCATGCCGCCGTGCTTGCGGATCTGCAGGAGCGGGTTCAGGACGGCCGGGTCGCCCAGCAGGAAGGCCGCGCGGTAGCCCGCGAGGTTGGAGCGCTTGGAGAGGGAGTGGACGGCCACGATGCCGTCGTACGAGCCGCCGTTGACGTCCGGGTGCAGGACCGAGACGGGGTCCGCCTCCCAGCCCAGCTCCAGGTAGCACTCGTCGGAGAAGAGCAGGATGCCGTGCTCGCGGGCCCAGGCCACGATCCGGGTCAGCTCCTCCTGGGAGAGGACCTTGCCGGTGGGGTTGGACGGCGAGTTCAGCCAGAGGAGCTTCAGGCCCTCGGGGTCGAGCCGCGTCGGGTCGTCGTAGACCTCGTACCCGGCGCGGGCGAGGCGGGCGCCCACCTCGTACGTCGGGTAGGCGAGGCGCGGGTACGCGACGCGGTCGCCGGGGCCGAGGCCCAGCTGGGTGGGGAGCCAGGCCACCAGCTCCTTGGAGCCGACGACCGGCAGGACATGGCGGTGGGTGATCCCGCGGGCGCCGAGGCGGCGCTCGGCCCAGCCGGTGATCGCGTCCCGCAGCTCGGGGGTGCCCCACACGGTCGGGTAGCCCGGCGAGTCCGCGGCGGCCACCAGGGCCTTCTGGACCAGCTCGGGGACCGGGTCGACCGGGGTGCCCACGGAGAGGTCGACGATGCCGCCGGGGTGGGCGGCGGCCGTCGCCTTGTACGGCTCCAGCTTGTCCCAGGGGAAGGTGGGGAGACGATCGCTGACTGCGGACACGGGATCTGGCTCACTTTCTCGTACGGACGCTCCGTACGGGCCCGTGGGACGGGACGCGGGCGTACGTACTGCTCGTACGGCGAACGCCTCGGCCCCGTACGGCGATCATGTGATCGGACCGTACGGGACCGAGGCGGCGCCTGCAGCGGGCCGCCGGCCGGGCGGGCCCGCGGCGTCGCTTCCTCAGGCCTGCGGCGGCAGGGCGGCGATGAAGGGGTGGTCGCGCTCGATCAGGCCGAGCTTGCTCGCACCGCCGGGAGAGCCGAGCTCGTCGAAGAACTCGACGTTCGCCTTGTAGTAGTCCTTCCACTCCTCCGGAGTGTCGTCCTCGTAGAAGATCGCCTCGACCGGGCACACCGGCTCGCAGGCACCGCAGTCGACGCATTCATCCGGGTGGATGTAGAGGGACCGCTGACCCTCGTAGATGCAGTCGACCGGGCACTCCTCGATGCACGCCTTGTCCTTGACGTCGACACAAGGCTGCGCGATGACGTAGGTCACGCTGTCGTTCCTCCTCGATAGGGCGCTGGCGGGCCTCCTCAGGCTCCGCCGCCTGGCGCGCGGGAGCGCGGCGTCGTCGATGCCCGCCCCTAGTATCTCCGTTCCTGGGCATGATCCGAACAGGAGGGGTGAACTGACCTGTGGAAATCTCTGCCGGTGGACGTCTCGAGATCCGGGTTTCCGCCGCTGACGTGGGAAAACGCGTCTCCGTGCGGCGGGTTGCCGAGGATGCCGTCGCGGGTCGGAAATTCACCGACACGGTTGGTGTTCTCACATCATGGGACGACGGCGTGCTGCTGATCACCCGCAGGGACGGGGAGCGCGTCCGGATCGAGGAGTCGTCGCTGGTGGCGGGGAAGGTGGTGCCCGCCGCGCCCGCCCGCCGACGGGGACCCGCGGCCTCGTACGAGGAGCTGGCGCGGGTCTCCGCGCGGGCCTGGCAGCCCGTCGAGCGGGAGTCCCTCGGCGGCTGGGAGCTGCGGGCCGCCTCCGGCTTCACCCGCCGCGCCAACTCGGTGCTGCCCCTCGGCGACCCAGGCATACCCCTGGACGAGGCGCTGACGGCCGTACGCGGCTGGTACGCGGCCCGGGGGCTGCCCGCGTATCTGCAACTGGCGACCGGCGCCGAGGGCACCCAGGAGCTGCTCTGCGCGGAGGTGGAGGACCGCGGGTGGATCCGTGAGGTCACCGCCGAGCTGTGGATCGGGGCGCTCGCGCCCGTCGCGGACCGGGAGGCGCCCGCGGTACGGCTCTCCCGGACGGCGGACGAGGCGTGGCTCAGCCGCTACCAGCGCAAGGGAGTCAGTGAGGTCGCGCTGAAGGTGCTCGGCAGCGGGCCCTCGGTGTGGTTCGCGACGGTCCCGGGGGCCGAGGGTGCCGCGCCCGCGGCGATCGGACGGTGCGTCGTGGACGGGCGGTGGGCCGGTTTCGCGGCCGTGGAGGTCGATCCGGCGCGCCGCCGGGAGGGCCTCGCGACGACCGTGATGGCCGCGCTGGCCGAGCGGGCGCTGGACGAGGGGGCCTCGGCGGGCTGGCTCCAGGTCGAGACGGACAACGCGGGCGCACGGACGCTGTACACGGGCATGGGCTTCACCGCGCACCACGCGTATCACCACTACCGGGCGCCGGAGAACGGGGCGGCCGAGGGGTCGGGGGGCGGGGCGTCCGAGGGGTTCGGGGGCGCTTCCGAGTCGTCCCGGTCGTCATGAGCGGGCAGTACCCCGGCATGGGCGCGCCCCTGCCGCCGGAGCCGGAGCGGGCCGCCGAGGTGCGGCGGCGGTTCGCCGCCGAGGCGCGGGCCGAGCGGCCCGACCTCGCCGCGCTGTGCCTGCTCGTGGGCGCCGCGGGCGACGGGGCGCTGGACGACGCCGGCCTCGACGCCGCGCAGATCGAACTGGACCGGCTCGCGGGGCTGCTGCCCTACCGTCCCGGCGGGCCCCGGGCATGGGCGCTCGCGCTGGCGGGGCTGCTCGGCGAGCGGTGCGGGTACCGCGGCTCCGCCGCGGACTACCAGCGGCTGGAGTCGTCACTGCTGCACCGGGTGCTGGAGCGGCGGCGGGGGCTGCCGATCCTGCTGTCGGTGGTGTGGATGGAGGTGGCCCGGCGGGCGGGGGCCCCGGTGTACGGGGTCGCGCTGCCCGGGCACTTCGTCGTGGGGTTCGGCCCCGCGGAGGAGCAGGTGCTGGCCGATCCGTTCGACGGGGGGCGGGTGCTCAGCGGGAGCGACGCGGAGACCCTGGTCGCGGGGGTGACGGGGGGTCCCCTGGAGCCGGGGATGCTGCGGCCGGCCGATCCGCTGGACGTCGTGCTGCGGGTCCTGAACAACGTGCGGGCGTGGGCCGCGGCCCGGCCCGAGCGGTCGGACGTGGCGTTGTGGGCGATCGAGTTGTCGCTGGCCCTGCCCTCGCATCCGGCGCGGCTGCGGTACGAGTGGGCGCAGTTGCTGGTGCTGCGGGGGGAGTTCCTGCGCGGGGCCGCGGAGTTGGAGGCGTACGCGGAGGTGGTCGCGGAGGTGGACGACAGCGCGGCGGAACGGGTGCGGCGACAGGCGGGGGCGGCTCGGGCGCGGTTGAACTGAGAGGCGGCTTCAGTGGGGGCCTGGTGCGGCTTCCGGCAGGGGCCGGGTGCGTGTCCTCGCCGTAGGGGCTTGTGTTCGTTGACGGCTGCGGGTACGTCGTGGTCGGTCGCGCAGTTCCCCGCACCCCTGGGGTGGCTGCCACTGGCCGGCGGCTACCAGGTCCCGTCGAGCCGCCTCGCCGTTCCATCGCCCGCCCGCCGTGCCGCCTCGCCTCTTCCACCACCCGCCCACTGACCACCTCGGCCCCCTCTCCCCCCGCTGAGTTCCTTCGACCCTCTCCCCCTACAGCCAGCCCTTCTCCCGTGCGGTCCGTACCGCCTCCCGGCGGTTGCGGACCGACAGTTTCTGGATCGCTGTGGAGAGGTAGCTGCGGACCGTGCCCTGGGAGAGGTGGAGGGTCTCGGCCGGCTCCGCGTTCGTGGCGCCGTCGGCTGCCGCGCGCAGCACCTCGCGTTCGCGGTCGGTCAGGGGGTTGGCTCCCTCGGCGAGGGCCGCTGCCGTGAGGGTGGGGTCGATGACCCGTTCGCCGGTCAGGACGCGGCGTACGGCATGGCGCCGACGCGGCCGGTGACGATGGCCTCGCGGGGGCTGGTGCCGAGGACGCGGACGGTGCCGGTGTCGGGCTGCTTCAGGCCGAGGAGGAGGTCGAGGGTGGTGGACTTGCCCGCGCCGTTCGGGCCGAGCAGGGCGACGGTCTCCCCCGGGTGCGGCGCGAGCGTCAGTCCGTCGACCGCTCGCACGCTCCCGCAGGTCTTGCCCACCCGCTCGAACCCGACCACCGGGGTGGTCGTGACCGCTGTTGTCGTCAGGGGAACCAGGGTGTCGGCGCGGGCCCCCTCGGCGGCAGTGTCGGTGGTCCTGTGTGCCGCATGACAGAAGTCATACCGCCAGGGGTGACACACGGGCAGGGGGCACCCGGTGTGTCATCGGGTGCCCCCTGCTCGCGTGCTCGGTCAGGTCGGGTTCGTGTCGATCACGGCGACCCGGTCGGTCTTGCTCTTGAGGGCCAGCCGGAGGGCGCCGTAGACGTCCTTGGCGTTGACGGGGGTCTTCTCGCCGTTGGCCCGGGTGATCAGGACACCGTTGAAAGTGCCGCCGTAGAGCTCCACCAGGGCCTTCTCGTTGTAGGAGTCGACGAGCTTGCCGTCGACTGCCTTGACGGTGAGGAACTTCCAGAGGGAGTTCTCGGGGCTGAGCTTCACGGAGTGCGCGGCGTCCGTCTGCACGGTGACGAAGCCGGACATCGCCGGCTGCGCGAACTCCTTCATGAACCGGTCGACCTCGGCCTTGTCGACCGACGGCTCCTTGGCGGTGGTCGGCAGGCTCACGGCGGGGGTCGTACCGGTCTCGACCTGGGTGCGGTAGGCCTTCTCGACGGCGTCGGAGGACTGGTCGACGGCGATGCCCTTGCCGGCCTTTCCGTAGACGGGGACGGCCTTGCCGGGCTCGTACTTCACGGTGCCGTCGCTCGACGAGCCGGAGCTGCCCGCGGCGCGCTCCAGCGCGGCCCGGAGCTTCTCGGAGTCGACCGGCATGACGGGCTCGACGACCCGCTTCTGCCCGAAGAGGGAGCCGATCACGGAGACCGGGTTGTAGTCGCTGACGGCGGCGACGCGGACCGTGTCCTGCATGTCGAACTGCAGTCCGGCCTGGTCCGGGCGGAGCGTGACCGTCTCGCCGTCGACCGTGAGCTTCAGCTCCTTGTTCGTATGGGCGGCGAAGGCCTTGTCCAGCTTGTTGACGGCCTCGTCACGGGTGCCGCCGCCGATGTCGACACCGAGGACGGTGGTGCCCTTGGGGACGTCGGAGTGGTTCATGAGGAGACCGGCGCCGTAGACACCGCCGGCGAGGACGACCACGCCGCCGCCGAGGAGCGCCAGCTTGCTGCGGCCCTTCTTCTTGGCGGGCTTCGCCGCCTTCGGGGCCTTGCCGCCGGAGGGCTTCTGCTGCTGCGCACCGGGGTCGGGCAGCTTCGGCGGGGTGTGCCGGGTCGCGCCGTCGACGCCGCCCGGGCCGAAGGGGGCGCCCTGGGTGCCCGGGGGCACGACGGGGATGCCGCTGGTCAGGGTGTGCCCGGACGGGTTGTCCAGGGGGCCGGGGCCGCCGTAGCCGGGGGCGCCGGACCCGTCGGCGGGCCGCTGCGGGGTGAGGACCGCGGTGTCGTCGCTGAGTCCGCCGCCGGGCTGGGCGTAGTCCGCGCCGACCGGGGAGGTGAAGTCGGCGGCCGGGCCGAACGGGTCGTTCGGGGCCGGGGGCGGGCCGAGGGGGCTGTCACCGGTGACGGGGCCGCCGGTGGGGCCGGAGGGGCCGCCCGTGGTGCCGTTGCCGGAGAAGTACGGCAGGTCCTCACGGTCGGACGTGGCGGCGGCGAGCGCGGCCGACACGTCGAAGGAGCCGGTGCCGCCGCCGTGGCCGGGAGCCACCGGTCCGGCGCCGGTGGCACCGGGGAGCCCGGCGCCGTTGGTACCGCCGGGCCGGGGGGCGCCGCTCGCGCCGGGGCGGGGGCCGCCGGGCTGGGCGGAGGGCG
>NZ_JAMGBG010000185.1 GCF_023516595.1 Streptomyces neyagawaensis | reverse complement strand
CGCTGCCCCGGCCCCGGCCGCCGCGAAGCCCGCGGCCGCCGCGCCGGCGAAGCCGGCCGCCGCCCCCGCGAAGCAGGCCGCGCCGGCCGCTCCCGCCGAGGGCCCGGAGCTGATCACGCTGCGCGGCCCGGCCGCCGCCGTCGCGAAGAACATGAACGCGTCGCTGGAGCTGCCCACGGCCACGTCCGTGCGCGCCGTCCCGGTGAAGCTGCTCTTCGACAACCGCATCGTCATCAACAACCACCTGAAGCGCGCCCGGGGCGGGAAGATCTCCTTCACGCACCTGATCGGCTACGCGATGGTGCAGGCCATCAAGGCGATGCCGTCGATGAACTGGTCCTTCGGTGAGAAGGACGGCAAGCCGACGCTCGTCAAGCCGCCGCACGTCAACCTCGGTCTCGCCATCGACCTGGTCAAGCCGAACGGCGACCGCCAGCTGGTCGTCGCGGCGATCAAGAAGGCCGAGACGCTGAACTTCTTCGAGTTCTGGCAGGCCTACGAGGACATCGTCCGCCGCGCCCGCGACGGCAAGCTGACGATGGACGACTTCACCGGCGTCACGGTCTCCCTGACCAACCCCGGCGGCCTCGGCACCGTCCACTCCGTGCCGCGTCTGATGCCCGGCCAGTCGGTGATCATGGGCGTCGGCTCCATGGACTACCCGGCCGAGTTCCAGGGCACGAGCCAGGACACCCTGAACAAGCTCGGTATCTCGAAGGTCATGACGCTCACGTCGACCTACGACCACCGGGTGATCCAGGGCGCCGCCTCCGGCGAGTTCCTGCGCCAGGTCGCGAACCTGCTGCTCGGCGAGAACGGCTTCTACGACGACATCTTCGAGGCCCTGCGCATCCCCTACGAGCCGGTGCGCTGGCTCAGGGACATCGACGCCAGCCACGACGACGACGTCACCAAGGCCGCCCGCGTCTTCGAGCTGATCCACTCCTACCGGGTCCGCGGCCACGTCATGGCCGACACCGACCCGCTGGAGTACCGCCAGCGCAAGCACCCCGACCTCGACATCACCGAGCACGGGCTCACGCTGTGGGACCTGGAGCGCGAGTTCGCGGTCGGCGGCTTCGCCGGCAAGTCCCTGATGAAGCTCCGCGACATCCTCGGCGTCCTGCGTGACTCGTACTGCCGTACGACCGGCATCGAGTTCATGCACATCCAGGACCCGAAGCAGCGCAAGTGGATCCAGGACCGCATCGAGCGCCCGCACACCAAGCCGGAGCGCGAGGAGCAGCTGCGCATCCTGCGCCGGCTGAACGCGGCGGAGGCCTTCGAGACCTTCCTGCAGACGAAGTACGTCGGCCAGAAGCGCTTCTCCCTGGAGGGCGGCGAGTCCGTCATCCCGCTGCTCGACGCGGTCATCGACAGCGCCGCCGAGTCGCGCCTGGACGAGGTCGTCATCGGCATGGCCCACCGCGGCCGCCTGAACGTCCTCGCGAACATCGTCGGCAAGTCGTACGCGCAGATCTTCCGCGAGTTCGAGGGCAACCTCGACCCGAAGTCGATGCACGGCTCCGGCGACGTGAAGTACCACCTGGGCGCCGAGGGCACCTTCACGGGCCTCGACGGCGAGCAGATCAAGGTCTCCCTGGTCGCGAACCCCTCGCACCTGGAGGCGGTGGACCCGGTCCTGGAGGGCGTCGCCCGCGCCAAGCAGGACATCATCAACAAGGGCGGCACGGACTTCACCGTCCTGCCGGTGGCCCTCCACGGCGACGCGGCCTTCGCGGGCCAGGGCGTGGTGGCCGAGACCCTGAACATGTCGCAGCTGCGCGGCTACCGCACCGGCGGCACGGTCCACATCGTCATCAACAACCAGGTCGGCTTCACCGCGGCCCCCGAGTCCTCCCGCTCGTCGATGTACGCGACGGACGTGGCGAGGATGATCGAGGCCCCGATCTTCCACGTGAACGGCGACGACCCGGAGGCCGTGGTCCGCGTCGCGCGGCTCGCCTTCGAGTTCCGCCAGGCGTTCAACAAGGACGTGGTGATCGACCTCATCTGCTACCGCCGCCGCGGTCACAACGAGTCGGACAACCCGGCCTTCACCCAGCCGCTGATGTACGACCTGATCGACAAGAAGCGCTCGGTGCGCAAGCTCTACACCGAGTCCCTCATCGGTCGCGGCGACATCACCCTGGAAGAGGCCGAGCAGGCGCTGCAGGACTACCAGGGCCAGCTGGAGAAGGTCTTCACCGAGGTCCGCGAGGCGACGTCGCAGCCGGCCGCCGCCCCGTCCCACGACCCGCAGGACGGCTTCCCCGTCTCGGTGAACACCGCGGTCACGGCCGAGGTCGTCAAGCGCATCGCCGAGTCCCAGGTCAACGTCCCGGACCACATCACCGCCCACCCGCGTCTGCTGCCGCAGCTCCAGCGCCGGGCGTCGATGGTCGAGGACGGCACGATCGACTGGGGCATGGGCGAGACCCTCGCCATCGGCTCCCTGCTGCTGGAGGGCACCCCGGTCCGCCTCGCCGGCCAGGACTCGCAGCGCGGCACCTTCGGCCAGCGTCACGCGGTGATCATCGACCGTGAGACGGGCGAGGAGTTCACGCCGCTGATGTACCTCTCCGAGGACCAGGCGCGCCTGAACGTCTACAACTCGCTCCTGTCCGAGTACGCCGCGATGGGCTTCGAGTACGGCTACTCGCTGGCCCGCCCCGACGCGCTCGTGATGTGGGAGGCCCAGTTCGGCGACTTCGTCAACGGCGCCCAGACGGTCGTGGACGAGTTCATCTCGTCGGCGGAGCAGAAGTGGAACCAGACCTCCGGCGTCGTCCTGCTCCTCCCGCACGGCTACGAGGGCCAGGGCCCGGACCACTCCTCGGCCCGCCCCGAGCGGTTCCTCCAGCTCTGCGCGCAGAACAACATGACGGTCGCCATGCCGACCCTCCCGTCGAACTACTTCCACCTCCTGCGGTGGCAGGTGCACAACCCGCACCACAAGCCGCTGGTGGTCTTCACCCCGAAGTCGATGCTGCGTCTGAAGGCCGCCGCGTCGAAGGCGGAGGAGTTCACGACGGGCGAGTTCCGCCCGGTCATCGGCGACGACTCGGTCGACCCGGCCGCCGTCAAGAAGGTCGTGTTCTGCGCCGGCAAGGTCTACTACGACCTGGAGGCCGAGCGGCAGAAGCGCGGCGCCACGGACCCCTCGGCCGCCGAGACGGCGATCATCCGCCTCGAGCGCCTCTACCCGCTGCCGGGTGCCGAGGTCCAGGCGGAGATCAAGAAGTACCCGAACGCCGAGAAGTACCTGTGGGCGCAGGAGGAGCCGGCGAACCAGGGCGCGTGGCCCTTCATCGCCCTCAACCTGATCGACCACCTGGACCTGGCGGTCGGCGCCGACGTCCCGCACGGCGAGCGTCTGCGCCGCATCTCCCGCCCGCACGGCTCGTCCCCCGCCGTGGGGTCGGCCAAGCGGCACCAGGCGGAGCAGGAGCAGCTCGTGCGTGAGGTGTTCGAGGCGTAAGCACCCTCGACGGCATCCGTACGCGGCCGGGCCGCACCCCTTCCGAGGGGTGCGGCCCGGCCGTTTTCCCGCACTTATCCTTGACCCATGTACTTCACGGACCGTGGCATCGAGGAACTGGAGAAGCGGCGCGGCGAGGAGGAGGTCACCTTCGAGTGGCTCGCCGAGCAGCTGCGGACCTTCGTGGACCTGAACCCGGACTTCGAGGTGCCGGTCGAGCGGCTGGCGACCTGGCTGGCGCGCCTCGACGACGAGGACGACGAGTAGGTTCCCCCGCTTGGTCGCGGCGAAGGGACAGCGGGGCGGCGGGGTCAGTCGCGGGGGCGTGAGAGGTCGTACATCAGGCCGAGGGCGCCGTGGGCGACCAGGAGGGCGCCCGCCGCGGTCCAGCCGCCGCTGCGGCGGCGCAGGCCCCAGGCCGTGAGGGGCAGGCCCGCAAGGAGCTGCGCGGTGGCGAGCCCGCGGGCCCGTGACGTGCCCGCCCAGGGCAGCCAGGGGCCGAGACGGCCCCGTTCGAGCGCGTCGAGCTCCATCCGGACCGCTCCGCGCCAGCCGGTCCATTCGATGCGCCGGGCGTCGGGCTGGACGCGGGCGACCTCCCGGAGACGGTCCGCGGGTTCGCCGGGAGTGAGACCGGCCGGAAGGGCCACACCCGCCCGGGCGAGGACCCCGAGCAGGCCCAGCAGCCGGGCGCGGGCGTCCGCCGACGGGTCCGCCTCGGTGAGGTCGTAGAGGGACTGCGCGTCGAGGACCGGGTCCAGGCCCAGCCGCGCGGCGAACGTGCGCATCGCCTCGTCCTCGCCGACCGGGGTGCCGTTCGCGAGCCATACGTAGCCGACGGTGCGACGGAAACCCGCGGCCAGGGTGTAGCCGCTGCGGTCGGCGTCCCACCACAGGGCCAGGACCGGCCAGGGAGCGCCGACGGCGAGCGCGGTGGCCCAACCGGTCAGCACCCGGTCGACAGGCTCCCCTCCCTGCAACCAGGGCTTCCCCTCGGGCACGAGGGCGCTCCACTCGGGGCCGGCCGAGGTGAGCAGCATCCGCTCCCCGAGGAGCTGCGCGACGGGGGCGACGGTTTCCGGGTCCGCGCGGCAGAGCAGCAGCGCACCGGCCGCGGGCGCGGGTCGGGGGCGCGGGGATCCCGGTGTGCTTTCCGTCGACATGACCCCACGCTAGGGCGATTTGCCCCAGTTCATCCTGTGGGATCACCAGAACGGGTGTCTTGACTTCCGACGGGCGCGATATATCGTGAATGACGTGAGACGCGATATGGCGCGTTGCACAGTCCTGTTCGGTCTGCCATGGGTCCGTCTGTTGCGAGGTCGGTCTGTCGCGAGAGTCGGTCGCTCGTGAGGCCGGTCCGTCATGAGGTCGGCTTGTCATTGGGGGTCAGCACATGTCCGAGTGGTCCGTCACCGAGCCACGGAAGCTCACATTCGACGAACCGGTGACGGCGCTCCAGGTGCGCGTCGTCAACGGAACGGTGAACGTCGTGGGCACCGACGAGAGTTCCGCCCGTCTGGAGGTGTCGGACCTGGAGGGCCCGCCCCTGACGGTGACGCAGAAGGACGGCACGCTGACCGTGGCGTACGAGGACCTGCCGTGGAAGGGCTTCCTGAAGTGGCTCGACCGCAAGGGCTGGCGCCGCACCGCGCTGGTCTCCCTCGCCGTTCCGGCGGGCACCCGCGTAGAGGTGGGCGCGGTCGGCGCCACGGCCGTCATCTCGGGGGTGGACGGGCGGACGGAGGTGAAGGGCATCTCCGGCGACACCACCCTGGTCGGCCTGTCGGGACCGGTCCGGGCGACGACGGTCTCCGGGAACGTGGAGGCGCAGGCCCTCACCGGGGATCTCCGTCTGAGCTCCGTCTCCGGTGACCTGACCGTCATCGAGGGGTCCTGCCCGACCCTCAAGGCCGACTCGGTGAGCGGCTCGATCATCCTCGACCTCGACCCGGTGGGCGGCCCGACCGAGGTCGGCCTCACCAGCGTCTCCGGCGAGATCGCCATTCGCCTCCCCCACCCCGCCGACGCCGAGATCGAGGCCAACACCGCCAGCGGCACCATCTCCAACGCCTTCGAGGACCTCCGCGTCAGCGGCCCCTGGGGCGCCCACAAGATCACCGGCCGTCTCGGCAGGGGGAACGGCCGCCTGAAGGCCACGACCATCTCCGGCTCCATCGCGCTCCTGCGCAGGCCCCCGGCGGAGGACGAGCCCTGGGACGAGGGCGAGAGCGTCGGCGAGACCGTGTCGGACACCCCGCCGACCGATCCGTCCGACGCCGTGACCGACAATGCGATTGCCGGTGCCACCGCCGAGCCGTCCGGCGCCCCCGCGGGCCACCCGGACCCCGACGGCACCACCGGCTCCTCGCCCGACGGCCCCGCCGACGGCACGAGCCCCAGCACGACCGACAAGAAGGTGCTCTGACATGCCTCCCGTCTTCGCCCACGGACGCCTGCGGCTGTATCTGCTGAAGCTGCTGGACGAGGCGCCGCGCCACGGCTACGAGGTGATCCGACTGCTGGAGGAACGCTTCCAGGGCCTGTACGCCCCCTCCGCCGGCACCGTCTACCCCCGCCTCGCCAAGCTGGAGGCGGAGGGTCTGGTGACCCACACCACCGAGGGCGGCCGGAAGGTGTACGCGATCACCGACGCGGGCCGTGCCGAACTGGCCGACCGCAGCGGAGAACTGGCCGACCTGGAGCTGGAGATCCGTGAGTCGGTGGCGGAGCTGGCCGCCGAGATCCGGGCCGACGTACGGGGCGCGGCGGGCGACCTGCGCCGCGAGATGCGGGCGGCGGCCTCCGCGGCACGCCAGGCCCCGGGAGCGGGCAGCGGGGAGCACGGGCCGCTCGGGGAGTTCGGGGAGCAGGGCGACAAGGAGGCATGGCGCGCGGCGAAGGAGGAGATGCGCCGCGTCAAGCAGGAGTGGAAGGAGCAGGCCCGGCGCGCCAAGGACGAGAGCCGCCGTGCCCGCGAGGAGGCCCAGCGAGCCCGCCGCCAGGCCAAGGAGGCGCAGGAACGGGCGCGCACCCAGGCCCAGGAGGAGCTCCAGCGCATCGCCAAGCGGGTCCAGGACCATGTCCAGGACCACTTCTCCCGCGGCGACTGGCCGACCGGGGTCCGCGAGGGACTGACGGAACTGGCCAAGGAGTTCGGCGAGTTCGGGAAGGACTTCGGAAAGGAGTTCGGCAAGGACCTCGGCTTCGGACGCCCGGGCGCGGGGTCCGGCCCCGACACGGCGGGGGCGCCCGGCACGGGCTCGGGCACCGGCTCGGCCACGGGACCCGGCACGGCGCCGGGCGGGGCGGGGGGCGACTCCGGTGTCTGGGAGCCGGACTACTCGACCACACCGGAGGACTTCCCGGGCGCCTATGAACCCTCCTGGGTGCACGAGGCCCCCACGGGCGACCCGGCCCGCGATCTCGACCGGCTCCTGGACCGCTTCCGCGACGACATCCGCGACGCGGCCCGCGACCACGGGGTGACGGAGGACCAACTCCGTGACGCCCGCCGCCACCTGTCGACGGCGGCGGCCCACATCGGAGCGGCGCTGCGGGCAGCCAAGGGGTAACGGCAAGAGGCGAGAACGGGGTAACGGCGCGAACGGGGTAACGCGCGAACGGGGAGGCCCACACGACACGGCCGGGCCTCTCCCCGCGGTCAGCTCGCCCTGGCCTCCCCCGCTCCGTACAGCACGCGCTCCAGGGACGCGTAGGTCACGCCATGGTCGGCGAGGACCTCGGCGGGGACTCCGGGGCGGGTGGTGAGGGCGAGCAGCAGGTGCTCGTCACCGATGTGACGGTCACTGTGGGACTGGGCGACCCGGAGGGAGCGGGTGAGCACGTCCTTGGCGTCGCGGGTGAAGGGCCGGTGGCCCGAGCGGCGAGCGCGCCCGCTCCTGCCGCCGCGCCCACCACCCCTTCGGCCGAACCCTTCGCCTCCGCCGCCGTCATCGTCACCAGCACCGTCGGCCCCACCGTCGTCCCGGCGCCGCCCCGGCTCCAACGCACCCGTGCCATGGGCCTCCTCGACGCGGGAGACGATCCGTGCGAGGTCGATACCGAGGTCGGACAGGGCGTCCGCGTCGGCGCGGGTGAGACCGCACCGCCGTCGGGCGTCGGCGAGGGCCTGTGCGACGGATCCCCGGTTGTCCGCCAGCCCCAGCGAGGCGAGGGCGAACGAGGCACGGCTGGCGCGGCGGTCCAGCAGGGCGAGCAGAAGATGCTCCTCGGTCACCTTGTCGGCGCTGGAGCGTTGCGCGTGGTCGACCGCGGCGAGGACCACGGCACGGGCATCCTTCGTGAACCGTTCGAACATCAATGCCTCCCGTACTTTTTGTGCACGGCCTGCCTGCTCACACCGAGTTCCGTGGCGATCTCCTGCCACGACCAGCCCTGATTGCGCGCACTGCGCACCTGTACCGACTCCAGTTGCTCCAGCAGCCGGCGCAGCGCGGCGACGGCCCGCAACCCGATCCGGGGGTCGCGGTCGCCGGCCCGCTCGGCGAGATCCGTTGCTTCGGTCATATCGTCAACTTACGTTGACACAGGGCTGTTGTCAATGTTGGTTGACATGACGAAGGCCGGCCCGAGAAGCCGGGCCGGCCATGGTGACGCTCTCTCAGCAGGGGCGAGCCGTCAGGGGTTGGTGAGCACGATCTTGCCGAAGAGGTCGCCCGACTCCAGGCGCTCGAAGCCCTCGCGGGCACGGTCGAGGGGGAGCACCTCGTCGATGACGGGGCGGACGCCTGTCGCGGCGCAGAACGAGAGGAGGTCCTCCAGCTCGTCCTTGGTGCCCATGGTGGAGCCGACGACCTTCAGTTCGAGGAAGAAGATGCGGGTGAGTTCGGCGTGGGAGGGGCGGTCGCCGCTGGTGGCACCGGAGATGACGAGCGTGCCACCGGGGCGGAGCGACTTCACCGAGTGGGACCAGGTGGCGGCACCGACGGTCTCGATGACCGCGTCGACGCGCTGCGGCAGCCGGGCACCCGACTCCAGCGCCTCGACCGCGCCGAGTTCCAGGGCCCGCTTCCGCTTCGCCTCGTCCCGGCTGGTGGCGTAGACCCGCAGGCCGGCGGCCTTGCCGAGCACGATCGCGGCGGTGGCGACGCCGCCACCGGCACCCTGAACGAGGACGGAGTCACCCGGACGGACGCCGCCGTTGGTGAAGAGCATGCGGTAGGCCGTCAGCCAGGCGGTGGGCAGGCAGGCGGCCTCCTCGAAGGAGAGTTCCGCCGGCTTGGGGAGAACGTTCCAGGTGGGGACGGTGACCAGCTCGGCGAAGGTGCCCTGGTAGCGCTCGGTGAGGATCGAGCGGGGCTCCTTGGGGCCGACGCCGTGGCCGCTCTGGCCGATCACCGAGTGCAGGACGACCTCGTTGCCGTCCTCGTCGACGCCGGCGGCGTCACAGCCGAGGATCATCGGCAGCTTGTCCTCGGCGAGGCCGACGCCGCGCAGGGACCACAGGTCGTGGTGGTTCAGCGAGGCGGCCTTCACCTTGACGGTGGTCCAGCCGGGCCTGGACTCCGGAGCCGGGCGGTCGCCCAACTCCAGTCCGTTGAGCGGGTTGTCACGGTCGATACGGGCGGCGTAGGCAGCGAACATGGGCCTGACCATAGGTGTACGCCGCACCCGATGGAACCGCACAACGCTGTGACACGCGTCCCGCGAAGGGCTCCGCCCCGCGAAGCCCCCGGTCGACTGCGGGTGGGTGGGGCTGATCGCGGCCACGCGCCGGAGCCGCATATGTCACCGCCCCGCGCCCCTGGAGGGACGGGCCTGCGGCCCGCCCTCCCCCGGAAGGCGCGGGCCTGACGGCCCGGCCTTCCTACCTTCCTCAGGTGGCGCC
>NZ_JAMGBG010000184.1 GCF_023516595.1 Streptomyces neyagawaensis | reverse complement strand
GGCCCGGCCTTCCTACCTTCCTCAGGTGGCGCCGTGAAAAGCACGGGGCGCAGCCCCGGTCGCTTTTCAGGGGCGCGGGGAACTGCGCGAGAAACCACGAACCACCCGCACCCGCACCCGCACCCGCACCCGCACCCGCCAACGAACTCGCACCCCCGAGCCCCTTAGGCACCCAAACCCGCCCCCAGCAAAAAGGCGGCCCCGCCCCCCGCACGGGGACAGGGCCGCCAAACCCACTCGCACTCGCCTCAGCGGCGAGCGACCCCCTCCGCCCGCGCGGCCGCGGCCACCGCCGCCGTCACCGCGGGAGCGACCCGCTCGTCGAACGGGGACGGGATGACGTAGTCCGCGGCGAGGTCGTCGCCCACGACCGACGCCAGCGCCTCCGCCGCCGCGATCTTCATCCCCTCCGTGATCCGCGACGCCCGCACCTGGAGCGCCCCGGCGAAGATGCCGGGGAAGGCGAGGACGTTGTTGATCTGGTTGGGGTAGTCGGAGCGCCCGGTCGCGACGACCGCCGCGTACTTGTGGGCGACATCCGGGTGCACCTCGGGGTTGGGGTTGGCCATGGCGAAGACGAACGCGCCCTCCGCCATCGAGGCCACCGCCTCCTCCGCGACCGTGCCGCCGGAGACACCGATGAAGACGTCGGCGCCGGCGAGGGCGTCCTCCAGGGAGCCCGTGATCCCGGCCTTGTTGGTGAACCCGGCCACCTCGCGCTTGACGTCGGTGAGGTCCTCGCGGTCCGCGGAGACGATGCCCTTGCGGTCGGCCAGGGCGACGTCACCGATGCCCGCCTCGACCAGCATCTTCGCGATGGCCACACCGGCCGCGCCGGCACCCGAGATGACCGCCCGGAGCTGACCGATCTCCCGCCCGCTGAGCCGCGCCGCGTTCCGCAGGGCCGCCAGCGTCACGACCGCCGTACCGTGCTGGTCGTCGTGGAAGACCGGGATGTCCAGGCGCTCCTGGAGCCGCTTCTCGATCTCGAAGCAGCGGGGCGCCGAGATGTCCTCCAGGTTCACGCCGCCGAAGGACGGGGCGAGCCGGACGACGGTCTCGACGATCTCGTCGACGTCCGTGCAGGCGAGCGCGATCGGCACCGCGTCGACACCGCCGAACTGCTTGAACAGGATCGCCTTGCCCTCCATCACGGGGAGGGACGCCTCGGGGCCGATGTCGCCGAGGCCGAGGACGGCCGTACCGTCCGTCACGACGGCGACGACGGAGGACTTCCAGGTGTAGTCGTCGACCAGCTCGGGACGCTCGGCGATGGCGGTGCACACCCGCGCGACGCCCGGCGTGTAAGCGAGGGACAGGTCGTCCTTGTCGCGGATCGGCACCGTGCTCTGCACGGCCATCTTGCCGCCGCGGTGCAGCGCGAAGGCGGGGTCGAAGGAGTCGGGGGCGCCCAGGGAATTGAGGGGCTCCCCGTTGCCTTCCTGGCCCGTACTGCCGTCGCTGCTCTCGGTGCGAGGATTGACAATCTCCGCTGCCACTTTTGTTTACCCCTTAAGTCTTCAAGGTTTGAGGGTGACCGCTCCCGGTTCGGGAGTGGGCGGGCACCGCGTAAGGCCCAGGTCAACCGGTACGTACGGCGACACGTAGGGACTCAGACGCGACGGGCGCGCCGCACACGCGCCCTGGGCCCCGGATGAGGGGTGTAAGGAACCTTCTTACCGGACGGACGGTGTCGACGACGAGTCCAGACCCGTTCATACCTTGAAGGTCACAACTCGAAGGTCATTTGCGGCCCAATGGGGGCGCGGTGAATCGTCGACGAATGACGGGACAAGTCGGACGAATCCTGGACAGGCCCCATACGGCCACGTGTGCGGGGCTCGCGGCCGACCGCACCCTGAGATGTACCGAAGATCTTCCGGCCTGAAGGGAAAAATTCCGCACAAGATCCGGCGCGATCGCACGGTCCACAGCGGTTCGTAGGTCATTCGGGGGTGACCCGTTATCCGATTTTGACATAGCGGGTCATCTGAATGCACATGCCCGAATGGCAAGATGCCGTAATCACACGAGGTCGCGACACTCGAAGAAGCGTGTCACCCATCGACCTGTCGGCAACTCCACCCATCCCGCCGGAGGAACCCACCATGACCGCAAGCACCACCAGTCGTACGACCGGCCTGCGCTCCCGGACAGCCGCGGTCGGAGCGATCGCGGTCGTGGGCGCCCTGCTGCTCACCGGCTGCGGTGACCAGACCAAGGACGGCAACGACAACGGCTCGGACAGCACCAAGGCCGGTTCGGCCCCCCTGGCCGACAAGCTTCCCTCGGAGATCCGCAACAAGGGTGTCATCCGCGTCGGCTCCGACATCGCGTACGCGCCCGTGGAGTACAAGGACAACGCGGGCAAGGTCGTCGGCATCGACCCCGACATCGCCGCCGCGCTGGGCAAGCAGCTCGGCGTCGAGTTCAAGTTCGAGAACGCCACCTTCGACACCCTCATCGGTGGTCTGGCCTCCAAGCGGTACGACATCGCCATGTCGGCCATGACGGACACCAAGGACCGTCAGGAGGGCATCGACGCCGACACCGGCAAGAAGGTCGGCGCCGGCGTGGACTTCGTCGACTACTTCACCGCCGGTGTGTCGCTGTACACCAACAAGGGTGACGACAAGGGCATCAAGACCTGGGACGACCTCTGCGGCAAGACGATCGCCGTGCAGCGCAACACGTTCTCGCACGACCTCGCCAAGGAGCAGGCGGCGAAGTGCAAGAAGGACGGCGGCAAGACCCTGAAGATCGAGGACTTCGCCACCAACCCCGAGGCCGAGACCCGGATGCGCTCCAAGGGCGCGGACGTCGTCTCCGCCGACTACCCGGTCGCCGCGTACTCCGTGAAGACCTCGGGCGGCGGCAAGTACTTCCAGATCGTCGGCGACCAGGTCGAGGCCGGCCCCTACGGCATCGCCGTCGCCAAGGACAACACCGAGCTGCGTGACGCGCTGCAGGCCGCGGTCCAGGCGATCATCGACAACGGCGAGTACAAGAAGATCATCAGCAAGTGGGGCGTCGAGGACGGCGCCGTCACCGAGGCCAAGATCAACGGCGGCTCCTGATCTCCGTCTCGGCACTGAAAGGCACCACCCGTGACTGTTGACGTCAACAAGACGGACGGTCCCGAGGACACGCCCCCCGCCGGTCCGGAGGCCCTCAAGGCCATTCCGGTCCGGCACCCGGGGCGCTATGTCTCCGCGGCCATCGCGCTCGCTGTCCTGGGCGCGATCGTCTACGCCTTCGCGCAGGCGAAGAAGATCAACTGGGGCGCCGTCCCCGACTACTTCTTCGACGACCGCATCATCGAGGGCGTTCTGAACACCCTGCTGCTCACCGTGCTGTCCATGGTGATCGGCATCGTCGGCGGCATCCTGCTCGCCGTCATGCGGCTGTCGAAGAACCCGGTGACCTCGTCGGTCGCGTGGTTCTACATCTGGTTCTTCCGCGGCACGCCCGTCCTGGTCCAGCTGTTCGTCTGGTTCAACCTGGGCCTGGTCTTCGAGTACATCAACCTCGGTCCGATCTACAAGGACTACTGGTCCTCGTTCATGACGCCGCTGCTGACGGCGCTGCTGGGCCTCGGCCTCAACGAGGCCGCGTACATGGCGGAGATCTGCCGCGCCGGTCTGCTCTCGGTCGACGAGGGTCAGACGGAGGCGTCGCACGCGCTCGGTATGAGCCACGCGAAGACGCTGCGCCGGATCGTCATCCCGCAGGCGATGCGCGTGATCGTGCCGCCCACGGGCAACGAGGTCATCAACATGCTGAAGACCACGTCGCTCGTCTCGACGGTGCAGTACGTGGACCTGCTCAAGGCGGCCCAGGACATCGGCCAGAACGCGGGCTCCATCGTGGAGATGCTGTTCCTCGCCGCCGCCTGGTACCTGATCCTGACCAGCATCTTCAGCGTCGGCCAGTACTACCTGGAGCGGTACTACGCGAAGGGCTCGACCCGATCCCTCCCGCCGACGCCGATCCAGCGCTTCAAGGCCATGCTGCCCGCGCGCCGCCCGAAGGGAGTCTCGGCATGACCGCCATGGTGAAGGCCGAGGGCATCCACAAGTCCTTCGGCCCCGTGCAGGTCCTCAAGGGCATAGACCTGGAGGTGCAGACGGGTGAGGTGTTCTGCCTCATCGGCCCGTCCGGCTCCGGCAAGTCGACGTTCCTGAGGTGCATCAACCACCTCGAGAAGATCAACGGCGGCCGTCTGTACGTCGACGGCGAGCTGGTCGGCTACCGCCAGAAGGGCGACAAGCTGTACGAGCTCAAGGACAGCGAGGTCGCGCTGAAGCGCCGGGACATCGGCATGGTGTTCCAGCGGTTCAACCTGTTCCCGCACATGACCGCCGCCGAGAACGTCATGGAGGCGCCGGTCCAGGTCAAGGGCGTCAACAAGGCCCAGGCCCGCGAGCGCGCCCGGGAGCTGCTGGAGAAGGTCGGCCTCGGCGACAAGGCGGGCAACTACCCCTCGCAGCTCTCCGGTGGCCAGCAGCAGCGCGTGGCGATCGCCCGCGCGCTGGCCATGGAGCCGAAGCTGATGCTGTTCGACGAGCCGACCTCGGCTCTCGACCCGGAGCTGGTCGGTGACGTCCTCGACGTCATGCGCGACCTCGCCGAGTCGGGTATGACCATGGTCGTCGTCACCCACGAGATGGGCTTCGCCCGCGAGGTCGGCGACAGCCTGGTCTTCATGGACGACGGTGTGGTGGTCGAGTCCGGCAACCCGCGTGACGTGCTCACGAACCCGCAGGAGGAGCGCACCCGGTCGTTCCTGTCCAAGGTGCTGTAGCAAGCAGGGACCGAGCCGGACACGGTCGCGCGCGAAGGGGCGGTACGGGTCTCCCGTACCGCCCCTTCCCCGTGCGGAAGCCGCCTGGGCGGGCCTATTTCACGGCGAGCAGCAGGGTGTCGGAGGGCGAGCACCAGACCGGGCGGGCCTCCGCGAAGCCCTTCTCGCGCAGGACGCGGGCGTGCCAGGCCGGGGAGGGCATGTCGCCGTCGGCGTGCTCGCCGTAGATCTCGAAGCGGCGGGCCGTCGGCGCGGCGAGGACCGGGTCCTGGGCGGCGAGCTGCCACCATTCGGCCCAGTCGACGATGCCGTTCGCCTTGGCTTGTTCCATACCCGCGTGGCGGTGGGCGCGCTCCGCCGCGTTGATCCGGGGCGTGGTCTCGTCGATCATGTGGTCCGCGTTCATGAAGACACCGCCGTCGCGGACGAGCTCCGCGACCTGACCGTAGAGGGCGGCGAGGGGTTCGCTGTGCAGCCAGTGCAGGGCTGTGGCCGTCAGCACGGCGTCGTACGCGTCGTACGGCAGCTGGGTGGGCCAGTCGGGGTCGGTGAGGTCGGCGGTGACGAAGGTGACGCGGCGGTCGCCCTCGAAGGTGCCCTCGGCGATGGTGAGCAGCGCGGGGTCGAGGTCGACGCCGGTGCTGACGGCGTTCGGGAACCGCGCGAACAGCCTGGACGTGATGGATCCCGTACCGCAGGCGAGGTCGAGGACGCGGGGTTCGGGGCCGACGAGGGCCTCGACCATGTCGAGCATGACCCGGAACCGCTCCTCGCGATCGGGCATGTACCACTCCTGCTGCCGATCCCAGCTGCGCTGCCAGGCCCCCCAGTCGGTGCCGTACGAGGTGCCGCTGCCGGTGCCGGTGGTCGTCGTCATGGGAGCCCCTTCTGGCGGTACGTCGTAATACCCTGAATGCACGATCAGCTGTTACTTGACCGCCACACGACGATAGAGCGCCCCCGTAAGGACTACAAGTGGAACTGGCCTATTACTCGGATTACGCCGTGCGCCTCGTGAACAGCGAGGAACCGCTCCGGGGCAAGGACACGCTCACCTCGGTGGAGGCCGTCCGCGACCTCTTCGGGGGCAACCAGTCGGCGGCCCGGCGGGCGACGGACGCCGACGTCACCCGGTTCCGTTCGGTGCGGACGCGGCTGCGGTCGGTCTTCGAGGCGGCGGACGGCGGCGACGAGACCCTCGCCGTGGACCTGTTGAACTCGCTGCTGCTGGAGTTCCCGGTGAGCCCGCAGATTTCCGGCCATGACTTCCGGGACGACGACGGCCGCCCCCTGTGGCACATGCACCTGGCGGACCACCCCTCGAACGCGACCGCCGGCTATGCCGCGATCGCCGCGATGGGGCTCGCCTTCCACCTCACCGAGTACGGCGTGGACCGGCTCGGCCTGTGCGAGGCGGCGCCGTGCCGCAACGCCTACCTCGACACCTCCACCAACCGTTCCCGGCGCTACTGCTCGGACCGCTGCGCGACCCGCGCCAACGTGGCGGCCTACCGCGCCCGCAAACGCCTGGAGGCGGACCGGTCGCAGAACACCGGCCGGACCGCCGAGAACGCCCAGCGGGCCACCGCGAACGGCGAGCGCTGACCGTCGGGCCGGGGCCGGTAGCGGAACCGGACCTTGCCGAGCACGAGTTCGTCGGGGACGGTCCCGTAGTCCGTGCTGTCGCCGCCGGCGTACGCGTTGTCCGCGAGGACCCACCAGCCGCCGTCCCGCCGCTCGGCGACGCGCTTGACGACGAGGAGGTCCTGCTGGAAGGGATGGCGCAGCACGACCACGTCACCGATCCTCAGCCGCGCCCCGTAGTGGACGAGCAGCCGGTCACCGTGGCGCAGCGTCGGCACCATCGACGGTCCCGTCACCTCGGCCACCCCCAAGGGCAGAACGGCCCCCGCCCGCTCGCTCTCCTGCGCCGGCTCCGGCATCCCTCGGCACCTCCCCGGTTCGATCCTCCACCAGTCCCAGTCTGACCCCGGACTTTTGTCCTAAGCCCATGGGGGCACTCGCGAAAACCTCTCTCGCAGGGAGTAATGTCCCACCTGAGAAGACGATCACGAGGAAGGAATGCTCCATGCTTTCCCGCCTGTTTGCCCCCAAGGTCAAGGTCAGCGCGCACTGCGACCTGCCCTGCGGCGTGTACGACCCGGCCCAGGCCCGCATCGAGGCGGAGTCGGTGAAGGCCGTGCAGGAGAAGATGGCCGCCAACGACGACCCGCACTTCCAGGCTCGCGCGACCGTCATCAAGGAGCAGCGCGCCGAGCTCGCCAAGCACCACGTGTCGGTCCTGTGGAGCGACTACTTCAAGCCCCCGCACTTCGAGAAGTACCCGGAGCTGCACCAGCTGGTCAACGACGCCCTGAAGGCCCTCTCGGCCGCCAAGGCCTCGACCGACCCGGCGACGGGCCAGAAGGCGCTCGACTACATCGCCCAGATCGACAAGATCTTCTGGGAGACCAAGAAGGCCTGACCTCCGGCCAGGCTGTCAGGCTGTCCGACCTGCGGTTTCGCGGGTCCTATCGCTTACCCGTCCGCACCCGGTCCGCGGGACGCCGAGCACGGCGTCCATGGCGGTCCGGGTGCGGTCGTGTTCGCCGGGTCGCGGGCCGACTGCGGTCGGGTGCGGTGCCGTTCAGACCGTGCTCCGGGTGTCCGGCACCGTTCCCCGTGCCAGGGTTTCGCTCACCGTGACCGTGCCGGGCACGGCGATCCCCAGGCTCAACGGGTCGCCCAGCAGCGCCTCCTGGCTGCCGATCGGGGGGCTGCTCGCCGGGTCGACGAGCAGCGAGCCCCGGAAGACGGCCTTCCGGTGCCCGCTCTCCGCCTCGGTGGGTCTCAGAGGATGTCCTTGGCTGTGAAGTGCCGCTGGTAGGTCATTCCCTGGTCGGTGCCGCGCAGTACCCAGAACGCGTCCAGGTCGCGCTTCTTGGCGTCCAGGAAGCCGGGGGCGCCGACGACCACGTCCAGGTGGTGGTCGCCGTCGGTGTCGAGGAGCGGGCCGACGACGGTGATGCGGTTGCGGGTCGGGCCCCGGCCCTTTGCGGGGGTGTCGCTGCCGGGGATCCCGGGCGTTTCCAGGGTCACCGCCCGGACCGCGTCCGCGGTGGCCGCCCGGAGGTCGGGGACCAGCCACACGACGCCGTTGCTGTCGTTGGCGCCGGTCGCGGAGGTGACCAGATCGGCCCGGCCGTCACCGGTGACGTCGCCGAGTGCGGTGCCGCCCATGCCGCCGTACTGCGGGGCGTCCCTCAGGCCCGGCGGGGAGACCGTGCTCATGCCGCCCCGCGCGCCGGTCTCGGGTCCGGAGCGGGTGCTCAGCGTGTATCCGGCGCTCAGTTGCTTGCGGTACGCGAAGAAGCCCGCCGAGTACAGGTCGTCGGTGCCGTCGCCGTCCACGTCCCCCGCCTGCCCCTCCAGGCCGAGGTCGGGTCGCTCGCGGCGCTCGGCGAGCCTCAGCCCTCCCGGGCCGCCCCGCAGATACTGCAGACTGCTGACGCCCACCTCGCCGTCGCCTTCGTTGTCCGGATCGGTCCAGTGGAACCAGAGCACGAGATCGGTGGCCCGGTCGCCGTCGAAGTCGCCGGCCAGGGAGCGCGCCGGAATCGAGTCCGGTGGGCGGCCGTTGTGGAGCTTCTGGACGCGCGCGGGTGCGCCTCCACGCCGGACGGGTCCGAACCACACCGTGCCCTCGGGACCGTTGGCGCCGCCGGGGAGGAACAGGTCGGCGTGGCCGTCCCCGTCGAAGTCACCGGTGGCCGTGGGGCTCGTCGGCGCCCCGGTGAGCGGCCGCGGATCGGTCACGCCGCGCGGACCGCCCCACAGCACGGTGGGTACGCCGGTCCGTGGGGCGCGCACGAGATCGGTGTGGCCGTCGTGGTCCAGGTCGGTGCGCAGTAGCCGCGTCTCATCGGGCACGGTGCTCGATGGCGGCCCCGGGACCACGGTGCGTCGGCGCGGATCCAGTCCCTTCGCCGAGCCGTAGACCACGACCAGGCTGCCGCCGGTGATCACCGCGGCGAAGTCGTCGTAGCCGTCGCCGTTGAGGTCCTCCGGCCGGGGATGCGCCGAGGGTTTCCCGGCGGGCGGCCGTTCGGGCCCGACACCGGACGGGGACCGCCCGTCCGGACGGCTCTCGCCGGCATTCGGGCGCCGCTCCCCGCCGCCGCTGCCCGCGGCCGGGCGCTGGGCGGAGTCGCAGCCGGTCGCCAGCAGAACGGCCGCCAGTGCGGCAGCGGCCAGTCCCCGGATGCGCCTGGTCGACCGGGCGCATCGCATACCACCGGTCACGTCCGCCACCGGCCGCGCCCTCCGCGGTATCTGCGTCAGCGGCTCCACGGGACCTCGCACGTTCACCTCGACACCACCACCGGGACACAGACTGGACTGCCGACGGGTCGGAAAGGTTGCTGCGGAGGGGGCGACGGGGGGCGACTTGGTCGGCGCGCGCCGGCGCGGTCGAGGGTGCGCGCCGAGAGAGGGGCGGGGGTACACCCACCCCAGCCGGTGCCGCCCCCGGAACAACCACCCGCCCAGCCCGACTCAACCGACCGCCACCCCCACCTATGCGCCCCCCGGCCCCGGCCAGATCGCCGACGCGTCGTCGCGGGTCGGGTCCGGGAGGTGGACGGGGCGGGTCGGGATCGGGTGGGGGACGCCGTCGGTGGTCACCGTCCACGGCGCGGGGTGGCCCGAGTAGCACAGGGTCGTCAGGGCGAAGACGTCGTCGGCGTAGACCTCCACGTACTCACCGATCGTCAGGACCCGCAGACGGGCCGGGGCTTCGGACAGGACGGTCTCGTCCAGGGTGGAGCCGTCGGGGCCGGTCGCCCGGAGGTTCTTGCCGTCGCAGCCGATGGTGAGGGCCGGCCGGGCGGAGCCGGGGGCGTCCGTGCGCAGGGTGATCTCCACGGGGCGGCCGGACACGGCGACGTCGCCGACGGCGTGCAGGAGGGGGCCGTCCGTCTCCGCGCCCAGCCAGCGGTCCAGACCCGGCCACCACTCCAGGCGGGGAGCCGAGTCCTCCTGGACCACAAGGGACTTGGGCTGGGCCAGCATGCCCCGGCAGCGGTCGCCCGTGTCGGTGAGGCCGATCCGGCGGGGGGTGGTGTGCAGGACGACGCGGGAGCCGTCGGGGGCGGGGATGACACGGGGCGCGTAGGCACCCGTGGGGCCGAGGGGACCCCGGCGGGTCCAGGGGCCGCGGAGGGTGGGCGCCGTCCAGGAGTCGAAGCCCCGGGTCGCGCCGATGGAGCCGAGGAGCAGCCAGCCGCCGTCGTCGAGGCGCTCCAGGACCGGGCATTCGAGTTCGTCGACGTCGCCGGGCGAGATCAGCGGCGGGTGGACGGTCCAGTGCTCCAGATCGGGCGAGGTGGCGAGGGCCACGCAGCCGCTGACCTCGACCGGGAGCGAGGCGTCGCTCGCGCAGACCACCATCGCCCAGCCGTCGCCCTCGTCGTCCCGCACCACGAACGGGTCGCGCCAGCCCATGCGGTCGGCGGTGCGGTACCAGCGGGGGTCCGCCTCGACGACGGGCCCGGTGCCGTGGCGGCGCCAGCCGGTGCCGTCGGTGCGGTCGGAGTACGCGAGGCCGACCGACTGCAACGGCCAGCCCTCGGGGGTCAGTCCGCTCACGCCCGTGTAGAACATCGCCATCCCGGAGCCGTGCCGGAAGGGGTGCATCGTCCACACCGCCTGCTGGTCGAAGCGGCCCGGCAGCCCGTTGCCGAACGCGGTCCCGCTCGGCCGCCAGTCGACCAGGTCGGCCGAGGTGGCCCTGCCGTAGGAGGTCTCCATCCTCAGGTGGTCGAACTCGGTGGTCCACGGCCCCTGGAGGTGCAGCACCGCGTAGGTCCCGTCGTCGTCGCGGAGCAGGGCGAAGTCGTTCACGCAGAGGCCGGGCGGGGCGTATCGCATGCACAGTTCCTGTCGACTCGCAGCGCCCAAACGCGTGCGCTGACCATGGACCTTCTAGGTCTCGCTTGAGAATCGGCCCAAGTAAAACTGAACGCAAACGCTTGCGCAACAACCGGGTCGGGTTTACGGTCACGTCACCCACAGCTCACACCGCCGTGAAGATGTGCAACCGACGGGAGAAGTCCGCCGTGACCGTCAGCATCACCGATGTCGCCCGCGCCGCCGGGGTCTCGGCGTCCACCGTGTCCCGCGCGCTGCGCGGCCGGCCGGGCGTGTCGGACGAGGTCCGCGCGCAGATCGCGGCCGTCGCCGAGCAACTCGGCTACACGGCCTCCCGCTCGGCGTCCAGCCTGGCCAGCGGGCGCACCTTCACCATCGGGGTCGTCGCCCCCTACATAGGCCGGTGGTTCTTCGGCACGGTCCTCGACGCGGCGGAGCAGGTGTTCAGCGCCGCCGGGTACGACGTGCTGCTCTACAACCTGGGGTCGGCGGAGGCGCGCAAGCGTTTCTTCACGAAGATGCCGGTCCGCAAGCGCGTGGACGCGGTGCTGTCGCTGCTGATCCCGGACGAGGAGGAGTCGGCCGCGCTGCGTTCGCTCGGGGTGCCGCTGGCCTCCACGGTGGGCGGCGCGCGGCCCGGCTTCACGGTGGTCGGCATCGACGACCGGGCGGGCGCGGAGAGTGCCGTACGGCATCTGGTGAACCTCGGCCACCGTCGGATCGGCATGATCTCCGGGGCCAGCGGGCCCTTGCACTGGACCACTCCCGTCGACCGTCGGGCCGCCTATCTGCACGTCCTCGCCGAGGCCGGGATCGAGCCCGACCCGGCGCTGGAGGCGGACGGCGACTACACCGTGGAGGGCGGTGAGCGGGCGATGACCCGGTTGCTGGCCGCCAACCGGCCGCCGACCGCGGTGTTCGCGCAGTCCGACGAGATGGCGATGGGCGCGTTGCGCGCGCTGCGGCGCCATCGGCTGCGGGTGCCCGAGGACGTGTCCGTGGTCGGCTTCGACGACCACGAACTCGCCGACGTGGTCGGGCTGACGACCGTCGCCCAGCCGGTCGCCGGGCAGGGCGCGGAGGCCGCGCGGCTGCTGCTGCGGCAGCTCGACGAGCAGGAGGCCGTGCCGCGGGGCCGGGTGGAGATGCCCATCCGGCTCGTCCTCCGCGAGACCACGGCACCGCCGCGCCCGCGCGGCCCGCAGTGACCGCCGGATCCCCTGAGACCCCGGCCGACTCCGCCCGCTCCCTGAGGGCACCCGGTACTTCCGCCGCCCCGGCCCGGGGCGCCTCCCCGCATGCCCGCCCCGGGCCCACAGACTCACCCCCCGCACCCTCAACTCCCCCGCACCCTCGTCCCGCACGGAGGCACAGTCCATGAGTTCCATCAACCGCTCGACCAGCAGCAGGCTCCGCCGTACGGCCTCCACGGGCCTGGCGCTCGTGCTTCCCCTGGCGGCGCTGGCCGCGTGCGGCGGGGGCGGCGGGTCCGACGCCTCCGCCGAGGCCGGCAGCGGTGAGGGCACGATCAGCGTCTGGGCCCACCAGGGCCAGAAGAGCGAGGCGGGGGCGCTGCAGAACGCGGTGAAGTCCTTCAACTCCTCACAGGACAAGGTCAAGGTCGAGCTGAAGCTGATACCCGAGACCGACTACACCAAGACCATCACCGCGACCGACGCCTCCGAGCTGCCGGACGTCCTGGAGTTCGACGGTCCGACCATGGCGAACTTCGTCTACAACAAGAAGCTCGCCGCGATCGACGACTTCGTCTCCGCGAAGACCCTGTCCAACGCCACCGACGCCAGCAAGGCGCAGGGCGAGATAGCGGGCAAGCACTACGGGCTCGGCATGTTCGACTCGGGTCTCGGCATGTACGGCAGCAAGAAGCTGCTGGACGCGGCCGGGGTGAAGTACCCGAAGGGCGTCGACGACGCGTGGACGGCGGACGAGTTCGACGCCGCGCTGAAGGCGCTGAAGGCGAAGGATTCCGACGGCAAGGTCCTCGACATCCAGGAGGGCAACGGGCTCGCCAACGAGTGGGGCACCTACGGCTTCGCCCCGATCGTCTGGTCGGCCGGCGGCGCCCTCCTCAAGGACGGCAAGGCGGAGGGCGCCCTCGACTCCCCGGCCGCGGTGTCGGCCCTGAAGACCTTCCAGTCCTGGAAGGGCACCGTCGACCCCAACACCGACGGCAACGCCTTCGCCAAGGGCCGTGTCGCGCTCAGCTGGGTCGGCCACTGGATGTACCCCGCGTACAGCGAGGCCCTCGGCGACGACCTGGTCGTGCTGCCGCTGCCCGACTTCGGTGACGGCCCCAAGACCGGGCAGGGCTCGTGGTCCTGGGGCATCGGGGCCGACTCCAAGAACGCCAAGGCCGCCGGCGCGTTCATGGACTACCTCCTCGACGACGCCAACGTCACCGCGATGACCAAGGCCAACGGCGCGCCCCCGGCCACCAAGTCGGCGCTCGCCGCGAGCGAGCTGTACCAGCAGGGCGGTCCGCTCCAGCTCTTCGCCGACCAGCTCGCCAAGCCGTGCGGCGACAACGACATCAACAAGTCCTGCGTCGCCGTCACCCGCCCGGTGACCGCCGGATACCCGGTGGTGACGGAGAAGTTCAGCCAGGCCCTGAACGCGATCTACGGCGGCAGCGACCCGAAGGACGCCCTCGCCAAGGCCGCCCGCGCCATCGACCGGGACTTCTCGGACAACGCCGGTTACGAGATCCCGTAAGCACGCGCCCTGTCGGACCCATCGACCGGGGCGGGCGCGCCCTCGCGGCCGCCCGCCCCGCCGGGAAGAGGACCCCGTGAAAACCGTGGAACCCGCGCACACCGCGCCGTCCGGCCGGGACCGGGCGCCAGATCTGACCACCGCCCCCGCCCCACCGGCCCGCCCCGCCCGCCGCGGCCGGGAGTGGCTGCACGGACTGCTGATGTCCGCGCCCGCCGTCGCCGGCCTGATCGCCTTCGTCGGCGTGCCCTTCTGCTACGCCGTGGTGCTCTCCTTCTACAACGTGCGCCTCGGCTCCCCGCTGGAGCCCACCTTCTTCGGTGTGGAGCAGTACCGGCGGCTGTTCACCGACCCCGATCTGTCCGGCCCGTTCCTGCGGGCCCTGCTGAACAACCTGACCTTCGCCGTCGTCGTCGTACCGCTCCAGACGGGTCTGGCGCTCGGCCTCGCGATCCTGCTCAACCGGAAACTGAAGGCGATCGGTCTCTTCCGGTCCTTCTTCTTCATGCCGGTCGTCTTCCCGATGGCACTGGTCGCGGTGATCTGGCGGCTGATCCTCGCCCGCAGCGAGCAGGGCATGCTCAACTCCGCCCTGGACGCGGTGAGTTTCGGAAACTGGGGCGCGTTCGACTGGCTGGGCGACGGGCTCACCGCGATGGCCTCGGTCATCGTGCTGTCGGTGTGGCAGGGCGTCGGCTTCCAGATGGTGATCCTGCTCGCCGGGCTCCAGCAGATACCGGACGAGCGCTACGAGGCAGCCCAGCTCGACCGAGCCTCCCGCTGGCAGCAGTTCCGGCACGTCACCCTGCCCGGCATCCGGGGCACCCTGGTGTTCGTCGCGCTGCTCACGTCGGTGCTGTCGTTCCGGGTGTTCGACCAGGTGTACGTGCTGGTCAAGGGCGGCGGGCTCGACGAGGACGCGGCCCGCACGGTGATGTACCAGGCCGTGACCACCGCCTTCGACCAGAACAACATCGGCCAGGCGTCCGCGATCACCGTCGTGTTCTTCCTGATCGTCGTCGTCCTGACCCTGATCCAGCGCCGTATCGTCCGGCCCGACAACGAGGACTGACTCAGCCATGAGTACGAGCACCGCCACCGGTCTCTCCCGCGGGCCCCTGCGCCGTTTCCTCGACTACGCCGTCCTCTCGGTCCTGGCGTTCGTCTTCGCGCTGCCCGTCCTGTACCTCCTCCTCGGCAGCCTCAAGCCGTCCGACGAGGTGCTGAACGGCCTGTCCGGCTTCCTCCCCACCCATCTGTCCTTCGACAACTACGCCGCCGTCCTGGACAACCTCAACTCCGACAGCACCGGCTACTTCTGGCAGTTCATGGGCGTCTCGCTGCTGCTGGCCTTCGTGGTCGTCACGGGCGGCCTGTTCGTCAACTCGATGGCGGCGTACGGGCTCTCACGCCTCAAGTGGCGGGGCAGGGAAGCCGTGTTCACCCTGGTCCTGCTGCTGATGCTGGTGCCGTTCGAGTCGGTGGCCGTGCCGCTGTTCTACCTGTTCAACGACCAGCGGAACACGCTCTTCATCCAGGCGCTGCCATTCCTCGCCAACGCCTTCTCGGTCTACCAGTTCCACACGTTCTTCCGCACGATCCCGCCGAGCATCGAGGAGGCGGCCCGGCTCGACGGGGCCGGTCCCTGGCGCACGTTCTTCGCGATCGTCGTCCCGATGTCGAAGCCGGCCTTCGCCTCGGTCGCGATCCTGACGTTCCTCACCCAGTGGGGTTCGTTCCTGTGGCCGGTGCTGATGGTCTCCGACCCGTCGGTACGACCGCTGCCGCTGGAGATGAGCGTCTTCCAGGGCCAGCAGCCGCCCGACTGGGGCCAGATCCTCGCCTTCGGCGTCCTCCTCGTCCTGCCCGTCCTGATCGTCTTCGCCTTCTTCCAGCGCTGGTTCGTCCAGGGCGTGGCCAGCTCCGCCGTGAAGGGGTGAGCACGGCCGCGGTGATCGTGGACCGTGGATCCACCCGGGTCGGCCGGCGGACATGTCGCGTGACCGCCCGCTTGTCAGAGGGGGGTGTCATCCTGGGGACATGAACCGGGATGATCTGGTGCGGCTGCGGCGGGCGCGGGACCGCATGGACCGCGAGTACGCGGAACCGCTGGACATCGACGCCCTCGCGCGCACCGCGCTGATGTCCCCCGGCCACTTCCAGCGCAGCTTCCGCGCGGCCTACGGGGAGACGCCGTACGCGTATCTGATGACCCGCCGCATCGAGCGCGCGAAGGCGTTGCTGCGGCGCGGGGACCTCACGGTGACCGAGGTGTGCCTGGCCGTGGGCTGTACGTCGCTCGGCTCGTTCAGCTCCCGCTTCACGGAGCTGGTGGGCGAGACCCCGAGCGCCTACCGGGCCCGTCCGCACGAGTCGGGGGCCGCGATCCCGGCATGTGTGGCGAAGCGGCTGACACGGCCCGCCCGGCATCGCATACGCACGGCGGAACCGGACGAGGCGCCCTAGCGTGGGCACATGGATACGAACAGGGCCCACGGCCCGGTCATCAAGCTCTCCCAGTGTTTCCTCGCGGTCGACGACCACGACAAGGCGCTCGCCTTCTACCGTGACGTCCTCGGTATGGAGGTCCGTGGCGACGTCGGCTTCGAGGGCATGCGCTGGGTGACCGTCGGCTCCCCGCTCCAGCCCGATGTCGAGATCGTCCTGGAGCCTCCGGGCGCCGACCCCGACATCTCCCCCGCCGACCGCGAGGCCATCGCCCAGCTCCTCGCCAAGGGCGTCCTGCGTGGCGTCAACTTCACCACCGACGACTGCGACGCGCTCTACTCCCGCGTCGAGGCCTCCGGCGCGGATGTCCTCCAGGAGCCCATGGACCAGCCCTACGGCGTACGGGACTGCGCGTTCCGCGACCCGGCGGGCAACATGCTGCGCTTCATGGAGCCGCGGAAGTCGGGAGAAGCGGGCAAGACCTCGAAGTACGGGGCTCAGTGACCGGAGGGGCATGGGGGGCAGGAGTGGCATGGGTGACCGGAGGCGCATGGGGGCAGGACAGGTATGAGTGAAGGAGGGGCATGGGTGGTGTGACGGGGGGCGTGACGGGTGGGGCGATCCGGTGGGCGTACGCCTTCATCGACCGGCCGGAGCCCGGGTTCGAGCAGGCGTGCGCGTTCTGGACGGCGGTGACGGCGACGGAGCTGTCCGCGCCACGGGGTGAGCGGGGCGAATTCGTGACGCTGCTCCCCGAGCGGGGCGACGCGTGTGTGAAGGCCCAGGCGGTGGACGTGGGCGGCGGTGGCGCCCACCTCGACTTCTCCGTGGAGGACGTGCCCGCGTTCGTCGACCGTGCCGTCGGCCTCGGTGCCGAGGTCGTCGCCCCGCACACCGGCTGGGCGGTGCTCCGGTCCCCCGCCGGACAGCCCTTCTGCGCGGTGCCGTGGCACGGGGAGAGGGTCCGGCCTCCGGTGGTCGACGGGAGCCGTCTGGACCAGGTGTGCCTGGACATCGCACCGGACGCGTTCGACGCGGAGGTCATGTTCTGGGCCGCCCTGACGGGCTGGGAGTCGTACGCCGGCTCGCTCCCGGAGTTCCACGTCCTGCGCCCGCCCGCGGGTCTCCCCCTGCGCATCCTGATGCAGCGCCTGGACACCCCTGCCCCGGCGTCGGCCCACCTCGACCTGGCCTGCGCCGACCGGCGCACCACCCGCGCCCGCCACGAGCATCTGGGCGCCACGTTCGTGGCCGACCACCCCCACTGGACGGTGATGCGGGACCCGGCGGGCGGCACGTACTGCCTCACCGCCCGCGACCCGGAATCCGGGGGCCTGCCGGCTACGTGAGCGTCCGGGCGTATGTCGACCCTGGGTGGCGAGGCCCGGGCAGCGGGTGTCTGTCCCAGGGACCCCGCATCAGAGGTCCTCGCGGAGCTTCCCTCACCCGTCGGTGGTGTCCTCGGCCTGCTCCGTGGCCTCCTGGTCGGCGGTCTTCGCCGTGCGCATGCCCTGCGTACCGGCCGGGCCGTGCGCACCATGGGCCCTCCGGCCCACGGCCCGCGTCCGCTCCACGGCGGCTCCCTCGGCCTCGGCGGCCTTGTCGACATACGCGTCACACTTCGGGTTCCTGCACGGACCCGGACCCCATACGGGAACGAACGCGCCGAGCGTCTTGTGCCGCCGCACGATCGTGGCCACAGGCTGTCCGCAGGCCGGGCAGACTTGCTCGTCGGTGCCCATGCCCTCAGCGTAGGGCCGACGGCCTCCGGGCGCTCCCCGCCGTACGCCCCCGATCCACGGGGTCACCGCTTCCTGGTGTACGTCCGCACCACGGCCCCGTTGTCGAAGGCACGCACCTCACCCAGGGTGAACTCGGTGATGTCGAAGCCGGAGCCGAACATCGGCATCCCCGTCCCCAGCACGATGGGGTACGTCTTGATGATCAGCTCGTCGATCTCGTCGAGCAGTTCCCCCGCGATGACGGAGCCGCCGCACAGGTAGATGCCGAGGGGGCCGTCCTCCGCCTTCAGCTCCCGGACCCTGCCGACCGGGTCCGACGAGATGATCTCGACGTTCGGGTGGGGCGACTCCGTCAGCGTGCGCGAGACGACGTACTCCCGCAGATGCTCGAACGGGCTGGTGATGCCCTCCTTCAGCGCCACGTCGTAGCTGCCGCGCCCCTGGACGATCGTGTCGTACGCCTGGTTCGGGACGTCGTCCGTGCCGATGAGCCGGCGCACACGGGTGGGGTTGATGTCGGGGTGTTCCGCCCTGAGGTACTCGGCGAACTCCCCCACCACGTAGGGGTACATGAAGGACGCGTCGCCGTCCGGGCCCCCGATGAACCCGTCGATCGAACAAGCGATGACATACGTGAGCTTGCGCAAACCCGCCTCTTTCTCTGATTCGTCTCAGATCTCTTCGCGTTGACCACTCCGTTTATAGTACTTCAGTTGTAGTGATTGCAAGACATGGGCGGGCCCCGCACACCGTGGGGATGTGCGGGACCCGCGTCCGACCGGAGGCACCGACACCGTGCGGGGTCAGGTCGGCGCGGTGCCAGTGCCTCCGGGGCCTCTTCTCAACTGCTGCGACGCGTCACGAACTCGGCCAGCGCGAGCAGACCTCCCGCCGCCTCCGGGTCCGGGACCGCCCGGGACAGCTCGTGCATGGCCCGGGCCATACGGTCGGCCGCCTGGACCTGCGCCCAGTCGCGCCCGCCGGCCCGCTCGACCACGAGCGCCGTCCGCTCCAGCTCGCCCTCCTCGTACGGCTCCCCGTACAGCGCGGCGAGTTCGTCCGCCTCCGGGGTGCCCGAGGCAAGCGCGGCGACCACCGGCAGGGACTTCTTGCGGGCGATGAGATCCGCCCCGGCGGGCTTGCCGGTACGGCTCGGGTCGCCCCAGATCCCGATCACGTCGTCGATGAGCTGGAAGGCGAGCCCGGCCTCCCGCCCGAACGCGTCGAGGGCCTCGACCTCCTCCTCACCGGCCCCCGCGTACAGCGCCCCGAGCGCACAGGCGCAGCCGAGCAGCGCGCCCGTCTTAGCCTCCGCCATGGCGAGCACCTCGGGGAGGGTGACGTCCTCCGGCCGCCGCTCCTCCATCGCCGTGTCCGTGTGCTGGCCCGCGCACAGCTCGACAACACAGGAGGCGAGCCGCGCGGACGCCGCGGCCGACGCCGGATGCGGGTCCTCCGCGAGCAGCCGCAGCGCCAGGGCCTGCAACGCGTCCCCGGCGAGGATCGCGTCGGGGACCCCGAACACGGTCCACGCGGTGGGCCGGTGCCTGCGTGTGGCGTCCCGGTCCATCACGTCGTCGTGCAGCAGCGTGAAGTTGTGCACCAGCTCCACCGCGGCGGCGGCCCGGACGGCGGCCGACTCGCGCCCGCCGAGCGCCTCGACCGCCGCCAGCACCAGCGCGGGCCGGATCGCCTTGCCCGCGTTGCCCGCCGCCGGGGCGCCGTCCGCCCGCTCCCAGCCGAAGTGGTAGCGCGCGACCCGGCGCATCGAACTGGGCAACGACTGCACGGCCCGGCGCAGTTCGGGGTCGACCGACAGCCGTGTCCGCTCCAGGATCTCGACCGCCTCCGGCCCGTCCGGCGGACTGGACGCACCCTGTCGCGCCGACCCGCTCCCGTGGCCGGCGGAAGTCGCCGCTCCCGTGGGATCAGGGGCTCCCGTCGGGTCCGGAGGGATCGTGATGTGGCTCCGCCCTTCGAGGATCTCGAGGTCCAGAGCGCCGCCCTCCAAGGTCTCGACCGGGCTCTGCTGCGTCTCCGTCATGCACTCACCCATGGGATCGCCTCGGAGGAGGCCGCGGACGGCGGCGGTTCGGGTGAGGTCACCGCCACCGGCCGATCTCGACGTTCTCCAGAACGCCGAGCGCGTCGGGGACGAGGACCGCGGCCGAGTAGTAGGCCGTCACGAGGTACTTGATGATCGCCTGTTCGTTGATGCCCATGAAGCGCACCGACAGGCTGGGCTCGATCTCGTCGGGGATGCTCGCGGCACGCAGGCCGATGACGCCCTGGTCCTCCTCCCCGGTACGCATGGCGATGATCGAGGTGGTCCTGGCCTCGGTCACCGGGATCTTGTTGCACGGGTAGATCGGCACGCCGCGCCAGGTGGGGATGCGGTTGCCGGCGATGTCGAGGGTCTCCGGGACGAGTCCGCGCTTGTTGAGCTCGCGGCCGAACGCGGAGATCGCGCGCGGGTGGGCGAGCAGCAGCTTGGTGCCCCGGCGGCGGCTGAGCAGCTCGTCCAGGTCGTCCGGGCTGGGCACGCCGTCGTGCGGCTGGAGCCGCTGGTCGTACTCGCAGTTGTGGAGGAGGCCGAAGTCCCGGTTGTTGATGAGCTCGTGCTCCTGACGCTCCTTCAACGCCTCCACGGTGAGCCGGACCTGCTGCTCGGTCTGGTTCATCGGCTGGTTGTAGAGGTCCGCCACGCGCGTGTGGATGCGCAGGACGGTCTGGGCGACGCTCAGTTCGTACTCGCGGGGCGCGGCCTCGTAGTCGACGAACGTGTGCGGGATGTCCGGCTCACCGCTGTGGCCGGCGGCGAGGTCGATCTCCTTCTCGCCGTACTTGTTGGTGCGCTGCTCCGGGATGGACCGCAGCTGCTGCAGGTGCTCGCCCAGGCTCTCGGCGCGCTCCGCGACCTGGTCGACGGCCTGGCGCGGCAGGACGAGCACCGTGCACGCGGTGACCGCGCGGGCCGTGTACTCCCAGATCGCGTCGGCGTCGAGCAGCGCCTGCTCGCCGAAGTACGCCCCGTCGGCCAGCACTCCGAGCACGGCGTCGTCGCCGTAGGGGCCCGTGCCGATCTTCTCGACCTTGCCGTGCGCGAGGAGGAAGACCTCCTCCGCCTGGCTGCCGAACTCGGCGAGCACCGCGCCCGCCGCGAACTCCCGCTGCTCGCACCGCTGGGCCAGCTCGCCCAGCACGTCCACGTCCTCGTAGGTGCGCAGGGCCGGCAGTTCGCCGAGTTCCGCGGGGATGACGGCGACCTGGTCGCCCGTCTTCACAAAAGTGATGCGACCGTCCCCGACCGCGTAGGTGAGCCGCCGGTTCACCCGGTACGTGCCACCCTGCACGTTCACCCATGGCAACATGCGCAGCAGCCAGCGCGAGCTGATCTCCTGCATCTGGGGCGCGGACTTCGTGGTGGTGGCCAGGTTCCGGGCAGCGGCCGTGCCGAGACTCTGCTGCGGCCGTTCCTGCGTACGGACCTCTTCGCCTACCGACATACGGTTTTCCCCTCCGGGTGTGCACTGATATCGCGGTCACCGATCTCGCCACCAGCCTGGCATCACGGAGCGTGCCGGTGCTATTACCCGAACGAGCGGGAATGGATCTTAGGAAGACTGGGCATATCGAGGGAATTTGTCCACCATCCCCATGCCTCCTCGGAGATGACCGGATCGGCTCGCACGCAACCCCGACACCCGACCCCCGCGCGCAGAGCTGGGTACAAGCCTGCGTACGAGGCGGCCGGACCAGCGGCCGTCGCACCGTACGAAGGAGTCGGTCATGGCCCCACCCATGTCCGCGGCCAGATTTCTCAGCATCCTCAAGAACGAGGGCGTCACGGTCGTCGAGGTCGGCGACTGGGAGCATCACAACCGCAACCACAAGGGGCCGTGGGGCCCCGTCCACGGCGTGATGATCCACCACACGGTCACCTCCGGCAGTGAACGCACCGTCCGCATCTGCCGCGACGGCTACTCGGGGCTGCCGGGCCCGCTGTGCCACGGGGTGATCACCAAGGACGGCCGTGTCCATCTCGTCGGCTACGGCCGCGCCAACCACGCAGGCAGCGGTGACGACGACGTCCTGCGGGCCGTGATCGCCGAGACGGCGCTCCCCCCGGACAACGAGGCGAACACCGACGGGAACCGCCACTTCTACGGCTTCGAGTGCGAGAACCTCGGCGACGGCCTCGACCCGTGGCCCGAGCCCCAACTCGAAGCGATCGAGCGGGTCTCCGCCGCCGTCTGCCGCCACCACGGCTGGACGGAACGTTCCGTCATCGGCCACCTCGAATGGCAGCCCGGCAAGGTCGACCCCCGCGGCTTCACCATGACCTCCATGAGGAGCCGTATCCGCGACCGCCTCCGGTAGCCCCTCACCACGCGCGCGTGTCGCCCCGCACGACGGGCGCGCACGGGCGTCGGGGCTGGGCGGGCGGCCGTTCCCGGACAGATGTCCGACAATGGCCGCGTGAGCAGCCCCGACCCCATCACCGCCCTGCGCCCCCGGCTGCCGTCCCCTCTCCAGGAGATCGAGGACGACCGCTTCGCCCGGCACGGCGTCCGGCTGCTCCTGAAGCGTGACGACCTGATCCACCCGCAGCTCATCGGCAACAAGTGGCGCAAGCTCGTGCCCAATCTGAGCGCGGCGGCGGGGCGTCCGCTCCTCACGTTCGGGGGCGCGTACTCGAACCACCTCCGGGCCACCGCCGCCGCCGGCCGCCTCCTCGGCCTGTCCACCGTCGGCGTGGTCCGCGGCCAGGAGCTGGCGGACCGCCCCCTCAACCCCTCCCTGGCCCGCTGCGCGGCGGACGGCATGCGCCTGCATTTCATCGACAGATCGATGTATCGCCACAAGACCGACCCGGCCACCCTGGCCGCCGTCCTCCGCGCCGCCGACGCCGAGGGCGCCTACGTCGTCCCCGAGGGCGGCAGCAACGCCCTCGCCGTGCGGGGCTGCCGGGAACTCGGCGCGGAACTGCGCCACCGCGCCGACGTCGTGGCCGTCGCCTGCGGCACCGGCGGCACCCTCGCCGGGCTGGCCGCCGGACTGACCCCCGACCAGCGCGCCCTCGGGATACCCGTCCTCAGGGGCGGTTTCCTGGCGGAGGAGATACGCCGGCTGCAGGAGAGCGCCTTCGGCGACCGCCGCGGCCACTGGGACCTCGACGACCGCTTCCACTTCGGCGGCTACGCCCGCACCACGCCCGGCCTGGACGCCTTCGCCCACGACTTCGAGGCCCGCCACGGACTGCCCGTGGAGCGTCTGTATGTCGCCAAGTTGCTCTACGGACTTGTCTCCCTGACAGAGGAAGGCGCCTTCCCGCGCGGGACGACGCTCGCCGCGGTGGTCACGGGAAGCCCGCTCCCCGCATAGCCCTCGAAGCCCCCTGGCCCGCCGCCCGGCACTAGGAAACCTCCCGGTAGACCGCGGCCTCCTCCAGGTCCAGTCTGCGCAGCAGTGTCCGCAGCATCTCGTCGTCGATGTAGCGGCCGTCCCGCAGCTTGACGAACACCTCGCGCTCGGCGCCGATCATCTCGCGGGAGAGCCGGCTGTAGGTGTCGTCGATGGTCTCCCCGGTCACCGGGTTGACGGCACCGAGCCGCTCCCACACGGCGTTGCGTCGCCGCTCCAGGACCGTGCGCAGCCGGTCGACCAGCGGCGGCGGCAGGGTGTTGCGCTCGTCCTCCAGGAGTTCGTCGAGCCGCGCCTCGGCGATCCGGGACGCCTGGGCCTGGGCGTTGGCCTCGGCGAGGGTCTCGGCCTGCGCGTCGCGCCCCGGCAGCCGCAGGGCCCGGATCAGCGGCGGCAGCGTCAACCCCTGGAGGACGAGCGTCCCGATCACCGTGGTGAAGGTCAGGAACAGGATCAGGTTCCGCTGCGGGAAAGGGTCCCCGCCGTGCACGGTGAGCGGGATGGAGAACGCGATCGCGAGCGAGACGACGCCCCGCATTCCGGCCCACGCGATGATGAAGGACCCCTTCCAGGTCGGGTTCTCCTCGCGTTGACGGATCCGCGCGGACAGCATCCGGGGCAGGAAGGTCGCCGGGTACACCCAGACGAACCGGGTCACGACCACGATCAGGAAGATGGCCACGGCGTACCAGGTGGCGCGCAGCCCCTCGTTCTCGCCGAGCCCTTCCAGCACGACCGGCAGCTGTAGTCCGATGAGCGCGAAGACCGCCGATTCGAGCAGGAAGGCGACCATCTTCCACACGGCCTCCTCCTGGAGGCGGGTGGCGAAGTCGACCTGCCAGTTGCGGTAGCCGAGGTAGAGGCCGACCACGACCACGGCGAGCACTCCGGAGGCGTGCACCCACTCGGCCAGCCCGTACGCGACGAAGGGGATCAGCAGGGAGAGCGTGTTCTGGAGCAGCGCCTCCCTCAGGTGGGTGCGCAGCCAGTGGATCGGCATCATCAGCAGCAGGCCCACCACGATGCCGCCGACCGCCGCCACCAGGAACTCGACGATCCCCCCGACCCAGCTCGCACCCTCCCCGATCGTGGCGGCGAGGGCCACCCGGTACGCGGTGATCGCGGTGGCGTCGTTCACCAGGGACTCGCCCTGGAGGATCGTGGTGATCCGCGACGGCAGGCCCACCCGCCGGGCGACCGCCGTCGCCGCGACCGCGTCCGGGGGCGCCACCACCGCGCCGAGCACCAGGGCGGCCGGCAGCGGCAGCCCCGGCACGATCAGATAGGCGGCCCAGCCGACAACGAGGGTCGCGAACAGGACATAACCGACCGACAGCAGCGCCACCGGCCGCAGTTGGGCCCGCAGATCGAGATACGAGCTCTCGGTGGCGGCCGTGTACAGCAGCGGGGGCAGTACCAGGGGCAGGACGATCTCGGGGTCGAGCTCGTAGTTCGGCACGCCGGGCACGTACGACACCGCGAGACCGGCGGCGACCAGCAGCAACGGGGCCGGCACCGGCGTGCGCCGGGCGGCACCGGCGACCGTCGCGCTACCGGCGACCAGCAACAGCAGGGGCAGGAAGTGCATCGCTTTGCGCCGCCTTCGTTTCCGCGCGAGCTTCCGCGCACCCGTCGTAACCTGGCCATCATGAAACAGTGCACGCACGCGGACGCACTGCCGCACCCCGAGCCGACCCCGCTGACCGAGACCTGTCCCGAGTGCGAGGCCGCCGGGACGCACCCGGTGCAGCTGCGGAAGTGCCTGGAGTGCGGGCATGTGGGGTGCTGCGACTCCTCGCCGATGCGACACGCGACCGCGCACCACAAGGAGACCGGCCACCCCGTGATGCGCACCCACGAGCCGGGCGAGACCTGGCGCTGGTGCTTCGTCGACCACGTGCTCGTATGAGGGAGGGAAAACGAACAAGCCCCCGGTGAACACGCCGGTGACGTCGCACGACGGAACCAAGTCACCCCGTGACACGTCGACGTACTCGTGTGACACGGTTCGGCGGCCGGACGCCTGGGTACGTCAAAGCGGCGCGCGCTCTTCCTATTTGAGGCCCGCAGACCCCTAGCCACCGAGCGTGTTCGTATGCTTACTATGAGTGACAGCGTGGGGCTGGGTCGCCGGGACCCCAAGGACACGGCGCTCGGGAGCGCGATAGCGTCACCGCTGAACCACATAGCGCGTTACCCCGGGGGGCGACCCTCGGCCCCTGAAAAAGCTTGTACCACCTTGGAGGTGAGGGTGTCCCAGATCGCAGGCGAGCCCGGGACCCAGGACTTCGTGGAAGTCCGGCTGCCGGCCGCGGGTGCCTACCTGTCGGTGCTGCGTACGGCGACGGCCGGCCTCGCGGCCCGTTTGGACTTCACCCTCGACGAGATCGAGGATTTGCGCATCGCGGTCGACGAGGCCTGCGCGATCCTGCTCCAGCAGGCCGTGCCCGGCTCGGTGCTCAGCTGTGTCTTCCGCCTCGTCGACGATTCCCTGGAGGTCACGGTCTCGGCCCCGACCACGGACGGTCACGCGCCCTCGCGCGACACCTTCGCCTGGACCGTGCTGTCGGCCCTGGCGGGCAAGGTCTCCTCCGCGGTCGCCGACGACAAAACCGTTTCGATCAGCCTCTACAAACAGCGCGGCGCGGGACCCGGGCCGGCGTGAGGAACGGGGACGGGCCGGTGCGGGACGAAGAACGCGGCACACGGGAACTTCCCGCGAAGGAGGTCGGCCCCGGCGGGCCGGCACACCTGACGGACGGCGTCGACGGCATTCCCGAGCAGGCCCGGCCGCACCCGGAGGACGACTCCTCGACGGCGGCCGGACCCTCGCGGTGGACGGAGCCGGCCGACGCAGAGGACGAGGCGTCCTCCGACGGGGGACGGGAGCCGGAGGATGCCGCACGGAGCACCACGTCCTCACGAGGGCGGACTGGGGCCTCCCCCGCTCGAGCACAGTCGAGGGCTGGGGGAACGGTGACGGCGGGCGGGACTATGAGCGAGCACGAGCGACACGACGAGCTGGACGCGCGGATCGTGCGCAGCACGATCCGCAGGACCGCAGCGGGGCACGCGCCCTGTTCGTCCAGCTGCGCTCCCTGCGGGAGGGCAGTGCGGAATACGCGGAGCTGCGCAATCAGCTGGTCCGGATGCATCTGCCGCTCGTGGAGCACCTCGCGCGCCGCTTCCGCAACCGCGGTGAGCCGCTGGACGACCTGACGCAGGTCGCGACCATCGGCCTGATCAAGTCGGTCGACCGGTTCGACCCGGACCGCGGGGTGGAGTTCTCCACGTACGCGACCCCGACGGTCGTCGGCGAGATCAAGCGGCACTTCCGCGACAAGGGCTGGGCGGTGCGGGTGCCGCGCCGTCTGCAGGAGCTGCGCCTGGCGCTGACCACGGCCACGGCGGAGCTGTCCCAGCAGCACGGCCGCTCCCCGACGGTGCACGAGCTGGCCGAGAAGCTGGCCATCTCGGAGGAGGAGGTCCTGGAGGGCCTGGAGTCCGCCAACGCGTACTCCACGCTGTCGCTGGACGTCCCCGACACCGACGACGAGTCGCCGGCCGTCGCCGACACCCTGGGCGCCGAGGACGAGGCGCTGGAGGGCGTCGAGTACCGGGAGTCCCTGAAGCCGCTGCTGGAGGACCTCCCGCCGCGCGAGAAGCGGATCCTGCTGCTGAGGTTCTTCGGCAACATGACCCAGTCGCAGATCGCCCAGGAGGTCGGCATCTCGCAGATGCACGTCTCGCGTCTGCTGGCCCGGACCCTGGCCCAGCTGCGGGAGAAGCTGCTCGTGGAGGAGTGACCCCGCTTCCCGTGGGGCCGCAGGTGGCTCGCCCGACTCGGCGGGCGGTGGGACGTGGCGGACGCCCCCCTAGAAGGTCGATGAAGATCTTGGTGAGGGGCTGTCCGGCCGTCAGGCCGGACAGCCCCTGTGGTCATGTACCGGCCGGTGCGATGTGCCAGGTG